>NZ_SJSO01000031.1 GCF_004331735.1 Pedobacter psychrodurus
TGGTGGAGTTCAGAATAGCAACCATTTACTAGGACATTTTTTTAGAAAAATGAAAAGTAAAGGCGGCTATAAATATGCCATAGTAGCCACAGCACGAAAACTAGCATGCATCTATTATAAAATGGTTACTGAGAAGCAGTCATTCAATCCATTAAACAATGAAGAACATCTACAAAAGCAGAAAAAAGTACGGATTGCAGCACTGGAAAAAGCACTCAATGCATTAAAGTTACAGGTGGCTTGATCTTTTTGTTATATAGTAAAAGAAACAAAAAACACCGGCTGAAAATTTTTCTTTCGAAGTTAGGGGGATGGCTGGGGCAGTAAAGCCCGAAAAATTTGTTAGGCCGGATTTAAGTAGAACGGAGATACGGTGCTATGGCCTAGCTGAGCGAAGTACATATTTAATACAAGTCACTCATTAATAGATAATTAAAAATAACGTCAATGGTAGCGTAGTCGAAGGATCTTTAAGGATGTAAAATGTAAAATGGAAAAGGCTAGTCCCATGCCCTTAGTCTTAAGTCAATTAATCCTACGCGTTCGTCCTCCTGGACTTGTTTCAGGATCTATGAGAAGGAACTAATCTCTAAATCTTCTAGTTAACCAATTTATACCATTAACCATACTAATGAACTATTGAACAAATAACCCCTTCGAATGTCATTTTAACAATCTTTATCAAATAGAATAATAATTTAACAATGTCGTAACATTTGTTTGATATACAGAGTCTTACCTTTGTAATGTAAATCAGATGATATGTTAGAATCATTCTTTGCCGTATGCTTATTAATTGTTGTACTTTATTTCTTTAGCCCCTTTGAGGTAAAACTCGATGAGGAAGAGGAGTGGTAACACAACTAATTTATCTCTGAACTGCTTTATTCGAGCGGTAATAAAATCCTTCCCCCTAAAATTTCTCGTTTATGGATAAAAGAAATGTCGATGTAGTCGTTATATCCGATGTACATTTAGGCACCTATGGTTGCCATGCAAAAGAACTTCTAAAATACCTTAAGAGCATAAAACCCAAAACATTAATTCTAAACGGTGATATTATCGATATCTGGCAGTTTAGCAAAAGTTATTGGCCCGAATCGCATATGAAAGTAATTCGTAAACTGATGAAATTCGTATCTGAGGGTGTTCAGGTTCACTACCTAACCGGAAATCATGACGAGATGCTCCGCAAATTTGATGGTATGGAAATGGGGACTTTCCATCTCCAGAATAAGTTAATTTTAGAGCTGGATGGTAAAAAAGCATGGTTCTTTCATGGTGATATTTTTGATGTAACCATGCAGCATTCTAAATGGCTGGCTAAACTTGGCGCAGTTGGTTACGATACACTAATCCTCATTAATAGTTTTGTAAACTGGGTACTTACAGCATTTGGAAGGGAAAAGATGAGCTTTTCGAAAAAAATCAAAGCTAAATTTAAAGATGCTGTCAAGTTCATCAATAGTTTTGAGCAAACTGCAGCAGAACTGGCTATCGAAAAAGGTTATCAGTATGTAGTTTGTGGTCACATCCACCAGGCTGAGCAGCGCGAAATTGCCACCGAAGATGGTAAAGTGCTTTATTTGAACAGTGGAGATTGGGTAGAAAGTTTAACTGCTTTAGAATATGAAAATAAAAACTGGACGGTTTTTAAATATGAGCACCAACATTTTATGAAGGATGAATTGGACGAAGGAATCCTTTCTGATGCTGAGGATTTAAAAAGTAAACTAGACATAAATATTCTTTTACAGAATATAAAATATGAAATTGCCCAATAATTTTAGATATTCGGGCATAAATGAAGATACTTTACGCAATACAGGGAACAGGTAATGGTCATATCAGCAGGGCGAGGGAAATTATTCCTTTGCTTCAGCAGTATGGCGAATTGGATATTTTAGTAAGTGGAACACAGGCCGATGTAAAACTCAGTCAGCCCGTAAAATACCAATTGCATGGCTTCAGTTTTATCTTTGGGAAAAAAGGTGGTGTAGACCATTTTAAAACATGGCTAAACATGAATCTTTTCCGCTTTAGGAAAGACATGAAGCAACTACCGCTAAAAGAGTACAATTTAATTGTTAACGATTTTGAACCTGTAAGCGCCTGGGCCTGTAAGCTACAGGGCATAGAATGTGTGTCATTGAGCCATCAGGCGGCATTTAAATCTAAAAAAGTACCCCGTCCAAGAACTTTAGATTGGGGGAAGCTTATTTTGAGCCGCTATGCGCCAACCAAATACCACATTGGCTTTCATTTCGACCGCTACGACACTTTTATCCATACCCCGGTAATCAGGGCGGAGATTCGAAATCTGAAGAGTGAAAATTTAGGACATTATACCGTCTATCTTCCAGCCATTGACGATAAACGTTTAGTAAAGCTTTTTACACAGCTGCCTGAGGTTACATGGCAGGTTTTCTCTAAACACAGTAAAGTTGCCTACCAGGAAGGTAATGTTTTTGTGGAGCCTGTTAACAATGAAAAATTTAATAAAAGCCTGGCCACCTGCGAAGGTTTGTTTACTGGCGGTGGTTTCGAAGGCCCCGCAGAAGCACTTTATTTAAAGAAAAAGCTGTTGGTTGCGCCTATGCGTTTCCAGTTTGAACAGCAATGTAATGCCTACGCCTTAAAACAGTTTGGTTTGCCTGTAATTTGGGGAAGTACCAGAAACTGGTTGCCTATTATTAAAAACTGGGTAGAAAATCCTCAAAAGCACGAGTTCGATTTTCCGGATGAAACGGCCCAGATCATTGATGATATGGTGAAGAAGTATGCTAGAGTTTAGTCTTGAGTCTTAAGTAGATCGCCCTCGGATTGTCATCCTGAGAGGTTAGTTTTAAACTAAAAAACATTGGAGTTGCAATGACAGGTTTTAGCGGTTCGTCATTCCCAAATGATTGGGAATCGTAATGCCTTGATAGGGGTTTGTAGGTTGCATTAAGATTCCCGCCTGCGCGGGAAAGACGACGATTTTCAGAATCTGTCATTGGTAGGGATATTTATTTGTATAAAATCAATATAAATAACAGATGATTTTAAGGAGATAAACGGTCTCGAAGTATCGTCATTTCGACCGTAGTGGAGAAATCTTTTAAATTTCATTTCAATACTTGCTTCAAGGATCTCTCCATTCCGTTGCACTCCAGTCGAGATGACGCGGATTTTTGGAATCTGTCAATGCTAGTGTAGTCCAAGGATCTCTGCGATGAATTTAGTCATTACAGTTATTTGGTTCATTTGGAAATGAATGCCGGTAGCTTTTGGCTTATACAGCCCCGTTATTCGATATAGCCCGATGCTAGTTTAGTGCCGATTCTTCGGTAAAGGATTGGGTCTGCCGCTATTCCCGGGTTTATTTTAACGTATAGCAGCACTTTTGGGGATGGTTAGCTATGCATCGTCCGCTGCTACTTATCCGCTTTGGTCTTAGGCTTATTCTAATCCGTGGCACAGTACCACGTAATTTAAACCTGACAGGAGCGGGCACCGAACGCAGTGAGGTAAAGCGGATGGCAGGACTATCGGAACCGATACAAACAGGAACCTGCTTTTCTAAAAATAACAGAACTCCCTTTTCTGCTTTTTTCATTAGCCAAACGGTCTTCGACTCCGCTCAGACTGACAAATCTTTATGAGATAGATAACTAATACGTCCCTGCTTTAGTCTTTAAGCGCTTTGGTTTTTCTGCTTAGACTTAGTCGGTAGCATTGTACTGCGTAATCTAAACCTGACAGGAGCGGGCAGCGAACGTAGTGAGGTAAAGCGGATGGCAGGACTATCGGAACCGATACAAACAGTAACCTCCTTTTCTAAAAATAACAGAACTCCCCTCATCAGCTTTTCTACTTTTTTATTTACCAAATGGTCTTCGACTCCGCTCAGACTGACAAATCTTTATGAGATAGATAACTAATGCGTCCCTGCTTTAGTCTTTAAGCTTTGGTTTTTCTGGGTAGGCTTAGTTGGTAGCATTGTACTGCGTAATCTAAACCTGACAGTAGCGGGCACCGAACGCAGAGAGGTAAAGCGGATGGCAGGACTATCGGAACCGATACAAACAGGACCCTGCTTTTCTAAAAAAGAACAGAACTCCCCTCATCAGCTTTTCTACTTTTTATTTACCAAACGGTCTTCGACTACGTCCGATAGCTATCGGACCAGACTGACCAATATTTGGCAATATGAATTCTACCTTTAGTCTTTTCTCCTTTGGACTTTGGTCTTTCTCCTTTGGTCTTTAGTCTTTAAGCTTTGGTCTTTCTTCTGCTACTGTTAAATTATTTTCTTTACTTTGCCTACTCTTAAAAAAGGCATGATTAATCAGTTCAGAAAGCTAAATCCTATTAACCTCGTATTCTTGCTGGCGTACACTTTCTTTTTGCGTATTGCCATTTTTCATGAAACGCACGATAAGCTGAATTTCGATTTTTTGGAACCCTTTGCGCGATTGCTGATCAATATAGATTTAGATAATGCCTTTACTCCCTATACCAATATTTTTATCGCGGCACTTTTGGTTTATGTACAGGCTTTAACTTTCAATCGGGTTGTAAACAATCATAATTTATTGGCCAAACCCAGTTTCCTTCCAGGGCTGATGTTTATAACAGGAACAAGCTTGTTTATGCCTTTTATGATCCTAAGTCCGGCATTATTATGCAACTTCCTGCTGATTTGGATTATAGATAAGTTTTTAAAACTGGGTAAAAGTGCGAATTCCATTACCACTGTTTTCGATATTGGGATGATTATAGGAGTTGGAACATTAATCTATTTTCCATTTATGACCATGTTGCTCATGATCTTTTTAGCGCTGTTGCTTTTTAGGTCGTTTAACTGGCGCGAATGGGTGGCTGGCCTAATTGGCTTTATTACGGTTTTCTTTTTTCTGGCCGTATTTTATTATTGGAATGATAATTTAAGCTCATTTTATCAGATATGGAAACCATTGGGCAATAAGTTCCCTTCGGTTTTTAAAATCAACTATAACGATTATCTGGTGTTGATCCCGGTAACTGTAATTATCATACTGGCATCACTACAACTCCGCGAAAATTTCTTTAGGAGTTTTATCAGTACGAGGAAAAGTTTTCAGCTGTTGTTTTTCATGTTTATTGTTTCAGCAGCTAGTTTTTACCTTAAACCCGATTTCAGGACCTGGCATTTTTTGCTCTGCGTACCACCAGGATCGGTGCTGTTAGCGTACTATTTTAGCAATGCCAAAAAACGTTGGTTTTACGAAACATTGTTCGTTTTATTTGTGCTTTCGATACAGTATTTTCTGTTTGTTTAACCTTTTTTAACAAATAACTAGACCGAAACTTGACAAAGATTAATAGCTTTGTGCATGATTTTAGAATTAAAGCTTTTTTAGTTTTAATCAAGATGGATAAAAAATGGAGTCATTGGAATTTCTAAGAACATATTATTTGCAGTGGGAGATTTTAAATGCGTAGGCTAAGCATTGATATTGGAAATTCTGCTGTTAAGGTTGCTGTTTTTGCAAATCAGGAAATTGTTCATCATCAGCGTTTCAATAAACTTGGAATACTTGATTTGGCTCAATTAATTGAGAAGTTTTCACCCGCGAAATCCATCATCAGTAGCGTTAACCAGGAAGTTGGACCATTAGAAGTATTTTTAAAAAAGCATACCGAGTATATCCGTTTTTCAACCCTGTTGACGAATGGCGTACAGAATAGATATAAAACGCCAGTTACTTTAGGATTAGATAGATGGGCTGCTATTTTGGGTGCAAATGGCTTACATCCAACAAATGCAAGTTTAGTGGTAGATGCTGGAACCTGTATTACATATGATGTTTTAAGCGGATCGAAAGAATATTTTGGCGGAAGTATAAGCCCGGGTATTAACATGCGTTTTAAGGCTGTGCACGAATTTACTGGCCGTTTGCCCTTTGTAGAGTGGGATGCGAATGAAGATATAGTAGAGGGGACTGATACACAATCGGCAATCAAGAACGGCGTTTTACAAGGAATAATAAATGAAATTGAAGGCTTTATTGCCCTAAATAATAAAAAAGAAAGTGCTCTGAAGGTAATTATAACGGGGGGTGATGCTAATTTTTTGTATAAACAATTACAAAACAGCATCTTTGCGCCTCAAATTATAAAAGATCCTTACTTAGTATTAAAAGGATTAAATGAAGCTATTGCAGATTAAAATGTACAAAAGAATAAATTATATTGCAGCCATACTCGTTCTAGTTTGTGGTTTAAGTGCTCAGGCACAGGTTACCACTTCATCACCATATTCAAGATATGGACTTGGAAATATAAAGGGATCTTTGTTGCCCCAGTTGAGAGCGATGGGTGGAATTTCTACCGCAGTAGGTAAAGTAACAGGGTTCAATTATATTAATATGCAAAACCCTGCATCTTATGCTGGAATAACTTTAACCACCATTGATGTAGGAATGAGTGCTGGTTTAACCAGTCTTTCTCGAAACAATTTAAAGGAAACGAGTTTCAATTCTACTTTTAGTCATTTGGCATTCGCGGCTCCTGTTACCAGAAGATCGGCCTTGAGTTTTGGTATTTTACCTTATTCAGATTTAGGTTATTCTTACAGAAACACAGCTAAAGTTGATACAACCACTGTTGATCAACTTTATGAAGGCGAAGGTGGCCTATCAAAGGCTTATTTGGGTTACGGCTATCGTTTTGGCGATCATTTAAGAATTGGTGGTAACTTAGAATATATTTTTGGTAACCTCCAAACTACCCGGGCTACCGAATTTCAATCGGTAGGCGCCTATAACGCTAAACTTCAAAACAAAAACAGTGTTGGCGGTATAAATTACTCTTATGGCATCCAGTACGATTTTAATATTGGTAAAAAAACAATTATGACCCTGGGTTATTCTGGAAGTACATCTGGTAAAATAAATTCAACACAAACTTCTTTTGCTACTTTATACACAAGAGATCAGAGTGGTAACGAAAACCCTGCCGCCGATACATTAAATATCGTGAATAACGGAAAATCTAACCTTACTTTACCATTAACCCACAATTTTGGGATCTCTATCCAGCAAAATGATAAGTGGTTGATCGGTGCCGATTTTAGAATGGGTAAATGGTCTGCAACAAGTATCAATAATGTAAACCAAGGCCTGCAAGATAGCTGGGGAGCTTCTTTGGGTGGCCAGTGGACACCAGATGCATTTTCTTATAATAGTTATATGAAACGTGTAGATTATCGCATTGGTTTTAATTATGATAAAACTTATATCAAAATCGGTAATCAGGATATTAAACAAATGGGTGCATCATTAGGTTTTGGCTTCCCATTGCCTACTGGTAGCGGTGGTACAGCATTCTATAAAATCAACTTTACAACCGAGCTCGGACAAAGAGGAACGTTAAACAATAATCTTGTTCAGGAGAAGTATATTAATTTCCACTTAGGTTTTACCTTGAACGATACCTGGTTCCGTAAGTACCGTGTAGACTAATGAATTTGAAGACATTTTTATATGGTCTGTTTCTGGTGTTGCCTTTTTTTCTGGCTTCCTGTGGAGATGACGATCTAAAAAATGCCAATTCAGTTTCATCAAATAAAGTAATCTTAACCAGAGACCGGACCATCGGTGTCGATATTACTTATAGCGATTCGGCCAGAATTAAGGCAAAGGGCTATGCGCCAATAATGGATAAGGTTACGCCTAACAATGGAAGCGCCTACCAGGAAATGATTAAAGGTGTAAATATCGATTTCTATAATCCGAACGGGACCATTGACGGAAACCTGGTATGTGATTACGCGATCAGGAAAGATACCGAGCTTAAAACCGAATTCAGAAAAAACGTAGTTGTAAAAAATAGCAAGGGTGATACTTTTTCTTCGCAGGAATTAATTTGGGATGAGTCGAAGAAGATTTTTTATTCCAATCAACGGGTATATGTTAAAGGTGTAGATGGTAGTATTGGCGAAGGCATCAACTTTAAAGCCCCGCAGGATTTTAGTACATATGAAATGGACAGCGGAAACGGCGAACTGAATATGAAGGAAGGTGTAGCGCCGTAGCCGACGAAATGAGTGAATGATAGCGTTTTGAATGAGAGAATGTTTAAATGGGTTTATTCATCATTATTCATGGTATACTCATTCAATCATCCACTAACTCTCTAATTCAATCACTCAAAATTCTATCATTCTATCATTAAAATAGGACTTCTATTACCTTAAAAATTAAACACTTGATAAATAAAATTTTGTGTTTTCTTTTTTGAGGCAAATTTGTATCTTGCGCCCTCTTAAAAAAGAACTAAATAAATTTATAATTACAATATGGGATTAATGACATTTTTGCGTAACCGTGCAGGCTATATTCTGGTTTTTGCCATCGGTTTTGCAATTGTTGCATTTTTAGTAGGTGATGCAATTAACGTGGGTAAACCTTTTTGGGCAGCAGATCAAAAAGTTGTAGGGTCTATTGATGGTAACGATATCAGTATTGATGAATTCGGACCGAAGGTTGATCAAGGTGTAAACCAAATGAAACAACAATATGGCGGCAGCGCAAATGCACAAATGACTGCTATGGCTGTTGATCAGGCATGGAATGCAGAGTTGGCAAAAGTTTTGTTAACTAAAGAATATGATCGTTTAGGTTTAACCATTTCTGAAGATGAACTGGTAGATTTATTACAAGGTCAAAACCCTAGTCCACTAATTAAACAGTATTTCTCTAACCCGCAAACAGGACAGTTAGACCGTGCTACCTTGATGAACTTTCTAAAATCGAAAGAACCTCAGGCTTTGCAACAATCTAATATGTTACAGGAAGAGATTAAAAACCAGGCATTGCAAACAAAATACTCTAACTTAATCCGTAATTCGGTTTATGTAACTTCTTTAGAAGCTACAGATGAGTATACCAACCGCAATAAACTGGCTAACTTTAAATATGTAAGTTTAGATTATACTTCTATTCCTGATGCTTCTGTTAAATTAACAGACGGCGATTATTCGGAATATTATGATCAGAACAAAGCACGTTTCAACAATCTACAAGAAACACGTGCTTTCGAATACGTTACTTTCAGCATCAGCCCAACCAAAGCCGATTCATTGGCCATTAAAACTCAGGTTGATAAAATTGCTGCTGATTTCCAGGTAGCTAAAAACGACTCACTTTTCGCAGCAATCAATTCAGACGTAAAAGTTCCGTTTACGTATATCACAAAAGGTAAATTAGATCCAGCCATTGATTCAGCAGTATTTGCTTTACCAGCAGGCAGTTTTTATGGTCCTAAATTAAGTGGTAACTCTTACAAAATTGTAAAGGTAGTTTCTACCCGCATTTCTCCTGATTCGGTAAAAGCAAGCCACATCTTAATCGATCCGGCTAAAGTTGGTGGCGAAGATAAAGCACTCAAGTTAGCAGATTCATTAAAAGCATTAATTTTAAAAGGCGCAAACTTTGCTGAACTGGCTAAAAACTACAGTGTAGATGGTTCGAAAGATAAAGGCGGTGAAATGCCAGCTTTTGCCCGCGGTGCTATGGTACCTGAGTTTGAGAATGCTGCATTTGATGGTAAAACAGGAGATCTTAAAGTCGTAAAATCTCAGTTTGGCTACCATGTGCTTAAAATCGAAAAACAGATCGGTTCATCTAAAGTGGCTAAATTAGCTTACGTAGAAAAAGCATTAAACGCAAGTAGCAAAACCCAGGCAGCTGCTTACAAGGCAGCAAGCAATTTCTTAACTGAAGTAAAAGGTAACGACTTTAGCAAATTTGCTGCACAAAAAGGATTAAAAGTTGCTGTTGCTGATAAGGTGGCATCAACACAGGGATTTGCAGCTGGATTAGATAATCCACGTAAATTAATCCAAGATGCTTACGTAGCAGATAAAGGTGATGTATTACCTGAAATTTATACCATGAGCAATGCTTATGTTGTGGCCCGTTTAACTACAATCAGTCCAAAAGGTATTTTATCTTTAGCTGATGTGAAGAAAGAAATTGAGCCAATGGTAATTAATGCAGTTAAAGCAAAACAATTAAAAGAAAAATTAGCTAACGCAGGTAAAGGAAATATCGATCAGGTTGCAGCTAAAGTTGCACGTCCGGTTAACCCAGTGCAGAATGTTGTTTTTGCTAATCCGGTAATTCCAGGTGTAGCACAAGAAAATGCGCTAGTAGGAAGCGTTTTCGGTTCACAGCCAGGTAAAGTATCTGCTCCTGTTCAAGGTGAGCGTGGTGTTTATGTATTTTCAGTTGATGGATTTACAAGTCCTGCACCAATTGCCAATATGTTTAAACAAAAAGAAAGTATGATGTTAAGTTTAGGCCAGCGTTCATTAGGATCGGCTTTCCAGGCTTTACAGGAAAATGCGAAGATAAAAGACAATCGTGTGAAATTCTATTAAATAGAAATTCCGTAATTTTGTAACCGTTCCGATGATTAGTCGGAACGGTTTTTTTATTTAAGGCCATGGAAATTCAGGAAAACATCATTAATAAAGTAGCCAACAGCGGTTTAATAACCTTAAACCTGGAGGATTTTTATCATAAAGGCGAAAGAGTAGTTTATGACATTGTAGATAATCTATTTCATGGGTTGATGCTAAGAGAGAAGGATTTTAGAGAATTTATTAAAAATCACGATTGGGCGCAATATCAGGATAAGAATGTAGCCATTATTTGTTCGGCCGATGCAATTGTTCCTACCTGGGCTTATATGCTGTTGGCGAATAAACTAAAACCATATGCTAATGAAGTGGTATTTGGCGACTTAAACACCTTAGAGGCTGTTTTATTTACCAAGGCACTGGCTAAAATTAATCCACAAGATTATGCCAACGAGCGGGTGGTGGTAAAAGGATGTGGGGATATTGATGTTCCGGTTTCAGCCTATGTTGAGGTAACCAATCTGCTTACACCAGTAGTTAAAAGTATTATGTTTGGCGAACCTTGTTCTACCGTTCCTGTATATAAAAGAAAAGATTAAATTTTGGTTTGCTTTTTGTATATCTTCATAAATAATTGAAAAATCTATTTTTCTTTAAAGTATTTATTGGTGTCCTGGCCGGACGGGCCTATCTTCTTTTGACAACAAAAGAAGCAAAATTGCCGGCTTAAAATTTTCGTTTTAAAGTTTGTGCAATGGCTAGTTAGTACAAACCCGAAAATTTGTCAGGCCGATTTTAAGTGAAACGGTGATGCAATGCTTGAGCCTTTCATGGTGCAGGAATTAAACTATTAAAAAGAAAGATTTAGATTTCAGCTGTTAGCAAAATTGAAACACACATAAACAAATGAAGCATATACTTTTAACAATATTAGGCATCTTTGGATGTATTATGATAATGGCTCAGGAACTTCCCCTGAAGAAAGAAGCAGTATTTCAGGACGGTGAAGTTTTACAGTATAAATTAAGGTACGGGTTTATCACCGCGGCAGAGGCTACCATTAAAGTAAGCAATTCTGATTTAAAGTTTGATAACCGATCTACCTATAAACTTACGGTAGATGCGCAGACCTCGGGAACCTTTGATGTGTTTTATAAGATCAGAGATCATTACGATTCGTATATTGATAAAACCAGCCTCTTGCCCTACTTTTATCAGGAGAATATACGAGAGGCCAGTTACAAGCGCCAGGATAAGGCACGTTTTACCCAGAGTGCAAAAAAAGTAGTGTCGAACAGGGGAACTTTTACCACACCAACCGATCAGACTTTTGATCTGGTTTCGGCTTATTACTTTGCCCGAAGCCTGGATATCGGTAAAATCAAAGTTGGCGATAAGTTTAAACTGAACTATTTTTTAGGAGATGAGATCTCCGCGTTAGAGGTTGAATATGTTGGTAAGGAAACGATTAAAAGCAAGTTAGGTAACATACGCTGTTTAAAGTTTAGTCCATCCATTAAACCGGGCAGGATTTTTAAAAAAGATAGCAGGTTATACCTTTGGGTTACTGATGATGGAAACCGTGTGCCGGTAAAGGCCCAGGTAGAGATATTGGTTGGTGCGGTAACCATGGAATTAAAGTCGGCCAGTGGGCTGAAATATGCTTTAGCAAAAGAATAATGATGATAGAAGTTGAACAGGTGCTGGTGCACGAAGATGTGTTGAAAGAAAACTTTGTTTGCAATTTAAGCAAATGTAAGGGGATCTGCTGTGTGGAAGGCGATTCGGGCGCACCATTGGATAATGAAGAAAAAGCCATTTTAGAAGATATTTATCCAAAAATTAAACACCTGTTAAATGAAAAAGGCATTAAGGCTATAGAAGAACAGGGTGTGTATGTCGTTGATGAAGATGGCGATTTAACAACCCCCTGTGTAGATAAAAATAAAGAATGCGCTTATGTGCTGTTCGAAGGTGGTATTACCAAATGCGCGATTGAAAAGGCTTATGAGCAAGGTATTGTAGATTGGCAGAAACCGATTTCCTGTCACCTCTATCCTATCCGGATAACCAAATATCCAGAATTCGAGGTGCTAAATTACGACCGCTGGCACATCTGCCACGATGCCTGTACTTTTGGGCGTGAGCTTAAAGTACCCGTATACAGCTTTTTAAAAGGACCACTGATCCGTAAATACGGCGAAGAATGGTATAAGGAGTTAGAAAGTTCGGTAGCGGCGATGTAATTTTATTTCTTTCTTGAATTTTGTAGAAGTTGAGACCCGATTATTAACTCAAACTTTTTTACCACAGATAAACACAGATTTGATTGTTTTATCTGTTGCTCACTTATCTGTGTTGATTAATGTTAAGGTGATGGTAAATATTTGGTATGCCTTATCTATGCTTCATCTATACTTGAGCCAGGCATATCTATCGTAATCATTAGGTTATCTATTTATATTCGTGAAGGACACTAAAAAGGGCTAATTACTTCTAAATTATTTCGTTCAGTTTTCCGCTTATGTCAAATTTAAGTTGTTTTTTGCGGAAATCTAACTTACTTTAGCGGAATTGAAAATCATTTAATAACTGTGAAAAAAATCTTAATCACTGGTGGTGCGGGCTTTATTGGCTCTCATGTAGTTCGCCGTTTTGTAAATAACTATCCTCAATACGAGATTGTAAACTTAGATAAACTTACCTACGCAGGTAATCTGGCTAATTTAACCGATATTGAAAATAAGCCAAATTATAAATTTGTGAAGGAAGACATCACAGATGCTACTGCAATGTTTGATCTGTTTAAAACGGAAAATTTTGATGCGGTGATCCACCTTGCAGCAGAAAGCCATGTAGATCGTTCTATTTCTGATCCGACAGCTTTTGTAATTACCAATGTAATCGGCACTGTGAATTTATTAAATGCAGCCCGCGAATATTGGAAAGGTGATTACGACAAAAAACGTTTTTACCATGTAAGTACCGATGAGGTATATGGTGCTTTGGGCGAAGAGGGTATGTTTACTGAAACTACTGCTTACGACCCGCATAGTCCCTATTCGGCATCGAAAGCAAGCTCTGATCATTTTGTAAGGGCTTATCACGATACTTATGGTATGGACTGTGTAATTTCTAATTGCTCAAACAACTATGGTTCTCATCATTTTCCGGAGAAATTGATCCCATTAGCCATTAATAACATCAAAAATAACAAACCTGTGCCCGTTTATGGTAAAGGTGAAAATGTACGCGATTGGTTATGGGTAGAAGACCATGCACGGGCAATTGACGTGATTTTCCACAACTCGAAAACAGGAGATACTTACAACATTGGTGGTCATAACGAGTGGAAAAATATTGATCTGATCAATTTGCTTTGTACCATTATGGATCAAAAACTTGGTCGCGAAGCAGGAGAATCAGCTAAACTGATTACCTATGTAACCGACCGTGCCGGGCACGATTTGCGTTATGCGATTGATTCAAGCAAACTACAAAATCAATTGGATTGGGTACCAAGCTTACAATTTGAAGAAGGTTTGGCCAAAACAGTAGACTGGTATTTACAAAACGAAGACTGGTTAAACAATGTAACCTCTGGTAATTATCAATCTTATTACGAACAACAGTACAGCAATAAATAATGGAAATTGAACAAACAGGATTAAAAGACTGCTTGATTATTAAACCTAGGGTGTTTGAGGATCCCAGGGGTTATTTTTTTGAAAGTTTTAATCAAGATACCTTTGAAGAAAAAACGGGTTTGTCGGGCAGATTTGTTCAAGACAATCAGTCTTATTCTTCGTATGGAGTGATCAGAGGCTTACATGCTCAAACTGGTGAGTTTGCACAGGCTAAGTTAGTCCGCGTAACCAAAGGTGAGGTGTTGGATGTAGCGGTAGATGTACGTCCAAGTTCGCCTACTTACGGTAAACACATCGCGGTACGCTTAAGTGCCGAGAATAAACTGCAATTATACATCCCTAGAGGTTTTGTCCATGGCTTTTCTGTATTAAGTGAAACCGCAGAGTTTTTATATAAATGCGATAATTTTTTCAATAAAGCTTCAGAAACTGGCGTAATTTATAACGATGCGGACCTGAATATCGATTGGTTAATTCCAGAAGAAGATCAAGCTATTTCAGATAAAGACCTACTTTTAAAACCATTTTCAGTTTTACAGCACATATGAGCAAAATATTAGTAATTGGTGCCGGCGGACAGTTAGGCCAGTGCTTAAAAGTGGTTGCGGAGCGAAGAGAAATTACGGAAATTGTTTTTCCTGCAGAACAGGACGCCAATATTTTGGATGAGGCCGGCTTGAATGATCTTTTGGCTAGAGAACAACCTGCTTTTGTAATTAACTGTGCGGCTTATACAGCTGTTGATAAAGCAGAAGATGAAGTTGATCTGGCAAAAGCGATTAATGAAACAGGGGCAGCTTACCTGGCTTCGGCCTGTTTGGTAAATGGCGCAACCTTGGTTCATGTGTCTACCGATTTCGTTTTCGAAGGGAATGATGTAAAGTTGCTAAAAGAAGAAGATGAAGCTAAACCCATCAATGTTTATGGTGTAACAAAATTAGACGGAGAAAAAGCTGTTGCAACTACGTTGCCGGCTCATTTTATCATCCGTACCAGCTGGTTATATTCCGAATATGCCAACAACTTTGTGAAAACCATGCTCAAACTTGGAGCTGAGCGTGATGAATTGAATATCATTGCTGATCAGGTGGGTACCCCTACTTATGCGATTGATCTGGCAAATGCAATTTTTGATATCATAACTTCTTCCTCTACCGCTTATGGCGTATACCACTATAGCAATGAGGGCGTAACTTCATGGTTCGATTTTGCAAAGGCTATTTTTGATATTAGTGAAACTGTGGTTAAAGTAAACCCTATTCCGGGGTCTGCTTATCCAACCAAAGCTACCCGGCCGGCATTTTCGGTGATGGATAAATCTAAAATAAAAAATACATTCAATATTGAAATCCCTTACTGGAGAGATAGCCTGGTGGAATGTATAAAACAAATTAATAAATAGAAGTGATACAGATGTTGAGATAGCGTCATTCATCTCAAATCTAATGTCTCAAATCTTAACTCTAATACTAATATGAAAGGTATAATCTTAGCTGGTGGCAGCGGAACACGTTTGCATCCCTTAACGCTTGCCTGTAGTAAACAGATGATGCCGGTTTACGATAAACCGATGATCTATTATCCTTTGTCGACCTTGATGTTGGCTGGGATAAAAGAAATTCTGATTATCTCTACTCCGCATGATCTACCGAACTTTGAAAAATTATTGGGCGATGGCGCATCTTTAGGATGTAAATTTAGTTATGCCGTGCAGGCTGAACCAAATGGTTTGGCGCAGGCTTTTGTTATCGGCGAAGAATTTATCGGTCAAGATAAAGTAGCGCTTGTTCTGGGCGATAATATTTTCCACGGCGATGGCATGGCCAAATTACTACAGGCCAGTTCCGATCCTGACGGAGGTGTGGTATTTGCTTACCAAGTTGCTGATCCTGAACGTTATGGTGTGGTGGAGTTTGACGCTGATAAAAAAGCCATTTCTATTGAAGAAAAACCTGTTCAGCCCAAATCAGACTACGCAGTACCAGGTTTATATTTTTATGATAACGAAGTAGTAGAAATTGCCAAAAATATTAAACCCTCGCCACGTGGAGAATACGAAATTACTGATGTAAATCGCGTGTACTTAGAACGTGGTAAATTAAAAGTAGGTGTATTAAGCCGTGGAACGGCCTGGTTAGATACCGGAACATTTACCTCTTTAATGCAGGCCGGGCAATTTGTACAGATTATCGAAGAAAGACAAGGCTTAAAGATCGGTTGTATTGAAGAAATTGCTTACCGTATGGGCTTTATCGATGCAGAACAGCTTAGGGCTATCGCTACGCCATTGGTTAAAAGCGGCTATGGTAGTTATCTGTTGAAGCAGATTAAATAAGAAGTTTTAGTATAGTTTAATATACGCGTAATTCTAAATCACCAATTGATGCCATGTATCGATTGGCGATTTACTTTTTAGTGCGTTATCGGCCTTAGGGGTAATTTCTAAATCTCCTCGAAGTATCGTCATTTCGAGCGGAGTGCAACGTAGTCGAGAACCACATAGTGCCCAGCGAAGCTAAATCTTACTAACATAGATCTCTCCATTTCGCTGCGCTTCAGTCGAGATGACGACCGTTAATCGCTATCCCAGCAAAAGATCTTTACAGAAGTATCTGAAGTTTTTGCCATGTAAGAGATGTGGGTTCATTTAAGAATTACCCTCCATCCAACTCTGTGTGCTCTGTGCTTTTTTCTCTGTGCGCTTTGTGGTAAAAAGATACCCCATTGAATCCGGCACAATTAAGCTTTCCTGATTTATCTTATCTTTGCCCAATTACCAAAAGAAAAATGAATATAAAAAAGCAGCTAGCCATTATTGGATTAGGTTATGTAGGGTTGCCACTGGCTATCGAATTTGCTAAAAAATATAAGGTAATTGGTTTTGATACGAATGAGGGACGGGTAGCTGAGTTAAATCAGTTACAGGACCGGACAAATGAGGCCAATCTGGAGGATCTGAAAACTGTACTTTCTGTATCCGAAGGAGGCTTAACATTGAGTGCCAGCCTGGCCGACCTCGCCGCTTGCACAATCTATATCGTAACCGTACCTACTCCTATCGATCAGCTCAAGCGGCCAGATCTGCAACCTTTACTTGCAGCCAGTAAAATGTTGGGTATTGTACTTAAAGCAGGTGATATCGTCATTTATGAATCGACCGTTTATCCGGGCTGCACCGAAGAAGATTGCGTGCCGGTTTTAGAAAAAATTTCAGGATTAAAATATAATATCGATTTTTTCTGTGGCTATTCCCCAGAACGGATTAATCCTGGAGATAAAATTAATACCCTTACCAAAATTAAAAAGGTAACCTCAGGCTCCACGCCTGAAGTAGCCCTGGAGATAGACCAACTTTACGCTTCTATTATCACAGTCGGTACTCATCTTGCCCCCAGCATGAAAGTAGCAGAAGCCTCAAAAGCGATAGAAAATGCACAGCGGGATGTAAATATCTCTTTTGTAAACGAACTGGCCTTAATTTTCGATCGCATGGGCATTGATACAACAGATGTGTTGGCTGCTGCTGCAACCAAATGGAATTTTCTCAATTATAAACCGGGTTTAGTTGGGGGGCATTGCATTGGTGTAGATCCCTATTATTTAGCGCATAAATCAGAGTCTTTAGGCTATAAACCCGAAGTAATCCTATCTGGCCGGAGGGTGAACGATAATATGGGCATGTTTGTGGCCAATAAGGTTATTAAAATGTTGGTGGCCAGAGATAAAGTAATTAATGGCGCTAAAGCCCTAATATTAGGTTTCGCTTTCAAAGAAAATTGTCCTGATACCAGAAATACAAGGGTAATCGATATCTATAAAGAACTCAACGCTTTTAGCATGCAGGTTGATGTATATGATCCATGGGCTAATAGGGATGAAGTGAAAGCGGAGTATGGCATCGAAATGATTGATGATGATCAGTTTAAACATTACGATGCTGTTATCCTTGCTGTGGCGCACCAGCAGTTTTTAGACATTGATTATCGCAGTATTAAAGAAAATGGGACACTCATTTTTGATACCAAATCTTTTATCGACAGGAATTTGGTTGATGCCAGGTTATAAGCACTTCGCTTCTAACCTGCTCAGTTTGGCTGTTTCGCTTTACCCTTTCTTTACCACATCATTACAGTTATGAAGAGTATCATTAACAACGTGCGTCATTCTCGCTCAGGCGGGAACCACGAAGTGCTCAGCAAAGCTAATCTTAATAGCAATAATTCGTCATCCTATAGCTATCGGATTCGAGGCCGGAATTGAGCGAGCCAGCCTGTACCCATTTGTGGGTAAAGCAATCTTCTTAGAGGGGTTCATTGATGTTTTTACAACCAAGTCACCAAGGTGCGAAGATTGCGGGGCGTTAGCAGGTGTTTTTGGTGCCTTAATATTTATAAAGGGTTTTTGGAAAGCAGGTTTTGTGCGCATCGGTTCCAATAGACCCGCTTTCCTTTCTGCCCCGATAGAAAAAAACCGGGAGCATTCATCCAATCGGGTTTAGTTGACTTAAGGCCGTGCTTAATAGGTATAAAGCAACGGCGTACAATGGCTTTGTGTTCTTGTTGCCTTGGCGGTTAATTGCTGTTTTATGTTTTTTAATACGGTGGGCATCATCCAGGCAGAGGCCTTAACCACGATTGCTCAGCAAAGCTAATCTTAATGACAATAAATTAATACGCTCGATAACTGTGAGTGTAAGGTCAGGCTTGAGCGGGCCAGCCTGTACCGATTTGTCGGTAAAGTAATCTGATAAACGGAGCCAACCTGTTGTCTTGGTTTTTGCCGCCACACCCGGGCTGCTCCGACATAGCTATAGACCAAATAAACCCTAAGTTATCTTTTTCTTCACCTTTTATTTAGCTATTCTTAACCTGCTAATCGAAAGTAATGCAAACTTCATGAATAGCCCACCTGCAACGAAGCCTCGGTCCTACCGAAGGGGGGTCGAAGCAGCAGGCAGTTTAGTACACAGCAGGGTGCAGCCAGGCCTGGCCGGAAGCTGGAGTAAACGTGGGGTAAATGTGGCGTAAAGGTGGGGTTTGGGATATTTTTTGGAATTTTTAATCAGATCGATTAAATTGAGTGATCGTCCTTTTGTTTAACCTAATATACTAAAATTATGGCTCTCCGGAATGGAATAATAAAAATTAACGGGCAACTGGGCGATCTTGTTTTTTACAAATGCGGAAGTAAGGATGTTGTAAGACAAAAGCTACTTACAAACAGCAAAACCAGTAAGAAAAGCAGTCCCGATTTTGGTACAGCCGGTAAAAATGCAACTTATATCAGAAAAGCATTTTGCCTCGCTCGTTAAACTTTATGCTTAGATCGATCTCCTGAACCGCTTGAACAAGCGTGTTATCGAAATCTTTAAAATCGTCCCACCCGAACATGCAGGCAATAAAAAATTGATTGAATTGCCAAAAAGTATCCTCAAATCAAATTTTTGTATGCTAATTAATCGAACTCAGGTTAAAAGGTAAAGAAGGTACATTACCGTTGCAAGTAAAAGGCATGAAATGGGATGAGCGCACGCCTCAATAGTACGAACCTAAGCAGCCATTTGATCATGTTTGATAGGGACAATAAGATTTAAATACCATTTTAAAATCGCTTATCAATCAAATAAATTATTCTGTATGTTTGTAGCTTATAAAAATTATCAGTGAATATGAAGGTTGCTTTAATTACAGGTGTTACAGGACAAGATGGTGCTTATTTAGCAGAATTTTTGCTGAAAAAGGGTTATTTTGTGCATGGATTAAAGAGACGTTCGTCATCATTTAATACCGATCGTATCGATCACCTTTATCAGGATCAACATGAGCAGAATGTTCATTTCAAATTGCATTACGGCGATTTAACTGATTCGACCAATTTAATCCGTATTATTCAGGAAACACAGCCTGATGAAATTTATAACCTTGCGGCCATGAGCCATGTACATGTGAGTTTCGAAATGCCAGAGTATACCGCTAATGCCGATGGCATTGGTACCTTAAGACTTTTAGAAGCGGTACGTATTTTGGGGTTAACCGAGAAAACCAGAGTCTACCAAGCCAGTACTTCAGAACTATATGGTTTAGTTCAGGCTGTTCCACAAAGCGAAACTACCCCTTTTTATCCACGCTCTCCTTATGCCGTAGCGAAGATGTATGCCTATTGGATTACGGTTAATTACAGAGAGGCCTACAATATGTTTGCATGTAATGGCATTTTATTTAATCACGAAAGTCCATTACGGGGTGAAACGTTTGTTACACGTAAAATTACAAGGGCTGCCGCTAAAATTGCTTTAGGTTTGCAAAAATGCCTATATCTGGGAAACCTTTCTGCTCAAAGAGATTGGGGTCATGCTAAAGATTATATTGAAGCCATGTGGTTAATTTTACAACAGGATAAACCTGAAGATTTCGTGATTGCAACCGGTATTACTACTACTGTTCGCGATTTTGTTCGCATGAGTTTTGCCGAATTGGGGATTGATATCGAATTTTCAGGAAAAGATGAAAACGAAAAAGGGGTAATTATAGGGTTAGATGTGGAGGTGCTTAGCCGTTTAGGCTTAGATCCTGAAAAACTGTTTTTAGGCAGCACAGTAGTAAAGGTAGATCCTAAATATTTCAGGCCAACTGAAGTGGATTTATTGTTGGGTGATCCGACTAAATCTAAAACGCAATTGGGCTGGGCACCTAAATATGATCTTGCCGCCTTGGTTAAAGATATGGTTATTTCTGATCTTCATTTAATGAAAAAGGATGAGTATTTAAAAGAGGGCGGCTTTAAAACTTTGAATTATTTTGAATAGCAGGGAGTATACACCCTATCTGCCTATCAGCACCTTTCCCCTGAAAGGGAAAGGCTAAAAAACAATATTGCAAAACTTAATTAAAAAAAGTCATTTGTTGATTTTATGAAATAAATTATCCTTTAGACTGACAAAATTTAAATTGAATTTGTAGCATATCTCATTTCTGGTATTGACTAATATTATGAATTTATTAAGAAAAG
The DNA here is from genome assembly GCF_004331735.1 of Pedobacter psychrodurus. Lineage (GTDB taxonomy): Bacteria > Bacteroidota > Bacteroidia > Sphingobacteriales > Sphingobacteriaceae > Pedobacter > Pedobacter psychrodurus. The sequence goes on from NZ_SJSO01000031.1 coordinate 21,046, forward strand.
CCTATAAATGCACCGAATTAACTATTGTTTAGGTTATTTGCTTTGGTGAGATTAATTTTTTGTTAAAAATTTCAAAAAGATCTACTTATTGTCTGATTTCCTCTACTTTTGGGTCTGTAATTACTATCTTTATTTTTAAATCGAGCGCCTAAATGCATATTGCATAATAAATTTTAGTTTTGACAGTTCTATCAGGTATAGAAATGTTCATCTATTAGAAATTAGTATAGTAATGTTCGAGATGCATTTCGAACTATTTTGTAATGTTTTATAAGACCATTTGCCAACTCTTTTCGTAATATATGTTAAGCTTTTTCAGTAAAAAAAATAAGGTAACTGATATTTCCTGGTTAGGGGTGGATATGCACTCGCATATTTTGCCAGGTATTGATGATGGATCACCAGATGTAGCAACCTCTGTTCGGTTTGTAAAATCACTTACTGAACTGGGCTTTGAACAATTGATTGCCACACCACATATTTTCAAAGAACTGTATCCTAATACACTAGAAAGTATAGCCAAGGCGAAAGTGGATTTACAAACAGCACTTAATCAAGCCAATATATCAACCAAATTAAGCGCGGGTGCCGAATATATGATTGATCAGGATTTTAGTTTAGATGGACACTTGTGCACGCTGGATCAAAAACATTTATTGATCGAAATGTCTTATCTTTCTGAAAGTCCAGGTATTAGCCAAACTATATTTGATGTTGAAATTAAAGGATATAAGCCTGTTTTAGCACATCCTGAACGTTATACTTTTTATTTTAAAGATAAAAGCCGATTAAAGCGTTTTAAAGAAAAAGGATGTTTGTTGCAACTCAATTTATTGTCCGTTGTAGGGTACTATGGCAAAGAGGTAAAGCAACTGGCTGAGTTGCTTTTAAAAGAAAAAATGTATGACCTCGCCGGTACCGACTTGCATCATGATAAACATCTGAATACCTTAACAGAAGCAATACGATCTGGAAGGCTTCACGATTTAATCGGTGACTACGGCTTTAAAAACCAGGAAATTTTTGGCTCAATTTTAGTTTAATGATTAATTCTATTTAATCCCATTATTAAAACTGGCATCATTTTTATCATTAACGCTCACAACTAAATTTAATCATGATTTATCTGGAATTATGCTTTTTAGATATTACAATTAAATGATTAAGTTTGCAAACTGTTCATCATTTACAATATTGTTAGAACAGATTTATACCTATGAATAAAAAATTTAATGTGAATAAGGGATCGAAACTGGCAGCTCTGTTTTTTGCGATCACCCTTTCCTGTTCTTGTGTCAGTAATAAGAAGATTGCTTACTTCCAAGATATTCAATCTGTTAAACAAGCTAAATTAGATAGTGCGATTGCGTTTATGGAGCCAGTAATACAGCCAGATGATATATTGAGTATCAATATCTTTACCCTCAATCCTCAAAGTGGTGCGATAATCAATCAAGCTGCTTCAACACCAACGTTAGGTGGAAACACCAATAATAGTGTCTCAACACAAAGCACTGGATTCCTGGTTGATAAAAATGGAGAAATTGAACTTTCACTGATTGGAAAACTAAAAGTCGCAGGATTGACCACCTATCAAGCTAGAGAACTTATACGTGAAAAGGCAACAGATATTTATAAGCAACCTAATGTGCAATTGCGTTTTGCCAATTTTAAAGTGAGTGTATTGGGTGAAGTAAATGCGCCATCTGCTTACACCTTACCAAACGAAAAGGTTACTATTCTAGATGCTTTGAGCTTGGCCGGAGATTTAACAATTTATGGGAGAAGAGAAAATGTATTGATAGTTCGGGATAATAATGGTAAAAAAGAATTTGCAAGATTGGATTTAAATTCAAGTAACATCTTTAGCAGTCCATTCTATTATTTAAAGCAAAACGATGTGATATATGTGGAACCCAATAAACGTAAAGTTTCTGCCTCAAATTCCGCGCAGATTCAGACTATTGGTGTAATTGCATCTGTGATTTCAGTAATTGTTTTGGCCATTTCTAATTTTAAATAGTAGCAGTCTACATGAATAAACAGACAGAAATGAATAAGATACATGACCGCGAAGAGATTGAAATTAATTTTAAGGATATATTTAGCAAGCTTTTAGATAAATGGACCTGGTTTTTAACTAGTGTTTTCATTTGTTTAGTGGTCGCTTTTATATATGGAAGATATACCGCACCAATTTATCAGATAAAAGCCAAATTGATCGTAAATGATGATCAGAAAGGTGGGGGTATGGGAAAACAATCTGGTGCTTTAATGGATCTGGGGGGGTTAATGGGCACTAAAAATTCCGTTGACAACGAGGTGGAAATCTTAAAAACAAGGTTTTTGATGGAGCAGGTGGTGAGGGAAATGCAATTAAACATAGTCTACTCTAAAAAGACAGATTTAGTAAGTCGAGAATTATATCTTGCACCATTTAAAGTTAATATCATTAAGGGTGTGGATACTATTAAAACTACTAAATTAGATGTTGTTAAGGTATCGGCTAATAAAGTTTTAGTAAGTACTAAAAACTTTAAAAAGGAAGTTGCTTGGAACGAATCATTTAGTATTGATGGGATTGGGACACTAAAGCTAGAACCAAATCCGATTAAGTTAATGAATGAAAGTGAATATTACGTTACTATTAGTTCGATTGATACTAGGGTTGCCTCATTGATGACCCAGTTATCGGTAGGAGCTAGTAATAAACAAGTTAGTATTATCAATCTAACATTGTCATATCCCTTACCGAATAAAGGAGAAGACATATTGAATACCCTGATTAAAAAGTATACGCAATCTAATTTAAATGATAAAAACGCCGTTGCAGACAGTACCTACCGTTTTATAAAGGAAAGGCTGAATGTTATTGCTTCGGAACTTGGGGATGTCGAGAATAAAGTTGAGTCGTTCAAACAACAGAATCAATTGGCAGACATGAGCGAGCAAGGGAAGTTATTGGTCAAAAATTCCGGCGAATTTTCTTCAGAATTAGCAAAGGCTGAAACTCAAGTTACGGTGATTAATGAACTTGAAAAATATCTGAAAGACAATGAAAACAATAAGAGAGTATTTCCCTCCTCTTTGATTCCTCAGGATATAGTATTTTCAAACATTATGGAGCACTATAACTCTTTGCTTATTGAGCGAGAAAAACAGTTATTAGGTGTCACAGAGCAAAGCCCATTTATACAGAATATAGATCAACAGATAGCAGAGTTACGTAGTAACATGATCTCGAATATTCAAAGTACTAAAAAATCGGCTTTACAAACTAGAGACAAACTTCGTAGTCAATTGAATCTTGCTGAAGGGCAAATCTCTGGTGTTCCGCAAATAGAAAAAAACTATTTGAAGCTGGCTCGAAATCAGCAAATAAAACAAGAACTCTATATATTTCTGATGCAGAAAGCAGAGGAAACAAATATATCTAAAACCGCTAATATTTCGATAGCGAAAACCATTGATCCTCCAAAGTCTGATGTAAATCCAATCAGCCCTAAAAAAAGCGTTATTTATTTAGTTGGTTTAATAGTTGGGCTTATTTTTCCTATAGCACTCGTTTTTGGGCAAGAACTGCTGAATACCAGTATTAAAACTAAAGAAGAAATTATCTCTCTTACTAGTGTCCCTGTGATTGGCGAAATTAGTCATAATACCAGTGAGGATAATTTAATTGTAGCCAATCAAAGCCGTTCCGCAATCTCAGAGCAATTTAGGTCACTTAGAACTAATCTTTCATTTTATTTGAAAACGGAAACTGAAAAGGTTATTCTATTGACTTCTAGTATGAGTGGTGAGGGTAAATCTTTTACAGCAATAAACTTAGGAAATATTTTAGCCTTGGCTGGTAAAAGAGTTTTATTGATGGAATTGGACTTACGTAAGCCAGGCCTTTCAGCTAAACTAGGTGTAAATAACAGTATCGGTTTTAGCAATTTTACCATTAGCCCCACCATTAAAAGAGCCGATATCATAAAACCTTTATCAATTAACAAAAACATGTTTATTATATCGTCAGGACCTTTGCCCCCAAATCCTGCAGAAACGTTAATGAATGAGCATGTTCCAAATCTGATAGAGGAATTAAAAAAAGAATTTGATTATATCATTATGGATGCCCCCCCTGTTGGAATTATTGCCGATGCGCAATTACTATCCAGGTATGCAGATGTTACTTTATATTTAGTAAGGCAAAAAATTACACAAAAAGACCAAATTAAAATTGTTGAAGATTTGTATGTGACTAACAAAATGAAGAATTTAGGAATTGTGGTTAACGATATTGTTAGTAAGTACTATGGTTATGGTTATGGCTATGGTACTTATGGTCAAAGTGTTGATGAAAAATGGTTTAGGAAAATATTTAAAAGGTAGATGGCGCTATTCAAAATCAGCCAAAATATTAGATGGATAAAACAACACTATTGCAAAATGAAATTACAAGTAAAAAATATTAATCACTTTAATAAATATCAGCTTAGATTAATTACCAACGGTAATATTTCTTTAAACAAAATAATCTGATGGGCAGTTTGGGAAAAGTAAGACAAATAAACTTACCAAAAATTTTAGATGAAAGGGGAAATCTATCATTTTTAGAACAAGATAAACACGTCCCCTTCAAAATAGAAAGGACTTACTGGATATATGATGTGCCTGGTGGTGAAGTAAGAGGTGGGCATAGCTATTATAAAAATGAAGAAATTATAATAGCACTAAGCGGTAGCTTTGACGTTGTTTTAAATGATGGTATAAATGAAAAAATTTTTTCGCTAAATAGATCTTATTATGGACTCTATGTTCCAAATGGGATATGGAGGCATATGGAGAATTTTTCTACAAATGCTTTGGGTTTTATAGTTGCGTCAAGAAAGTATTCTGCTAGTGATTATGAACGTCATTTCGAGGAGTTTTGCGCAATAAATAAAATATAAATTGATGACTACAACATATGATTGTTCTATTTTTGAACTTCCTCAGATCAAAAGTCGGGCTGGAAATATAACTCCTGTTCATAACAACTTAGAAATTCCTTTCGACATAAAGCGTATTTTTTATTTATACGATATACCTGGTGGAGAGTCTAGAGGTGCCCATGCTCACAAAGAATGCCATCAATTCTTAATTGCCGCCAGTGGAAGTTTTGAAGTTTTATTAGATGATGGAAGGACTAAACGACTGATTCAGTTAAATAGGCCATACATAGGGTTACATATTCCACCCGGTATATGGGCTTCTGAAATCAATTTTTCATCTGGTTCTATCTGTTTGGTACATGCTTCACATACTTATGATGAGGGGGATTACATCAGAGATTACGAATCTTATTTAGCATATATTAATGGAAAGTAAAATACACCCCTTATCAGATGTTCTCTCAAATAAAATTGGTGAAAATACATATGTTTGGCAGTTTACCGTGATCTTAGCTGGGGCAGTAATTGGTAATAATTGTAATATTAATTGTAACTGTTTTATTGAGAACGATGTGGTCATCGGTAATAATGTGACGATTAAATCAGGTGTTCAGGTTTGGGACGGTGTCGAGATCAGCGATAATGTCTTTGTTGGACCAAATGTTACTTTTACTAATGACTTAGTTCCTAGGTCTAAGGTGTATCCTGCTAGTTTTAAGAAAACATCGTTAATGAAATTTTGTTCAATTGGAGCCAATTCTACGCTGGTCGCAGGTATACAAGTGGGGGAATTTGCATTTGTCGGTGCAGGAAGTGTCCTTACGAAATCAATTGCGCCATATACGGTTTGGTATGGCAATCCTGCTGCTCACCGGGGATATATCACAGAGGATTCGCATATGCTTGATTTAAAATTAGCTGATAAAATTACAGGTGAACAATATATACTGGATGGATTTAAACCAATAAAAAAATGATTAAATTTTTAGATTTATATAAAATCAACCAAAATCATAAGAAAGAATTACTTCAGGCATTCGAACGCGTTTTGGACTCTGGATGGTATATTATGGGTAATGAACTAAAGCAGTTCGAAAGTAATTTTGCTGTTTATTGTGGTGTAAAGCATGCTATTGGAGTGGCGAATGGCTTAGATGCTTTAATATTAATAATTCGTGCCTATAAGGAGCTCGGTCTTTTTAAAGATGGCGACGAAATAATTGTACCAGCCAATACCTATATTGCCAGTATACTGGCAATATCAGCAAACAATTTAGTTCCAATTCTTGTGGAGCCAGATTTGTCATCGTATAATATTGATTCAAAACTTATTGAAGAAAAAATAACCGATAAAACTGTAGCGATTTTGCCTGTTCATCTTTATGGACAACTTTGTGATATGAATGCTATTCTAGAGATAGCTAAAAAATATAATTTAAAAGTTATAGAAGATTGTGCACAATCGCATGGTGCTACCAACGAGGATGGTACTCGTGCGGGTAATTTTGGTGATGCAGCTGGATTCAGTTTTTATCCAGGTAAAAACCTTGGAGCGTTAGGTGATGCTGGCGCTATCACCACTAATGATGATAAGCTCGCGAATACACTTAGAGCTTTACTTAATTATGGTTCTCATGAAAAGTACAAGAATAAGTATAAAGGCATTAATAGCAGACTAGATGAGCTACAGGCAGCCTTATTATCAGTCAAGCTTGAAAAGCTAGATCAAGAAACAGAAGCTAGACGGGAAGTTGCTGAAAGATATCTTGCAGAAATTAATAATGATAAGTTAATTCTGCCTAAAATTAACTTTAGAAAATCTCATGTATGGCACCTTTTTGTTTTACGTACTGTTGAAAGAGACCGATTGTACCAATATCTTTTAAGTAATAATATTCAGACTGTTATTCACTACCCAATACCCCCCAATAAGCAAGAAGCATATATCGAATGGAGTGATTTAAGCTATCCAATATCAGAACAAATTCATTCTGAAGTTATATCTTTGCCCATTAGTCCTGTAATTTCTGCAAGCGACGTAAGTGAAGTTATTAGAGTATTGAATGAATTTAAATAATATTTTTTTAAGACTGCGTAGGCTTAATGCAGGTAAACTGTTGACAATATTATATCGTGAATCACAAATTTTGAAATATCGTTTTCTTTCAAATTGTCGCAATGTAGTCGGCAAACCTGAAACTAATGGTGGGGTATTAATAAATGGTGAAGGTAAAGTTACCTTCGAAGGGATTGTTAACCTTGGGGTGTTGCAATCTCCGTATTTTTTTAATACCTATATTTATCTAGAGTCAAGAACAAAGGGTTCTTCTATTTACATTAGTGATGGCGTTTGGATAAATAATAACGTTTGCATAGTGAGTGAGGGCCCCGGCATTTTCATTGGAAAAAACGTTTTGATAGGCCAAAATTGTTCAATTTATGATTCTGATTTTCATAATCTTAACGCTGCCCTCAGAAAAACTGGAAATCCAAGTATGGGCCGTGTTTCGATTCAAGAAAATGTTTTTATAGGTGCTGGTGTTACAATTTTAAAAAATGTAAGTATTGGTGCAAATTCTGTAATAGCAGCAGGATCCATTGTGACTAAAAACATCCCCTCAAATGTTATCGCTGGTGGAAATCCATGTGTAATTTTAAGGAATTTAGAATAATTATCCTTTAATAATCAAATGACTTTCATTAATATGATAAACTAACCCAATTGAAAATACTTAAGACAACCTTTTATTCTGCCCTAATAACGTTTATAAGAATTGCCTCTGGTTTTGTTGCTAGTAAAGTTATAGCCATCATTACCGGCCCAACAGGTGTGGCTTTGGTTGGCACTTTTAGTAACTTCATAACTATCGCGCTAACATTTGCTAACGGGGCAATAAATACAGGGGTAATAAAATACACAGCTGATTATGAAAATGACATTGATAAACAGAAAAGACTGTTTGGAACTGCACTTAAAATAACAGTTTATTGTTCCTTTATATGTGGCGTAATTTTGGTCATTTTCTCTGGCTTCTGGGCGAATTCAATTTCATCCTCCTCACTGTATAAATGGCCCATAATATCGCTGGGATTAAGTATAGTTTTCTATGCCTTAAATACTTTGCTCATTTCGATTTTAAATGGTAGGAAGGATATTAAGACTTACACTAATGTAAATACGATAGGTAGTATAATAAGCCTTGTTTTTACCATCGTTATGGTTTATTTTTTCAAAATTGTAGGAGCTCTTTATGCTTTGGCTCTGTCTCAATCTATAGTCTTTATTATAACATTTTTTTATACTATAAATAGTAATTGGTTTTCTTTTTCTCTATTTAGTCAAAAATTTAGTAGGGATGAAGCCATTAAATTAAGCAGATTTAGTTTGATGGCCATAGTTTCTGCTTTACTGATTCCGCTTTCTCAGATTATTTTAAGAAACCATGTTGCTAGTAAGTTTAGTCTAGTTGATGCAGGCTACTGGCAAGGAATGATGAGAATATCTGATGCATATCTAATGATCGTTACCACATCACTCAGTACTTATTTTCTACCAAAACTTTCTTCTATCAAAACCAATAAAGAGTTAAGGTCTGAGATTATCAAAGGTTACAAGCTAATTCTGCCTGTTGTTTTTTTGATGACTCTTCTTATATATTTTTTGAGATTTTTAATTATACGGATACTATTTACTCCTGATTTCATCGTGATGGAAAAATTATTCTACTGGCAATTGATTGGAGATTTTTTTAAAATTGCATCTTATATCCTAGGATATTTAATGTTAGCTAAGGCAATGACTAGGTTATATATCGCTACTGAAGTAATTTTTACATTTTCTTATGTTGTTCTGGGATATTTTTTAACAGATAAATATGGTCTTGAAGGAATAGTTATCGCGTTTGGAATCAATTATATAATTTGTTTTTTATTTATTGCATATAGCTTTAGGCAGCTATTATTTGGAATTGGAACATTAAAAGAATTTAGTGATGGAACAAATTAAAGTTTCGGTAATAATATGCACATATAATCAAGAGGCAACTATCTCGAGAGCGCTGGACAGTGTTTTAGGTCAGAAAGGCGATTTTACGTATGAAATTATTATTGGTGAAGATGGTTCGCCATTGGACAATACCAGAAAAGTATGTGAGGATTATCAGCAGAAATTTCCCGAAATCATTCATTTGTTGCCAAAGGCTCCAAATAAAGGATTTATTACTAATTTTAGAGATTGCTTAGCTTCGACTAAGGGAAAGTACATTGCAATTTGCTCAGGTGACGACTTTTGGCACAATACAAATAAATTGCAAGAGCAAATAGAATTTTTAGATAATAATTCAAATTTTGGACTTGTCTATACGGATTTCAAGATCTTAAATGTTGACCGCAAAACAACTGAATCAGATTTTTATAAAACTAAGGGTATTACTCCGCCAATAGGTAAAATATATTATCATCTAATTCACAAAAACCCGATCGCTGCCTGTACCGTCCTTTTTCGAAAGTCACTTGTAGATAATTATTTAAACTTTCAAAGTTATATAGATTTAGAATTTGGGATGGAAGATTATCCAATGTGGTTGGAATTTTCTCAACACACAGAATTTATGTACATACCCACCAGTACCTTAACATATAGTATTGCAGATGGGTCGCTTAGCAATAATTTAAGTGACCTTTCAAAAATTGAGAAGTTTGAGCAGAAAATTTTTAAAATCAAACAACATTTTTTATCAAAATACCCTCTAAAAGGTATTTTAGTCCAAAACTTGCTTGATATTCATTATTCAGAATTAGTTGCAAAAGCTGTTATTGGTGGGCATTATAAACAGGCTAGATTATATGCTAAGAAACTGAACAAATTAAAGCCTGTTAATGTAGTCAAAATTTTAGTTTGTTATACCCCATTGATATACCTTTATAAAAAAAGACTTTTAGGCGAATGAATTCTTTAGTATCGATCATAGTACCTTGTTATAATCAAGCTAATTTTTTGGCTGAAACGCTCGATTGCGTTTTGGCACAAGAATTTAAGGACTGGGAGTGTATTATCGTAAATGACGGATCGCCGGATAATACTGAGGGGGTGGCAAATAGTTATTGTAATGAAGATTCACGCTTCAAGTATTTTTATAAAACCAACGGAGGCCTCAGTTCAGCAAGAAATTTTGGTATAGGTAAGAGTGCTGGTAAATATATACTTCCATTGGATTCTGATGATAAAATTGCTAGTGACTATATTAAATTAGCAGTAGAAATTTTGGAAAAAAATGAAAGGATAAAAGTCGTGTACGGTAGGGCTGAACTATTTGGGAAAAAGTCTGGAGAATGGATAATTGATGATTATTCATTTAATAAATTATTAGCCACTAATCTTATATATTGCTCTGCATTATATAGAAGGAGCGATTATGATCGGACAACGGGTTATAATGAGAATATGAAATTTGGCTTTGAAGATTGGGATTTTTGGCTTTCGATGTTAGAAAGCGGAGGTGATGTTTATCGTATTGATAAAGTCATGTTCTATTACAGAATTCGACATGGATCAATGCTTAGATCTTTAGATAGAGAAAAGCAAAATTATCTGAGAAATCAACTATACGAGAATCATAGAAAAGCATATTCAGAGTATTTGCTTGATCCGTTAAATACATTTGAATATACTACAATATATAGCTCTGTAGAATATAGAGTAGGTAAAATGTTATTGACTCCGATTAGGAGGATATTCAAGTTTTTTAGAAAATAAGTTACAAAATGATAAGTCACGACCTTGCTGGAAAACATGTATTGTTATTGATGCCAAATTTCTTCAATTACTCTAAAATTTTGATAGATGAACTTGAAGGTAGGGGAGCAATTGTTGATTTTATTGAAAATAAGCAACTACCATTTGATTTTGTTTCTCCTAGATGCAAGTTTAGATTTTTAAGAAAGTTAGTGTTTACTATCTTTGATCTGAAATGGAATTATATTAAGAAGCAACTCTATCCAAAAAAAAGATACGATTATTTTCTTTGTATAAATGGTTTTCTCTTTGACAAAAGAATCATTTCAAAATTAAAAGAAAGCAATTCAAGCATAAAAACAATTCTCTATTTATGGGATTCCACAGATATGTTTGAATGGAAAGGTATAGAAAATTTCTTTGACAAAAGTTTTTCATTCGATCCTAGGGATTCGAAAAAACTAAAAATTCAATATATAGCTAATTTTTATCCTAAAAATGTTGTTAAAGATGAATTCAGAAACAATGACATTTTTTTTGTTGGTACACAACATTCAGATCGATATGAAGTATTAAAGAAAGTGGTAGAAAACAATAACGTATCGATAAATAATATTAAATTGCTCATTAAGTATAAAAATGGAATCCATAACAAATTCCTTTATCACTTTTTGCGAAAATTTAATAATCCATTTTCATTAAATTATGCAAAAAATTATGAATTAATTGAAAAACTAAGAAGAGATCCATTTTTAATGTATAGTCCGATAAGCTCTGACACTATACTAAATTTGATGAATGAATCACGTTTTGTGCTGGATATACAAGCCCCCAATCAGGTCGGTATTCCGCATCAAATGATGCGTGCACTATCAATGGGTAAACAAATCATTACTACAAATTCCTGGATTAAAAACTATGAGTTCTACAATACTAAACAGATATTAATTATTGATAGGAATAATCCAGTTTTATCTAAAGAATTCTTAGAATCAGATTTTCAGATTGATGAAATTCATGATGTGATTAAAAAGAGTAAAATCGATAATTGGATTGATATAATATTTAGCTAAATGAAACTAGGATCCCTAATTAACCCGTTTTTGTTGTTCCCATTTGCCTTTCTTTTTTTGATTGGAATGTACAGTCTAGGCTGGTCTGATTTATTTCCTCGATTAGAATTTAATACATATTTTTTTATTTTTTTGACCTCTATCGTATTTTTTGTAATCGGGTTTTTTATAAAAAAAACATCGGTAATTAGGTATGCTGATTTACCTCAAAATCTTATAGAAAAGCACAATCCATTGATTGTGATACTATTTATGATTATTCTTTTTGTTGCTGATGTTTTGTATTCAGGAACAATCCCTTTTTTAGCCGGTAATATCGAAGATTATGAGAACTTTGGAATGCCAATGGTAGATCCGATAATTCTCTCAATGATCGTTTTTTATTCTATTTATTGGTTCCATACTTACTTAACCACAAAAGAAAAAAAGTATCTAGTATTTATATTTTTTAATATTCTGATGTGTGTGTTAATGGCAAGGCGCTCTGTTTTAGTATATGTATTTATCTCTTTTTTGCTAATATATGTTCAAAAGCAAGACAGGATAAAAAAAAGGTCAATTTTATTGATTTTGCTGGTCGTATGCTCCTTTTCTTGGCTTTTTGGCTACTTAGGTAATATGAAAACGGGATTAGATAGTGATCATACCACCACACACATGGGCGCAACTCAAAATTTTTATAATTCAGGCGTTTCTAACGAGCATTATATAACGTATCTATATGTTTGTTCTCCAATTGCGAATTTTCAACTTACAATAAATAAAAAAGATTACAATCATTCATTAGGGGCCTTAGTATTGGGCCAGTTTACTCCAGATTTTGTAGCAAATAAAATAAATAGTTTATTTGGCTTTGATTTCCAGGTTGGAGAAATGCAATTGGTAATGAGTGTTTTAAATGTAGGAACTTTTTTCGCGGGTACTTACATTGCATTCGGATGGCTTGGGATCATATTGGGGGTTATCTATATGATTCTGTTTGCGTTTTGTATTTATCTTATCTATCCTAAAAAGAGTCCATATCAGGTGACAATTAATGCCTTTTTATGCTCAATATTTTTGACTGCACTGTTTTCAAATACATTTAGACTCGGGCCTGTTTGGTTTGTATTTTTCACACCCCTAGTTTTAAATTTTATACATCGCATTCGAATTTCTTAAAGTTTATGAAAATAGCATACATACTGCCTTCCCTAATAAATAAGGGGCCAATTATTGTGGCTCATACAATAGTTAAAAATATAATCGACAAAGTTGAGGATATCCACGTTTACTATTTTGATGATGATTTAGTACTTAAATTTCCTTGTCCAACTTTTAAATTGGATATGAATACAGCAATTGATTTTGACGACTACGATATCATTCATACACACGGTTTACGTCCTGACAGATACGTCAACAGATGGCGAAAGGGTATAAAAACGGCTAAAACTGTATCAACGATACACGCGGACATTGCACAAGATTTCAGATTTGGCTATAATAAACTTGTTTCGATTATTTTTACACCACTGTGGTTGAGTTTAATGAATAAGCATGATGCCGTTGTAGTTATTTCAGATAAATTAAGGTCATTATATGATGTTAAATTTAAGAACCTTCACAGGATCTATAATGGCGTTGATATCGAATTAAATGAATCGCAGGTAGACCTTAAATATGTTAATGAAATTAAAAAATTTAAGAAACGGGATTTAAAGATTGTAGGTTCCTATGCTGCATTAAATAAAAGAAAAGGTATAGACCAAATAGTTAATCTTTTATCAGTTAGAAAAGATTTGGCTATGGTTTTTATTGGTGAAGGTAAAGAAGTTGAGGTTTTAAAAAATCTTTCTAAAACCATTGGTGTATTTGATCGAGTTTTATTTTTGCCATATTTAACTAAGCCATATAATTATATTCATCTTTTTGATGTTTATGTTATGCCTTCACGTAGTGAAGGATTTGGTTTAGCTTTAGTTGAAGCAGCACTTACGAAAACACCAATCGTTTGTTCTAATATAGATGTATTTAAAGAAATTTTTAATGATTCGCAAGTTACATTTTTTGACTTAGAAGATACAGACTCATTGGGTTTAGCCATTTCAGAGGCGATTCTTTCTAAGGATACTAAAAGAATAAAAGCCTACGAGAGAGTTGTAGAATCGTTTAGTGGAAAAACAATGGGGGAGAATTATTTTGATTTTTATATCAAATTAGTAAAAGGCATAAATTTCGGAGATAAATGAATTTAAAAATGACAGCTAGCATTGTTTTGTATAAAAATGATGTGGAGGTACTACGTGAGGCAATAGACTCTTTTCTAAATACAAAGTTAGAGGTCAAACTATACTTGGTTGATAACTCTCCTACTGATGAATTAAGAGTATTGATTGCCGATTCGAGAATAGAGTACATTCACAATCCTACAAACCCCGGTTTTGGAGCTGCACATAATATTGCTATTGAAAAAGCAATATTACAAGATTCTAAATATCATTTGGTTCTAAATCCAGATGTATACTATAGAAAAGGAATTTTAGAAGAGTTAATTTCCTACATGGAGGCTAACCCTAACACGGGGAATGTAATGCCAAAAGTTTTGTATCCCAATGATGAGATCCAATTTTTATGCAAATTACTACCTACGCCATATGATTGGATTGGAAGACGCTTCAACCCATTTAAAGGGATGGTTGAGCGGCGGAATAATTTGTTTGAGTTAAAATTTACCAATTATGATCAAGTTATTGAAGCTCCATATTTATCTGGTTGCTTTATGTTTTTAAGGGTTGCTGCCTTGAAAACAGTTGGATTCTTTGATGATGGAATTTTTATGTATGGTGAAGAAGCTGATTTATGCAGAAGATTAATTGATGGTGGATTTAAAACAATTTTTTATCCAAGAGTTCAAATTTATCATCACTTCGAAAAAGGATCTCATAAATCGTGGCGTTTAACCAAAATTGGTATACAATCAGCCATTTATTATTTTAATAAATGGGGTTGGTTCTTTGACAAGAGACGGAAAGCAATTAATAGTGATACGTTGCGAAAGATAGGATACAAGTAATGGATATACTGCTAACTGGTGCTTCTGGCTTTTTAGGAAGACATATATATAACGAGCTAAAAACTCAAGGAGACATAACAACCCTCTCGAGAAGTGGTTCAGATATCAGTGTAAATCTAGATAAGGATATACCAAAATTAGATCACTTTGATATAGTTGTGCACGCAGCTGGTAAAGCCCACTCTGTACCAAAAACTGAATTAGAAATTAAATCTTTTTATGATGTAAATCTAATAGGTACGAAGAATCTATTATTAGCCTTAGAACAATCATTTGAATTACCTAAATTTTTTGTTTTTATAAGTTCTGTAGCTGTTTATGGTCGAGAGTCTGGAAATAATATTAATGAAAATACAGTCTTATTGGCGAAAGACCCATATGGCTTAAGCAAGATCGCAGCGGAGGAATTGGTAATAAAATGGTGTGCGCTTAATAATGTAGTTTGTACAGTTTTACGTTTACCCCTATTGGTCGGTAAAAACCCACCTGGAAATTTAGGTGCAATGATAAAAGGTATAAAAAAAGGTTATTATTTCAACATAGCTGGAGGTAAAGCTAGGAAAAGCATGGTACTTGTCTCTGATGTCGCAAAACTAATTCCTAAGGTTGCTGAAATTGGTGGGATCTATAATCTTACTGATGGACATCATCCGTCGTTTGCTGATCTGTCTACATCAATAGCCCGACAAGTGAACAAGCCTAAGCCTATCAATATTCCATTATGGTTTGCCAAGATAATGGCGATGACAGGTGATTTATTAGGGACAAGGGCCCCGATTAACACGAGTAAATTAAATAAAATCACTTCAGATTTGACATTCGACGATTCGCATGCCAAAGAGAAATTAGATTGGAGTCCAACATCTGTACTGACAAAAAAAATTGTTAATTCAAGATATAGTTCATAAATCTTTATCTTCGTCAATTATAAAGATTTATGACAGCTATATTTGCCCTAATTACCTTAATCGGCCTTTTCATTATTGAATTAATTTATTTCAAAATAGCCGATCATTATAATATCATTGATCAGCCCAACCATCGAAGTTCGCACTCTTCAGTTACCATCCGTGGAGGTGGGATTATTTTTGGAGTTGCTGGGCTCATTTCTTTTTTTCTGTTTGGCTTTCATTACCTGTTTTTTAGTATTGGACTTTTTTTGATCGCTTTGATTAGTTTTTTAGATGATATGCACACTTTAAACAATAAGGTGCGATTGTTGGTGCATGGTTTGTCGGTGTTGTTGTTATTTGTCCAATTAGATGTGGTTTATTTTCCCTGGTATTTTACAGCGATTGCGGCAGTAGTTGTAATTGGTACCATAAACGCCTATAATTTTATGGACGGCATTAATGGTATAACAGGTGGGTACAGTTTGTTACTTTTAGGAACACTATATTATATTAATGAGGAGATGGTTGATTTTACATCGCCTGAGTTACTGATTACGGTGATGATCTCTCTACTCGTTTTTAATTTGTTCAACTTTAGAAAAAAGGCCAAATGTTTTGCGGGCGATGTAGGCAGTGTAAGTATTGCTTTTATCATTGTATTCCTTTTAGGCCAACTTATTTTTAAAACCCAGAATCCAGTATATATTTTATTTTTACTCATGTATGGGTTGGATACTGTGACCACTATTTTCTTCAGGCTAATAAGAAAAGAGAACATTTTCAAAGCACATCGTTCGCATTTTTACCAATTTTTAGCCAACGAAAAAAAATGGCCACAATTAGTTGTAGTTGCACTTTATCTTGTGGTACAGCTTTTAATCAATCTTGTAACTCTTTTTATTATTCAAGCCAATTTGTTATCGGCATTATTATTGATGTTAATATGTTCAGTTGTTTTTATCATCCTACGATTTCGGGTTGAAGGTAGAGAACATTTGTTTAACTTAAAGTTAAGTAATGATTGATTGGGTAATTTATGGTGGCGGAGGCCACGCGAGAGTAATTGGAGATGCAATTAAATTAGGTGGTGATCGATTAATCACGTATTTTGATGATAATAAAGATTTACACTCCATCAATAATATTCCTGTCTTTCCATATCATGAAAGCACTGAAGATCAAGCCAAGATTATTATTGGCATTGGCAACAATGAGGTGCGAAGAAATATTTCGAAATATATTGTACACGATTTCGGTACTGTTATTCACCCAAAAGCTACAGTAGCTGATGACGTGATTATTGGCGAAGGTAGTGTTATTTTAGCAGGTGCTGTAATCCAATCTGGAGCCGTAATAGGTAAACATGTGGTGATTAATGGAAATGTAACGATCGATCATGATGTTGTTATTGGAGATTTTTGTAGTATATATCCAAATTCATATATCGGTGGTGGCGCTAAAATTGGTGCAGGTGTAAGTGTGGAGGCATGTTACGCAGTTGCAAGACTTGCAGCAATTCCCAGCGCTTTTGAAACTGATGATGTTGAAGAATTAGATTTGTATTAAACTTGTTATAATATGTATCTTTACTAAAATTTAGCCTATCGTATTTTGTTTACACAAATTAATATTGTTCCCCGTTGGGTCATATTCATATTGGATCTGATCATTTGTACATCTTCTTTAATATTTGCTTATTCGCTTAAGCATAACCTGGATTTAACGGCAATTGAGTTACCCGAATTGGCGAGGAATCTGCTGATCATCGGTACAATTAACATCGCCGTTTTTTTTCATATTAAAACGTATACCGGTATTATTCGCTATACCAGCGCTCAGGATTCATTCCGTATTTTGATATCTGTTGTTATTGGTAATGGAACATTTTTTGTACTGAATCTAATTGCAATAACCTTTTTTCAATATCCGTTAATTTCTTTCGCGATATTAATTACCAATGGTTTAACCAGCTTTTTGTTGTTAATGACTTATCGCGTTTTGATCAAGTATTTTTTTTTATATGTTAAAAATCTTAACCTTGATAAAAAGAAAGTGATCATTTATGGCGCAGGCGAGGCAGGTTTGGCCACCAAAAGAACCTTTGACCATGATGGGAGTGTAAATAAAAATATTGTTGCTTTTGTTGATGATGATCAGCGTAAAGTAGGTAAAACGATAGATGGTGTAAAAATTTTAGACGCCGCAAATCTAGCTTATCTGATCGGTGAGCACGAACTGGACGAAATTATTTTCGCCTCTTATACCATACCAGATGAGAAAAAAGACGAAATAGTTGATCTGTGTTTAGAGAACGACATTAAAGTTTTAAATATCCCCCCTCTTGATGTTTGGACTAATGGGCAGCTAAAGCCAGCTCAAATTCAAAAACTAAATATTGAGGATTTATTAAATAGAAAGTCCATCAAAATTGATATCGAGGGAATTGGTACCATGCTGGATAAAAAGCGGATCCTGATTACCGGAGCAGCTGGATCTATTGGGAGTGAAATTGTTCGCCAGCTTTCTAAATTTAATGTAGGCCTGATTATTCTTTGTGATCAATCAGAAACTGCCCTGCATGAACTCTACCTGGAATTAGAAGAAACTAATAAAAATAAAAACTTCCATGCCTTTATTGGTGATGTTCGTGATGAGCAGCGCATGGATAAATTGTTTGAAACTTACAAACCACATTACGTTTATCATGCAGCAGCATACAAGCATGTGCCTCTAATGGAGGATAATCCAGCAGAAGCCATAAAAGCAAATGTTCTGGGTACCAAAACTATTGCAGATAAATCGGTTAAATATGGCGTCCAGAAGTTCGTCATGATTTCTACTGATAAGGCTGTGAATCCTACCAACATCATGGGCGCATCAAAAAGGATTGCGGAGATCTACGTTCAATCGCTCAATAACTCATTAAGTACCGATGGCTTTATTTTTAGTAATGGTTTGCAATATATTAACGACCTGAATGTTAAGCCGATCACTAAATTCATTACTACGCGATTTGGGAATGTTTTGGGGTCTAATGGCTCAGTAATTCCGAGGTTTAGGCAGCAGATCGAGAAAGGTGGTCCAGTTACGGTAACCCACCCAGAAATTACCCGTTATTTTATGACTATACCGGAAGCTTGTCGCTTGGTATTGGAAGCAGGATGCATGGGTAAAGGCGGCGAGATCTTTGTGTTCGACATGGGTAAGTCTGTTAAGATTGTAGAACTGGCCAAAAAGATGATCAGGCTTGCGGGTTTGGAGCCCAACGTGGATGTTAAAATAGAATATTCAGGTTTACGTCCAGGAGAAAAATTGTACGAAGAATTGCTTAATGATAATGAAAATACCATGCCTACCCACCACGAGAAAATTATGATCGGTAAGGTGAGGGAGTATGTATTTGCAGATGTTGAAAAACAGATTTATGAATTAATTGCATCAGCAAAATCGGATAGTAACAGGCAGGTGGTGATTAACATGAAGAAACTCGTTCCAGAATTTAAGAGTAAAAATTCAATATTTGAAGAACTAGATAAGCTAATAAACGAATAGAAAATGATGAGAAAAATCTTTTTAATGGCCTTAATGGCCATTTTTGCTTTAACCGCTGATGCACAAAATCCTACCCCTAATCGTAATATTCCTTATGATTATCAGTTTTATCAAAAATTAAATCCTTCGGTTTACGATCCGCAATCGAAATTTCATTCTGCCATTAAGGGCTTTTACGCTGATGATAGTGCTTTGCAAATGCATTTTGATTCTTTGATGAATGCAGGAACCGATAGTTTAAATAAAAGAAGCTGGGTTCACCGAAAACTGTTTCAGGAACACCTTTTGGAATTTAAAAATGAAGATTATCATATTTATGCCGATTTTCTGCCCGATTTTCAAATCGGCAGAGACTTTGCTGCAGATAGGTCAACTTGGCTAAATACAAGAGGCTTCCAAGTAGGTGGTAATGTTGGGAAACAATTTTCTTTCTATTTAAACGGTTTCGAAAATCAAGGTAAATTTGTTAATTATGTAAACAACTCTATCGTTGCCAACCAGGTAGTACCAGGACAAGGATATGGTAAATTGGGGGCCGATAAACAGGATTGGTCTTATGTAACAGCACTATTGTCGTATACACCCAATAAATATTTAAACTTCGCCTTAGGCTATGATAAGAACTTCATAGGAGATGGTTATCGTTCTATGCTATTGTCAGATGTGTCTTCTAATTATTCTTTCTTTAGGGTAAGGGCAACCGTAGGCAGTGTGCAGTACCAAACCATATTTGCTTATATGCTCGATCCAGGAGCACCGAAATTAGCTAGTGATAGAAGATTAGGCGATCGTGGGAAATGGATGGCCGCGCATTATGTGGATTGGAATGCTACCAAACGTTTTTCAGTTGGTTTCTTTCAGGCAGTTACCTGGGCCGATGCAGAACCAGAAGGCAAACGTGGATTTGACTTTAATTATATCCACCCTTTTATGTTTTTACGTCCTGTTGAGAATACCAATACGACCTCACCAGATAAAATGCGTTTAGGCATTAACCTAAAATATGAACTGTTAGAAAAAACAGCATTATATGGGCAATTCATGTTCGATGAATTTACCGCTAAAGAATTTTTTAAAGGAAATGGTTATTGGGCTAATAAATTCGCTGTCCAATTTGGTGTACGGGGATCTGATCTTTTTAAAGTACAGGGCTTAAACTACCTCGCAGAGTTTAATACTGCACGCCCCTATACTTATGCGCACTTTGATCGGATTTCAAACTATGCAAATTACAACCAATCTTTAGCACATCCACGTGGAGCAAATTTCAGGGAATTTTTAGGCATCCTAAATTATAGTTATAAAAGATTCGATCTGCAAGGGCAAGCATTATACTCCAGATATGGTTTGGATCCGGCCGATATGAATTATGGTGGTGATATTTTTAAAAGTTATGATACCAGGGCTGTTCAATATGGAAGCCATATCGGGCAAGGTATAGGTACAGACCTATATTATGTGAAAGGGCAAGTTGCTTATTTACTAAATCCTAAATACAATTTGAGGTTAGAAGTTGCAGGTACTTATAGAAGAGAAAGTAATGAACTGGGCTTGAATAAAACAGGATTAATCACTATAGGATTAAGAAGTTCGTTTAGAAATATCTATCACGATTTTTAAAATTTCTCTGCTATTTAGTCAGGTTAATATTATCCTGACTTTTTACTTAATTTATCTCTATTTAGGGATTGATTAAATAGAAATCCAAAAAAATTAAGAACGGTTTTGGTCAACAAAATTGATTTTTTAAGCGTTTTCATTACTATTTTATTAGGGTTTGCTGGTATTAGCACAAATATAATACCAGTAAACATAGTAACTTAGATATTGTTTGCAGAACGAAGTAGATTTTTGAAACAATAAAATCGATTCAGAGTATTCTTTTGTAGTTATCGTATTTGTCAATACTTATTATTAAGTATTGGTGTGAAATTTAACGAAAAAATTTAATCTTTTCTTAATATTTTGATCATAATAGCCGAGGCTTAAGGCTGGATCCTGTACGAAAAATTTGTCATTGATTAGATTTAACCAGCCATGGTATTTGTAGTTCGTTTAGTGGCAACTTTTCTAACCGCTTCCATAATTGCATTTTTATCATAACCACACTCTGCCCAAAGTTCGGCCTGTTCGCCATGTTCGATAAACTGATCTGGAATACCTAAACGGATTACATTGGCATGATAACCATGATCGGCCATAAACTCCAATACTGCAGAACCTACCCCCCCTGGCAACGAACCATCCTCCACGGTGATTACATTTTTGTATTTAGCAAAAACTTCATGTAATAAAGCTTCATCCAAAGGTTTTACAAAACGTAAATCATAGTGTGCCGGATAAAAACCTTCGCTGTTCAGTTCGGCACGGGCTTCAACGGCAAAGTTACCTACATGACCAATGGTTAATAAAGCTACATCTTCTCCATCGCAGATTTTCCGTCCTTTGCCAATTTCTAATGCTTTGAATGGTCGTTTCCAATCGGGCATAACACCATTGCCACGTGGGTAACGGATTACAAATGGGCCCATATTTTCTTGTTGAGCGGTAAACATGAGGTTACGAAGTTCTTCTTCGTTCATTGGAGAAGATACTACTAAATTCGGGATACAGCGCATGTAGGCAATATCATATGCGCCATGGTGTGTTGCACCATCGGCACCCGCTAAGCCCGCTCTATCCAGACAGAACACTACATTTAGCTTTTGAATGGCTACGTCATGGATGACCTGATCGTAGGCCCTTTGCATAAAACTTGAATAGATGTTACAGAAGGGGACTAACCCTTGTGCCGCTAAACCAGCCGAGAAAGTTACAGCATGTTGTTCTGCAATCCCCACATCGAATGCACGCTTTGGCATCGCTTTCATCATAATGTTTAACGATGAGCCCGATGGCATTGCTGGGGTAATACCTACAATTTTATCATTTGCTTCTGCCAGTTCTACCATGGTATGTCCGAAAACATCCTGGTATTTTGGTGGTTGCGGTTTATCGGGAATGCTTTTTTTGATTTCTCCTGTAATCTTATCAAAAAGACCTGGTGCATGCCATTTGGTCTGATCTTTCTCTGCCAGTGCAAAACCTTTTCCTTTTACCGTAATACAATGTAAAAGCTTAGGGCCAGGAATAGCCGATAAATCTTTAATGATTTGGGCCAAACGTTTTACATCATGTCCATCAACAGGACCGAAATACCGAAAGTTTAAAGCTTCGAATAAATTACTTTGTTTCAGTAGGGTTCCTTTAATGCTTTTCTCTATTTTCTTAACGTATTTGTGTGCGTTAGGGCCTAGTTTAGATAGCCCGGTAAGTACATGAGAAATATCATCACGGAAACGGTTGTATGATTTTGAAATGGTGATGCTGGTTAAATATTCCTTAAGCGCACCTACATTCGGATCGATAGACATGCAATTATCATTTAAGATGACCAGTACATTACTATTTTCGATCCCGGCATGGTTTAATCCTTCAAAGGCTAAACCTGCAGTCATGGCACCATCACCAATAACGGCAACATGCTGTCTGCCAGTTTCTCCTTTTAATTGCGAAGCTACAGCCATACCCAAAGCAGCCGAAATAGAAGTAGAAGAGTGGCCTACACCAAAGGTATCATACTCGCTTTCAGAAATTTTTGGGAAACCGCTAATGCCACCATACACCCGGTTGGTATGGAATAAATCCCTGCGTCCGGTTAAAATTTTGTGTCCATATGCCTGATGGCCTACATCCCAAACTAATTTATCGTAAGGGGTGTTTAGGGCATAGTGTAAGGCAACTGTTAATTCAACAACGCCTAAACTGGCACCAAAATGGCCACCGTTTACACTAACAACATCAATAATGTACTGTCGTAATTCCTGGCTTATTTGTTCTAAGTCAGAGTCGCTATATTGCTTTAAATCAGCAGGATAGTTGATTTTAGATAATAGGGGGCCAGCTTTTACTTGCATTCGAAATTTATGGTAAAAAACAAGATACAAAGTAAGGTAAATTTGTTTTAATATAGAAGAGAAAAATACTGGTTTATTATTGAGCGTTAAGCGATTGGCGTTGAGGGCTTAGCGGATGCAGGTTAAGGGTTAGGGTTTAGTGGTTAGGATTGTTCAAGGCTAAAAATTTTCATTATGTTTGTCTCTTCACATGCAGGCAGAGAATTTTGAAATAAAACTTCCGGTATTCGAGGGGCCCTTCGATTTGTTGCTGTTCTTTATCGAACGGGATGAGCTTAATATCCAGGATGTGGAGATTGCTAAAATTACAAATGATTTTTTGGCATACATTCATCAACTTCTCGCCTTAAACGTAGAAGTTGCCAGCGAATTTATCTTGGTGGCGGCAACTTTGATGCGCATTAAATCTAAAATGCTTTTGCCAAGGATTGAGGTTGATGAAGCTGGAAACGAAATTAATTCGGAACAGGACCTGATTGCCAGGCTGATTGCCTACAAACAGTTTAAATCTGCCGCAGAAGAAATGAAAGTTTTTGAAGAGGAACGATTGAAGCAAGATCATAGAGGTAATATTGCATACGATCTAACCCTGGCAGCGGCATCTTCTACGCATCAGGACGAACTTTTATCGCTTGATCTGTATAAACTTTTAACCGTTTACCACCGCACGATGCAGAAGTATGAACTGCGTAGTGAGGAGGTTAAACATACTGTTGTTCAATATCCATATACCATTGAACAACAAAAGCACTTTATTGCCAATCTGCTTGATATTAACAAACAGATCGATTTTGCTTTAGTGCTTAAAAATTCAGAGAATAAAGTGCATTTCGTTTATAATTTCCTGGCTATTTTAGAAATGTTGCAGCAACAAATCGTAGAGATAACCGTTGGGAGCGGCTTTAACAACTTTAATGTGAAAGCATTAACCTAATACAGGCAAAATTAAATTTGAATTTCTTACTTTTGCAAAAAAAATACAAACCTCATATAATGATGACACGCGACAACCAAATTTTTGAACTTATTGATAAGGAGTTAAACCGCCAAGAGCATGGTTTAGAGCTTATTGCATCAGAAAATTTTGTAAGCAAACAGGTAATGGAAGCTGCCGGATCGGTACTGACCAATAAATATGCTGAAGGCTTACCAGGAAAACGTTACTATGGCGGTTGCCAGGTAGTGGATGTAATAGAGCAAATTGCTATCGATAGGGCAAAAGAGTTGTTCGGTGCAGCATGGGTAAACGTTCAACCACACTCTGGTGCACAAGCTAACGCAGCAGTAATGCTTGCTGTTTTGCAGCCAGGCGACAAAATATTAGGATTTGATCTTTCTCATGGTGGTCACTTAACACACGGTTCGCCTGTTAACTTTTCGGGTAAATTATACCAACCATTCTTTTACGGTGTTGAAAGAGAAACGGGACTTATCGACTATAAAAAATTAGAAGAAGTTGCTTTAGCCGAAAAACCTAAATTGATTATCTGTGGTGCATCTGCTTATTCACGTGAATGGGATTACGCATTTATCCGCGCTGTAGCTGATAAAATTGGTGCTTTGGTTTTAGCTGATATTTCTCACCCGGCAGGTTTAATCGCAAAAGGATTATTGGCCAACCCACTTCCACATTGCCATATTGTAACCACTACAACCCACAAAACTTTACGTGGCCCACGTGGCGGTATGATTATGATGGGGCAGGATTTCGAAAATCCATGGGGATTAAAAACACCTAAAGGCGAAACCCGTTTGATGAGTAATTTACTTGATATGGCGGTTTTCCCAGGTACACAAGGTGGTCCGTTAGAGCATATTATTGCTGCTAAAGCCATTGCTTTCGGCGAAGCTTTAAGCGAGGAGTAC
Source organism: Pedobacter psychrodurus (assembly GCF_004331735.1). Classification (GTDB taxonomy): domain Bacteria; phylum Bacteroidota; class Bacteroidia; order Sphingobacteriales; family Sphingobacteriaceae; genus Pedobacter; species Pedobacter psychrodurus. The sequence continues at coordinate 46,097 of NZ_SJSO01000031.1, forward strand.
GGAATATACATTAAACAAGTAGCTGCTAACGCACAGGCAATGGCCAAAGCATTTGTAGCTAAAGGATATGGCATTATTTCGGGAGGTACAGATAACCACTTAATGCTGATCGATCTGCGAAATAAAAATATTACTGGTAAAGTAGCTGAAAATGCTTTGGAGAAAGCAGAAATTACAGTGAACAAGAATATGGTTCCTTTCGATGATAAATCGCCATTTGTAACTTCGGGTATCCGTGTAGGTACTGCTGCAATTACTACTCGCGGTTTAAAAGAAACTGAAATGGAAAAGATTGTTGATTTAATTGATCAGGTTTTAACCAATCCGGAAGATGAAGCTAACCTGAATAGTGTAAAAGCCGAGGTGATTAAATTGGTAAGCGCTTTCCCACTTTATAAATAAGATTATACACCAACCCTGTTGGGGTTACCATAACGCAAGCAGTTACATGAATTTGTAGCTGCTTTTTTTGTGAAGTAAGTTTATCGGCTTTCTTTCTTTAAAACAAACGTTTGTTTTATATATTTGGGACCAAATTAATGTGATATAAAATTATGTGTGGAATAGTAGGCTATATTGGCTACAGAGAAGCCTGGCCAATTGTACTAAAGGGTCTTAAAAGATTAGAATACCGTGGTTATGATAGTGCTGGTATTGCACTGATGAATAATAGTGGTCAGCATATTTACAAAAAAGCTGGTAAAGTAGCTGTTTTAGAAGAGTTTGCTGAGGCCCATGATAAATCAGGAACTAGTGGCATGGGGCATACCCGTTGGGCTACACATGGTGTACCTTCTGATCGGAACTCTCACCCACACACATCTAATAACGAAAAACTTTCTATCATCCACAATGGGATTATAGAAAATTATGCCACCTTAAAGGAAGAGTTGACTAACCGTGGGCATGAGTTTAAAAGTGACACGGATACGGAAGTGTTGATCCATCTGATCGAAGAAATCCAGGAAATTGAGCAAATTGATCTTTTAGAAGCTGTTCGTTTGGCTTTGCATGAAGTGAATGGTGCCTATGCCATCGTAATCATGGATAAAGAACACCCAGATCGTTTAATTGCCGCAAGGAAAGGTAGCCCCATGGTAATTGGCGTGGGAAATGGAGAATATTTCATCGCTTCTGATGCTACCCCGATCATTGAATATACCAAAAATGTAATTTATCTAAAGGATGGTGAAATTGCCTTGATGACCAGGGAAGACCTGCTGATTAAACAATTAGATAATGTGATCCAAACCCCACTGATTCAAGAACTGGAGTTAAAGCTCGAAATGTTGGAGAAAGGCGGCTTTGATCACTTTATGCTTAAGGAGATTTATGAGCAGCCACGTTCGATTAAAGATTGTATGCGGGGGCGTATTTATCCTGAAGAAGGGAAAGTTCAGCTTGGCGGGATTAAAGAATTTGCAGAGAAATTAAAAAATATAGACCGGATCATTATTGTGGCCTGCGGAACATCGTGGCATGCAGGCTTGGTTGGCGAATACCTGATTGAAGAATATGCCCGTATTCCTGTTGAGGTGGAGTATGCTTCAGAGTTCAGGTACAGAAATCCGATCATTACTGAAAAAGATGTGGTCATTGCTATTTCGCAATCTGGAGAAACCGCCGATACTATGGCGGCTATAGAGATGGCTAAAGAACGTGGGGCAACTATTTTCGGAATCTGTAACGTTGCCGGGGCATCCATCCCACGTTTAACTCATGCTGGTGTTTATACCCACGCCGGGCCTGAAATTGGAGTAGCGTCTACAAAAGCATTTACGGCACAGGTAACAGTTTTAACGCTGATGGCCTTTTATATGGCGCAGCAAAAAGGAACCATTACCACTTCAAAATTAATTGAGCTTTTAACCGAACTGGATCATATCCCTGAAAAAATTCAGGTTGCTTTAGAATCGAACGATCTGATTAAAGAAGTTGCAGAAAAGATCAAAGATTCTACCAACTGTTTGTTCTTGGGTAGAGGTAGTGGTTTTCCTGTGGCTTTGGAAGGTGCCTTAAAGCTTAAGGAAATTTCTTATATTCATGCAGAGGGTTATCCTGCAGCAGAAATGAAACATGGGCCTATCGCTTTAATCGACGAAGAAATGCCGGTAGTTTTTATTGCTACGCAAAATTCATCATACGAGAAAGTGATCAGTAATATACAGGAGGTAAAAGCCAGAAAAGGAAAAGTAATCGCCATTGTAACCCAGGGCGACACCGAGGTAAAGAAAATGGCCGATTACTGTATCGAAATCCCTGATGCCAATGAAGCCTTTTTGCCCCTTATAGCAACCATTCCGCTTCAGTTACTATCGTATCATATTGCAGTAATGCGTGGATGTAATGTAGATCAACCTAGAAACTTAGCTAAATCGGTAACAGTCGAATAATTTTACAACAAAACAAATAAATAAAGCAGTTGCATTAATTTGTAGCTGCTTTTTTGTTTGTGCTAATGAGGTAAGATCATGAGATAATTAAATGTTTGATATTGCTTCATAACCTGAGTTCGATTAATATTAGCAGTAAGTATCTGCTTTTCATCGCTTCTAGTCTAGGCGTCGCGTCATGCTGAATTTATTTCAGCATCTTATTTGCAGGAAAGACCCTGAAATGAATTCAGGGTGACGATCCGTTCATGCAAAATGTGCATACAGAACAAATAAAAGAACATTATTAATCGAACTCAGGTTCATACTTAGGAAAGCAAAAGCAGTAATACTAATGACGGTTTCTTCCCGCTATCCGTTATAGTCCTGATTTTCAATCAGGCCTGCCACTTCTATCGGGTTTAGGTGGCCAGTATAGGGTAACAATTATTGGTTGGGAGAATAAATTGTCTAAAAAGTAAAGGGCCGATATTCTTTTTGAAGAAATATCGACCCTTACCATCTAAATTAACGCTCTCGAATATATAAACGGAAATTCTTGTCGTTTTGTTTTGAGAAAATAAAAAAAATAAATTATTTCTCGTAACTACCTAAGGTTGAGGGATAAATTCTTGCATTTCCTTTAGCATCTTGATTAAGGTAATTAAAGAAATACGGATCAGTACTTAAATCAGCCCCCTTTTTTCTGGCGATGCTATTGATGGATAGGGCAAAATCCTCTAGTTCTTGATTAACAAATAGGGGATCAGTATTTAAAATATTGCCATTGTTGCCGTAAGTGTTATTGGTAGATCGTATTAAATTGTTCCATAAATTTAGCTGCAATGTGGCTGAGGTTTTCTTTTGAATATCTAATTCATTCGTTAAACTCCCCCAGATAATATTGTTTGTGATATCTAACTGCAGCTTATTGTATGCATTGGCTGATAAATAATCTGAAAAGCTAAGGGATGCCGTTTTACGTGGGAAATTGAGGTTGTAGCCCGCAAAAGTATTCTGTTTCAGGTTGTAATTCCCACCTCCTACCGCATAAATCAAGTAATTTCCACAGTTATATAGCAGATTATTAAACGCAAGCAGTTCCGAATGGTAGCCAATATAAGCTGCTACCTGCATGTTTTTAATAATGCTATTGCTTAAAATTAATTTGGGATTGTTGTTAATGGATAAAGAATCGGAGGTAATACCAACAGATGCATTTTTGATGATCGCATTTTTAATCAGTCCATATCCGCTTCGTTTTAAGAAAATTCCTTTCCATTGTCCAGGCTCATCACTATATATTTTTTCCAGCCTATCGCTACAAAATAATACGGGTTCAGTAAGGCTGCCATTAACCACCAGGTTTCCTTCTATGTTTAAATTGGCATCCTTGTGAAAATAAATTTTAGTTCCAGGTTGGATTGTGAGTAAAGCTCCGCTCTTAACAGTTAACGATCCGTTGATAATATAGGGTAAAGATTTTGTCCAAAGGGTATTGGCGTTAATCGTTGAGGTATTAATAAATACAGCATTCTGCCCGTAAGCTAAAAGCTGAATCACATGTTTATTCCCATTTGTATTTAATATAATAGAATCTTGAACCAAAAAGGGCAGGTTGGTTGAATTTGGGTTGATCGAAACTTTAACAAAAAGGTTTATAGAATCCTGGCCGTTTATGATGAGATCATTTTTGATCTGCGTTTGCTCCCCGTTAATATTAATGCTAAAAGCCGAAGTATTACCGCCTGATAATCTGATTTCGGATACCTTAACTGCATCATTGTTTTTGTTGGCAATCTTTATTCTTTTAGTGGTTGAGCCTACCGAAGTAAAAATGGTATCAAATAATACCTCTTTATTAGCAATGTTCAGTTTAGCATTTGGGTCTGTGGTGATGCGTTCCCCCTTCCGGCAAGCTGAAGCAACGAAGAAGATCAAAAATACTAAACCAATATTTAAACGCATAAATCAAACTTAGAAAAATGTTTGGCTACTTACAATAGCGCTTAAACCGTGTAACCGTAATTATTCTGCAAAGGCAAGCGCCGCAATGCTCACTTTTGCCGCCCCAAGAGCTAAGAGTGTATTGGCGCATGCTTCAAGTGTTGCCCCAGTAGTGATTACATCGTCAACCAGTAAAATATGTTTACCAATGATATCTTCAGGAGAATTTACCTGAAAAACATCTTTCATATTTTCATAGCGGTTGTATCTGCTTTTTTTAGTTTGACTTTCCGTAGCGGTAGTCCGGATAAGGTGATCTTCGCTAATATGAATTCCCATTTGTGTTGCAATCCCTTCTGCAATAAAGGTACTTTGGTTATATCCCCTAATCTTATATTTTTTACGATGCAAAGGAACGGGGATAACGATATTGATGTCTTGGTAAAGAATTCCGGTTTTTAGCCGTTCGCCCAGCATATTGCCTAACAGTACCCCAACATCGGTTCTGCCGTTATATTTTAAGTTGTGGATTAAGTTTTGAACCTTCGCTCCTTTTCTAAAATATAACATAGCCATTGCAGCATTAAGCGGCAAGCGGCCCCATAATTGCTTGGCAACCCTATTATCTGCATATTGGTGATAGTCTGTAAAAGGAAGATCGTATAAGCATTTTAAACAAATCAACTGTTCGTGGCGAAACAAAGAATTGCCACAAGCATTGCATAAATTTGGGAATAGCAGTCCAAATAAATCAGAAGTCCATTGTTTAACCAGAAGCATCTAACTAATTTATAAAATATTTGTGAGGATATATTATGGTTTTTATAAAGGCTGCGGTAAAGTTATATAGTCTTTTTTAGCAATGCAGTTTGGGTGCTACTATCTAAGTTAGTTCCCGCTTTTCATTTCTCCCGACTTTATGTCGGGATCCATTCCAATCGAGTTTATTTTGCATTGGCTTCCGAAGTTTTAAATGGCATGTGGGCGAAGGAAGAACTCTACAAGTCTAATGCTTTCATGTGGACACTAAGCATTTTGCTGGGCTCACTTTGATAAAATACAGGTTTTCCGGAAGGACGTTGTCAATCCCAAGGGCCGGGGGAAATCAAAAAAACAGATGCAGACAGTATAAACGGTACTAACAAACCTTAAACGCAGTGGTTTTGTGTTCATAAGTATTAATTTAAAGCTTTAAAGAGAATTGAACACAAAACGAAGTACCGCTGTTTTTTTGATGGGTGTGGGACTGTGTAAAAGGCCCCTAGCTGGATTGACAAAGCGCTTTGGGTACTTTGGCGCTCCAAAATGCGCCAGCATTCTTGAGCACAAATAAAAACAACATGATCTGCGAAAAACTACCATGCCCCGCGGCAGAGAGCGGAAGAAAAACTTTATAGATGTTGTGTCCAGATCTGGTGGTGTAGCTGCCCCTAAACAGGTGTTCCCCTAAAAAGTTTTGCTGTCCTTAAAATTTTTTCTGTCTGAAAACCATTGGGTTAACAGAATCCTTGCTTTAATCCATAAAAAATCTTTGCAAGTGTGTTAAAAATTTCTACTTTTGCATCCCGCTTCGGAGGAAGGGTTTAAGTTGAAAGGATGGCGTAGAGAGGAGGAGAGCAGGATTTATTTTAAAATAAATATTGCGGGATTGGAAAAGATTGCTACCTTTGCAGCCCGGTTCGGAAGAACGGGGAGCTGAATAAAATCAGCTTATTGAAATAAGGGTAAGAGTGAAAAAATGGGGCTGAGAAAATAAAATTTATTTTATTTGGAAGTTTAAAAAAGATCCTTACCTTTGCACTCCCAACCGAAAGGAAGTGGGAAAATCGGAACGGCGGATGTCGGAAAGATAACGAAAAAAGATTGAAACAAACGAAAACATGTTTAAGACGAATAAGACTTAAACGAACTGAAGTTTGAAGATATATAAAAAGACCAACCGCGAGGTTAACGGTCGATAAGTTCTTAAAAGAGATGTCAATGTAGCGTAGC
>NZ_SJSO01000032.1 GCF_004331735.1 Pedobacter psychrodurus
CTGCGTAAATCTTGCTTATCTCTATCATAAGATGATTATCATCGATAAGCCGCTTACCCTGAGGGTTTTTTAACCAGTAATAAAAACTACTGTTGTTTATTCCAAATACCCTACACATCCTTTCAACAGAAAATATCCTTCGGTAATCTTTTATAAATCCGAATATCTCCCGTCTCCCTTGGAAAAGATGCCTACCGCCTTTTTTAATATATCACGTTCCAGCTGGGCTTCTTTAAGCTCCTTTTGAAGTTTCCGGATCAATTGCTGGTCCTCGCTAAGGCTTGTAGTATCAGCTTTTGYAATTCCTTCGCGCTCTTTCCATTTACTTAAAAGGTTCGAACTTATACCCAATTCTATTGCAACATCCTTTATCGAACCGCGGGCATGGGCCAGATCCAAAGCCATTCTTTTAAAAGGCTCATCAAATATTCGTTTGCTCATATATTCAAATTTAAAGTTTAATGTTTAAATTTGACAAATAAATCCCTCTAGTCAAATGTAGCAACTCCAGTTGTATCATAAATATAGATTTGTCATCCTGAGCCTGTCGAAGGACCCACTTAAATACTCTTTATGGTGTTTCGACAGGCTCTCCGTAGGAGTCCTTTGGACAACATGACAGCATCTAAGGTGAAATCGCCTTTATGATACACCCTCATCTTAATAGGACTTATTCTCAAACACCCAATTTGGAAAATAACTGTACCAACCGATAACTTCAGAATTTCTCCATAATTCGATTATAGTTTTGATTAAAATTTAAGCAATGAAGAGGTTTTTAGGAGCGCTGTTGATTATGGTAACTTACACAGGTCAAACTTATGCCACAGCCGTTATTGAGTACACTCAAAATATAGATTCGGTTAAAAACATCCCTACAGATTCTCTGGGGCGATGGTACACTGGCCATCCGATCCCAAAAAGAAAGTTTCAGGCAACGGCATTCATTGCGCCAGTTCTGCTTGCCGGCTATGGTTTTGCCGCCGTTTACGATCATGATGCATTAAAACAATTGGATGTAAGTACCAAGGCAGAATTACAGGAAGATCATCCTTTATTTGCTGCTCATGTTGATGATTATCTCCAATTTGCACCTGCTGCAGCGGTGTATGCATTGAATTTATCAGGTATAAAAGGTAAACACAATTTGTTTGATGCTTCGATGTTATATGTTACATCAGCTGCAATTATGGGTGTTTCTACCCATTTTGTGAAACAGGGCGTTGGTAGAGAGCGGCCAAATGAAAATGGTCAAAATTCTTTTCCCTCCGGGCATACCGCATCTGCATTTATGGCAGCAGAATTTCTGCGCCAGGAGTATAAAGATGTTAACCCATGGATTGGTTATGCAGGTTATTTTGTCGCCACTGCCACCGGAACACTGCGGATGTATAATAACAAACACTGGTTTAGTGATGTTGTGGCTGGCGCTGGATTCGGAATTGCGTCCACAAAAATATCTTATTTGGTATATCCATATATCAAAAGCCTTTTTACTACAAAAAAAGATAGGAATTTTACGTTTATGCCTTTCCATCAACAAGGCAGCACGGGTTTAATGCTTTCTGGCAGATTTTAGGTTATACCGCCATATTAATTGCGTAATATCTTATCAATTTAAATATTAATCTATAAATTCTATAGGATTTATAGAATTTAATATTATATTTGCCCACCACTGCAAATAACGATATGAATAAATTTTACTTTCTTTCATTTTCTACCTACGCTATCCACTGTTCGAATTACCACGAATCAATGCGAATGTGTTGTTGTTATGCGTAAACTTATTGTAACTATGGCTTTCTAAATGGCCAGGCGCTCAACAATAATGCTTTGACCTACCAGTCATAAACTAAAATATATCCTTATTATGAACCTTGCCTTATTTTACAGGACATCTCTTGTAATCATTCCTTTGTCTGGTTTTTTCAAGCCAGATCCGATAACAGATATGCAGAATAAAGTTTCATTTGGTAGGAAATGAGCAGGTATGGTATTGATAAAGGATAAACAAACCATTAAACAATAGGAGGATAGCATATATGAATTTTACAAACTAATAAGAATCGGGGAAACACAAATGTATCTCCCCTGGATTAAATCATCGAAACAGGTCTTCAATTGGCGTTGGCACCTGAATCAATTTACCACTTAACCTTAAACAAAAGTATGCAAAAATTTGAAGAAGTCAGGTGGCCCTATGGGTCGGCTTCGCAAGTCTCATTACCAGTTTTCGGACAGGAAAAGCCTGTTCGATCCAGATTATCAGTTCATTCCCTACGGATGTTGCGCCATTTAGGAATGTTGATTATCGCTCAATTTATTTTTTCAATTGCGGTTAAAGCACAAACCGTACCGCTCATTAACTCTACCCTCACCGGTTTGGTTACCGATTCAAAAACAAAAGAACCCATTCCAGGTGTTGTAATCCGAATCAATGGAACTACCCACTCTGCAGCAACCGACAATGAAGGTAAATTTAGGTTCGTAACCGGACAGAAGTTTCCTTATACCTTAACAGTAAGTTACATCGGTTATAAAACCATCGAAATTATTGCAAATGGAAGTCCGATTGAAATTAAACTAGAAGAAGCTGCCAACCAGCTCGATAATGTGGTGGTAGTGGGTTATGGAACGCAGAAGCGAAGCGATATTACAGGTTCCGTTTCTTCCATTTCTAAATCGGCATTAAAACAACCCTTGAGTTCGGTCGATCAATTGTTAAAGGGCGCTGCTGCGGGTGTGCAGGTAACCCAAACATCTGGCCAGCCGGGTGGCGGTGTAAGTATCCGTGTAAGGGGTGGAAGTTCTGTACAGGGCGGAAATGAACCCCTATATGTGCTTGATGGATTTCCTTTGTACAACAGTTCGGCTTCGGCAGGCACACTGAGTGGTACACCGCTTAACCCATTGGCCAGTATCAATCCTTCCGATATTGAAACGGTTGATATTTTAAAAGATGCTTCTGCAACTGCGATTTATGGTTCGAGAGGAGCCAATGGTGTCGTGATTATCACTACTAAAAAGGGAAAAGCAGATCGTAGTGCGGTTACTTACGAAGGCAGTTATGGTACGCAATCGCTTAGAAAGAAATTAGACCTTTTAAATGCACACGATTTTGCTTTGCTCCGAAACGATGCCCTGTATGATACCGATCCAACAAAAGGCCGTTTCCAGTATGTAAGTCAGGCGCAGATCGATCAATTGGGTGCAGGCACAGATTGGCAAGCTGAAGCATTCGAACGTGCATCAACACAGAACCATCAACTCACTATAAGTGGTGGTAACCCAAAAACACGTTACCTCATTTCGGGGAACTATTTTGATCAGGATGGTATTTTAAAGAACACCGATTATTCGAGGATCAGTATCAGGGCTAATGTAGATGCCCAACCTTTCGAAAAATTTAAAGTAAGCGCAAGTATTACCGGAAGTAAGGCAGATGCCAATGTATCTCCTTCGGGGATCATCAATGGCCTGTTAATTATGCCTGCTACCGCTTCTATTTATGATGCTTCTGGTGCTTACACCCTCCGTAATCCATTCGAAAATATATTTGCCAACCCAATTGCCTCATTAAAAGAGCAGATCAATAAATCAACCACCAATAAATTTTTAGGAACAGCATTTGGAGAATACACCATTATTGAAGGACTCAATTTAAAAGTATTACTTGGTGCTGATGTAAACAGTGTAAATGAAAAGAATTATATCCCATCAACCATTTATGAAGGAAGTACCATTGGTGGTTCTGCCGGAAAGGGAACTTATAATTCTTATTCCTGGTTAAATGAGAATACCCTTTCGTACAATAAAGCTTTTGGTAAACATGCTTTAGATGCTGTAATCGGTTTTACGCAACAGGAATTTTCGAGCGAAACCACCAGGGCAAATGCACAAAAGTTTGTAACCGACGATTTAACCTTTAACAGCCTGCAAAGTGGCGCAACTTTGGTAGCGCCCTATTCTGATGCCTCAAGATGGGTATTACATTCTTACCTGGCCAGGGTAAATTACAGTTTCGATAACCGTTATTTCTTAACCTCCAGTATCCGTGCCGATGGTTCATCACGTTTTGGCAAAGGAAACAAATGGGGTTATTTCCCTTCAGCGGCGGCTTCATGGAAAATCAGTAACGAGAAATTTTTTGAGTCCTTACAAAAAACAGTCAGTGAGTTAAAGGTACGTGCCAGTTTCGGTACAACAGGAAACCTGGAGATAGGCCAATACCAGTCTTTGGCAACCTTATATAGTCTTAATTATGTATTCGGTGGTGCTACCGCAACTGGTTTTGCACCTAACCGCATTGCAAATGATAAACTGGGCTGGGAAACTACCCATCAATACGATGCTGGTTTAGATATCGGTTTTTTTAATAACCGGATCCAATTAACCTTAGATGGCTACTACAAGAAAACCAAAGATTTATTGTTAAATGTAGAGATCCCCTGGACAACAGGTTATGGTACATCGCTACAGAATTATGGATCGGTATTGAATAAAGGATTCGAAATTGGCCTGAATACCCGCAACCTTACCGGAGCATTGATCTGGAATACCAATTTAAACTTTTCTGTTAACCGGAATGAAGTGCTGAGTATTGGTAATGGCGCACAGTCCTACATCAGCGGGAACTACATTGTAAAAGTTGGCGAGCCATTGGGTAGCTTTTATGGTAATGTAACTGATGGAATTCTACAAACTGGCGAAGAAGCTACTAAAGGTAAATATACCGGTAGCGCCGTGCCCAAACCTGGCGATAGATTGTACAAAGATATTAATGGCGATGGCCAGTTTACCACTGCTGCAGATAAAGCCATTATTGGCAATGCACAACCCGATTTCATTTTTGGCGTAACCAATAATTTCGAGTACAAAGGTTTCGATCTGTTAGTATTTGTACAAGGCTCGTACGGCAACAGTATTTTGAACTCGAATATGCAAACCTTAGAGCTGTTTACCGGGCAACAAAATGCCTCGGCTACCGCTTTAAACCGGTGGACACCAAATAATCCAAGTCAAACCATTCCAAGAGCCAAATTAGATCCTGCACCTGTATTTTCTGATCGTTTTATAGAGAGCGGTTCTTTCTTAAGGTTAAAAGATGTATCACTGGGTTATACCTTGCCAAAAAAGATCTCTGCTAAGGCAAAGTTATCAAATGTATATTTCTATGTAGCCGGGCAGAACCTCCTTACCTGGACAAACTATTCAGGCTTCGATCCTGAAATTACCTCTGGAAGTAATGTATCGCCAGGAACTGATGCGGGGATTTATCCCATCGCCAGATCGGTTAGGGCTGGCTTAAGGTTAACATTTTAATCTATATCTCAATGAAAAAGATAAACTTAATATATGCATCTATTTTAGCAGTGGCACTCTCGGCCTGCTCTAAGCTAGAAGAAGATCCAGAATCTGTACTGGTTACGGCACAGTTTTACCAAAACGAAGGTCAGGCGGTTTCTGCTGTTACGGCCAATTACCGCAAACTTTACGAAAGTGGCCAGTCGCTCTACAACAGTTTGATACAGATTGGGGTAGAAATGGCTACCGACGATTATGAAGCAGGCCCAAGGGCCAGAAATGCACATGTTAGGGCCATATCAGGCCTAACCCACGATTCATCAAACGATAGGATGGAGCAGTTATGGAAACAAAGTTACGATGCCATTAATGCTTCAAACATTGCCATAGATAAAATTGCTTTAATTGATGAGGCGAAAATTAGCTCATCCGTTAGAAAACGTTTAATTAACGAATCGAAGTTTTTAAGGGCTTTACATTATTTTAACCTGGTACGTTGGTTTGGCGATGTACCCATTGTACTGCACGAAAATACTTCTTTAGCGCCCGAAGATTTATATGTACCCAATGCGCCCGAGGCTGCGGTATATGCACAGATAATTCAGGATTTAAAAGATGCAGAATCGTTGCCTGCACCGGCTGAATATAGCAGCAAAGATTTGGGAAGGGCAACTTCAGGCGCAGCCAAAAGTCTGTTGGCAAAAGTATACCTTACCCATAAAGAGTGGGCTAATGCCGTACAAAAAAGCAAAGAGGTAATCGATAGTAAATACTATTCACTGTTTGCAAATTTTGCCGATGTATTTAATGTAGCCACCAAAAATGGTAAAGAGCATATCTTCTCGGCACAGTTTGTAGGTAACGCTGGCTTTCAAGGCAATAGTTTGGCCAGCCGTTCGGCACCGGCAGATGTACCCGGTATTAATGGCGATTATGCTGATGCCTTGCATACCACGGGCGGTTTGTATGCCAGCTTTGCCGATAACGATACCCGAAAGGCGATCACCTTTGTTACGCAGATGGTGAGCCCTACAAATGGTCAGTTATATACCTTTTCGCCGCAGTTTAATAAATATTACGATCCGGCTGTAGTGGGCAATCAATCTCAGTCTTCTAAAAATTTACCCATTATCCGTTATGCAGAAGTGCTTTTAATTTATGCTGAAGCATTAAATGAAGTAAACAATGGGCCAAATGCAGCAGCCTATGCCGCAATAGATGAAGTACGTCAGCGTGCAGGTATTGCCAAACTAGCCGATATTTCTCCGGCATTAACTGCAGATCAGTTTAGGGATGCTGTTTTTCAGGAGCGCAGAAAGGAGTTGGTTTTCGAATATCAGCGCTGGTTCGACCTGGTTAGAAGAGGAGCCGATTATTATGTGGCCACACTTAAAGCAGCCGGAAAAACTTTAGCAGCCAAGCGACACATCCATTTTCCGATTCCACAACGCGAGCTTAATCTCAACCCTAAATTAAAACAAAACCCAGATTGGGTAAACTATTAATCGTTTTATACTAAAATTTAATCACATGAATTTTAAACAAAAATATTTCCGGTTGCCCATCCTAAAGGCATGCCTGTTGGCTGCTGGTTTATTGGGGGTGCAGGTTGCATCTGCGCAGAAAAAGCAAAAACCCAATATCGTGCTGGTACTGGTTGATGATCTTGGCTTTTCAGATATTGGTCCTTTTGGCGCAACAGAAATAGAAACACCCAATTTAGATAAACTGGCTGCTGGTGGCCTAAAGCTGAAAGAATTTTACAACAATTCGATCTGTGCGCCTACCCGGGCATCACTGCTTACCGGGCAGTACCAGCATAAGGCTGGTGTTGGCTTTTTTAACAATAACCTGGGCCTGGCAGCCTATCAGGGTTTTTTAAACCACGAATCGCTAACCCTGGCCGAGGTACTTAAATCAGGCGGTTACACCACGCTCATGGCGGGTAAATGGCATGTGGGCGACGATCGGAACCAATGGCCAAACCAACGTGGTTTCGATCATTTCTTTGGCTTTATTGGGGGTGCCAGCAACTATTACGAAATCGGAGAAAAAGGAACTGAAACAGTACCATTGGTTAAAGATAATGAACCCTATTTCCTGGAGCCAGGGAAATATTTAACCGAAGAGATTACCAATAATGCATTGGGTTTCTTAGATGATCAGCAAAAAGCTAAAAAGCCTTTCTTTTTATACCTGGCCTACAATGCACCACATTGGCCACTCCAGGCACTGCCTGCTGATATCGCTAAATATAAAGGGAAGTACAAATTAGGCTGGGATTCGTTGCGCGTACAACGCTACCGCAATGCCATTAAAAAAGGACTTATTGGTGCCGATCAGAAAATTGCCGCGCACGATGACCAGGTAAAACCCTGGAACAAGTTAACGTATGATGAGCAAGCGTATTGGCAAACCCGCCAGGAAGTTTATGCAGCCATGATCGATCATGTAGATCAGGGTGTTGGCCGTTTGCTGGCTAAACTAAAGGAACTGAAACAGGACGAAAATACCATCATTATTTTTATTTCAGATAATGGCGCTCAGGGTGGCAACGGCACCAGGCCATACACCCAACGCATCACTGGTCCTGTTGGTACCGCCGGATCGTACGAAACGCAAAATAGCAATTGGTCGCAAACGGGTAATTCGCCCCTTCGCAATTATAAGGGCGCACCCTATGAAGGCGGCATTAGTGCACCCTTTATTGCCTGGTTTCCGAATAAAATTAAAGCCGGAACCATTGCCAAAGGAACAGGCCACCTGATCGACCTTGCACCAACGTTTTACGAACTGGCGGGTATTAACTATCCAAAACAGTTAAACGGCATAACCAGCAATGCCCTCGCCGGAAAAAGCCTGTTGCCTCTACTTAGTGGCATAACCGATACCGTGCAACGTTCAGTGCCCTTGTTTTGGGAACGTGGAGGCAATAAAGCCGTACGATGGGGTAAATGGAAACTCGTTTCTCCGGCAGGCTTAACCGAAAAATATGAGCTTTTCGACATCGAAAAGGATAGGGGTGAAAATGCCGATGTTGCCGCTCAGCACCCAGAGGTAGTAGCACAGTTAAAAGCCGCTTACGTAAAGTGGGCAGCAGAAAATGGAGTAGTAGATTACGAAACGCTTAAAACAGCACCTGCCCGCCCTGCTCAGGGAAACAACCGCGGCAATCAGAACTTTTAATATTAAATAAAGAAAAAGATGAACAAAGTAATATTAACCTGCATAGCTGCGCTAATGGCCATTGAAGGTTTTGCGCAAAATGCCAGGCCGGCAAAGCCTAATATTATTCTGATCCTGGCCGATGATCTGGGGTATTCAGATCTTGGCGCCTTTGGCTCAGAAATTAAAACACCCAATTTAGATCGACTCGCCAACGAGGGCCTTAGGCTAAAAGAATTTTACAACAACTCCATTTGTGCACCAACCCGCGCTTCCTTATTAACAGGCCAGTACCAGCACAAGGCAGGAGTGGGGTATTTTGCTAACGATTTGGGGCTTCCGGCTTACCAGGGTTACCTTAATAAAGAATCGCTCACCCTTGCCGAAGTTTTAAAAACCCAGGGTTATAATACGTTAATGTCGGGTAAATGGCATGTGGCCGGTAAAGAGGTGAGTTTTCCCTGGCAGCGTGGTTTCGATCACGTAATGATGTCGGAAAATGGAAGTTATTTCGATCAGGGCGATTACGAAGGGGGTAAAAAACGCGCCTATACCATTGATGGGAAACCTTACCCATTGGAAGCGGGTAAATTTTACCAAACCGATGTAATTACCGAGAATGCGGTAAATTTTTTAGATCAAAGTACTAAAGATAAACCCTTCTTCCTGTATTTAGCCTATACCGCACCGCATTGGCCTCTACATGCACTGCCTGAGGATATTGCCAAATACAAAGGCCGCTATGATAAAGGCTGGGATGTACTCCGTGCCGAAAGAATTAAAAAGCAAAAAGAACTGGGTATTATTGATGGTAATTCTACCATCTCAGAAAAAGATGCCGATATCTACAACTGGAACAAACTATCATTCGATCAGCGCAGCCAGTGGGCCAAAAAGATGGAGATTTTTGCCGCCATGGTCGATCGTTTAGATCAGGGCATTGGCCAGGTTTTAAATAAGTTAAAAGCAACCGGAGCCGATAAAAATACCATCATCCTGTTTATTTCTGATAACGGTGCCCCTGCAGAAGATCTGGTAAAATGGTATAAAGGTGCCGTGCGCAATTCGGGCCCAGTAGGTACTATTGGTTCTTACGAGTCGCAAAGCAAAAACTGGTCTTATGCTTCAAATTCGCCATTAAAAGCCTTTAAAGATTACATGTACGAAGGTGGCATAAGTTCGCCGTTTATTGCCTGGTATCCGGCTAAAATTAAACCGGGCAGCATTAAAAAAGGTACAGGCCATATTATCGATATTGCTCCAACTTTTTACGATCTGGCCGGGGCTACCTATCCGAAAAGCTATCAGGGCATTACGCCGAATGCATTGGCTGGTAAAAGTTTGTTGCCGGTGTTGTTTGGTAACGATAACGAACTGAAACGTGATGAACCGCTATTTTGGGAACGTGCGGGCAATCGCGCCGTACGCGCTGGTAAATGGAAATTGGTATCTACCTGGCCAGGCTACAATTGGGAACTGTACAATTTAGAAACCGACCGCGGCGAAACCACCAACGTAGCCAGGCAAAACCATGAGGTGGTGAGCAGGTTATCGGTAGCCTATTTCGACTGGGCAAAAAGAACAGGTGTGGTCGATTTTGCTACGCTTGAGGCCAAAGAACCACAGTCGATGAAAGAGTTCAGGAAAAGTAAGGTACAAGAAGTTGTATCAGAAGGTTTTGGTTTTTAATATTTTATCATAACATCAACTCCCCTCCTAATTTAGGAGGGGTTGGGGGTGGTCTGCAATTAGTTTGTGTATTTTCATTTGAAAACGAACGTTCGTACCGCTGTAGGTACTGCAGCCCCGTTATTCACTCCAATCTTTTTATTGCAAAATCTACGCAACCAGCGGTAAGTATAGGAAGGATTACCCTTAAGCAATAAAAAGGATTTCCGTTGCTACTGGGTTTATGAACCAAGGGTTTGTGGTTTTTACGCCCATGAACATTATATTCATGTGTTCAATCTTTGTTTTATAGCGATTGCCAAAGATTTTTTGTCATCTGCTCAATGATTTTACGGATTTTTTCTTGTAGCTGCAAATTTTTAATGCGTTCTCTAAGTCACGAACAATTTCTTTTGTTGTCTGTAACTGCAATCAATTTGTCGTCTTAAAATTTCTTCGTCTTTTATAATCATCAGCTGATGATTTTTTATTGTAAGGTAAGATGTAGTAACTAGAATATAGTTGTATTACACTTGGTGTTATCATGGAATAAACTTTAAACAGTTTCTAAAAATTAGTCAATCGTTTGCGCTGTTATTTATGTTGTAATGCTCATTTGCTTATTCTACTTTTAAAGAATACAAATCAACAAAACCGAAAAGAACCAGCACAAATGCATACCCATTTGCTTAAAAAAACATTTGTTTTAGGGCTATTAATAACCATATCCATTAATAGCTGGGCTCAAAAACAAAACACCTTTATAATAGGTGCCGAATCTTTTGAGCTTAATGGCAAGCCAAATGTAATACGCTGTGGTGAAATGCATTTTGCCCGTATACCAGAAGCCGATTGGAAACAACGTTTGCAAATGGCCAAAGTAATGGGTTTAAATAAGGTTTGTGCTTACTTATTTTGGAATATACACGAAAAATAACCTGGTCAGTTTACCTGGGGCAAACACTTTTTAAAAATCTTTATCCCATTAATGCGCTGTGGATGAATGCGTTTTGGTGTATAAAAGTACGAAAGAATAGCAAGTAAAACGTTTGTTCAGTATTAACCGGATCAATTAAAAAAACTAAACAATAAATATTAAACAACACAAATGGAACGTAGAGATTTTATCAAAAATGGTGCATTTACGGCTGCGGGTTTAACCATCCTGCCAACTGGAAGTTTATTTGCATCATCAGACAGTGGAAAAGTAAGAGTAGGTTATATCGGTGTTGGTGCACGTGGTATGAGCCATATTTCTGAAGGTGCCTTAAGAGACGACGTAGAAATTGTTGCAATTTGCGATACCCAAGAAAGCTCACTTAAAGTTTGCCGTAATTTTATAGCCAAAAAAGGCAGACCAGCAGCAACAGAGTATACTGGTGGCTTAGATGCTTATAAAAAACTTTTAGACCGTAAAGATATTGATGCCGTAATTATTGCAACACCATGGCAGTTTCACAGAGATCAGGCAGTTGATGCGATGAAAGCTGGTAAATATGTAGGTTGCGAAGTAATTGCAGGTTTAAGTGTTCAAGATCACTGGGATATTGTAAACACTTCTGAAAAAACAGGAATGCCTTACATGACCTTAGAAAACGTTTGTTACCGTAGAGATGTAATGGCGGCTTTAAATATGGTTAGACAAGGTCTTTTTGGCGAATTGGTGCACCTTGAAGGTGGTTACCAACATAACTTAAGAAACGTACTTTTTAATAACGGTAAAGATTATTATGGAGGTGGGGTAGAGTTTGGACCAAAAGCACTAAGCGAGGCACAATGGCGTACGCAGTTTAACATCGATCAGGATGGCGATTTATATCCAACCCACGGTGTTGGCCCATTAATGCAATATGCTAATATTAACAGGGGAAATAGCTTTACCAGCCTGGTATCGTTCAGCTCTAAAGCAAGAGGTTTGGCCGCATACGTAGAAGAAGTTTCTCCTGGCCATCCTAACGCTAAAATTAATTATAAAAATGGTGATGTGACCACTACAATGATCAACTGTGCAAATGGCGAAACCGTATTGTTAAGTCACGATACCCACTTACCTAGGCCATATTCTATCGGTTTCAGGGTACAGGGAACAAAAGGTCTTTGGATGGATGTAAACAAATCAGTACACATCGAGCATAAATCGAAAGATCATGCTTGGGATAAAGCTGAAGAATGGTTTGCTAAATACGATCATCCCCTTTGGAAAAAATATGAAGCAGAAGCTGTAGGCGCTGGTCACGGTGGTATGGACTGGTTTGTCTTTAATGGATTTATCCAGGCGGTAAAACAGAAAAAACAAACACCGATTGACGTATATGATTCAGTTACGATGAGCGTGATTATGCCACTTTCTACCAAATCTTTAAAAGAAGGGAATATGCCGCAAAAATTCCCTGATTTTACAAAAGGAAAATGGAGAGATCGTAAAAATACTTTCGCTTTAGACGATAGCGGTTTTTAGTCTCGATTGCGGGTATTGCTTATGGCGTACCCGCATATTTTAATACGCAACTTTATTCAGGTTGATCAAATGGTTTTCCTGGAACAATTTTTATTCAAATATATATTAACATCTTATGTTTCAAGCAGTTTTAGGTGCTTATGGACTTAACGCAGAAAAATTTAAAATTGAACCTTTCGGCTCGGGCTTAATTAACCATACCTGGAAAGTTTACGGTGAGGGATTAGCCTATATCTTGCAAGAGGTGAATACGGAAGTTTTTCGCCAGCCTCAAAATATTGCTCAAAATATTGAGACAATAAAAAAATATCTTGATCAAACAGCCCCTAAATATTTATTTGTTGCCCCAATTGCGGCTGCAAATGGAGACGATTTTGTGGTTATTGAAGATCATTTTTATAGGATTTTTCCATTTGTGGAAAATTCTTGCTCTATTGATTTTGTGCATCAGCCTGAGCAGGCCTACCACGCTGCTAAGCAGTTTGGTAAATTTACCAGGATGCTTTGTGCCTTCAACGTACAAAAATTAAAACCCACTATCGAAGATTTTCATAACCTGCCTTTACGTGTAGAGCAGTTTAAAAAAGCTTTAGAACAAGCTGGCGATGAAAGGATTAGTGAGGCAAAGTTTGCTATAGAAGAGATTATCAGACATTACGATATAGAAGAGCAATATGTACACATGGTAGATAGCGGTGCGCTTAATTTACGTGTTGTACACCACGATACCAAAATTAGCAATGTACTGTTACAGGCCGAAACTGGCGTGGGTTTATGTGTAATCGATTTAGATACTGTAATGCCCGGATACTTTATTAGCGATGTAGGTGATATGATGCGGACTTATCTCTCAGAAGCCAATGAAGAGGAAAAGGAGTTTATCAAAATAGCCATTAGAGAAGATGTTTTTGCCGCAATACATAAAGGCTACATGGAAGAAATGGACCAGGTTTTAGCCTTTACCGAAAAACAGTTCTTTATTTATTCAGGTAAATTTATGATTTACATGCAAGCGGTTAGGTTTATAGCCGATTTTTTAAACGGCGACATTTACTATAAAACGAATTATCCAGATCACAATTTGGTAAGGGGCTTAAATCAGATCGATTTACTGAATAAGTACATTGCCAAAGAATCGAAATTTGAAGAAATTATTAAGAAGATTAATGAAAATAGAGTGAGCGACTCTAAAACAATATTAAACTAATAAGGTAAAGGCAAGGTGTTCAGTTTTTATGCTTCATCGTTTGGGCTGGACATCCTTTTTGCCTTTATGAGGTTCGTCATCTCGACTGTAGCGCGGTCACGGTGTTAAAGCCTACAGTGTATACATTTTTGTTAGTCTGGATTTGTTTTTTAGTATATGTTTTTAAGACGCTCGTGCTGATCCGATAGCTATCGGATTTATTTCAGCATCTTTCCTGCTATTAGTTGCTCCTGCTTCCTTCAGAGACAATAATTTGGAACAAATGTTGGTTTTTTCCGCTCTTTGCCGCGGGGGCATGGTAGTTTTTCGCAGATCATGTTATTTTTATTTGTGCTCAAGAATGCTGGCGCATTTTGGAGCGCCAAAGTACCCAAAGCGCTTTGTCAATCCAGCAATGAGCCTTTTTGCACAATCCCACGCACATCAAAAAAACAGCGGCACTTCGTTTAATCAGGTATTGTCTGTGTTTTCTTTGGTCTAATTGAGCCCTTCGGGGTTTGTGTTCAATTCTTTTCAAAGCTTTGAATTGTTGCTTATGAACACAAAACCACTGCGTTTCAGGTTTGTTAGTGCCAGTTTGCCTGAACTGCTCCTGTTTTTTGATTTTCCCGGCTCTTGGGATTGACGGTATTCTTCGGTATAACCTGTGTGTTATTAAAGCAAGCTAGTATTACGCAAAAAAAAGCATCAAGAACATGTGTCGACAGGATAGGATAATAAATCGGAAAGGAGATCTGTCTAATTAGATTTCGCTTTGCTAAGCGATCGCGGTTTTCGACTACGCGCGCTGTACCTCGCCTGAAAGGATGACAATCAGAGACCATCTAGAATGTTCTTATTAACAAATAAAGCGCAAACGTTTGTTAATATATTTGGGTAGAGAAAATTATGCTACAAATTACAGAAAAGGTAAATGGAAGCCATTAAGCTTTTTGTTGTTGGCCAACTGTTTCACAATAATCTTCTTCGTCTATTTCATAATCGCTTAGTTGATTGGTTTTAAATACCCAATATTTCATTAGCGGATAGTTAAAACCATAAGAAACTATACTATCAATTAAAAGCCTGCCTATTTTATAATCTACACTTAAGCTTTGCTGCAATAAATAGGTACCTGTTGATTTTAATGAAATACTGCCCAAAACCACGGTAAAAAAACGGATGAGCTGTCCACTGGTAGAACTGTGATACCCATCGTTGCTTTTAAAAGCCCAAAAACGGTTAATCCAAAAATTAACAATCCCACCCACTGTTCCTGAAATTAAAATCGAAATGGCAAAGTGGATATGCAAGCATTCGGTTAGCAGTACCATTAATCCATAATCGGTAACACCACCAGAAAAGGCCGATACCTGGGCTTTCAGAAAAAGCTTAACAGATGCCCAGCTGATCATTCTTTTTCCTCCCTGTCTTTGGCATCGCCTGCTTTTAAAAGTTTTAGGGTATCGATAATATTGATTACCGATAACAATATGGTTACGGCGATGGCAAAATAGATGATGCTGCCCACAATCAAAGTTTCTATAATGAGGATAAGTGAAATCATTACGCGCAACTCCGTTGGCCCTAAATGCCCTGAATCGATTTGATAAAAACCTGTTATTTTATAGCGGAGCTGACTAATAATCATCGACCAGCCATAAAGCACCACGAATAAAAATGCGAAAATCTGTGTTGTTCCGGGAGCGTAAAAGTAGTAGCCTAACCCGATGAGGATAATGCTGAGCCAATCCATAACAATGTCGAGTGCAAATCCATACCATTTTCGGGCTATTTTACGATAATAGGCCAATCTGCCATCAAGCGAGTCGCCAAGCCAATTGATGATGAAGCCTAAAATGCCCATCAGTAAATAATTTCTCGAATAAAAACTGCCCAAAATAAAAGCCAAAAAAACGATTAATGATCCAAACATGCCAATACCCGTCATCATATTTGGCGTAATTAAGCCTGGAACTTTTTTAAGCAAAAATAAGATCAGCCTTTGCTCACCCTTACGTAGGATATTGGTTCGTTCGCGATCTGAAAATACCCGTTTGCTATCTGTATTACCCTCTTCCCCTTTAATAATATCCTCCAATTTAATATCCCATTAATACAAAGCCAAAAAACATAGCGGTTTCTGGTCGATAAAATTTTAAACTGATTTTCTTCGGTATTCCTTTAGCGAAACCGCTTATCTGCTTTAGCTTCCCTGATCTGACCAGGTAACTGAATACGAGCACAAATAACATAAGCTATTTAACTATGCCCGCGAAACGTTGGTAAAATACGGTTGGACTATTCTCATTTTTTGGTGCGTACTTACCAGCGATAATTGGAACATAGATTACACGTCTTCTGCTTTCCTCGCCTCGAATGGCCGATTCTGCAACCCTGTGCCACAGCCTTCCATCATGGATGGTTAAATCTCCTGCTTCGGGCAATATCGATACCTCTTCAGCATCAGGTTTGTTATCCAGGAAGTATTTTTTGCGAAAGAGCATTTGGTAAATACTCTGTTTATGAGTGCCGGGGATGATTTTTAATCCACCATTTTCTGGTTTTAAAGTACTGAGGTGAATGCCCACATTTAACATCGGGTTTAGTTTGGCACCATAAAAAATATCCCTCAAACCATCTGTATGCCAGCCCATTTTGCTGAATTTGCTTTCTGGGCCGTTAATGTAATGGTTAAACACCATGCCATCTTTTTCTTCGGTACCCAAGCGTGCACCTTCACCCGCCAATTGAAGTAATGCATTAAACCGTGGATCTAATAACAAACCGCTTAAAGTTTGATGTTGTTGGTTTATAAATGCAAAACGCTGCACAATTGCCGAGCCATCAAGATCTTTCCCATATTTAATCGGTACACCATTTACTTTTTTGATATCTTGCTTAATCCATTTTTGTTCAACCTGTTTAGAAGCATCAATAATTGAATTTACGGTTTCGGGTTTGATGAAATTTTTGAAATGGATAAATCCATGAGTGTTAAAAAAGTCGAGCTGTTGTGCTGTTAATTGTTCGGATAGGGTAAAGGTTGGATACGATGTTGCCATGTGTCGAAATTTAAAGTTAAGAAAAGGATAAATTGGAATAAGAATTATGCGCAGCAACAGCACATTCGCATTCGCGAGTGGTTCGGTACTGAAGGAAAATAAAACACTAATGTTTTATTCGACATAATCTATAGAATTAGTAGTATTTAGTACAAACGTAACATATTTTTAATATTCCAAAGAATTTAATTAGAAATATTTTAAAATATTTTTTTTCAGGAAGCTGGTCTAGCTTATTTAACTACAAAGGATGCAGAGGGAATGCGCAGCGCGCGTAAAGCTGGGTGCTTATGTTTTCATCTTCTATTCTTTACCACCGAGTTCACAGAGAAAAGATCACAGAGGGCATAGGGTGCCTGCTGTGTTAGATATTACCATCTAGTACTGAGATTCGTTATCAAATTGAAATAGACCTTTTATTATTTTGAGCGCAATACTTGTGCAAAGCAACATGTGAGTCCCCGTTTTCCGCTTTACGCTTCGCTTCGTCGCACCTCCTTGCTGCAGGGTAACACTGCACCCGGGGCTAAAGGGCTAGATTAGCATTTAATTTTTAGGGCTTTTGGTCCACCAACGCTGTTCCTAAACCCGATTGGCGTGGATGCCGATTCTTCATCGGCAGAAACAAAAGCGGGACTGAAGCTGCCAAGCACACCGAACTGCTCATTTCCAAATCAATTTTAGTATTATAGTCGTGGTGTTTGATGTTACCATCCGACACTCATACATCGACCAAGATAATTCATAAAAGCAAACTATACGATCAGTCAGATCTGACTGCACATAGAACTAAGTCTTGTAAATCCCTGCGGCCATTTTTTCGATAAATCCCTTTGGCAAGATTCTATTGGCATATACACTGATGATATTGGTAAAACCTGGAATAATTTCAGATTTTCCGGCTAATAATCCTTTAATGGCAATTTCTGCCACTTCATCGGGTTCCATATTAAATTTTTCTGCCATTTTGTTAAAGGCATCCAGTCCGGCTCGGTGGGCAAAACCGGTATCAACAGGGCCAGGGCTTAGGCAGCTCACCGAAATAGGGCCATCTTTGAGTTCGAATCTTAATGCCCTTGTAAAAGATAAAATAAAAGCTTTAGTTGCCGAATAAATGGCCAAGGTTGGTACCGCCTGGTAGGCTGCAGTACTGCAAACGTTGAGTATATATGCTTTTTTTTCTGCTGAAAGGACTGGAAGCAATAAATGGCACAATGAAGTTACCGTAGTCATGTTTAATTGACACATTTCTAACTGGGCAGCTAGATCAAGTTCTCCAAATTTACCCCACAAACCATAACCTGCATTATTAATCAGGATATTAACGACGTAATTTTTTTCTGTTATCCAGTTGTATACTGCTTTTGGGGCTTGAGCCTGGCTAAGATCGATTGCAAAGATATCTACTTCAACCCCATATTGGCTTTTAATAGCTGTTTTTAAAGCATTTAATTCATCAACTGAGCGCGAAATAAGCAACAGATTGATTTTTCTCTTGGCCAGCGCAATGGCCATCGATTTGCCAATACCTTTGCTGGCTCCGGTTATCATTGCGTACTTAATCTTTGTTTCCAACATCCTTTTACTCAAAACAGTTTAACGCAAATATCAAATAAATTAAATCTTATGCCTTATTTATTTTAAAATGATGCATGATTAAACGCCAATAAGATATCTTTTTTGAGTTATTATTTTTAACAAGTCTAAATAATGTTAGCTTTGCCGAAATTTAAAAATTGCATGAGACACCAATACCTAAAATTTTTTGCCACAGCGCTTATAATGTTATCTACAATCACCCTCTTTGCACAAACAGGGAAAGGAACAATCAGCGGGAAAGTTGTCGATTCATTAGGCAATAGTGTACCTTTTGCCAACATACAGGTTAAAAAACAGAATCTTAAAACCACTTCAGATAAAACTGGTGCATTTAAATTAATAGCTGTTCCTGCCGGAAACCAACAGGTCAGGGTTTCGATCACCGGTTACGATCAATTGGAGCAGGGTGTATTGGTTACTGCAAACGATACAACTGAGGTAACATTTGTTTTAAAAGAACAGCGCTCAGAACTTAACGACGTAATTGTTTCGGCAAGTAGAAGGCCAGAGTCATTATCGCAAACACCATCTTCGGTAACGGTGCTTACTGCTAAGGAATTGAATACACAATCAACTATTAGCCCAAATTTGGCAAACATACTTTCATACAGTGTACCGGGATTAGGTTTTTCTACCAACCAAACGGGTAACTCTGGTCAGACTTTGCGTGGTAGAAATGTTTTGGTATTAATTGATGGTATTCCACAATCTACTCCACTACGAGCAGGGGGGAGGGATATCCGCAGTATAGATCCTTCGGTTATTGAGCGCGTTGAAGTAATTAAAGGTGCTACGGCAATTTATGGTAATGGTGCAGAAGGTGGTTTAATTAACTACATCACTAAAAAGGCCGATAAAGGCAAATCGTTTGGAGGCTACTCTCAGGTAGGAATTACTGGGAATTTAGAAGGCGATAGCACTATTGGCTACCGTTTTTCGCAGCAGCTTTATGGTAAAGAAGGTAAATTTGATTATCTGGTAAGCGGCATGTTCGAAAAAACAGGTGTTTTTCTTGATGCTGAAGGCTTGGTAATTTCACCAGAATATGGATTAGGCGAAACTAAATCTTATAATGGCTTTGTAAAACTGGGATATAATTTTACTCCGAAGCAACGTTTACAGGTGATGTATAATTATTTCAGCTCCAGACAGCATTCTAAATATTTAACCAAAGATGGTGTTTATGGTCAGTCGCCAGCTATCGGTGTTTATGGAACCAGACTGGGCGAAGATGAGGGGACAAGATTTAACCATAACGCTAATGTACAGTATACCAATCAGCAGATTTTCGGTAAAACTGATTTAACCGCTAATGTATACTACCAGGATTTTTATACCATTTATTCAAACTCAGCATCATTTTTCGGAAGCGGTCAATCAGCCATTACTTCAACCAAAAAGGGAGCAAGGGTAAACCTCAATACCCCATTTAACATTACAGAGCAGGTGCCAATGCAGTTGAACTATGGTTTGGATTTAATGAATGATAAAACTGCTCAGAGTTTAACTGACGGTCGCTTATGGGTGCCCAATATGAACATGGTAAACTTTGCACCATACTTACAGGCTTCTGCAACTTTAATCAATGATTTAACGATAAAGGGAGGCTTAAGGGTTGAAAATATTAACATTGAGGTAGATGATTTTAATACCCTGGCTACAGGTGCAAATGGGGCAGGAAGCATAGCGGTACAAGGCGGAAAATTAAACTACAATGCTTTGGTGTTTAATGCTGGTGCACGTTATTCAAAATTCAAGTTTTTTAACCCTTTCATCAGTTATGCACAGTCGTTTTCGGTATTCGAACTAGGTAGGGTGTTAAGGGCAGCAAAAAGCAATACCTTATCGCAGTTAGAAACTAAACCAATCATTGTAAACAATTATGAGGCTGGTTTTAGCAGTACCGTAGGTAAACTGAATTTCAGTGCAGCTTATTACTACAGCACTTCTAAACTGGGGGCCAATCTTTTAGAAGTTAATGGTACCTATATCTCTCAACGTATTCCCGAGCGAGTATATGGATTTGAAATCCAGGCAGATTATCAGGTTTTACGCGAACTGAGCATCGGTGGTAACTATGCACAGGTAGAAGGAAAAGGCGATGTAGATGATGATGGCAATTTTAACGGAGAGAAAGATGTGTATTTAAACACAACGCGTATCCCCCCATCAAAAACCACAGTCTATCTTAAATATTCAGGTATTAAAAACTTAAGTTTGGATGTAAACTGGATGCGTGTAGGAAATCGCGACCGCTTTAAAACCAATGCAGCTGGTAAATATTTAATTGGCGAAGGTCCGGTAAAAGCCTTTAATTTATTTAATGTTGCAGCAGTGTATCAGGTTACACAGCCTTTAAAATTATCGGTAGGTGTAGAGAATTTATTGAATAAAATTTATTACCCTGCCATTTCTCAGTTTTATGGCAGCAATGTAAATTATGTGAGAGGGAATGGACGCAGATTTAACCTATCGCTAGGCTACGCTTTTTAGACAATGAAGAACAAGTATTTTAAAAATACCATCAGGAACATTCACCTCTGGCTCGGCCTGGCGACTGGTCTGGTGGTATTTGTTATTAGTGTAACTGGTGCACTGTATATCTTTGAAGAAGAGATCAGAGCTTTAACACAAAAAGATTTCCGCTACGTAGGGCTTCAACAGAAGCCTTTTGTAGGTTTAGATCATGTTATTTCCACCTTCGAAAAATTATCACCTAAAGACCAACTAAGGCTGATCAGAATTGAAGATGGGTTTTCAAATGCAACAGTAGAAATTACCACAAAAAAAGGTATTGTTTATTATTTTAACCCTTATAATGCCGCTTTGGTAAAAAAAGGTGGCGAAGATTGGCTTCAAATTGTAGAACATATCCATACCTCACTATTGTTAGGTAAAACCGGAAAGTTTATTATGCAGTGGTCGGTGGTTATTTTTGTGCTGATGCTCATTACCGGACTGGTGCTCTGGTTTCCTGGCCAAATGCGGTTATTAAAACAGTCTTTAACCATTAAAAGGAAAGCCTCATTTAAACGACTAAATTACGATTTACACAACGTATTGGGCTTTTATGCATCGGTTGTGCTATTGGTTACTGCTTTGAGTGGTTTGTATTTTGCTTTTAAAGGCGTGAAAAATGCAGCTAGCTTTTTTACCGGGAGTAAATTAGGGCAAGGCAAAGCCATCGTTTTAGCCAAACCTACGCATATCGATTCCTTACCTACACGTTACAATAAAATTTATACCGAAGCAAAAATTAAATACCCTGGGGCTATTTCAACTAGTTTTTCGTTGCGTGGTAAAGGTGAACTGCGGTTAAGGATGATCTATCCGTACCGTTGGGCACGCAACCAGAATACTTTTTTTTATGAGGAAGCTACAGGCACAATGACTAGGGCTAAACTGTATAAAGATTTTAATGGGGCCGATTTAATAGAAGCCACCAATTACGATCTGCACACGGGAAGGCTTTTGGGGCTTCCGAATAAAATTCTTTCTTTTTTAGCAGCTTTGGTTGCAGCGAGTTTGCCGATTACAGGTTTTATCATCTGGTGGAAGAAAAGGAGAAAGCCCAGGAAAGCGAAACCTGTTCTTGCCAAAGGATAAACAGTGTACCGTCAACCTATTGGAATAACTGCTATCTGATCCCGGTTAATATTTCGCTTAAAGCCGGTAATAATACCTAAACCAGTTCTGTATTAGAATTTAAAGCCATTTAGCTAAGCTGTTCAGCATATGCTTTAAGCTGGTTCAGTCCCGATTGACAGAATTCCTGTTGCATGGTCAAATCAAGGTCTGCAACAGGTTCAAAGGTCTCGGTAACGGTAACAGGGTTATGTCCAGCGAAGGTGATCACGCTATTTCTATTATCATCCAATGTATAAGCAATGCGCTTATGTTCGATAATTTCAGTATAAGTTCCTTTGAAATCGAAACGCTCGCTTCCGTCTCTCTTGGCCATGACATATAAAAAGCCTCCGCCTTCTATGAGATTATTTTCAATTTTCTCATTGACCCATTCATCAGATGGAGCATTCCATTTAATGATGTGTTCGGGTTCATTCCATATTTTCCATACCAGGTTAATCGGTTGGTTTATCTCAATACTGGCTTTTAAAGCATTCTTATTCATGTAGACTAAATATGTCCAAAATTAAATTTTTCTAATCTGCTTTTAGGTGGCCATTAAAGACAAATTAAAGGGTGATTTGAGCGGAATTAAAAATTTATTTAAAGAAGCTAGCGATTTCACTATCTGTTTTCCAGACTTAAGCTGTATGATTATCTAGATAAAGCAAACAAAAATCGCCTCACCGATGTAATTATAATTCCTCTAACACGGGAGTAATTGGAAAGGGGTAACATGGATGTGGCTACCCTTTTCTCTTTTGACAACATTTTAAGGGGCTAACTTGTTTAGTTCATTTTGTTCAGTGTTGTTCGGCAGTCCTTAAAAGAGGGGAAGCTTATATGTTATGCCTTCCTTTTTTCTCCCATGTCGTCCTTCATCCATTTTCCATCTTACATTTTCCCTTATCCGTTTTCCATCCCTCCATATTTTTTGTACCCTTGTAAAAAAATAAAAATGGACAAAGCACTTGTTAATATAACCTATTGCCCTAAATGTGGCTGGATGCTACGTTCGGCTTACATGGCGCAAGAAATTTTAACCACTTTTGTAGATGAGTTAAAGGGGGTAACTTTAATTCCAAGTGAAACATCGGGTGTTTTTACTGTTGAAGTTGGCGAGAAACTAATTTTCGATAGAAAGCAGATGCAACGTTTTCCTGAAATTAAAGAATTAAAACAGCTTATTCGTGATGAAGTGAATCCGACCATGAACCTTGGGCACTCTGATCTCAAATAACCTAATCAGCAGTTAATATTACTGATGCTCAAAATCTATCTACAATAGGTTTGAATGGCTTTTTTTGCAAAAGGTTATTACCTTAAGGCTAGTATAAGTTTGCCCGATTTGATTCTGAAATAATAAGTTAAAAAAGTTCTGCCTTTTAAAACTTCAATACTTTTAATGGCACCAGAACTACCCATTGTATCCGAAATAACATCGCCAACTTTTAGTTGTTCCAATCTTTGGATTGGAGTCATAGCATCAATACGTGTCATAGCGCACAAAAATAGACTTGGATAGTATTTTTTAATAGGACTTTTGTATCATAGTGCAAATATCAAGTTAATTTGTAGTTGAAAATAATACGAATTTATTCTTACTTGCAATAACGATTGTCGTTAACTCTTTTTTGGCTAAGTTGCAGAATTAGCCCAAGCATACCCGAATTGGGTTGCATTTGCTGGTGTTGTTTTATATGATGAGGTTATTAAAATACAGGCAAAAAAGAAAAATTGCCAAGAATATTACCTCAATAGTACTGTGTTTCAGTACGGAAAAAAATCTTCGCGTTGCCTGTACAGGAATGCTAGCTTATTTTTTAAGAAAATATGTATATTCGTTTCATACCAAGTATACCACGGTACGGTTTTCTCTATGTCCCTTATTCAAAAAAAAACTGCTTGCTTTATACTTTTTTTATGGATGGGCACAGGTATTTGTTTTGCCCAGTCTACAAATATTCCCCTTAAATATTTGGGTGTAGAAAGTGGCCTGTCTAATAATGTGGTAAACTCCTTGTATCTAGATCATTTTGGGTTTATGTGGATGGGTACCTATGATGGATTAAACCGTTACGATGGCTATCATTTTAAGGTTTTCAGAAATGGATGGGGAGATGAACATTCATTGGTAAATAACCATATTACGGTACTGAATGGAGACGCTAAAAACAGGGTTTGGGTAGGTACGCAAAAGGGCATTTCTTATTATGATTATGCCGATTCCAAGTTTCATCAATTGATTTATCTGGATAAGGGAAGAAAAAATGAGGTAAGTTATGCTATTAATTCCATTGCAATAAGTCCGGCTTTAGCTGTTTATGTAGCTACTGAAGAAAAAGGCCTGTTCATGCTTAAAAAGAATAGCAGCCTAGCAGAACGGATCCCATTTGGTAAAAATTTCGATTTTACGGTAAAAGCGCTGTATATTGATGAACAACAAAGCCTTTGGCTTTTTATAAAAGATGTGGGGCTTTGTAGGTACGATAATGATAAAAATGCAATCCGTTTAGTAACTACTGCCCTAAGCTCTGTAACATGCATTACAAAAGGTACTAACCAAACGCTTTGGGTTGGAACAGAACGGGGCCTTTTTCAGTTTGATAAAGCTAAAGGTAGCCTCACCAAGTTTAACCAGCATTTAAGCAATGAGAATATCATGAGCTTGTTGTTTGATCGGCAACAAAAACTCTGGATTTCGACTGATGGGGGAGGAATTGCCGTTTACAACGTAAAAAATCAAAAGACGAATTACCTATCTGCAGGAAAAGAAAAAGGCTTACTGAGCAGTAATTCTGTAGCCCAGGTTTACGAAGACCGCGAATCGAGAAAATGGATTGCAACCTTACGTGGTGGGGTTAATATCATTGATCCTGAGAACGAGCAGTTTACCACCATTAAACATGATCCATTAAAAAGTAATTCCTTAATTAACAATTTTGTACTCTCCTTTAGCGAAGATGAAAACAAAAATATATGGATCGGGACTGATGGGGGTGGTTTAAGTGTTTGGAACCGAAAGCAAAATACTTTCACTAATTATGCTAAAACCAGCGATCCAAATTCCTTAACCAGTAATTTTGTTACCAGTATTTTAAACGATGCAGACCACAATGTTTGGGTGGCCAGTTTTAGCGGCGGGATAGATCGTTTTAATAAAACAACCGGAAAATTCGTCCACTATAACTGTTATAACACCTTTAAAGGTGTTGATGACATTAATATTTGGAAGCTTTATCAAGACAAACAACAAAATATTTGGGTAGGTACCACAAAAGGTGGTGCATTGTATCGTTACAATAAAAGCGCCGATAAATTTGAACTTTTTGACCATAAACTAAAAGACATTCACAGCTTGTTCCAGGATTCGAAAGGCAGACTTTGGGCAGGGAATTATACCGAACTGATTGAAATCGATCCAATAAACAAGAGACATAACTACACGAAGATTAACTTTGCCATTAGGTCCATTCAGGAAGATTTTAATCATCAAATATGGATCGGCACCGAAGGTGGAGGTTTATTGCTTTTTGATCCGCAAACCAAAAAAATAAAGCGGTATATCCAGAGTGATGGATTGCCAAGTAATTCGGTGCTCAATATCCTCCAGGATGCGCAAGGTAATTTATGGTGCAGTACCTACAATGGCTTATCAAAATTTGATGTTACACACCATAGCTTTAAAAACTATTTTGCTACCGATGGTTTACAAAGCAATCAGTTTAATTATAATGCAGCATTAAAACTTGCAAATGGTAACCTTTTATTTGGTGGGATTGGTGGCTTCAACTTGTTTTCGCCCGATAGCATAAAGAAAAATAAACGGATACCTAAAATGGTACTGACCGATTTTAGGATCAATAATATTCCGCTTGATCAGGATTCAGGTTATAACGATATTTCTGTTGTTAATTTAGCACGCATAGAGATCCCATTTAGTGCTGCGGTGATTTCTATCGATTATGCGGCAATAGAATTCTCTTTTCAGGATCAGATTTCTTATGCCTATTACCTCGAAGGTTGGGACAGAGACTGGAATTATGTAAACAAATTAAGTACAGCCTATTATTCCAGGTTAAATGAAGGTGAGTATAAACTACACATTAAAAGTACGGATACCGAAGGTGCGTGGAGCAACAATGAAAAGATCGTAATTATCAGGATTTTACCGCCTTGGTATCGAACTTGGTGGGCCTATACCATTTACCTCATTATAGGATCTTCCTTGTTTTATCTTTTTCAAACCTATCGCAACCGACAGAGAAGATTAAAACACGAGGTAGAGATTACTAATCTTAAAATGGAGCGTGAAAAGGACCTGAATGAGAAAAAACTGAATTTCTTTACCAATATTTCGCACGAGCTGAGAACGCCGTTAACCTTAATTGTTAATCCGATTAAAGATATTATCCATAAAAAAGACCCAGGCCAAGAGAAGAACGATTTAAATATAGTTTACCGCAATTCGAGGCGTTTGTTAAGTTTGGTCGATCAGTTATTGCTATTTAGAAAAACGGAAAGCGAAAATGACGCCTTAAAAATTGTAAGAATTAATCTGTACAAGTTTACGAACGAAATTTTTCTATGTTTTAATTATTTGGCAAAGCAGAATCACATCGAATATACTTTTGAGTGCGAAGAAGAAGAACTAGATATTTATGCAGATAAAGATAAACTCGAAATTGTTTTTTTTAACCTGCTCTCTAATGCACTCAAGTTTACCCCAAAAGGTGGTTTTGTGAAATTTAGTGTTAAAACACTTGGCATGCGTGTGCAGATTGAGGTGAGTGATAGTGGTCCAGGGATTCCGGCACATGTGGGTGAAAAGTTGTTCGATAAATTTTATAAGGTAATGTCGAACGAATCGTTAAAGATGGGCTTTGGTATTGGGCTTTATCTGGCCAAAAACTTTGTAGAATTGCATAAAGGGAAAATTTCGTTCCGTTCCAATCAGGGGATGGGTACCATATTTTTGATTGATATTCCGGTTGGCGAACCAAATTTGCAACACAGTGGTGTTTTTCAAAACGAATTAACTTATGTAAATGAGCTCATTGCGCAAGAGGAAGAAGCAGAAAATAACGATGCCGAGAATGTGGGTAACCTCGAATTGCTCATCTCAGATTTGCATTCAATTTTGGTTATTGATGATAACCCCGATATTATTGAATACATCAAGCACATTTTTCAGGATAACTTCAAAATTTACAAGGCCGAAAACGGTACAGATGGATTGAAACTCTGTAAAGAATATTTACCCGATATTGTAATCTCAGATGTAAACATGGATGGCCTTAACGGCATCGAACTCTGTAAGGCAATTAAAGATGATTCAGCACTGAGCCATATTCCGGTAATTCTGTTAACGGGCGACCCTAGTCCGGAGATAAAGCTTAAAGGAATCGAAGTTGGTGCCTACGATTTTATCAGTAAACCATTCGATAAAGAGCTTTTTACGGCCAAAATTAATAGTATTATTAAAAACAGGACCAATCTTCAATCTTATTTCTACAATGAAATAACCCTGAAGAGTGATGCGCATAAAGTATCGCAGGAGGATAAGGGCTTTCTTCAAAAATGCATTACGATTATTGAAGAAAATCTAATGGAAGACAGTTTTAACGTAAAAACACTGGCATCTGATCTTGGAATGAGCCATTCTAATCTCTACAAAAGGATCAAAGCTACTTCAGGCCAATCTATAAATGGTTTTATCCGTTTTATCAGGTTAAGAAAAGCTGCCGAATTGTTAATCAATACCAATTTGAATATTAACGAAGCTGCCTTTAGGGTAGGAATAAATGATAGTAAATACTTTAGAGAGCAGTTTCAAAAACTGTTTAAGTTAACGCCATCAGAATTTATAAAGAAACACCGAAAAAGTTTTCATAAATACTATAATATCAATGCCACTACATAAAAGTTACGCTATTTTAGGCATATAAAGGCATTTATCTTAAAACGCCCCCTGCAAAGTATGATTTAGCCCCCTGTGTAAAGCTTAAAAAATTCGGTACTTCGGCTTCACCAAATATAAGAAACCGAGGATCCTAAACCATATAATGTATCAATCCCTAAATAAAAGTATATTGCTAATCTGTGCATTCATCGGCATCAACCTGGTGAGTGTTGCACAAGAAACACAACTGAGTACCATTGCCAGTAATGGCTGGGCGAACAACTCGGTAAATACGGTTATTTTTCGTAAAAATTCTTTAATCAGCTTTAACGATAGCCAATATGCTGCTTATTATGATCATGAACAAAATGTGGTATTGGCCAAACGCAAAATGGGGTCAACCCGGTGGATATTAGCCACCACGCCCTATAAAGGCGATGCTACTGATGCTCATAAATCAATTAGTATCATGATAGATGGAGATGGTTTCCTTCATATTGCTTGGGGCCAGCATAACAATACGCTAAATTATGCCAAATCGGTTGCAGCAGGTTCCCTAACCTTAGGGAATAAAGAAGTTATGCTTTCTGCAAAGGAAAATAAAGTTAGTTATCCTGAGTTTTATAAGCTGGCCAATGGCGATCTCTTGTTTTTTTATCGTGATGGAGGCTCTGGAAACGGAAATCTGATGATAAACCGTTATAGCCTGAAGACCAAAAAGTGGACACGTGTACAGGATGGTATGATTGATGGCGAAGGGCAACGAAATGCATATTGGCAGGTTGCCGTAGATCAGGTTGGAACCATCCATTTATCGTGGGTGTGGCGCGAAAGCCCTGATGTAGCCAGTAACCATGATTTGTGCTACGCCAAATCTACTGATGGAGGTTTAACCTGGATAAAATCTACCAATGAAAAATATAATCTTCCCATTACGGCGGCCAATGCTGAATATGCAATTAGAATTCCGCAGAAAAGTGAGCTGATCAACCAAACATCGATGTTCGCCGATGCCAAAGGCAATGTATTTATAGCTGGTTATTGGCGAGATACAAATGCAACCATACCGCAATATCATTTGGTTTTTAAAACCGGTCGCAATTGGGAAGCAACTAATCTTAATTTTAGAAAAACGGCTTTTAGTTTAAGTGGTGGGGGTACCAAACGGATTCCGATTTCGCGACCTCAAATTGTCGTTTGGCCAAATGGAAAACATTATGCTGCAGGTTTATTATTTAGAGATGCAGAACGAGGTAATAAGGTTTCCATTGCTTTGAATGATCAGCTTGGGTCAGGAAATTGGAAGGTTAAAGATCTCACCCTAAAAAGTATTGGCGATTGGGAACCCAGTTACGATACCGAACTTTGGAAAAGTAAAGGGATTTTGAGCCTGTTTCTACAAAATGTTACCCAGATAGATGGGGAAGGAAAGGCCAATCAGGCACCAACAATAGTGCAGGTTCTGGATTGGAAACCAAAAAATAAATAGTAAATTAATCTTAAAATGAAACATCCCATTATAAAATATAACTTTTCCCTAGTTGCTTTTTTGTTCTTGGTATCCGTAAATCTGGTACAGGCACAAAGCAAAAAATCGGCTAAAGTATCCAAAGAAAACACAGCGTATTTATTTACCTATTTTACCGGAAACGATAAAGCAGAAGAAGCGATCCGTTTTGCCGTGAGCATCGATGGTTACCATTACAAAGCTTTAAACAAAGATAAACCAGTCATTTCTTCCGAAAAGATCAGCAGTACTGGAGGCGTACGCGATCCGCATATTTTGCGCGGCGAAGATGGCAAAACCTTTTATATGGTAGCTACCGATATGGTTTCGGCAAATGGTTGGAATGCCAACAGGGCAATGGTATTGCTTAAATCAAATGATCTGATCCATTGGACATCCGCAGTTGTTAATATTCAAAAACGTTTTCCAAATAATGAAGATCTACTACGCGTTTGGGCTCCACAGACCATTTACGATAAAACTACCAAAAAATATATGGTTTATTGGTCGATGAAGCATGGTGATGATCCTGATAAAATTTATTATGCTTACGCCAATGCTGATTTTACTGACCTGGAAACCGTTCCGAAGCAGCTCTTTTTTAGTCCAACCAATGGCTCCTGTATAGATGGTGACATTATTTACGATAAAGGGAAATATAATTTATTCTTTAAAACAGAAGGAAATGGCAATGGAATTAAAAAAGCAGTTTCTAATAAACTAACCGAAGGTTATGTATTACAAGACAAATACCTGCAGCAAACCAAAGAGGCGGTAGAAGGAGCTGGCGTTTTTAAGCTGAACCATGGTGATGAGTATATACTGATGTATGATGTTTACATGAAAGGCCGTTACCAGTTTACCAAAAGCAAAGATCTGGCAAATTTTAGTGTAGTAGATCAAGATATCACAATGGATTTTCACCCCAGGCACGGAACTATTTTGTCTATTAACCAACAAGAGATAAACCGTTTGCTCAGTAAGTGGTATACCGTCGAATCTGTTTTGCTAAGCGCACAAAATAAGGCAATCAGCCAAAATAATATTGTTTTAGATAGTGTGAACCATAAACTTTACTTACCAGTAAACTATGGAACGGATTTAAAAGCTTTTGATCCTCAGTTTAATACCTTTAATCAAATCAGCATCGCGCCAAAAGGAAAACTCGATTTTTCTAAAGGTCCTGTAATAATTAAGATGAGTATTGCCGGTCAGCAACCTAAAACTTACGAGGTAAACGTTTCTGTAGCAAATAATCCTGTTCTAAAAGGCTATTATGCCGATCCGGAAATTTTATACTCCAATAAAACTGGCAAATATTACATCTATCCCACCAGCGATGGTTTTAACAATTGGAGCGGTACCTATTTTAAAAGTTTTTCATCAACTGATCTGGTTAACTGGACCGATGAAGGTAAAATATTAGATCTTGAAAAAGATGTTTCCTGGGCTAAAAAGAATGCCTGGGCACCTACCATTATCGAAAAGAAAGTGAATGGTGGGTATAAGTATTTCTATTATTTCACAGCTGCGCAGAAAATTGGGGTTGCCGTTGCTGATCATCCGGCAGGTCCGTTTAAAGACAGCGGTAAGGCTTTAATTTCGAGCAAACCAAAGGGGGTTAAAGGTGGTCAGGAGATAGATCCTGATGTATTTAACGATCCTAAAACCAATAAAAGTTATCTGTATTGGGGAAATGGGTATATGGCTGTTGCACCATTAAATGATGATATGGTTTCTATTGATACCAGTGAGATTAAAATCATTACACCAAACAACGGTTTTAGAGAAGGTACCGAAGTTTTCTATCGTGAGGGAAAGTATTACTTCTTATGGTCGGAAGATGATACCCGGAGCGAAAATTATAGGGTACGGTATGGCTTTTCTGATTCGCCTACAGGAAAAATAACCATTCCAGAAAATAATCTGATTCTGGCAAAGGATATGGCCCAAGGTATTTATGGAACCGGGCACAACAGTGTAATCAAAGTTAACGGAAAAGACGAATGGTATATGGTTTACCATCGTTTTACAAGGCCAAAAGGCATTTCCATGGGAAGAGCTGCAGGTTATAACCGCGAGGTTTGCATCGATAAGATGGAATTTAATACAGATGGAACCATTAAACCTGTAGTACCAACTGTAAACGGCATTAAACCAATACACTAATGAATTTAAAAATATATCAAGCTCTTTTCTTATTGTTGTTTTTTAGCAGCATTGTGGTAAATGCACAAACTTCAACTTCAAAAGAGGAAGTGCTCGAAATGATCAACCGCGCAAATACCTATTGGCAAAACAACAATAAACCTGAAGTGCGTGCTTTTTGGGATCATGCTGCTTACCATACCGGGAATATGGAAGTTTATGGAATTACCAAAAACGAAACTTACCGTAAATATTCAGAAGATTGGGCCGTTCATAACAAGTGGATGGGTGCAAAATCAACTGATAAATCCAACTGGAAATATAAATACGGCGAAACAGATGAACATGTACTGTTTGGCGATTGGCAAATCTGCTTTCAAACCTATATCGATCTGTACCACTTAAAACCCGAAGCATATAAAATTGCAAGGGCAAAAGAGGTAATGGAATACGAAATGAGCACACCGAATAGCGATTATTGGTGGTGGGCTGATGGCTTGTATATGGTAATGCCTGTGATGACAAAAATGTATAAGGTAAGCGGTGATCAAAAATACCTGGATAAACTGTACGAATATTTTATGTATGCCAACAGCATCATGTACGATAAAAAGGAAAAACTTTATTACCGCGATGCCAAATACGTTTATCCGAAGCATAAAAGCGTAAATGGCAAGAAAGATTTTTGGGCAAGAGGTGATGGTTGGGTGTTTGCAGGTTTGGCAAAAGTGTTAAAAGATCTGCCCCTTAACGATCCACACCGAAATGAATACCTAACCAAATATCTAAATATGGCCAAGGCAATTGTTAAAAACCAGCAGTCAGTAGGGTATTGGACCAGAAGTATCCTCGATTCTCAACATGCACCAGGACCAGAAACCAGTGGTACAGCCTTTTTTACTTATGGGATACTTTGGGGGATAAACAATGGTTATTTAAAAGAAAAAACCTATTTGCCTGCAGCACAAAAAGCATGGGCATATCTAACCAAAACCGCATTACAACCTAACGGTAAACTGGGTTATGTACAGCCGATAGGAGAAAAAGCTATTCCGGGTCAGGTGGTTGATGTAAATTCTACTGCGAATTTTGGTGTAGGTGCCTTTTTATTAGCTGGTTGCGAAATGTACCGCCATTTATCAAACAAAAACTAAATTTTAACACAAATGAAATTAAGAAATATCTGCATTACAGCTTTACTCATCACGTTGATTGGTGGAACTGCTTTTGCCCAAAAGAAAGGCAAAAATACCAAAAATGTGGTATTAAGCGAACGGCAGTTTTGGTTGCAGCAGATGGACAGGATGGTAAAACCAGTGTTGTATAACCTGGCTAAAGACAGCCTGCGTATTGCGATGCCAAAAGTTACTTCTATCCATATTGATAATAAAGAACACCGCATTAAAGTACAGTATGTTGAGGTTTTAGGTAGGGTTTTAAGTGGTATTGCGCCATGGTTACAGTTAGATGGAGGTTCGGCAGAAGAAGTGGCTTTAAGGAAACAATACCGCGAGTGGGCCATTCAAGGGTTAAAAAATGCATTGGATTCTAATGCCAAAGATTTTATGAATTTCGACATTGGTGGACAACAACTGGTAGATGCTTCTTATGTTGCATTAGCTTTGGTACGTGCACCTTGGTTATGGGAAAATCTGGATAAGAAAAACCAGGAACTGATGATGAAATCAATCATCACCACCAGAAGATTTAAACCTGTTTTTTCTAACTGGCTATTATTTTCGGCAATGAACGAGGCTTTTTTAGCCAGATTCGGGTACAGTTGGGATCCTATGCGTGTTGATTATGCCCTGCAGCAAATGGAACAATGGTACACAGGCGATGGAATGTACACAGATGGAACATCCTTTGCCTTCGATTATTATAATAGTTATGTTATCCACCCTTATCTGGCTACTTTAGCCAATATCATCGGTGCTAAAACGAACAGTTATAAAGAGATGTTCGAGAAGATTAAAAAGCGCAATGAACGGTATGCCATCATTCAGGAAAGATTAATCAATGCCGATGGGACTTATCCTGCAACTGGTCGCTCTATCATCTATCGTGGTGCAGCATTTCACCATTTGGCCGATATGGCCTGGAGAAAAGCATTACCAAAACAGCTAAGTCCGGCTCAGGTACGTTGCGCTTTAACCGCCGTAATCAAAAAAACTTTAGAGAGCCCCACTACCTATAAAAATGGTTGGTTAACCATTGGTTTATATGGCGATCAGCCAAATCTTGGCGATTTTTATAACAACCAGGGCAGCCCGTATATTGCTTCAAATATCTTTTTGCCCTTAGGTTTGCCAGAATCAGATCCTTTTTGGGCCAACCCAGCAGAGAAATGGAGTGCACAAAAGATCTGGAGTGGCGAGAATTTTGAAAACGATCACAGTGCCAGTTTAAAATAAATAGCAGATCGCTATACAATAAAAAAAGATGTAAGTAAATTACCGTCTTTGTAACGTTAAAAATTATTTGATTAAGATGATGAATAAGAAAATCAGTTTTGTTTTAGGATTTATCGCCTTTAGTTTGGGCTTAAGTAGTTATGTTTCTGCACAACAAACATATACTTCTTTTACTCCTGGTAAACTTTGGAAGGACGATAAAGGCGTTCATATTAATGCCCATGGCGGGGGTATTGTTGAATATAAAGGAGTTTATTATTGGTTTGGCGAGCATAAGATTGAAGGTGAAAAAGGGAATACAGCACAGGTAGGCGTGCATTGCTACTCATCAAAAGATTTATATAACTGGAAAGATGAGGGTATTGCGCTTCCGGTTTCCGAAGATCTGAAAAGTGATATTGCCAAAGGGGCTATTTTAGAACGCCCAAAAGTGGTGTATAACAAGAAAACCAAAAAGTTTGTAATGTGGTTTCACTTAGAGCTTTTAGGCAAGGGTTATGCAGCAGCAAGATCGGGTGTTGCAGTAGCCGATCGTCCAACCGGGCCATATACTTTTATCAAGAGTTATCGTCCAAATCCAGAGAAAATGCCTTTCTATGTAGCAGGAACAGCAGAAAAAGATATGGTAAACTGCCAGCAACCAGCCAATAAAAGTGATGGCTTTTTCTGTAGGGATTTACCTGGTGGGCAAATGGCGAGGGATATGACAGTTTTTGTAGACGATGATGGCAAAGCCTATCATGTATTCTCTTCGGAAGAAAACTTCACCCTTCATTTGGCCGAATTAACCCCCGATTATTTGGGACATACAGGGAAATTTATCAGGATTTATGTTGGGCAGCAAACAGAAGCACCAGCTTTGTTTAAGAAAAACGGAACTTACTATATGGTGGGTTCGGGCTGTACAGGCTGGGCGCCAAATCCGGCAAGATGGTTCAAAGCAAGTTCCATCTGGGGACCTTGGACTTATATGGGGAATCCATGCCAGGGCGAAGGGGCGAAGCTAACCTATGGTGGGCAGAGTACGCATGTATTACCAGCGCCAGGAAAAAAAGGAGAATTTATTTTTATGGCCGATAAATGGGAGCCCAAAAATGCCATTGATGGTCGTTATTTATGGTTGCCGATTAAATTTGAGAACGATAAAATTTCGATAAACTGGGCAGACGAATGGGATTTGAGCGTGTTTAAAAAGTAGAGAAAAAACAAAATTTTTATATAAACCATAGATGATGAATTGCGTAAAAATACGCAAATGGGATTCTTTTTGTCCAAAATTCGGGTCATCTTAAAAACAACTCTTAAAAAATGAAAGCAAAATTATTATGGTTGGTGGCGATATGTTTCTCCTTATCAGCTTTTGGCCAGCAAGCTAAACACACGTTTAAGCTAGGAGAAACAAATTTTTTATTAGACGAAAAACCCTTTCAGATTATCTCTGGTGAGTTACATTACCCACGTGTACCAAAAGAGGCCTGGCGGGCCCGTATGAAAATGGCCAAAGCAATGGGGCTAAATACCATTGGCACCTATGTATTCTGGAACCTGCATGAACCGCAAAAAGGAAAATTCGATTTTTCAGGGAATAACAACATCGCCGAATTTGTTAAAATCGCTCAGCAAGAAGGCCTTTGGGTTATCTTAAGACCAAGCCCATATGTTTGTGCCGAATGGGAGTTTGGTGGTTATCCATATTGGCTTCAGAATGAAAAAGGTCTTGTGGTAAGAAGTACCGAAAAACAATATTTAGAAGAGTATAAAAAGTATATTATTGAAGTAGGGAAGCAGTTGGCACCATTGCAGATTAACCATGGTGGTAACATCATTATGGTGCAGGTAGAGAACGAATATGGCTCTTACGCTGCTGATAAAAACTATTTAGATATCAACAGAAAAATGTTTATCGAAGCAGGCTTTGACGGATTGCTTTATACCTGTGATCCTGCTGCTGATGTAAAAGATGGCCACTTAGCAGGTTTGTTACCTGCAGTAAACGGAATCGATAATCCTGCAAAAATTAGGCAGTTGGTAAATGAAAATCACAATGGCAAAGGCCCGTATTTTATTGCAGAATGGTACCCTGCATGGTTCGATTGGTGGGGAACACCTCATCACACTGTTCCGGCAGCGCAATACACCAAAAAGTTAGATTCCGTTTTAGCGGCAGGCATTTCCATTAATATGTATATGTTCCATGGTGGTACAACCCGCGATTTTATGAATGGGGCCAATTACAAGGACATTTCTCCTTACGAACCACAAACCAGTAGTTACGATTACGATGCGCCTTTAAATGAGGCTGGGAATGTAACTGATAAATTCAGAGAGTTTAGAAGCGTGATCGAAAAACATCTTCCAACAGGACAAACTTTACCGCTAATCCCAGCTGCAAAACCAAGTATTGCAATTGCACCTTTTAAACTGATTAATAAAGTTGCCTTGTTTAATACATTGCCAAAAGCCGTGAAAAATAGCACACCTTTAACTTTCGAAGACCTTAAACAGGATTACGGTTACGTATTGTACCGCACCACCATTCGGGGAGGTAAAAAAGGCGAACTGCAGCTTAAACAATTACGAGATTATGCCCTCATTTTTATCAATCAAAAAAGGGCAGGTATTTTAGACCGCAGACTAAATCAAAATACATTGGTATTAGATCTTCCGGCAGGAGAAGTACAGCTCGATATTTTTGTCGAAAATATGGGTAGGGTAAACTTTGGAAAGTATTTGTTAGAAAACAAAAAAGGAATTACTGAACAGGTAACTTTTGATGGTGCCGAAGTTAAAAACTGGTCGATGTATGGCTTCCCTTTTAATAACATAAATGGTTATAGTTCCAAAGCTGCCCCTTCAAAAGAAACCGGAAACGGACCAACATTACAAAAAGGATCGTTCCAAATTTCGACTGTTGCCGATACCTATTTAGATATGACCGATTGGGGAAAAGGAGTAGTATGGGTTAACGGACACAACTTAGGAAAGTATTGGGCAATCG
Source organism: Pedobacter psychrodurus (assembly GCF_004331735.1). Lineage (GTDB taxonomy): Bacteria > Bacteroidota > Bacteroidia > Sphingobacteriales > Sphingobacteriaceae > Pedobacter > Pedobacter psychrodurus. The sequence goes on from NZ_SJSO01000032.1 coordinate 37,045, forward strand.
GTCCACAACAAACATTATATATCCCTCAAGAATGGTTAAAAAAAGGCAAAAATGATATCGCTGTTTTAGAACTGATTAAACCTGATCAGCATATTTTGAAAGCAATAGATCAACCAATTTTAAATACGCTTAAAAAATTAAACGTAGATTAAACGTTTAAAAATCTTAAAAATAGGGGTTAAAGGCCAGATTTTAACTAAAAATAACAATTTAACCCCTACTTATTACCGTATTACCCCTCACTCTATCGGGGTAATAAATGGTTACTTTGTTAGAACCAAATCTTTATCCCATGAGTGATTTTTATAGCAGATCAGATTAATGGCCTTGAGCACATTTTTTTAATCTATGTTAAACTGTCACTTCCTAATTTTATAATAAATTAACCAATAGCAATATGAAAAAATATTTACTACTAATCTAGTTCGGTTGTATCCCTGTTAAGCCTCCAAAGCTTCTAAGCCTAATATAATTTAGGATAATACCATAGCATACTTTAATGAAAACGTGTACGGCCAGGGTTTTACCCATATCCTTAATTTATAAACCACACAATATTACCAAATAGCCACATGCTACAAAGCAATGCGTGTATTGTGTAATACAACTAACTAATATAAAATTATGAGTGAAAAAAAAACGCTTAAAAACCTAGGGTTCGTATTTATATCGTTGGCCTTTCTGATTTTAGGTAATCAGAGTTTCGCAAACACACAAAATTTAGTAAATCGACAGGATAGTACGCAACTTAAGAGCATTATGTTTACAATCCTGGATGAGAATGATTTCCCGTTAGTAGGAGCTGATGTTGCAAACATACGTTTAAGCAACAATACCAAAACAGATAGTTCTGGAACAGCAAAGCTAAATTCGGAGAAGAATGATGTTATACGCGTTCAATATAACGGTAAACTGCTAAAAGAGTATATCGCTAATGGAAATCTAAACCAGATTATCCGTATTGATGGAAATAATATTATGGTAATGCTGCAAAAGAAAGTGGTTTTAACGAATGATATTAAAATCTCCCCAAATTTGACAACATCATCTACACAGGCGGTATATAATAACAACCTTGTTAAATCAACGGTAACCAGTGTGAAAAATGCATTAACCGGTCGGCTGGCAGGTTTATATACAAATCAAACCAGCGGACGTCCTGGACTTGAAGAAGTATCTGTATTGTTGAGAGGGCAAAACCCGATTATTTTGGTTGATGGGATACCACGTGATCTTACGATGATCGACCTGGAAGAGATTGAATCTGTAACTGTACTTAAAGATGCTGTTTCTACCGCAATGTTAGGATTGAGATCATCAGGAGGGGCGATAGCAATTACAACAAAAAGAGGCTTTATTGGTGCGCAACAAATTTCGTTAACAGCGCAGACAGGTCTTCAAAGCCCACTTAAAATGCCTAAAACATTGGGTGCTTTTGATTATGCTAACCTATATAACGAAGCAAGGCGAAATAGCGGCGACCAACCGGTTTACACCCAATCTGATCTTGATGCATTTAGAACAGGATCTGATCCTATTGGGCATCCAGATGTGAACTGGCAAGATCAGGTATTAAAAGATAAATCTACATTCAGCCGCTACGATCTTAATTTCCGCGGCGGTGGAAATACCGCTAGGTATTATGTTGGCTTAGAATATCAGAACCAAAAAGGCCAGTTTAACGAAAGTGATATGAACGAATATTCTACCAATACGAGTTTTAGCAACTATACGGTCCGGTCTAATGTAGACATCAATCTTACCCCAAAAATGACGCTCGGGCTCCATCTTTTTGGTCGGATTGGAAATTACACTCAACCCGGAAATACAGCGGCTACTATTTTTAGCTCTATACTGAACACGCCTAACAATGCATATCCAATTTTCAATGAAAATGGTAGTTATGGAGGAAATACACAGTTCCAGAATAATATTTACGCGCAAACTGTTAACTCTGGCTATCGCTTAAATTACAGAAGGGATATCATTACGGACTTAACATTAAGACGAAATTTAGATGATGTTGTACCTGGCTTATGGGCGCAGGCATTAGTTTCATTTTATTCTGGTTTATCAGAAAATACAGATAGAAGTAAATCATTTGCGGTTTACAAGCAAACTGGCGTAGGTTCAGCCGCATCGTACCAGCTTTTTGGCGCCAATGGAACACAAAATAATGGTACCTCTACCGATTATCAAAACAGACAATCGTATCTAGAAGGAACAGTTGGTTACAAAAGAAATTTTGGCCTGCATCAAATTGATGCTCAGATTAGAGCAACCAGCGATAATGTAAATAGCGGAGGCGACCTTGGCTTGAACTATTACGGAGGTTCTGGCCGGGCTGCTTACAGCTTCGACGAGCGTTATACCGCAGAGGTAGCATTCGGGCTTAACCGAACCAATAGATATCCAAAAGGATCTCCCATGGGATTCTTTCCGGCAGCAGGTTTGAGTTGGAATATTACCAAAGAAAAATTCATGCCCCAGTTGTCTTGGCTAAATGATCTGAAGTTATTTGCCAGTTACGGACGTACCGGTAATGATGCTGCAGGTTATTTTGTTTTCCAACAATTTTATGTAGGTAGTCCAAGTTCATATTTCTTTGGTACAAGCGCTTCGAGTAGTTCTGCTCTACGTCAGGATGTATTGGCAAATCCAAATGTAACCTGGGAAAAAGGGGATAAATTAAATTTAGGTTTAAAAACCACATTATTTAGTAACCACTTGTTTTTACAGGCCGAGTACTTCAATAACAAATATTCAGATCTGCTTACTTCACCTAATTTATCTACCATTGTGGGTACAACTGTAAGAAACCTAAATGTGGGTATCAATCGCTATAGCGGATTTGAACTTCAGTTAAATTGGCAACAATCATTCGGCGATTTTAGTTATTTTATTTCTGGTAATGCCAGTACTTTAAAATCAAAAGTAATTTACCAGAATGAAGTATTTAGGGAATATAGCTATCAAAGCCGTACCGGACAACCTGTAGGGCAGCAGTATGGCTATATTGCTGATGGGCTTTTTCAATCGCAGGCAGAAATCAATGCCGCTGCAAAAATTGCAGGATATAATCCTGTTCCTGGTGATATTAAATATAAAGACTTAAATAGTGATGGTATTATTGATCAGTTCGATCAGGCAAAAATCGGTACAGATAAACCATTAGTTTATTATGGAGCAAATATTGGTTTCTCTTATTCAGGCTTCGATTTTAGTGTGCTATTGCAAGGGGTTGCAAACAGAAATCTGCTGCTAACAGGTAATAGTGAATGGGAATTTCAGAATGGTGGCTTCGGTCAGGCTTATGAACATAACTTAGACCGTTGGACCCCGGCAACTGCAGCAACAGCCACCTATCCAAGAGTTACTGTTGGTAATAACTTCAACAATAACATCGTCTCTTCATTTTGGATGCACAGTGGCAATTATCTGCGATTGAAAAATATCGAACTGGGTTATACCATTTCACCACGGTTTACCAATAAAGTAAAAGTTTCGAGTATCAGATTATTTGTAAATGGTACAAACTTGTTTACAAGCGCTTCGTTTGATCGCGTTGATCCAGAAACCAACGGTGGAGTGTATCCAATCCAAAGGGTAATTAATGGTGGCTTAAGTGTTAAATTTTAATCGTTAAACAGATGAATACGAGAATAATGGTTTTCATGATGATCTTAATAGCTATGGCATCGTGTAAAAAATATGAAGAAACACCTTTACAAGGAATTAATAAAGATAATGTTTACGATCCATTGGATAAAAACGGTGATTTTGCCAGACAGGTACTTTCAGATTTATATACCTCATTACCTGATGGTTTTAATAGGATAAGTGGAGATGGTACTGTTGGCGATTTCCTTGATGCAGGCAGTGATGACGCGGTTCCATCAAGACAGAATAAAGTGGTCGAATATTATAGTAATGGCAGGTTAAATGCAACTAATAATCCAGATAATAACTGGGAAAGTGCTTACCGTGCAATTCGTGCAGCAAACGATTTCTTAGCCAATGTAGACGTTGTTCCTGTTGATGCCAATGCGCCAAAAACACTTCAATATTGGAAAGCTGAAGCACGTTTTATCAGGGCAATGAATTATTTTGAAATGATTAAAAGATATGGAGGTGTGCCATTAATTGGCGATAAAGTATTATCTCCTGATGCTAACTTACAGATTCCACGTAATACTTTCGAGCAATGTGTAACCTACCTGGTAAGCGAATGCGATGCCATTAAAGGTTTATTGCGTGTGGAGCCTGTTGCTGATTCTGACTTAGGTAGGATTACACGTGGTGCAGCTTATGCACTCAAAGCAAGAGTGCTGCTTTATGCGGCAAGTCCACTTTTTAATGGTGGAGGAATAGCTGGCGATGCTACTAAAAAAGCTTTAGCAGGTTACCCTACGTTTGATGCTACAAGATGGACACTAGCTTTAAATGCAGTACAAGAATTAATTAATTTAAATGCTTACCAGCTTACCACAACATTTAATGCTGCCTTTATCGGTAGAAAAAATACAGAGGTTATATTGGCAAAACAAAGAGCTAAAACCTTCGATCTGGAAACCAACAATGCGCCTGTAGGTTATACTACGCCATTGAGCAATGGCTTTACCAGCCCAACACAAGAGTTAGTAGATGCATTTCCGATGTTAAACGGATTAAGTATTACAGATCCAGCTTCTGGTTATGTGGCTGCTAATCCTTATGCAGGAAGAGATAAAAGGTTAGATAATACCGTTTTCTATAATGGGATCAGATGGTTGAGTCGTAATGTAGAAACTTTTGAAGGAGGTAAAGATAAACCAGGAGGTGTAGCTGTACAAACCAGAACAGGTTACTACTTAAAGAAATACATGGCAGATTTTTCTGCAGCAACAGCCTATGCTACGCAAGACCATAACTATATTATCTTCCGCTACGGAGGAGTCTTACTTGACTATGCAGAATGTTTAAACGAAGTGGGGAGAACAGCAGATGCCTATTCGCCATTAAGGTCGCTTCGTTTAAGAGCTGGAATTACTGCTGGAACTGGCGCAGATACCTATGGAATTAAGTCAGGCATGTCTCAGGCAGATATGCGTGCTTTTATCCAGAACGAAAGAAGGGTGGAGATGGCTTTTGAAGAACAGCGTTTTTGGGATATCAGACGTTGGAAAATTGCAGGTCAGGTTCTAAATGGCGCACTTCATGGTACACAGATAACCAGATCATCAGCAGGAGCTTTAACCTACGCGCCATATACAGTAACCAATACCACATTTAATCAGCGGTTTTACCTAATGCCTATCCCATATTCAGAGCTGATCACAAACAGAAGCCTGATACAGAACGAGGGTTGGTAATCATTAACAAATAAGTTAAAACTGAAAGCATTTATGAGAAAATATATATTCTTTTTAGCATTTACCATTTTGTCGAAGTTCCTCTTTGCGCAAAATGTTAATATACAGGGCCAGGTTAGCGATAAGGATGGCGGAATTCCTGGAGCAAGCATTATTGAGAAAGACGTTCCCGGAAACGGCGCATCCACTGGAACGGATGGTAAGTTTCGAATTACCTTAAGAGGTAAAAGCCGCATATTGGTAGTTAGTGCCATTGGTTATCTGGCAAAAGAGGTAACAATTGGCCAGTCAGCTAACATCAACATATCTTTAGAATCCGATGTAAAAGGTTTAGAAGAAGTAGTAGTGGTAGGTTATGGAACTACTAAGAAAGCCACTTTAACAGGAGCAATTAGTTCTGTATCGGGGCAGGATATCCGAAGAAACCCTTCGGCAAGTTTGCAGAATACTTTAGCAGGTCGGTTACCGGGTTTTAGTTCACAACAAACCAGTGGTCAGCCAGGATCTGATGGAGCAACATTTTTTATCCGCGGAACAGGTTCTTACACTGGGTCTAACCAACCGCTTATTATTGTAGATGATATTGAGTTTACCTATGCACAATTTGCTCGTTTAGATGCAAATGAAATTGAAAGCCTGAGTATCTTAAAAGATGCATCAACAACTGCTGTTTATGGCATTAAAGGCGCCAATGGTGTAGTTTTAGTTACAACCAGACGCGGGGTTGTTGGTCCGCCAAATATTACTTTCCGTAGCGAGTATGCTCTTTCACAGCCAACAAGGTTACCAAACTTTCTTAATGCTTACGAATCGGCAACACTTTTTAATCAGGCCAGAAAAAATGATGGACTACCTGTTCAATATACAGATGCTGATCTTGAGCATTGGAGAACTGGAGATGATCCTTATGGTCACCCCGATATAAATTGGAAGGAGGTTTTATTCCGTAAGTTTAGTTACCAATGGCGCAACAACTTCGATATTAGTGGTGGTAACGATGTAGTAAAATATTTTGCCTCCTTAGGTATGGTTACGCAAAATGGTATTTTAAACGATTTTGGAGCGGGTGAAGATGTAAACAATAACTTTTATTACAAAAGATATAATTACCGCTCAAATATTGATATCAAGGCAACAAAAACCTTAAATGTTAAGCTCGATTTATTTGGGAATATCGGAGAAAGAAATAGTCCGGTAATTCCTAATATAAATGGTATTCAGAATATCTTTTATTTTTACAACAGCTTTTTAACGCTGGCACCGTTCGCTTACCCTATTAATAATCCTGATGGAAGTTACGGCTACAGTTATGCACAACCAAACCGCTACTCATCACCTAATATTGTGCAGGCATTAACATTAGGAGGCTATAGCAGAGATTTCGAAAACAATATGAATATCAATGCTGCTGCTACACAAAAACTGGATTTCATCACAAAAGGACTTTCTTTAAGAGGGGCAATTGCCTATGGTAGTACTTATACCTACACCAGGGGATTATCAAGAGGAACTTTCCCTGCATTTATTTACAATACAACTGATGGAAGTTATACGCCAAAAGATCCAAACGTTTTTAGGGTAGGTACTTATTCGTTAAATTATAGTCCGGGGTCTACTACCAGAACCATTAATCCACAGGCCTCGTTAAACTACGATCGTACATTCGGTTCACACCATGTAGCGGGTTTGGCTTTATACAATAACAGAAGCTTTTTTGGATATCGGGATCCGGCCAATACAAACCGTATCCTAAACTTTATCCCAGTTCCAACAAGTGGTTTTTCTGGTCGTGTAGGTTACGATTACAAAGGGAAATATTTGGCCGAATTTAATGCAGGTTATAATAAATCAGAAGTTTTTGCATCGGGTAAAAAGTATGGGTTTTTCCCCGCTGGATCAATCGGTTATAACATTTCAGAAGAAAATTTTTTTAAAGAGAATATCAAGTTCGTTGATCGTTTAAAATTCAGGGCATCGTATGGGCTTGTTGGAACCGATGATATTGGTAATTACGCATACGCTTATTTACAGACTTATAACAACAGTGGTAACGTTTCATTCGGAACCTCTCACAATGCTTATAATGCCATATTCGAAGGCCGCTTGGCCAATTCAGATGTAACCTGGGAGAAAGTTAAGAAGCTAAATATTGGTATGGATTTAAGTATGTTTAAAGGACGTATTACTTCAACACTTGATGTATTCAATGATGATCGATATGATATCTTAACCAATAGAGGAACAGTATCTTATGTGTTTGGGCAATCTTTGCCTCCAGTTAACCTTGGAAAAACAAATAACAGAGGTTTCGAACTCGAAGTTGCCTATAATGATAAAATTGGAAAAGATTTCAACTACCGTGTTGGCGGTAATATCTCTGTAGCTAAAAATAAAATTGTTTTCCAGGATGAAGCCTTACCATTATTTCCATATCAACAATATACCGGTAATCCGATCAATACACCCAGACAGTTTAAATTCTTAGGTTTTTACCAAGATGCGGCGGATATTGCAAATAGTGCCAAGCCATTAACCGGAGTAAAACCTGGAGATATTAAATACGCAGATTTAAATGGCGATGGTGCAATTACCGATGCTGATCAATCTTATTTTGGGTACTCAAATACACCTAATACCATTGTCGGTTTTAATTTAAGTGCAAACTATAAAACCTTAAGCTTAAATGTGCTTTTTCAGGGTGCATTAAATTTTAATGTAGCTGGTGTTCGTGAGTCTATCCAGGCTTTTGGATCTAATTTGCAGGCTATTCACCAACAAAGCTGGACACCAGAGCTTGGTCAGAATGCCAAATATCCAATTTTATCAACCTCTCCCAATGCGATTTCCATCCCTACAGCACCTTCCGACTTTTGGAATGTTAGAGGAGATTATTTACGTCTGAAATCAATTGAATTAAGTTATGGAATTCCACAGAGTTGGGTAAATAAGGTGCGGTTAAAGGGCGCAAGAATATATGTTAATGGTACAAATTTAATTACCTGGACAAAACTTGGCTCGTTGTACGAATACGATCCAGAAATATCAAGCAACAATACCAACACCAATTATCCGCCACAAAGGCTTTACAACATGGGTTTATCGGTAACATTTTAAGTTTAAGCTATGAAAAGATATATTTTAATTGTTTTAATTTTAGTGGGATTAATATCCTGCAAAAAAGCAACCAGTTATCTCGATCAACAGAATGCTGGTCAAGATGTAACAGTCGTATTTAGCGATAGTGTAAGAACCCTGGGTTTTTTAAACGGAATTTATCAGGGACGTGGCTTTTCGTTTAACAAAGGCCGCTGGGATAGTCATGGAAACCTTGAAGAGGCTACCGATGATGCCGAATACCGTTATAGCGGATCAGGGCAATATGCTGTAATTTTGTATTCCGGAAACGTAAATCCGCTAAACGTAGTAAAAGGTACAACGACTGATTTTTATGTTCAGCCTTATTTACAGATCCGTGCAGTGAATTTATTTTTGTCGAAATTGCCAACAACACCATTAGCCCCTTCAACACAAAAACGTGTTGCTGCTGAAGCCAGATTTTTACGCGCATGGTATTACCATTATTTGGTGAAATCTTTTGGGGGCATTGCACTTCTTGGCGATAGGTTGTTTGATAAAGATGATATCATCGATATTCCAAGAAATACTTACGAAGATTGTATAAATTATATTGTAAGTGAATGTGATGCTGCTGCGGCAAATCTTCCATTAGATCAGTTAGATCAAGATTATGGAAGAATTACCAAAGGGATGTGCCTTGCATTAAAATCGAGGGTATTGCTCAGTGCAGCAAGTCCTTTATTTAATGGTGGTGGTATAGTTAAAACAGGTGCAATTGCCAGTGTAATTGCTTATCCTACTTACGATGCTACCCGTTGGGCAAAAGCAGCACAGGCTGCAAAAGATGTAATCGACATGAATAAGTATGAACTTCTTGTCGATAATACTACTGCTCCAGGCTTCGGTTTTTATAAAACTTTCATTAGTAGGGCAAACAGTGAAATGATATTTACATTTACACAAGCGCCAAATAAAGATTTTGAAGGACATTTTCTTCCACCATCACGTAGTGGAGGATTTTATTCTACACCTACACAAAATTTGGTCGATCAGTTCGATATGCGTAATGGAAAGCAGATTACTGATCCCACTTCAGGATATAACGCTGCAAATCCATATGTTAATCGCGATCCGAGATTCGGATACACAGTTATCTACAATGGTTCTAACTACGCAAACAATAGTGGTGCTCAGGCTCCTGTATTTACCTACGTAAACGCACCCTCAGATGGTAATGGAATTGGAACAACCTCAGGGTACTACGGTCGTAAAATGTGTGATGTTAACGTATCATGGGGTGGAAGTGCTAATGCTGATAGAGGCTATCCTTTGATGAGATATGCAGAGATATTGCTGAATTATGCTGAAGCGCTTAACGAATTGGGACAAACTAACGATGCACTTACTTATATTTTCAAGATCAGAGAACGTGCCGGTATTTTACCAGGTACCGACGCTAGATTTGGTATTAAAACAGGTATCAGCCAAGCAGAACTCAGAGATTTGATCATTAAAGAACGCCGTACAGAAATGGCTTTTGAAGATATGCGGTTTTACGACGAGAGAAGATGGAAAATTGCTGAGATAACTCAAAATGCTTTCAATAAAATTATGTTGATTACCCCAAAAAGTGGCACAACTTCTACTTCTACAGATGGTACTTCGTATAATTATCAAATTACAAACTCGATTAGGAGACATAACTTTCGTGTGGCAAATTATCTTTTGCCAATTCCACAGAGCGAAATTTTAAAACTTCCTTCGTACCTGCAAAATCCAGGTTATTGAGCGACATGAATGATTTGCGTGAGCAAATCAATGCTGTCTGATTGATGAGGGAGGGCCCCTCGGTATCGGCTTACAGGAGCAGGTACCAAACCTCCTCTAAGCTGCTTGGATTAAGTGTCCTGGTAGTGAGCGTTAGAGGAAAAGGCATCTTAGAGGTGTCAGGTGAGTATAAAGAAGATGAATGCAAATGAACTGCCGAAGAGGCGTCGAAAGGATTAGATGATGTCAAAACTAAAGTACAGTAACACTTTATTATCAGCAGAGAGGATGACCTGTTTACCGTCTCTGTG
>NZ_SJSO01000033.1 GCF_004331735.1 Pedobacter psychrodurus
TTGAAACATCAATCCCAATAAAAAAATTTGTAGAGACAATCATCCTGTTATTTTTTATGTTTGTAATAGTTACCTAATTTTTACCCCATCGATCCTAGTCCTTAATAATGGGTATTGCCCTAATTGTTATCTGGTCACTAAGGGAAAAAACGGTAGCGGATTGCATCATGCTATAGGTATAAAAACCTTGACGAAATATTAATGTGCCGCTACCGCTTTAGGTAATCTGATAATTAAGCTAAGTAAAATAAATATTAGATTTTCTTAAATAATATATCAAAACAAATCTAAAGGACGATGTGACTTAAGAAATAGTATAAAAAAAGTCAGTCGGATTCCTCCAAACTGACTTAAAATTAACTAAATAAACGAAAATTACTCTGCCGTTTTAACGGGCTCAAGGTCTTTTAGTTCTTCTTCAGAGAATAGTCTGTAATGAATTTTAAACGTTTTTTGTAGCGGGGTTTCCAAGGAAAAACCGCCCACGCCAAATCCATCCAGCACATCTAAAGTAAAATGTGAAAATTTCCAATACTCGAAAAGATCTCTATCTACCCAAAACTCGCAGCCTTCTATTTCACCTAAACAAACATCGCGCATCCGCAAGTAATAGCCTCCTTTCTCGAAACATTGCGGTTGTGTCCCTTCGCAACATCCACCAGCTTGGTAAAACATCAGTTCTCCATGCTTTTCTTTAAGTACGGTTATCAGCTCTTTTGCTTTTTCTGTACTGTCTATTCGTTGAATCATGATCGTTATTTTAGGTTTGAAATGGGTCTTTAGAAAGAAGATGTATAGAGTCAAATTCAACCCGAATTGTCACGTTGAGCTTGTCGAAACGCTTTGACAAGGTCATTTAATTTAGTCCTTCTACAGGCTCTCCGTAGGAGTCCTTTGGACAGGATGACAATTCTATACTTATGATACAGCCCCTTGTTCAACGGACTAAAAGAAACCTAATTTATTTTTATCGTAAGAAATAAGCATGTTTTTAGTCTGGCGATAATGGCCCAACATCATTTTATGGTTTTCTCTGCCCACACCCGATTGTTTGTAGCCACCAAAAGGTGCGCCTGCAGGATAAGCATGATATTGGTTTACCCAAACTCGACCCGCTTGAATAGCTCTTGGAACCTGATAAAGTTCATGGGCATCACGTGTCCACACACCAGCACCTAAACCATATAAAGTATCGTTTGCAATTTCAATGGCTTCTTCGACTGTTTTAAAAGTAGTAACGGCCAATACCGGGCCGAAAATCTCCTCCTGGAAAATCCTCATTTTGTTATGGCCCTTAAAGATGGTTGGTTTGATGTAATAGCCACCACCAAGTTCACCAGGTAGCTCGTTTACCTCTCCGCCAGTTAATACTTCGGCACCTTCTTCTTTACCTAACTTAATGTAAGCGGCAATTTTTTCGAACTGAATCTTGGAGGCCTGAGCACCCATCATCACGGTTCTATCCAGCGGACTTCCAATTTTTATCGCTTTGGTTCGCTCAATTACCTTTGCAATAAATTTTTCGTAAATATCTTCCTGGATCAATAAACGAGATGGGCAGGTACAAATTTCGCCTTGGTTTAAAGCAAACATTACGGCCCCTTCTACCGCTTTATCTAAAAAGGCATCATCTTCGGCCATTACAGAGCTGAAAAATATATTTGGCGATTTCCCACCAAGTTCGAGTGTAACCGGGATAATATTTTCGGTTGCATATTGCATTACCAATCTGCCTGTAGGAGTAGAGCCTGTAAATGCTGCTTTCGAAATTTTAGGATTAGTCACTAAGGCACGTCCAAGTTCAGCGCCGAAGCCATTTACCACATTTATTACGCCTGGAGGCAATAAATCGCCAATTAATTCCATTAAAACCATAATCGAAACTGGCGTGCTTTCTGCAGGTTTTAAAACCACACAGTTCCCTGCTGCTAGGGCAGGGGCTAATTTCCAGATACCCATTAATAATGGGAAATTCCAGGGAATAATCTGCGCCACCACACCAATCGGCTCATGTACAATTAACGAAACTGTATTTTGATCGAGTTCTGAAAGCGAACCTTCTTCTGCGCGGATTACGCCAGCGAAATACCTGAAATGGTCTACACCTAAGGGTAAATCGGCTGCTAAGGTTTCTCTAACCGCTTTACCGTTATCGATGGTTTCAACCGTTGCCAGGTATTCGAGGTTATCTTCCATCCGCTGCGCAATTTTGTTTAAAATGATGCTTCTTTCGGTAGAAGAGGTTTTGCTCCAGGTTTTAAATGCTTCATGTGCGGCATCAACGGCTAATGCTATATCCTCTTTGGTAGAGTGCGCGGCTTTTGTAAATACTTTTCCATCAATCGGTGAAATATTATCGAAGTAAGCACCTTTAACCGGTGCTACAAATTTCCCTCCGATATAGTTATCGTAATTAGGTTTGAATGATGGTTTCTCAATTAAATTTTCCATAATTATTATTGATTATTAAATTTTTAAAAGCCATCATGAGCAGTTTAGGTATAGGATTTTAATAGGATTGCTCATCATGATTTTTGCAGTTATAAGATTTGGTTAATACAAACCTAATGGCAAAGCAGATGGAGCAGATAGTATAATCGGATCAACTGATAGCACTATCGTTTCAGGTTGTGTAACCATATCGTGCTCTGTAGCCGATAAATGGAGATTGAGCCGTGTATCAGCTATAATAGGTTTTTGCCGTTACAATATAACTAGATGAAATAATTATATTTGATTCATAGCAGATATTTCTAACCAGATTATTTCGGTTTATGCAACATACATTAGATCAGGTAAAGCTAAGTGCTTCGGAAACGTTGCAAACTTTAGTAGAGAATAGAACCTCTTATACCTTAGAGCGCTGCGAATTAAACGTTTTCGAAACTTACACCGAATCTTATAAAGTTCCACTTACTTTTAACGATTTTGTAATTACGAGTATGTTAAGAGGTAAAAAAGTGATGCATTTATTTGATAAGAAAGGTTTTGATTATTTTCCTGGCCAAACCGTTATTGTTCCTCCTGCTGTTACCATGGAAATTGATTTTCCGGAGGCTACTAACCTTAACCCTACCCAATGTATTGCCCTGGCTATCGATCAGGAGCAGATTCAAAAAACAATTGCTTATTTAAACGAATTTTTTCCGAAAGAGGGAAGCAATGAGAAATGGCTGTTAAATTACGATGAATATCATTTTTATAACAATGAAGAAATTGCCTACCTGATTAATAAGGTGATCAGGATTTGCTCTGAACGAACAAAGGAAAAAGATGTTTTGGCTGATTTAACACTGAAAGAATTGCTGGTTCGCATTATGCAGACCCAGAACCTTAAAACCATTAGCGATGATGGCTATAACCTGAACCAAAACCCACTGGCATTTGTATTGAATTATATTAAAACTAACCTAAACGAAAAGATCAGCATAAACAGTCTAAGCGATAAGGCTTGCATGAGCAAAGCCACATTTTATCGATTGTTTAAACGCGAACTCGGTATCAGTCCAAATGATTTTATTTTAACCGAAAAGATTAACAAAGCCAAGCTTTTACTAGCACAGCCTGGAACTAAGGTAGCCTCAATAAGTTACGAGCTTGGTTTCAGTGATGCAAATTACTTCATTAGGGCATTTAAAAAGATGGTTGGTATTACGCCTGGGGCATATCAATTGCAGGTGGCCAATCAGTTAATCCATTAAATCGTTTATCTTTTCGTTAAGTTCTTTTAAAGGCTTAGCAAATATGCTGTCGTTCATTTTTTTTCCGATGTAGATAAACGGTATGCCAATTAGGATAAGCAATACCATCTGTATAAAAAAATGGGGTAAACTGAATACTTTTTCAAAAGTTTCATATACGTATAGTTTATATGCTAACCAGCCTGTTGGTCCGGCAAGTGGCAAAAAAATGTATCCATAAATGGTCTCACCTCTTAAAATTCTTTTAATTGCCTTTAGGTTATCGGTAAGTACTTGTTTGGTATTTGCATTATAATCTATACCGGTTTTAATTTTTCTGAAGCTGTTTACTCCCAAAGTCCTTGAAATTTCATAAGTGATAAATACAAAAAGCAAGAGGAATTTTAAATCTCCTTTTATAAAAAAGGCCATGGCCAAAATTGGTAAATCGATAATTCTGATCCACCTTAATTTCCATCTTAATTTAAATAATAAGTCCTGCAGAAGACTGTGCGATTTTTCATCGATTGTGATATTCGAAATATTTATTTTGTCTACCTTTGAGTCAAATTCTCCACTCAAATTTTGCCATTCTTGTTCTAAATTCATTTTACTTACGGGTTAGCAGTGTGGTTAATTGTTGTTTAATCCGATGTAACTTAACATTGGTGTTGTTTCTGGATATTCCTGTCATTTCGCTTATTTCTGTATTATCGAAACCATCGAGATGGAGCATAATTATACTCCGGTCGATTTCTGTTAATTGTTTGATACAGCGATACAGCCAATCGGCCCGTTCTGATAATTCGGGCGGTTCGAAGTAATGCTCAAATTGCCCCCGGTCTTTAACCTGGCTATGCTTTTTCTGTTTGCTCAAAAATGAAAGTGATACATTTAAACTGAGTTTATAAAGCCAGGTAGAAAATTTAGCATCGCCTTTAAACCGGCCATAAGCATTCCAGCTTTGAAAAACGATTTCTTGATACAAATCTTTGCGGTCCTCTTCATCATCTGCATAAAGGTTTACCATTTTATAGATAATGCCTTTATGTGCTTCCAGTTTGTCGAGATAAGATTTTTCAATCATATGCTATAGCTTATCTGCCTTTCGATAATTGATCCGCTTTGAATGCTTTCTGGTACTGATAAATTCCGATGATTAACGAGATCAATGCCACCGTTAATAAGAAATATTTGGTATAGCCTTGAACGCCCGTTGTATGAGCTACAATGCTTAAAAATGCAGCGATACCTAATTTTGAATTGTTGTTTTCCATTGCTAATTTAATTGATTTGAACAGTTAGTAAGCAGCAGATCGGAAAAATTACAGCATTGGAAAATTAATTTTCTAAATACCTTTTAGAGTAGGTAATCCCCATTAAATCGTAGCGTTTAAACTGTGTTTTTAGCCTTTTTTGAAAATCGGGATAATTCCGTTTTTCTTTCGGACTCCACAAAATTTCGCTTAAAGCATCTAACCGTGGAAAAAGCAGGTATTGTACTTTGGCTGGGTTGGTAATATATTCACTCCACAAACAGCCCTGTGCACCCCATATGTATTTAGCTTGCTTGGCATTTAATTCAGTTGGTATGGGCTCATAATTGTAAACATCAATTAAGGGCGAAAACTTATTTGCGGCTAAGCTATCTTCTTTTACAAACTGAGCATGATTAAAATACATTTTATTTTCGGGTGTCATAATGGCTTTATGATTTTGTTTTGCAGCATCGATACCACCTTTTTCGCCTTGCCAGCTCATCACAACTGCATTGGGTGCCAAGCCACCCTGTAAAATTTCGTTCCATCCAATAATGGTTTTCCCTTTGCTATTTACAAATTTTTCCATCCTGCGGATGAAATAACTTTGCAGCTCACTTTCATTTTTCAAACCATTTGCTTTCATAATCTGCTGTGAAACGGCAGATTGTTTCCACCATACTTTAGAAGCTTCATCACCGCCAATGTGAATATATGGTGAGGGGAATAGGTTCATTACTTCTGTTAACACATTTTCTAGAAATTTAAAAGTCGTGTCAGAAGCCTGAAGTACATTATTGTATTTGTTCATCATGCCCCATGTTTCGGCAACCTCGTATTTTTTATCTGGCATTGTACCTAACTCTGGGTAAGCAGCTAATAAAGCCATGCTGTGTGCAGGCATTTCAATTTCTGGAATGATGGTGATATAACGTTTAGCAGCGTAATCGACCACATCTTTAATTTGTTCTTGTGTGTAATAACCACCGTGACGGATACCATCGGTTTTAATAACAGCATCTTTTGGCATAATTTTTACTTCTGTTGGCAATACCTGATATTTTATATGCTCATTTCCTTGTCCGGGCCATAAGCCAATAATGCTGCCATTTCTCCAGGCCCCAATTTCAGTAAGCTTAGGGTATTTTTTGATTTCAATCCGCCAGCCATGGTCATCAGTTAAATGCCAATGGAAATAATTCATTTTATGCAGTGCTAAATAATCGATGTACTGTTTTACAAAGGCTACATCAAAAAAATGGCGACTTACATCCAGATGCATACCACGGTAATCGAAGCGGGGATGATCTATAATTGAAACCGATTTTATACTTAACTTTTCTGCTTTTGAGGTCGGCAAAAGTTGTATTAATGATTGTATACCGTAAAATATCCCGGGTTTTGAGGTGCCGATAATGGATACTCCATCATCTAAAGTGTTTAGAAAATAAGCATCATCAAATTCACTGACACGCGTATTTAAAATTAAGCTAATGAAATTTTTAGTTGGGGTAACACTTGTTATGTTTAGCTTCAGATTATAATACTGTTGAACATAATTAATTAGAAAATTAGCTGAATTCAATAATGAAGAATCAACAATTACAATTTGAGTTTTTGAATCTATCGTAAATGATTTTTTATTTGATTCAACTTTAATATAAACTGGTTGCGGAATGATATTAATTTCCTGCGCAGAAAGTTTGAGGGAAATAATTGTTAAGAACAAAAGGATGATTTTTCTCATGCTGAAAAGGCTTGGTTACGCTTTCCAAAAGTAATAATTATAGGCGGATGAAAGTAAAGGGTTTGGTAGAACGAACTACTTATGTTACATAAACCCGATAGGATGAATGCCGTTTTTCACGGCAGAAAGTATAGCGGGGCTGTAGCCATCCACTGGCTGTTACTTTCGTTTTCTAATTATTATTTACCATTTAAGGCATTTAAGAAAATATAAAAGTATGTTGTAAAACTTAAGTGTACTCAGGTGGTCAAAATCCATTGAGGAGATTGCTTCGTCTCTCAGACTGAAGCAAAGCGTCATCTCGACTGAAACGTAGTGGAATGGAGAGATCTATCACAGTAAGATTTCTCGACTTCGTTGCACTCCGCTCGAAATGACGTTAACTCGAGCACAAAAAAAATCCCGATAACTTTCGCTATCGGGATTAATATGATCAGTTAAAAAGAACTAGCCTTTTTTAGCTTTGCTTTCTTCGCCTTCTAATTGCGATTTCAATTGAGCCAATACGTCTAAATCTCCTAAAGTAGATTTCTCTACAGAATCTTTAACTTTTTTAACAGCAGTTACAGCAGCTTTAGCTTCTTTTTTCTTAGTTGCTCTTTCTTCAGCAACAGCTTCAGCTTTAACCTCTTCCCAGATACGGGCGTGAGATACTACAATGCGTTTTGCTTCTTTGTTGAATTCAATGATTTTGAAGTCATTGGTTTCTTCAGCTTTAACTGATGTACCATCTTCTTTAACCATGTGTTTAGTTGGTACGAAACCTTCTACACCATATGGTAAAGCAATAACAGCACCTTTATCAGTTACTTTAACAACAGTACCTTGGTGAACCGAATCTAAAGTGAAGATCGTTTCGAAAGTATCCCAAGGGTTTTCTTCCAATTGTTTGTGACCTAAGCTTAATTTACGGTTATCAACATCAAGTTCTAAAACAACAACATCTAATACATCACCAACTTTAGTGAATTCGTTAGGGTGGTTTACTTTTTTAGACCATGATAAATCAGAGATGTGGATTAAACCATCAATACCTTCTTCGATTTCAACAAAAACACCGAAGTTAGTCATGTTTTTAACAGTAGCTGTATGCTTGCTTCCAACTGGGAATTTAGCAGCAACTTCTTGCCATGGATCGTTAGATAATTGTTTAATACCTAAGCTCATTTTACGCTCGTCTCTGTCTAAAGTTAAAACTTCAGCTTCGATCTCATCACCAACTTTTAAGAATTCTTGTGGATTTCTTAAGTTTTGTGACCAGCTCATTTCAGAAACGTGGATTAAACCTTCAACACCTGGGATAATTTCTAAGAAAGCACCGTAATCTGCAACAGTTACGATTTTTCCTTTTACTTTAGAACCAACTTGGATGTCGGTGCTTAAGTTCTCCCAAGGGTGTGGAGTTAATTGTTTTAAGCCTAAAGCGATACGTTTTTTCTCATCATCAAAATCTAAAACAACCACGTTGATTTTTTCATCTAATGATAATACTTCTTTTGGATGCTCTATGCGGCCCCAAGAAATATCAGTAATGTGAAGTAAACCATCAACACCACCTAAATCGATGAACACACCGAAATCAGTAATGTTTTTAACAGTACCTTCTAGTACCTGACCTTTTTCTAATTTAGAAACGATCTCTACTTTTTGGCTTTCTAAATCGTCTTCGATTAACACTTTATGAGAAACTACTACGTTTTTAAACTCATGGTTAATTTTAACAACTTTGAATTCCATTGTTTTACCCACGTATACATCGTAATCGCGGATAGGTTTAATATCAATTTGAGATCCTGGTAAGAAAGCTTCAACGCCCATGATATCAACAATTAAACCACCTTTAGTACGGCTCTTAACGAAACCGTTGATGATTCTATCATTTTCAAGAGCCTCGTTAATCGCTTCCCATGATCTTTGGGTTTTAGCTCTTTTGCGAGAAAGGATCAATTGACCGTTAGCGTCTTCTGGTGCTTCAACGAAAACGTCAACTGAATCGCCGATTTTAAGATCTGGTGTATCACGGAATTCTGAAGTAGAAACTAAACCGTCTGATTTGAAACCTACGTTTAATACTACGTCTTTGTTGTTAATTGAAACAACGATACCGCTAATGATTTCACCTTTAGTGATCTGATTGAATGTTCCAGCATACATATCTTCAAACTTTTTACGGTCTGCGTCATTGTAATTACCGAAAACTTTTTCATCTGCATCCCAATCGAAATCTTCGGTTGGTGTTGCTAATGATGATTTGATCGATTCGATCGAAACTGAATCAGCTTCTGATTCAATCGTTTCTTTTTCAGTCAGGCGTCCGCCTTCTCCCTGAAGTTCAGCTGTTTTAGCTGCTAATTCTTTTTCTGCTACTTGTTTTTTAGCCATTAATTAATTATCTCCTTTTTTCCCTATTTAGGGACTGCAAAGGTAAAAATATTTTAATTAATAGAAAAGATTTTTTTAATAAATCTTGCTGATTTTTAGCGCTTTATAATTTCCCTCCCTTGGAGAGCCTGCTCCGATTCCTTCGGAGGGTGCCTGAAAGGCGGGGTGGTTATTTCAATTTGCCACATGTTTTTCCAAAATGTAGCTGGTTTATTTTAGAATTAATCGCCTTGTTATTCATAATTATTTGAAAATGAGCGCCCATATTTCATCGGAAACAGCAGTCCTGCTATCGCTTATAGTCCTCACTACGTTCCGGGCTATTCCGCTCTATCAGGTTTAAAAACAAGGGCTGTGCACAAATGCCTGCCAAACGTTCTTACGGAACGGTTTATTAAATTAAGGCGGAAATAATAAAATATTGTCATCCTGAGGGATAATTTATTGCATAAAAATCAGGATATCACAGAGGATTTTTAGTGCAGTGACAGGTTGCGCGGAATCGTCATTCCCAACTTGATTGGGAATCGTAATGCAATAAGCTTTAAGATTCCCGCCTGCGCGGGAATGACGATCATTCTATTGGATCTGTCAATGATAGCCTGTCGAAGGATAATCTCTTGCCTTTTAAAAAGATTCTGAAACAAGTTCAGAATGACGAATAAATAAAGAGTATCTAAAATGATAAACTTCTATTTTTTCGTAAAAGTCCCTCTGGTAAAACCTTCACCAATTAATGTTTCATCATCTCTGATTAATAGCATTATCGTGTTCTGCTGATCGTAAAGTTTGATCATGTCCCCCTCAATAACGTATTTTGAGGTGAAAATAGAATCGGTATAGGCATCGGTAACAGTCACCGAATCTTTCGATTTAAAATTAAAGGTTTTGTACTGTATATCTTCGTCGCTTGCAAAGGTGCCTGTTACCACTTTTGCCTGTATAAAGGTAATGAAGCAGAAATAGCCAATTACCAAGATTACAACTACAGAAAAACCGATCAAAAATTTATTGCCACTGGCATATTTAATCGAAAAGTATAATATGGTAATCAGTATTAAGGCTACAACCACAAAAAAGATGATGTTCGTATAATCTTTGTTTTCTTGAGGTACCGATGCCGCAATGCTTGTTTTTTCGGCTGCTGCTTTTACCGGAGAAATCCTTACTAAAAATTCTTTACTCACCCATCCTTCTCCATTGGTGACCTTAATTTTATAGAAACTTGTGTTTGATGAATCGATCACGGCAACATTTTCATTTTTAGGCAGGTACCCAACAATTTTGCTTTTCGGATCAGCTTGTTGCCTAACCCGTAAATCGTCGGCAGTTACGCGATATAGGTCGGTGCTTGTTGCCCTTTGTGGGCTGGCATCGGGCTGTGCGGTATTTGCCTGAGGAGTTGATGGTTTAGCTGCCGGTGCAATTTTTTCGATGAAATCTTTGCTTACCCAACCTTCGCGGTTTTTAAACTTTACTTTGTAAAACTTGGCATTGCTTGCATCTAAAACCGTAATATTTTCATTTTGAGCAATATTTCCAATAACCTTACTTTTCGGATCGCTACTTTGCCTTACACGCAATTTGTCAGCTTTAACACGATACAATTCTTGTGCATTTAAACGGTAAGCAAAAATAGAAAGAGCGATTAGGAGGAAGAAAATTCTAGTCATAAGTATAGGATTCTGCGAAACAGTTTTAATAGGTAATTGCAAACACGCTATAAGCAAACACCGTGCTAAGTGTTCAAAATTAGAAAATACTTTTAATAGGTGGGGATAAGATTGAAAAAAAGGTGCTGCTCCTTTCCTTAAAAAATCTTCTTGAGCAAGGTCAAAGCATCTTATAAAATAGATAAGCTGAACTACCAGCTTCCTCCAGAACCACCACCGCTGCTACTGCCACCACCCCAGCTACTCCTTGATGATGAAGATGAAGAGCTGCTACTGGACGAGGAGGAACTTGATGAGGAACTCGATTCAACTAACATGGCAAGTGTTATCCATTTTATAAATTCTGTTTTTTTACAAAAGCCACATTCGTTTATCAGCTTCGCCTGGCCTTCATGACTGTAAGTGGCCTGTTTAACCGTTACGCGTTCATTCAGTTTGTATGTCCTAAAAGCACACCCAGGACATTCAGTATAACTATTGTATTCTTCCGCAGGCCATGCCTTAATAATATGTTCATTATGGTCTGCACTTTCCCAAATATCATAATCGTACGCCAAAACAACTTCTTCCTTACGTTGCCCTGCTGTTAAAAATGGTTTTCCTTCAGTGTTGATATCACGATCTACCCGAATCATTGGCTTCTTTTTACTATCCAAAATTGGCTTGAAACGATCAATTGTTTTAACACGCTTGATGAGGTGGAGTATAATTGCTATTAAAATTATAGGAGAGAATAGTATTAACCACCAGTTCTTTTTGTGGAAAGCCACAACGGCATCAAAGAAATTTTTGTCGTCCTGATGTGCTTTTCTTAATGTCGACAAATAGAAAAGATACCGAAAGAAAAGGGCTATAGCCAGTATAGTAAAAAGAATATAGGGGATATGTGCTAATTTTATCTTTTCGAACAGCTCAAAAGCATCGGTAAAAACAAATATAAAAATAGAAACGAATACAATAAAGAAAACCACCCCACAGCCTTTCGCTATGGTAGTATCATAACTATTTTTATTCTTATCAAAGCCTTTTAGATTTAAGCCATTTTTGGCCTGCCTGTTCACAATTTTGAACACCCCAAAAAATGCCAGTAGGATAATTCCCGTAGGGAGCCAAAAATTTTCGAGTGAACTGTTGCTTTCGTGTTGGGTGAAAAACTGATTGAGCTCTGATTTATGTTCAGGGTTTAAAATAATTACCCCAATGGCATTAATGGTATTGGTAATTCCTGTACTAAAATCGTTTTGTCTAAAAGCAGGTAAGAGATTCTGCTCGGCAATATGTTTAAGTTTTACGTCTGGTAATACACCTTCAGTTCCGGTGCCCGTAATAAAGCGGTATTTGCGGCGATCTTTCGAAATAAACAACAACAATCCGTTATTGCTTGTTTTTTGCCCAATTCCCCAGGTATTAAAGAGTTCATAAGCAAAATCGAAATCTTCTTTGTCATGGTCGAAATCGTTAATAATCACCACTGCCACCTGAACATTGGTTTCACGTTCGAACTGGGCAATGGTATTATTTAAGCCCGAAACCGCACTACTTCCCAAAATGCTGTCAGGATCACTTACATAACCCCCACCATTGTTTTTGGGATCTGGAATATCTTTTACTTTGTAAGCAGTTTGCCCAAAAGTAATATTGGCAACTAAAAGAAAGAATAGTAGGGCAGCGGGTTTAAACAAATAGGTGTTGAGCATCGTATAAATTTAGGTGTAAGGTTTTTACATCATCATTCAACAATTGAGTACCAATATGGTTTACTCTTTTAATATTTTAGCCAATACCTTATCCAGTTTTGCTTTATCTTTCATGTATGCTTCCAAATCGTAAAGTTGCACCGTTTTAAATTCTATCGGGTGACTTTCGCTCTGTAATGAAATATAACCTGAAGTTAATGCTTTGCCATCTATTTTAACTTTTGGATCAAAATTCGAAACGCTACCACCACCAATTTGAGGTTTGGTGTATTCTAAAACCACTTCGCCTGCAATAATGTGTTTTACAACCGAATCACCTAAAACTAAAAATTCCGCGGTTACCCATTGGTCGCCAGCATAGGTTTTTGATTTAGAGTCTAAACAGTGTCCGGTAAATAGTTTTCCGTTATAATCAATTAGTGTTCCAGGTGTGCATACGTTACTGGTATGGCGTTCATGTTCACCATCTCCACCCAGAATTTGGGCTTCAATCGAAATCGGGAAATCCTGATCTTTCAACATTGTTGCAGGGTCTTGGCAATGTAACATGGCACCACTATTTCTGGTTGCCCAACCTTCACCACCTTTAGCCTGATCGCCAACAAAACGATAGGTTACTTTTAATAGGTAAGCCGAAAACGGTTTTTTATAGAAAATATGTCCGTATTGTTTATCAAATTCATTGTATCCATCATAACTCACCTTCATCACACCATTTTCTACGCGGAAAGTATTGGCATAATTTTCTTTGTATTCGTGTTTGGCAATTTTAATATTCCAATCTTTTAAATCTTTTCCATTAAAGAGATTGATCCAGCCTTTTTGAGCCTTGGCATTGAGGATAGTAAGCGATAAAAATAATACCGCAAGATAAATTGATTTTAATTTCATAGTAACATTTGGGTTGGGTGCTAAAAATATGAAATTTTTTCTATCTCAGGAAACGGTAGGTTAGTCTGAAGTCTTTAGTCGGGAGTCTGAAGTCGATTTATTTGGAGTTTGAAGCCGATTAGCTATTTTAACAATTAACCAGTTTCGTTTTAAGATTGCTTTGTGCCTCGCAATGACAAATACGGCCATCAACCATCAACTCCTGAACCACTGGCTACTGAATTAATGACGAATAAACCAACAAGCTAATGAACCAAAAACGGCTCTACTCTTTCCATTGCAAAAGCCAATTGTTCTTCTTGGGTAAGGTCGGTATTATCCAGAATAACAGCATCATCAGCTCTAACTAAAGGACTTTCTTTTCTGGTGGTATCGGCGTAGTCACGGTGCGCAAGGTTTTCAAAAACCTCTTCTAAAGTAGTTTCGTTATTACCTTTGCTCTCCAATTCCTTAAATCTGCGTTCGGCCCTGATTTTCGGATCAGCTGTCATAAAAAATTTCACAGGGGCATCAGGGAAAACGGTAGTGCCAATATCACGGCCATCCATTACAATGTTTTTTGATTTGCCCATGCGTTGCTGTTGTTTCACCATTTCATGGCGGACAATTTTGTGTGCTGAAACCTCACTCACATTTTCAGAAACAGGCATTAAACGGATTTCATCTGAAACTTCTTCACCGTTAAGGGTAATGTGCGATTCGTAATCGCGGGAGTGGAAATTTAATTCGATATGTTTTAGTGCATCAACAACTTTAGTATCATCAGCAATATCGATCTTATTTCTTAAGAAATATAGGGTTACGGCACGGTACATCGCTCCGCTATCTACATAAATGAAACCTAATTTTTTAGCTAATGCTTTCGCTAATGTACTTTTTCCGCAAGATGAATAGCCATCTATTGCTATTACTAGGTTTTTTTTCATCGTATAGCAAAGGTAAAAAATAGAAACATAATGCTGAATTTTTTATGGGTATAAAGATAGATTCTAAACAAGATACGGCTAAAACATTGATTTGCTGGATGTGTTTAATTATAAAAATAAATAGAAAATTTATGTTACTATCTGAAAGAATGTTGGAGGCTTTGAATAACCAGGTTAAATTGGAAGCCCAATCATCACAAGTATATTTGGGAATTGCCTCATGGTTAGAAACGCAGCCAGGTTTAGAGGGATATACCGAGTTTTTCTACCGCCAAAGTGACGAAGAACGTCATCATATGCTTAAGCTGATTCATTATATCAATGATCGTGATGGGCATGCGATAATTACAGCCCTTGAAATGCCCAAAAATTCTTTCGGACAGGTAATAGAAGTATTTCAGGATAATGAATTGCTGGTTTCAAAAAGCATTAACGATCTGGTAGAGCTTTCGCTGAATGAGAAAGATTATCTCACATTTAAATTTTTGCAATGGTATTTAGATGAGCAATTGGAAGAAGAAAAAATGGCGAAAACCATGTTAGAGAAACTTCAATTGGTTGGTAGTGATAGGGGAGGAATTTACCAGTTGGATAAGGATATTGTGGGTTTACGTAGCAAGGTAAGCGAATCGAAAGAGGGGGAGTAATCTGTTATTATTAAATTCCAAATTATTACTTTTGCGGCATGTTGCCTACAAGAGATGAAATTTTACGATCAGTTAGCTTTAAAACTTCCCGAAGTGGAGGCAAAGGTGGGCAAAATGTAAATAAAGTTTCGAGTAAGGTAGAATTGATTTTCGACCTCGAAACTGCAGCTTATTTCGACGAAGATGAAAAGATACTATTAAGATCCAGATTGGAAAACCGCCTAGATACCGATGGTTTATTGCATATTGTTTCGCAAGAGGATAGGAGTCAGCTACTGAATAAAGAAAAAACAGTTGCTAAGTTGATTGAATTGTTAAAACGATCGCTTCAGGTTCAGAAGAAAAGAAAAGCAACCAAAATCCCCAAAGGAGTTACTCAAAAAAGATTGAAGAATAAAGCTGTAAATTCAGATAAAAAGGAGAGTCGCAAAAGACCATCAATTGATTAAGTCTACGGTCTGATTTCTATTTTAGTTCCAATGTTTACAGCATAATACAATTCGTCTACTTCGTTATTGGTTAACGCCATACAGCCGTTTGTCCAATCGAAAAGTCGTTGAAACTTGCCAATAAAACCTAGTTTATTTCTAACTCCATGTATTTTAATATCACCACCTGGTAATTTGTTGAGTGTTTTAGCTTTGGCAATATCTTTTTCATTTGGGTAAGATACTCCAAGGTTTTTATGGTACCCACTATGTGGGTTTTTCGCATTGATGATATAAACTCCCTCGGGCGTTTTCTCATCACCTTCAAATTCTTTATGGCCAACTGGGCTGTCGCCCAACGAAATCTGATAAGTTTTAATCAATATCTGCTTTGAATAAGCTAGTAATTGCCGATTTGATTTTTTAACAATGATATAATCGATTTCGGCATTAGTTGGTAATTTCTTTTCAGGATATAGATTGTAGATAACTGCACCAGTAATGAAGAACAAAATGATAAAAAAGATTATTTTTTTCATACTCCACAAATTATTAATTAACCTAACTTTTACCAAACCTATAATACAAACTCAAACCGCCATAATTTTGTGCTTTAGCCACACTTTTAACTTCTTTAGTTTTAAAAATGATGTTAAAATCTGCTGTAAATCTTTTTGAACTATAATTTACACCAAACTGTTGTTCAAAAACAATCGGTTTTACCCCAAAAGTTAATGGACTGTTATCATTAAAAAGACTTCCCTGTATAGTGGCATCGTAGGCAACAAAGTTTAGTTGTGGTTTTACATAAAAGAAAAATTCAGAGTTGTTTAAGCTTTTTGTTTTCGAATTACCGATCACTGCGTTGTGATAAGCAGTGTTGAACAATTGATTTAGTTTACCGGCCCTAAAAAGCACCGATGCACCCAAACCCGAAAAAGTTGTTCCTAAATTGGCATAACCCTGCGCACTAATATCCACAATAGGATCTTCAGGTCTAAGAAGCAACTTGCTATAATTTGCGGCAAGGTTTACGGCCAGTTCATTTTTAATCTGGTAATCCCAGCCTGCAGGCGTATAAAAACCTACTGTTTTATGTAAAAAACGTTGTGCTGTTTGCGCAAGTGAGTTTGGGCCAACTGTTCCCAATTCTACGCTGGTTTTTAAAACACTTTCATTTTTATAGAAAACAGAATATGCTCCTCCAGTATACAGATAACCAGCAAAAGGTCTATCCTGGTCTTCTTTATTCGGAACCTGGCCCCAATAAGGCGTGTACATTCTCTGTCCGGCAGAAATTTCATAGGTCTTTTTCTCTATTTTATCAGATAGCTTTTCAGTATTAATGGTGTGGCGGAAGTAAATAAATAATCCGTTAGTATAATACCGATCGTTTAAAGTAGCCAAATAAGCATCGTTTTCGGTTTTAAAACCGAATTCGTTTTTAAAAGATTGAGCGAAACTGGCTGAAACAACCAAACAAAAAACTATGGTGAATAAAAATGATCTCATAAAAAAGCCCAGGCAATTTACCTAGGCTATAAAAGTATTTATTGTAATTGGATTTTTAATTGTTAATCCAAAAGAATTAGCAATTAGTTTACAATCGGAGCAATTTTAACACTTAAATCTAAAGGTTTTTTTACCTTATTCTTAGTTAAGGCCAATTCAATTACTTCGCTCATTTCGGTTACATAATGGAATTTTAAATCCTTGATGTAACTTTCTTTAATCTCTAAAATATCTTTACGGTTGCTTTTGCAAAGGATAATTTCTTTAATATTTGCCCTTTTTGCTGCAAGAATTTTTTCTTTAATCCCACCAACAGGAAGTACTTTTCCGCGTAAGGTAATCTCACCAGTCATGGCTAAATGCTGCTTTACTTTACGTTGTGTAAATGCCGACGTTAGGGCGGTAAGCATTGTTACCCCAGCAGAAGGTCCGTCTTTTGGTGTAGCACCTGCAGGCACGTGAACATGCACATCCCAGTTATCAAATAAAGTGTAATCTATATCAAATTCTGCTGCGTGCGCGCGTAAATAGGCTAGCGCAATAACCGCCGATTCTTTCATCACATCGCCAAGGTTACCCGTTAAAGTGAGTTTACCCTTTCCGGGACTTAGGCTCGATTCGATAAATAAAATATCTCCCCCAACACTTGTCCAGGCCAAACCCGTTACTACTCCAGCCACTTCATTGCCTTCGTATAAATCTTTATCATAAATTGGGGCACCTAAAATACGTTCTACATCTTCGTTGCTTAAATTTGCATCGTAGGTTTCTTCCATTGCAATTTTGGTGGCCACACCACGTACTAAAGAACCTATTTTTTTCTCCAAACCCCGCACACCAGATTCTCTGGTATAATCTTCAATCACTTTTTCGATCAGCGGAGTTTTTAGGTTAATATCCTTAGTTTGTAAACCATGATTTTCTTTCTGTTTAGGCAACAGATATTTTTTAGCAATTTCTATTTTCTCTTCAATGGTATAGCCATTTACCTCAATAATCTCCATACGATCTAACAACGCAGGTTGTATAGTGCTTAAAGAGTTCGCTGTTGCAATAAACAAGATATTAGATAAATCGTAATCCACTTCAACATAGTGATCGTAGAATGCATTGTTCTGCTCAGGATCTAATACTTCAAGTAAGGCTGATGATGGATCGCCACGGTGGTCTGTTCCTACTTTATCAATCTCATCCAAAACGAAAACGGGATTATCTGCTCCCGCTTTTTTAATAGAAGAGATAATACGGCCTGGCATTGCACCTATGTAAGTTTTACGGTGACCACGAATTTCTGCTTCATCACGGATACCGCCTAAAGCCATACGTACATACTTACGGCCTAATGCTTTCGCAATAGATTTTCCTAAAGATGTTTTACCAACTCCCGGAGGGCCAACCAAACATAAAATCGGCGCTTTCATATTGCGCTTTAATTTTAATACTGCTAAGTATTCTATAATGCGCTGCTTAACTTTTTCTAAGCCAAAGTGATCTTTATCTAAGATACGTTGTGCTCTTTTTAGGTCGAAATTATCTTTCGTAAACTCACTCCAGGGTAAATCCAAAAGGAGTTCTAAATAATTTAACTGAACCGAGTAATCGGGAGCTGCAGGGTTCATTCTGCCCAACTTATCTAACTCCTTATCAAAATGTTCGGCAACTGCTTTGGTCCATTTTTTCTTTTTAGCCTTTTCTTGTAAAGCATCAAATTCTAGATCGGCAGAGTTGCCTCCCAATTCTTCCTGAATGGTTTTTAGCTGTTGATTTAAAAAATAATCGCGTTGCTGTTTATCTAAATCGGTACGTACTTTCGATTGGATCTGATTTCTCAGCTCCAGCATCTGCAATTCAATCATTAAAAGTTCCATTACCTTTTGTGCCCTTTCCTGCAATTTATCCATTTCGAGGATTTTTTGCTTATCGGCCATTTCGGCATTCATGTTTGATGAAATGAAATTGATCAAAAATGAATTGCTCTCGATGTTTTTAAGTGCAATACTGGCTTCGCTTGGAATATTTGGTGACAGCTGGATAATCTGTGCAGACATTTCGCGGATAGAAGCGATTAATGTTTTAAACTCTTTATCTGCCTTGTGCTTTTGTTCTTCGAATTTTTTAACAACTGCTTTAATATAAGGTTCGTTCTGCACCTCTTCAATTAAGCTGAAACGTTGTTTACCCTGGATAATTACCGTAGTATTTCCATCAGGCATCTGTAACAGCTTAATGATGTTTGCAACAGTACCAACTGTGTTAAGTTGCTCAAAAGTAGGGTCTTCAATGGAAACATCTTTTTGAGAAACTACCCCAATAATCTTATTTCCTTTATAAGCTTCCTTAATTAATTTAATCGATTTATCTCTTCCAACCGTAATAGGAATAACTACTCCTGGAAATAAAACTGTGTTTCGCAAAGGCAATATGGCCAACGTTTCGGGCGTTTCCTCATTGTTCATTTCCTCTTCGTCTTGTTGAGACATTAAGGGAAAAAATTCGGTATCCTCGTTTATGATTGGCATTGCTGTATGGAAATCAAATATATCTTGTTTACTCATTATCACATTTTCCGCTAACGACAAACTGGCAGTTTAATCGTATTCACTTTGTTTAATTTTGGTGTTAACTTAATAAATTCAACTCTTGTGCCAAAGTGAAAATAATATTAATCTTATGTTAAAAAGGCAGAGTAATATAAATATTTTCGCCAATATCATATAAAGCATATTTTAGCGTTTAAGCTAATGTTTAGAACATTTGGTTTTGAATGAAAGAAAATTAAAAACTTTTAAATTATCAGAATAGGATTATATTGCAAAAAATTTCTCCTATAAATTTGGTTAGGCGTTAATTTGTTAAACTTATTACTCATACATGAACTATTTTAAAAAGGCGATTTTAGGATTAATTATTTTTACATCAACTAGTAGTTTCGCGCAAAGCAATTATGAAAGAAGCATGCAAGCTATGATGAAAGGTGATTATAAAACTGCCGCTATACAATTAGAAAAAGCTGATACTAAAACGCCTGATAATGCAAATGTGCTCCAGATGCTGGGATATTCTTATTTCCAAAATCGCGAATACGAGAAATGTATTGCAATTTACAGCCGATTATTAAACATCAAACCTACTGAGGTTTCTGCTTATTATTATCGCGGTATAGCAAGGTTAAAAATCGCTAACGATCCTAAAGAATCGTTAAATACCATGCGCGAGAACTTTTATTTGGCATCTCTCAAAGATTTTACAAAAGCCATTGAAATTAGTGGAGATGAAGATGCCCAGATGTTTCAGAACCGTGGCTTAGCTTACAAAGATTATGCAATTTTCAAATCTTTTAAAGCGAAGAAAAAAGAAGATAAAGTGGCTTGTGTAGCTTTGTTTAATAACTCTATCGCTGATTTTCAGAAGGTATTAACCTTGCAGCCATTAAGAAAAGATATTATCGATTGGGTAACCTACGATAAAGCGCAGATTGCGAGCCTAAAATAAAATACAGCCTTTAAAGAAAAATGGGACTTGAATATTTTCGAGTCCCATTTTTTTTATTTCAGCCTTCCAATAACTGAATATTTCTTTTCCTTTAGCAATCTAATTTTCTGTTGTTTTTTGATCGCATATAGGCTATCTGGGCAGTAGATTAAGGTATCTTGAGATTGGTATAAGATATTTTTGTTATCAATAATGATCTCTATTTTACCTGCTTTCTGGCCGTTCCAGGTTATAGAAACCTTCTTAATAGAGATTTTTTTATTATCAGAAGTATAAATATCTACTCCATCTTGTTCTTTTGCTTTAAAACTCCCTTTCCAAGATGTTTTATTGATATCAGCATTAACGAAAATGGCTAATTCTTTTGTCCAGTTAGCAATTTTAGCTATTTTGTTTTCGGCGGCCCCATTTACACTAACGGTTTTATTTACAATAGGGTTTAGCCTTTTTAAACGTGAAATTTCTTTTCCAAAATATCCTTTTATATCAAAATACAGTAAATCAGTATTTGCTTCAGCTTCTTTTCGCTGATTGCAGGAAAATAATGCCAAAGCAAATACCAGGATATAAAGTTTTTTAATCATTATACTAAAACATTTCCTGTCATTTCTTCTGGAATAGCCACACCTAGTATTTTTAAAACAGTAGGGGCAATGTCACCTAATTTGCCATTTGCAATGGTTTTATAATCCTTATCGATTAAAATACAAGGAACCAGATTGGTTGTATGCGCAGTATTGGCAGATCCATCACCGTTTACCATAAATTCGGAATTTCCATGATCGGCCAAAAGAATAAACGAATAACCATGTTCCAAACCTTTGTTTACCACAGTTTCTGCACATTTATCTGCAGTTTCAACTGCTTTTACCACAGCCTCAAAAACTCCTGTGTGGCCAACCATATCTGGATTGGCAAAGTTTAAGCAAATAAAATCGGCCCATCCTGTTTCCATTTCTTTGGTAATGGCATCGGTAATTCCTGCGGCACTCATTTCTGGTTGAAGATCGTACGTAGCTACTTTCGGTGAAGGAATTAAAAGTCGTTTTTCGTTTTGAAATTCAGCCTCCCTTCCGCCAGAGAAGAAGAAGGTTACGTGAGGGTATTTTTCGGTCTCAGCAATGCGGATCTGGTTTTTATTATTATTGGCCAATACCTCACCAATGGTTTGGGTTAAATCATCTTTGGTGAAAATTACATTTACTTTTTCAAAGCTCTCATCGTAAGTAGTCATGGTAACATAATACAAGGGCAGTTTATGCATCTGCTGCTCTGGGAAATCTTTTTGCGTTAATGCAGCTGTGATTTCACGACCTCTATCCGTACGGAAATTAAAACAGATCACCACATCATCGTTTTGAATGGTTGCAACTGGAGCACCATTTGGCTGTGTTAATACAATTGGCTTTAAAAATTCGTCGGTAACACCATCAGCATACGATTTTTTAATCGCTGCCAAAGCATCCTGGGTTTTTTCGCCAATACCATTTACCATTACATCATAAGCTTGTTTAACGCGCTCCCAACGGTTATCGCGGTCCATTGCATAATAACGGCCAATCATAGTAGCCAATTTAGCATTGGTATTTTGGATATGGTTTTCCAGATCAGTAATAAAGCCCAAGCCAGAATTTGGATCAGTATCGCGACCATCTAAAAAAGCATGAACAAACGTATTTGGAACGTTAGCTTCGTTGGAGGCATCGCATAAAGCTTTTAAATGTTCGATATGGGCATGCACACCACCGTTTGAAACCAGACCGATGAAGTGAACCGCTTTGTTATGCTGTTTAGCATAATCGAATGCACTTACCAAAACCGGGTTGCTGTGCAATTCTCTATCGGTAATTGATTTGTTAATTCGTCCAAGCTCTTGGTAAACTACCCGACCTGCACCTAAGTTCATGTGCCCAACTTCTGAGTTTCCCATCTGCCCGGCTGGTAAGCCTACTGCTTCACCTGATGCTTCAAGTTTAGAATTTGGGTATTTCTGTAGTAAAGAATCGAAAAAAGGAGTGTTGGCGGCATATGCAGCATCAGAATTATCTTGTTTTCCGTAGCCCCAACCATCTAAAATTATAAGTGCGAGTTTTTTATCGTTTACCATTTTTATTGTAAAATTTTATTGATCCAAACTAAAACATTTTCATGTATAACATGTTTTAGTGTTTTGTTTATATCGCAAATATAACTTTATTGAGGCTTATACAAACGAAGAAATCCTTTTTTTGATACGCTAATGGCATAATTTTAGCTATAGGGTTCTGTATAAAATACAGAAATGATCCGGAGCTTATTTTTACTCATTATTAGTTTGTCGTCATTATATCACCCTACAGCTCTTCAGGCAGATATTATTGATGATTTATCCTCGTATTTTAAGGCTGGCAACTCAAAAGAAATAGCTAAAAGTTTCGCCTCAACTATCGAACTTATTATTGTTGATGAAGAAGATGTATACTCAAAAGCACAGGGTGAACAGATTTTAAGAGATTTTTTTGTAAAACATCCTCCAGTAAAAACTAGTATTTTTCATAAAATTAATACAAATCCAAATTATCGTTTTGGTGTAATTATTTTAGGTACCGCCAAAGAAACCTTCAGGGTTTCTATCACCATGAAAAAATTCAATACCAGCTTTTCTATTACCGAATTAAGGATTGAGCCTGCAAAGGATTAAGGTAAATAAAAATCAGCTTGGGGAAAAGCGAAAGCAGATTTTCGATGTTTCTAACCGCATGCCAAATTAAATCGCTGATTTAACAAATCACTTTAACCCGTCAGTAAATTGTCTGCTAACAAATAATTCTTATTTTTGCGGCATAAAATCTACATTTTGGATATTCAACTTATACATCAATTCATAAAAAATGCCCTTACCGAAGATGTTGGCGATGGCGATCATACCTCACTTTCAACGATTCCTTCTGGAACACAGGGGAAAGCAAAGTTAATTATCAAAGAAGATGGTGTTTTAGCCGGGATTGAACTGGCTCTTGAAATTTTTAAGGAGGTTGATGCCGAACTGAAAGTTGATGTTTTGTTGCAGGATGGTGCCGAAGTAAAGGTTGGCGATATTGCATTAACCGTTTCAGGTAGCACACATTCCATTTTAATTGCAGAACGTTTGGTTTTAAACTGTATGCAGCGCATGAGTGGCATTGCTACTAAAACCCATCGTATTGTTTCTTTATTGAAAACAACTAAAACCAAGATTTTAGATACCCGCAAAACTACCCCTGGTTTACGTTATTTAGAAAAGTGGGCAGTAAGGATTGGTCGGGG
Organism: Pedobacter psychrodurus; assembly: GCF_004331735.1. GTDB lineage: Bacteria > Bacteroidota > Bacteroidia > Sphingobacteriales > Sphingobacteriaceae > Pedobacter > Pedobacter psychrodurus. Next base: position 23,620 of record NZ_SJSO01000033.1, read on the forward strand.
CGTAAATCACCGGATTGGATTGTATGATATGATCTTGATTAAAGACAATCATGTAGATTATGCAGGAGGGATTTCAAATGCCATTACAGCCGCTAAAAAATACTTGATTGATCAAAATAAATCACTTCAGATCGAAATCGAGGTCCGGAATTTGGAAGAGTTATCTCAAGTTTTGGCTATTGGCGGTGTAGACCGTATTATGCTTGATAATTTTAGTTTCGAAAACTTAAGGGCAGCGGTTAAATTAATCGACGGTAAATTTATCACAGAGGCTTCTGGAGGAATTACAGAGGAAAATGTTGCAGAATATGCAGCTTGTGGAGTAGATTTTATTTCGATGGGGGCACTTACACACTCAGTGAAAAGCCTGGATATGAGTTTAAAAGCATACTAAAGTGATTTGCTATAAAATTAAAAGCTTATTTTTTGTATCATTGTAGGCTATGGTTACGGTTTATTCTCTCAGCGCGTTATTAATTGCCTACCTTTTTGGATCTATACCAACAGCTGTATGGCTTGGTCAGGCCTTTTATGGTGTTGATGTAAGGGAGTACGGAAGTGGTAACGCTGGTGCAACCAATACCTTCAGGGTGCTGGGTAAAAAAGCCGGAATTGCAGTAATGATCATCGATATTGCTAAAGGTTATACGGCAACCAATCTAGCCTATTTGATCGGCATGTCGGTAACCGGGCCACAAAATTCAGTTGTTTTTGTTAATTATCAACTTGCACTCGGTGTAACTGCAGTAATGGGACATTTATTTCCTGTTTTTGCCGGTTTTAGAGGTGGAAAAGGCGTTGCCACACTTTTTGGAATGATTTTGGCAGTTAACTTCGAAGCATCTATGCTTTGTGTTCTGGTTTTTGTGGTGGTATTATTGTTAACTAAATATGTTTCATTAAGTTCCATTTGTGCGGGATTTACTTTTCCGCTAAGTGTGGTCTTCTTGTTTCAGGTTTCCATTAAATCTGAAGTGCTTTATGGCATGGTGGTTTGTATTTTGATTTTAGTTACACATCAAAAGAATCTCGAAAGATTGCTGAAAGGCAAAGAATCTAAAGTGTATTTGTTTAGGAAGAAAACTAATTAATTTAACAAAACACATTTCATTAAAACTTATTTGTAGGCTTGCTGTTTAATCTTCGACCTTGCTTATCACTATTTACTAAACATTTAAAATCGCATTTATGAAAAAGTTATTTTTAACAGCAAGTGTTGCTGGAATATTATTATTTAACTCCTGTTCTACTGTTCCTTTAACAGGTCGTAGTCGATTTGATTTAGTGAGTAATGACCAGGTTTTGCCGATGGCATTTCAAGCTTACAGCACTTTTTTAACGGAGAATAAAACGACAGTTTTACCCGCGTCGAATGCGCAGGCTTTGAAAGTTAAAACTGTTGGTAGTAGATTAATTACGGCAGTAAAATCATATATGAACAGCAATAACTATGGTAATCTAATTGCAGATTACCAGTGGGAAGTTAATGTAGTACAGAACAATGAGAAAAATGCTTGGTGCATGCCAGGGGGGAAGATTGTGGTTTATACGGGTATTTTGCCTGTTACCCAAGATGACGCTGGTTTAGCCACAGTAATGGGGCATGAGATTGCCCATGCCATTGCTGGTCACTCCGCAGAACGGATGTCGCAAGAAATGGTTGCCCAGGGTATTGGTGCAGCAGCAGGTGTTGCATTATCTAAAAATCCAAAAACACAATCTATTTTTAATACCCTTTATGGTGTTGGTACGCCAGTGGCAATGTTAAAATTCAGTCGCAACCAAGAATTAGAGGCCGATCGTTTAGGGTTGATTTTTATGGCAATGGCTGGGTACAATCCACAAAATGCTACCAGTTTCTGGAACAGGATGTCGTCGGCATCTGCAGGAGCCCAAAAACCAGCCGAGTTTTTAAGTACCCACCCAAGCGATGCTACACGTATTGCACAGATCCAAAAATATTTACCTGAGGCACAGCAGTATTATAAAAAATAAGGTATAGGGCTTAAGGTTTAAGGTGGAAGGTTTTTGCATGATGCAGAATTTTCCACCTTTTTTGTTTGAAAATACTATTTGGTCTTAGCGTCTCGCTAAGACTTTTTTATTTGAATTAAAGTTTAGGGATATTGATTAAGTCGTAGCGAGACGCTATCACTAGGAAAATATGGCTAGAAAATACTTGTTTTAAAGATTCTTCACTGCATCCGATAGCTATCGGATAAGAATGACAAACTATGTTATGAACAAACAAATGACAAATGAACTAATCAATTACCCAACACTTTCAAAATCGCACTGGCCTTTAACAAGCATTCTTCATATTCTAGTGCGGCATCACTTTGGTAAGTAATAGCACCTCCAACCTGAAACGATAAATATTTGGATTTAGCATGGTATAAGATGCTTCGGATAACCACATTAAAATCGAAATCTCCATCAGGGCTAATGCAGCCAAAAGAGCCAGAATAAATACCTCTTTTGGTAACTTCGTATTCTTCAATCAATTTCATGGCTTTAACCTTCGGTGCACCAGTCATAGATCCCATCGGGAAGGCATTTTTTATGGCATCAATAAAGTGGATCTCTGGATTTAATTCACAGCTAATGGTAGAGATCATCTGATGGACCTGTGGGAAGCTGTAGATGCCGAATAATTCATTAACGGTAACAGAACCCTTAACTGCCGATTTAGTGAGATCGTGGCGCACCAAATCGACTATCATTACATTTTCAGCCTGCTCTTTAATATCGTTTCTTAGCCGCAGCTTTATGGCTTCATCTTCTGCCAGATCAGCACTTCTTTTAGCAGTGCCTTTAATGGGTTGTGAGGTCAATTTTGATCCTCGCTTGCAAAGGAACCTTTCTGGGGTTGCAGATAAAATATATTTATCGTGAACTTTAAAATAACCGGCAAATGGGGTGGGCGAAACTTGATTTAGCGCCTCGAAAGTTTGAACGGGATCTATTTTTATATTTTCGGCAAAAAACTCGTGACAGAAATTAACTTCATAGATATCGCCACGAATAATATGATCTTTTAAGGCTTCTACTTTTTGAACATATTCATCTCTCAACAACCGTTGCGCTATCGTTACTTTTTTAGATTGGATTTCTGGTTTAAACTGAAAGGAATCTATCTCTGCTAAAATTGATTCAGGGCCAATCAGAACCTCGGCATTGCCATTTTTAAAGGCAATTAAGTATTTTGGAACAAAAAAGTACAAATCTGGGAAATTTAAATGATCCGAATTATTAGAATGGAGGTCTTCTATTTCGTTTTTTAAATCGTAGCTGAAAAAGCCAAAAATCCACTGTTTATGAAATGAGTAAAAGCTTTTTAGTTGATCGAAAGCATTACCTGCCGCACATTTTAGTTCATGATGTGCATCGGCCGCGATAATGAAATCGTAAGCCGAGTAGGCATCTCTGTAGTTATTTGAATCTAAAAAGCAACAAACTTCAAACTGGTTGGCCCAATGCAACGCTTTTTGTTTAAAATTAGATATGTTTTGTAGGTTTTTCAAGCTGCGGCAAAGGTAGAAATAGCGTTGATAATTGTAAGAAATTAATTTTTATCTTGAATAATAATTAAGTTATGAAAGTAAAGGATCTATTTTTCCTCTGTATCGTTTTATTAATATTGGGGTGCTCGAGGGTTGGGCAAAGGAAAATTTACTTGTACGAACTCCAAAAAGCAAAAGTAAAAATGGATATAGATATGACAGATGATTCTTGTGCCATAGTAGATATTATAGCATACTTTCCAAACACAGAAAAGTGTGGAGCAAATAAACAATTAGCAAACTTATATATGTGTAGAGAAGATTTAACAGGAGACACACTTTATGTATTTGCTGATTGTGATTCAGAGAAAAGCATTCCTTTTGATAGAGGTGTTTGTATTATGAGGAGTGATATTAAAAGTGAAGTCCCAAAAGAGATAGTGGTTTCTATACCTGATAATTTTATAATACCAAATGGGGCAAAATATGTTTTCTCCAATTTATTTTGGTTAGTGGATTGAAGAGGAAAGCGTAAATTATAATCCCTGTTTGTAACTGTGATTGGTACTAGAGGAGTAACGTCATTTCGACCGTAGTGGAGAAATCTGTTTCGATAGATCTCACCATTTCGCTGTGCTGCAGTCGAGATGACGATTTTTTAATAATAATTAACTAAAAACAAAAAAAGCAACCCGGTTATGGATTGCTTTTACATTATCGGTCGTCACCGTGAATTTATTTCTAGGTGACGGAATTGAATATTTTTAACGTAAAGCTAAAGTTTGTGCTCTATCTGGTCCTACTGAAAGGAATTTAATTGGCACTTCTAGTTCTTTTTCTAAGAACGCAATATAATCATTCAATTTAGCTGGAATTTGATCTACAGAAGTAATTTTAGTTACATCAGTAGCCCAACCGTCAATTGCTTTCAATACAGGTTTTGGTTCGATAGAAATGATATCATATGGCATGTAATCAATCGTTTCACCATTATATTCGTAATGCGTACAAGCATAAATGGTATCAAAAGTATCCAAAACATCAGCTTTCATCATAATTAACTCAGTTACACCGTTTAACATGATGGCATATTTTAATGCAGGAAGATCAATCCAACCACAACGACGGGCACGGCCTGTAGTTGCGCCAAACTCGTGACCTAAAGCGCGTAAATTTTCGCCAACCTCGTTATCTAATTCAGTAGGAAAAGGACCGCCACCAACACGCGTGCAATACGCTTTAAAGATACCATAAACAGCACCTACTTTATTAGGCGCAATACCTAAACCAGTGCAGGCACCTGCTGTTGTTGTATTACTAGAAGTTACAAAAGGGTATGAACCGAAATCTACATCTAATAAAGTTCCTTGTGCACCTTCTGCTAAAACCGCTTTTCCTTCTTTTAAGAAGCCATTCACATAATGTTCGCTATCTACGTGAGGAATGGTTTTTAAGAATTCGATTGCTTCAAAGAATGATGCTTCTTTTTCGGCCAATTCATATTCGAAACCTTCGTAATGAGAAAGGATTTCAGTGTGTTTCTCTACCAATTTAGCGTAACGCTCTTTAAAATCAGGTAGCGTAGTATCGCCAACACGCAAACCATTACGGCCAGTTTTATCCATATAAGTTGGACCAATACCTTTTAAGGTTGATCCAATTTTATTTTTACCCATGCGTGCTTCGTTAGCAGCATCCAATAATTGGTGGGTTGGTAAAATTAAGTGCGCTTTACGGGCAATCACCAATTTGCCATCGGCAACAGGATCATGACCAGCTTTTTTTAAATTATCTAACTCTCTTTTTAGGATAATAGGGTCGATTACTACACCATTACCAATAAGGTTCATGGTTTTTTCGTTAAAAATTCCTGAAGGGATTGTATTTAAAACGAATTTTTTGCCATCAAACTCTAAAGTATGTCCGGCATTTGGGCCACCCTGAAAACGGGCAATAAGATCATATTTTGGACTTAGTACATCAACGATTTTTCCCTTTCCTTCATCACCCCATTGCAGGCCGAGAAGTACATCTACTTGCGTCATTATTTAATAAATTAAGCTGGTTTTATTTGTATTATGATTTAATTTTGTTTGATTTTTTCGGCTGTCGCTGCACTTTCGCTTACTTTTCTGGCCATACTGCAATCAGAGCAGAAGCCATAAAGATTTAATGAATGGTGTTTAACATCAAATTTTAAAAGATCACCAACCATGGTTTGGATTTGGTGTATTCGAGGATCGCAGAATTCTACTACTTTACCACATTCGATACAAATTACGTGATCGTGTTGGCGGTAACCATAAGATTTTTCGAATTGTGCCATGTTTTTACCAAACTGGTGCTTGGTAACTAAATCGCATGAAACCAATAACTCCAATGTGTTATAAACCGTAGCACGACTTACGCGGTACTTTTGGTTTTTCATGTGGATATAAAGGGTTTCTACATCAAAGTGATCATTTCTTGAATATATTTCTTCCAATATAGCGAAACGCTCTGGTGTTTTACGTAGATTTTTGTTTTCTAAATAAGCCTCAAAAATCTTGCGAACGAGCTCATTTGTTTTTTGTTCAGACATAGTTTTTAAACTCCATTCAAAGGTAGGTAAATTGTTTTAAAAAATGATTACACCGATCAAATGATTACACAGATTTGTAATTAGTCGGAGGTTTGGGGTCGGGAGGCAGAAGTTTAAATTGCAAATAACTTGCAACTTAGGCCTCAAAATCCTGACTTCCGACATCGGCCTTCGGACTTTCTGACTGCCTTAGGCATCAAATCTCGTTACTCCGGTAACCCCTCTAACTTTTAATAAATTTCTAATCAGGTTTTCCAGGTGTTCAGTATCGTTTACGAAAATCATGATTGAACCATCAAAAATCCCTTCATTAGTATCGACGGTAATTGATCTCATATTTACTTTAAAGTCGGTCGAAATAACCCTGGTAATGTTATTGATCAAGCCAACATCATCAATACCTACAATGCGTAGGCCAGTTAAGAAAGTTAATTCCTGTTGTTTGTTCCATTTGGCTTTTACCACTCGATAACCATAATTGGCCATCAGTTGTGCGGCATTAGGGCAGTTGGTACGGTGTATTTTAATGCCTTCGCTCACGGTAATAAAACCAAAAACATCATCTCCAGGAATTGGGTTACAACAGGCAGCCAATGTATAATCAATGCGCTGCATATCTTCACCAATGAGTAAAATATCAGATTCTCCACCTTTAATTTTACTTTTAACTCCATCAACTGATAAGTTTTCAGGACGTTCCGGACCACGGTTTTCGACTTCTTTCTCGCTCGATAGATATTCTTTTATATCTTTCAGTTCGATTTTTCCCAGGGCAACATTAACGAATAGTTCTTGTGTAGAAGGCAGTTTAAAGAAATAACTTAGCTTTTGTAAATTATCAGTATTGTAGGTGATTTTTAACGATTTCAGCTTCCTTTCTAAGATTTCTTTGCCATTTTCGGCAATTTTCCGCTTTTCTTCCTTTAAAGATGATTTAATTTTCGATTTGGCTTTAGCAGTAACCACCACGTTTAGCCAATCTTCTTTAGGGGTTTGCTTGCTCGAGGTGATAATCTCTACCTGATCGCCATTTTGCAGTTTGTAAGAGATCGGAACCAGTTTGTGGTTCACTTTAGCGCCGATACAGGTGGCACCCACATCGGTATGGATCTCGAAAGCAAAATCTAATGCCGTAGCACCTAAAGGCAACTGGATCAAAGCACCTTTTGGCGTGAAAATAAAAATCTCATCCGAGAAAAGGTTCATTTTGAAATCATCCAGAAAATCTAAAGCATTCGCCTCAGGGTTACTCAACATTTCGCGAACTTTCTGGATCCATTGATCTAATCCATTATCGTTACTCGATTCTTTGTATTTCCAGTGTGCAGCAAAACCTTTCTCTGCAATTTCATTCATGCGCTGTGTACGGATCTGTACCTCAACCCATTGTCCCCGTGGACCCATTACCGTAGTATGTAAACTTTCGTAGCCATTTCCTTTTGGTGAGGAAACCCAATCGCGTAAGCGGTCTGGATTAGGGCGATACAAATCGGTTACAATAGAATAAGCTTTCCAACAATCTGCCTTTTCATTTTCGGGCGCCGAATCCAAAATAATCCGAATGGCAAAAAGATCATAAACCTCTTCGAAAGGAATGTTTTTCTTTTTCATCTTGTTCCAGATGGAGTGGATTGATTTCGGCCTGCCATACACATCGGCTACTAAACCCTGTTCATGGACGATTTCGTCAATAGGCTCCACAAATTTTTTGATGAAAAGCGCACGTTCTGTTTTTTTCTCGTTTAATTTTTTTGCGATAAATTTGTAAGTGTCGGGGTCAAGATATTTCATCGAAAGATCTTCCAACTCCGATTTTATGGCATACAAACCCAACCGATGGGCTAATGGCGCATATAGATAAATGGTTTCTGAAGCGATTTTAAGCTGTTTGTGACGCGGCATAAAGTCCATTGTACGCATATTATGCAAACGATCGGCAAGTTTGATGAGGATTACCCTCACATCATCTGCCAGGGTTAGCAGCATTTTACGGAAATTCTCGGCCTGTAAAGAGCTATTGGTATCGAAAACGCCAGATATTTTAGTTAAACCATCGATAATTTTAGCGGTTTTCTTGCCAAATTCGCGCTCAATATCTTCTAAAGTGATGTCGGTGTCTTCTACCACATCATGCAATAAAGCGCAAACAATAGAGGTTGTACCCAGGCCAATTTCTTCAGCAGCAATCTGCGCCACCGCAATAGGGTGGTAGATATAAGGTTCGCCAGATTTACGCCGCATATCTTTATGGCTCTCCAATGCCATATCAAAAGCTTTCCTGATTTCTTTTTTATCGCCCTTCTGTAAAGTAGATTTGCTTGCCCGTAATAATGCCCTATATCTTTTTAGAATCTCTTGCTTTTCCGCCTCTAAATCAATCACTAACTCTGTTTTCATTTGTATTTTTTGCGTAAAAATTGCGTCTTATTTATGAATAAAACTTATATTAGTTTTGTGAAACACCTAATATATGAAATAACACCTAACTTTGTAAAAGTATAAATTTATGAAAATTAAAGGGCTCTTTTTTCTTTGTATTGTAATGATTTGTAGCATTTCGCTATGGGCTCAGGATCCTGCAGCACCAATATTCCCAAAATTGGGTAAAAGCGATACAATAAGAGTAGCCTCAACAAACGATAATGGTGTAATGATTCCGTGGATGCAACTTAACGATGTATCCATTTATGCACTAAGAATCTGGAAATCGCCGGCAGAAAGAGCTGCATATAATCGCTTAAGGTATAATGTATTAAAAGTAATGCCCTATGCATTATTTGCTAAACGTAGGTACGAACAACTGGAACAAGATATTGCCCGAACACCTGAGAAAAAGGAACAGAAACAACTGGTTAAACAATGTGATAAAGAAATTAAAGACATGTTTAACCGCGAAATAAAGGATTTGACGATTACTCAAGGTCAGATTTTAACGAAACTGATCGACCGTGAAGTGGGTAGAACAACATACGATATTGTAAAGCAGACCAAAGGCGGTTTTGCTGCATTTTCTTATCAGATTGTTGCTCGTGTGGTAGGACATAATTTAAAAAGCACTTACAATCCGAATGAGGATAGGGATATTGAATCCATTATCCGCACTTCAGGATTTTATCAATAACATATAATGCAGGAACGCATTCCGAATATTTACTCGTTTAAGGTTAAAAAAATCAACGGCGAAGAGCAGCCATTATCAGCCTACCGCAATAAAGTTGTTTTAATTGTAAATACTGCATCAGCGTGTGGTTTTACACCACAATTAAAGGAACTGCAGCAGCTTAAAGATGAAATTAATAGTCCTGATTTTGAAATCCTGGGCTTTCCCACAAACGATTTTGGAAAACAGGAACCATTAAACGGTTCTGACATCTCCTCTTTTTGCGAGATTAACCATGGTGTAAAATTTCCGGTTTTTGATAAGATTATGGTTCGAGGAGCGCATGCTCATCCGCTTTATCAATTCCTGAGCGAGAAAAAGCAAAACACAAAATTAAGTTCGAAACCCCGTTGGAACTTTCATAAATACATCGTGAACAAAAATGGCGAGCTTGAAGATTATTTTTTACCGTTCACCAAGCCATTGAGTTCGAAAATTAAAAAGAAAATTCAGCAACTGCTGAACCAAAATGCCCAATAATTACATCATGAAGTTAGATATTTTAGTGATAGCCGTGCACCCTGATGATGCAGAGCTTTGCTGTTCAGGTACTATTTTAAAACATATTGCCCTTGGTAAAAAAGTTGGAATTGTAGATTTAACCAGAGGCGAACTGGGCACACGAGGTACAGCAGAAACAAGAGATGAGGAAGCGGCAGCCTCCGCTAAAATTTTGGGTTTACATGCGCGTGAAAATTTAAGATTGAGGGATGGCTTTTTTCAGAATGATGAGTTTCATCGATTGGAAGTGATTAAAGCCATTAGGAAATATCAACCCGAAATTATTTTAAGTAATGCTTTAGAAGACCGTCATCCTGATCATGGAAGGGCTGGCGACCTGGTTTACGATTCGGTTTTTTTATCAGGCTTACCAAAAATAGAAACCTCAATTGATGGTATTACGCAAGAAGCACATCGCCCGAGATTGTTATTGCAATACATTCAGGATCGATATTTAAAGCCTGATATTATTGTAGATATATCTGATCACATGGATAAGAAAATAGAATCTATTAAGGCTTTTAAAACACAATTTTATAATCCTGATGTGGATGGATTGCAAACTTATATTTCTTCGCCGGAGTTTTTCGAAAGTGTGATTGGCCGTTCGAGAGAATTCGGTAAAAGCATTGGCGCAACTTTTGGCGAAGGCTTTACTTCGCGAAAATTGTTGGGTGTTGATAATTTATTTGATTTGAGATAGGGGAATTGTCATTCTGAGCGCAGCGAAGAATCTCCAAATTGAAAAGTACTTACTTGATTTGCTGCACAATTATCATTTTGTTCTTTTTTGGCTGTGGATTCTTCGCTACGCTCAGAATGACAGAACCCACCGCCAACAAAACCGCTGCTTATTTGTTATTCTCAAAACGAATAATAATGGCGAATATATTCTCTTCTCTCAAAAACGCGTACAATCTTTTCAAACATGTAGATTTCGATAAGTTAGAAGCTTTATCGAAAAAAGTCGATTTACCCAAAATGGTCGAAACCATATCTAATCTGGATGATAAACAAATCCAGGGGATGATGAAAATGATGGGTGGATCGGGCAAAAAGAAAGAATTACCACCAATTGAAGGCGATTTCTACCATTTAGGTGATGAAGCCCTAAAAGATGAAGACCGTGCGCTTCAGTTAAAAGTACGTGCGTTTTTAGAAAAGGAAGTAAAGCCCATTGTTAATCATTACTGGAACAAAGCCGAATTCCCTTTCGAAATTATCCCAAAACTTGCAGAACTTAATATTTGTGGCTTAACCTATAAAGGTTATGGCTGCCCGGGGAAATCGAATTTGATGGAAGGAATTTTAGCGATGGAAATGGCGCGGATTGATACCTCGATTTCTACTTTTTTTGGTGTACAAAGCGGTTTGGCCATGGGATCAATCTATTTATGTGGCTCAGAAGAACAGAAACAACAGTGGTTGCCACTGATGCAGCAATTTAAAATTATCGGTGCATTTGGACTAACTGAACCTGAAGTGGGCTCGGCTGCTGCTGGAGGACTAACTACAACCTGCAAAAAAATAGATGGCAAATGGGTGTTAAATGGTCAGAAAAAATGGATCGGTAATGCCACCTTCGCCGATATCTTAATTATTTGGGCAAGAGATGAGGAAAGTGGAGAAGTGAAGGGGTTTATTGTGAAAAAAGATAATCCTGGTTTTGCCGTAGAAAAAATGCAGGATAAAATGGCATTGCGGATTGTGCAGAATGGCATTATCACTTTAACCAATTGCGAGGTTGAAGAAGTCGATCGCTTGCAAAATGCAAACTCTTTTAAAGATACTGCTAAGGTGCTACAAATGACAAGGGCAGGGGTTGCCTGGCAGGCTGTAGGTTGCGCTCGGGGCGCTTACGAAAATGCATTGGATTATACGAGGACCCGAGAACAGTTTGGCAAACCTATAGCTTCTTTTCAATTGATCCAAAACCATCTGGTAGAAATGTTGTCGAATTTAACGGCAATGCAAACGCTCTGTTTTCGCTTGTCACAACTGCAGGATCAGGGGTTATTAAAAGATGAACATGCCTCGTTAGCCAAAGTATTCTGTTCGTTAAGAACGCGTGATGTGGTAAGCAGAGCAAGAGAAGTGATGGGTGGAAATGGTATTTTGCTCGAATATAACGTAGCACGATTCGTGGCAGATGCAGAGGCGATTTATTCGTATGAGGGTACAAAAGAAATTAATACGCTGATTGTTGGACGGGCCATAACGGGATTTTCGGCTTTTGTTTAGGGAAGGAGAAACTCACGAAGTTTAAAAGGGCTAATGCGCTGGGGAAACTTCGTGAGTTTACAGTAGGGCTGGAATGGCTAATTAGTAGAAAGTAAAGGCAAGGTTTTTCTTCTTTTTTTGGAAATGAATGTCAGTATTTCTTGGCTGTTGTAGTCCTGCCATTCGCTTTATCCCGATGAAAAATCGGGATGCTCGCTGCTGTCAGGTTTATTTAACAGCGGTTTGTGTTCTGGACACCAACTTTGTGCCTAAACCCGATTGGCATAGATGCCGATTCTTCATCGGCAGAAACAAAAGCGGAACTGTAGTTGCCAAATGCACAGAAACCTTCATTTTCAAATCAATAAGAATTATATCTTTTAGGCAATCAACTTCTGGAATTTTACCCTCTGTTTAATACGGATGTTTATTAAATGCTACCTGACTCATAGCACTTTTTTCGTACAACGCAATGCAGGATTTGTTAAACTTTAGATCAAAATTTATTTCTCCTGGTTGCAATTTTTTTGGAATATTTTCGCTTTGCATGAAAAAGTAAACTTTTGTATTGCCGTATTTGGTATGGGGCATTAAATTGCCATAATCTTCCATTTCTTTCCATACAGAATCTTTAACCGTTACTACATAAATCCGTTGTACAGGGCCAGTGTTATTTGCATTCCTATACTTGACAATTTCTTTAAAACCAGCTTTCATATCCGCAATCCCAGGCTGATCAAAAATATCTTTAACCATAAAAAAAATCAATACTAAAATCCCCGCAACAAAGAAATAAACTAATGATTTTCTATTCATGCCTACAATAAAGGCAATATTTTATTTATAACCGTCAAGCCTTCGTCAATATGTTTTTGTTCGATGCAAAGTGCCGGACGAAAACGTATGGTTTTCTCACCACAGCCCAAAAACATCACATTGTTTTCCAATCCTTTTCCAATAAATGCATTACGCATTTCTTTTGTAGGGAAATCAAAAGAACACAACAAGCCTCTTCCTCGGACATTTGTCATTTGATCAAATTTATGCGATAAGCTTTCTAAGTTATCTCTCAAGTAAGCACCAACATTTGCCGCATTTTCACATAGCTGATCTTCCTTTACAATTTGTAAGATCTGCGTTGAACGGACCATATCCACGAGATTACCGCCCCATGTTGAGTTAATCCGGCTTGGCACTTTAAATACATTGGTTTCAACCTCATCTACTTTATGGCCAACCAGGATGCCACAAACCTGCATTTTTTTTCCAAAAGCCAAAATATCAGGTCTCGCTTTTTCGCTAAAATGCTGGTGGCACCAGAATTTACCCGTTAAACCAACACCAGTTTGCACTTCATCATAAATTAAGAAGGCATCATTTTCATCAGCCAAAGCCTTAAGTTGAATCAAAAACTCTTCCCGTAGGTGATTATCTCCACCTTCAGATTGGATTGGCTCTACAATTATGGCACAGATATCATCTTTGTGATCAACAAAAGCTTTTTTGATCTGAGCTAAAGATGTTTCTTCGGTTTGAACAGCATGACTTAAATTATGTCCAGAAAGTGGAAATTTAACTTCTGGAACAGCAACCCTTGGCCAATCGAACTTAGCAAACCACTTGGTTTTATCGGGCAGGGTATTGGTTAAGCTTAAAGTGTAACCCGTTCTGCCATGAAAAGCCCTTTCGAAGTGTAAAACTTTAAAGCCTTTTTCTTCAGTATATCCTTTTGCAAAGTTTTTCTGAACTTTCCAGTCCATGGCTACCTTAATTGCATTTTCTACCGCTAAGCCACCACCGGCAATAAAAAAAGCATGTGGCAGATAATCGGGAATACCAACTTTAGAAAATGTTTCAACAAACTGAGCATACTGTTGGGTGTAAACATCAGAGTTCGATGGATTGGCTAAAGCAGCGAGGAGAAGATTTTTTTTAAACGCTTCATCATCGATCATTTTAGGGTGGTTATAACCCAAAGGAACGGAAGCAAAACAAGTGAAAAAATCGAGTAAAGTTCTGTTGTATTTAGCATCGTAAATATAAGCACCATGACTCTTTTCCATATCATAAGTCAGGTCGAAACCATCGGCCAAAATGTGCTTACTTAACGATTCGTTAACGCGATCTGCAGGTACTGTTAATTGATACATAAACTTGGATTTGGTATATTCCAAATTTAGTTAAATGTGCCTAAAATCAAAATTTAAGCACTTTTTGTACGCTTTACATAAAAAATAGGTTTAAACTGTTTAAAGTATGATTATAGACAAAATCGGGTTTTGGACTTCACCAATGTGGAAAACTTTTTGTGAAAAAACTTCCCGAAAACGATTTTTAAAGTCAAATTTTAGGGTTATTAAAATTAATATTACGAATCACTGGCGATTAAAGAAATTAATAAATAAATCAGCAGATATTGGTTACCTTTAATTGATTTATCAGACATTTAATGCTGTATCGGTTGATTAGCATATTTTAAAAATATTATCGAATTAAGTATTATGGCAGAAGTTAAATTAAATATCCAAAAGGAAGAGCCTAGCGCATTTGAACTTTATGATGAAGGTGACAAATATGGAGAAATGGTTTTTGATATTCAGGGAGAAAATTTAACGGTTTATCATACCGAAATTGACCCGGAAAAAGAGGGCAAAGGTTATGCAAAACTATTGCTTGATGCGATGGTAAATTATGTACGGACAAATAACCTGAAGGTAATTCCACTGTGCCCTTACGTGCACCTACAATTTAAACGCCACGAAGAACTTTACAGAGAGATCTGGAACAAAGTGTGTGAAAGCGATTAATCGATAAATAATGCTTGAATTAAATTCGGGAAAGCTGCTTAGTCAAGTATTTTGATCTGGATATTTCCAGAAAACGTTTTAGTAATTGTTTTCATGCTATTTCGCTCGAAACCATCGAACAAGGTATTAATGTAGGCGTATCAAAGAAATTAAATATGCTTCAACAGCATTATTCAATGTGTGTAAATAATGCATCTTCATCTATTATTTAGTAGCCTTGCTCTATTTTTATTTCATTCGAAAGAAAATAGCAATACTTTTATAACAAGAATCAAATCAACGGGACGATTTAGAGATCTTATTGGGGTTCCTCAGCAATGAGGACCCTTTTTTTATTCAGGGCCAATAAGATTGATCAGATAGTTAAGCGCATCTGCAAAATGAAGTGGCATCAAAGATGGTATACCAGTTTAAAACTTATCCTTCATGCCAAAGAGGCCCATTAGCCCTCCCGTATGAATAGCTAACACTTTTTCATTTTTACCAATAACTCCTTGTTTTGCTAAGTCCTGGATGGCATAAAACATTTTTGCGGTATAAACAGGGTCTAAAAGCAGTCCGGTTTTTGAAGTAAAGGTTTTGATGAAGCTGATCAGTTCAGGAGTGGTTTTTGCATAGCCTCCAAAATGATAATCGAGGTGAAGTTCAAGATGGTTGGATATAGGTGTATATTTCGCTATTTCCTCTTTGATAAAGGAAGCACCTTTTAACACAGGTATAATATGGAGTTTTGTATTTAAACCATGTTGCTGGATCCCGCTCAATAAGCCTGCTGCTGTGGTTCCTGTTCCGGCAGCGCAAAATATATGATCGTATGGTTCTGTCAGTTCGTCAATTACCTCTGCACAGCCAATAGTGGCTTCAACTGATGCACCCCCTTCGTTTATAAAATAAGCTTGAGTGTCAGACGCAAAATATTGGTCAAACAATTTGTGTTTGTCCCGATAACTTTCTCGGTCGGTAAAAATGAGTTCCATCCCAAATAAACTGCACAGCAATAACATCTCATTTTTTACCTCTTCTCCACGTACAAAAGCAGTAGCAGTTAACCCGGATCTTGATGCTGCTGCGGCAGTTGCCACAAGGTGGTTAGAATAGGCGCCCCCGAAGGTTACCAGATGCGTTTTGTTTTCTGCTTGGGCCTTGGCTAAAATGTATTTGAGTTTACGCCATTTGTTGCCGGAAATATAAGGATCAATAAGGTCATCCCTTTTAACAAACAGGTTATTAAAAGGTGCAAATGTTATTTTATGTACAGGGCTATATATTTCTTCGAACACGTGTAAAAATAAAAAACACCTGAGTATTTCAGGTGTTTTTAAGCATTATTATATTCGAAAATTAATTATTTGCCGATACCAAAACCGAAACCAGCATTAACCATACTGTATTTTGCCGCAGTATATGAACTGTAAAACTTAAAGAAACCAAACTTCAACTGAAAGCCTAAACTTCCTCTTACGCCATCAATATCGGTTTGTTTCACTGAAATTGGATCAATATAAGTGGCATTGCTGGCACCATCTTCAAATTTATAAGTACCAAGCGCCTTTAAATTGGTGTTCGAGGTTTGGTAACCGATGCTGGCAAAAGGGGTGAAAAACAAGATTTTTTTAGAAACGATGGCATCAAAATTTACGCCATTGAATTTGGCATCAATACGCTGATCTGAATTTGCAGTATTATTGATATTCAAAGGTAAATTATATTTGTACTGGGTAAAGCCTCCTGCTATTGCAATATCTACAGGAATTAATTTCTCTGTAGTTGAGCCCATAAAAAGAGGTAAAAGTTCAACTTTTGCACCGAAACCGATCATCGATAAGCTACCTAAATCGCTACCTAATTTAATTTTTGGCATTGCTCTTAAGGTAACATCAATGTTTTTGGGTAAGCCCAAAGTAGCCTGTATCTGCAATGATGGAACAACATGGAAACCTACACCTTGAGGAAGGTTGAAAAACTTACCTGTAGGGATACCACTGCTTGTATAAATTTGCATTTTGCCACCTTCATTATCATCCCCAAATGCCGTCGGACCAATAGATGATGCTCCTGGAGCAGGTTTAATGTTGTTTAACCCTAATGCATTTACATCATAACTTCTGCCTGATTGTGGAACAAAAGCTGCCGATCCCGAAACCCTTAGATCGAACTTTAAAAATCCTTTCGATTTGGCCGTGTTCGACCATCCATCTGTCAATCCTAAGCCTAAACCTTTGTACAAAGGATCAAAATAGGCATTAACCAGTTTGGTTGCATCTGCGGGGCCTCCAACAAATAGGCCTCCAACATCTTGTTGAGCACTCGCTTTTTGAACCATCACCAATAAAAATAAGGCGCATAACGCCTTTAAAGAGTAGCATTTTTTCATATAAATAATTTAGAATGTTTTGATTGAGCGTAAAGATAGCGCTGTTTTTTCGAAAACTGCAATCATTGAAAAATTCTTGGAGTTAAAAGTTTATTTTTGCGCCATGGAAAATGTGGTCGAATTGCAGGAATCAGAAGAGCAGGAATTATATGAACATTTAAAAATAGTTGTCGATAAAGGGCAGTCTTTGCTGCGTATCGATAAATTTTTGATGGTGCGTGTAGAAAATGCCTCCCGAAACCGTATTCAAAATGCAATTGATGCTGGGAATGTACTGGTTAATCAGAAACAGATAAAAGCGAGTTATAAGGTTAAACCTTATGATGAAATATCTATTGTTTTACCTCATCCACCGCGCGATACCGAAGTTTATCCTGAAGATTTACCATTAGACATTATTTACGAGGATAGCGATCTTTTGGTCGTAAATAAAGCTGCCGGGATGGTTGTACACCCTGGTTTTAATAATTATACAGGAACCTTGGTTAATGCTTTGGCATTCCATTTTGAGCAACTCCCCCAGTTGCCCGGTAATGATGGCAGGCCAGGATTAGTTCACCGCATTGATAAGGATACCTCAGGTTTATTGCTGATCAGCAAAAATGAAAAATCGATTACGCACCTCGCACGTCAGTTTTTTGACCACAGCATTACCCGTAAGTATATTGCACTGGTTTGGGGCGATATCGAAAACGATGGAACGGTAACTGGTTACATTGGCAGAAGTGTGAAAGACCGCCGTGTGATGGATATTTACGATGATGAAGAAAAAGGTAAATGGTCTGTAACGCACTATAAAGTATTAAAGCGTTTGGGTTATGTTACCTTGATCAGTTGTGAGCTTGAAACTGGCCGTACGCATCAGATCAGGGCGCACATGCAACATGTTGGTCATCCACTTTTTAACGATGCGATGTATGGTGGCGATAAGATTTTAAAAGGGACTACGTTTAATAAGTACAAACAGTTTGTAGATAATTGTTTCGAATTGTTGCCCCGTCAGGCTTTACATGCGCAAAGTTTGGGTTTTATCCACCCAACTACTAAAGAATACGTGTATTTTGAATCGCCATTGCCGCCCGATTTTAAAGCTGGATTAACCAAGTGGGAAAATTATATCGCTACATCATAAAATATGCTTCAGGAGTACCTTTTATTTAATGATGAATTTCAGGCGGTAGATGCCCCGATTTTAACGGCTTCGAACAGAAGTTTCAAATTTGGCGATGGACTGTTCGAAAGCATGCGGATGATTAATAATAAGCTGCAATTTGCCGACTTACATGCCGATAGGTTAACAGCTGGCATGAAAGCGCTAAAAATAGACGGCCATGCTTTAATGGACGATTATTTTCTGCGCCAAAAAACTGCCGATTTGGCCAAACGCAACAAATGGAATGGCAATGTTCGTTTCCGCCTTTCGGTTTATAGGGGGGGAGCAGGCGTTTACACACCCGAAATCAATAAAGCAGGTTACATTTTAGAAGGCATTCCCTTAAAAGCATCCACCTACGAGTTGAACAGCAAAGGTTTGATCATTGATGTTTTTGATGAAATGACCAAACCCGTTAATAGGCTCTCGAATTTTAAAACAGCCAATGCACTGCTTTATGTAATGGCCGGACTTTTTAAAAGCCAGAACCGCTTAGATGAGGCGATGATCCTGAACCAATATGGTTTTCTTTGCGAAAGCATCAGTGCCAATGTTTTTGTAGTATATAATAAGCACATTTATACACCCTCATTGGCTGAAGGTTGCATTAGTGGTGTAATGCGTACAGCCATTATGCAGTTGTGCAAAATGAACGATATGCCTTTAATCGAAGCGCAGATTAACCCCGAAATATTAAAAGAAGCTGAAGAAGTTTTTATCACCAATGCTACGCAAGGTATTCAATGGGTAATGGGTTACGGCAGGAAACGTTATTTTAACGAGGTGTCGAAATTTTTGATCGATAAACTGAATAATTTATAGCACTATCTCATGGTTTGTTGCTCGCAGATCACCTTGGTAGTCATGCTGAATTTAGTTCAGCATCTATCATGTCCTTAAAAACTGTTCAAATTTTTTGTAAAGCAAAGCTTGTGGTGCTTCGGTACCGATAGTCCCGGCCTTTGCTTAATCCCGATAGAAGGAATCGGGATAACGCTGCCGGTCGGGTTTATTTAACAACGGACAGTTCTACTATGCAATTTAAACCCAAATAATTGCACTTGTGTAGCCACCTAAACCCGATCAAAGCGAGATGCCAATCCTTCATTGGCAGAAGCGGGAGCGGGGCTGCAATAACCCAAAAGCTACTACAATTGCTTTCCAAAAAGAACTGCTGCATATAAAATACTAATCTTCACCCTTACTGGAGTACTGCAAAATGGAGGAGCCATTTTATTATCTTAAAGGAGGCTGTATCATAAATATAGAATTGTCATCCTGAGCCTGTCGAAGGACCTGCTTAAATACCCTGTAAAGCGTTTCGACAAGCTCAACGTGACAAGTTCGAATGGAATCACAATATGATACAGCCTCATTTGACGACCTTTCATAGATAAATTACAACCGCATTCCTCTTAAAAAATCTTCAATCAGCATCCGTTTTTTACCTTCGTACTGGATATCTAAAAGCTTGATAAAGCCATCTTTTGCTGCAAATTTTAAATAAGTTTTTCCATCGGTTAAAAAGCCTCCGGCTGCAATGCCTGGTTCTTTATTTTCTATTTCGGCTTTAAATACCTTTAAATTTTTCTCGTTAAGTGAGGTAAAAGCAGTTGGGTAAGGGCTTAAGCCGCGGATTAAATTATGAATGGTTTGCACCGGACTATTCCAGTCGATCTTGCAATCTTCCTTAAAAATCTTTGGAGCATGTTTTAAATCACCATTTTCTGGCTGCGGTTGCTCCGTTATATTGCCGGCTTCAACAGCATGAAGCGTTTTTACCAAGAGATTTGCGCCAACAATCATCAGTTTATCGTGCAACTCACCCGCAGTTTCGTCGTCGGCAATGGGAACGCTATCGCTAAGGATAATATCGCCCGTGTCAATTTCCTGTTTAAGGAAAAATGTAGTTACGCCGCTTTCTTTCTCTCCGTTTATAATCGCATGGTTAATCGGGGCTGCACCACGGTATTGCGGTAACAGCGAACCATGTAAATTTATGGTTCCTTTAGCTGGCATCTTCCAAACTATTTCTGGTAACATCCTAAAAGCCACTACCACTTGTAAATCGGCTTGATAAGCTCTTAATTCCTCAATAAACTCGATATTCTTTAATTTTTCAGGCTGTAAAACAGGAATTCCTTTTTCTACTGCATATTTTTTTACTGCACTTTCATTCAGTTTTTGGCCACGGCCAGCAGGTTTATCTGGCGCAGTAACCACTGCAACTACATCAAAATTGGCTTGTACCAAGGCATCTAAAGAGGCTACCGCGAAATCGGGTGTGCCCATAAAAACTATTTTCATAAGAAAGTGTTGTGTTTTAAAATAATGCGGCTACCCGCGTTAAAGTTTTGCAAAATAACTAAAAATAAACCCATACTTATAGGCAAAAATGGTACAAGGCAAAGATGTTGTTCGGGCAAGCGGATTGGTATATGTAACTGATGCGCTACCTGGGATTTACCGTAAAGGGAAACCGGGTAAATTTCATTACGAAGATAAAGATGGGAATAAAATCACCGAAGAGAAACACCTCGACCGGATAAAAGCATTAGTTATTCCACCCGCATGGCAAAATGTATGGATTGCCAATAGGCCAAATGCATACCTGCAGGTTACAGGCATTGATGCTGCTGGTAGGAAACAATATAAATATCACGCAAAGTGGACAAGCCGTAGATCGGAGGATAAATATTTTCGTTTATTGGAATTTGCAAAAGCATTGCCCAATGCGCGGAAAAATCTGGATAAAGACCTCCGCAGGAAAGATTTCGACGAACGCAAAGTATTGGCCATTTCGGTAGATGTACTCCAAAAAACATTAATCCGAGTTGGTAATGAAAGTTATAAGCAACTGTATGGTTCTTTTGGTTTAACTACGCTTAGAGATAAGCATGTTAAAATAAATGGCAGTACAATCACCATGGATTTTGTGGGTAAAAAAGGTGTTCAGCAAAAAGTAGAGTTAAATGACCGGTCGCTTGCAAAACTGGTCAAGAAATGCAGGGATATCCCCGGGCAGGAATTATTTCAGTTTTATTCGAATGGGAATGAGCATAAAAGTATCGATTCGGGTAAAATAAACGCTTACATTAAAGAAATTACAGGTAACGATTTTACGGCAAAGGATTTTAGAACGTGGGGAGGAACGTTAGAAGCATTGCGCCAGTTTTCGAAGTGTAGTGCTGATGAGACTTTTAATTTAAACTCCAAAAAAGCTATTGTTACTGTTTTAGATTGTGTGGCGAAAAAATTGGGCAATACCAGAGCTGTTTGCAAGAGTTCTTACGTATATCCATTATTGCTCACTGCTTACGAAAACGATGAGCTTGGCAAATACATAAAAAAAATGAACAACAATAAAGTAACAGGTAAATTGGATTTAGCACACGATGAGAAAGTTTTATTGTCGTTTTTAAAAGCTAATAGTAAATAGTACTATATCATAAAAAATCATTTCAAGTTTTATTTTATTGCATAAAAATCAATATGAATGACGTTTATTATCAGTAACGTGCTGTATATAATTCCCCTCTTTCAGCTAATCTTTACACACATCTTTGTGTTCCATTACTTGTGCATAAACTATAAATTGTTGGTTGAATTTATCTAACCCCTCTTTGATTGTGATATATCCTGGTGGACCATGAGATTTATATCCGCTCCATCCTGCCAGTCTAGCTAATAACCATGTGGCCCAAGCCAGGGTTTGCTTTTTGTATGGATTTTTCTGTAATTCTGTGCCTCCTTCCACTCGTTGTCTTACCATATCTAGATAATCTATTTGGTTCGAACTGAATACATCTGCTGCCTGCATCGATTCAT
>NZ_SJSO01000034.1 GCF_004331735.1 Pedobacter psychrodurus
CTTGGGCTGAAAGATGAATCGATGCAGGCAGCAGATGTATTCAGTTCGAACCAAATAGATTATCTAGATATGGTAAGACAACGAGTGGAAGGAGGCACAGAATTACAGAAAAATCCATACAAAAAGCAAACCCTGGCTTGGGCCACATGGTTATTAGCTAGACTGGCAGGATGGAGCGGATATAAATCTCATGGTCCACCAGGATATATCACAATCAAAGAGGGGTTAGATAAATTCAACCAACAATTTATAGTTTATGCACAAGTAATGGAACACAAAGATGTGTGTAAAGATTAGCTAAAAGAGGGGAATTATATACCAACTGATATTTTAACATCATTTATATTGATCTTTATGAAATTAATTATTTCTCAGGATGACAAATCGCAGTTTTACATTTCCCATAGTACATTTTCCATCTTTAACCTATATTTGCACATGCTTAAAAAAGAACGCTACAAACTTTTTGTAGAACATTTTTCGGCCAAGCAGCCTGATGCAGAAACCGAGTTACATTATAATAATCCCTATCAGCTTTTAGTGGCGGTAATCCTTTCAGCACAATGCACCGATAAAAGGGTAAATATGGTAACCCCTGCCCTTTTTCAACGTTTCCCTAATGCCAAAGCTTTGGCCGAAGCTACACCCGATATTGTTTTCGATTACATCAGAAGCATCAGCTACCCCAACAATAAGGCAAAACACTTAGTGGGCATGGCAAATATCCTCGTTAACGAATTCAAAGATGTAGTACCATCTGATATTGACGATCTGCAGAAAATGCCGGGCGTTGGCAGAAAAACGGCCAATGTAATTGCCTCGGTAATTTACAATGCACCGGCAATGGCGGTTGACACCCACGTTTTCCGTGTGGCCAACCGTTTGGGTTTAACTAACGGCAAAACCCCATTGGCGGTTGAAAAAGATTTAGTTAAAAACCTTCCCGAACACGATATCCATATTGCACACCACTGGCTTATTCTGCACGGACGTTATGTTTGTGTGGCCAGAAACCCCAAATGCGATGTTTGCGAAATTACCTACATGTGCAGGTACTTCGAACGCCTAACCGCCCAAAACGAAAGAGATAAATTAAAAGCTTAAAAAATTATTTTCAATTTACTATTGAAATTAGCTAAAAAACATTTACCTTAGCTAAATATTTTAGTATTATAAATATCAACAATTAAGTATATTAGCCGATAATCAATTATATTTACGCAATCAATGAAAAAAGAAATGAGCACTGCAAATCCAGATAAATTAAAAGCTTTACAACTTACTTTAGATAAACTAGAGAAATCTTACGGTAAAGGTACCATCATGAAACTTGGCGATTCTGCTATTGAGCCGATAGATTTTATTTCTACCGGATCAATCAGTTTAGATATTGCTTTAGGTATAGGCGGTGTGCCAAAAGGTCGTGTAATCGAAATTTATGGTCCAGAGTCTTCTGGTAAAACAACATTGGCTACGCACATTATTGCCGAAGCACAGAAACAAGGTGGTATTGCTGCTTTTATCGATGCAGAGCATGCTTTTGATCAGTTCTATGCGAAGAAACTAGGTGTAGATACGGATAACCTTTTAATCTCTCAACCAGATAATGGTGAGCAGGCCTTAGAAATTGCCGATAACTTAATCCGTTCGGGCGCTATTGATGTAATTGTAATTGACTCTGTTGCGGCTTTAGTTCCTAAAAGTGAAATTGAAGGCGAAATGGGCGACAGTAAAATGGGTTTACATGCCCGTTTAATGAGTCAGGCATTACGTAAATTAACCGGAACGATTTCTAAAACCGGATGTTGTTGCATTTTCATTAACCAGTTACGTGATAAAATTGGTGTAATGTTTGGTAATCCTGAAACCACAACAGGTGGCAATGCTTTGAAATTTTATGCATCAGTACGTTTAGATATTCGTCGTATTTCACAGATCAAAGATTCTGACGAAGTTTCTGGTAACCGTGTTAAAGTAAAAATTGTTAAAAATAAAGTAGCCCCTCCTTTCCGTATCGCAGAATTTGATGTGATGTTTGGTGAAGGCATTTCTAAAAACGGAGAAATTGTTGATTTAGGTGTTGATTTTGGAGTCATTAAAAAAGCAGGATCTTGGTATTCATACGGAGATACAAAACTTGGTCAAGGTAGAGATGCCGTAAAACAATTGTTAAGCGACAACCCTGAACTGGCGGAAGAATTAGAAGTTAAAATTAAAGCTGAAGTAACTGGCGATAAATTGGCTGAGAAATAAGCCGACCTTAAATTCTACAATATTAAAACGCCCTGCTAAAATTATTTAGCAGGGCGTTTTGCTTTATACATTATACTTATTTAATAGAACAAGCCTTTGTTGAAAAGCACAGCTATTTAGTTTTGACTAAAAATAGCGCTAAAATCTTTGGTTACATATACAATCACCAAAAGTGCAGCAATAACCAAAGCACCCAGGATAATTACCCCCCAACTCCCCTTCAGTTTGTTTTTATCATTTCTAATTAACCAATATAAAATACCGATTAGCGGTACCGCACAAACAATCCAAAATATTAACGATGCTCCAGTCATATGTAAAATTCAATTTAAACAATTATTCAGTTGGCAGTTTTTTTGCCGGTTTTCAATCTTTACGGAAGCACAGAAAACAAAGATCCTGAAATAAATTCAGGATGACGCTCACTAAGTGGTAACCAACTAATCAGTTTAGACAATTAACTATTGACTAATGAACCAATGACCAATGAACCAAAATTAAAACTCCATCCGCGCCATTGGCGAAACATCCTGCCCTACAAAATCCTGTTTCAGGTACTTCTGGTAACCCGCAATGGCAATCATACCAGCATTATCAGTACAATACTGAAACGCTGGGATATATATCTTCCAACCCAGTTCATCGGCAGTTTGTTGCAGGCCATTTCTTAAACCAGAGTTTGCCGAAACACCTCCTGCAATAGCAATTTCATTAATTCCGTATTGTTTTGCTGCTTTCTTTAACTTGTTCAGCAAAATTTGCACAATACTACGTTGAACCGATGCACAAATATCATCTAAATTTTCGGCAATAAAATTAGGATTCTCTTTTTCCTGCTTCCTGATAAAATACAGGATAGAAGTTTTAAAACCGCTAAAGCTAAAATTCAGATCGGCAATTTGTGGTTCGGCAAATTTAAAGGCCAAAGGATTTCCATGCTGTGCATGTTTATCAATTAATGGTCCGCCAGGATAAGGCAAGGCCAGTAATTTAGCGGTTTTATCAAAAGCTTCGCCCGCAGCATCGTCTAATGTTTCGCCAACAATTTCCATATCAAAGTAATCTTTTACCAGCACAATCTGTGTATGCCCGCCAGAAACGGTTAAACAGATAAACGGAAAATTTGGCTTAGGATCATCAATAAAGTGCGCCAATATGTGCGCATGCATATGATTGACAGAAATTAAAGGTATATTTAAAGCTAATGCAAAAGATTTTGCAAAAGAAACACCAACCAGTAACGATCCTAAAAGACCAGGGCCACGTGTAAAAGCTACGGCATTAATGTCTTGTTTTGTAACTTTAGCATTAATTAAAGCTTGTTGTACGGCAGGCACAATATTTTGTTGATGTACCCTTGAAGCTAATTCAGGTATAACACCACCATAATTTTGATGAATTGTTTGGTTTGCAATAACATTGGCAGTAATTTTGCCGTTGTTACAAATAGCAACGGATGTATCATCGCAAGAAGACTCGATAGCAAGTATAACAGACAAATTATTAATATTTAAGCTGCAAAATTATTAAAAAACTATTTAAAATACTCCTTTGGGTAATCGCATCAATAATTTTGCTGCTTGCGCTTGTTATTTTTTCGCTACAATTTAAGCCTGTTCAAACTTATTTTGCGCAGAAAGCTGCCGCATACTTATCAAAAGAGCTTAAAACTACCGTCTCCATCAAGAGTCTATACATCAAGCCTTTTAAATCTATCGTACTGGAAGATTTATTGATATTAGATTTACAGAAAGACACTTTATTGAGCACGCCACAATTTATGGTCGATATTAATCAATTATCCATTGAGAAAAAGATTATCGATATCAACACCGTTCAAATTAACAATGGCCAGTTTTTCCTAAAGGATTTCAAAGATAAGTCTTCTAACCTCGATTTCATCATCAACTACTTCGATTCTGGTAAACCCACGGTAAAGAAAAAGAAAAGTAAGCCATACGACATCAATATTGGTCGCATTATTTTAAATAAATTCGCCTTCAGGTATATCAATTACCGGGCAAAAGATACTACTCAAGGCAAAAGTGTAAACTTCGAAAATGTAAGTGTTAAAGAGTTGAGCGGAATTTTTGAAGGGCTCGATACCAAAACCCATTTGATTAAAACCAATATCAAAAACTTAACTTTTAAAGAGCGGAGCGGATTTTACCTTAAAAACTTAACCGCCCAAACCACAATAGATAGTAATGCTATCGAGCTGAAAAACTTATTGCTCGAAACCAATCAGAGTCGTTTAACCAATTACTTCCAAATGCGGTTTAAAAGCTATAAAGATTTTAACCACTATGTAGATAATGTGCGGATGAAAGCTATTTTTAAAGATAGCCATATTAACTCAAGAGATATAGCTTTCTTTGCGCCTGAACTAAACACCATGAAACTCGACCTGGATGTTGACGGCCAGATTACAGGTTTAGTGAATAACCTTAAAGCCAAAAAACTATCGTTAAGAACAGGAAAAGCCACACACATTAAGGGAGATTTTATTTTAAAGGGACTGCCGAAGTGGAAAGAAACCTTTATGGACCTCAACATTGAAATGGCGGGAACGAATAAAACCGATCTGGATGAAGTGCTGGCGGGTATTACTAACAGCAAGAAGAAAATTGTTCCGGTAATTGTAAATAAATTTGGCAACATTAACTTTAATGGAAGTTTTACTGGTTTCCAGAACGACTTTATTGCTTATGGCGAATTTAAAACCAAGCTTGGCCGTATCGTTTCAGATGTGAACATGAAAATCGATAAAAACGATGTTCCATCTTATACCGGGAACGTAAAAACCTACGATTTTAACCTTGGTAACCTGATTGACGAAAAAAGCCTTGGCCGCATCAGCTCTTCTTTATATGTTAAAGGGCGTGGCACGGAGCTTAAAGAGCTTACCGAGAAGATAAACGGCGATATAGACTATATCGATTTTAACAACTACCGTTACCACAATGTGAAGATTGATGGAACTTTTAACAAAAAATATTTCGATGGTAAGCTGAGCATTAACGACCGCAACGTTAAGCTGGTATTTGATGGTGGGGTAAACCTGAATCCTAAACTGCCTGTATTTAACTTTAATGCCACTATTTCTAAAGCAAAATTAAAGGCTTTAAAGCTTTTGAAAGATTCGTTGCAGGTTGATGCTAAATTTACGACCAATTTCTCGGGCACCAACCTGAACAATATATCGGGCAAATTATTAATCGAAGAAATTAGGCTGCAAAACCTGAAAGGCATTTACAGCGTAGATTCTGTACAGTTAATGGCCAACGGCACCGGTACCAGCCGAATACTGGATATCCGGTCGGATATTTTAGATGCCAGCATTAAAGGTGAATATGATTTAAATTCTATTGTTTCTTATTACAAAGCCATCGCCAAAACGTATATCCCTTCGCTAAAGGCCGATATTATAAAATACAAGAACCAGATTTTTCAGTTTAACTTAAAGGTTAAAAAATTCGAACCACTTGCACAGATATTTCTGCCAGGTTTAGAATTAGAAGAAGGTGCTACATTAACAGGCGATTTCGATTCGCGCAACAATACCGCAACGTTAAACGGCTTTGTTAAGAAACTAAAATACAATGGCATTGTGGTAAACAATATCATTCTCGATGAAAACACCACACCACAGCAACTTCAATTGATTGTTACTTCCGATCGGGTGCAGATAAACGACAGTTTATTTATTAAGGATGTGAACATTTCTAACATTCTGCGGAATGATAGTTTGGCCTTCAACGTAAAAATGTCGAATGCCGATGAAGCCAACCAGCTCGATTTAAACGGTTTGGTAGAGTTTACCAAAAACCAGGATACCACCGCCAGGTTGAGCGTATTGCCTTCAATCTTAAAAATCAACAGTGAAGAGTGGCGCATACAGGAGAAGGTGCGTATTGTGCTGAACAACGGCAAAACCGAAATCAGCAACTTCGATTTAACCAATGGGAAACAACAGCTCATCATCGATGGATTAATTTCGGAAGATCCTAAAGATTTAATCAGTGTTGGCTTTAAAGATTTTAACCTCAAAACCCTTAACCCCTTTACCAAAGGTTTTGGTGTTAAACTGGGCGGAAACCTGAACGGCACAACCGACTTGTATGGCGTATTAAAAGCACCAAGGGTAACCGACGATTTAAAGATCGATTCATTAAACTTTAACGATATCTATATCGGTACTTTAACCGATACCTCATCGTACAGCAACGAAAGCAAAAAAATCAATGTATTTACCCGCATTATGGCCGACGATTCGGAGACTTTTAAACTAACGGGAAATCTCGATCTAAAAGAAAAAGAAATTGACCTCGCTGTAAAAATGGATGAAAGCAAGCTTACTATCCTCGAGCCTTTTGTTAAACAACTGGTATCCAATTTAAAAGGAAATATCTCAGCAGATTTAACCATAAAAGGTAAATTTGACAAACCTGAAATTAATGGAAATGTATCGTTAAATAAGGCACAGCTGATGGTAAACTACCTTAAAACCACTTATGTAATTACCGATGATGTGGAAATAAATAACAGCGTAGTTCAACTCGGAGATTTTGAACTTAAGGACCTTGAAGGTCACGAAGCCACAGCACGTGGTTCCGTAGATCTAAACGACATTAACTATCCTACATTAAAAGTAACGGTAAATGCAAACAGTTTAATGGCCTTAAACACTACCGCGAAAGACAATTCTGTATACTATGGCCGCGCTTATGGCACAGGTGTATTTACGTTTACAGGGCCAACCAATAAGATGAAAATCGATATTAAGGCGAAAACGGAAAAAGGAACCGTGTTTAACCTTCCTCTAAACAGTTCTGAAACCATATCAGATAAAGACTTCATTAATTTTGTAAGCCGAGATTCCACTGTGTTGGTAAAGAAAAAAACCAACTTTGATGGCCTAACGCTAACCTTCAAATTAACGATCGACCCGAATACCACAGCGAATATATTTACTACCCTGGGTAATTTAAGTGGCAAGGGTAATGCCGAGCTAAACTTAAACATCAATAGTTTTGGCGATTTTGAAATGTCTGGCGATTACATCATCGAGACCGGAAGTTTCGATTTTACGGCCCAGGAGGTAATCAATAAAAAATTCGAAATCAGGCAAGGTGGAACCATCCGCTGGACGGGTAATCCTACTGCTGCACAGATTAACTTAAAAGCCGTGTATGCTTTGAGGGCAAGTTTAAACGACCTTTACAAAGCAGCCAACCGCGATGCCAGCAGCAATGCCAACCAAAGGGTAAATACTGAGGTAGAGATGGGATTAACGGGTTTACTGTTAAAACCAGATATTAAGCTAGACATCAATTTCCCTGCACAGCCTTCTATTAAAGAGGAACTTCAAACCTATTTCAGCGATCAGAACAACCTGAATCTGCAGGCTTTCAGTTTAATCATCAGAAGAAGTTTTGCCCCTGGAAATGGTGGCGAATCGATCGGAAATCAGCTAAGCTCTACCGCAACCAGTACTGCTACAGAGTTGGTATTTAACCAGTTTAACAATGTACTTTCTTCATTAAACTTAAATTTTGTCGATTTGAACGTTCGCTCTTTGAGCGAGGCTAATGCATCTTTTAAGTTCTTTAGCGATCGTTTAATTATTAATGCGGGTATTGTAGATCGAAACAGTGTGAACGATTTTACCGTTATCGATTTCTCTAAAGACAATGTAGGCAGAGAAGTTGAGGCACTTTTCTTAATTAAAAAAGATGGAAGCTTAACCGTAAAGGCTGCAAATAAACCACCTACGCAACAAAGTATATTCTTAAACAGTGGGATTAGTTCAACGGCAAATGTAACCTCTTTTGGTTTGGTATACACCCAGCAATTTGATACATTTAAGGAGTTTATTCAGAAAATTTCTGGTGCTTACCGCCGAAACCTGAAAAGGAAACAAAGCCAGGCACCTGTTAAAACGAATAAATCGATTAATAAAGAAGCAATTATTAATCAGAGTAAAGGGAACCAACGGAGGTAAAGGGTTAGGGTTGAGGGGTTAGGAGGTTCATTGGTCATTCATTCATGCGTAGTCGTCATTCCCACGCATGCGGCAACCACCAAGTGCTCAGCGAAGCTAATCTTAATGGCCGTTGCATTACGGTCTTGAATTAATCTTTACATCTACATACAATATAGATCCTGAAATGAATCCGATAGCTATCGGATCAGGAGGACGAACGCGGAAGGAGAGAACGGCGTCATTCCCACGCAGGTGGGAATCTTAATGCTTATGGCACGATGAGATTCCCAATCAAGTTGGGAATGACGAACGCCGTGGAAATGACGCCTGAGTGGGACGAGCGCGAGATGACAGCTGCATAATATACATCCGTGTTTTCGGTGCTTCCGTGGCAAATAAATCTGCATAAAAAAACCAACAATCAAACACCTGTTCAACTGTTGGTCTTGTATAAGTTTTCAATTAGCAGTTTTCAGTTCGCACAATCCAAACTGTCAACTGCAGACTGTTAACCGAATTATCCTTTCATAATCGAATGGCCCATTTTATCTCTTTTAGTGGTTAAATAACGCTCGTTATGTACGTTACTTGCAATTTCGATCGGAATGTTTTCTACCACTTCTAAGCCATAACCAATTAAACCTGCTCTTTTGGTTGGGTTATTACTCATTAAACGCATTTTAGTAACCCCTTCTGATCGAAGGATCTGGGCACCTACGCCATAATCGCGTTCATCACCTTTAAAGCCTAATTTAATATTCGCTTCTACTGTATCGAAACCTGCATCCTGTAAGTTATACGAACGTAATTTATTAATTAGCCCGATGCCTCTACCCTCCTGGTTCATGTATACGACTATACCTTTGCCTTCTTTTTCGATCATTTCTAATGCCTTGTGCAACTGCGGACCGCAATCGCAACGGCAGGACCCAAAGATATCGCCAGTTACACAAGAGCTGTGTACACGTGCTAAAATAGGTTCGTTGGCATTCCATTCGCCTTTAGAAATGGCTAAATGTGTAGCATTATTATCTAACTGCGTATAAGCCGTCATTTTAAAATCGCCCCAAGCGGTAGGTAAATCGATGGTAACTTCTTGTTTAACCAAACTATCAATGGTTAAACGGTAGGCGATTAAATCTTCGATTGAAATAATTTTTAACTGGTGCTGTTCGGCAATTTTAAATAAATCAGGCAATCTGGCCATTTCGCCATCTTCCTTTAAAATTTCAACCAATAAACCTGCAGGTTTCATGCCGGCTAAACGCGCTAAATCTACCGCAGCCTCCGTATGACCTGCACGGCGGATTACGCCACCATCTTTGGCAATTAAGGGAAAAATATGTCCTGGTCTGCCCAACTCTTCAGGGTTGGTTTTAGGATTAACCAAAGCCAGCATGGTTTTAGAACGATCGCTTGCCGAAATCCCTGTGGTACAACCATGTCCAACCAGATCTACCGAAACCGTAAAATTAGTTTCGTAAGCTGCCGTATTTTTACCCACCATCAGGTTAAGGTTTAACTCTTTACAACGTTCTTCTGTTAGTGGTGCACAAATTAACCCACGGCCATAAGTAGCCATAAAATTAATGATCTCGGGCGTTGCATTTTCGGCTGCCGTTAAAAAATCACCTTCGTTCTCTCTATTCTCATCGTCTACAACAATAATCACTTTACCAGCTTTTATATCTGCGATGGCCTCTTCTATTGTGTTTAATTTTGTTTGCATTTTATAAACATTATGGGGCAAATGGTGTGTAAGACGTATTAAAATCAATTTATAGCACAAACAATAACCCGTACAAATGTACAACCTTATTGAGCAATATTTGGATTAAAATATCATCTGTAAGTAAAGGAAAAAGCGCCTATTTTTCCTTCTTTTTAAACACTTGAAGGAAGAGTTGTTTGTAGTAATTTACATCGAACAAGGCCGAATCTACTGTAGCTTTATAGGTTAAAAAGGCCGCTAAAGGCGATAAAACAATTACGGCAATCCACATCCCGAATATCGGGTTCAAGTTACCTTCGCGTGCTGATTTTTCGGCCACCGTGGTAATAATATGATATACCAGGAAGAAACAAATGGCCACCACAACGGGTAAACCCATTCCTCCTTTTCGAATAATGGCACCCAATGGCGCACCAATAAAAAACAACAGGATACAAGATGCAGCCAGGGTAAATTTACGCTGGTACTCTACCGTGGCAAAAATAATTTCGCCGGTTAAATCGGTTTGGCGCGGGCCCCAGTTGGGCACGTGCTGCATAATATTCGCCACCGTATTGTTGGCATTATCAAGGGCCAGTTTCCGCGATCCGTTAGGGATATTCTTCAGTATTACATCATCAATCTCTTTCGGTACGACTTTTACCTTGGTATAACCTTTAGTAACATTAAACTGCTTAAAGTTGCTGGTGAGGTTGGCAATGGTTCGCATTTTCATCGTATCCAACTGCTTGGTCAGCGAATCGCGTTTTTTGGTAATCCCTTTTAGGTTTAACATAGGCGTACTGTTTCCGAAAGCATTAGGATCGGTGGTATTGCCATCAAAAGACGACATATCGAAACGCGGTGAGGTTTCTTTAAAACGATTCCGCGTAAAAACCTGTCGTGGGTTGTACATCCCGTTTTTCGAAGCTTGCTCTTCGTACTGCACGCCATTTTTAAGAGAAAGCACTAAATACCTGCCATCGGCAGTTTTGTTCATTTTGCCTTCTCTGGCCAGAATTACCTTCGGAATCCCATTATTTTCCCGGTGATCGTAAATCATGATGTTATGCAGGGTACCATCTTCCTCTTTTGAATCGACACGAATGGCATAACCTGGAATGGCATTATTAAAAACCCCTGGTTTGATTAAAAATGAAAGTTTTTTGTTCCTGATATCGTACAGCAGCGAGCCAAATTTCAGGTTGGCTTTGGGTAACATGTAGTTGGCAAAAAAGAAGGATGCTATGGTGAGCATCAAAATCACCACAAACAAGGGGCGCATGGCTTTCTGCAAAGAAATCCCCGCCGATTTAATAGCCACCAGCTCATAATTTTCGCCCAGTGTACCAAAAGTCATGATGGAAGAAAGCAATACCGATAGTGGCAGCGCCATCGATACGTTGGCGGCCGAGGCGTAATACATCAGCTCCAAAATGGTGTACCATTCGAAACCTTTTCCTATTAAATCATCAATCCATTTAAACAGAAAAAACATTAATAGAATAAACATCATAACAAAAAACGTTGCTATGAATGGCCTCACAAATGCTTTTATTAATAGAAGATGTATTTTTTTCACCTTACAAAGGTAAACAATACGAAGATAATATTACGCACCCAATACGCTAATCAGATAATCGATCTGGTTATCCCAGATTAATTTTTTCTCTGCAAGAAGCTCATCGGTCGTAAAATCAGTAATGGAGAGGGCTACATCATTGGTTAGTTCGTCCTGTACAATTTCCATCTCAAAATAACATTGAGGTTCGTCATCCAGCCACTTAAATTTAACCAGCTTATTTTCTTTAATGGAAACCAGTTTTGCTTTTTGCTGCTCATCATCCCAGGTAAAAGTATATACCTGATCGCGGAAATTCACATCGTCCGCAAACCATTGCGATAAGCCGTTTGGCTCACTTATAAAACTATACAATATTCTTGGTGACGATCTAACTTCGTACTCTAGTGTAAATTTTTTCTTTTCTGCCATGTTAGTACACTACCAGGATAATTTCCGGACTATTTTTTAATATTATTTTTCTAAAGAAAGGTAATTTATTCTATATCTGCAACAATATAATTTTTATTGGTTTCAGGCGGTGTTTCATTGGTTCATTTACCATTGGTTCAGCGGTTATTGGGTTTGTTGGGGTTAATCGGTTAATTGTTTAAATCGCTTAACTGGTTTCGGACTAAAAGCT
The DNA here is from genome assembly GCF_004331735.1 of Pedobacter psychrodurus. Lineage (GTDB taxonomy): Bacteria > Bacteroidota > Bacteroidia > Sphingobacteriales > Sphingobacteriaceae > Pedobacter > Pedobacter psychrodurus. The sequence goes on from NZ_SJSO01000034.1 coordinate 12,155, forward strand.
CCATCTTACATTTTCCATGTTTTTAACCACAAAGCGCACCGAGAGAAGGCACAAAGGTCGCGGAGCTGGGGGATAAAAAATACACTAAGTCTGTTATAAAAAAGCGGACGTACAGTTCTTTTATCATATAAGGAATTTTAGACCATTTAAGTTTGATTGAGCTTATATGAACCTTATATGTCTTAAATGGTTAAGAAAAAGATGCGGCCTAGCTACCGCCCAGTAGCCCCCTCTTGCGTCATTGCGAGGCCGATCTTTCATCGAACGAAGCAATCTTACTAAGATCGCTTATAGATTAATTGTCTCTAATTGAATAATGAAACTGATGTTATCCTCGTAAATAGATCCTGAAACAAGTCCACGATGACGAACGCAGGGAGATTAATTGACTCTGGACTAAAGACTTCCAACTCTGGACAGACTAATTCCTTTACCTATCCTTTACCATTTCTTTACCCTTTCTAGGCACCAAGTTAACCCCAGGTTAACCCTTTGCTTACCAATTCTTTACTCTGGCGTTACCTCATTTATTACCTAAAGGTAAAGGATTGGCGAATATCAGCTATAGCCAAGGTTACCTTGGGGATGACCTGGTAACTCCAGGGAGTAATCAATCTTTTTATCAGCACAAATGGCCAGCTGAAATACCCCCGCACATCCCGTAAGCAATAGGCTTGATGATAGGCTAAGACTAGAAATAGGTTAATTTAGCAGTATCCGTCGAAATGATGCACTTCGTTGCGTTATTTACTTCAAAAAACACCCTCACTAAGGACTAAAATGGTAGCAACCACCCACCAAAAACATTCAAATTTACTGAGCAATAGCGCTTTAAAGTATTTTTCACATTTCTTTTTAATAGAATGTATATTTATTCTATATTTGCAACTCTTAAAAATAACCACATCGATATTTACGTTTTTAGTAAATATTAACCCGGCGGGGTAGCTCAGATGGTTAGAGCGCAGGATTCATAACCCTGAGGTCGGCAGTTCGATCCTGCTCCCCGCTACTGATTAAAAGCTCATCGAAAGATGGGCTTTTTTTGTTTATGGGTGCACTGAGTGAGTTTTCTATCGCATTAAAAGTATTTTCTGCTTACTTCAAATATAACCTTTTCTCTGCCATTACATAGAATTTGCTTGATAAATCTACAGCCTATTGGCGCATCTACTGGCGCAGATTTTTGATCTTTGCCTCTTATAAAGAATTAGTAAAACTCCTTCAGCCATTTCAGTATCTATAAAACCAAAGTACCAATCGGATTTTGTTCTAGACAATATCCATTTTCTAAACCTTCCCCTTAAATAATAGAATTAAACTAAATTCTGGATATTCTCAAAACTTCTACCCTCATAAATAGTCAGGTAAATATTTCTTCAATATATTAGGCATCTTAAATTAAAGCATAATGTCTGATTCGTTATTAAAAATAACCCTCAATCCCGATCTTGATAAATTATCTGCATATATTTCTAAAGCTATGATAGCTAGATACCAAAAGACTGGTGTTTATTTAGAATCAACAATGTCCGAATCTTATTATAATAAAATTCATGACAGCCTCATCAAAACATTTGAAAAGAATAACCTAATTGAGCATAAGGATGAGTTGCTATACATTATTTTAACGGAAGACGAAATTCTAGGTGATATGATGCTCGATGCAGAAATGCAATATGAGGAATTACAAAATACAATTGAAGTTTCAGAGTTTCTCTTAGCTTTTAAAAGGGCTACTGATAACCCAAACTTTCAAATTGGCATTAAAGAAAATATCGGAACAACCTTCAAACCTAAGACTCAAAGTGCCTACATTAGAAATCACGAAATTTCAAAATGGATGTGTCAGCTTATATTTGATGCGTTCGAAGCTAGAAATTACCCTCGTCATTTACTAGGGGACACTTTTTTAGAACAGTTCTATAAATATAACGAAGATCCAAACACACCAATAGATTTGTCAAATCTAGAAAAAGTAACTAAGCTTAAAAATAAAAACCCCTCAGTTCTCAAAAGGAAAAAATATGTTGAGTTATGCAAATATGTAGGTAAATATCTAGAACTCCATACCCATCTTAATACACCAGATGGAGTAAAATTAACAGATGCAAGAGCAGAGTTTTATTTCGATATCCTCGAAGCGCTTAATATTTTGAACAGACATACTATTCAGTCAGATCCCAAAGATTATATCACCTCAATGTTTCAAAAACACAACGACTAAACAACTGATTTACAAAGATATAAAAGTCAAAAATAACAACTAATTTCCGTTGCCTCCCACCTTCTAAAACCTGAAGATTTTTGCATTGCGTTATCAAATTAACGCTCAGATAAAATGCAAAACTCAGATGATTTTTTAGCTCTTTATAATGCTAAAAAAGTACAAGGAAGAAGTGACTTATGTCCAAGAATAGGTTACTACAAAATCATTTCTGTTTATCAAGATTTCTGCTTTGGTAAAATTTCAACAATAGCAAAAGCTCATTGGAAATTAAGAAAATCAGATTCTTATTCCGATCTAATTGTCACCGTTCAACTTCAATCCTTTAAAAAAGGGGATAATCCATTAATCTCAAATAACATAATAGACTGTGAGATAGAAGTTAGCAAGGCTATTTGGCTACCAAACATTGCATCATTTGATCTAAATTGGGAATTAAAACAAAAACCAATATTTAATACTAGGGAGATAAATAAGTTATTTTCTCGCAAGATTAAGGATTTCAATATTGCTCATGTTGATTCTATGAGCTGTGGAAAGGAGGTTGAAGATGGAAGTTACTAATCTCTACCTAACCACGCAGTATATCACGCAACACGATGACTTTACGAACGGAACACCATCAAATTTCATAATATATAAGACATTATGCGGACTCGGTGCGACGCATGGAGAAGCTCTATTATATAAGCGGCATAGCATAATACTTCTACCGAACACGCCAGTTCTTATCGGAAAAAAAACTGAAAAGGAGGAAGATGGTAGCTTGAGCTATCCAGAAATCTTCATTGTTTATGAAGATGTGAGTAAAGCTGAACTAGAAGAATATTTAAGAGACAGCACTATCAAATTCAAAAAAATCCTCTGTACTCCTGAAGCATATAAATATAAAGTTAGGGATGCCATAATGGAGAATGGAACATTTGATTTATATAATGATTTCTTTATGCTTATCGACGAATGTGATTCGTTAGTTAAGACAGTCTTTTTCCGTGGAAAAATAGTCTCGCCACTGATTGATTTCTTCAAATTCAAAGATAAATCTATGATTTCTGCAACACCACTCAAGCCATCAGATCCTAGATTTGAAGAAAATGGATTTAAAATCCTTAAGGTAGTTCCGCAGTTTGATTACAAAAAAGAGATTGATATAATCCACACCAATAACATCAGTGCATCGCTTAAATACGCCATTAAAGAAAATGAAGATGATCAAATATTTATTTTCGTTAATTCCACCAAATTAAGTGTCAAATTGATTAGAAAGTTAGGTCTAGAGAAGGATAGCAAGGTATTTTGCTCAGAGGAAAAGGTACGAGAGCTAAGAAATAAAATGAATTTTAGAAGTGCTGGATCAGAACTAAAAACATTAAAAAAGTACAACTTTTTAACTTCAAGGTTTTTTAGTGCAGTTGACATAAAGTTACAAATTAAACCATCCGTAATTATGCTTACAGACTTGCACAGAGCACCTTTTTCATTATTGGATCCTTACAGCGACTGCATACAAATTGTTGGAAGATTTAGAAATGGAGTCAATAAAACTATTCATATTACCAACACTAATGCTGACATTGAATTTAGAACCAGAGAAGATGCTACAAAATATATTGATGAATCTTACGAATGCTATCAAGAGATAGTCGAAATCAAAAATAGAATAAATACAAGCTATGGTGTTGAAACCGCAAACCAAGCCATGGAACGCACAGATATTCACAAATTCGTCAATGAGGATAGGACAATTAACTACTTTGCTTGCGACAGTTTCCACCTTCACCAACAAATCAAATCCTACTATCGTAAGATTAGGTTGTTAGGTAAAGCCTACACCGACACTAATTACTTCATTCCAAAGGTGCTCGAAAGATTATATGATGCTGATGATGCTTTTATTGATATACTTGAAGATGAAGAAATTAGTAAATCGAAACTTTGTGAATGCGTAGGTAGTCTTTTGCTTTTTCACGATAATCCACAAAACAACTTAATTACATATGTTGATGAAGAATTATACCTTAAGCTAAGACAAGATTATCCAGAACAAGCTAAATACTACGATAAACTGGGTTACGCCAAAATGAAAACGCTAGATTTCAATTTAGCTAAAATGAAGGCTGAATTAAACAGACTACTGAAAGAAGAGATTCTAAATGATCCATATCTCAAAGAAGCCATAAAGTCTTTATATGTAGTTGGAGACATGCCAATTAAAACTAAATGCAAAGATTCAATTGAAGATATTTACTCAAACTTTGGATACAATAGCAAAGTAAAAGCCACAGAAATACATAAATATTACGAAGCTAAAAGTACCACAATTGATACTCCAGATGGAAAAAAGCATGCTTGGAAAATACTTTCGATAAAGCCTTAATGAAAATATCCGAAATTATTATAATACCTATTTTTAACACCTCCATTTATATTTTGGATACTACGCACCAATTCATTTGGTGCTTTTTTAGTTTTGTCCCTCATAAAAGTAAAGGTGGGAAGTCAAAAATAAAATTTTCCAAAAAATTTTTAAATGTCTAATTTTTTCAAGCCCCCACTAAGAGAATGTAGCCCCGTACTTCGATTAAGGAAAAAGAATTTGCTACTTACTTTTTATTAGGGCTATCTTTTCGAAAAAAATCAGAGAGAATTAAACAAGAACTGAACCTCTGACAACTGAAAATCCAACGAAATAAATTTAAAGCTAAAAAGCGTTTTCAATATCATACTTAATAAGGCTATAGCCTGAGCTATAACCAACTCCTAACTTATTGAACCAATATAAAGCACCACGACCAGAAATCGTGGTTTTTTTATGTCCAAAATTTAGCAATACAGAGAAAAATACCCCTCATAAAAAGTAAAACAATTGATTATACACCATAAAATTTAGAAAAATGAAAACAAAAACACGTACAGAAACTAAAACGAAATTGGTTTTAGTAAATGCTGATCTACAGCAGAACAATGATTTAGTTGAACAAGCTTATACAGCTATTACGAATGTTGCATCCGATTTGCTTAAGAAGTTTGAACTGACTAAATACAGGACTCATATTTCTGTTGAGCATTGCAAAGATCCACAGAATACCAATTTGGTGCGAGAATACATCTGCTTCTTCTGGAACATTACCATTAGTAATAGTAAGGAGGGTAAATCGTACATCTTTATCTCGATTGATGAAAGTGGAATTGAAAAGTTTGGCAGTGGATTAACTAATTTGCTATTGAGGAGCGCTTTTAAGATCACTGAATCTTTAGAAGGGAAACAAAGCATTGAATATTCAATGAGGGTTAATTATATGCCAATGGACATTCACAACTTCTTTTACAGGAGAATTGTCGAGGGGGAAACAGATTTTGTAAGTTTATTTACTGTAGAACATTTACAATCTTAAAAATTAAGGCACAGCAATGTGCTTTAATTTAATTCTCCTTTATATCTTTACGTCAATCAAAATTTTAGATATAAAAAGCAGAAATTAATTTAATTAAAATATTAGCGTAAGCTATCAGTTCTTGTCTAAGAAATCTGGAAAATTACAAAGACAACAAGAGCAGATAAGTTTTCGCCTATGCCAAAAGCGTAGGCTGACTTGTTTGTTGTTGTCAGGTTTTTCCAGAACCTCTTAGACGCAGACTAAGCTCAGTCCTGCGCTTTTTTCATTTACGGTTTGCCGTAATTATTACCAATTCCAAGCAAATATCTTTGAGGCAAGTCCCACCTCATCGCATTACTAATACCGAATTGGGACGATCGGAAAAACTAAACAAATATGAACTCTCAAAAAATAATTCGATTATTCATTAAATCCAGTTTATTAATAACCTATTTAATCTTTCTCTCAAGCATCTTGAAAGCTCAAGACAGAGACAATAGACACCCAAGAGTTTACAAAACCAACTTAACAAATAAATTTATCGATCCAGATGGAACTATACTCCTTTATAACACTTCGAATAAACAGATACGTAAAGGTAGATGTTACGAATTCTATAATAATAGGATTTACGGCACTACTCTTATCAATGTTACTACTACCAAAGAAGGGTCGACTAGAATATACTATCGCCATCAAGTAGGTACCAATAACTTTTCTCAATTAATTTATCGGGGGGATGATTTACCTCAGATTACATCGTTTCAGCTTTCGGAAAACAAAATTTTAGAGCATGCTACATATGGTAGCATATTTAGATTATATCGCGAAGGTGAATTCGTTCAATTAATATCAATTAAAGATTTAAACGGAAAAGTCATCTTTAACGCTCAATAGAAACTTTAAATTATACCAATTTCAAATAATAAATTACTACTAAACATAAAACATATGCGCAAACTATTTATAATAATTGTTCTCCTATCAAGTTTTATTTCATCTTATTCACAAACTCTAACTTTAAATCAGCAAAATTCTCTTTTTAATAGCTGGATGTTAACAAAAGGGAACTCATTACTGAAAATTTCTACACAGTTAAAATCCATAAATACCAAATGGACTTTAAAGTCAGAAAAACCTGAGATTGATGGCTATACAAAATCATATTATTGGAGTGCCCCAACTGAAATGGGAGAACCACAATATTATATTCTTACGGTTGAGGAAGATGGGGAAAGTTATAAATTTTCTGTTAGATATTTGTTTTATCATTTGGGTGATTTCACAAAAATGATTGCGGAAATGAGAGTTAAATCTAAGGCTGGTGAATTTACCGACCAACATGATGGTAAAAAAGAGACATATACTGCCGTAGTACGTAAACCTAATCTAGATTACTTTCTAACAGAGCAAAAGATTAGAAATGAATCTGGCAAGTCTAATACTGCATTTACAATTGACATATCATCAAAATATATTGATAAAAGGTAATATGTTAACGAAGTTCTTAATAATAACTATCCTAACCTTTGGAAGTAATAAATCCTTCATCAACCAAAGAGTCATTTATCCATCTATAAGTTATTTGAAAAAATTTAATGGAGCTTATCCTAAAGACGTTAAGCTATTAAAAGACCCAATTTTATCCAAAAGAGTAAAGAGCCTATTAAAAAATAGGTTCTTTTTTTTGAAGAACACTTGGGCTGTTGAAACACCAATTAATATTAAGAATAATAATTTTATTGCTTGGGGATGCCAAGAGCACAACTGTAGTGATACCAATTTTATTATAGTTGTAGACTTCACTAAAAACGTTGTTTATGTTGGCATTCGAGAAGAAGAACAAGTAAAGATCTATTCAGAGGATGGAACTAAAAATACAGAAATAACCAACTGGTCAAATAGAACTAATTAATACGAGCTTATTATTTTACCCACTGTTTGTAATTGCAGTTATTATATCGTTTTTCATTTTTGGAAAGAAGAGAGTAAATAAAGCTATTGAAGAACTGCCCCTCATAAACGATGAGCCTTTAATTCCAAAATTGATTAGGCCAACTTATAAATCTAAATTCAAATGGAGTGTTCTGGTTAAATCTCATAAAGGAGTTGATTTAGATTTTGAGGATGACAATCTAGGAAACGTCGGTTATTATATATTTAACAATTATAGAACTCAATTAATGCAACGCCAGATAATAGTTCACATTAAGAATAACCTTGAGAATAAATATTTGAGAATTGTTTCAGATGGCAGTTCAGAGTCTATGATTGGTGTAGATCATCCAGTTCATGGTCATATTGGCTATTTGAGCTATGTAGAAGTCGATAAAATTTAACTGCATCCTAATTCCCTCCCTCTCTCATTTAGTGGCTTACAGCGAGAAAGGGAGGGTTTAGTCTTTATGTGGTGCTGTGGATTCAATCCTGCATTTTTATGAGGGGCAATGCTTTAATTTTCTGTTAGTGGTTCTTCGCAAAAGACAGTGGGATAAGGTAGGAAGATCGGTATTCGGCAAGTCTAATGCCACCTAAAACACACGCCATTGCTTTGCATTGTCATGGTTTTAATTTTGGCAAATCGGTTGCCTCATGAATGCTTTCTCTATCTTTATCTAGGATTTGCTTCGCTTCATCCTGGATAAATCTAATCGCATTCCACTTTTCAGCTCACCTGCGTAATCGAAAATGCTGCGCTGCGCTTGTGTTAAAACATAGATCGAATCCCGTTGCTACGCAACTGCTGATTCTCACATATTTTCTCAGTTCGCAGGCGGTGAGACTGATAAACCAAGTTTACATTTTTTGTACAGTTTTGAATTTCCGTAACCATTAACATGTGATTTGAGTAGTTTTAAATATATTATAAACTAAATTAATATGAAAAGAACTTTTCTCTCTCTATTTTCGATATTGACAATCATTTTCGTGGCTAGTGCACAGCAAGATTCATCGAAAGTGCTAACGCTAAACTTAGATAAATTATTAGTCCTTGAGCGTAGTATAAAATATAACGACTCGATAAGCAATAAAAAAATCAAAGATCTCGAAGCGAGAATTACTAATCTAAACATCCCGAAGAGTTTAAAATCCGCAAATATTATCAAGTTTAAAAATGATATTGCCGCATTGCAAAACAGATACATCGCAGGCGAAGAAATTTTAAATCATATAGTTAGAGAGACAAATTCTTTTAATCTTTCATACCAAACATTGGTAATGCAAAATGATTTCTCGGCGTTAGTCAATCCTGCTAATTTTCCAGAATTTACATCTTCGCTTTCAAACAGCCTTAATTCTTTAAAGGACAAAAAACCTATTCCTGACATCACTTCAAACTTATCAAATTTAACTACGAGTTTACCATTCATGAGTAATCCATTGGTTACTAATGGATTGTCAATAGCATCATTTTTTATTGCTAAATACAATGATAAACGAAAATTTGGAATTGATGAATTTAATAAAATGACATGTGTTCTCGATTTTACTTCAGCAACTGACGATAATTATAAGGTTTCGGTGCAAAGAATTCTCTACTTAAGAGATAAAATTGACAAATACAATGCAGGTGTAAAAGAGTTTTTTGATTTATATCTTAATACTATAGATTTCAAAGACGGTTATACGCAGTATTCTACACAAAAAAACTTAAATGCATCAGATTTCCTTAAACCCAAAAGGGAGCAATTGTTCAATTCAATACTTTCCGATACTACATCAATTGGTATCGTTGCATCATCAACAGATAAGGACGATAACATAGTATACCATATTGAACAGATCAAATTTTTTGTTGCCGAATATGAATCGATAATACGTGAAATCGGTGGAAGCATTGATTCTTATAGCACCTTTCATGAAAACCTAGAGAGAGCCGTGCAAAACTCATGTTTAGGTGTAAAGGTAGTGGCGGAACCAAAATTAGTAATAATGAAAAAAAACATTGAAAATGTCCAAAAGGCATTTAAAGTGGTCGCAGAACAAAACGTCATCCCTGCTAAACTAAAAATGACCTTGCTAGGGCTGTAGGATTGTAAGAAAAATCGAGATCATACTTCTCTCATCAAAGTAAGTTAATTACTAAATAAATACCACATTCAAATTGATGTGAAATCGAGATGAATAAATCTGCACTTTTGTAAAAGATTAGAATACTAAAGACGAAATTTCGCATCCAATAGAAAGTAATTCCTTTTAGATATTGCTTACTTTTCCTATTTTTTTTATGGAGGGGGGACAAAGCCTAATGAATGGTACAGATTATCCAAAATCGAAAAGCTCTCCTTAAATAAAGGAAATGATTAAATTTTTGGATATCACTTAACAACTCTCAGAAGCTAACAGATGGTTAATACGGAAGCTGTGACGATTTTAGCGAAAATGGGCGTGATTGTGATAGACTTCGAAATGAATTGGTTATTACATAAATTGTTAGGAATGCAATTTTTAACAATTGACATTTTAATCTAATTTGCGAATGCATAGATCTAATGAGCGTATTTTTTATAATCATATGCTGAGAGTATTTTTCTAAAATTTGAACCTTTCTTATTTGGGTAATTCCGGAGATATGACTCGACATCATCTAAAGATAAGTGACCATCCATGGTACACCAAAAAATAGCGTTGTCCTTACTACTATTTGCTATTGAAGTGTCAGCGACAATTTCTGCAATAGTTTCATGTTTTTTTTGACATTGAATAGCGATGGCTTGCTGCATCGTCTCCAATTTTGCTATCTGTTGTTCCTTCAATTTCTCAGCAATCAATATTTGATTATTTATAGCACTAAAGCCAAATATGGGAAAATACTGATTAGCGGAAATTGAATATTTATCGATGAATGATAAAGCTTGAGAATTGGATTCATCGATTATCTTGAAATAGCTCGATAAAGTTTCTTGACTTGTAAGATATGTGTAAGTAATTGTTTTTCTAGTTCCAATCGCTAAAATTCTTTCTGAGTTCTTAACCTCATCTAAATCCTCGGTTATCTTAACAGAAATCTTTCCTCCAGAATAAATCTCTTTTACTATAGATTGTACCTTTCGAATATCTAAAGCTGACACAGGTAACTGTAAACTTGAGAGCGCATCATATATTGCTCGAAAATTATCAGTTTTGAGCTTATTAATACGCACTGTAGAAAATCCCTCCATATCGATGTCATGCTCAACTATTTCAGTAGAATCGGATCCACTGTCGTATTCTACAAGAAGAAAGTTTCCCCTTATTTTTTTTGCCTGATCAGAATTTGGCTCGATATAAGTAAAAATTGTTTTGAGAATACTTTTAATGTTTTCATCTCCAATTCCGTATCCCATAAATATAATAGGATTATGAATAAACAATGAGAGTAACTGGGCTCTGATTAATTCGTAGCTTTCAATAAAATTCCTGTAATCATCAGCAGTTATTATCATCTTTCCAGCATCAGATGAGCAACCATGGATTTTATAGACCGATCCATAAGGGTTACTTAACAGAATATCATTACCAATTAGTTTATTAAATTCGAAAGTGCTTTCAATCAAATTGTCATAATTGGTTGTAATTATTGATCCAATATTTTTACGAATTTTCCTAAATTCATTTAACTCTTCTTCCATATTGGGTCGAATATGAAATTTCGAAAAGATTTGGGCAATATAAATTTTAAATCTGCTGAGATTAATGTTATTCTGCATCTTTTCATAAAAGATGTCATTAATGTTTTTGAATTTCCCATTCCTATTAGCTTTCAAATCTTTATTGAACTCTTCTTCAATAATTGACGCTATTTTATCAAATCTATAGCGTCCGTTTTCTTGACAAGATGATTTAACGTCAAGATAGAATTCATCATTCTCTTTAACATCAAAAGATATTTTGGCTAATAAGCCATCCCATGTGTAGGAATTTTCAAGATATCGTAGACTAATACCTGTACCAATAAATAATACGGGATGATTATGATAGTTTGAAATAAATTCAGAAATATTCATGATTGTTTTATTGAGTTGCGTTAAGAATAGGTGTAAGATGTAAAAATTATTTAATTAATCTTTGATAATTTATTATATAACAAAAATAACCTTGTCTCCTCAACACATTTCAAGAAATTCCGGCATAAACGCACCACCTGATACACAATCCATTTATTCCGTTGCTTCTTGATTTAGTTGGGTTGAAAGCTTGATCAAGTACCATAATTAATTAAATATTTTATGGCACAAAAAACATTCAAGATAGCCGAAGTACAAGTAAGCTACAAACCAGATTACAAAGCATCTGAAAGACCTAAAATTACATCGTCTAAGCAAGCGTATGATTTGCTAATGCGGCAATGGGACTTAGGTAAAATCGAGTTCTTAGAACAGAGTAAAATGATCTTATTGAATAGAGAAAATAGAGTTCTAGGAATTGTAGACATATCAACAGGCGGTGTAAGTGGAACAATCCTTGATCCTAAAATTATATTTTCAATAGCCTTAAAAGCCAATACGTCATCAATAATAATATCACATAACCACCCTAGTGGAAATCTAAAGCCTAGCCATGCAGATATTAGATTGACTAATCAATTAAAAGACGGCGGTAAATTATTAGAGATTGTTGTGTGGGATCATCTAGTAATTTCCAATGATAATTACTACAGTTTTGCTGATGATGGAATGATGTGAAAATTATTAGCTTGGGTTATTCACCCAGGCTAATTTAAATTTCTAATTGGAAGGTAGCCTCTTAAAAGTAAATACACTTTTAATATATTGCGTTTGTTCCGGATCTTGATTATATTGTTAACAATATGAGTTTAAATTTCTAAAGCCTTAAGAATGAAACATTGGACAGAACCAAATGGAAATTTCATAATGAATATCCCAGTCGATTGGCAGTACAAAAACATTGTTTTTGAGGATGTAGAAGAAGTATCACCTTTTAGTTTCGAACCATATGAAAAATCATTTGGCTGCTTCCAAATTAGTTGCTATCCTTTGTCTGAAAAAGGAATAAACCCGAATTTACCAATTCAACAAAGTAATGCTGAACTTGAATGGGCAATGACGAAAATAAATGATGAAGAGTTTGATGTCATAATATTTTACGCTCAGGTAGATGATTTATTGTGCATGTCAAAATTTATTTCATTAATTGCTAATCGAAAGAATAAAAGATTAATTGAGCAGATTAATCATTCAGAAAAAGTTTTAAAGTCCATTCGGGTAATACCAAAATCTGATAGAAAACACGCTTCGGATTTAAATAAATACGACAATTTTATTAGCTCACTGATTGGCTCTCATGATTTATTAAACAAAGCATACAAGTCGAATTCTTATATTGAATTAGTTGCTATTCTATCAAACCAAATTGATGCTTACTTACGATTGACGATAATTTTGCATGAACAGCTTATAAATAAGACCGATGATATCGAAATTAAATATTTATTTCAAGGTGAAAACGAGAAAGGAATTATGGAAAGGAAGATTTATGAGAAAGCATTTGAAATTAGTATTATAAATGAAGAAATCTTTAAAGAATTAAATAATCTATATAATTTAAGAAACAGGGTAATACATAGATATATAATTTCATTTTTGAAGACGAGGGATATTGCCAAAATAGCCTATGATTATACTTTATTAAATGAAACTGTAAGACTAATTTTGAAATCATATGAAGAAAAACAAATTGGACTCGGATTTGGAATTTACGGCAAAGGATTTAGCAGAAAAGATAATTTCGATGATTTAGACTACAAAAGGGCATATGCTATGGCAAATGATAAGCACTTAATTAAAGAATTAAAAAGGAAATTATAAACTTAGAACAAACTATTATGTCAGTAGAAATATGCACGGTATATGCAGGCGTGAATGGGCTTGATGATGATTATACATTTTTTGAGGATGGAACTATAAAAAGATTTTATGATAGAAACCCTCATAGATTAAATCTAACAGAATACCTTAAACCAAGTGATATCAGGGGTTCCAAATTAGAAAGAATAATAGCAAATTGCCCTAAGGAACACTTGGATAAGATTAAGAAAATATTGAATCTATCTTAATGGAATCTATCTCCCCAAGAATCATATAAGTAGTTAGGAATTATTACATTAGCTGATTAAAATTTTATTGAAAGATGCCCTCATAAAAGTAAGGGGGATTGTTCCTATCACTTTTACAAGGGCTAGCTTTTAAGCATTTCTCCACGTTCTTTAAATATCCAAAACTCAAACCTGCCCCTTAAATATATAAATTGATCAATTTTTTGGATACAGGAATTAATTATATTCAAACAATATATATATCTTGGAACATCTAGATTAGCACGACATTACTATGATACCGCATAAAATTAAAGCACTCTTTAAATTTATTGATTTTTTGGAGAGTAAAAAAACTGAATTAATAGAAAAATATATCCCACTATGTGATGAAATAAGTAAGCTTGATATTCGGAGAAATGAGTTAAAGCCTGACAAAAACTATATTGATAAATTGCAGTATAATGATCTTCAAAATGAAATCCATAACAAATTTGAACCTATTATCGAAAATATTTATAACCCTATTACAGAAAAATTAAAAGAATTAGAAATTTGGTCTGGGGACAATGCATTTAGCAGTATTTGGAATAATAACATTTCTTCAATCTCGGAAATAAAAAGAGAATTCTCATCCAAAGACGTTACTGAAATTATTAGATATAAGCAATTATATCTAAGTTTTAGAAGTGAAACCAATTCGTCATTTCTTTGCCTGTCCTTGATTTTCCACGTCTTGGATGAAATTTTAAAAGAACTATTTGATTTTTTTAAAAATACCAAAACAAATGAGTTTGACAGCTTTGAAACAAAAACCATCGAGGTTGATAGCATAGAAGAAGCTGTAAAAAGTTTACAGGAGAACCGAGGAAAGAACATCAAATTATCTATCCCTACTAAAACTCTCTTCAAAAATTCTAACGAAAGAAATATACCAACAAATTTAATAAATGTTAAAAATGAAATAATTATGGGAGATAAATTTGAAAATATACAAAATTCAACGATTTATAATCGTTCGACTTTTACAGAAGCATTCAATACTATAAAAACAAATTATAATGAGGAATCAGCACAAGCACTTGAAATAGTAAAGTTCCTTGTAGAAAAATCTGAAAACAAAGAAGCTGGAGAACTTTTTGATAGTTTTAACGAAGAAGTAAGCAAAGAAAAACCTAAAACATCTGTACTTAAATCTTTATGGGAAGGTCTAACCAAAATAGTTCCGATGATAACTGAAACGGTAGGATTAGTTGATAAAATAATGCCTTTAATCCATCATTGAAAGACCATCAAAGAACAGAAGTTACTTAATGTGGATTGAATGCACTAAATTCAACCAAAGATTTTAAATTGAAATTTAGCAATAATTTATGAGCGAAACGAATCCCAAAGAACCCGAATTTCAATTTCTGACATTAGCATATAATCGTTTTTACGACATTTATGATGAGGTGATGGATGATACGTTTTGGGAAAAAGATGAATGGGAGCGGTTTTCCAAAATTAAGCAGGCATTTTCGATTTATGCTGAATTATTAAATTATGAGCCATTGAAGTGGGTTATAGAGAAACTTAAAATTGCCAGACCACCAATGGAATCTGAAATAGGAAGTGAACTATTTAAATTCGTTCGTAATGTTGTTGCACACTTTCCATTTTTCAAAAGTTGGGATGAAGTATGGGTAAATATGTCTCTGGTAAATTGGTATAAAAATGGCCAGACGATAGACAAATTCTTAAAGAAATATGAAGGGCATAAAGAAGTAAAATATCGATTTTGGGAACCTTCAAAAAAGAAAATGACATATTTAACAATAAGTTTTCCAACAGAATATTCTAACGACAATAAAGTTTTCTTTAAGGACATCATTACTGAAAAAGAAGGTGTGAAATTTTCTTTTATTTTAATGCGTCAAATTATGAATACACAAGTGGAAGAAATAAAATAACTGAATGGAAAGCTTTTACTTACTATTTTCCAAGATGCAAATAATATCTTCTTAGAAGAGGAAATTGGCAATATTTTAAATAATGTTAACGAACGAAATGAAATCTGTTTAGCTACTATCCCCCATAAAAGTATAGTTGGTAGTTTCGTTACATCTTTATTAGAGTAATATTTAAATAAAAAATGAGCATATCCAAAACTCGAACCTACCCCGTTAAATAAAGAAATAAGATTGAATTCTGGATATTTTGCTTTCAGCAAAAATTAATATATTGCCTAACTAAATTAATCACTCAACCTCCCATGACATTAAAAGAAGCCGTATTAAAAAGCTTAGAGGACATAAATAATATTACAAATTATTTAGCTGTTCTAAATCATATTCTTGACAAAAAATATTACGACTTTAACGTATCGAAAACCCCAGGCTCAACAATTTCTGCTGTGCTAGGTGATTTTATTCGCAATGGCGATAGTAGAGTAAAACGAATTAAACAAGCCGGAGGAACATACTCATACTACCTAACAAAAAACGAACAGAATATCGGGGTTGAAATTTTAAGTGGCGACAATGAGGTGCTAACAATAAAACCACTAAAAACGGGTAAATCAAAAACTTACGAAGAAAGAGATTTACATAAGCTTCTAAGTAGTTATCTCAAAAACACAGATACTTACTCAAAGACCATTTTTCATGAACAATCGAACGGAAAGGATAGTAACCAAATTTGGACACATCCTGACATGGTTGGAATTAAATTTTTAACCCTACAAACAAAAGCTAGTCAAAATTTTTTAAAGTCAATTAATCGTGTTGACACCTTCAAGATTAGCTCTTATGAACTTAAGAGAGAAATTAACAGTGATAGCGAACTCAAAAAAGCTTTCTTTCAGGCTGTTTCGAATTCAAGCTGGGCGAATTATGGTTATTTAGTGGCCTTTGAATTTAGCGATAGTTTGAATGAAGAAATGGCAAGATTAAACCAATCTTTCGGAATCGGGATTATTGAACTTAACGCGAATCCATATCAAAGCAAGGTACTTTATCCTTCTATTTTTCGTGACTTAGATTTTAAGACGATCGATAAACTTTGTAAAATGAACAAGGAATTTGAGAAATTCATAGATCAAACTGAAAAATTAATGACAGCAAGTGAAAAATATGTTTCGGGTGCAGAAAAAGAATTAGATGAATTCTGTGACCACTATTTTGCAAACGACACAGAAGTTGAAAACTATTGTAAAGAGAAGCATATATTATCAATTGAAGATTTAGAACAATTAAGAGATTAAAATTAATCTGGTAAATGTTTTAAACCACTTTTATAAATTCCTTTATGACGTTACACGAAGCTATAGCAAAACTTTTGCGAGAAATTGGACGACCGATGACAACCCATGAAATTGCAGATAAATTAAATGAAAATGGTTGGTATCATAAAAAGGATAACTCAACAATTCAGGCATTTCAGATTCATGGCAGAACGAAAAACTATGCGACTACTTTTCATCGTGACGGTTCGACTGTTTCTCTAATCGGACAATCAGCAATGGATAGCAAAAAGTCAACACCAGAAAAACCAGAAACCGCTAAGCAAATAATTGAGGTAGCCGAGAAACACACTAAAACTTCATTCGCTCCAATTTCAAATATCTCCACGACCATTTTAATTTTAGGAACGATGCCTGGGGACAAATCTCTTGAAATTGGGGAATATTATGGACATTCACGAAACAGGTTTTGGAAGATCATTTCGGCCATTACAGGAAATGAGTTACCAATCTTATACTCGGATAAAAAATTACTTTTATTAAAATCAAATATTGGCATTTGGGACGTAGCGCACAAAGCAAATAGAAAAGGCAGTCTTGACAGTGCAATTGAAGATGAAGAGCCAAATGATTTAGATGGATTTATCGCAACCCACAAAAAATTAAAAGTTATCGCTTTCAATGGATCAAAATCGCAAGCACTTTTTGACAAGCATTTCGACAGGAAAAGCGGAATAAAATATATCTCTTTACCAAGTACAAGCCCAGCAAATACGGGAATTGACTATAACTCCATTTCCAAACAGTGGCGACAACTACTACTCATTTAGCCTACATACGAATTTGACTTAAAATTTTCGGATTGATAGTAAAAGCATAAACAAGGGCTATTCTAATCTTTAAAGCCTCATTATCGATAGATAGCGGAAAAATATATTTACAATAGCCTAATCAAAAGTACTAGATTGAATTCTGATATTGCGGAGGTTTATAAGATCAAAACAGACAAATTAATGACGATAAGAAGTAACTAGAAGAGACAGAATATCAGTAATTTTTCGTACCTTCATGCCAAGCATTCCGAGTCAATACCCATGCTGTATCCCTCGTCTTTTTGCTTTCTCCAAACTTCTTCGTGGTTGTTTCCCCTCCTAAAGGTAAAGGAACAAGTTCGTGTGAAATTTTTTTGAAAATTCGCTCAAATTTTTGCTACAAATGCGATCAAAATCCATTAATTTTTATCTATCTGCTAATCGTCCTTTAATTAAAGGGAAGTGACCTTGGACTGATTCCGTGAAAGTTTAATTATCTTCATCCCTATCTTTTATAAGGGTAGTCTTCCCAACAAATCTTAACACTGAATACCCAAAACGTAAACTTCCCCCCTAAATAAAGAGATTATAACCTTTTTTGGATATTATGTCAAATCGTTGAAATTAATCTTATTGAATTGCTACTTTAGCTTCAGTAAAGGTAACTATCCAATTATATGCAGAGAGCAAAGAATATACAACGACTAATAAACCTAACTTGTGTTAATCGACGTAGTGGAAATCCGCACCTGATACTTTCGCCAGTTTATTACTCGATTTGGGATGATAATAAAGTCGAAAGAAATACTGATATAATACAAGCTGTTGTCTGTAGTCCACCATACATTATTTGTTTTATAAAGGTTCCTTATAATAACCACTACGGAAATGTTTACCACATAGAAGAATTGGTTGCTTTCACAGATAAGGAAGGTAATTTATTGGATTTTTTGGCTCTTAATAACTGGAAAATAACAAGTTTCGGAATAGATTCTGAAGGCTACATTAATGGGGTTAGCTTATTATCAAATGATGATGTGAATTTTATTTTAAAACCTTCAAACTCGAAGTCAAGACTGAAATTTCAACATCACTGGCAGATGTTAATTGAAATAGATAAAAATTGCAATACGCCTATTGAAGCAAAATTATATCAAGATTTTTTCATTACAAAAAATAAGCTCGATAAGGCGGAATTATCAATTACTGATTTCAAAGAACAGTTGGATAGAAAAGATGATATCATTTCGCAATATGAAGAGCTGTTAGAAAAATTTCAAGAAATAGTGGAGAAAAGCGAAACAATATCCAAAACTTAAACCTAGCTCTTAACTAAAGAAATAAGATTAAGTTTTGGATATAAATTTTAGTTATAGCTCTGGTAAAACATCTTTTAAACGCTCGTCACTAATTTCGCCTAAGCCACGTAGATAGTTTAGCGTTACAATCATATTGGAGTGCTGTAGTAATTGTTGTAAAATATCTAGGTCTTTCGTTTTACGATATACGTTTACGGCTGCTGTGTGACGAAAAGAATAAATGGTTTGATCTTTTTTGATAATTCCCTTCTTCAACATAATGCTTTTAGCTCTTGACCATTGAGTCCTAAAGTAATCATTATTAAATGGCTCATTTGTAAGTGAGAAAATATTGTTTTCACCATCGGAGGTTTCGTTAATACGCTTTGCAAGTTCAATTTTAATATAATTGGGAATAAATACATTACGATTTCTGCCACTCTTGTTTTCTTTACCTGACAAGTTAATTTGTTCCAAATCCTCTGAAATATGTTTTTTTGTTAACAGCCTGACCTCCTCATGTGGTCGTAAAAAACAACCATAGGTAATCAAACAACATAAATGCAGATTTGGGTACTCAGCTTTCAAAAAATTAAGAACGGAGTTTAATTCATCTTTGGTATATGTTTGATGAAGAACAGATTTCGTCTTCAAACTTTTAGTACTTAAAACGAGATTTTTACTGGCGAAGCCCATTCGCAACATTTCTGAAAAAAACACAGACAGCGACCTTCTTTTATTCATATAATTGCGGTTGGAACTTTTGAAGTTGCTCAAGAAATTCTCTATATATCTACTATCTAGACTTTTAACATATTGATTTAATATTGATGGCGGTAGAAAATTAATGAATCGTTCGTGCAGACTAGAAAGATCACGCTTATAGGTTCTACTATATTCAGATTTAAGCTTTTCCTCCAAGACAATATCTAGGGCATCTCTCAAACTAATGTTTTTTTGGTTGTCAAATTCATAAGGAGACCATCCCGAGGTTAAAGACTTTTTGAATTCAAAGCAGAGTCGATTCAATAATCGTTTTCTATCAGTTAGCGTTTTAGAGTAATTAGGATTGATGTCAAGTTTTAGCTTCTTGCCATTATACTCACGAAACCTTTTGCCATCATAGTAAAAGGTAATGTACGATCTTATAGATAAGTCGTCGTTTAAAATAATTTTAGGATCTGTAAACATTTTTTGGCGCATTAAATAATGCAGATGTTTACTTCTACGCAATAAAAGATTAACTAACAGACAATTACAAACTAGCAGGACAATTCATAACCCTGAGGTCGGCAGTTCGATCCTGCTCCCCGCTACCAAATCAGCAAAAAGCCTTGAAAGTCGAACTTTTAGTACTTTCAAGGCTTTCTTATTTTTCAACGAACTACAGCTATACTGTAACGCACTGATAACAAGCCAATTATTAGTTCGACTCCGCTTCAGTCAACCCAATCGGAAATCACTACGTTACACTGATAATCAGAATTTTAAGGTTCGACTATCTTCAAAAGATCAAGTTACTGGTCGTTGCTTTTCTTTTTTAAAATGGTCGTAAAGAACTATTTCTGTTAGCTTTTTAATTGTCTGTATTACCTCACTAGCTTGGTTATCTGAAAAATGAGCAAAAATCGGGTAGGATTTTACTTCGTCTGTTGTAAGATCATGTAATCGATTTGGATCTATGTTCTCTGTGTTTTCCATAGTGTCAATAGTTTTAAAAATTAAAGTGTTGTCTGGCCAAATAGGTTATACCCACTGGACATAATCAAAAGACTTTTGAAGATGATTTGATCCGTTCCATAAAACGGAGGTTCGCCAACAAATACATAAAATCAAGTATGGCAATGGCTTTTTCAGGATTTACATTGACACCTTGTTTGCCCAAGATTGTAACCGCCTTCTGTGGGATTATTTTTTTGGAACTAGGAATAATCATTTTTGTTTTTTAGTGAACATCAAAAGTGACTACTATTATTGTGGCATGGGATTCCATTTTTGACTGGTAGTAACCCTCATGTAATATTCGGCAATGCTTAATAAATGTACTGTTAACTAAAGTAAGCTTTTACGCTATGCTGCTTGCAAAGAAATACTATTTATCACTTTAACTTGAAGGCATCAAGTCAGTTATTAGCGTCCAATACCACGTTGAGGCGCTTGATCCTCCTCATCACTTTCCCATGGCATCCGCTGAGATTTAACGATTTGAAGGATGTAATCTTCCCCTTCTTTAAAAGCATTGCTTTCAGTTAAAACATTTTGCATTCGATCCATATCCTCACCGTTGATAGCTATGCTAAACAGCTGAGCACGTTGAAGCATCCTAATATATGTATCGGGCTCTTGTCTGCGTGTCAACTGTCTTAATCCCCCTAGATAGTCTTCCCTATATACTGTAGGAATAATAATTTTAGACTGTCCCACGCTTGCCAACTCTGCGTTCATCATCACTCTGGCTATCCTACCATTTCCATCTAAGAAAGGATGTACTTCACTGATCATAAACATCATATAAGCGGCCCTCGCGAAAGAGTTTTGCAGCCCCCTGTAAAAATCAAACCCTTGTGTGAGTGTCCCCCTTACGAGTTTATGATCGACGAATTCGGTATCACCAGCACGGTTATTTTTATCCTTAAATTCTCCTGGATTTTTGTGCGGACGAGCGCTGAGCATAATCTTGTGTCTGTACTGCAGGATTTGGAGCAAATGATCCGGATTTTCCGGAGTGATACTCATTTCTGATCTATTACTAACGATTTGGTAAGTACCCAAAACATCATGCGAATCTTCGTCTCTGGCCGGAAGCGGCTTTCCTGTCTCGATGATTTGCTTTGCTTCCTCAATTTTGAACTTAGTGCCTTCAATAAAATTGGAAAAATACGCTTCAAAAAAAGCAAAATTACGGAATGCCTTAATAGAAGTATTTACTTCCGGGATGTCAGCAAACTCCCTTTGTTGCAATTCTACAAACAATTTTTCAAAAAGGGACAAACGTAGTGGATCGTAAGGATGTCCAAATGCCCTTGCAATTGCGACAGGTGAGGTCAACAAATCAGAAGGCTTTGTGGTCAGCATAGCACTGACCATCCTATTTAGCTTCTCAAACTCCTTTTCCATACCCAGTTCAATACTGATCTCTCTTGCCCTGTCTCTCAAAGCATTAAGACCTTCTTCACCTTTTATTCTGACTACCTGATCAAGACGTTCCTCAATTTCAGGTAAAGCTAGCGCCTTTGATGTTGCCCCGACCTTCTTACTTGACTGGAGATTTTCAAGCAATGCCCTTTCCTGCTGGGAAACATGAAGCTGTCCGCTAAAAACATTATCCCCTGGTAAAATGTCAGGCCCTTTCATAATATTCAGGATCACTCCTGGTAATTCTATCTTTCTGTTATGGGAACTAGTAAGAAAAAGGTCTCCGGTTGAGGTAGGTTTATATTCTAAAGCTGAACGGTGACTTAAGATAGTTCCAGGATATAGTTGACCTATGATCTTAAAAATATTGCGCCTGATGATTTCTCCTGGATCTTCATCAAAGTTTGGAGTATAAATCCTCGGAGCGATCTTTCTAAGCTCACCACTTTTGGTCAGTTTGCCGATCGCTCGGCTGATCTCCGGATTACTTGAAGAAAAAATAACTTCCTGAAGATGTAGTGGTATTGTATTATCCATAGATTTAATTACAAATTTTTCTTACTAAACGATTCAAAAGGCAGCATTAACACAAATTTTTCATAATATAAAAGCTATTTCTACAAAAAAATCATAAATGGGCCTTACAAATTTTTCGAGTAAAAAAGCGATATAACTATGCAGATCACAAATTTATCATAACATAATAACTAAAATTACAAATTTTTCATATTATAACCTATAATCAAGGAAAAATGAATGAGCAAAATTACCTTGTTCATTCAGAATTTATAATAACATGCATGACTAAGATTATAACCGTATGTCCTTACATTTAGGGCAAATATTTATTAATTTAGAACTCTAATCACAAAACCTTATTTATTTGCATGATTCCTGAAGATACACATAGTCTAAGCTTGAAGGACATCAATGTGGACAAACCAATCCATTAGACCCCTTCTCGCCAATTTAGTAACATTAAGGCAAGCAACAATTTACAATAAAATTATTTCCGGTGAGACGGGGTCAATCTACTCTGGTTTATCCAAACATGCACACGAGGTACGCGTTCACCAGCGAGGGTCCATTTGACATTTTTAGGACTATTTTTTTGGATTTGTTAAATACTCCGTATTTTCGGCTGACAATTTTCGCTCACCCAAACATTTCTTTATGAAAACCAAATTTTTGCTCCAAGCCTTATTCCTGTTAATCATCAGTTCAAGCCTGTTCGCCCAAAAGCCCATTACCCCTGATGTTGACGGGCTTAAACTGCATTTGAGCGATTATAAGGACTTTGATACGCGTGTTAAAGCGCTGCTGCGTATAGGTTACACCAAGATCGACTGGCCGATTGCTAAAAGCGATGACTGGTTGCAGAATTCCACATATGAGTTAACCCGCGATACTATCCAGACCGTACTGGAAATCATCCATGGGAAAGGCAAAGAAGTGTTCAAGGTAAATATGTACCTGGGATATTCGCCGAAGAAATGGGCAACCTTTACCAATGCAAGGAAAATGGAAGCTGCCGACTTAATTTTCTTTAATATCTGGAAGATGATCAACAAACAATTTGAAGAAACTGAAAAATCCCAGCGCATACTTAGGGGAACTTACAAGATAACAGATTACGATATTCCCGAAGCCTTTGTAAAGGGTCTGGATGAAAGGCATTTAGGATATTTCTGTTACTGGGGCCCATTCATGAAACAGCCTATAGAGCTGCACAACCATAACGCCAGGCTGGTCAAGATCACCGTTTCTGATCCGGTAGCAACAACGGCATATTACAAGGCGACAAAAAAATAAATCCAGCATCGGCTGGCTTATCTATGACTTGGCCATCCGGAGCGCATCGAAAAATGGGATTTGTTTTTGTGTATAGGGATTTTTAACTAAGCTCAAATGTTTCCGCTCGAGCAGTGATTGATCAATAGCAATACGAAAAAGTTTGGCATTTTTGCTTTAATCGTTTAAAGTGGTTAGATTCATATCCGTTTGGCGACAATGACCTAAAAAAGAACAGGCCGCTTATTCTAATTTATTTCCTTCCCGATTATGAAGACTGACGTGCCTTTACAAGGCTTTACTTTTCCAGTATAAAGCAATATCAGAACCTGCAGATTTTGATGGTGACTAATATATCCCTTTCAATCCTTATTCAGCTTGAGAAGGATTTTAATCTTGGTAAATTCAACAAAGTTGTTGCTGGAACAGTGCGTTATATAATGGTATTACATCGGGCATTAAATGTTCAGAATTTTCCAACGGTCACCTGCTACGATAAGAGAAAAAAATAAAGAAAATCAACAATTCTAAAGAATTGGAAAATCAAAAATTATAAGTTATGAAATTAATCATTAAAATATCGGTTTGCCTGATGTTGATGATGGGATTATCCGTGACGCTTTATGCGCAATCAAAACAACAGGCTGTTAAATTGATATTGCGCTCAACACCGTGGACATTTACCGGAGGATCTGCGCTAAGTACGCTTTCGTCAAAAACAAGAAGCGCAATTTTCAAATCCCCGTCAGATAGCAATAGCTTTACCATAAAATTACTGGTCAATCTTAAAGTAGGAAGTGCGAATAAGACACTTATTGAAATCCCTGAAGTGTTAAAAGTGACTATGTTTCAGCACGACGCTAAGGATCGAAAACGTCAGAACTATCCTGCTTATTTATTGCCAGATGGTTCTGATCCAGCATTAGAAGCGACTCTTCGGCTTCATTCTCCAACGGAGCCTAATGGTCCACGGGATATGTCTGTGGGTATTCCTTTAGGGATGTTGGAAAAACTAAATGGAGAACATGAGCTTGTGCTTCATTTTTCCGGAGTTCGGTGGACTTTATACGTTGATAATGAACTTCTTGATAATGACTTTCCCATAGGATATCCAAAATGGGGCGAACAAAGCACCTGGAGCATAAATCCTTCCGTTATTTTAAAAGCGGAAATTTTTTCCCCTGAAATGCAGCCACAAAGAGTGGCTTTGAAAAAACCCAGAACTTTGTCTGAAATTCAATACTGGACCCCTCAGGGACATAATGCCTGGGTGGGAGATGTTGCTACTTTCTTTCATAAGGGGCGTTACCATTTATTCTATTTATTTGACCGCCGTGGTCACGCCAGCAAATTTGGAAAAGGAGGCCATTACTTTGAGCACCTCTCCACCACCGATTTTAAAACCTGGGTTGAACACGATGCCGCCACGCCTGTGGAGAAACAATGGGAGACGCTTGGAACCGGTACACCTTTTATTTTTGACAATAAACTTTGTATCAGTTACGGATTACATACCACACGGATCTACCCTAAGGAACAAACCATGTTGCCTTTACAGTGGGATTACTACAATAAACATGGCATTACGGGCGCTTTCCGATACGACACCATTCCTGGCTATCCTGCTGGATCTACCTATTCCATTAGTGAAGATGGGATCAGTAATTTCAAGAAATCAAAAATCTTATTTCATCCTTGCGAAAACCCTAGTGTTTATACAGATCCGGAAGGACGCTTGCGCATGTTGGCAAATTATGGAGCAAAAGGGACGTGGGAATCCAAGTCCATTGATGGTGGCTGGCAATCCGTAAATCCAAACTTCCCTCCTGGCGGCGATTGTACATTTTTCTTTCGCTGGCAAAATTATGACTACGTTATTGGTGGTTTTACCGGTTTTTGGTCAAAACCAGCAGGTGCAACAGCGGACAAATTTGTAGAGGGTGTTAAAGCAGGGCTTGACTTTTATAATGGAATGAATGTGCCAGCCGTTACAGAAATAAGCAACGGTCGGTTTTTGCTGGCTGGATGGATTCCAATAGCAGTTTGGGGTGGTACACTAGCTATACATGAAATGGTCCAGGCTCCCGATGGCAGAATTGGAACAAAGTGGATGAACGAAATCATACCTGCAATCGAAAAAGAAAGGTTACTGTCAAAAGAAATTAAAAAAACTTCCACATTTCCTACAGGGTCTTCTTCGTTCCTATTGACCTTCGACGTAGAACCGGGCACTGAATTAAATGGAAAACTAGGTGCACTTTTTCTAGGCGCAGACAGTGAAGACCATTCTTCTGAAGTTCAAATCAGTCCAAAATATAAAAGGGCACAATATGGAAATGGACAGCTTCAGAATTTTTCTGGTACTGAGAAATCCTTACGTGAGGGGGGATCGCCAAACAGTGTGCGTAATTATGCTATTGAAAATTTGGCTGGTACAGATAAACCGTTTAAAGTACGAATGATTGTTAAATATGATAACAAATTTGGCGGGTCATTAATTGATACTGAAATTGCTGGTCAGCGCACTATGATTTCTTTCCGTCCTGATTTAAAAGTTGAAAACTTACTATTAAGGTCGGAAAAAAGCGTTATTAAAAATGTGAAAATTGCCTCACTTAAAAATTAGAGAACCTTCATTCAACTATTGCAGAGTTACCTTTTGAAAATAATTGAGTCTTTTATGATTATGCTCAATGTTCACTATATAGAGGTTATCGCCTGAAATAACTTATAAGTATTGGAGATCAGCTAATTAATCACATGTATAAATTGCATTTATCGGTTTCAACGTAAATATTATACAAATGTATTGGCGGACTAAAGAAGTTGTAATTTGACTTTTTTTCCTGTTTTTACAGCCTGGTAGATAGCATCAATAATTTTAAGATCCTTCAAGCCTTCCTCTCCGTTTACAGGAACTACCGGCTTGTTATCTTCAAAAATAATAGTTGCCATTTCATCCATCTGTACAGTTTGATGCGTAACTATGGGCTGCGTGAGTTCACCGTTATGAGTCCTACCCTTGATCGGACCATAACCAGTAAAAGGTTGCATTTCTGCAAATCCTTTGTCGCCACTCATAAAAAATCTATCCAGGTGATTAATGTTATAACTAGACAAGCAGGAGGCTACCGCACCACTCGGGAAACCTAATTGAAATTGTATGGTTTCATCTACACCATCTTTAAACTTTATAGGGTCGGTCTTGGTTTCCTGAGCCGTCACCCAAACCGGCTCTTCGCCCACCATATACCTTGCCCCGTTAATTGCATAGATTCCAATATCCATCATTGATCCCCCGCCCGCAAGCGCTTTGTTTAGTCGCCACTGCATAGGATCGCCTATTTTAAAACCACATTGTCCCTGAAAAAACATGATCTTACCGAAGTCGCCCACATTTCTCATTCGGACCACCTCCAGCGTACGGGGTTCAAAATGCAACCTATAGCCAACCAATAACTTTACATTTGCTTTTTTACAAGCATCAACCATCTCTTGTCCCTCTTTGGCATTCAATGCCATCGGTTTCTCGCATATGGCATGTTTTCCGGCTTTTGCTACACGTATAACCTGAC
Organism: Pedobacter psychrodurus; assembly: GCF_004331735.1. GTDB lineage: Bacteria > Bacteroidota > Bacteroidia > Sphingobacteriales > Sphingobacteriaceae > Pedobacter > Pedobacter psychrodurus. Next base: position 39,628 of record NZ_SJSO01000034.1, read on the forward strand.
TATGGTGCAGTGCGTTTGGTGTAATCACATAAATCGCATCTATATCTGGATTATTTTTTACCTGATCGAAGTTGTCATAGTTATAGCAATTCTTTTCAGGAATGTTGTACTTCGTTTGCCATTCTTTAATTTTTGAAGGCGTACCGCTAATTACACCTACCAGTTTCGCCTTGGTACAGGCCTTCATAGCTTCTGCTACACGGGTGCCATATCCACCTAAACCCATGATGGCTACTCTGAGTACCTTACCCTCATAAGGCTGTTCGATCTGATCAGGAGCGTTCGCAAATGTCGATATTGAACTCAATTGCAGCATCAATGCCGATGCACCTAGTTTTTGTAGAAAATCTCTTCTAGTATTCATATTATCCTGTAGCTATGTACCTATTCAGCAAAAATATTAAGCAATATATGAAATCATCCGTTTTTACCGCTTAATTAACTGATTTACTTCATGATATCTAACACACACCTGTCACATTTAGTTTTCACGATATGATTGCGGCTTGGTCTGAACTACAAAATAATTGCATTATAATCTCAAAAAGTAAAAAGCGTGGTGCACATTTTGGAATGAAAACTGGTGCACACTTTTAGCGAAATCCCCACCAGGACCCAAGCAGATAATATACCAGCTGCAGGAGGTTTGGCATTTCGAACCGAAGAAGATTTCAATTATCTGTTTAGCTCGTTGAATTTTACCTATTTCTCAAGCCTGTTCAAGAAAAGGATGATTTATTCATCAAGCTTTTTAGTGGATGGAAGCGAGAAACATTTCGAGCGCATAAAAGGAATCTTCACGGGAACGATGGTATTAAAGGCAAACCAGCGGACAAAAATGACAGCTGGGGTATTGGTCAATATCGATCAAAGTGCTCAGAGCCCAATCATCCCGACATTCTCTTATGAACATAAGTTTAATAATGGCCTTATTGCTGACATCGTTCTTCCGAGGAGCATTTATCTGAGAAAATATATGTTCGGTAATGGACGGGCTTCTTTGGGTACTGAACTCGACATGTAAGCTCCCCTGTTTTTCAGACCACTCAAAAGTATAATTTTGTCCTCAAATTTCCTTCAATAAATCGATGGGAGATTTGAAGTTCAACGCTTGATGTGGTCGATGGTAATTATAGTCCATCATCCATTCCTCCACTTTCTCCCTCACATCATCCAGGGAGTGAAATATGTAGGCATTTAACAATTCTCTTCTGATGCTTCCATTGCATCTTTCTATATATGCGTTCTGTGTTGGTTCTCCAGGCTCGATAAAAAGCAGTTCAACATTGTTTTCCTTTGCCCATTCATCCAGCTTAT
>NZ_SJSO01000035.1 GCF_004331735.1 Pedobacter psychrodurus
CTCCCTGAAGGCTTAACCGAATACTTTGAACTTGATAGGTTTGAAGTTACTGAAGGCTCTTATCATATTTATCTTTTAGAAAAAAACATTCATCCTGAGGAATATTCAGGTGAGAAATTGATTTCTAAAGGCTTTTTCGATGAAATTACCGTTCGAGACTTTCCCTTACGTGGCAAGCCTTGTTTTTTGAAAGTGAAGCGACGTAAGTGGCAAAACCTTAATGCCAAAAAGATAGTTTTCAGGGATTGGAACCTGGTTGCCGATGGCACTAAGATGACTACTGAGTTTGCATTTTTTTTTGAAAAGCTATTTGGATTCAAGCCCAATAAGCTGTAAGACTTTAGGTCATTTCTTTGGAGTAGATGGTAARCGCCTTGAGGAACAGTATGCTAGTCATCTAAGTGGGTTCACAGCTTGGGAGCAGTTAGAACATGCGGAGAACTGGATTCTTTTTCCTGAGAATCTTGGTGAATACCTTTCCATTGATGAAACCAGCCTTTCTCAGGGTGAGTTGTACACGGTTCTGACCAATAAGGAAGCAAAAGGTAAAAAGGGTGCTCTGGTCGCCATTGTAAAAGGAACCGAAAGTGAATCGGTTATCAAAGTACTCTCTCAGATTAGGGTGGGCTTGCGCAGGAAAGTGAGAGAGGTTACCCTTGATCTTGCTCCRACAATGGCCCGGATAGTTAAACGGAGCTTCCCTAATGCCAAATTGGTTTCCGATCGTTTCCATGTACAGCAACTCGCTAGTGAAGGCGTTCAGGAAATAAGGATAAGCCATAGATGGGATGCCATCGAGCAGGAAAACAAGGAAATGGAGTTGGCTAAGACCGCGAAAAAACGCTGGGTGCCAGAATTGCTTGAAAATGGTGATACAGTAAAACAATTGCTCGCAAGAAGTAGGTACTTACTGTTCAAGCGAGAGGTCAACTGGACCCCTTCACAATCACACCGGGCAGAGTTATTATTTGGTTTGTATCCTGATCTTGAGCAGGCTTATAAATTAAGTCAGGGTTTGTCCATTATACTCAGTACATCCAAGGACAGGATAGTTGCTTTTAAAAAGCTGGCCATTTGGTATAATCAAGTAGAAGCCGCGGGATTCAAATCGTTTAACACGATTTCAAGAACAATCCAAAACAACTACGAAACCATATTAAACTACTTTACAAATAGAAGCACCAATGCATCTGCTGAATCTTTCAACGCTAAAATAAAAGCATTCAGGGCACAGTTTAGGGGAGTGAGAAATGTAAAATTCTTCTTGTTCAGATTAGCTAAGATTTATGCCTAGTATTAATCCCCAACTTTTTTGCTTGATCCAGGAACTGTTAATGGGAATAGGGGCTCGGGGAAAGCGGTAGCGGTAGACGTTTCTGCCTTTCACAGATCAGATATAACGTTTGCCGGAACTGCTGCGGTTTTAAGCCTGGGACTGAATCTGTCTAATATGGGCACTAAGATGACATATCGCAACACTGGTCAGTCCTATTTCCTGCCTGCAAATATGAAACTAGGGTCTGCACTTAAGATCGGTGAAGGTCAAAACAAGCTTACACTTTTGCTTGATTTTAATAAATTGATGGTTCCCACTCAGCCAGTCTACGATTCAAACGGAAATATAGTAAAAGGCAGAGACCCTGACCGCTCCGTACCATCGGGGATTTTTGGCTCTTTCACCGATGCGCCAGGGGGCTTCCGGGAAGAATTAAAAGAGGTTGGAATATCAACAGGTGCTGAGATGAGTTTCAGGGAGATCCTGTACCTCAGGGCTGGCTACTTATACCAGCATCCTGAAAAGGCAAATACTTCTTATCTCACCCTCGGTCTTGGAATCCATTACAGTAGCCTTTCTCTGGATTTTTCATACCTGGTTGGATCAGGTTATAATCCACTTCGGAATACCCTGCGATTTGGTATACAAACAAAGTTCAGCAGGTCTAAGTAGTTCTAAGGGCCTAGGGCAATGTAATTAAGTTAAGCACCACGGTCGTCAGTCTGAGCGTAGTCGAAGACTTCTTGAGATTGATAAATCGCAAATAAATGCCCTTCGACTACGCTCAGGGTGACATCTTTTTGCGATTTACCCCTTAACTTAATAACATTGGGTGTAGGGTTAGAAACGGCCTCGAAATCGCTGATATTTAGAAATAACGTGTAGGTGTTTTTGTTCGCTGGTAATCCTCCACTGAATCCGGAATCAACGGTCTTTAAAATATTCAATTATAAGTGCTATACTATATTTATTACAGCTTTTAGAAATTCGGGTTATAGACAATTTCAGGAGATATTTTGTAAATATCTCAATACTTCTTCTCGTTTACGGCTCGACACAGGAATTTGGCTATTATCATACATTTGCAGATAGCCCTCTCTAAAATACTTTTTCACGTAGTTAAAATTAATGAGGTATGATTGATGGCAACGTAAAAAGCCCATTGACAACAACATCAACTCATATTCCTTTAAACCTTTAGAAACCAGTATTTCGCGTTTGTCTTTTAAATAGAAAGTAGTGTAACCCTTATCACTTTGGCAATATATAATATCTTCTATCAAAACAATTTCTATATACTCCAGACTTTTTAAAGCTATGCGCTTAGCGTTATTCGTATCGTTCTCCAAATAATGTGTGCGGGCAATTTGTAATTGTTGCTTGTTAAACAGTTCTTGCTCGCGGTGATGATAACATTTATTTAAAACTGTTGCCAATGCAACATCGTCTATCGGTTTTAGCAGGTAGGCAAAAGCCCCTAAATTTAGCGCTTGTATGGCATATTGATCGTAAGCAGTTAAAAATATAACCTGAAAATCTTCTGTATCAATATTATTAAACAGGGTAAAGCTATCACCGTCTTTAAGCCTGATATCGGCCAAAACTATATCCGGCTTTAAAAGCGGAATTTCTTTTGATGCCTCTGCAACATAAGCCGAGTGGCCAACAACCTGAAGAAAACTGATTTTTTGCAACATTTGCAACAAGTGTTGCAATATGAGTACCTCATCTTCAAGAATATAAAGTTTCATCCCGTTTTTAATCATATACCGCTGGAATAGTTATTTGGACTTTTATACCTTTATCGTTATTTATTTTTTTATCTACCATTGCAAAATTAGCCTGCTGACAGTCTAGCTTAAACAACACCTGTAATCTTTGTTTTAATATGACCTGTGCCAACGAGGTTTTACCTGACTGCAATTTGCCTTTTTTGGTAATGCCGCTTCCATTATCGTCCACCGTGATCAATAATTGTTCGTTGGCCAATTTAAACTGAATTTTCAGCATACCTCTATACTGGATATTCCTAAAACCGTGCTCAATGGCATTTTCTATAAAAGGCTGCACAAGCATAGGTGGAATAAGTGTTGATTCTGTATCCAGTTCATCGGCTACAATCTCGTAATCAAAAAGATGGTGATAGCGCATTTGCTGTAGCTGCATATAATTGTGCAATGATGCAATTTCTTCCTCTATGGGTATAAAATCTCTACGACTTTGCTCTAGCACATTGCGAAGTAATTTAGAGAAAAAAGAAAGGTAACGTACCGATTCGGAAGTATCGCCCGATGCGATAAGGCTTTGCAGATTGGCTATGGCGTTGAAAACAAAATGCGGATTTAATTGTGCCTGCAATAATTTTTGCTCTATGTTTAGCCTTTGGTTTTCGCTGCGCAATAATTTGTTTTTCTCTTTTAAACTACGTTGTCTATATATAGTGTAAATTAATGCAATTGTTCCTAAAAACACCATAAGAACCGAAAAAATCAGCCATTTCTGCTGGCGGATAATACTTTCGCTGAGTTGATTTTTGCTTTTTAAAACCGCAATATTTTGGTCTTTTTTTTCCGCTTCGTATTTTTCGTGCAGTTCTTCGGTTTTAACGGCATCAATAGCTTTTAAATTCTCTATTTCTATAGCGTGGGCGGTAATGGCAACGCCCAGTGCTTGTTCATAATCGCCCTTCATGGCATAGGCATCAATTAAGCCCTTGTATAAATAGCTTTTCTGTTTTGCTGGATTGTTACTTTTTGCCAGCTCGATACCTTTTTTAAAATAAAATACGCCACTATCTGGCTGGTTGACATTTAAATAGCTTTTTGCCAAATTATTGCAGGCAACATCGTGCAGCATGTTTATTTTTGCTAAATAGTTGAAGTAAATTTTGCTACTTGCCAAAGAGTTTCGGTAATCTTTTTGCAGGGCATAAATCTGCGATTCGTTATCATACGTACGCGCTAAGGCCATGCTATCGGGAATAGTTTTAGCCAAAAGGCGAGCTTTGGTATTGTAACTGGCCATCTTTTTATAATCCTGAAGTCTGGACGCCAACAAAAAACAGATATCGTAATAGCGTTGCTTAACTACCCTGTGCCAATTGTACGGATGGCGTTGGTAGTAAAGTTCCGAGTAGTAAAGTGCTTGTTTATTATTTTGGTTCTGGTAATAGGCTTTTGCCAATAAATCGTAATACTTGTATACTAATTTGCTCTTTTTACGCTCGGCTATTTGCGTGGCAGCAACAATCTGGTTCATTAATACAGCCTCTACCATTACGCCATTATTTATGGTATGGTCAATGATGCTATAAGTTTTAAGCAAATCGATATCATCCCATTTTTTTTTGCTTTTCATTTTTTTGTATGCAATTATAGCGCTATCTGTTTTTTTTTCGATTTCATAAGTTCTTGCTTTAAAATAATGGTAAAATGGATTGGCGCTATAGTTGGCGTCGAGCTTAAAAACACTATCTTCTTTTAGGATAATGGCCATTCTGCCCTTACCAGGCGGCAGGGTATCCAAGTCGAATATTTTCTGCAGGTAATCCTTTTCTGTAACAGTATTAACCTGTTGGTTTTTAATATCGCTTTTCGGCGTTTTTTTTTGTCCACAGGATGAGACAATGCATAGGGAAATTATAGAAACAGCAATATTTATTTTTAAGCTCATTATTTTTTTAGCTAAGCGGAAAAAGCATTTAATGTAAAACTTTTTTAAAAGTAACAATAGATAACGGATTAGAAACTACCGGTAAATATTCGTTGGGCTTAATTTGATATCCGTAGTTAAACAATCAATATCATAAAATGATGAGTTTAATTATTTCGAATATGAGATGAAACACTACGAATATTTGCACTTAACATTCGGATATGGATTAGGGGTTTGGGTTTGGGATTTTTGTACTGAATTTTAAACTAACAAAAATGAATTAAGACCATCCTTTATCTTACGTAGATTATTAAAAATTTTAACGAAAATGAAAAAAATATTATTCGCACTCGCATTCGCGGTACTAGGTACCGGCGCTTACGCAAAAGATTTAAGATTACCTGTTGCAAAACCGAACTCGGCAAATATTGTTGTGAAAAATTTGCCGCAGCCCAATAAAGTTGAGACTGGAAAGATTGCAAATGAACAACTTGGCCTATTTCGCAGACAGATGAATTTCACATTTACAGATGCTTGTGGAGCACAAACTACAGTATATGTTTCAGGTGCAAGTAGTGCATCTAATCATTCACTATGGCAGTTCGCATGGGATTACTTTAAAGACAATCTTATAACCGGTTGTTTCTGGGTAGGATAATAATAGAAATATAAAGAAAAAAATTATGAGAAAAATATTTTTCGCAGTTATATGCGCACTAATAGGATTTAGTGCATCTGCTAATGATTTAAAATTGAAGGCTTCTCCAGCAGCCAAGTTATTTAAAAATGTTGCAATTGTAAAAAACATCTATTTAGATGTGAACAACAAACAAAGTAGCTTGTTACGCAGGTCAAAAACCTTCCAGTTTACCGACGCATGTGGCACGAAATGGAATATACATGTATCTGGCGCTAACCATGTTGATGATATGACGTTAATGCAATCTGCTGTAAATTATTTTGACAACGGTATTGCTGATGGTTGGTTTGGTGACGGTTGTTTTCACCCCTATTAATATAACATAATTAAGCAAGAGGATGGTTTTTAATTCATTATAAAAAAAATAAGATGCACAGATATTTAAAATTTATTGCACCGGTATTATCCCTGTTCGTTTTATATTCATTTAGCTATAAAAGCACAAAACTGCCCGAGCAACCCACAACTATTGCCTATTACCAGTTTTATCATATAAAAGATACTACACAAAAAGCAAAAGTTTTTAGCGAGGATTTTATTTTGGCATTTAATACTGAGAAAAGCCTTTACACCAGCCAAACTCGCCTAAAACAGGATTCTACCATGCAAGCCATATTAGCGGCTGCAGAAGCAAAAAACAGCGATGTGGTTAATATGGGAACAATATTACCCGTTACAGAAGATGATATTTATGTTGATAAGCTAAAGCTATCGGTAGTAAAAAACCATAGCCAGCAAAGCTATTTAATTAACGAGAGCACAGCAAAAACCAATTGGAAAATTGAAAAAGACACCAAACAATTGTTAGGTTATACCGCACAAATGGCCACTGCAACGGTTAAGGGGCGTAAATATACAGCATGGTTTACTACCGATATAGCCGCAAATTTTGGCCCATGGAAATTAAATGGTTTGCCCGGGCTTATTTTAGAAGCCTACGACGATAATTATTTTATAAAATTTACATGCACCAAAGTGGTAACCACTGGGGGTTTTCAAAATATTACATCGGTAAATATACCAACAAAAATAATTTCAACCTCGTTAAAAGAATACGAACGTATGAGAAAAGCAGAGGCCGAAGGCTTGGATACGGATGTTTTTGGAAGTGGCATTACAATAGATAAAGTTACAAGCAGCGGCGGAGGTAATAACGGTACTGCCTCAAAAAAGAAGTTTACCATGAACTATCCTTTAGAATTAACAAATTAATTAGAAAGCTTGTATTTAAAACATTTTTTAGCAACCTGGGCTTTGTTGTTATCGATTATCTTAGCATCGGCCCAGCAAACATTTACTATAAATGGTGTGGTAAAAGATAGTTTAGCTGTACCGCTTGATGTTGCTACCATTGCAATAGTTACTAAAAATGGTTCGGGTTTAGCCTTTACTAATACCAATCAACAGGGCGTTTTTAGCTGTAAACTCCAAACAAATGACAACAGCCTTTCTATAAAAGTAACAGCAATGGGATATGAACAAAAGATAGTACCTATTAGCAGTTATACAAGCCAGTCTTATACCATCATCCTTAAAAAAAAAGTAAATCTTTTAAAAGAAATTAAGGTTACTTCACTAAAAAAAGTATCGCTTGTTAGCGATACTTTAATTTACAATGTGAAAGCCTTTAAAGAACAAAACGATAGGGTTATTGCCGATTTGATTGGCAGATTGCCTGGCATAAAAATAGACGACAAAGGCGCTATCAGCTATAATGGAAAACCAATATCAAAGGTTTATTTAGATGGCGACAATCTGTTGGATGGCAGATATAAACTGGCCACCAACAATGTACCGGTAAATGCTGTAGAACAAGTACAGGTTATAGAACGGGACCAGCCTATAAAAGCCCTAAATGGATATACCGTTACCAATAACGTTGCCCTAAATCTTAAACTTACCGATAGTGCCCGTGCAATAACCATTAATACTGGCCATGTAGGATTAGGCAACAAAGCCTACACTGGCGAGTTTAACAACATGTTTTTTAAAACGAAAATTAAAAGTATTAACAATCTAAAAGCCAATAACCTTGGCGATAATTTGGAAAGTGAAAATGCAGACATTGGTGTATCGTATAACAATGAGGCCATGTTAAAAACCACCACCCGGTTTCTCTCTGTCGCAAGTAGCGAAACACCTTCACTAGATGAAAAATACTATTTGATGAACAATGATTATGCTGGCAATATTAATGTGTTCCTTAAATTGAAAGCCGATTGGACACTCAGGTTTAATTTGGCTACGTTACAATTGAAAAGGAAATATAACTTTAACAACTCGGTTAATTATTTCCTCAACCAAGATACCATCAGGTACACCGAGATCCAAAACCATTTGCACACGCTCGAACAATGGCAAATACAAAATCAGGTAGAGAAAAACAGTAACACCATTTACGTAAAATCTCTTACCAAGCTAGATATGCCAAAATGGAAAAAAGACGGTAGCACTATACAGAATGAGCAATTGCTTGAACAAAATTTGCCAACCAGTTATTTGTCAGTTAGTAACGAAACAAACGTGATAAAAGCGCTTGGAATAAACAACATAGTGCAATACAATAGCTTGGTGCAGTACTACAGCGCTAACGAGCGTTTAAATGTTATGCCTGGGCTTTATCAGGATATGATCAATAACGGCGAAAACTATCTTTCACTTGAACAACAGGTGCAAACCAAAAACATATTCATCAACCAATCGGCTACGTATAAAACAAAATTCAATAAATTTATACTGTCTGCTGCAATTGGTTTATCGTATGATGCCAACAAGCTAGTCAGTAATTTGTATAGAACAGACTCCTTAAGTGATGTCGCAGCCGTTGGCGATGGGTTTAAAAACGATGTAAAATTTAATAATTTAGGCTTATTCGGCAGGGCATCGGCAACTTACCTGCTCGAGAAAGGTGCCATAATTGCAGAGGCGACGCCAACCCTTAGCTTTATAGATTTTAATGGTAAAACTAATATTATCAACAAGGAAAACAGGTATTTTTTACTTAACCCGGCAATAGATTTTCGTAAAAATTTAGGGCGATACAGTGAGATTAGTTTTAGGTATGCTAAACAGACCACATTTGGAGAAGTGGCAGACATATATCCCGGAAGCATATTAACAAATTATAGGGAGTTTAATTTTAACCAAACAACGCTACCCAAAACAGATATTAATTCGGCAAACATTAGGTTTGGATTTCGTAAACCTTTAGCTATGTTGTTTTATAATTTCAATGTTGGCTACGATAGAACCCAACAGAATTTCATTAATTCTTTTATAATTGATAATGGCTTGACTAAATCAACCGCGATAAATTTTAATAATATTGCAAAAAAATATGCGCTAGGTGGCAATATCTCTAAATATTTATACTTTGCTTCTTTAAATGTATCCGCAAATGCCAGCGGAAGCCTACAACAAGGTTTTAATTTTTATAATAACGAAATACTACCCTTTACGGTAAAAAACATAGCAACTACATTAACGGCCAGGAAAAAAATATTTAATAAAATTACAGTTTCGGTAAGTGGAGAGTGGGCTAGGGTTATAAATGAGCAAAAAACTTTATACGGTAAAATTACAAATACCACACATATCGAAAAGTTAAAAGCGATTTGGCAACACCAGTTAAATCAAACATTATCGTACAATCTGACCTATAGTTACACTTCTTATAAACAACAGTTGCAACAAGCTGTTCAAAATAATTTTTTGGATATGACAGTAAAATTTGCTCCCTTAAAGTTAAAAAGCTTTTTTGAGCTTCAGTGCATCAATTTGATTAACCAGAACAATTACAGGCAACTTAATTCTACTTCTAACCAGTTAATGGTATTCGATGTGCCTTTAAGAGCACGTACATTTCTATTAAAATATACCTTTAGTTTTTAACTCCTAAATATTAAGCATAATAGTTGTTTGGAGAATCGAAGGGTTTGGGCACACTACATCAGAACTTATTGAATTAATGGTTGAGTTTCGCGACCTAACTGAAGGAATTGACCCCTCTACACGAATGCTAGCATATGGTTGATGTTTAGTTCAATATTTGCTAAAAATGAACTGTTGTAGCCATTGGTAAAGCTGAAAATGATGTGCTATATCATGAATTCTGCAATTTATCTCAGCATCCTTAGATGTTCAATAACTTAATATTGGGTTAATATACAACGTTGGTATAGCTTTGTAAGCAGCAGAATTAGAAAATTGAATAAAGTAGAAAGGTAGTCGCATATGAATTATGCGCTGATAGACTATAGGCTGGCACCAACAGCCGTTACGATCCTTTTGATTACACATTATTGTTTTCTGGCATTGGCTCATATTAATTCATTCCAGAGATACATTACCGTTATTTTTTAGCAGCACTGGTAGGGCGGTATGACGAAGGCTATAACCCTTCTGTTACAGCAAAATCTGTGGGGAAACTAAAAACATTCGGTAAGCCCAAGTTAATTTAACGTTAATCTGACGTTTAATATTGATGTAATGATAATTTAACATTAAATTTATCATTGATTAACTTTGTGCCAATGAAATTCCCAGTCTTTCTGTATTATGAACTCCTGGTCAGACTCGCCGAGTTTAGGTCTGATATCGGTGATTTCCGCTCAGTTATTGCTTCCGATTCACATTCGGTACTCACAACAGCTACCGGGTTATTAGAAATACCATCAGCGCTGATGCATCGGCAGTTTAACGATCCGAACACGGTTAGTAAAGAGGAAATCAGGAAGCTTGCGGGTAATTTCAGGTTCCATCATGAGTATCAGGGTATGACCGGGTAGGTTAAGGGTGTATCATCCCAATGGTTTCTTGGGTTTAGCAGTAAAAAGCAAAGTCCGGAAAAAAGCCCGGACTTTACCATTCAAATAAACTTTGCTAACCAAATTATGATGTTACAAAGGTAAAGATGTATTGTTACCCTATTGTTATTGCGATATGAATTTCTGATGTTATTGAATCTATAAATCAGATTGACATATTTATCTGCATTTGGAGTAGGTTCCTCTACTAAATTCTTCACCGGATATCTCAAGGTTTTGAATCAATTTGTAATTATATTCGTGCTCGCAGAAATCTATGGTTTCCTTTTCGCATTTATCAGACGATGAGCTTCTTTTACTTCTCAATAAAGAGAATGAGCTTGCTTTCTCCGAAATTTACAATCGTTACTGGGAAAAAATGTTTTCTTATTCCATTCGGTTGACCAAATCACAAGAGGAATCTGCAGACATAGTACAGGAGATATTCATCTCCCTGTGGAATAGAAAGATCATCAAGCAAATTTCTAGAAAAATGCACAGCCTCGCGAGTAACAATTTTCAAATCTAAAAACCACATAAAAACATCATTTCTAGCTAATAGAGTGGGTTTTGGGGACGTAAGGTTTAAGCTTACGGGTTTCGATGGAAGCAATGAGGCTGCAGTAGATGAATTGACCATGATGATTGATATGGCCAAAACAAAATCGTAGATCGCCTGAGTTCGTTCTCAACCCGGATAGAAATAAATTTTATAGTAAATTAATGCTTATTATTGGATCAATGGTTTGGCCGGAGAGGGTCGAATAGATGGGTTTGTTTAGCTAATTTTAGATTCTTGAAAACATAGGTTTAGTTGATGTCTTTTAGCCAAAAGTATCTTTGATTAAAATGTCAAGTCTCTGGTTCAAAGTTTTCCGGCGAAGGTATTTTGTGGAAAGGCGATAGTCGTTAAATTTTCAAAAATTAGGTGAAGCCATTAATTTTTAAATCATCTACTAGGGACTCAATAAATAATAAAAAGGTTTTTAAATATCGAAAGCACTCCCAATTATGAGTGCACTCTTCTTAGGGATCCCTATTGATTTTATATCAAAATGGCTTTCTCCAGTTAGCTCGACCTGAATTGACAAAATTCTCGTTATAATTTACGCGCTTTCCTTTATCTTTGCCGCTAATTTAATATTCCCAATCGTGATTAATGTAAATAACATCTCCGTTTCATTTGGCGGAACCACCCTTTTTAGCGATGTAACCTTTTCGATAAACGAGAACGATAAAATTGCCTTAATGGGCAAAAATGGTGCAGGCAAGTCGACCATTCTAAAAATCATTGCCGATGTAGCCAAACCTACTTCTGGTAACGTAACTGGTCCGAAAGAAGCTGTGATTGCGTATTTGCCACAACATTTGCTCACTCATGATAATGTTACTGTTTTTGAGGAAACCATGAAAGCTTTTGCAGCGGTAAACCAAATGCAAAAAGAGCTTGATGAGCTGAATGAGCAACTTACTATTCGTACCGATTACGAAAGTGACGATTATATGAAGCTCATTGAACGGGTATCAGAACTGAGCGAGAAATTTTATTCGATTGAAGAAACCAATTATGATGCAGAGGTAGAAAAGGTGTTAAAAGGTTTGGGTTTCGAGCGTAAAGACTTTAGCCGCCAAACTTCTGAGTTTTCGGGCGGATGGCGTATGCGTATCGAGTTAGCCAAAATTTTATTAAAGAAACCTGATCTCATCTTACTGGATGAGCCTACCAACCACATGGATATCGAAAGTATTCAATGGTTGGAAGATTTCCTGATCAATTCGGCAAAGGCGGTGATGGTAATCTCGCACGACCGTACCTTTGTAGATAACATTACAAATCGTACCATTGAGGTAACCATGGGTAGGATATACGATTATAAAGCCAAGTACACCCATTATCTACAACTGCGTGCCGAGCGTCGTGTACACCAGTTGAAAGCTTACGAAGAACAACAACGTTTTATTGCCGATAACCAGGAATTTATCGATCGCTTTAGGGGAACCTATTCTAAAACCTTACAGGTGCAATCGCGTGTAAAAATGCTCGAGAAACTCGATGTAATTGAGATCGATGAAGTGGATACATCGGCATTACGATTGAAATTTCCCCCGTCACCACGCTCTGGTCAATATCCGGTAATGGTAGAGGAACTTACCAAAACTTACGGCGATCATGTTGTTTTCGAAAAAGCATCAATGGTGATCGAACGAGGAGAAAAAGTGGCTTTTGTTGGTAAAAACGGGGAAGGTAAATCGACCATGATTAAAGCCATTATGGCTGAGATTGATTTTGAAGGAGGTTTAAAAGTAGGACATAATGCTAAGATTGGCTACTTTGCCCAAAATCAGGCCGCATTGCTTGATGAGAACCTAACCGTATTCGAAACCATTGATCAAATCCCGTTAAGCGACGGCTCAATAAAAATCAAAGACCTTTTAGGCGCCTTTATGTTCAGCGGCGATGATACCACAAAAAAGGTTAAGGTACTTTCTGGTGGCGAAAAAACCCGTTTGGCCATGATTAAATTGTTGTTAGAACCCGTAAATGTATTAATCCTGGATGAGCCAACCAACCATTTGGATATGAAAACCAAAGACATTATTAAAGATGCGTTGAAAGATTTTGATGGTACTTTAATTTTGGTATCGCATGACCGGGATTTCTTAGATGGACTAGTGCAAAAAGTATTTGAATTTGGTAATAAACGTGTTCGTGAACACTTTGAAGATATTAAAGGATTCTTGGCTTATAAGAAAATGAATAGTTTGAAGGAAATAGAGCAAAGTTAAATGAATTTCCAACACTGAATTTTGAAAGCAGTTCTGAAAAGAGCTGCTTTTTTGTTTAAGACGGATGTAAGATTTTAACTTTAATTCTATTTACTGGACTGAAAATATAAAAGAGAAACATTTGCTTTAAATTAAAGTGACTAAAGACTGTATTATAAAAAACAATTTCTCCTCAGATTTTGTCATGTTGTCCAAAGGACTCCTACGGAGAGCCTCCCGAAGAAATCGGGACAGGTAGTCGAAACACATAAAATCATATTTAACCAAGTCCTTCCACAAGCTACCATTGACAGGTTTCTTTAGGAAGGTCGTCATTCCCGCGCATGCGGGAATCTTAAAGCGACCAGCAAACCCTACCAAGGAATTACGATTCCCAATCGAGTTGGGAATGACGATCCATCGCATATTGTCATTATCACTCTAACTTTTTAGCTAAAAACTGAATTCTCAGGATGACAATTCGATATTTATGATACAGCCTTTACTCATCTACTTTGATATATAGGCTAAGGAACAAGAGCAGTAATTTCTTCTTCGGTGGCTCCCACCTGGCTAACCTCTGTTAGGGCAGCAGCAAAATGATCAATAGTCAAATTTGGTGCTTTACCCATAATCAGCGTATGGCGATCGGTATTCCCTTTGAGTTTTAATGCGCTATTGTCGAGAATTTCAGTATATAAGCCTTCGCAACTGGTGTCGATGTCGGCAACAGCATTTCCCTTAAGAATGATCTGGAGAAATTTAGTGGTGAGCTTTGCTTCTGTTTTTACCACAGCATTTTGATCAGCTTCAATGCGGTAGATGTCGTTTACATAAATAACAAGTTTGCAGGTTTCTTTATTTAGACCGGTAATGCGTAACACTTCGCCCTGCTGTGTAACTTTCACATTTCCAGCGTTATCATCTGCATACGCTATTCCAACGTTGGCTCGCTGTACCAACATTACTTCTACATTCCCCTTTATTACAATTCTTCTAAAGTTTGGGGTCTTGTAAAACATTGTCTCTGTTTTTTCAGTAGCCCATAGGCTTGTTGGAAGGATAGCCGTTAGGGCGATTACGGCAGATGCCATAGCGATTAGCGTTTTAATTGAAGTCTTCATGTTTTTTATCTAAATGTTATTTTGTTGAGCTTATGGTGGTACGCTAATTAAAATCAGCTTACACCAATATTATTCTGTTTCGTGTTTAACCAAGCGGATGCCAAAAAGCAAAAGTGTGCTTAATCGCCTTGTAATGAGTTTTTTTGCTTATTGCTTGTGGTGGCATGTTCATTTCCGAACAGTGGTTGTGCGGGAGCGAACAGTTGTTATGATAGCGCATGTGAATAAAAGCTGAGATAGCCTCAAAATCCTTTATTCGGTGTATTAAGTCTATCTGGACATGCCTGTATCCATAGCGCTGATTGAAGAACTCCATTTAACAGACCTTTATACTACCCAAATGTTAGGCGCAATTAAGCTCCGCGGAAAGGAAAAAGAAAGGCAGCTCGTAGCTGTAAAGGCAGTTTAACATGTCCCAGAGAAATAAATAAAACGCTTTCAAGTAGGATTTTTGATTATTGTCAACCAGATTATAATTTGTAATGAACTGATCTAATCTAATTGTATTATTTTTGTTGCAGCATGAATTGATCGTCTATCCATTCATGTATGTAGGATTTGTTTAATTTGTGATGACTTTAAACAAAGGAGAGGGTAGCATGAAGAATGTTTACCCTTTTTTATTTAATAATTACCAATTAAGAGTTGTCGTTCTGATAAACCCAATCTCACCCCAATAAACACTGTAATAATTTCTTTACGGAAGAAGCAGGACAGAGCAGGTCGCTTATTTTTTTTAATTATTATAGATTGGCTTGATTAACCATTTATAAACCCATATATGTCTTGTTCCCATTTGGGTAACAAGGATATTGTTTAAGCCATCCACTATGTTTGTTTTTACCAATCCGATTAAAACTTCGGGATTTAAAATACTCTTCTTTAGTACCGCGATGTACGCTGGTGTACCTACTTTTGCTCAATATGTTGAACATAAAGGTAATGATGTTACCTCGCCGCTACATTTGCTAAAACCTGCTTATGTTACCCCTTATGGTGAAACAAAAATGGCTGATATTAAAGTATCGTTAGATCGGGTTTTTAATTATCTGGATAAAACAACCCCTTTCGAACTGATAGATAAGGTTTCGGGAAAAGTGGTTTCTGATTTAAAGAAAGCAGATTCCAGTTCGATATTTAAACCTGGAGACTACCGTTTAACGAGTTACGAATGGGGTGTTACTTACACAGGTATGTTAGAAGCCGCTACGGCCACTGGAGATCAGAAATTTAAAGATTATACCGTTAAGCGGGTCAATTTTTTAGCAGCCGTTGTTTCTGCTTATCAAAAATATTTAAAAACAAATAAAGGGGCAATAACGCCCGTTCGTTCGGTAATAGACCCGCATGCATTGGACGATGCAGGTTCTATTGCGGCTGCAATGATCAAAGCACAGCGAACAGGAGAAGTGAAAGCCGATCTCCGCCCGGTTATTGATCATTATTTAAATTACATCATGACCAAAGAGTTCCGTTTGAAAGATGGTACTTTGGCGAGGAACAGGCCACAACCCAATACACTATGGCTTGATGATCTTTACATGAGCCTGCCAGCAATTGCCCAGATGGGGGTGTTAACTGGTGAGGCTAAATATTTTGATGAGGCGGTAAAACAATACAGGCTGTTTGCAGAACGGATGTTTAACCCAGAAAAAGGGCTGTATATGCATGGCTGGGTTCAGGATATGGATCCCCATCCCCAGTTTCATTGGGCTAGGGCCAATGGCTGGGCGCTTATGACCAAAATAGAACTGCTGGATGCCTTGCCTGTAAACCATCCCGATAGACCTTACATCTTGAAAATGTTAAAAGCACATGTAAAAGGCTTGGCAGCTTTACAGGATGGAACAGGTTTTTGGCATCAGCTTTTAGATCGTAACGATTCTTATTTAGAAACCTCTGCTACCGCCATTTATACCTATTGCATTGCTCGTGCAGTAAACAAAGGCTGGCTTGATGCTAAGGCTTACGGCCCAATGGCGCTGTTAGCCTGGAATGCCGTAAGTACTAAAATAAATGCAAACGGTCAGGTAGAAGGTACTTGTGTGGGTACTGGGATGGGCTTCGATCCTGCATTTTATTATTACAGGCCTGTTAATGTTTTTGCTGCCCATAGTTATGGCCCGGTGCTTTTGGCGGGAGCAGAAACTTATCGTTTATTACAACAGCATCCTTTCGTAATAAACGATAGTTCAGTACAGCTGTATAAATAATTAATACAGCTTTTAATCAAAATAACAATGAAATATACATCCTGTTCATTTCTCCTAGCCGTTTTTATTTGCATCGTAGTATTTAACCTTCAATCTGGCTACGCACAGATAGGTAAACGTTTTCCTTCCGAAAGAAAAGTGCTTAAAGATCCGGTTACGGGTGTTGTACTTACTTTTCTAACCAGTACGCCTGCAGGAGATTCAAAGATTTACCAAACGCATAACCAGTGGACTGCTGATGGACAATGGCTCATCTTCCGATCGGACAGGGTTAAAGGAGAGGCAATGGCGGTAAATGAGCAAACTGGAGACCTGGTTCAGGTTACTGAAGGTGGCTACACCGGAATGTTAAATGTGGCCAGAAAATCGATGAAACTATTTTTTATGCGGAATATTGATTCGGACAAACGCGTAGGAGGTATGGTAAAAATTGTAGAGGTAGATCTGGCCAAGGTATTTGCAGATAGTAAATCTGGCAAAATGAAATCTTTATCGGCTTATGAGCGCATTTGTGGAACTACACCTGAAGAAATTGGTGCAGGTGGCGATATGGCACTTGATGGTGACGAAAACTGGGCTTATTTCAGGGTGGGTAAAGAAGCAGCAGCTAAACATCTTGCAGCAGGAATTAAACTGGAACCGAACTTCGGACCACGGAAAATGGGCGCTGGCCCATCTGGTATAGCAGGCATGAATATCCATACCGGCGAAATCAAATATGTAGTTTCCGTTCCTTTTCAAATAGGACATATACAGACCAATCCATGGCTTGCTGGCGAAATTGTTTTTTGCTGGGAAACCGGAGGGAAATCGCCACAACGAACCTGGACCGTATTGGCTGACGGAACAGGGTTACGGCCACTATATCCAGAGGCCGATTATGAATGGGTTACCCACGAAGCCGTAATTTCGCGTGATGAGGTAGCTATGGCCATTATGGGGCACAGGCCTATACCCGGAACTGGTACTGTATCTGCCCCACAAACTGGGGTAAATGGTGCTAATCCAGGGCAAGAAAATGCCTGGGGACCATCAGGTACCCGTGAGAAACCTACCGGGCTCGCCATTGTAAATTTAAGAACAAGGGAAATGAGAATTGAAGGACAAACGCCAACCGGTAGTGGGCTTTGGCATGTGAGTGGTTCGCCAGATGGAAAGTGGGCCGTTGGCGACGATTTTTCGAGAAATATTTATCTGATTAATAGGAAAACGCATGAAATGAAACTGCTCTCGGCAGGGCATAAGCAAACCGCTGCAGATCATCCGCATCCCACCATGAGCCCCGATGGTAAAAAAATCGAAATTCAATCAGCCCTGTTATCAAATGACAACCGATCGATGAATATCTGCGTGATTGCTATACCAGCGAAGTGGATGGATGCTAGATAACTTCTAAGCAAAGCATGGTTACAATTGGGTAATATATGACTACTAATTGCAGGATAACCCTGAAATTGTGTCTTATTCCTATTACTGTTAATATTTTTTTTGATCGGGAATGCAGCTATTAATATTTTTTAACGGCACTCAGCCTTTTGTAAAACGATTTACGTGTACTGTACATAGATATTATCTTTTTGTGATAATATTTTATAGTAAAAAGACAGGATAGTACAGGATGGGAGTTTTGTTCTACCTTTTTATATTTAAGAAATAATTCACTAACCAAATAACTTTTTAACCAACTATTTAATTAACGAACGTTAATAGGATTCTATGCAATAAAAATCTACTCACCCCTTTAAATCAGTTTTCACATTTTTTAATTTCTAATTGATTTAGATCCATAGCTTTTTATTGCCCAGTATTTTAATGGCCGTTTATCCAATGAAATTGCTATGAGTAAAATTTTACAAAAATTTTTAATCGTTAATTTAACGGTTATATTCATTCTCAGCGCTTGCCGGAAAAAAGAATTTGATGAGTTCTATGGCCGTCCTGAAACATTAGCCGATCCAATTTATCAACAACTCCAGGCCAAAGGAAATTTTACCAGATTTTTAGATTGTATAGATAAATCGGGCTATAAAGAAACCTTAAGCACGGCAGGTTCGTGGACGGTTTTTGCGCCGACTGATGCGGCTTTTACCACCTACATGTCCGAAAACAATTTAACCGAGATAAATGCAACGCTGGCCTCGGCAATTGTACGTTATTCAATGACCTACGATGGAGAGAAAGTAGAACGTTTAAGCGATAATTTAACTGCAAAAGGTTTTGTTAAAAATGTTGGTTTTAGGCGACGTACAGTTTATTACGATTTTGTTTACGATGGCGTAGATAATGATGGTAAAGCAATAAAGATAATTGCAGGTAACCGTAATGGAACTTATTTATCAACCGATTTCAATAATAAAAACTTACCCTTTTTTCTTACTCCCTTCGTCACTTTTGCGGGTATTAGTGCTTTAGATTATAATTATTTTTATCCAAATACCAGCTTTACCGGAAAAAATGTAGGCCCTGGAACAATTATCGAGCAAGATATTGTCGCCGAAAATGGCGTGATCCATATTATAGATAAAGTGCTTACACCGCCACAAAGTATCGATCAGTATATCGGAACTAAAACACAGTATGGCGCCTTTAAATCGCTTTTGGATAAATATGTAAGCTATAATTTAAATACCGATATTACCCACCGCTACCAGGTATTAACAGGTAAAAGCGATAACGTTTACGCTAAAAACTATAGCGTATTGCTAGGTTTTTCACCCAACAACGAAAATTATCTGAAAGAAGATGCCAACGATGCACAGATTGGTATGTATAGCATTTTTGCACCAACTGATGAGGCGGTAGAGGCTTATGCAAAGGTGTTGTTAAAATACTATGCGAAAAACAGGTTACAGCCAGGAAACTATAAAGCACAGCTGAACGAACTGTTTTCTTTAAGATCCGATATCATCAGGGATTTTATCAACTCCCATTTATATAGAACTACAGTATGGCCAAGCAAGTTTAATACGGTTAACAGTTTCTTAGGCGAAGCCACTAAACTTACGCCTGCAAACGTGGTAGACAAACAGTTTTTAAGTAATGGATTGTTTTATGGCGTAAATGCTGCCCAAAATGCCAATGTATTTTCAACAGTTTACGGGAAGGTAAATTTAGATCCTACCTATTACATTATGAAGCAGGCGCTTGATGTATTGGGTTATGCCATTCCGATCAAAACAGCTTCTTTAAAATATACTGTTATTCCAATTCCTGATGCCACATTGGTAAGTTTAGGATTCTCATATGATCCCTTTTATCCCTCAGCCCCAATTAGGGGCGATCTCAATATTTTAAGGCGACTCTTGCAAACGCATATTATCCCACTGGGTGACCGGGCAGTACCAAATTTTGCTACAACAAATGGTATTTTAGAAACTTCTGGTGGCGAATACATTAAGTACAATAACGGTTTTTTCTCTTCGGCAGGTACAGAAGATATGCCAGCAGTTGCCGATAAAAGTATTAAGATCGATTCGGTTGCCACAGCTGTTAATGGCGCTGATGCTTATGCTGCCAAGGTACTCATGTATACTGTACTCCCGGTAAGCAAGCATATCGAAAAATACGGTACTTTAACAACCGATCCTTATTATTCCTTCTTTCAATATTTAAAAAACAACGTAACGCTTTATACTGCTGCAACAGGTGCTATCCAGGGGGTTACAGACGGAACTTCTTACACCGTTTTCATTCCAACAAATGCGGCTATACAAGCTGCGGTTACCGCCGGATTATTGCCAAAATTAGCCAATGGAACGCCTAATTATGCGCCAACAAATGCTGGAGACATTAGCAATGTGGCTAAGTTTATTCAATACCATATTATTAAAAGTACAGTAGCAAGTGATGGACAGAAAACAGGTTCTTTTGAGAGTTTGCTTAAAAACGATTCGGGCGATGCAGCCAAGGTTACTGTATTGACCAATACAACTAATACACTCATACTAAGAGATGTAACCAATACTTCTGTTAATGTTTTGCTCGGCACCACCGATAGGAGCAACATGTTATCTAACAGAACGGTGATTCACCAAATCAATTCTTATTTAAAATACCAATTCTAAACCGAGATGACTAAAAGATATAATTATAGTTTTTTTATTTTACTATGCTGTTTGTTGGTATCATCACTAAGCTATGCACAACAAATTAACTATGTAAAGGGTAAGGTTATTGATAAAAAAGATAAACAGCCCATTATTGGTGCATCTGTTGTAATTGTTGATAAAGATAAAAGGGTAATTAAAGGCGTTTCGACAGATATTGATGGAAATTACTCTTTGCCTGTGGCAGATAAGACGTATAGGATATCGGTTTCATATATTGGTTATAAGTCTTCGGCACCAGTTAATATCGATAAGGCGGTTATCAATTTTCAGTTAGAAGTTTCTGATAACCAGATGGATGAAGTTCAGATCGTTTCGAGGGCAAAAACGAACAATGGAAGCGGAATGACGATCGATAAACGCGATCAGACTTCGGCTACAGTTACCATCGATGCCAAAGACCTCGAAGACCTTCAATCGGCATCAATTGATCAGGCCTTGCAAGGCCGTATGGCAGGGGTTGATATTACCGCCAGTACGGGCGATCCGGGTGCACCAATGCAGATCCGTATCCGCGGTACATCTTCCATCAATGGTGCTACCGATCCGTTAATTGTATTGGATGGTATGCCTTACGATATTACCATTCCTTCTGATTTTAACTTTGCCACCTCTGATGAGAACAATTATGGCCAGTTATTAAATATTGCCCCATCTGATATTAAAGAAATTAGTGTGCTAAAAGATGCTGCGGCTACAGCCGTTTGGGGATCGAGAGCAGCAAACGGTGTATTGATCATTACCACAAAAAGAGGTTCAATTGGTCCGCCAGCTATTTCCTATAACTTCAAAGGTTCATATTCTAAACAGCCAAGTCCAATCCCGATGTTGAACGGTAACCAGTATTCATCACTCGTTTTGGAAGAATATTATAATGCGGGCCGTCAGTTTTCTACTTCAGAATTTGCAAAGCAATTTCAATATGATCCGAACGATCCTTATAATTACTATAATTACAGCAACAATACCGATTGGTTATCCGCAATTACCCGGGTTGGATATTTGCAGGATCATAACCTATCTATTTCGGGCGGTGGTGAAAAGGCAAAGTACCGTGCTTCGGTAAATTATTTTAACCAAAGTGGTACAACCATTGGTACCGATTTAAACCGTGTATCGGCGAGGGTAAACTTAGATTATATGGTATCGAACAAAATCAGGTTTAGTTCTGATATTTCTTATACCCATATCGATCAGAATGGACTTTTTACACAGAACGTAAGGGATGTAGCCTACACAAAGATGCCTAACCAGAGTATTTACGAATATGATGAATATGGCAATTTAACGGATAATTTCTTTAGTCCTGCAGCAACCGCCCAAGGTGCATTCTTCTATAATTTTGATAATAAAAGAGTAACCGGAACATTTAATCCATTGGCCATGGCCTCGGCTGGAAGTAATCACCAATTGGGCGAACGGATCACACCAAAGTTTAGTTTACAGTACGAAATTTTGCCAAGTGTGTTACGCCTGAATGGAAGTTTTATGGTAAATATTAACAATACCAAGGTGAAAACCTTCCTTCCTCAAATTGCAACAGGGCGTCCTTACACAGAATCGGTGGTGAATACGGCTTCAGATGCTGATGGCGATTCATTTACCATGAACACCAGTATGACTTTGGCTTACACGCCTAAACTGAATGATAAACACGATATTATTGGCTTTTTGCGTTTTGATAGTGAAGATAGCCGTCGGACTGGTCAATACCTGTTTGCAACAAATACGGCATCATCTTACTTAACCGATCCTTCGGTTGATAGCCGTACCAATTACACAGGTTCTGCAACCTCATCTTTAGGTCAAACCAGGTCGGTTGGTTTATTAGCTAACGCTCAATACAAATTTTTAGACCGTTACATCATCAATGGTAGCATCAGAGGTGATGGTAATTCCAGGTTCGGTGCTGCTAACCGATATGGTATTTTTCCTTCAGTTTCTGGCCGTTGGCGGATATCTGGCGAACCTTTTATGAAAAAGGCCAATAAATATGTAGATGATTTTAGTTTAAGGGCCAGTTATGGTAAAAGTGGTAACGTTCCGCGTAACGATTATTCTTACTTTAATATTTATCAGAATTATGGTTTTAGTTACCTGGATAACGCTGGGGTGTATTCTACCAATATGGAATTAACCGATTTAAGGTGGGAAACCGTTACTCAATCCAACCTTGGTATTACCTTAAACCTCTTTAAAAATTTAAATATAGATTTCGATTTATATCGTAAACGTACTACAGATCTGTTTTATCCGGGTTTGCAGGTAGCGAGTTATAACGGTTATGGTGGTGTTGATATGAACGTAGGTACGATGGATAACCAGGGCTGGGAAGTAAACCTGAATGCCACCGTTATCAAAAAGAAAAAAATAAGATTAGATCTCTCTTTCAATATTGCACATAACGAAAACGTAATCCGCGAGGTTTCGCCTTTATACCCAAGAGAAAACAAGGCTAAAGTAACCAGCAATAATGTGTACAAAGTATTTGTGCAGGAAAATAATCCTTTCGGATCTTTTTACGGTTTCAAGTTTAAAGGCGTATATCCTGATAAAAACGCAACAGTTGCATTGGATGAGAATGGAAACCAGATTGTTGGGCCAAACGGCGATAAAATTTATATGCGTTTTGCTTATCCGTCTATCGATTATGTTTTCCAGCCGGGCGATGCCATGTATGAAGATATCAATCATGACGGGAACATCGATTATAAAGATATTGTGTACTTGGGTAATGGTAACCCGAAACTAACCGGAGGATTTGGATCTAACCTAACCATCAACGGAAACCTTCGTTTAGGTTTTAACTTCACTTTCCGTACCGGATACGATATTATTAACGGTACTAAAATTAACACCACCAATATGTATGGTTTTAATAACCAAAGTACAGCCGTATTGCGCCGGTGGAAAAAAGAGGGAGATGTTACCGATATGCCAAGAGCCATGTATAGTACGGGTTATAACTTTTTAGGTTCCGACAGATACATTGAAGATGGATCATTTTTAAGATTGAGCGCTGTAGTGTTAAGGTACGATTTTGGCAAAACCTTTATGAAAAGATTGGGTATGAAATCGCTTACCACCAATCTTACCGTTCAGAATATTTTAACATTTACCAAATATACAGGTCAGGACCCTGAGGTGCCAATTAAGTTAAATGGGTCTAACACGGTGATCGATAATTCGACCACACCGCCAATTAAGACAATCACTTTCGGTTTAACTGCTAACTTTTAATTTAAAACTGATGAAAAATATTTTATATAGCACTTGTTTATTATTGATGCTGGTGATGAGCAGCTCTTGTAACAAATGGCTCGATCTTCAACCTAGAGATGGGATTACCAGACAGGAATTCTGGAAAACCAAAGAAGATGTTTTAGCTGCAGTTTCTGGTTGTTATACTTCTTTGTTGGCGCCTCCTCCAGGTATTGGTGATAAATCTTTATTGGAGTACATGTTTATGTATGGTGAGCTTAGGGCCGATATGATTGCAGCTGGCCCTAGTATTACAACAGAAGAAACCGATATTATCAATGTAAATATTACCCAGGATAATACAACGGCGAAATGGGCGGCATTTTACCGTACCATTAACTATTGCAATACCGTACTCGATTTTGCTCCTGGCGTTAAAGCTACCGATCCCACTTTTACCGATGCAGCATTGAACGGTTACGTGGCAGAAGCACTTACCCTAAGAAGCTTAATGTATTTTTACCTGTTGCGTACATTTAGAGATGTACCATTAAAATTAACCGCCACAGTAAAAGATACCGATTTACAGGATCTGCCAAAAACTAATCAGGCCGATATTTTAAAACAAATTGTTGCCGACTTAAAAAAAGCAGAACAAGGAGCAGTTACCACTTATGGTGGCACAAGGTTAGATAAGGGTAGGGTAACCAAATTTACCGTAAATGCTTTGTTAGCCGATGTGTACCTGTGGATGGAAGATTATCCGAACTGTATTACCGAGTGTAATAAAATCATCAGCTCGCAAAGATTTGCCCTGGTTGGTGCAGGTTCTGGCTGGTACAATAACGTATTTTTCCGAGGTTCATCCATCGAAACCATATTTGAATTTGACCAGGCGATAGAAAACCCATTTTTTAATT
Source organism: Pedobacter psychrodurus (assembly GCF_004331735.1). Taxonomy (GTDB): domain Bacteria; phylum Bacteroidota; class Bacteroidia; order Sphingobacteriales; family Sphingobacteriaceae; genus Pedobacter; species Pedobacter psychrodurus. The sequence continues at coordinate 24,766 of NZ_SJSO01000035.1, forward strand.
TATTGGTAAACACCCGACGACGTTTTATCGGATCTCCGTTTTTGAGTACCGAAATCTTTATTCCAGATGATGTTGATCCGGATAATAACTATGATATCAGACCTGGCTCTTATTATAATTCGGCTTTTACCATTCAAAAATATGGTACAGAAAATCCATCTTACGTAAAATGGCAAGCCTATCGTTATTCCGATATCATGATGATTAAAGCAGAAGCTTTGGCTTTAACTGGAGGTGGTGTAGAAGCTTTGGCATTGGTTGATGAACTGAGATTAAGACGTAATGCTGTTAATGCCACAAAAGCTACTGTAGATCCTTCAGAACCCGAAGCTTTGTGCGATTATATTTTGGCCGAACGTGCCAGAGAATTTGCTTTTGAAGGTAAAAGATGGTTTGATCTTTTACGCCATGCTAAACGCAATAACTATAGCCGCATTGATATTCTGTTAGATATTGCTGCTAAAACAGTATCGCCTACGCTTCAACAATCGGCCATTACCAAATTTAGAGATCCCAATAGCCACTACTTGCCGATTTATCAAAGTGAGTTATTTACAGATCCTAATCTTGTACAAAATCCATTTTACACTAAATAGAATAAGTGATATGAAAGTGAAATTAGACACCCGCAAAATTACCTATTTGGTTATACTCTGCGCATTTATAATCTTCGTGATTAATGCCTGTAAAAGAGAAAGTTTAACAATAAGTACCACTGATGATGTAAACATTACCGGATTTTTGGAGAAAAATCCTGATAAATTTTCTTTGTTTACCCAAATCTTAGAAAGATCGGGCACAAAAGGATATTTGGCTGCATATGGTAAATATACCATGTTTACCCCCGATAATAATGCAGTTAACGATTGGTTAAAAAGTTTAAATAAAACAGCAGTCGATCAATTATCAGCTGCAGAACTGAAAGATGTTGTTCGTTTCCACGTTTTGCCAGATACCGTTGCCACGGGCAAATTTACCGACGGTAAATTAACCCAGATTACCCTATATGGTCAGTATCTGCAAACAGGCGTTACCTTTAAAGATGGCGTAAGTAGTTTTATCATCAATAAACAGGCACTGATTACCCAGTCGAATGTTCGGGTTGGGAATGGAATTATCCATATTATCGATCATGTGTTAATCCCTTCAATTAAAACACTGGCTTCTACTATAGAAAGCAATAACAGGTATAGTATTTTTACCCAGGCCTTAAAAGAAACCGGTTTTTACGATTCGTTAAACTATGTACAATCTGTAATTCCTGATACTACACGTCGTTTCCAGACGGTAATTCTCGAATCCGATTCGGCATTGCAAGCTGCGGGTTTTAACAATTATGCCGCTTTAAAAGCCAAACTTTCAAAAACGGGTAATCCGAAAAGCCATGCCGATAGTTTGTGGATGTATGTAGCTTACCATATTTCAACCGGAGCAAGTTATACACCTGATATTGTTTCTTCACCTTCATTGGCCACATTGGTACCGAGTGAAATTATAACCACAAAATTAGTTGGAACGAAAATTTTATTAAATGATGATGAGTTTAATGGTGTGGTAGAACCTGGTGTAGAAGTAAACAGAACTTTTAGTAATGTGACTACTTCGAATGGGGTTTTACACGAATCGAAAGGTTTTTACAAAATTAAGCCACGCGTACCTACGGGTGTTTTCTTCGACATAGGCGATCAGCCAGAATTAAAATTATTGGCTGCCTGGCGGGCACCTGGACAAACCATTCAGCTTTTACAAAATGGAAAGTTAATTACAGCAGGCATCAGGCTCGATGCTTACAGAGCAGGTACAATTGGTCCTGTTTATGCCGTGTCGTCAACGCCAATCGGCGCATCAGATGGGCGGAGTTACGCCAATAGAGATGTAATTCAATTTAACCCGACCACCAGTAATACTGCACGTTCTATCTGGATGGAAATCAGAACCCCTATGCTGGTAAAAGGTAAATACAAAGTATGGATCTGTCATACCTACAACGGCTCCGGACCACTTACACAAGTTGGGGTTGATGTGGGCACAACACAAGAGCAATTGCTGCCAAACCTGGTCGATTTTGCGCAAACATTAGGCAGTTCCGGTGTGCCTACTGCCAATGCCGCTTTGCCATCTGCAGATGGATTAATGTTAACAAACGGCTTTAAACGCTATATGGCTACAACTGCCGAAGTAAGTAATGGTGTTAATGGTTTACAACCCATCTCACAGAATAATTTATGGTCGGTTATGGTCGGAAAATTGGCTGGTGTGGTCGATATTAAAACAACTGATAAACACTGGGTTAGGTTTACTACACTGCGTGGTAATGGAACCGGAATTATGAATATGGATATGATTCATTTTATTCCAATTGATGATGATCAGAACTATCCAAGATTTAGTCCATCGGGCCTGATTTATAAACGCCCATAACTAATTGAGCCATAGAACTAATAACATAAACAATGACTAGAAAATATATAATATACATTGCTTTGCTCAGTATCAGTACAGTTTTATATTCCTGTAAAGATAACCTGGAACTGCATAACGAGCTTACCAATGTAGATAACAGTTTAGATCTTTCTCAAAAGCTCGATGCTCAGGCCAACGTAAGCATTTTTAATGGTTATGTTAAAACCACAGGATATGATAAGGTGCTTGCGGGTGCGCAAAACTATACGGTTTGGGCACCAACCAATCAGGCTTTAGCCAATTTAGATGCTGCAATTGTTTCTGATCCCGCAAAATTGAAAGATTTTGTGGCCAACCATATTGCGCTATCTACTTATCCATTAAACAAAGAAGGAGATACCATAAGGTTGAAATTGCTTAATAATAAGTTTGGCGTTTTTACCAGCACTAAATTCGAAGAAGGCACTGTTTCTGGTGCGGGCCAGTTTGTGAAAAATGGGGTATTGTACACCGTAGATCAGGCTGTTCCAACCAAACAGAATATTTGGGATTATATGCTCAGCAGCACTGATGGTGCTTTGCAAAAGAACTATATTAATAATCTGTCGATTACCGTTATCGATACTGCAAACGCTACGGTTATTGGTTATAATTCATTGGGGAATCCAATTTTTGCCCCTAATCCGCCCATGATATCCAGGAATACTTACTGGGTAAATGTAGCCGATCTGAGAGACGAAAGTCAGCAATACACTTATTTTATACTACAGGATGCCGCCTTTACAGCCGAATCATCAAAACTTTCAACCTATTATCCAAGTATAAATCCGAATTTGAATGCTTCCTACTTTCTGGTTAAAGATTTAACCATAAAAGGTGTTTATGCAATTGAAAAGTTGCCAGATACACTTATTTCTTTACAAGGAGTAAAAGTACCGATCAATAAGGCCAATATTATCCGTTCGTATCGTGCCAGTAACGGGATGGTGCATGTGGTAAATGCGCTGCCTTTCCGTTTAAAGGATAAAATACCCGAATTTAAAATAGAGGGTGAAAAACCACAAGCCATTAGTGCTGCACGTACGCTTTTATACCGCACAAAACTCGATAATTTAGGAAAAACCTTTAACGATATTGAGGTTTACGACCATAGGTATGCCGAATTTGGTGTGTTCTATACCAAAGCCAATTTACCGGTGGTAAAATATAAAGTTTACGCAAGAGCCATTTCTGGTTTACCTGGCGATCCGCAAGTGGCGGCATTTACGCAACGTTATTTCTTTTTTAACCCTACTACTATAAGTTATACTTTGTTTTCTACACACCTGGTAAGCCCCTTAACCTATAACGAAGCTTATTTAGGAGAATATACGCCTACAGCATTTGGTAATTTTCAGGTGAGGTTAACCGCTGCAAACAGTACGAATGTAAATGTAAGTACACTCATACTGGATTATCTCCGCTTTGAACCAGTTTTACCTTAATTATGAATCTTGCTTTCAAAAAAAATACTATGTATAATTTTACAACGATAAAAAAAGTTTGGGGTATATTGATTTGCTTACTGGTGTTTAGCTTAGCTGCACAGGCACAGGAAGTAGATTCGATGAAAACCGAAACAGATACCACTACCGTAAAAGTAAAGGCCCGTGCAGTTAAGGGCGAAAAAATAAGGGGAGTTGTGCTCGATGGGAATACCAATAAGCCTTTAGTGGGGATTAATATCACCGTTACTGGTTTTAACGCCGCTATTACCGACGAAAAAGGGAGGTTTACGGTAGTCGTACCCGATTATAAGGCCAGCATTATTATTTCGGGTAACGGTTTCCAAACTAAGGTGCTACCCGTTTACAAAGACAAAGAAATTAGAACCAAACTTTACCCTTTGTCATTTACCTCTGTATATAACGAGGTAGTTACACCAATCGGTACGGTTTCTCAGGCACGGGCAATACCTGCCATCAGTAATGTGAGTTTGCAAGGTAACTGGGCTAGTAATTCTGAAAGTGTAATGAGTTATATCCAAGGCAGGGCAGCAGGGGTTAAAGTTACCAGGCGCTCAGGAACACCTGGGGTAGGTGCCGATGTACTCATTAGAGGGTTTAACTCGCTGTATGCTACAAATCAGCCTTTGTATGTAGTTGATGGAATGATTTTCGATTCCAATAATTATGGTACTTCGCTAATTAAAGGTCACGTTAACAACCCACTTCAATTTATCGATGTTCGAGATATTGAAAACATCAGTATTATCAAAGATGCGGCTTCGGCAGCAGCTTATGGTGTAAAAGCGGCAAATGGAGTGGTGTTAATTACCACTAACCGTGCACACGATCTGGCTACAAATATCGATTTTTCTGGTTATGCAGGTTTCAATTTCAAACCTAAAAACTTGCCTGTAATGGGTGCTGCTGATCATAGGTTATACCTTGCTGATATCTTAAAAAGTCAGGGATTGAGCAATAGCGCTATTGCCGCAAAGCCATATATGAACGATAGTCCAACGAATCCCGATTATTTTAAATACCATAACGAAACCAATTGGCAGAATGAGGTATTAAAAAGCAGTTTCGATCAGAATTATTTTTTAAAGGTAACCGGCGGTGATAATATTGCCAAGTATGCGCTTTCTGCTGCTTACGCCAGAGATAGGGGCGTGATTGATAGTACCGATAATTTAAAATACAGCACACGGTTTAATAGCGATTTAAACCTGACTAAAAAATTGCAGGGAAGCACCAGTTTATCATTTACCTATACCGAGCAGCGTTTAAAAGACCAGGGAATTGCTCCGGTAACCAATCCGCTGTTTTTAGCTTTGGTTAAATCGCCTTTTATGGCCAGGAATGAAATAAATTCGGCTGGAGCAGTTTCTCCAAATTTAGCAGATTACGATACCTTACAAGTGAGTAATCCAAGAGCTTTAATTGAGAAAGGGCAAAATTTAAAAAAGGCTTATCGATTTTATGGTAACATCAATTTCGATTTTACTTTCAATAAAAACTTTAAATTATCTAACCTAAGTGGGGTAACTTACGATAAAACGCAGGAAACACTGTTTATTCCAAGAAAAGGGGTAACCAACGATACGCTTTCCAATTATGTAGGCGATAGCCGTTTAGGTACACAGGTAGGAAGGTTTTTTAACGTGTTTAACGATCTTCGTTTTACTTACGATCAATCCTTCGGCTTATACAGCAAACTCCATGCAATTATAGGTACTCGTTATTCGCAGAGCGAAAGTGAGCAGGATTATGCTTTAGGTTTTAACTCCGCAACAGATGAGTTGATTAGCATTGGGAACAGTAATGCCGCTTTTAGAACATTTGGGGGTGATATTGGGAAATGGCGTACGCTGAACAATTATCTGTCTGCCAATTATAGTTACGCCGATAAATACCTGGCTAATTTTTCAATGGCTGTTGATGGTTCCTCGCGCTTTGGTGCAAAGGCTGATCAGGGTTTCTTAAATTTCGACGATGGCTTGAGGATTAATGGAAGCCGTTATGCTGTTTTACCCGCCATTGGTGCTGCCTGGGTAATCTCTTCGGAGAAATTTATGCGCAATTTACATCGTGTTGACCTTTTAAAATTAAGAATGAGCTATGGTTTAGTTGGAAATGATGATGTGGGAAATTATACAGCGAGAAAATATTATACCTCTCAAAATGTGTTGGGCATTAGGGGGATTGTAACAGGCAATTTTGCTAACCCGAATCTACAATGGGAAACCGTACGGAAGTTTAATACGGGTATAGATGGTTCCTTTTTTAGCGAGCGCCTAAGCATCAGTTTAGATTATTGGAGAAACAGCACTAAAAATATGTTAAGCTATCAATTGTTGAATGCAATTTCGGGTACTGCTTCTTTTATTAATAATAATGGTGGCATGCAGACAAATGGCTTAGATTTAGCCCTAAACGGTCGGATTTTAAATGAAAAATTAAAATGGGATGCGGGCTTAACCATCGGTACATCGACCAATAAAATTACCAGTTTACCTGATGGGAATTCGGTTGTAACCAGTTATGCAGGTGGTGCTTATATCAGTCAGGTTGGTCAGTCGGCCAATCAGTTTTATGGTTATAAAACCAATGGGGTTTATGCGACCAATGCAGAGGCTACTGCCTCAGGTTTATCCAGCCGCAACAGTTCGGGAGCATTGGTGCCATTTACAGGTGGCGATGTAAGGTTTGCCGATAGTAATGGCGATAAAATAATTGACGATGCCGATCGCACCGTTATTGGTGACCCAAACCCAGGTTTGTTTGGAAGTTTTAACAACACCTTCACTTACAAAAACTGGAGCTTAGATGCCTTGATCACTTTTGTTAGTGGTAACGATGTTTACAATTATACCAGGGCCCAGTTAGAATCAGGAAGTACTTATTACAATCAAACACCAAATATCAATAACAGGTGGAAGGGTGATGGACAAGTTACATCAATACCCAAAGCTACTTATGGCGATCCGGTGGGGAATGCCCGTTTTTCTGACCGCTGGATAGAAGATGGTTCTTATTTACGTTTGAGAACCGTTAATGTAACCTATAATGTACCCTTAAAATTGAAAGCCATTAAGTACGCAAAAATTTATGCCACTGCTAATAACTTGTTTACCGTAACCAATTATTTAGGCTATGATCCAGAATTTAGCAACTCCGGAAGTTTGTTTAGTCAAGGCGTAGATACCACACTCGAACCACAGTTCAGGTCGTTTCAACTAGGCGTTAGAGTTGGATTATAATTAAGAAAGATATACTCATGAAAATGAACTTAAATAAAAAAATTGCATCCCTTTTGCTATTGGGTATTCTATCGGCAGGTTCGTGGTCTTGCAAAAAAATGCTTGATGTACCAACCGAGGATAAATTGGACAGTATAAATGCTTTTAAAACAGTATCTGATGCAGATGCTGCAGTTATTGGTATTTACGGCCAATTTCTGGGACTGGAAAAGCTGTACATCCTTCAAAACGAATTGCGTGGGGATTTAATGGATGTTACCTCCAAATCAAGTACCGACTTGCAGGAACTGTCATCACATACTGAAACAAAAAACAATCAATATGTAGATCCAAGACCATATTATCAGGTGATTGTGAATTGTAACGATGTGCTCAAAAACTTTAAAATGATGGTCGATGATCGCAGGATGAGTGTTGATGACTACAATAAACGCTACTCAGATATTGCCACATTAAGGAGTTGGATTTACCTGCATTTAGGCATTCAATATGGCAGCATACCTTACATTACCGATGCGATCGAAACGGTAGATGATTTAAAAAATCTGGCCAATTACCCAAAAACATCATTTGATCAGCTATTGGATAAATTAATTGCCTTTAACGAAAGCCTGCCATATAAGGAAGCTTATGCTTATCCAACAGGAACATCCTTGCTGGTTACCATTGATGCTAATAGTACCCAAAAGTTATTTGCTTCAAAAGCCTTTCTGTTAGGTGATCTTTATTTGTGGAAAGGAAATTACATTAAAGCGGCAGAAAATTATGCCAAACTGATGAATGCCGAAAACAATAACGGAAATGATAACTTTAGGTTTAATTTTTATAAGATCAATAACTCCGGAGATCCTGCCTATGCTAATTTAGCCGTGTTATTTAGCAGAAGCGGACAAGATCCTACTAGTTTAATCAATAGTGTAGATGCAGGCTGGAGAGCTATTTTTGGCTTGCCAACAACATCAAGTGCGTGGAGTTCAGAGTGGTTTTGGGCTATGCCTTACAATACTGCATTTAAGCCTGTAAATCCAATGATTGATTTATGTTCGCCGCTAAAAAGTTATCAGATTAAGCCATCACAAGCCATAAAAGATCTTTGGAACAGCCAGATTACCTATGGTGGTGTTCCCTTCGATCCAAGAAGCAAATTATCGTTCAATACTTCTGCTATGGGCGATGAAATTACCAAACTAACAGATAATGGTGGTAAATGGGGCATTTACAGGGCACCTTTATTACACCTTCGTTTTTCTGAAGCAGCCAATAGAGATGGACAGACCAAATTAGGCTGGGCATTACTAAACACAGGTATCAGAAATACTTATTATGTAGGTACATTCACAGCTGGCGCACAGGCACCTGTTACGGTGGCGGAGTTAAACACCATGATTACGCCTTATCCGCAAACTTCACCTTATTATTTCGATGCCAGAAAAAATAACGATGTTTCGGGTACCTGGTACCGTAATTGTGGCATTAGAGGTAGGGCAGTAGTAACTGCTACCGATGTAAGTTATCAGACGGATATGATTGGCTTAGAAGGCAAGTTAATTGATGAGGCCGCAATGGAGCTTGCTTTTGAAGGTAACCGTTGGCCAGATTTGGTCCGTATTGCCCGCAGACAGAACAATCCGGCCTTTTTAGCAGATCGCATTTATCAAAAGCTGTTAAAAGCAGGCAATCCTAATGCAAGCCTTACCAGGCAAAAATTAATGGATCCGGCCAATTGGTATTTGCCATTTGATTGGAAATAGAAAAATATAATAAGCAGACAATCTAACTAGATCGTCTGCTTTATTGCTTTTAAAAAGCTTCGAGACTCAAAATCTGTGCCTTGTACGCTGCAGGGAGAATCAAGTTTCTTAATGGTTTGTTCACCTTAAGTTTCTTGCTTATTTTGTATAAAGTAAGCACTAGTTTAATTGGTTTTCCTTTTCCCAGTTTAAGCAATTCATTCACTTTAATTGGAACAATCAGTGCTTGTATTTTTAGCATTAATGAATACCTCAGAAAACCCAGGTGTTTTTTGTACTGGTCAAAAAGATCACGAGAAAAGCAGCTATAAATTAAATTTTCCTGTAACTGTTGCTCATGCATAATTTGCCATGCCGCAAAATTAGCAGGAAGCCCATTTATTTCCATACGTTGTCCAACTTTATAGAAAGTAGTAAATATTTCTTCTTTTTCTGTTAAAGTGAGTTTTCTTTCCAATACTTCGAAAGCGCTGATGGAATAGCTAATCAGCATAAATAGTACATCTCTATAGGCCCAATCGGGAATTTTAGCATTTCTTCCAGCTTCAACATGCTGATGGATCATGGTAATCTGATCTATTGCAGCGTTTGCTTCAGTTAAAGAAGAAAATACGATTTTTTGAGCATAGGCAACAGTAGAAAACAATCTTCCTAACGGATCTTTAGGCAGTTTGCCCGTAAAATACAACCAATCAACAGCTTTATTCAGGCTAAATTCTGCTGCAGCGCCAGCAAAAATAAAAAGAACAATATCTGTATTACCCCACATTTTCCTAACGATAGAATGTTTATCTACAAAGTCCATAATCCGTAATGCTCTTCTAATATTTCAATTTTTTTGATGTTGATACGGCATAGTATTAACGGGATAATTCCGATGATGCCAAAAGAACAGTCTATCAGTTGCCAAAATACTGGAATTTGGCGGATGTTCCCGGCAATTAATGCTAATGGAATAATTGCTATACAGCAGAGCATGCCAAAGTTGATTATCCATTTGTTTTTTACAGGATCTTTTAATGGGCCGATAAAAAGTATCGCCAACATGATATGGGTAAAAGCCAGCCAATCGGTACCATAACTTAAAAATGGATAATGCAGATTGGTATTTTTAATGGCCTGATAAACCGCTCCAAGCCAGATTTGAAGGTTAATTGGTAAAATTTCATTGTGTTTAACCAGATAAGCGATTTCTGTTTCTAATGGGAATGCTGTTAATCCGCTTATTGCCAGTCCTATAATGATTGTAAAGACGTATATCTTTGAATGTAGCCTTAATTTTTGTTCTTCGCTATTCATGATCTGTTAGGTAGTGATGGTTTGCAAGTAATTGTGCTACTTGATGATGGAGATTTTTACGGTTGTTCGCATTTACATTCACCAGATAAAAAAGCTGCGAACCCATTGCTCCGCTCCATCTCCAGGATAGTTGATTAATACTTTTTATCGTTCCATTGTCGAACCACCAAGCGGCATAAATCCGATCAGCACCTTTACTAAGGATGGCGGTGTATATTTCGGTATTGGCTATTTTTTCTTTTTTAATATTATTAAAATCATAACCACTGCCTGTCCAACATAGCTTAGGGTCATGCCCAGGAACATAAAACGGCGCAGGTTTAATATAAATAAGGGCTTCATTATTTTCGAACTTGGATATCCCGGTTTCCAATAATTTCTTCTTAAAACCCGATAACTGAATTTGATTATTGATGGGCGTTAAATGGTCAGCCTTTACCATGTTTAGCGCTATAAAAATAAGCAAGGCTAATATGGTGATATGTAATAAGGGAAGTCTAACATTATAGTTTGCCGGCCTGTTTTGATTAGGATTCTGTTTTTTGAAAGTCGAAAAATGTATAATCAAAACTTTCGAAACAAATATTAATGGAACAATAACATAAATAGATAAGCAGATTAGTCCGATTGCATCATGAAAAACTGTATCAGGCATGATTTTGAAAAGAACCAATAATAAGATCCTGAAAAAATTGCTGCAAATATTTAATCCAATAGTTAGCAAAAACAATCCTCCAACCAGTATAAAGGGTGGTTGTTTATTAATTCGTTTTTGATTATATACCAATAAGAACAAAGAGATGATAAGCGAAATAACGAGCATGTTTAACCCTGCACAGGCCGGATCTACTGCAAAGCTGTGTTTTTCCAACTCAATGATGTTGCCAAATGCTACAGCATGTGTACCCATTGAATTAAGAAGTTCAGTTACTTTGGCTGTAAGCCATAACCGGATGGGGAAATCAATGGTGGCGATAAGATATTTAAATACTGGAGAAAGGAGAAAAAGTAAAAATAAAAAGGCCTCGCTTAATTTCCCCAGACTATTTTCTATAAATAATAATGCAGCAAATAATAATGCAATAAAAAACAGGGTTTTAACTGGTATAAAAATGGCTAGAACAATTGCTGTAACAGTAGGAATTAAATACCTTAAAGAGAATTGACCCGGTTTAAGGTTGCAGATAAATGGAGCAAGTAACAGTCCTGCATATAAATTTACCCCCCAGTTTAAAAAACCAGGTAAAAACCATAAAAGTATAATAAGGTACACAAAACTTATTCCGGCAAACTTAAAGGGAAAGGCTGGTTTTTTTAGATTGATAGCTAGCATATTATAGTCTTTATATCTTTCCTTTTAAACAACATGTAAGATACGATGCCCATGCACAAGGCAAAGAGTGCCCATTCATGCGGCTCTGGTACAGCACCCGATGATTTCATTGAAGCATTTTTTAAGCTGTTTTTATTCTCCTCAATATCAAAACGATCATAATCTTTTTGTGTTTCGAGTACAATTAGGCTCGATACGGGTGATACAATGAAAGCTTGCTCAGCCTCTGCAACTAAGTCGGGCTGGATATAATTTTTAGAGAAAAAATCTGGGCTTACTTTTTTCATGATATCATTATAGGCAAATAAGCGCAACAAATGGTCTGGGGCATTTTGAGTCTGCACGTTATTTACTTTTTTTATCATTAAGGCTGCATCTTCTATTACAACAGTTTTATCATTTTCTTGATTCTGAAGAAATAAATGATTAGCCATTAACTTTTCCATATCTGCTATACCCCCAGTTGTATAATTAAATACCCGAAGTTCTTTTAATGCCTTTAGATATGGACTTTCTAACAATCCTAGATTAAAAAAATGAATCTGTTTTGGAATTTTTAAATAATTTACCAGCTCTTTAGCAAAATTGCTATCTCCCAGATCGTTTAAGTTAGGCGTTTGTACATTACCTTTCGATACCAATAATGATTTTTCGGGAGCACTAATTTCTTGGACAGGAAATAAACTAAAAGTATAGCCAGACAGTTTACTAAAAAGCTCCTCGCGATTCTGTGGAGTAAGTTTGATCAAGGCATGGTCGAAAACATAAACAGGTTTTTCTTTTGCTATTTTGCAAACCGAATCGAATTCTGTTTTACTCCAACTGCGGTTAATATCCAGGTATATGCGGTCTGCGTTAAATGAATTATATTTTTTATTGTAATTGGTTAGTTGATAACTGTTACCCGCAAAAGAAAATGCTGCCGTTGATAATGGAGGTGCCAAACATGAAATAGTTGCATTCAATTGTTGTTTTTCTTCGGCTAAATAAACATTAGGCCCAGTTTCTTTAAATGTTTTGGGTAGCTGTAATCCTGTTATGCTACCTGAATAAGTGAGTTGTGTAGTTTCTAAAATATTGTTGGCAATTGGACCATCAAAAAATATCGGTTGATAGACCAATCGTTTGCCTTTTTTATGCAACGGACTGGTTATACCAATCTTAAACTTGCGGTTTTCTTTGGGTGTGCAGGGAAATATCCTTACCGTAATGGTATTGCCTTCTTGCCAATGAACTACAGAAGGATCACGTACTTCTATACCAACAATAGTATTATAAGCAGAATCTGCTTTAGCTTTTGTGGTCAATCTCGATTTTTCTTCTTTTCCCGCTATCCATAACGATAATGAAGAAACTACCGAACCCTCTGTAAGGTGAAAAGTGTAAATGGCTTCCTGACTGCTCCATGAGAACTTGGCATTATTTTTAATGATTACTGTTTTTTCGGTATAAGCCATTCGATAAGCCGGAAATAATTTAATGTTATTTATCATACTTATGGTTTCGAGGTGGTCGCCCGCCCATAAACGCTCTTGCGCCTGATGTCTGGCCCGGTATAATGATTTTAAAATATTAATTCTTTCTTTTTCATCGAGGTTCGGTTTTTTAAACAAAAGTGTAGAAATCACCACCAATGGGTCATGTTGTTTTTTCTCATCAAATGATATGTTAGGCATTCTTCCCCAAAAAATATTGTCTATATCCACTTCGTGATACACGAGTCCGGCTTTTAATAAACGCTCGGTAACAAAAGTTGGCTCAAGCTGCTGGCTCACTTCAACCCATGCCGGTAATTTCGAATCATTCAAAGTATTTCTATTGATTAATGAATTTATTTTTTCATTGGTTTGTTGCCACTTCAACGAGAAAAGTGTTACAGCCATGAGGGGTAATAGGCAACCTGCAGCGATGGGATACCACAATTTTCTATCTATGCGTACTGCCTTTATGATAAGGGTAATGGTAATGATGGTTAGAAATAAAGGGACATAAGTGTGAATGGAGATACCTAAGGCCACTAAACCAATCAAACTAATGAAGTAAAGTGGAAATAGATATACTGAATAATAAATGAAGAGTATTAACGCTAATCCAACAAAAAAGAAGAGGATATACCTGATCTTTTGTGAAAGGATCAATTTTAAGTTCGAGGCAAGGATTAGCGCAGCAATCGACAAAACAATCCATATTGAACACCATGTTACCGAGCTATCAAATACATTCATTTCGCGGTTTAAACTAAATGCACTAATAAATAAAAGAATGAGCAATAAAACGGTATGATGTAATTTCCCTTCTACCCAATGCCATTTATAATTCGAAAAAAGATGTACAAGTAAACATATTTGATAAACTGCAGAAAGGGCGTAGTTAACCAAAAATATACCAGTACTATTTTCCAGTTCGATATTGATCGTTAGTCCAAAAATGATTGCAGAAATGGCTACCATAATTAATCCGCTAAAGTATAGTGGATCCTGCAAGCGTAATTTATTCAGTTGATTCATAGAATTGTTTTTTAAAAAGTGCTTTGTATTTCAAAGTTTATATAGAAAAGAAATAGTTTTAATTTTTGTTTTGTAAAGTGCTTTGTATTTCAAAGTAAGTATTAAAAATTCAATATTCCAAAAAAATGGCGCAGATTTTCAGCAAGATTAATTTTTGTCCTCTTGTATTGAGATGGAAATAGAAGACCGGCTGCTCTTAAAGATGATTTGGTAGGGGGGATCGCAAGTTTACACTGGATAATGGTCTGATTTTTAAAAAGCAAAAGCGCCAGCATCGCGCTGGCGCTCTTGGTATCATTAACTAAACTAAATCAACGCACTGCTACTAGCAGTTGTTTCATTCGTTAAACAAATATCTGTCGCATTGACAATTAAAACGAAGGCGGTTGGTAAATACGGAAAATGTCCTGTTGAATAGGTTTTTGCGGAATTTAATTCTGTTTGTAGTTTTAATTATACTTTTTTACAAAATTTTGTTCTTTTTTTTGTTTCATATAAGTGTTTAACAGAGAGTATTTATATATTTGGCTATTCATTATAAACTAAGCCTAGAAAATAAATAAATAGACTAACCACTATAATGGAATTATACACTCCTGACCAAACAGACAGAGATATTTTAACACTATTACAAAAGGATGCACGGCTAACCTATAAGGAACTGGCTGCTATGCTTCATCTTTCAAAATCTCCTATTCAGGAACGTGTAAAACGCTTAGAACGTTTAGGATTTATTTCTTCGGTTGTGGCATTAATCGATCCAAATAAATTCGAGAACTGTATGATATCCTATTTGCAGGTTCAGCTCACCAATCATTCAGTTAATACCTTCAAGTTATTTCAGCAGGAGGTAAGCAAACTTGATGAAGTACTGGAATGTTACCATACTACAGGAGGCTTTGATTTTATGCTAAAGGTTGTTGCAAGAAATATGATCGCTTATAACGATTTTCTAACTAATAAATTTGGTCGTTTGGATAATATAGGCACGCTTAATAGCTCGCTTGTAATTACGCAGGCAAAACGAGAAACTGCTTTACCTGTATAGCAAAGTCATTAAAATTATAAGGCAAAAAAGCACCACGAATTTAAATCCGAGATGCATTTTGATTTTCCATTTTTTGAAATTTTATCGTGAATATTTGAATTTTTAAGAAAAATGGTGTTACTAGGGATCAAGCAAAAAAGTTGGGGATTTGAGAATTTTATTTAATTTTGTTCAACATTATTATTTTGGACACCTCGATACTATCTTTTATACTTCCTGAAGGCTTAACCGAATACTTTGAACTTGATAAGTTTGAACTTTCTGAAGGCTCTTATCATATTTATCTTTTAGAAAAAAACATTCACCCTGAGGAGTATTCAGGTGAGAAATTGATTTCTAAAGGCTTTTTCGATGAAATTACCGTTCGAGACTTTCCCTTACGTGGCAAGCCTTGTTTTTTGAAAGTGAAGCGACGTAA
>NZ_SJSO01000036.1 GCF_004331735.1 Pedobacter psychrodurus
ACTGTTGGGATAACGCAGTTGCAGAGAGTTTCTTTAAAACTATAAAAACAGAAATGATATACCAGCAGATATATAAAACAAGATCGAAGGCCAGTTTAGCCATTTTTGAATATATAGAGGTATGGTATAATAGAAAAAGAAGACACTCTTTTTTGGGGTACTTATCGCCATTAGAGTTTGCAAACAGCTCAATAAACCCTAAAATCGCAGCTTAAAAAAGAAAAAAATCTAAAGTAATGCTTCTCAATAAAAATAATAATATGACAACAAAAAATCTCTAGTAGACTATTGCAATTCCAAACCGCTAAAACCTGTCATTGCAACTCCAATGTTTTTCAGTTTAAAAACTGACCTCTCAGGATGACAGTTGAGTCAATTAATTCGGTGCCTTCTGTGTTCCCGTGGCGAAATAAATTGAGACTAAGGACACAAGCTCCTTGTACTGGCTACAGAATTGATAATCATTTCTTTTAAAACTTCGATATGGATATCGCTCATTTTTTTTATGTATATACAAGCTTTGGATGTTTTATGTTTACCGAATTTGGAAAGCAATTCTTCCCGATCTTTAAATCGAGCAGATAGATATAAAACTATGGCATCTTTTCTTGGCGAAAAGCCAGCTAATGGTGCATCACCTTCACGGCCGCTTTCATATTTGTAGTGGTAACTTCCAAAACCAACAATGGCATTGCCCCACATTTTAGCTTTAAAACCAGTTACTTGACTTATAATATCCGATAGGTTAAAACAATCGGCTCTTTTATTTTCGTCAGGAACAGTATTTAAAAAATCTGGAACGCTTAAATCATTTTCTGTGGTTTTATTCTGTGCCATACTTTTTTTGTTATGAATATAAGTGTTTAACCAAATAATTTCAATTTTTGCGATGATTGTATTTAAAGTAATACGCCATTTCTTGAAAAAAGTATGGTTAAAAAAGATCCATTTTTGAGGTATTTCACAGTATTTTGCTAATGTAGTTTGATATATGTCAAAAAATCAACACCTTTTATACAACCTTTTACACTTATTCTTACATTTGAATTGTCAATCGTCCCGATAGCTGATTTAATTATTTTTTTCATTTTTTTTTAAAATTAATTATCTCAATGACAACACAAAATTTAAAACAAGGAGAAATTCTTGAGCGCTTAGTGCGCAGAGATCGCATGGGCATCAGCGAGCTTTCTAGGAAGCTGAATGTGAGCCGCAGAACAATTTACAACTGGTTTGGTCAAGACAGAATTGGGCATGAAGTAATTTGGCAGGTAGGCAAGTTATTAGGTCAGGATCTTTCTTCGGCATTTCCAGAAGCTTTCCCCAAGTACAAGCCCGAATCTATCAATCAAACTGCAGATCCTGGTAAACAAATAGGTTCGGATAATAATTCTGTATATTTCTGGATGAATAAATACATTCATCTGCTAGAAAAATATAACGACCTATTAATTACAGAAGAGCCACAAGAGCTTGATCCAGTTAATAAGGAATTTCCACTTAGAAATAAAAGATCTGAAACATTTTTATATCAATAATACACAATACTAACCAAATACAGTACAATTGCACAACTTAATATGAGTTATTAAATCATCCCGTTCGATTTTTTTCATTTATCTCTCATAAATTAAGTTAACAATTGTTTCTCATCTCCCTATCCTAAACTTTGTAATGTTTTTGGGTGTTGGCGTTTATATTTTTCTAAATTTCTAATTTGGTCACCATTAATTTAGAAGAATAAGATTATGATCATTAACAGCCATATTAAATATTTTTTAAGTGCCACTGGCCTTATTATTTGCTTTTTACTTTCTTGCCTTTCGGTTAAAGCACAGCAAAAATTAAACGTGGCAATAGCAGGGCTAACTCACGATCACGTTTATCTCATCATGAACAGCTACCAAAAGGCTGAAGTTAACATTATTGGTATTGCAGAAAGTAATCCTGAGCTGGTTAACAGGTTTAAAAACCGCTATAAAATTCCTGATAGCATATTTTATAATAACCTTACTGATTTGCTAAAAAAAAAGAAACCTGATGTTGTTTTAGCTTACAATGCTATAAGCGAGCATTTGGCTGTAGTAGAAGTAGCTGCTCCCCTTGGTATATCGGTAATGGTAGAAAAGCCTTTGGCTATAACGGTTAAGCAAGCAGAAAGAATGGCTGCATTGGCTACAGCATATAAAGTGCATGTACTTACTAATTACGAAACTACCTGGTATCCGAGTAATCAGGAACTTTTTAAGGACATAAAGGAAGCAAATACCATAGGCGCCATAAGCAAAATAATTGTGCACGATGGGCATCAAGGGCCAAAAGAAATTGGAGTGAGTGCAGCATTTTTAAGCTGGTTAACCGATCCCAATCAGAACGGTGGAGGAGCATTGGTAGATTTTGGCTGTTACGGTGCTAATTTAATGACTTGGTTAATGGATGGAAAAGCTCCAATTTCGGTTACCGCAATTACCCATCAGATTAAAAAGGATGTTTATCCAAATGTTGATGACGATGCAACAATTTTATTGGAGTACCCGTCGGCTACAGGGATTATCGAAGCCTCGTGGAACTGGCCCTTTAGCATTAAAGATATGGAAGTATTTGGGACAAATGGATACATACAGGCTGTTAATGATAAAACATTAAGGCTAAAGAATAATGGGAAAAGTGATTATAAAATTTATCAGGCTAAGACATTAAAACCAATTTATTCAAACCATTTAAGTTATCTGTCTGCCGTTTTAAAAGGAGAAATTAATCCAGCAAATGATTTATCATCACTATCGAATAATTTAATTGTGGTGAAAATTTTGGCGGCAGCGAAAAAATCAGCTAAAACAGGTAAAAAGGTAATTTTAAAATAACCCAATACATAAAAAAAATAGCCACCTGTAGGGTGGCTATTGGTGAGAAGAATTTTATCTTCTCTATGGTGTGCCTGCCCTCCGCGGATCTCCCGCTCACAGGACTTTTTTATCTTTCTATTATGCTTAACAATTTAGGCAATAGTTGGTTTTGATTTGCAAAATAATTTTGCACATCGTGTGGAAAATGTTAATATCTCTAAAAAACCTAACAATTATCCAATCAATATTAAATGGTGATAGGTGAAGTGATAAACGCATTTTTTTGATATCAAACATTTTTCGCCCTATGGTGTTTGTGATGTGGCTGCTGCCGATGAGATAATTACTTCATTTATTGGCAAACTATCAAACACTAAATCATGGTTGAATTAAATAAAGAGCTTTTTTGTAGACTAGGCGACCGTTCTGTTGATGGATATTTTATTTTCGACTATACAGCACAAAATTTTTCATACCTCAATAAACCGATAAGTAAGATTTGGGAACTCGGTCTTGATGAAATTATGGCTAATCCACAGCTACTAACAAAGCGGGTACACGCTGAAGATTTGATACATGTAATATCCTGTTACAATGAATGCCTTGAAGATGGTACGGAGAAAAAATATGAATTCCGTTTGCAGTTCGCCGATATAGAGAAATATTTGCGAGTAATTGTGTTTGCCGTTACTGACGGAGAAGTAGAGCATTTAGTAGGTACAGTAGAAGATACCACGGTAATGCGCCACAATAAAATTCACATCGAACAAATAAACGCCCGAAAAAATATAACCTTAGAAGTACTGGCACACGATTTAAAAGAACCATTAGGCATGATGAAATTAACTGCCTCATCTATGAAAGATGGTATTGCACAAACAGGTGATCAGCAGATGATAAATTCGCTAGCTTTTATTCAGGATATGTGCGAGCGTAACCTGCTTTTGGTACGGAGTATGATTAACCGGGAGTTTTTAAAATCATCTATAGTAGAAATCGGCAAGGAGCGGGCAGATTTGGTTTGGGAACTTAGAGATGTGGTTCGCTTTTACAAACGGTCGAAATTAGGCAAAATGAAGAACATTAAGTTCACCAGTTCTGCTGAACAGATTTATCTGCGTCTCGATAGCATGAAGTTTTTGCAGGTAATAAATAACCTAATCTCAAATTCATTAAAATTTACTGCCGATCATGGAAATATTACTTTACATGCCGAAGATTGTGATAGCACTGTTTTAATTACGGTAACTGATAACGGGATCGGAATTCCAGAAGAGCTGCAGGCCGGGCTTTTTGACCGCTTACCTGAAACCTTAAGGCCAGGTTTGAAGGGTGAAGAGTCGGGAGGATTTGGTATGGGCATAATCAAAGCAATTGTTGAGTTACATCAGGGAAAAATTTGGTTTAAGAGCAAAATTGGTACCGGAACCACCTTCTATATTGAGCTGCCTAAGTAGCCTTTTTTAAATTTAAAGCAGTGTAAGTTATATTTGAGTTATGATTAACATTATTCTTGCGGATGATCACCATATTATCCGGACCTCACTTAAAGCACTTATAGAAAAACACGAAGGCATCAAGGTTGTTGCAGAAGTATCAGACGGTTTAGCGGTTTTAGAACTCCTGGAAAAAGGAATAAAAGCTGATATCATTTTATCAGATATTGTAATGCCAAGGCTCGACGGGATAGCCTTGGCTAATACCATTAAGGACCGAGGATACGTCGCAAAAGTAGTTGTTTTGTCTATTTTAGATGATGAGAAGTATGCGTCAAATGCCTTTACTTCAGGAGCTTTTGCTTACTTATCAAAGGATATTGAAGAAGATGAATTGCTATTTTGCTTACAGCATGTAATGAAGGGGAAACGGTACCTTTCTTCTAATTTATGCATCTCCATTTTAGAGCGTTTTAATACCCAGTTAAATATGCTTTCGCAAAAAATTAATACTGAAATCAACTTTTCTGAGCGTGAAATTAACGTATTAAAACTCATTGCTGATGGGTTGACCAATCAGGAAATAGCAGACAAATTGTATTTGAGCAGACGTACGGTAGAGAGTCAAAGAGAAGCTTTAATTAGTAAGACCGGCACAAAAAACTCTGCATCTTTAGTTGGTTTTGCCATGCGAAATGGTTATGTAGCCTAGTATTTTTGATCGTTTTGGGGCAATTTTTTGATGTTTTTAATAAACCGTAAAAAATCGCGTATTTCTACAAATAACATTGGATGGTGCTGTTTGTTGAATAGCTACAATCAGCCCTAAAACGAATCATGGATACATTAAATTTCAATTGTGACATATACCAGTACAGACAACCACTTTTCGAGCGTGCATTAGCGTATACGCGTGATGAAGACGATGCTGCCGATTTAGTTCAGGACACCTTTATGAAGGCGTTTAGGTTTTCGGCTAAGTTTGAAATGGGGAGTAATGTGCGGGCCTGGCTTTTTACCATACTAAAAAATACCTTTCTTAATCATTATTATAAGGTAAAACGTAAAAATGAAATGATCCAGCAGGAGGAAGATTTAACTTCTGTGCAATTGGCGCCAAGCGCTTCTGCAAATGATGGTACAGCAAAGTTTATGATGGAAGATATACAAAGATCATTAAATGCATTACCAGAGGATTGTCGCTTCTGTTTTTGCCGTTACTTTGAAGGTTACAAATATCATGAAATTGCTGCCGAGCTTGATATTCCACTGGGCACGGTAAAAACCAAAATACACGTAGCAAGAGGTCTTTTAAAAAAGATGCTTAAAAATTATAAATCTGGTTTGGCTGTATAATGTTATTTTAGATTTGAGCATAAATCCAATTGCTATTAAAAACCTATACAGAAAGCACCAAGACCTCCTTATTAAACCCGACAGCAGCGACAGCCCCGAATTTTTTATGAGGGCTAAAGCGAATGGCGGGACTGCACCGACGGAAAAGTACTGAACGTTAATTTCCAAATCCTTCTTTTAACCGTATAAGGCATTGAAAGCTTATATATGTTGACCCAATTGCTAAAATAGAAACTGGTAATGTTTAGAGATAAAAAAGGGATAAGCTAAATAGCCCATCCCTATATCTAAACTCAAACATGCGCTCAAACATGAATGAATCTTCAAAATTAAACATTTTAATTTAGTATTAGTTTTGAAATTAACTGTAAATAGTTCTGGATTATACTCTGTAAGTATTTTGCAATGCTTTTATTAATTTTAAATGTGGAGCTCATATCTTCATTTTTTAAGTTTTATTGCTGAGATTTATAAAACGAAACCATCATAATTTTCAAAAATCGTATTGCAGATTAATCATGATAGCTTCATCACCATAAGGCATATTTATACAGATGAAAATAGCAACATATAATGTAAATGGAATAAATGGGCGCTTACCTGTTCTGTTACGTTGGCTGGAACAAACCCAACCTGATGTAGCGTGTTTACAAGAATTAAAAGCACCGCAAGAAAAATTTCCAGAACAAGCCATTAAAGATGCGGGTTATAATGCCATTTGGCATGGTCAAAAAAGTTGGAATGGTGTTGCTATACTGGCTCGAAATCTGGAAATAAAAGAGCTAAAACGAAATTTGGATGGTGATCCTGAGGATTTGCATAGCCGATATATCGAAGCAATGGTTAATAATGTTATAATTGGTTGTCTTTATCTTCCAAACGGAAATCCAGCGCCAGGACCTAAATTTGAATATAAGTTACGATGGTTCGAGCGTTTTACAGCCCATGCAGCAAAACTATTGGAATATAATTTACCAGTAGTTTTATGCGGCGATTATAATGTAATACCTACTGAGCTTGATGCATATAAACCAGAACGTTGGGTTGAAGATGCTTTATTTCGTCCTGAAACCCGCTTGGCATTTCAAAACTTAATGGCACAAGGTTGGACAGATGCGATCAGAAAATTATACCCTACTGAAACGATATACACCTTTTGGGATTATTTTAGGAATGCATATGGTAGAGATGCAGGATTAAGAATTGATCATTTTTTACTAAGCCCTCAGGTTAGTGATCGTTTAAAGTCTGCGGGAGTAGATAAACAAGTAAGGGGCTGGGAAAAAACAAGCGATCACGGTCCGGTATGGATTGAACTAAGCGAGGTGTAACATTGCGGCTTATGTCTTTAAATCGGTAACGTCTAAAATCGTTCCTATTAATTTTAAGCATTCACCGTCCTGCTGGGATAGTATTCCGTCGGCTTTAATCCATCTAATTTCTCCATCAGGCCGGCAAATTCTATGTATCGAGTGATAACTATTTTTTTCTCTCGAAACCGTAAGGTGAATCTCATCCTGAACGTGGTCAAGATCTTCTGGTAAGATTAAGCCTAAAACGGTTTCATAACTTAAAACCTCATCTGTTGGGCAACCTAATTTTTTCTTAAATGACCGGGTTGAACGGAGTATACCTGTTGCGATACTCAACTCCCAAAAACCAAGACCAACGTGATCGAATATCACATCCCAATGATCATCGCAGATAATGGATAGATCAATATTTTTTTTATTAGTGCTCATAAATAAGGATAAACTATTTGGGTAAATTACACAAACAATGTTAAAGATATTTTGAGTATTAATAAAAATAAATGTAGTGCTAAAGGGTTTAAACCAAATGTTGAGCGAGAAGTAGAATGTTCGGAGATAATTACCCTGCATGGGCAAAAAAGAAGTCAAGTTTTTTAAAAACTTGACTTCTTTTTTAACGCTAAACTTACTGCTGGTTGGTGTTTTTTGCCTTTTCGATCAGTTCTTTTTGATCGGTTAAATCTTTATAATAGAAATAACCACCAAATCCTAAGATGAGGATGAGATTACTTATTTTAAAACTATGATCAAGCCAATAATTAAATGGTGGTGCATTACCACTGAAGCTTTGTTTAATGTTTGGCCAGGAGTTAAGAATGAAAATAATAACGATCATCAATAAAACCTTTAACAAGGTACTGATAATGATTTTTTGGTGGTTTACTTTTTCCATTATTTAAATTCTCTGAAATCCTGACCGTCGGTAATGTTTAGCAAACTTTCATAAATCAGGCTGATTACATTATCAACATCTTCTTTGTGTACCATTTCTACTGTAGTATGCATGTAACGTAACGGCAGCGAAATTAATGCTGATGGTACGCCACCATTTGAATAAGCAAATGCATCGGTGTCGGTTCCAGTAGAACGCGAAGATGCCTGACGTTGGAATGGAATATTGTTTTTCTCAGCGGTTTTAATTAATAATTTATTTAAATTGGTTTGAACAGCCGGCGCATACGAAACTACAGGACCTTTACCTGCTGATAAATCGCCTTGAATATTTTTGTTAATCATTGGCGTAGTCGTATCGTGTGTTACATCGGTAATAATGGCCACATTTGGTTTAATACGTTGGGCAATCATTTCCGCACCGCGTAAACCGATTTCTTCTTGTACAGAGTTTACAATGTATAAGCCGAAAGGAAGTTTTTTCTTGTTCTCTTTTAATAAACGTGCTACTTCGGCAATCATAAAGCCACCAACACGATTATCTAGGGCACGGCCAACATAGTAACGGTCGTTCAAAACCATAAATTCATCTTCGTAGGTAATTACACAGCCTACGTGGATGCCTAATTTTTCTACTTCTTCTTTTGAAGTGCAGCCACAGTCTAAAAAGATATTTTTTAATTCTGGTGCCTGTTCTTTTTCGCCATGGCGGGTGTGGATTGCTGGCCAACCGAATACGGCTTTAACCAAGCCTTTTTCAGTATGAATATTAACGCGTTTTGAAGGCGCAATCTGATGATCGGAACCACCATTGCGGATTACATATATTAAACCATCTGCGGTGATGTAATTTACATACCACGAAATTTCATCGGCATGCGCTTCAATAACCACTTTAAAAGCAGCTTTGGGGTTAATAACACCAACAGCAGTGCCGTAATTATCGATAAAATGTTCGTCGATATATGGTTTTAAATAGTTTAACCAAAGTTTTTGTCCTTCCCATTCGTAACCCGTAGGTGCAGGATTATTGATGTATTCTTCAAGAAACTGTAGCGATTTTTTAGTAACTACAGCAACATGTTTTTTCTTTTCGTCGTCTTTTTTCTTAGCCATATGATATTTGTTTTACCACCAAGGCACAAAGGGCACAAAACTTATATTTCTTTGTGTTCTTCGTGTCTTTGTGGTTCTTCGTTATTTAATATTAATTCCATTACCACAAAATCGTAACCATCTTTAAAAAAGGTTTTATCTGTTTCATGGAAGCCAAATTTAAAATAAAATTCTTTAGCATTTACACGTGCGTTGCACCATAATTTTGTCGCTTTTTGAATTTTACAAAAGTCGAGTATATATGCCATTAGTTGTGAGCCATAACCTTCTTTTTGAGTATCGGGCAGAATGGCAAGTTTACGGAATTGATAAACATCCCCATCATGAAATAGAGAAACTACTCCCGTTAATTTATGATCAAGGTATAATCCAAAATGGATGCCATCAAAATCATCAGGAAGTTTAACCGTATCAAAGGGTAATTCTGGATACATGGCCTCGTGCCTGATCCGCCAGGTTAGAGAAGGGAATATTTGCTCAATTTGAACCATAATTATAATAAAAAGCTAAAACCGATTCTGCCATCAACACCAAAGTAGGGATCAAAAGAACTTAAGCGGACGGTTGGACCTAGCATCAATTCAAAATTTATTCTATTGCCAATATTCCGCTGGTACCCCCATTGAGGCGTAATGCCGATTTCACCATTTCCAAAGTAGTCGTTATCTAAAAGTGGTTCGAAATATGCTGAAATGTCCAAACCGTAGTAGTTGGCAGCATTGTTTGCCGTTTTCTTTCCTTTTTTGTTTCGCTTTTCGAAATTGTAGTAACGCCTGAATCCTGCATTCACTGTTGGAAAAATATTAAAATAGGTATTTGTATTTGCAATGATACCATAGTTTTCTGTCTGAATGGAAAAGGAAGCTGCAATACCGCCAGCAAAATATAATGTTGCCAGTTTATCTATTTTTTGTTCTCGCTCATAAGTCACGCCCAATAATGTTAATCTGATTTTATTTAGCGATTTAACTTCTGTTTGTTGGTTTACTTGTGTACTGTCTTGCGATTTTGCTTTACCAAAAGTGGCAAGGCAAATAAATAGAATTGAAAATGTTTTGATTGCGTTTTTAGATTTCATAAAGTTTTTATTGATTGGTTATTTGTTTTTTCTTCCGTAAAACTGATAAATTAAAATATTCAAGACGATTATGCCCGTCATTCCATAACAGAACAAAGCCCATCCGCCTTGGTCCCACAACCATAAGCCCAAAGCAGAGCCGCAGCTGGCGCCTATAAAACTAACCGACATAAAAATGGTGTTCAGTCTGTTTCTGGCCTCTGGTATTAAGGTGTAAATTCGGGTTTGGTTGGTTACATGGATAGCTTGCTGACCAATATCGATGAGCACAATGCCGATTACAAACAGGTATAAATGGCTGCCAGTAAAATAAAACAAGGCGATACTAATGATTTGTAATATAAAACCGATCATCAAGTTTTTGCGTGGATTATTACCATCGCTTAATTTCCCAACCAATGGAGCTGCCAATGCACCCGCAGCCCCGGCAATTCCAAATAACCCAATCTGTAAGGTTTGGAAATTAAAGGGTGGGTTAGCCAAAAACAATACCATTGTGGTCCAGAATGCGCTAATAATGGCGAAAGCTAGAAAGTTAATAATTGAAGTCTCCCTTAAAGCAGGCTGGGTTTTAATGTAACTAAACATCGAGCGCATCAGTTCTTTATAGGTTCCCTTAAAAGCAGGGTAACTTTGAGGGAAACGTTTAGCCATTAAAAGAATAAGCAAGCCACAAATTCCAGCGGCCATATAATAAACGGCTCTCCAGCCTAACCAAAAGCCAATGCTTCCACTTACGGCGCGCGAGGCTAAAATTCCTACCAGCAAACCACTCATAATCATGCCAATATTGGCCCCGCGGTTTTCATCAGTACTTAAATTAGCTGCTAAGGGCAAAATGAGTTGGGGTACAATAGAACAGCCCCCTATTAAAACAGAGGCAATTTCTAATACAAAAAAAGTATGCGAAACAGCAGCAACTAATAGCGCCAGAATAGCGAGACCGGTAATTACTAGGATCTGTTTTTTACGCTCAAACATATCACCTAGTGGAACTAAAAGGAAAAGACCTAAAGCGTAGCCGATCTGCGTGAGGTAGGTAATCCTCCCGGCATCAGTTTCGGTGAGGTTAAAATCTTTTGCAATTAAGATCACCAAAGGCTGGCAGTAGTAAATATTTGCAACAATTAGGCCTGTGCAAAAAGCCATGAGGAGGATGTCTGTTCGGGATAATTTGGGAGTAATCTGCATGTTAGTCTTAAGTCGGAAATCCTCTGTCATGAGTCTTGGAGGCCGAGATTGATATACTCCCAGACTATGGACTTATGACTATGGACTATTTTCTACAAAGGTATATTTCCATGTTTCTTTCTCGGGTTATTCACCACCTTATTTTCCAACATCTTAAAGGCTTTTATCAACTTTACACGGGTTTGAGCTGGTTCAATCACTTCATCAACAAAGCCGCGTTCGGCAGCGCGATAAGGGTTAGCAAAGATATCTGAATACAGTTTTTCTTTCTCCATCCATTTTTCTTCAGGATTTTCTGCTGAGGTTATTTCTCTTTTAAAAATAATTTCTGCGGCACCTTTAGCACCCATTACGGCAATTTCTGCACTTGGCCAGGCGTAGTTCATATCTGCGCCAATATGTTTGCTATTCATCACATCATAAGCTCCACCATAAGCTTTTCTGGTAATTACTGTAATGCGTGGTACCGTGGCTTCACTAAAAGCGTACAATAATTTTGCCCCATTGGTGATAATACCATTCCACTCTTGATCTGTACCGGGTAAAAAACCTGGAACATCTTCAAATACCAATAATGGAATATTAAAGCAATCGCAAAAACGAACAAAACGGGCTGCTTTGGTTGAAGAATTACTATCTAAAACGCCTGCTAGATAGGCGGGTTGATTGGCCACAATGCCTATGCTTCTCCCTTCAAGGCGGGCAAAGCCTACCACGATATTTTCAGCATAAGCGGCATGTACTTCTAAAAAGCTATCCGTATCGGCCACAACAGAAATCACTTCACGGATATCATAAGGTTGTGAAGCATTTTCGGGCATAAAAGTGTTTAGTTCTGGCCGGCTTTCATCAGCTGTTTCGTAAGGTAAATGATCGGCCATTTCCTCACAATTTTGCGGCATATAGCTCAGTAGCTTTTTTACGTGGTTAATAGCCTCGATTTCATTGGCACAAGCAAAGTGGGTAACGCCCGACTTTGTAGCATGCGTACTGGCACCACCTAATTCTTCTGAAGTTACTTCTTCGTGTGTTACCGTTTTAACCACATTTGGGCCAGTAACAAACATATAAGACGTATTTTCTACCATTAAAATAAAATCGGTAATGGCTGGCGAATAAACAGCACCACCGGCACAAGGACCCATTATGGCCGATAGCTGTGGAATTACGCCTGAAGCCTGTACATTTTTGTAAAAGATATCGGCATAACCGCCCAAAGAAACAACACCTTCTTGTATGCGGGCACCACCACTATCGTTTAAACCGATTAACGGAGCACCGTTTTTCATGGCCATATCCATGAGCTTGCAAATTTTCTCTGCATGGGTTTCAGAGAGTGATCCGCCAAACACGGTGAAATCCTGAGAGAACACATAAGTTAACCGGCCATTAATTGTTCCATAGCCCGTTACTACACCATCGCCCAGATATTTTTCGCGTTCCATGCCAAAATCGGTACTGCGGTGCGTAACCATCATGCCAATTTCTTCAAAACTCCCTTCATCCATTAAAAAATGAATTCGTTCGCGGGCAGTAAGTTTACCTTTTTTATGCTGACTGTCTATTCGAGCCTGTCCGCCACCAAGGTTGGCCTGGTTTATTTTATCTTTAAGTAATGCTATTTTTTTATCCATTGCAATGCGATGAGATTTTAAAATTAAAAATTACTAGTGGTAATGCAAGGTAAGCGAGGTATTATTTTATCCAAGCCCTACACGCGATGATGAGTAAAGCAGATGGCGGGAACATAGCAGCAATGAAATACTGAAGGTAATTTCCCAAAGATAAAAGCATTTTATAAACATTAGGAAACGGTTGGTTCTGAGCTTTTGGCCATTTCAGTCCCGCTTTTTGGTATGAGTTCCGATGAAGGATCGGAAGCTCTTCCCGACAATCTGGTTTATTAACTGAGATCGGTGCTTTGAAAACAAACCGCTGTTAAATAAACCTGACAGTAGCGGACACATAGTGCAACGAAGTAAAGCGAATGGCGGGGCGACAGCACCTATGAAATACTGACCTCTCATTTCCAAGTAGAATAATTATATTAACAGGAAACGGTGGGTTCTGAGCTTTTGGCCATTTCAGTCCCGCTTTTGGTACGAGTCCCGATGAAGGATCGGAAGCTCTTCCCGACAATCGGGTTTATTAATCTAGGTTGGTACACGAAACCCAAATCTTTCATCCGCCTATAGGTAAAATTGTGCGGTTTGGAACAGGCTTTTGTTAACTAAACCCGGCAGGAGCGATATCCTTTTTGGCTTCGGTTAATTTTATAATAGATGTTGCCAAAAAGATTTAGCGGAAGGCAGGAATGAACTCACCGATAATAGCCGGAACTGAGTGTTCCCAAATCTTTAAACGGTGAGCTTTTTATATCTAATGCAATCGCCTATCTGTTATATTACATTTTTTTTACAGCTTAATGCATTGAAAAACCAATAATCCGTTTATTTTTGTAGACATAGTATTAAAACAACATTAGGATTTTAGATGTTTTTAAGTAAATACAAGTATTTAATCGTTGCCTCATTCATGTTCATCTTCATGGCGAAGATGGGTATATCTGGTGCGCCGGTATTTTGTACGAGTATCGACAAGGAAATCATGAACGCTGTAATCATGCAAATCGAGTTAGAGCATGAAGGCGGAAAAGATACCGCCAAAGACATTGCAAAGTTTACCGATTTCAAACTCATCGAACTCAATCATCCTATTTTTTCTTACGAGTTCTCTTCAAGCCATTTCTTTCTGAAGAGCAGTTTTATAGAACATTTTAAAAGATATGTAGATCCATATCATCCTACTGTTCCAACACCTCCGCCTAACTTTATCTAGTTTTTATTATTTAGGGTAATTATTGTGCCTACTCAATGAATTGAGCATAAATACTGTGTTTAAAGTTTTTACACCGTACTGTTATGCTATTCTGAGTATGCCTTTATAGTCGCCCCGCGATTTATTCGTTAAAATTTACTAGATAATTATATCGTTATGCAAAAGTTTAACCCGGCCTTTTCAAGTTCGGACGTGAAGAAATATATTCTTAAAAAGAATTTAAAGAAAGATTTACCTGCAAGTATTGTAGTGTTTTTAGTGGCATTGCCACTATGTTTAGGTATTGCACTAGCCTCAGGTGCACCATTATTTGCTGGTTTAATTACAGGTATTATTGGAGGGATAGTAGTTGCTTCTTTTAGCGGCTCGCAGTTAAGTGTGAGTGGTCCCGCAGCTGGTTTAACCGTTATTGTATTAGGTGCCATCACATCTTTAGGTAGTTATCCAACCTTTTTACTTGCCGTTGTATTGGCGGGTGTTTTCCAATTGATTTTAGGCCTGATTAAAGCCGGAACTATTGGTAATTACTTCCCATCAAGTGTAATTGAGGGGATGCTTGCAGCAATCGGACTGATTTTGATTTTAAAACAGTTGCCACATGCTTTAGGTGTTGATACCGATTTTAGTGGCGACGAAGGATTCTTTCAGCAAGATCACGAAAATACTTTTTCTGCGATTACTGCAGCAGTAAGTCATTTTAGCTTGGCTGCGGTGGTTATCAGTTTATTATCGATAGCTATATTGATTGTGTGGCCTAAGTTTCCAAAATTAGCGGTTGTACCTGCACCATTATTGGTGGTAACGCTTGGGGTTCTTGGAACTATCCTTTTTGCTGGTACAGATCACCCGTTACGTGCCGATCAGATGGTGAAAATTCCGGTGGTAAGTGGTTTTGGTGAATTTTTAGGCCTGTTTACGATGCCCGATTTCTCTCAGTTGGCCAATAAAAACGTGTATATAGTGGCTTTAACCATTGCTGTTGTGGCAAGTTTGGAAACGTTGCTAAGTATAGAGGCGGTAGATAAAATTGACCCGATTAAACGTGTAACGCCAACAAACAGGGAGCTGATTGCACAGGGTATAGGGAATATTACCAGCGGTATGGTTGGCGGTTTACCTATGACATCTGTAATTGTGCGAAGCTCGGCGAACGTAAATGCCGGTGGCAGGACCAAAATGTCGGCCATTTTCCATGGAACCTGGTTACTGTTATCGTTGTTATTTATCCCTGGATTAATTAACATGATTCCATTATCGTGTTTAGCTGCAATCCTTTTGGTAACGGGTTATAAATTAACACGGATCAGTTTGTTCAAACACATGTATCACAAAGGTTGGGATCAGTTTATTCCATTTGTGGTTACGGTATTAGCGGTATTATTTACCGATCTGTTAAAAGGTGTAGCCGTTGGTATGTTGGTTTCGATTTTCTATTTATTACGTACCAATATGCGTAACCCATTCTTTTACAGAATTACGAACGAAGGCGACAAAAAGCACATCAGAATTAAATTGGCAGAGGAAGTTTCTTTCTTAAATAAAGCAGCGATACAAGTAGTTTTTACGAATATACCTAAAGAAACAACCGTAATTATTGATGGATCAAATGCGAGGTATATAGATCCTGATGTATTAGAAACCATTTATAATTACAAACATAATGCCTATACCAAAGGTATTATTGTAATCTTGGAGAACATCCAAAAACATTATACGGTGCCAAAATTAAATATAAAAGTAGAAGAAGATATAAATAATTCATAGTTATGTGCGCAAAAACAATAGATACAAAAGATATTACATACGATAGCCTGTTACAAGGTAATAAAGACTGGGTTAAAGATACGATTGACAGTGATCCTGCCTTTTTTGATAAACTTTCTGCAGGTCAAAGTCCGCCAGTATTGTGGATTGGTTGTTCAGATAGCCGCGTGCCTGCAAACCAGATAACAAACACTAAACCAGGCGATATTTTTGTTCATAGAAATATTGCCAATGTGGTAGTGCATACAGATATGAATTTACTTTCAGTACTGGATTATTCTATTAATGTATTAAAAGTTAAACACGTTATTGTTTGTGGCCATTATGGCTGCGGAGGTGTGAAAGCTGCATTAGGTAATAAACAGGTTGGAATTATTGATAACTGGTTGAGAAACATCCGCGATGTATACCGTACTCACGAAAGTGAAATGGCTACAATCGAAGATCCCGATCAGCGTTTTGACCGTTTAGTTGAATTAAATGCCATTGAGGGCGCTGCAAATGTAACCAATACATCGATTGTACAAAGCGCTTGGGCCAATGGCCAGGAACTAGCCGTACATGCTTGGGTTTATAGCTTAAAAACAGGAATCATCAAAGACCTGGAAGTAACTTGTACTGGTATTGATGGTGTTGCCCCTGCGTTTAAAGTAGGATAAAAGCATCACAATAGGTGCTATTTTTAGTTATTAGGGAAAGCTCCCGATTTTACATCGGGGGCTTTTATTCTTTTGTGGTATTGGGCATGTTTCCCGCTTCACCTTTATTGCCTTTTTCGGCATCTGTTCTAGCTTCTTCCGATCCAAAATCGCCTCCTCCAAAATCTCGGCCAAGGTTACCAGCATCGGTTTCTACCGTATTTTTCTTTTCTTTATCGTTACTTCGGTGGCGGGGCACCAATTGATCGGGCATATTGCTTTTATCAGCAGTGTTATCTGCATTTTTATTGCCTAAGTTTTCGTTGTTATCTTTTGTGTTTTTCATGGTCTTATTATAAGCTACTTACATAAAACAGCATAAAAGAAGATTGGTTTTACATCTTTAAACTGATGTTAGATAGAGTTGGTCAAGCAACCCAGCCAACCAATCTGTTTTACTTTGTTTTAGCCTCTTCTGTACTTAATAAAGCTTCCAATTCTTTTACCTTTTCAGGATATTTTAATGCAAGGTTGTTTTTTTCGCTCAAATCATCTGTTAGGTTGTACAGTTGTGCTGTAGGCAGGTTTCCGCTATCGGTATGGGTAAGTTTATAAAAAACTTCCCCTTTTGATGGCCTGATATATTTCCAGTTATCCTTAACAATTGCCAATTGGTTACTCTGTTCGATAAAGAAGTCACGACCTTTTTGATCTTTTCCTATAAAGGCATCCCATACATTTTTACTATCAATTGCGTTTTTACTTTCTAAGTTGAAAAAACCAGCAAATGAAGCTAAGAAATCAATTTGTGAAACTAAGGCTCCAGAAACACCAGGTTTAATTTTTGCTGGCCACGAAATAATAAAAGGTTCGCGTGTACCACCTTCTAAAATGCTGTATTTCCCTCCGCGTAAGCTGCCTGCAGGTGTATGGCCGTTTAATTTTTCGAAACCCTGGTCTTCGTAGCCATCCATAATTACAGGGCCGTTATCGCTGCTAAAAATAATCATGGTATTTTTAGCAAGGCCAAGGTATTTTAGTTGTTTTGTTATTTCGCCAACTGCCCAATCGAGTTGTAAAATTACATCGCCACGATTGCCCAATTCACTTTTGCCTTTAAACATGGTGCCAGCTAAGCGTGGTACATGCGGTTCGGTTAAGGCATAGTATAGGAAAAAAGGCTCTTCTTTATGATCTTCGATAAAATTTTTCGCTTTGGTTAAAAAGGTAAATGGCAGTTCCTCATCCGTCCAGCGGGCAAGTTTGCCTCCCTGCATATAACCAATGCGGCCAACGCCGTTTACAATGGTCTGGTTGTGCCCATGATTAACTTCAGCAGGCATTTTTAACAAATCTGGGTGGTCTTTTCCTGTTGGATCTGTGCCAATTGGGTTTTTATAATCAACCGTAATCGGATCATTAGGATCTAAACCTACCACCAGTTGATTTTCCATAAAAACGGTTGGTACCCTATCGGCAGTAGCCGGGAAAATAAATGAATAATCAAAGCCAACTTCTTTTGGCCCGGGCTTTACTTCTTTGTTCCAATCTTTTTCTACTGCGTTGCCCAAACCTAAATGCCATTTACCAATAAGCCCTGTTTTATAACCTGCTTGCTGAAAGATTGATGGAAGTGCGGTATTGTCTGTTGGGATAATCAATGCGGCATCGCCTGGCAAAACGCCTGTTCCTTTTTTACGCCATGCATATCTTCCCGTCATTAAGGAATAGCGCGAAGGTGTACAGGTAGATGCGGTAGCGTGACCGTTGGTAAACCGCAATCCTTGCTTTGCAAGGGCATCAATATTTGGCGTTTTGATTTTTGTTGCACCATAACAACTGAGGTCGCCATAACCCAAATCGTCGGCATAGATGATGATTACATTGGGTTTCTTTTGTGCGGAAGCATAAAAGTTAAAGTATGCAACACAGAGAATAAAGGATAGTAGGAATTTGTGGTTCATGGTTAGAAATGGTATTCGGTTAAGCATAAAAAAGGCCAAACAACATGCTTGGCCTTATATTATGATATTAATCTTCTGCTAAAAACGGATAACGGTAATCAGTTGGAGGATTAAAAGTTTCCTTAATGGTGCGTGGAGAAACCCAGCGCAACAAATTAACCATTGCACCAGCTTTATCATTTGTACCTGAACCTCTTGCGCCGCCAAATGGCTGTTGCCCAACAACTGCACCTGTACACTTATCGTTAATGTAAAAATTACCGGCTGAATTGCGTAATGCGTAACTAGCTTTTTCTATAGCATATCTATCCTGCGATAAAATAGCACCTGTTAAAGCATAAGGTGAAGTGGTATCAATTATTTCTAAAACCTGATCGAATTCTTCATCTTGGTATACATATACAGATAACACCGGACCAAAAAGTTCTTCACACATGGTAGTATATTTCGGATCATCAACCACTAAAACAGTTGGTTCGATGAAATAACCTTTGCTCTTATCATAATTACCACCGGCAATAACTTCAACGCCTTCATCTTTTTTAGCCTGATCGATATATTTAGCCAGTTTATCGAAAGAACGTTCATCAATAACAGCATTAATGAAATTGCTGAAATCTTCAGTTCCACCCATTTTAAATGAAGCTAAATCTCTGGTTATTAAATTTTTAATTTCTGGCCAAAGGCTTTGTGGAATATAAGTACGGCTGGCAGCAGAACATTTTTGTCCTTGGTATTCGAAAGCACCACGTACAATTGCGGTAGCTGAAGCTGCAACATCTGCACTTGGGTGAACCAAAATAAAGTCTTTACCTCCAGTTTCGCCAACTATGCGCGGGTATGATTTGTACTTATGGATATTTGTTCCAATTGTTTTCCATATTTCCTGAAATACTTTGGTAGAACCGGTAAAGTGAATACCTGCAAAATCAGCGTGATTAAAAACTACATCACCTACTTCAGGGCCATCGGCAAAAACAAGGTTAATTACGCCGTCAGGTAAGCCAGCTTCACGAAAAACTTGCATAATTACATTAGCAGCATAAACTTGGGTATCCGCAGGTTTCCAAACCACCACATTACCCATCATGGCTACACAAGCAGGTAGATTACCCGCAATTGCTGTAAAATTGAAAGGTGTTAAAGCAAATATAAAACCTTCTAAGGGACGTTGTTCGGTCCTGTTCCACATGCCATTTGGCGATACTGGCGGTTGTTGGCCATAAATATCCTGCATATAACTTACGTTAAAGCGTAAGAAATCAACCAATTCGCAAGCGGCATCTATTTCTGCCTGGTAGGCATTTTTACTCTGCCCAAGCATGGTTGCAGCATTAATTTGATAACGGTATTTTGTAGCAAACAAATCAGCAGCTTTCATAAAAATGGCTGCTCTATGTTCCCAAGCTAAAGCTTCCCAATCAGCCTTGGCAGCTAAAGCAGCATCTATAGCCTGTTTTACATGGCTTTTATCGCCATAACTAAATGTTGCCAGTACATGTTGATGATCGTGTGGAACTACTACTTTCTTTTTGTTTTTTGTATGTATTTCTTGTCCGCCAATAAACATCGGAATATCCAATTGTTTAGCACGTGCCTCTGCAATAGCCTCTTTTAAAAGCAAACGTTCTTTTGTGCCTGGCGCATAGCTATTAATAGGCTCGTTAACCGGGGTAGGTACGTTAAAAAATCCTTTAAGCATATTTTATTTTTTATGATTTCGACAAAGATAATGCTTTTTGGGGTAGGCAATTCTATTATTCTGTAAAGAAAATAGGGCAAACGTTTGACTGCAATAGTCCGAAAACGGAAGTCTGAAGACCGAAGCCGATAAGCAGGTAATTTTAAAGAAAGTGTGGTTAAAATATGGGTATTTTGGGCGCTGCAAGAAGAGTTGACAACTTTTCTTGCCTCCTTGCTAGTAAGTTGTCAACTCTGGAATTAATACACCAAGGCCAAATATTGTCCATGGTGACTCACACAGCCTGGATTGGTACTTTTATAATCAAATAAATGATTCGGAGATTTGTATATGGCCATACTGATGTCTTTTAGCTTAACAGATTCAACTGAGGCAATAGTGTGAAGATAGGTTGTATAAATATCGCTTTTAGTGAAATATGTATTATCATCAACATTTACTGTACCATGTATCTGACCGGTATCTGAATGAATAACACAGTTTAAACTCTTAGGGGCGAAATTTCTGATTCCAGTTTTACGGTTATAGATTTTATAAGCCGATTCTTTCATACTCCATAACAGCCATACCATATCATCAGGGTTTTTTGCTGATGTAATCAGTAACTGTTCATCAGCTGTGAAAATCTTATTCAGGTAATTTTTACGCCTCCAGTTACTTTGGGTTTTAGCTAGATCCAGATCGACGATATCGTTACCCAGCATGTGCTTCCAGCTTTTGAACTATAATTTCGGTTGTGGCTTTTACAGTAAGCATTTTAGCCATCGAATCGTTGTCTATTTCGATGTTGAATTTCTCTTCAATATCTAAAACAATATCAACCAGGTTGGCCGAATTTATTTTTAAATCGTTAATAAAATCGGTGTTTTCGTCAATATGTGCCAGGGCAGATACCTCTTCGCTATAAGGTTCAACAATTGTTTTTAAGGCTTCGATGATCTCTTCTTTATTCATGTGTGTATTTTTTAAAAATAATGGCGGCATTAATATCGCCAAAACCAAAACTGGCTTTAGCTAAGATATTAAATGGTTTATGAATTACTGTTTTTGGAATGCATTTCGCATCAATTAAAGCGGCAACCTCAGGGCTTAAGTCTTCGCAATTAATATTAGGAAAAATAAATCCTTCTGAAAGTTCAAGTATGGAGGCTACACATTCTATACTCCCTGATGCTGCAATACAATGGCCAATCATGCCTTTTAGAGAATTGATGTATGGGAAATCATCATCAGGTAATTGCAGTGCTGTTTTCCAGTTTTCTATTTCGAGCGCATCTTTGGTTGTTGCAGTGAGGTGGCCATTAATCACATCTATTTCATGGGCTTCGATACCCGCATTCTTTAACGCTGTTTTGATACATCGCTGTACAGCGCTAGGATTTGGAGCAGTCATAGTGCCTAAGCCACGTTGACCACCAGAGTTGATATGACCTCCAAGCACTTCGCCATAAATTTTGGCTTTCCTTGTCAGTGCGCTTTTGAGCGATTCTAATACCAAGGCTCCCGCTCCACTTCCAGGTACAAAGCCACTTGCAGTTGCACTCATTGGGCGGCTACCTTTTTCTGGTTCATGGTTATGTTTAAAAGTGCAAACTTTCATAGCATCAAAACCACCCCAAATGTAAGGGCCACTGTCGCTGGTACTTCCCGCTAACATTCTGGTGGCCTGACCAGTTTTAATCCTTTCGTAAGCCAATAATATACTTTCGGCTCCTGTTGCGCAGGCAGATGAATTGGTGCTTACTTGATTGCCTAAGCCAAGTTTTCCGCTGATAAAAGCGCTTACTCCACTGGCCATGGTTTGTATCACTACCGAACTTCCCAGTTTTTTGATTTCAAGCGCATCTATTTTATTAATTGCCCACCTAAATTTATCTATGCCAGAAGTGCCAGCTCCGAAAATGGTACCACTATCCCAGTCAGGTTCGTCGTTGTTTTCGATGGTCAAACCCGCATCATTCCAGGCATCCAGACCAGCAATAACACCATATATAATTCCGGTGCTGTTTAGGTTTCGTAATTCAAGCGGTGTAAAATATTGGCTAATGCGCTCTTCACTAAGCGCTGGTTTACCTGCAATCTGACAAGAGAAGTTTAAGGCTTCTAAATCGGGCTGATGGCGGATGCCAGAAAGTCCATTTTTTATGGCATCTGAAAACTCACGAATGGTAGTGCCATTGGGTGCACATACGCCTAATCCTGTAATTACAACTCTGTTACCCATTTTCTTTCGAAATTAACATTCCAGAAATATTTCCTTTGCAAACCATTTCGCCAGCTGCATTTTCCATTTTTACTTTGCAACTCAGTTTATTAAACCTAAAATACACTTTCTCGCTCGTTATCGTTACTTTCTCTCCTGGCACAACTGGTTTTAAAAAATCGATGGCATTTGATGTCATGGCAATTGATATATTTTGATCAGTTTCAATATTTTCTAGCAAGTAAATACCTAAACAAACCAACCCAATCTGTGCCATGGTTTCGGTGAGTATTACTGCCGGGGTAACGGGATAGCTTTTAAAATGACTTTCGTAAAAGGGTAGATCTTTAGCATAAGTATAAGTGCCCTTCGCTCCATTTTCATCAATGTGCAATAACTCATCAACAAAAAGAAAAGATTTCCCGTAAGGCAGTTTATCTATTATTTCTTGTGTAGTCATGAGTGATTGAATTATTGAGTGAGAGAAGGATTGAATAGGTGAGTGTTACCATTGTAAAAGTATTCGCTGTGCCGAAAAGCCCGGCCCAAAGCTTAACATCAACCCTTTTTCTCCAGGCATTGGCTTTTTATCCATAATTCTTTCTAAAACATAGAGAACTGTTGCACTGCTCATGTTTCCGTAAAGCCTTAAAACTTCTTTCGTTTCATCTATATTTTTGCCAAGCTGGCCGAACAATTCTTCTACTATTTGAATAATCTTTTTTCCGCCCGGATGGAAGATCAGGTGTTCTACGCCATTGATGTCGAGCCCATTTTTGGCTAGAAAAGGGTGAATAATATCTGGGAAATGATTGGCGATGGTTTCTGGAACTGCCACATCCAGTACCATTTGTAGTCCGGTATTGGTAAGTTTAAATCCCATCATCTCTTCGGCATCATAAAAATGGTACATTCCTTCGTCCAAAATCTCTGGCCCACTATCTTCTTCATTCGAGCTTAACAGTACACAGGCGGCTCCATCGCCAAATATTGCTGCACTTACAATGTTGGCCATCGAAAAATCGTTCAATTGAAAGGTTGCCGTTGGCGATTCTACCGCAATTACTGCTGCGCGTTTGCCAGGATTAGCTTTCAGAAAATTCTTGGCGTAAATCATACCAGATACACCAGCAGCACAACCCATTTCAGTTACAGGTAAACGAATAATGTCCTGACGGAGTTTGAGCAGATTGATCAGATAGGCATCTAAAGAAGGGATCATGATTCCGGTGCAGCTTACCGTAATAATGTAGTCTAAATCCTGCGCTTGCCAATTGGCTTTTTCGAGTGCAGTTTGCAAACATTTAGCACCCAGCTTTATCCCTTCCCTTACATAAATGTTGTTTCGCTCCTCAAAACTTAAATCACTAAAAACCTCTTCAGGCGACATGATCGAATATCTTTTATCTACGGCAGCGCCCTCGAAAATTTTTTTTACTTTTCTGACAAACCGATCGTCCTGATCTTTTAGCCAAATATCCAGAAAAGGCAAAATCTCATCTGTTGATCTCCAAAATTCGGGCAAGGCTTTACTTACTGCTTTTAC
This sequence comes from Pedobacter psychrodurus, assembly GCF_004331735.1. Lineage (GTDB taxonomy): Bacteria > Bacteroidota > Bacteroidia > Sphingobacteriales > Sphingobacteriaceae > Pedobacter > Pedobacter psychrodurus. The sequence goes on from NZ_SJSO01000036.1 coordinate 23,883, forward strand.
GGTTACGCTCATATTGTTTTAATTATCCATTGGTAGCGGAAAGCCCATCTCCATTTTATTGAACTCGATTTTAGCTTTAATTGTTTGGTGTATTTAAGCAAATCTGCTCTTTTAAACCCTCGTAGAATGGAAACCAGGCCATCCTCTCTCGACATATCATTTAAACGGAAAATATAACACAAAGCTTTAAACAGGTAATACGCTACTGCACTTCTTTGCAGGTCGTTTATTACTATACCCATTGTTGCCGATCTTTTAAAATTCTTTAGCAAATCAATAATTTCTTCATCTTTAAAATGATGTAGCGTTAAGGTACAAAGCATAATGTCGCAAGGTTCTGTTTTACTTAAATCATCAAAAATATCGCTACAGGTGTAGGTTATATTGGGATAGTTTTTAGATAAACTTTGCGCATGATTTATGGTGAATTTATTGGCATCTATCCCTTTTAACATAAAATGTAAACCTTGTTTTTTTGCATAATCGGCCAAAGTGCGCAACATATCTCCATTGCCACAACCAATATCAGTAATACGTATAACCTCATCCTTTGGTTTGCTGGTGATTAAGGTTTTAATCCCATGGAGTGTAACTTTATTACCACCAAGTAGCTGATTAATGCTGGCTATTTTGTCCAATGCATCGCGCAATATTTCGCCTTCCATGTCGAAATCGTCCATAATCTCGGGCGCTGTGCTTCTATATGTCGTATCTACAGGCATATGTTATGAAATCGTGATCGGTTTACCATGTGTTCGTTTAATTATTTTATGGAGTAGAAAGGGCATTTTAATCAATGCATTCATGGCCAAACTTTCGAATTTATTGTTACTCAGCAAAGAAGATAATACCCTTCCCATTTTTAAGCGGCTTTTAAATTCCCTGTTCCAGTGTAAAGTATAACTTTCTTCTAGTGCTACACGCGAACTAATTTGCCCCTCGATTCTTTGGTGCAAAAGTTCTGAAACTATTTTAGCGCTATGGATGGCCATGGCCATACCGTTCCCACAAAGTGGATGAATCAACCCAGCTGTATCGCCAATCATTAAAATATGGTTATATACAGGTTCTTTGGCCTCAAAAGAAATCTGACTGATGGTTAAGGGGGTATCGAATAAACTGGTAGCATTTTCTAAAATAGCCTTCAAATAGCTATTTTTATAGAGCACGTTTTCTTGGAAGGAAAGCAGGTTTTTGTGTTTTTTGAAACGCTCATAGCTAGCCAGATAACAGATATTCAATTGATCATTTTCAACTTTTGAAACGCCACAATAACCACCTTCAAAATTATGCAGGCTAACCAAATTATTCGGAAAATCGGCTTTGTAATGTGCTTTAACTGCCAGATAGGGTGATTGTTTGTTAATGAAGTTCCTATTCAGCTTAACATCGATTTTAGATCTTTTTCCATAAGCCCCGATTACATAAGGTGCAACATAACTGTCGGTTGCTGTTTCTACCGTGAATTGATTATTGGCGAAATTTACCTGCACCACGCTGTCGTGAATCACTTTTACATTTCTCTCAATCAGTTCAGTGTAGAGGTAATGATCAATAGTATACCTGCTTATTCCAAAACCGCCGAGGGGTAATTTGGTCTGTATGCTTTTGCCAAGAATTGAAGTGAAAAGTAAATCACTAATTAGTGTAGGCTTCATATTTTCGATAGTCAGGCCAAGCCATTCAAAATAGGGGAGTACCTCATTCGAAATGTATTCGCCGCAAACTTTATGGTGGGGGTAGGTATCTTTTTCGATCAGCGTAACATTTAAACCCAGCTTATTCAGGTGAAGTGCGGCTGTTAAACCTGCCAGTCCACCACCAATTATTAAAATTTCTGTTTCGGCCTGCATACGATAAGATGGAAAGCTAATATAACGTTTTAACGATGTGTTTGTTCCATTTGCGAATTTTTAACCACAGAGATCACGGAGAAAAAAACACTGAGGGCACCGAGTTGGGGGTACAATGTGCCAATGTGATGTTACCATCTGACAGTTTCGTTTGCGCTCGTTTCCAAACTAGCGCAGCAATAGCTATACCATTTTCTCATTTCTTCTATTAGGTTCAAAAACCTATAATAGTAGCACCACTGATACTGATTAAACGGGATTGCAGCGGTATACTTTTGTTTTCCTTCAAAAACAAAAGATTTAGCGAAAAAGCCCGACTAACATTAATAATGCTTACAGGCATTGCTTTCCTAATGATTCTTATGAAATACCATGCCCACCTGCGTTAGTTTTCAAATGAAAGTTACCTTATCTATCGCTTCTTTCTTCCATATTCAAATCCGTATCAAAAGGACTTTTTGTAAAGGGATAAATAGATTGTTTAACAAAACCTTTCGGATACGAAGCTTCGTGTACCCCCGTTCCGGCGGGCCATTCTTTGCCTGGTAAGTAATAGGTTCCGAATATCATATCAATAAAGGGAAATATTGAGGCGAAATTATGTCCATAGTATTTAGGATCTTCGCAATGGTGCCAGTGGTGATACTGGGGAGTAGTAAAAATGTATTTTAACGGGCCAAAATTAATCCTGGTGTTGGCATGAATCAGTACCGCATGTATGGCAATAAATATAATATACACATTGAAAACGGTAGATGAAAAGCCCAAAACATAAAGTGGGATGAAAGTCATTGCCCTGGTGAAAAAGATGTCGATAAAATGCGTACGGCTTCCTGCCAGCCAATCCATATTTTGTGTAGAATGATGTATAGAATGGAAACGCCAAAGGGATACCCGCGTATGGAAAAAACGATGTGCCCAATATTGAAACAGATCGGTACTAAAAAAAGCTAAAAATAAAGCAACTATAAAGGGGAGGCCCTGTACCCAGGTGTGCAATTTATCTAAACCTATCCAACCAAAAAATAATACGGCAGGTTTTTGGGTTACAATACCAAAAAATTGAATGAATAGGTGGCTGATTACAAAATAAGTTAAATCGGTACGCCACTCTTCGTGGAATTTAGTTTGCTGATTGTTTTTTGGGAAAAATAATTCTAAGGGAACAAAAATGGCTACCATTAAAAGTAGATCTAAAATCATCCAATCTAAGCCAAAATGCCAGCTCGATTTGACCACATCTCTCCCTTCTACACTTAAAGCGCCTAATATTACTGCCAAAGCACCCAGCACAAAGCCTGGCCAGGCCCATTTTAGTTTTTTACTGAGGATTAAACTTAATAATGAAAAAAAGAATGCTGCAATAACACCCCCAAGCATCAGCGCTTCCATACTGTTTTTCGTATATATTTCGCGGAATTCGGGTGTGGTTAACTTCTCTGGATAATGAAAACAGAGAATGCCTAATAAGGCCAATACAGCTAAAAAAATAGAAATATAACCACTAATTTGGCCTTGGCCTACTACTAATCTTTTCGGAGACATTAAAACATGTTTTGGTAGAGAACAATGATAATAAAAAAACATAAAATAATTTAACTTGTCACCCTCGTCTTTCTCATGAATACAAAAAACTTAGAACTTATTTGTTGCTTTGTAGGGTAGTATGATTTCCAATCGAGTTGGAAATGACGGTATTTCAATATTATTTTTTAAGTATTTTTCTAAAACCTTTAGTAGTAGCAGTAACCGTTTTTCTTAAACGGGATTGCAGCGGTATCCTCTTGTTTTTTTTCAAAATAAGAGATTTAGCGAAAAGCCCGACTAACGTTAATTCTTCCTACTACACTGCTTTCCAAGACAATTTTCAGTTATCATTTTACGCTCTTTTTCCGAAAAGTACCAGCAACAAAGCTCAAATTCTGATAAACCATTCTTGCTTGCGCTCGTTTCCAAACAAGTGCAGAAATAGCTACACGATTTCATCGTTTGTAAACGATAAATTATTAAACGCTTGTTAGAAACGAGCGTTAGCCGAAAATTCTGACAAACCATTTCATCAGACTAATGGTTGCTTTATTGGGCATTGGCATATGCCATGCCTTTCTTTTTTAAATAATCAGTATTTTTGAAACCACGATATGCTACTTAACTATCTACGCCTTTTACTGCTTCCTTTTTCAATCATTTATGGAATGGCTATTATCCTCCGTAAAAAACTTTATGATTGGGGATTAATGCGATCTGTAAAGTTCGATTTACCAGTAATCTGTGTAGGCAATTTAGCCGTTGGCGGATCGGGCAAAACACCAACAACAGAATATTTGGTGAGGTTGTTGGCCGATTATAAAATAGCCATACTAAGTAGGGGATATGGCCGGAAGACGAAAGGTTTTATTGTTGCCGATAGCGCTGCAACGGCCGAAACAATAGGAGATGAACCTTTACAGTACCATCAAAAATTTACGGATGTTACCGTTGCCGTTTGCGAAGACCGTGTGAATGGGATTAAGCAATTGAAAGAAAATCACGATTTAATTATCCTTGATGATGCTTTTCAGCACCGCGCAGTAAGGGCAGGCTTTAATATTCTGCTTTTCGAGTTTGGAAAACTGGGTACTTTACAGTTTTTATTACCTGCCGGAAATTTAAGGGATGTTTTCTCCTCGCGTAAAAGAGCCGATGTATTATTGGTTACAAAATCGCCAGTTCCCTTGTTACATGTTGTCCAGCAGTCTTCGATAAATGAACTGCAACCTAATGCCAATCAACCAGTATTACATTCTTATATAAAGTATGGCGATCTTATCCATTTATATCATAATGAAAGCCGCACGCTCGAATCCGTTAAAGATTATGGAATTTTTCTGCTTACTGGGATTGCTAACCCAGATCCATTAATAGAGAAACTCGAAAAATATAGCAAAACGATCAAACACCAAGAATTTCCTGACCATTATGCCTTTAAAGAAGAGGATATTAATAAGTTTAAATCAACTTTTTTGGCAGGAAGTGAAAAAGATAAAATCATCATCACAACAGAAAAGGATAGCAAACGTTTAAGAGCTACCGGATTTGAAGATTTACTGGTAGATTTACCTGTATATTATTTACCCATTGAGGTTGAATTATTTGAAAAAGATAAGATTACCTTTGACGAACTCATTTTAAACTATGTTAAGAGCAATAGAAGAAACCGTTGAATATATAAAACGTAAAACAGAGAACTTTAAGCCAGAAATAGGTATTATTTTAGGTACTGGCTTGGGTGGCTTGGTTAAAGAAATCGAAGTTGAGCATCAATTGATGTATTCTAATATTCCAAATTTTCCGATTTCTACTTTAGAATTTCATAGTGGTAAACTGATTTTTGGAACATTAAACGGGAAGAAAATTATTGCCATGCAAGGGCGCTTACATTATTACGAAGGTTACAGCATGCAACAGATCACATTCCCGGTTAGGGTAATGAAAGGTTTGGGTATCGAAAACTTAATTGTATCTAATGCTGCGGGCTCGTTAAATCCTGAGTTTAAAAAGGGCGATTTAATGATTATCAATGATCATATTAATTTGCAGCCAGATAACCCATTGCGAGGTTTAATCGAAAGTGAATTAGGTCCCCGTTTTCCAGATATGAGCCAGCCCTATAAACGCGATATCATAGCTAAAGCGCTAGAAATAGCCAAAGATGTTGATATTAACTGTCATAAAGGAGTATATGTTGCCGTTTCTGGTCCGAATTTAGAAACCAAAGCTGAGTATAAATATCTGCGTTTAATTGGCGCTGATGCCGTTGGCATGAGTACCGTACCTGAGGTTATTGTGGCGAACCACGCAGGTTTACCTGTTTTTGCCATCTCGGTATTAACAGATGAGGGTTTTCCGGAAGATCTGCAGCCTTTTAATTTAGATGAAATTTTAGCAGCAGCAGCCAAAGCCGAGCCTAAAATGACTGAGATTTTAACCCGCTTAATTTCTGAACTATAAGATGCATAAAGTCGTTAAAATCTGTTTTTTTCTCTTACTGCTGTCAGGCATTAACAAAACTTTTGCACAAGATTTAAAAACAAGTGTTGGTACCAATAAGGAACTCGATTCTGTTCGCAAGAAATTAGATGCGGGAAAGGATTCTGTTGTTTTTACCGCAAAATATATCAGGTTTACCAAGTTATCTTTAACTAAAGATAGTATTGTACTGCAGCCTTTAGATACCTCCACTACAAATATTCAGAATTATAGTCCGCTTTTGCAGCCCATGCACCCAACTATAAGCAATGGTAACATGGGATTGGCAGCCAGGCCATTATTGTACGAACCTAGTAAAAGGATTGGCTTCGATGCCGGATTCCACTCGCTCGATTATTATGCCTTAACGCCCGAAGATATTATTTACTATCAGGCCAGAACACCGTTTACCAGTTTGTACTTTGTTAGTGCCGGACAAAAAGAACAGCTTTTTAGAGCTATTCATACACAGAATATTAAAAAAAACTGGAACGTTGGTGTTAATTTTAACCGTGGCGATTCTAGAGGCTTTTACGCCAGACAACGTGGCGATAATTTGAATGTTGCCGTATTTTCATGGTACCAATCGCCAAGTAAGCGTTATAACATGTGGGCATCGGCAATTTTTAATACCATGCGCGCATACGAGAATGGTTCTACGGTAGCTACAGGTTTATTCGATCCAGACTATTCTAAAATTGCAAGAGAGGCAGAGCCGGTAAATTTATCAGATGCTAGAAATATGTACCGTAAAAATACCATTTTTTTAAAGCAAACCTATTATGTAGGTAGAATTGATACCTCTGCAAATGTGAATAATGCTGTTTTACCAACCAATAAGGTTTCGTATACCTTTGAATATAATAATGACAGCTTCGACTTTTACAAAAATGGAACGGATGTTAATAATGTACTGCCTCCTGGAATTGCGAGTACAATATTTACCAATGATTCGACCCATGTAAAACATATTAAAAATGAATTTATTTATAGTTTCTTTTTAAGGCCGAAAAATAGTTCGGTTATTAAAAATGAACTGAAAGTTGATGCGGGTATTAAACACGATTATTACAAACATGAATATCTTGGTATAAAACAAGATGCAACCAATTACGAGCGCAGTAGATTTGCTTATCAAAACATTACTATTTTAGGCGCAGCGGGCTATCGATTCTCTAATAATATCGACTTCAATTTAGACGTACAGCAAATTTTACAGGGTGAAAATGCAGGCGATTATTTATACGAGGCAAAAAGTAAAATCCTTTTAGGTAAAACCATAGGAAGAATCGAATTGGGTGCCTATGTACAAAACCAAACGCCAGCTGCTATTTTTAATTATTATCATGGCAATCATTACCAATGGACAAACAGTGATTTTAAGAACACTAAAATTGCCAATTTATCATTTAATTATATCAATGATAAATATGGTTTTACTGCTGGAGCCAAATATTTCTTAACCAGTAACTACGTTTATTTTGCCGCCGACCATAGCAATGGTACAAATGCCATTTTACCAAAACAAGCTACTGCTGATATTAGCTTAATTAGGCTGGATGTATCAAAGAAATCGAGGTTTGGTAAGTTTGTAATGGAAAATTATATCGCTTATCAGAAAACAGATAAAAATGCCGTGTTAAGAACGCCAGAACTTTATACTTATAACAGTATTTATTTTGATAATACTTTTTTCAAAGTATTAAAGGCTAATGTGGGATTTGATGTGAGGTACAATTCTGAATATGCAAACTATTTATACTCACCTGCAACGGCTCAGTTTTATATAGATGAACGCAATCCAACAAACCTGGTCTCAAAACCAGTAATTGATGTCTTTTTTAAGGCAAATTTAAAAAGGGCTAATATATTTGTTAAATATGACTTTGTAAATCAAGGTTTATTCCAGCCAGGTTATTACACCGTTAATAGATACCCCATGCAAGATGCCCTATTAAAATTTGGGGTAAGCTGGAATTTTTACGATTAAAATCATCAAGCATAAAAAAGCCGTGCCGATTTTACATTGGCACGGCTTTTTGTTTTAAGGCTTTTCTTAGAATGAATAACCTACTGTAAATCCTAATACACGGTTGGTATATTTGTTTGAATTAGCTCTTGAATCTTTTGGAGTTAAATCACTTAAACCTAAACCATAGTTAGCACCCACCAAGAAACCTGAAGAGGTGCGGTAAGCTAAACCAAAGTTTGCACCGAAATCTGTACCGCTTGCATCCTTATCAGTTGCACTACCAAAACTTAAGTCTTTATCATTACTATCGGTTTTAGTTACGCTTGTATTTGCAGTGCTGTTTACTGTAGTTGTTGTTGTAGTTCCTTTGTTTTTACCGGAAATGTTAAATCCAACATACGGACCAGCACTAATCTGCACTGCACCAGCATCACCGGTAGGGATATTAAATACCGCATTAATTGGTACTTCAATAGCCATTACATTTGTTTTTAATGATGAAGTTGTAGTAGTTGTTATTGGGCCCGCTGTTGCTGAATTTGTACCTTCAAATTTAACACCTTTGTTCTGTAATGAAATTCCTGGTTGGATAAAAAAGTTGTTAGCCACTCCAAAATCTCCGAATGCAGTAACATTGAAACCTAAATTATTTTTTGCATTATCGTTGTACAGTGATTCATTGTCGCCACTCGAATGGATTTTTGCTAAATTAACCCCTGCCTTGATACCAAATCTAGAGGTAGCACCTGTAGTAGATTGAGCAAAAGCACCCGTTGCCAATAAAATAACTGATGCACTTAATAGTAACTTTTTCATAATATTTTTCTTTTTGAAGAATCTTGTTTAAAAATTTCAGGCTTTAACCTGTTGTTAATTACAAGCCTCAATTCCAAAAGCTGTGCCAAAGTATCAAGTGTGTTACAATTGAGTGGCTAATGTATTGGTTTTCAGTATGATTTTTGCAACATTTAAGTGTAGGTATGATTTAGATCAGTAGTGCTGGCAGATACGATTTACTGTATACATAACAGGAATCTGGCGCAGAATTAACAATTTTTTAAACCTGAAAGAAATAATGTCAAAAGCTAAATCCTGCAACTTATGTTTTTTGAGGTTTCTTTTTTGCCGCGGGAAAAAGTACATTATTTAGGATTAAGCGATAGCCTGGCGAATTTGGGTGCAGGTTTAAATCTGTTGGCGGATCGCCTACAGCATGTTGATAATCTTCCGGATCGTGCCCGCCATAAAAAGTAAACTGGCCTTTACCAATTTCTCCGTGTAAATACCTTACTTCTGCGGCACCTTTATTTTCGCCCAAAACAGTTACGCTTGTTTTAACTAAACTTTTTCTGAATGCTGTGGTTTGCCCCATGAAGCCTTTAATCACCTTATCATGATCTTGGGTAAGCATGGTTGGAACGAGATCCCATTTGGCCGAAAAATCGAATAAAGTAAAGTAATCGTTGGTTTGGTTCAGTGTACGGGTTTGGGTAGCATCGATATCTGAAAATTCATAGTTCATCGGGTTGTTATCTAACTTGAAATTCTGAAAGGCCAGCGTTTTGTTAAAATCCAATTTACTTTGTGCATTTGGATCTGCGGCATCACCATCAAACATTTGGGCACAAATATCTACACCTTCGGCGGCAAGAGCAATATCAAAACTATCAGTGCCAGAGCACATGGCAAACATGAAACCCCCACCTGCACAATATTCTTTAATGTGTTTGGCAACGGCTAATTTCATCTCCGAAACCTTTTTATAGCCCAGGCGTTTAGCTAAAGTTTCCTGGTTTTTAACATCCTCCTGGTACCAGGTTGCATACCTGAAATTGGCCCAGAAGCGCCCGTACTGACCGGTAAAATCCTCATGGTGCAAGTGTAGCCAATCGTATTTGCTCAGTTTATCCTGAAGGATGTCGTCATCATAAATAACATCATATGGAATTTCGGCGTAGGTTAAAACGAGTGTAACGGCATCATCCCAAGGTAATTTGCTTTTTGGAGAGTAAACCGCAATTTTTGGTGTTTTCTCCAGCTTAACCATTTCCATATTCACAGCAGGATCGCTGATTTCGTTTAAAAGGTTAGTTACCTTACCATCGGCCATTACTTCGTATGATACACCGCGGATTTTAAGCTCATCTTCAACTGTCTTATTGTATTTAATTAAAAAACTTCCACCCCGATAGTTTAAAAGCCAATCAACCTCCAGCTGTTTGCTGATTGTCCAATAAGCAATACCGTATGCTTTAAGGTGATTTTTTTGGTCTTCATCCATGTAAATCAACAAAGAAGAAGCCCTTAGTCCCAAAGAGCAAAGCAGGCAAATGAGCAGGATATAATATTTCTTTATCAAATCGTTATGCTTAAAACACTAAAATACCGCATTTAAACTGTATAGAAAAATTTAATGATGTTATAAGTTATACAATTTTGTTATTTTTGCCCTCTACTAAAAAAACAGGAAAGTTTTTTAGGTGAACAAAATTTAAAATTAGTACCGATATTGATATGAGTAAAGCAATAATAAAAACAGAAAAAGGCGATATGACCGTAGAATTCTACGACAATGATGCGCCGAAAGCCGTTGCAAACTTTAAAAAATTAGCTAAAGAAGGCTTTTATGATGGTATAACTTTTCACCGTGTAATTCCTAACTTTATGGTTCAGGGTGGATGCCCAAATTCAAAAGATCCGGCTAAAGCACATTTAGCAGGTACTGGTGGCCCAGGTTATAAAATTGATTGCGAATTAGACGGAGAAAATCAATTTCACGATCGTGGTGTTTTATCTATGGCTCACGCTGGCCGAAACACTGGTGGTTCACAGTTTTTTATCTGCCATAGCAGAACAAATACCGCTCATTTAGACCGTAACCATACTTGTTTTGGTAAAGTTGTTGAGAATGTAGACCTTGTTGATGATATTCGTCAGGGTGATAAAATTTTGAACGTTGAAGTTTTAGAAGATTAAAAATAGATGTGAGATTTGAGACATTAGATTTGAGATTTGATTTCTCTGATTGATGCTCCTATCTCATTTAATAATTGAACAAAGAGTTTTAGTTATTTGATTTGAGTGATTCTCATATCTCATATCTCGAATCTCATATCTCAAAAAAAATATGAATTTAAGAGGAATTGTTGCCGTATCTGGCAGACCAGGTTTATTTAAACTGGTTGGACAAAATAAAGTAGGTTACATTTTAGAGGGCTTAGATGCTCAAAAAACGAAAGTTGTAGCCAATATCACCAACACAAAATTAGCTTCGTTAGAAGATATTACCGTGTATGGTGAAGATGAAGAAATTAAATTGGCCGATATTTTTGCTAAAATTTCTGCAAAAGGATCTACTCCAGATTTGAAAGGTGATTTGCGTGCTTATTTCCTTGAAGTAGCACCAGGTCACGATCAGGAGAAAGTTTATGCTTCTGATATGAAGAAAATTATCACTTGGTATAACCTGTTAAAAGATCTGCCTTTGTTTACTGAAGAAACTCCAGAAACTCCAGGTACACCAGCAGAGGTTAAGTTATCAGAAGAAAAAGCAGCTTCAGATAAAAAACAAAAAGCTACAGGATCTAAATCATCAGCAAATGCTAAAGCAACTACTAAAACTTCAGCTCCAGCAAAAAAAGCAAGCATGACCAGTAAAAAAGGCGTTTAAGCTTTATTTACTGAAATTATAGGAACACCAGGCAATTTGTCTGGTGTTTTTTTGTGTATTTAATCTAAAAAATAATAAAGCAAGGCTACAATAACCAATGATGCAATAATGCTGATCCACAGGTATTTATTGTTGCCGTTCGGATTGCTTTTATATCTATACTCCCGTTTATATTTATCTAGTAACATCGTTTCTTTTATTTAATGATGATTTTTATCTTGTTTTTCCATATCCCATTCCCCATTAACCATTTTCCATTTCTTAAGCATGATGATAAGGTTCGCCCTTTAAAATGCTAAATCCCCGGTAAAGCTGCTCTACAAAAAACAACCTGATCATCTGGTGCGAAAAGGTCATATCAGACAGGGAAATTAAACCATTTGCTCTTTTGTAAATGGTTTCATCAAATCCGTAAGGGCCGCCAATAATAAAAATTAAATGCTGCACACTGCCGATCATCTGTTTATTTAAGTAGTTAGAAAATGCTATTGAAGAATATTTTTTCCCTTTTTCATCCAACAAAATAACAACATCACCATTATTAATTTGTTTGTGCAGCAGTTCTGCCTCCTTTGCCTTTTGCTGCGCTTCGCTAAGGTTTTTAACATTTTTTACATCTGGCAAAGCCACAAAACTAAAGTTAATATAATGCTTTAAACGGTTGATGTATTTATCAATTCCTTCAATTAGATATTTATCTTCTGTTTTGCCAATGGCGATCAGTGTAATCTTCATTTAATATTTTGCCTATCTTTAGAATTTCGAGATTCAAACTTAGAGAAAATTGTAACAAAAAAGACAATCTATCGATCTTATACCTTCGAAAATATATACACCGAAGCGATATCATGTTAAAACAACAAACAGAAATAATAGCCGATTACGACCAGAAAATTAAACAGGTTACCGCTGATATAGCGCAGACTAAAAAAATAATAGATCAACTTTCGTTCATGCGGATCGGCTTGTTCCTGGTCGAAATTTTACTTTTTATCCTACTGGTACGCTCTGCTGATGATGATTTACGCACGTTAATTCAGCTTGGATTATTGATGCCGGTAATCGCCTTTGCCTTTATTGTACGGAGGCAAAGCAGGCTGGATCGCGAAATCGATTATAAAAAACAACTCTTATGGGTTTACCAGAATGAGTGGAATGTGTTAAATGGAACAGCAAATGGCTACGATCATGGTCAAGCTTTCGAATCTGAACTGCATCCCTATACTTCCGACCTTGATATTTTCGGAAGCGCATCTCTGTTTGCACTGATCAACCGTTGTAGTACCCAAAGCGGAAATAACATCCTGGCTAAAAATTTCGCGGAAAAATCAACCAGAGATAAGATATTACGCCGTCAGGAAGCGATAATAGAGATAAAAGATAAGATAGCAGAAACTTATAGCTTCAGGGCTAATCTGCATGGTTACGACCCCGAGAAAATAGAGCAGATTAAAATACAACTTAAACAGCAATTGGGAGCGCAATTGGGATTTGTAAAGAGTAAGTTTTTAAGATTTTATGTTAAACTCGTGCCTTATATTTCCATCGCATTGATTTTGGCCGCTGTTTTTGTTAGCGGGGTTTTTTGGAAGGTGCTGGCACTGCTGTTTGTAATCCATACAGGCTGGAACGTACTATTAAACGCGAAAATTAATAAAGTTTTTTATTGTTTCGGTGGAAGTTCGAATTTGTTAAATGGTTACGCCAGTGCTATTTTATGGACGGAGAATCAAAGCTGGAAAAGTGCGTATACTTTGAGTTTATTGGACTCAAAAATCCCGGTAAGTAAAGAAATTAAGGCACTGTCTAAAATTATCCAGAATTTTGATGCCAGGCTGAATCTCCTGGTTGGAGGTATTTTAAATGCGCTTTTGCTTTGGGATTTAAAATGCTGCATCAGTTTAGACATTTGGTATAAATCTTCATCAAAGGATGTGATTTCGGCCCTTGGCCATTTAGGCGATTTTGAAGAGCTGATTTCGTTGGCCACAACGGCCTATAACCAACCAGATTGGGCTTTTCCCTTGCTTACCGATCAGTTAGCATTAGCCACCACTCATATTGGTCACCCACTTATTAAGGAGCAAATAAGGGTGAATAACGATTTTCATTTGGAAGCAAAACCAACTGTAGATATTATAACAGGCTCTAACATGGCGGGTAAAAGTACTTTTCTACGTACTTTGGGTATTAATATGGTATTGGCTTATGCCGGTGCGCCGGTTTGTGCCAAAGCCATGCAATTATCTGTTTTTTCGATCAATACCTATATGCGGATTAAAGATTCGCTAAACGAAAGTACCTCTACCTTTAAAGCCGAGTTAAACCGGCTGAAAATGATCTTAGATAATGTAGTTAAAGACAAAGATACTTTTGTATTGATTGACGAAATGCTGCGCGGTACAAACAGTCGGGATAAATATTTAGGGTCGAAGGTTTTTGTGCAGAAGTTGATTACTGAAAAAACACCTGCGCTTTTTGCTACCCACGATTTACAATTAGCAGATCTGATTGTAGATTACCCCGAAACCGTCCGTAATTTTCATTTCGATATACAGATTACCGAAGGCGAAATGAAGTTTGATTATTTATTGAAGCAAGGGCCTTGTAAAACCTTTAATGCTGCAATTTTATTGAAGGAAATTGGTTTAACCTTGGATTAAGCCTTAGTGGAATTTTGTGGGGGCTGACTAAAAAGGTATATTGCTAATTTGGTCAGCCTTCCTTTTTCTATAGCTATAGAAGCTATAGAATATCTTGCCGAACTTATTTTGTTGAATACCTTTTGATTGACTACACAAGAAATAGGGTTTAAAAAGGCTTACACAGCCGTTTTCTCTTGTTTGATCTGAAGTTTTCTAAGGTTATGCGCCATCGCAACCAGACTAAACTCTGTTTCCACTTTTTTTAATCCACGAAGATGGAATCTTCTAAACCCCATGTTATGTTTGATGTCGCCAAAGCAGCTTTCTATTT
>NZ_SJSO01000037.1 GCF_004331735.1 Pedobacter psychrodurus
TTGGGCTGAAAGATGAATCGATGCAGGCAGCAGATGTATTCAGTTCGAACCAAATAGATTATCTAGATATGGTAAGACAACGAGTGGAAGGAGGCACAGAATTACAGAAAAATCCATACAAAAAGCAAACCCTGGCTTGGGCCACATGGTTATTAGCTAGACTGGCAGGATGGAGCGGATATAAATCTCATGGTCCACCAGGATATATCACAATCAAAGAGGGGTTAGATAAATTCAACCAACAATTTATAGTTTATGCACAAGTAATGGAACACAAAGATGTGTGTAAAGATTAGCTTGAAAAGGGGGAAGGGATCTGTACTTAAAAATAAAATTCACAAATGTATTTTACAAGCGATTAATCTGTCCCACTTTGAAGGGGGCTTGTAATGACCTTGCTCCAGAACTAACTATGCCTTACTCCAGGTTGTACCTTCCTTGCCGTCTTTTAGCTGAATACCCAACTCCTGCAAGCCAATACGGATACGATCTGAAGTGGCATAATCTTTATTCGCTTTTGCTTCAGTCCTTAAGTTAATTACCATGTCCAAAACACCATTTAAGTCGTTACCTCCAGCATCCTCATCTTTCAGCCCCAATATGTCGAATACGAAATCGTTAACCAGTTGCTTTAATTTTTCTAAAGCTTCTGCAGAGATTTTGCCCTTACCATCGTAAACGGTATTGATAATCCTTACTGCTTCAAATAGTTCGGCAATTAGAATCGGACTGTTAAAATCGTCATTCATCGCATGGATGCATTTCTCTTTCAATGCATCGATATCAAAATCATTCTGCTCAGAAACCGTTAACTTATCTAACAAACCAATAGCAGCCATTAAACGACGGAATCCTTTTTCCGAAGCATCCAAAGCTTCATTCGAGAAATCTAATGTACTGCGGTAGTGTGCCTGAAGCATGAAAAACTTAACCGTCATCGGGCTAAAGCCTTTTTTTAGTAAAGGGTGATCGCCCGTAAATAACTCTAAAGGAAGAAAACCATTTCCCGCTGATTTAGACATCCGTGTACCGTTTACCGTAAGCATATTGGTATGCATCCAATAGCGGGCAGGTTGTTTATGGCTACAAGCCTCAGACTGCGCAATTTCGTTGGTATGGTGCGTTGCCGCCAAATCCATTCCACCGCCATGAATATCAAATTCGGCACCCAAATATTTCGCACTCATGGCCGAACATTCGATATGCCAGCCCGGAAAGCCCATGCCCCATGGCGATTGCCATTGCATCAGCGTTTCTGGTTTTGCTTTTATCCAAAGGGCAAAATCTAACCTTCCGCGTTTCTCATCCTGTCCACCCAGTTCGCGGGTATTGTTCAGCATATCTTCGAGATTGCGGTTGGTTAAAATCGTATAATTGTATTCCTTGCTATATTTTTCTACATCAAAATATACATTACCATCAACTTCGTAACCGTAACCGTTGGCTATAATTACCTTAATCATTTCGATTTGCTCGATAATGTGGCCCGTAGCTGTAGGTTCGATACTTGGTGGCAGCGTGTTGAACATGCGCAATACATCATGGAAACCTAAGGTGTACTTCTGTACAATCTCCATTGGCTCAAGCTGCTCTAATTTAGCACGTTTTGCGAACTTATCATCCCCCTCGTCCCTATCGCCTTCTAAGTGACCTGCATCGGTAATATTACGTACATAACGCACTTTATAACCAGCATATTTAAGGTACCGAAAAATTAAATCGAAAGAAATAAATGTGCGGCAATTACCCAAGTGCACATCACTATAAACAGTAGGACCGCAAACATACATCCCAACGTTGGATGCATTTAAGGGTTGAAAAAGTTCTTTTTTGCGCGAAAGCGTATTATAAAGCTGTATGCCAGTATTCATATTGCAAATGTAATATTAAGTTAGAAAGTTAAAATGATTTAATGATGGAATGTTGCCTGTTGCCCAGCTTATGATTTTTCTTTAACATTTGAAAAGAAATTAGTCTTCCATTAGAATTGTCATCCTGAGCCTGTCGAAGGACATTTAAAAAAATGATTTAATATTGCTTGTTACCAGTTTACGGTTTTTCTTTTATCATTTGAAAAGGCAATTTACTGCTTATCGGCAACAGCAGTCCCTCTTTCCGCTGTAGTCCCGATAGAAAAAATCGGGAGCTGCCGCTTCAATAGGGTTTAGGTTGGTTATTGTAGTGCTTTTGGCTAGCAAAACCGGCGCTAAACTTGCTAAGTCTAGCTGCGCCCCTGCCCAGCCAGACTTAGCAAGTTAGCCAACCCACAATTAACCAACTCCCCTAATTATTACAACCTTCAAACATTTCATCATTGTAACATTTCAATCCTATTCATTAACTTTGTACCATGATTGATTTACCGGTAGTGCCTGCTGTGACTGAAGTAAAACGTAAACCAGATTGGTTACGTGTAAAATTACCCGTTGGTAAAGAATATGCACAAGTTCGCAGTTTAGTAGATACACATAAGCTCCACACCATCTGCGAAAGCGGCAATTGCCCTAATATGGGCGAATGTTGGGGTGCAGGTACGGCAACCTTCATGATTTTAGGCAACATCTGTACCCGTAGCTGTTCTTTCTGCGCAGTTGCAACTGGCCGCCCTTTAGCCGTTGATGTTGACGAGCCCAACCGCATTGCCGATTCGGTAAGATTAATGGGTGTTAAACATTGTGTAATTACCTCAGTAGATCGCGATGATTTAAAAGATGGCGGCTCAATCATCTGGGCAGAAACCTTACAAGCTATCCGCAGAGAAAGCCCAATTACTACATTAGAAACTTTAATCCCCGATTTTAAAGGTCAGTGGGATAATTTATACCGCGTATTAGAAGAAAGGCCAGAAGTGGTTTCGCACAATATGGAAACGGTTAAGCGTTTAACAAAACAGGTGCGTATCCAGGCTAAATACGACAGAAGTTTAGAAGCTTTAAAAAGAATTTCAGAATTTGGTTTAAGAACAAAAACAGGTATTATGCTTGGGTTAGGCGAAACTGAAGAAGATATTTTCGAAGCAATGGACGATTTGGTTGCCAATGGTGTGCATATATTAACTTTAGGGCAATACTTACAACCTACGCGCAACCACCATCCGGTTGTAGATTGGATCCATCCTGATACCTTTGCCATGTATAAAGAAGCTGGCTTAGCAAAAGGCCTAAAGTATGTAGAAAGCGGTCCGCTAGTACGTTCATCTTATCATGCAGAAAAACACCTTTTTCCAATTGAAGGAATTGCATAATTCACTTATTTAAGCAGGAATTTAAAACGTTTCACAATCGTACTCCTTAGGGGAATATGTTTATAAAACATTTTTTTGCTTTTACTGTTCTGTATTGTATCTTAGCAACCAATAGTGACTGCATTAAAAAAATTAACCCTAACTGAGCCTGAACTTGTTCAAGCACTGCAATCGAAAGATCCCGCGGTTCTAAAAACACTGTACAGCATGTATTCGTCATCGCTTTATGGCGTTATTTCACGCATTATTACCCACACAGAGCTTGCCGAAGATGTATTACAAGAAACTTTTGTAAAAATCTGGCAGTCTGCTACACACTATGACAACACTAAAGGACGTTTGTTTACGTGGATGATGAACATTGCCCGCAATTTATCAATCGACAAACTACGTTCTAAAGATTTTAAGAATTCACTCAAAAACCAAGATATAGAAAATAACGTAAGTTTCGTTGATGAACAAAACAAGGTTACGTTTAATCCTGATGTTCTTGGAGTTAAGCAACTTGTAGAAAACCTTAAACCGGATTTACAAGCAGTTCTTGATTTAGTTTATTACAAGGGTTTCACTCATGTGGAAGCCGCAGAAAAGTTAGATCTGCCATTAGGTACGGTGAAAACCCGGATCCGTTTGGCTATTATTGAATTGAGAAGGAATTTTAATTGAGCGTGGAAAATTTAAAAGCATATATCGAATCTGGAGTACTTGAACTGTACGTTTTAGGTGATTTATCACCTGAAGAAGCGTTGCAGGTTGAGGAAATGGCATCTCAACACCCTGAGGTAAGAGATGAAATAGCTGCCATTGAGCAAGCTATGGAGCAATATGCTATGCAAAATGCTGTAGAACCATCTGCAGATGTAGAAACAAGATTATTCGAAAAGTTGGGGTTAAGTGAAGTTGAAGAGAATGTGAATGTTCAACCCGAACCAATTTATACAGAAGAACCAAGAATTATACGTTTAGATGGAAGTGATGCCAAAGTAAGAACTTTGCGTTATGCCTTAGTTGCTTGTATAGCTTTATTGGTAGTAAGTACAGCCGCATTGTTTATCACTTATAACAAGTTAAACGCTGCGCACGATCAAATTGCAAGTTTAAACCTGGATAAACAAAAATTTGCTGGCCTAGTAAGCAAGTTAGAATTTGAAAACCAGGGATTAGATAATATGGCTGCAATGGCCGATAGCAAAGAATGGGCAACCATCAGAATGGCAGGTCAGGCTTTTAGCCCTACCTCGAAAATGAAAGTTTACTGGAACAAAAAAGATAAAAGTGTGCTGATCAATTATGTAGCAATGGATTTACCAAAAACCGATGCGGAACATCAATATCAGTTATGGGCTTTGGTAAATGGTAAACCCGTGAGTTTAGGCGTATTTGGCAAAATGGATTCGACCAATAACGAGGCTTTAGTAAAAATGCAGGCCATTCAAGAAGCGCAGGCTTTTGCTGTAACCTTAGAGCCTATGGGCGGAAGTGTTAATCCAACAATGGATAAGCTAACGGTAATGGGTGGTGTTTAAGTAGAAATTATAATCAATTATATTAAATCCCAACATTGATAAAATGTTGGGATTTATTTTTTTTAGGAGATTTAGCGTCATTTCCATCGTCCTAACTAAAATAGCTTAAATAGGTTTCTCATCCATGTTTAGGACATTCATATTAGAAAATGAACATTTTCAGCTCCTTAGGTTCTACAGTACCGTTATTCACTTCAATCTTTTTATTGCAAATAACGCTACCCAGCGATAGGTTTATTATGATATTATTTAGGCAATAAAAAGGATTTCCGTTACTACCGGGTTTAGAAATAATGGATCCGGAGCTGATTATTCTGCGCCTTACAACCCTAAATAGGACAATTGGCCTTGCCATTTAAACCTGACAGTAGCGGGCACCGAACGCAGAGAGGTAAAGCGGATGGCAGGACTATCTACACCCAAATGCTTCTGCAATTGCTTTCCAAAGAAAGCGCATATATTTTAATACGTAAATCTTGTCGACTAGAGTGGAGGAATCTTATCGATAAAGATCTCTCCTCCAAAGGAGTTCCTTTGGAACACTGCGGTCGAGATGACGATCCTACTAAATTAAGATTTCGCTGCGTATTTAACCTCTTCGTAAGGCTGTACCAATACCCAACCCTCGCCAAAAAACTCCAATTGGAAAGATTCGCCACTTCCTCTTCCGATAAAGGAACCGAAAGTTAAATTAGTTTTAATGTTTGGTGTTAAGTTTTCAGACCAGGCTACTGTAGCATTAGGATCGGTATACACCGCCTGGTTGCCTGTAACCCTCAATAAAATCGGTTCGCCATGTGTGGTAATGGCAATATAGCCACTGCCCGATAATTTAACCTGAAATAAACCACCACTCATCATACCAGCAATGCTTTTCAGCATCTTAATTTCATTTTTAATGCCCTCTTCTAAAGCTAGCACATCATTTCCGTTTACAAAAACTGATTCGTTCTGAAGCTTTATAATCTTTACTTTCTTGCCTTCATCGGCCAAATATAGTTTACCCGTTCCCGTTGCGTGCATCAGTGAGGTACCTTCGCCTGATATGGCTTTCTTTAACAAACCGCCCAAGCCTTTGCTCAATAGCCCTTCTCTTTTAAAATCTATATTTCCGATGTAAGCAACCATCGAACCTGCTTTTGCTAAGATTTTTTGATTTTTTAGATTTACCTCCAACATGGCCGGTTTCTCTAATTCGAAAAAATCGTTTTCATTTGGATTTTCTGCAGATTCCTGAATTAATTCATTCAGCGTGTACTCTTTTTGTGCCATAATAATTTTTTTTCCGTTTTTAAGATATCTGTTATTTTAAATATTCCTGTAAACTATAAATTATAAACTAGAAGCATAGTAGATTAATATAGGTTTTTTTCCACAATTGTGACTAACCACACAACAAATAAACTATTTGGATATGAGCGCTTTAATTTCTTTAGACACCCTAGCCGCAACCTGAGAGGCGGTAACCACAAAGTGTTCGTGCGCTAAATGATCGCCTGCTTTTCCGTGAATGTAGCAAGCCAAAATAGCGGCATCTGTTGCCGTATATTTCTGTGCTACAAAGCCTGCGATAATGCCAGTAAGAATATCGCCCATTCCACCTTGCGCCATTGCCGGATTGCCTGAGGGATTGATAAGTATCTTACTTGTTGGCAGACAAATAAAAGTATACTGGTTTTTAAGCACAATAACGATCTTCAGTTTTCTCGCCTGTTCTGCAGCCGTTTGCACCCTGTCCCACCAGTTATCATGTTCGCCAAATAAACGATCGAACTCTTTCATGTGTGGAGTGATAATGGTATTTGCGACAAGTTTATCGATTAGATCAGGTTTTTCGCCCAAAATATTTAAAGCATCCGCATCGATGATCATTGCTTGGTTGGCCATGATTAAGCTTTCGAGCAGTTTTTCATTTTCAGGCTCGGTACCTAAACCAGGACCAATAGCGATTACCTGATATTTCTTGGGGTTCTCTACCCTCGTGTATTCATCCCTTGGCAGCGCCATTACTTCTGGTAAGTTGGTGTTTAAACCTATTAATCCACTCTGCGGAATGCAGGCAGTAGTTAATCCGGCACCTGTGTGTAAACAGGCCATTGAAGAGAGCAAAGCCGCGCCCATGGTATTGGTACTTCCTGCGATAATTAGTGCGTGGCCATAGGTCCCTTTATGGCTGAACAATTTTCGGGGCTGAAGGATCTTTTCAATATCACTTTCTTCTACCAAATAGAAATCAGCCTCTTGTTTTTGGATAAAAGCCTCATCCAGGTCAATATCAACGACCTCATATTTTTCAGTCGCTATGGCCGACTCGGGGAAGAAAAAGTTAATCTTTGGCCGTTGAAAACAAATTGTTTTATAGGCTTTTATACCATTGTAATCCCTAGGCAGCTTACCTTCAGCAAAAAAACCTGTAGGTACATCAACCGCATACACTTTTTTATTCAGCTTGTTAATGGCCAGAACAAGCGCCTCAAATTCTCCGCTTAAAGGTTTATTTAAACCAGAGCCTAAAATCGCATCGATAATTAAATCGGCTTTCAAATTCTTTAAATCAGAAGCCTGATTAATGATCGTTTTTTTACAACGTGTTTCCTCAATCCGTTGCAGGTTGATGGCAAAATCGTCGCTTTGTTTTTTACCGAAGTTAATGATGTAGACTTTAATATTCTCGTATCCGTTAGCGATAAGCAAATGAGCAATGGCCAATCCATCGCCGCCATTATTTCCCTTGCCACAGCATATAGCAACACTTTTATTCGTGTCGAACTCATCTCTTAAAAAGCACTGAACAAAGGTGCGTGCCGCTTTTTCCATCAGATCGATAGAGGCAATTGGTTTATTAGCAATGGTAAACTGATCGGCACTACGCATTTGCGCGGAAGTAAGCAATGTTCGCATATAACTAAGATAAGATTATACAGCTACAATGCAAAAGAGTAGGATTTTGTTTGATTTTTTATACCCAAGGGCTGGTCTTCCAAAATAATTTAAGCTACTGTCTTTTAATTTTTATACCTTTTGCCAATCTTTAGCGTTGACTATTGAATTAAATTAAATCTCAAAACAATGAATCAAAAACCATCGAATGCATTCGTGGCAGCCGCCTGGCTGGCATTAGGTATCGGAATGATCGGCTTTATTGTAGGCCTGTGGCGTTCTGATATGCTGCTCAATGAAAAAGGATATTATTTTACCGTATTGATGTTTGGCCTTTTCGCCGTAATCTCTTTACAAAAAGCTGTTCGCGATAAATTAGAAGGAATTCCGGTTACTGAAATTTATTACGGTATCAGTTGGTTTTCTACACTCTTAACCATTACTTTATTGGTAATCGGTTTGTGGAACGCTACTTTGCTACCCAGCGAAAAAGGATTTTATGCCTTTGCCTTTTTACTCTCCTTATTTGGCGCCATTACGGTGCAGAAAAACACGAGAGACAGCCAGATTGCGAATAAAAACCGCGATTCGGAATAGTCAAAACAGCTTATTCTTACCGAATTTTAATGAAACCAATGCCCAGGCATTGGTTTTTTATTTTCAACTAAAAATGAAATATATTACCTCCTTAACTAAAAAATAATTACTACTTTAAACACCAGATACCGAGGCTAATAGTTTATCATTTTCGAGCAACTCATATAAACCTATTTAAATCTTCTAAATCCTATCAATGGAACAAAAAGATAGCTTAAAGAAAACACTTACCCCCTTTATGCTGTGGGGGCTTGGTGTTGGATATGTGATTTCTGGGATGTATTTCGGCTGGAACTTAGGTCTAGAAAAAGGTGGAACACTCGGTATGGCCATCGCTACGGTTGCTATCATGATCATGTATGTTACCTTTAGTTTCAGCTATGCCGAACTGGCCTGTGCTATACCAAAAGCCGGTGGTGTTTTCGATTATGCCAATACTGCATTAGGCAAAAACATCGGTTTTATTGCGGGTGTTGCTCAAATGGTCGAATTTATATTTGCACCACCTGCCATTGCATTTGCCATTGGTGCATATTTTAATGCCTTCTTCCCTCAGGTACCGATTCTTACCAGTGCTATCGCTGTTTATTTTATTTTCACCGCACTAAATGTATATGGTGTAAAAGCCGCAGCTTCGTTCGAAGTGATTATTACTATTTTAGCCGTTGGCGAACTGCTTTTGTTCTCTGGAATTACATTGCCTAAATTTCATGCAGAAAACCTGGCGCACAATAACTTTCCAAATGGCTGGAGCGGTGTTTTTGCTGCCATTCCATTTGCCATCTGGTTTTTCCTGGGCATTGAAGGCATTGCAAATGTAGCTGAAGAAACCAAGAACCCACAGCGCGATATCAGCAAGGGTTTTGGCTGGGGCATATTTACATTGGTTGTTTTATGTGTTCTGGTTTTTATCTCCACCATTGGCATTGGCGGCTGGGAAGCCATTGTGTACAAAAACGGGAAATCAGGAGAAACTTCCGACTCTCCTTTACCACTTGCCCTTTCGATGATAACCGGCGATAACCACCTGATGTATCATTTACTTATTACGGTGGGCTTATTCGGTCTGGTAGCTTCCTTCCATGGCTTGGTTTTAGCAGCAGGTCGTTCTACTTACGAGATGGGGCGGGTGAAAAGCATTCCGTCAATTTTAGGAAAAATTTCGCCAAAATTTCAAACACCCGCAAATGCATTAATTGGCAATATGGTGATTGGTATCATCGCACTTTTATCAGGCAAAACTGCCGAAATTATTATCATTTCTGTATTTGGGGCATTAACTTTATACATTATTTCAATGATTTCGGTAATGGTACTGAGGAAAAACAAACCTGAAATGGCAAAACCTTTCAAAACGCCAATTTATCCTTTATTTCCAATAATTGCCTTAATTATTTCCTGCGTTTCTTTCATCGCAATGCTGATTTATAATCTTAAATTGGGTTTAATTTATTCGGGTATTGTTTTAGGCATATTTCTTCTATATAAAATCTTTAAAAAGGCAGATTAATGAGTACGAGCAAAGAAATTCTGGATTACGTTAAAAATCATCCCTCTGGAAAAGTAAAATTAGCTGTTGCCGATATCGACGGTATTTTGAGAGGAAAATATGTAGCTGCCGAAAAATTTGCATCTCTGGTTGAAGGTCGCCTAGGTTTTTGTGATGTTACCTTTGGTTGGGATGCGGGTGATGTGGCTTATGAAAATGGAAAATATACAGGTTGGCATACGGGCTATCCCGATGCTCAGGTTAAAATCGATCTGACGACATTCCGGAAAATCCCCTGGGAAAATGAGGTGCCTTTCTTTTTGGGCGATTTTATCGACGATCAGGATCAGGCTAATTTTGTGTGCCCACGACAATTGTTAAAAAAAATGATTACCCAGTGCGAAAGTGAAGGATTTTCGCCGCTTTTTGCACAGGAATTTGAATGGTTTAATTTTTCGGAAACACCAGAAACCATCCACGAGAAAGGTTTTGCCAATTTAAAACCCTTAAGTCCAGGCATGTTTGGTTATTCCATTTTGAGGAGCACTTATCGAAATGAGTTTATGAGCGATCTGTTCGATCTGCTTAACAAATTCGATATCCCGATTGAAGGTTTACATACTGAAACCGGGCCGGGGGTTTACGAAGCAGCCATCAAATACGCTCCTGCTTTACAAGCTGCCGATCAAGCGATATTATTTAAAACAGCTGTAAAAGAAATCGCCTATAAACACGGTATCCTTGCCACATTTATGGCTAAAATAAGTGAAAATTTACCGGGATGCAGTGGTCATGTACATCAAAGCTTGTGGGATGCAGACCAGAAGATTAACTTGTTTTACGATGAAAAAGATGCAGATAAAATGAGCGAAACGATGAAAAGTTATATCGCTGGTCAGCTGCATTGCCTTCCATACTTGTTACCAATGATTGCCCCTACCATAAACAGTTACAAACGTTTAGTTGAAGGTGTATGGGCACCCACTACAGTAACCTGGGGAATTGATAACCGCACAACTGCCTTGCGTGCATTGCCCGGAAGCAAAAAGGCATCGCGTTTAGAAACACGGATAGTGGGCTCTGATACCAATCCTTATCTGGCACTTTCGGCCTGTTTAGCTGCCGGTATGTATGGTGTTAAAAATAAACTTAAATTGGAACAGCCTGCCACCAGGGGAAACGGGTATACAGATCTCTCGAATGGAGTGTTATCGCGCAATTTATTTGAGGCTACGCTAAAAATGAAAAATTCTGACTTAGCAAAAGAATTATTAAGCGCAGATTTCGTTGATCACTTTACCATGACCCGCGAATGGGAATGTAAGCAATATGCCAAAGTAGTAACCGATTGGGAACTGAAAAGGTATTTAGAGATTATTTAGGTTGTAATCGTCATTCTGAACTTGGTTCAGAATCTTTCACACACTATAATACCCAACTTAGGTGTCTAAGGTGGTAAAACAAAAGATAAAACACAAACCTTAATTACTTAAGGTCGTAAAAAAATAAGTATCATGATATTTGATAAAATCCATCAGTTTAATTTCCCTACAACTATCCGTTTTGGTGCAGGTGCGGTAAAAGAATTACCAGCCTATTTAGCTAAGCACAATTTAAAGGCTCCATTAATTGTTACTGACACTACCATTGCACAGCTTCCGTTTTTTAAAAAAATTGTTGAAGATTTGAAGGCAAAGGGTATTTCAGTCGAGGTTTTTAACGACATCCACAAAAACCCCGTAAAAAGCGATGTTTACAAAGGCACTGATGTTTGGGATGCCACCAATCGTGATAGCATTATTGGTATTGGCGGTGGTGCCGCTTTAGATGTTGCCCGAGCAATTGTACTCCGCGTTAATCACCGCGAAGACTTATTTAAATATGATGATTTAATCGGTGGCGATATTTATGTAACCAATGATGTTCCACATTTCATCACCATTCCAACCACATCTGGCACCGGAAGTGAGGTTGGTCGCAGTGCAATTATTGCCGATGATGAAACTCATCAGAAAAAAATCCTGTTCTCTCCCAAATTAATGGCGCAGATCGTTTTTGCAGACCCGGAGTTAACCATGGATTTACCGCCCTTTATCACAGCCGCAACAGGCATGGATGCCCTAACGCACAACATGGAAGCTTATCTGGCCAAAAATTTCCACCCCATGTGTGATGGCATTGCCTTAGAGGGAATTTCATTGATCAAAGATTCTCTGGAGCGGGCAACCAACAATCCTGATTTAGAAAGCCGTAGTAAAATGTTAATGGCTTCGATGATGGGGGCCATTGCCTTTCAAAAAGGTTTAGGCGTAGTACATTCGCTGGCACATCCCCTTTCGTCATTGTTAGATACCCATCACGGTTTGGCCAATGCGGTGAACATTCCTTACGGTATGCAGTTTAATATTGCAGGTTTTGAAGACCGTTTTAAAAAAATTGCCCGTACGTTAGACCTTAAAGATGAAAATGGTGAAGCTGTTGTAAAATATCTGTTCGATTTAAACACGAAGGTGAATATTCCGCATAAATTGAGTGATATTGGCGTTAAAAATGAGCATATAGAAACACTTGCCGATTTAGCCTTTGCAGATTTTGCACACCCAAACAATCCTAAACCGGTAAGCAGAGCAGATTTTAAACAATTGTATTTAAGTGCGTTCTAAAGTGACATTAACCACAGATAAAGAGGATAAACACAGATAAAAGGCTTTGTATCACTAAAATCAAAAAATTACAATCCAAATCTGTGTTCATCTGTGAAAATCTGTGGCTAAAACATAAAAGACTATGTCTGATAAAATAATCATTGGCGTTACCGACTGCAGCAAATACACCATTTACCGCGATTGGGTTTTATCCTACGACAAAAGTGTGGAGGTAATCCAGCTCGGGTATAAGCTTAACAATTTCGACGAGATTAAAAAATGCGATGGGATCGTTTTAACCGGAGGGGAAGACGTACATCCGAGATTTTATAATCAGCCTGAATACTATCCTTACTGTTGTGATGATGATATTGACGAAGAACGTGACGAGTTTGAATTTAAGGTTTTAACCTATACCGAAGCCAATTCTATCCCTGTTTTGGGCATTTGCCGGGGCATGCAGGTAGGCAATGTGTTCTTTGGCGGAACTTTGATTCCTGATATCCCAACGTGGGGAAAATTCGATCATTCCAAAATGCACGATAAATCAGACCGCTATCACGAAATTTTAATAAATCCTTCCTCGTGGCTAAACCAGATCGTAAATACGGATAAGGGCTTGGTGAACAGTAACCACCACCAAAGCACCGATAAAACAGGGAAAGACTTAGTAGTGAGCGCAATATCACCAGATGGCGTTACCGAAGCCATGGAACGGATGGAACCCGAAGGAAAATCTTTTCTGTTATTTGTACAATGGCATCCGGAACGGTTAAAAGACCAGCATAGCCCCTTTAGCAAAAATATACACGAGGCTTTTATTAATGCGATAAAATTAAATATTAACCACAGATAAAAAGGATAAACACAGATAGCAATTGTTAAGCTAACTTAGGATGTTAATGCTAAACCTTCATTTAAAAATCTGTGTTCATCTGTGAAAATCTGTGGTAAGAAAATAAAGAACATGCAGATCATCAACCCAGCAACAGCAGAAATTATAACCAGTTTAGCGGAAGATAACTCATCTACGCTTCAAACCAAATTTGATACTTTAAAAAAGGCTCAGCCTCAATGGGCCAGCAAACCCCTTAGCGAAAGAATCTCAGTTATCGCTCAGTTTAGTGATTTACTGGAAGCTGATATAGAAGAACTTGCCGCAGTGTTAACTAGTGAAGTAGGCAAACCACTGCAGCAATCGCGCAACGAAATTAATGGCGCAAGAACCCGCATTAAATGGATGTTGGCCAATGCCGAAAAATACCTGGCCGATGAAGTAATGACAGATGAACCAGGTCTCAAAGAAATCATTAAATATGAAGCACTGGGTGTAATTTGTAATATCTCAGCCTGGAATTATCCTTATCTGGTTGGCGTAAATGTTTTTATCCCGGCCTTACTGAGTGGCAATGCCGTAATGTACAAACCTTCAGAATATGCCACCTTAACTGGAATCGAGATTGAAAAATTGCTAAAAAAAGCGGGTGTGCCTGATGATGTCTTCCATATCGCGATTGGCGCAAAAGAAACAGGAGCAGCATTATTAGAGATAGACTTTGATGGTTATTTCTTTACTGGCTCCTACAAAACGGGGAAATTTATATACGAAAAAGTAGCTTCTAAAATGGTGCCCTGTCAATTGGAATTGGGTGGAAAAGATCCGTTGTACATTGCCGACGATGTAACCGATGTTGCTGCTGCTGCTATTGGTACTGCCGATGGTGCTTTTTACAATAACGGACAAAGCTGCTGTTCTGTAGAACGTATTTATGTACACGAGAAAAACTACGATAACTATTTAAATGCATTCGTTACCGAGGTTAAAAGCTGGAAAACCGGCCTACCCACAACCGATGGTGTGTATATTAGTGCCTTAACACGGAAGGAACAGATTTCGGTACTGGAAAACCAGGTTAAGGATGCCTTAAGTAAAGGTGCAAAATTATTAGCAGGTGGCAAGGCTGTTAAGGGAAAAGGTTATTATTTTGAACCAACAGTGTTAACCGATGTTACCAACGATATGTTGGTGATGCAGGAAGAAAGTTTCGGACCGATTATCGGAATTATGAAAGTGAAAGATGATACTGAGGCTTTAAATATGATGCAAGATACCGATTATGGCTTAACGGCTTCTGTTTATACCGCTAGCCAGGCAAAGGCCGAAAAAATATTGGCCCAGCTAGATGCCGGTTCGGGTTATTGGAATTGCTGCGACCGGGTGAGTGCATCGCTGCCCTGGAGTGGAAGAAAGTATTCGGGCATTGGCGCTACCCTATCGCATCAGGGATTAAGGGCCTTTACCAAACCAAAAGGCTATCATTTAAGGGGATAATAAATGGAAAACGACAGCGATAAACAACTTATCGAAGGCGAAATTGCCGATTATTTATTAACTGATGACGGAATACTCATTTCGTATAGTAAAAGTATTTTACGTACTGTAGAAAATATTTCGGCCAATGTTGCGCTGGTGAAGAAAATCACCAATAACAAGAAGGTTCCATTGTTAATTTACTTAAAAAACTCTCCTGTTCCGGACAAAGAAACTCGAAAGTTTTCTACGGAACAGTTGCCCCAAATTTATACTGCTATGGCGATGGTTTCGAAACCCGGTTTAGCACAATTGATTATGAAAATCCTGTTTAAATTTCAAAACCCACCTATCCCGATGAAATCATTTACCGATGATGAAAAAGCGAGAACATGGTTAACGCAGTTTTTGTAGATTAAATCAAAAAAGATATCATCCTGAGCTTGTCGAAGGACAATATTTTTAAAAATCAACTAAATCTGTGGGACAAAACAGCTATTCCCGCAGATAAAAAAGATTTTCGCAAATGATGACTTTCTCTGTGAACTTTGCTGTTAGGTCTTCGACTCCGCTCAGACTGACAAGTCTCTAATAATGCCATAAATTCAATCACGATTTTATCCAACTCCAAACACTATGCGCTCCGCGCTTTGCTTCTTGCACATTTCCCTCTACACAAATACCAGCTATTAAAATCTTTTTTAATAAATTGCGGATTATACTTATATCCGGTTAACCCGTTTTAATTATTTTAATGAAAAAATTATTCCTGATTATCTCCTGCTGTTTTTTTGCAGCCAACACCTTCGCTCAAACTATTGTTACAGAAACTGAAATTGGCGATGCCGAGAGCGCAGTTGCACAAACACCAATTGCCATTATACCTGAGCCTGTATCTTTAATGAAAAAGGCAGGTACTTTTACCTTGCCCGAAAATGTAACTATCCAGGCTGTTAAAAGTGGAGAATTAAAACAGTCTATCGCCTACCTTTCTGATCGGATTAGCACTGCAACAGGTAAATTTGTAAGCACCGTAAGTAATTCGAGTCATCCTACCATAAAACTGATTTTAAACACACAAGAAGATACACAATTAGGTAAAGAAGGCTACAAATTAAATGTTAATCCTACTCAGGTGGTCATCACAGCAAATCAGCCGGCTGGTATTTTTTATGGCGTTCAATCGCTCCTTCAGCTTTTCCCGGCCGAAATAGAAAGTAAAGAACAAGTAAGTGGCATCAAATGGAAAGCACCTTGCGTTGATGTAGTAGATTATCCAAAATTGGGCTGGAGAGGTTTAATGTTCGATGTTGCCCGTCACTTTTTTACTAAACAGGAAGTAAAGCAGTTTATTGACGATATGGTACGCTATAAATTTAACCTCTTGCATTTACACTTGGTAGATGATGAGGGATGGAGAATTGAAATTAAGGGCTTGCCTAAGTTAACTGAAATAGGTGCCTGGAGCGTTAAAAAAACCGGAACTTTCGGCGATTTCATCCCACCCACTGCTGATGAGCCCCGCACTTATGGCGGTTTTTATACCCAAGAAGATATTAAAGAACTTGTTCAGTATGCACAAGAACGTTTTGTAAACATATTACCGGAAATCGATGTTCCTGGGCATAGTTTAGCCATTATCGCCTCTTACCCGGAATTATCTTGCACGCCTGACGCAGTTAATTATAAAGTGCGCTCAGGCGAAAAAATAATGGATTGGAGCCGTGGTGCACCACCAACAGCTTTGGTTGATAATACGCTTTGCCCGGCAAACGAAAAAGTTTATGTGTTCTTAGATTCGGTACTTACCCAGGTAGCTAAACTTTTTCCTTTCGAGTACATCCACATGGGTGGCGACGAAGCCCCACATAATTTCTGGGAAAAGAACGATCAGGTTAAAGCCTTAATGCTTCGCGAAGGTTTAAAAACCATTCCTCAGGTTCAGGCTTATTTTGAAAAACGTGTAGAACAGATCGTGATTTCGAAAGGTAAAAAGTTTATGGGCTGGGACGAAATTCTTGAAGGTGGTGTATCGCCAACAGCAGCCGTAATGAGCTGGAGAGGAATGAAATATGGCATTCAAGCTGCGAACGAAAAGCACAACGTGGTAATGAGCCCGACTGATTTTGCCTATTTAGATTATATGCAGGCTGATCCCATTACAGAGCCAAAAGTTTATGCCTCGTTAAGGTTAAATAAAGCCTATCAGTTTAACCCTGTTCCGGCAGGCGTAAATGCACAATATATTATTGGTGCACAAGCTAACCTTTGGACAGAACAGGTATTTACTTTCCGCCAGGTAGAATATATGGTTTGGCCACGCGCGTTTGCCATTGCGGAATCGATCTGGAGTCCGATTGAAAAGAAAAACTGGACAAATTTTGTTGATCGCACACAACAGCATTTCAAACGATTAGATTTAGCAGAGATTAAATACTCACCTGCTATTTACGATCCGATTTTCACGGTAAAACGCAGTGCAGATAAACAATTAATGATCGAATTAACTCCAGAAATAGACGGTTTGGATATCTACTATAGCTTTGATAACTCTACTCCCGACCGCTTTTACCCGAAATACACAGCCGCATTACAGGTACCAAAAGATGCCAGTATGTTACGTGTGATTACTTATCGCGGCAAACAACCCATTGGAAGATTGATCAGTATGCCTATTGCTGATTTACAGAAAAGAGCACGTTAACCAATCAGCATTAAGATTCCCGCCTTCGCGGGAAAGACGGAAATATATACAATGGGTAAAGAAATAGAGCGTAAATTTTTGATCGATCAGCAAAAGTGGAATAACCTGAGCAAACCGGAAGGAAAACTTTTTAGACAAGGTTATTTACTTAGCGATAAAGATAAAACGGTGCGTGTAAGGGCAACCGAAACCAAAGGCTTTTTAACCATAAAAGGTCAAACCATTGGTGCCACCCGGATGGAATACGAGTATGAGATCCCAGTTGCTGAGGCCATAGAATTATTGGATAATTTCTCTTTATCGGAGCTTTCGAAAACCCGTTACGAAATCTCGTTTAGTGGTAAGCTTTGGGAAGTAGATGTATTTTTAGGCGATAACAAAGGCCTGATTGTTGCCGAAATTGAACTTGAAAGTGAAGACGAAACATTCGACCTTCCTGATTGGGTAAGCAAAGAGGTTACCGAAGAAGAAAAATATTACAATTCCAATCTAACAGTTACTCCGTTTAAAGATTGGATTTAGTTCGCTTATAAGACCTTATAGATTTTAAAAACCTCTAAGGTCTGTTCAAAATTTATTCATAAATAATTAAAAGATTTTAGTTTCTAATTAAACGCATTTCATATATTAGCTTTACCGAAGTCATCCCACTAATAAAAAAGGAAATTATTTTAATTTCTAAGCATTGTATTGTCAAATAATATCAATATAAAACCAAAAGGATGAAAACAACTAAATTATTACTGAGCATGGTTATTGCAACTACACTTTTTTTTGTAGGCTGTAAACCAAAAGATGCAGATATCCAAGCTGCAATCCAAGCTAAAGAAGCGGCAGGCATTACGGTGGCCGTTACCAAAGGCGACGTAACCTTAACTGGTGAAGTTGATGATGAAGCCACAAAAGCCAAAGCAGAAGAAATTGCAAAGGCAGAAAAAGGAGTGAAATCTGTAATCAACAATTTAACGGTTAAACCAGCAGATGTACCTGTTGTAATTGCCGAAGACCCTGCTTTAATTAAAAATGTTGCCGATGCTACCAAAGATTTCCCGACAGTAAAAGCTGAAGTTAAAGACGGTGTGATTCTCTTAACCGGCGAGATTAAAAAAGCCTCTTTAATTACTTTAATGCAACATTTGAGTGCATTAAATCCGAAAAAAATCGACAATAAATTAACCGTTAAATAAACCCGACCATGGCATTAGCAGATAAATACAAAGCATTAACTGACGCAGCAACTGCGGCAGGCATAGCAGATTTAGCAGTAAGAGAGCAGGACGGTGTTTTATACATAGATGGAACTGCTGCCGATGGCGCAACTAAAGACCACCTTTGGGAAGTTTATAATCAGATTGATCCAAACTTTACATCAGGTGACTTGGTTCTGAATGTAAACGTGGCCATTGATGCCGCGGTTACCCATGCAAAAGTTATTACACAGAGCAGTAATTTAAATATCCGTAAAGGCCCGGGAACGGACCAACCTATTGTAGGTAAAGCTGCCCATGGCGAGGTAATTACCCTTGTAAACAGAAGCAACGATTTATGGTGGCTGGTACGAACTAACGATGGCGAAGAAGGCTATTGTTATGCGCAATATTTAGAAGCGCAAGCTTAAAAATGTGAACAGACCTCGCAGGTTTATGAAACGTGTGAGGTCTGTTTCAAAATTAAATCAACTGATGTTCGTGCGCGAAATTCAGTAAACCAACAATTGATTTTACACCGGTTTTACGCCAAATGTTTTTACGATGGGTTTCTACCGTATGCTCAGAAATAAACAACTTCCGGCCAATATCAGCCGAAGTGTATTCTTTGGCAATCAACTTAATCACTTCTACTTCTCGAGGTGATAGAGTATTCACTTCTTCAGTATGATTTTCCCGCTGGTAACCATTAATAAATTTAGCTGTAATGGAATTTTGTATATAGGTTTCGCCAAGCATAACTTTATTAATTGCTTTATGTAGTTCGTGAAACTTTACATTTTTCAATAAATAACCAGTTGCCCCAGACTTGATCATTTTCGAGATATTGATAAAATCATCCTGCATAGAAAGCACGATAACTTTAATTTTTGGAAATTCTCTTTTAATCAATTTAGTTAAATCAGCTCCGATTTTCTCGCAAACACTAACGTCGGCAACCACAATATCTGGCGTTTTAGTTCTAATCAATTGTTCGGCAAGTGTAGCAGAATTGACCTTACCAACAACAACAATACTTTCAGAATCACTTAGAATGGATTCAATACTATCTATTAATGCATCATAATCGTGAATTAAAAAGACCTTGATCTTTTCCATAAAGTTTAGTTTTAAAACGGTAACCATTTTTCAACAGAATTTCGGGCAAAAAATTTGAAGAGATTTTAAACTAAAAGTTTTAATCTCTTTCAAAATCTACCCCATATTCTATCTAAAGCTTTAAATCTTATGTTTTTAACTAAGGCAGGTAGCAATTTGTTGTTGGCATGTTCAAATAAATTAGCAACCTGCTTTTGCATAGCGGTTGAGTGAAGCCAATCGGAAATACTGTGGTTATTTTTATTGCATGTTGGGTAATGATACGAAGCTATTACATGCCTGCAATACCCATCCTTCATAAAAAGATTGAAAAATATGCTAAGCAGCATCAATTTCAGGCCCAGAAACATAATAGTACTGTTTGAGCGCATAATATAATAAGGATATTAATTGTTTTGTTAATCTAATTTAAACAAAAATTTCATCTTGCTACTATAATTATCAATTTCTTAATATAAAAAAAGCGCAAAGCCAGTATTGAAATTTACCGATCTTTGCGCTTTTATGTTATGATAAGTATTTTACTTGCTTAATGGTACTGCAACATTTGGTTTAATAATACCTCTCAGTTCTACATCAAATACCAAGGGCGTAAATGGATTAATTGGCCCGCCACCATTTTCGCCAAAACCCAATCTTGATGGCAAAATCATTTTGATCTTACCACCAACACCAATAAGTTGGATTCCCTGGATAACCCCTTGCGGCAATTGGCCTAATGGTAAGCTACGTGGCACATATTGCACGCTTTCAGAGAAAATTCCAGCTTCTTTTGCGATTTTAGCATTCGAAGTATCAAAAACATTCAATGTTCCATTCGATTTTTTGTTGGTAAACTGGCCTGTATAGTCCATCAATACCGTATCGGTTAAAGTTGCTCTTTCTGAGTTGCCTGGAGCAGAAATTATATATTGCAATCCAGATGGCGCAGTAGTTACCTTTAAATCATTCTCGGCAACGTATTTTGCAATTTTAGCAGGCTCTACTACTTTATTTTTCTCATTTAGCGCTTTATACTCCGATTCAAAGAAAAGTCGTTTCTTCGCTTCGAAAATAGAATCGGGATCTTTCCCTTTATGCAATACTTTTTCAATTTTAATCGTAAAAGAAGCAATGTTTGATTTTAGTCCTTTTGGTTTAGGCTGACCTGAATATTTCTCCATCGAATCCAGGTTCAATTTAAAAACAGCGCTATCTCCTTCACCAAGCAGTTTCAATCCAGAGGCTAAATCGCCTTTAAACATCGATTTGCTAATGGCAAAGAAAGCAGGACGCTCATTGTCATAGGTATTTACCATCACCGAATCGGGATTAGTATTGGTTTCTACCGTTTGAACACCGTTTAACTTTACATAATCGCCATCCTGAATTTTCGGCTTACCCTCACTTTTATAGATCTTGTAAGTCATATCTCCTTCACCCTTTTCGAATTTGTTACAGGCAGACAGGCCTAATGCCGCTGCCAAGAGAATAATAATTCCGTTCTTCATTTAAATTTTATTTATTTAAAAACAGCCTGCATATTTTTTTTCAAAATACCTGCTATTTTATTAGATCACTACAAAGATAGGTTATAATAAGTTTTTATAAATCTTTGAAATGTTTTATTTCTTGGTTCAGTATCAAAAAAAGATAAGCCAAAAAAAGAGGCTGTATCATAAATATAGAATTGTCATCCTGAGGATAATTTATTTTATAAAAATCAATATGAATGAGGTATGATCAATTTCTTTGGCCTTACTGCACGGCCTTGCTTCGACTCGCCGCCGCCGATGGGCTCTTTCTTTTTGTCATCAAAAAGACCAGCAAAGCTAGCTTGAACACAGCTAAAAAAAATAAAAGCAAGTGAAAAAACAAAAAATGCCGGCTTAAAATATTTTTATTAAAGTCAGTAGTATGGCTAGAATAGTGGAGACCGAAAAATTTGTTAGGCCGGATTTAAGTAGAACGGAGATACGGTGCTACGGCCTAGCTATACGGAAATGCATAATGCCGCAAGTCGCTCATTCATAAATAAATGCAAAATAACATCAATGGTAGCCTGTCAAAGGACCTGTTTAAATATATCGAAAGGCGTTTCGACTACTTGTCCCGATTTTTCGGGAAGCTCAACGTGACAAATTGAATGGAATTACAAATATGATACAGCCAAAAAAAAATCCCGCTTAAATAAATAAGCAGGATTTTAAAATATTCTTAAGAAATTATTTTTTAACTACTGGAGCAGGCATCTGAACTGGAGCTGCCGCAGCTGGTTTTCCTTTAATAATATCTTTGATTTCTAAATCGAAAGCAATTGGGCTGAAAGGCATGATACCTACTTGTGGTGCACCTTGCTCTCCATAACCTAAGTTAGAAGGGATAATCACTTTAATTTTACCACCTTTACCAATTAACTGTAAAGCTTCAGTAAATCCTGGGATTGTACCGCCAACTGGCATTTTTTGAGGACCGTAAGGTTTACCTGCTTTAAATTCGTTTTCTGCTTTAGCCAGTTTCTCATCACTTGTATCGAAGATTTTGTATTTACCGTCTTTACCTTTTTTAGTTACTCTACCAGTATAATCAATTAGTACGGTATCGCCTAAAGCTGGTTTTTCTGCACTACCTGGTTTTTCTATAATGTAGTGTAATCCACTTGCAGTAGTTTTGGTTTCTAATTTAGTATCTTCTAAATAGCTTTTCAATTTTGCAGGTTCAGCAGCTTTTCTTTTTTCTGAAGCAGCTTTATAGTCAGCCTGGAAAAATTCAGTTGCTCTTTTGTTAAAAGTAGAATCAGCTTCACCAGTTTTTTTCTTGAATACTTTTTCGATTTTCACCGTAAAAGTGATGTACTTATCATTTTTGAATTGCTCTGGTTTAGGTTGTTTACTATGAAGAGCCATAGTATCTAAGTTTACTTTAAAAGTAGCGCTATCGCCTTCTCCAAACAATGTTAAAACATCGTTCATATCACCAGCATACATTTTTTTCTGTGCAGGAAATACTGCAGGAGTTTCGCTATCGAAAGTGCTTGATAAAACGGAATCTTTATCGTTTTTCTGAATAAAATTCATTTTAACGATATCGCCTTCTTTGATTTTTTCGTTACCTGCCGAGTGGTGAATGGTATATAATAACCCACCGGCTCCCTTTTTCTCTTTGTTACATGCCGCTAAACCTAAGGTGGCTGCTGCTAGAATAATAATTCCCTTTTTCATTTATTTAATTTGACTTTTTTAAGTTTATTGTTTTATTTCTTGTGTTTAAGCAAT
Source organism: Pedobacter psychrodurus (assembly GCF_004331735.1). Classification (GTDB taxonomy): domain Bacteria; phylum Bacteroidota; class Bacteroidia; order Sphingobacteriales; family Sphingobacteriaceae; genus Pedobacter; species Pedobacter psychrodurus. The sequence continues at coordinate 22,957 of NZ_SJSO01000037.1, forward strand.
CAATTGTTCTTTATATTCTGCTAATATCGTTTTAAATTCATTTACTACATCAGCTAAAGGTTTTTCTGCCGCACCACCTGCCGCATTCCTATGGCCACCGCCATTAAAATACTTTTTACAGATTTCGTTGGCAGGAAAGTCGCCTGTAGACCTAACAGATAATTTAACTTTATCCGTACGCTCAATAATTAATGCAGCTAAACGGATACCATTAATTGATAATGCATAGTTTACAACGCCCTCAGTATCACCGGTTGCACTATGGTATTGCGCCAGTTCTTCTTTTGTAACCGAAATAATGGCAGTATTGTATTCTCTTATAACTTCTAACTTGTTGGACAAGCAATAACCCAAAAAGCGTAAACGATTTTCGCTCGCGTTATCGTATACCATCTGGTGGATTTTCCAATGCTCTGCACCAAGATCTATCAGATCGGCTGCAATACGGTAAACATCGGCTGTAGCTGATGGAAAACGGAAAGATCCCGAATCGGTCATAATACCGGTATACAAACAAGCAGCAACATCTTTATTGATCCCAGCTTTATCTTCCAATTGGTTAACAATAAAATCATAAACCAACTGCGCAGCAGCACAGGCATTGATATCCCAGTGGCGGTAATCATCAAAATCCTCAGGTTCGAGGTGATGATCGATCATGATTTTTTTTGCTCCCGCTGCTCTAACCAATTCACCTAATTCATTAATGCGGCTTAGGGTATTAAAATCAAGACAAAAAATGAGCGAAGCTTCATCCACTAACTTGGCGGCCTTCTCTTGCTCCTCTGTAAAAATAATTACATCGCCATTATTCGGCATCCAATGCAAAAAGGTAGGATAATCTGTTGGTGTGATTACTTTAACATGATGGCCTTTTTGAATTAAATATCCATATAAACCCAGAGATGAACCCATCGCATCGCCATCGGGTTTGTGATGCGTAGTGATCACAATTCGTTGTGGCGTAGCCAATAATGTTTTTAATTCAGTTAATGTAAGCATATATTTTTTTGCGCTGCAAAGCTAAGTAATTTTAATATAGGATTAAAGGACTAGATTAGGATTAAAGGATTTTAGGATTAAAGGACCATATGGTTAAAAAATTTAGTACTGTAAGATTTTAAGATTAGCAGCTTTATATCATAAAAACAAGTAATGTTAAATATTTTAAAGGCAGTTTTAAGTAACAATATCAGCCGCACAAACCTTAAAGTATGGTCTAAACGTAAACGATGGCTGTTGATTATTCATCAATTAAAACGTATTTTTGCAGAAAAATTGATATCAAAACACAATGAGCACTAACAGAACTTTTACCATGATTAAGCCTGATGCAGTAGCAAATGGCCATATCGGATCAATCATTAACGACTTTACTAATGCTGGTTTCAAAATCATCGCATTAAAATATACTAAACTTACAGATGAAACAGCAGGTCAGTTCTATGCTGTTCACGCTGAGCGTCCTTTTTACAAAGATTTAGTAAGCTTTATGTCTTCAGGACCTATTGTTGCTGCTATTTTAGAAAAAGACAATGCCATTGAAGATTTCAGAAAATTGATCGGTGCTACTAACCCAGCTGAAGCTGCAGAAGGTACAATCCGTCAGAAATATGCAAAATCAATCGATGCAAACGCTGTTCATGGTTCAGATTCTGATGAGAATGCAGAAATTGAAGGCAACTTCTTTTTCAAAGCAGACGAACGTTTCTAGTTCCCAACACAAGAAATTTACAATAAAACCCCGAACAATCGGGGTTTTATTGTTTTATCTATTTTGTATCTTTCGGCCTTAAAATACAATCCACCATTTTAAAACCTGTTGGAATTAATTACACATAAAATAATCAATGAAGAGAATTTTTTTAGCGGTATGTCTATCCGGTATCGCTGTTGCATCTTATGCACAAACCAAAACAGCAGCAAAGAAACCTGTTGCCAAAAAACCTACCACAGTTGCAAGTAAAACATCAACCCTTACAGCGGGTTTAAAATCTACTTTAGATTCTACCAGTTATGCTTTCGGTACTTCTATCGGCGCAGGTTTAAAAACAACTGGCCTTTCTACCTTAAACTACGAAGTACTGTTAAAAGGACTAAAAGATGCATTTACAGGAGGCAAGGTTGTTCTAACCCAACAACAGGCACAACAATGTATCAATGAGGCCTTAGCAAAGGCATCATCAGTAAAAAACAAAGCAGAAACAGAAGCAAATAAAATTAAATACGCACCAATTATGAAAGAAGGACAAGATTTCTTAGAACAGAACAAAAAACGTGCAGGCGTACAAACAACTGCAAGCGGTTTACAATACGAAGTATTAACTGCAGGCGCTGGCGTTAAACCATTGGCAACCGATTCGGTATTGGTTCATTATAAAGGAACATTATTGAACGGAAAACAATTTGATAGCTCTTACGATAGAGGCGAACCGATTTCTTTCCCTTTAAACCAGGTGATTAAAGGCTGGACAGAAGGTGTACAGTTAATGCCTGCTGGTTCTAAATATAAATTCTTCATCCCTTACAACCTGGCTTACGGCGAACGTGGCGCCGGACAGGACATTCCTCCTTACAGCACTTTAATCTTCGAGGTTGAATTATTGAAAGTGAACGGAAAATAAAAATTTCTATTCGTCTCGATCCGATAGCTATCGGATTAAGCGCGGCGAAATGCCTGCCCGTATAGGCAGGGAGAGATCTTTTAAAAAAATGTGCAGCCAGATGTTACCATCTGGCTGTTTTTTTTGAATTAAATAGTGTTATCAAAAAAAGCTTGTCGGATACCGCGTCAGATGGTAACATCTGACGCCACTAGCAGGTATTTTTTTTTGGAAAACAATATTCAGTGCTATGTGGCAGCTGAAGTCCCGCCATCGCTTATAGTCCTCTCCCGATGAAATATCGGAATGCGGGCTATGCCGCTTTGTCGGGTTTATTAAACAACGTGCAGTCAGATGTTCCCATCTGACCGTTTTTTATTTAAAATATTTTGGAATTGCAATAGTTGGCCCAGTACCGTGTCAGATGGCAACATCTGATACCCCGAAACAAGTTCAACTAGAGGAATTGCGGTATTTACTAAAACTTTCTTCAGTATTCAATGTTAGCTATTACAAATTAACATAAATATGAAAAAAGCATTCCCTTTAGTACTGATCGCATTTTTATGCACTACCTTAAGCAGTTGTGAACTAGTAGAAGGTATATTTAAAGCCGGCGTTTGGGTTGGCGTTATTGTAGTTGTAGTAGTGGTTGCACTGCTGATCTGGATTTTATCCAAGATATTTGGCGGAAGAAGTTAGTCCTGAGTCTATAGTCCTTAGTCAGGAGTCTTAGTCCTCATTAAAATATTAAGGGTATAAGTGAAAATCTTATGCCCTTTTATTATACCTATAAAAAAATCATTTCGGTAATTACCACACTACCGGCATGTTCATTCAGTTTTTGGATAATGCCCTGGCGTACCATAACCAACTCATTTTTGATTACTGAAGATTCGATACGCAAAAACAGTTTTTTATCGTGAATGTAAATCTGCTTGGTTCTGTTGGCTATGGCTGTGCCCATAATCTCCGGCCAGATTGACAATATTGAAGTTTCGTCGAATTTTCGGCGCAAACGGTATACATCCAGCATTTTGCTGATGGCATCCTTTACTGTAACATCATTGGGTTTACGCATTTTGTATAGTTCCGTTATCTACTTCGAACAAAGTTACATCAACTTCTATTTTTTCAAAAATTGATTTTACTCTTTCTCTTCCTGTATCTGTAATAAATATTTGCCCAAAATCATGATGGGAAACCATTTGCATTAGTTTTTGAACGCGGTTATCATCCAACTTATCAAAAATATCATCCAATAAAAGCAAAGGTTTAAATCCTTTGTTTTTAGCAAGGTAAGCATACTGCGCAATTTTTAAAGCGATTAAAAAAGATTTTTGCTGACCCTGTGAGCCAAACTTCTTTAACGGCATGTTGCTGATCACAAAAGCCAGTTCATCTTTATGAATACCCGTTGTGGTCCGCTCCAGTACACGGTCTTTCTCAACCGATTTCTTTAACAGTTCTTCGAAAGTAGCCTCATTTAATTGCGACTGGTAATTCAGCTCTACAATCTCCTTGTTTTCGGTAAGGTAGGTATAATATTGGTTAAACAGTGGAATAAACTCATCCATAAAGGCCTTACGGATAGCGAATATCTTATTGCCAGCCATAATCAATTGCTCATCCAAAATTTCGAGCAGCGTGGGATCGTATTTTCTGGTAATGGCAATCTGTTTTAGCAAAGCATTCCGATTTAACAAAATGCGGTTATAGGTAATCAGCTGATCTAAATAATGTGCATCTGTTTGCGAAATAACATTATCGATAAACTTTCTCCGCTCCTCACTTCCTTCCATAATCAGGTTTACATCGTAAGGAGAAACCATCACCACCGGAAAAAGGCCAATATGATTAGCGAGTTTATCGTATTCTTTTTTATTGCGTTTGAATTGTTTTTTCTGATTGCGCTTTACCCCACACGAAATTTTTTCGTTTTTTTCGTTACGATCAAAATCTCCCTGGATCATAAAGACCTCTTCATTGGTTTTGATCTGCTGGCTATCGATGGGATTAAAGTAACTTTTACATAGACAGAGATAGTGAATGGCATCGAGCATATTTGTTTTACCTGAGCCATTATTACCCGTAAAAACGTTCACAGTTTCCGAGAAATGGAGATCTGCATCGGTATAGTTCTTGAAATTTAGAAGGGTAATATTTTTTAACCACATAAATATGTCACAAATTTACCGTTTTTTAGCCTCTTAACACCCTTTGTTTAAAATAAACGTTAATAACATTTAAAAAAATTGTACTTTCATAGCAAGGAAAATTAGATGGTTGCACAAAAAATGTTAGAAGGGAATGTTCTATGGTCTTACGATCATGAACTAACCCATGAGAAAAGTTCGAGCTGGATTAAAAAAATCGCAGGTTTATTTTCTTTTTTAAAGCCAATTCACAATCACGAAGGCAATATCCTATTGGCCTCTAACGGTCTTTTTATCACCGGAGACGAACAATTGGAACTTCCGTTATCGCATATCGAAGAGGTTTATATGGGCTTCGACGATTTATTCCCGGCTTCATCGGCAAAAAACTTCGGTGCATTCTGGCAGCCCATCAGAATTAGATCTACCGTGAGTCGCTCCGAAAGCCAAACGGTGTATCTTGTGATTAACCATACTGGTATTTTTAGCGACAACCAAACCTGGTTTAACACACTAATTAGCTTGTTACGCTAATTATCATAACGATTTTACAATCTGCACGCCTAAATAACTAATGTTTAATTAAATACTTCAAAATAAAGATTGATACTTTGATTGAAAAATGTATTTTTGCAATCTTAAATTTTTTAAATAAACATGTCTACAACAGATAACCAGACAATTCAACCAACTAAAAAAGGTTCATTTTTACAAGAGAATAATAAGAGCTTACTGTTTATTGCAGGTGCTGTAGTTTTATTAGTTTTAATATATCTTTGGTATCAAGGCGTGTATTTAAAAGGTCGTGCTGAAGAAGCTGCCAGCAAAATGTACAAAGCAGAGCAATTTGTTGGTGTAGATTCATTATCGAACAGAGCTGTTAAAGGTGAAGGTGGTTACCCAGGCTTAGAGCAGATTGCTAAGGAATACGATAATACAAAATCGGCAAACTTAGCTAACCTTTATCTGGGTGGTATTTACTTACGTAAAGGCGAATATAAACAAGCTATAGAGGCATTAAGCAAATATAGCGCTACAGGCAGCCCAGTTGCAGATCCATTGGCTTTAGGCTTATTAGGTGATGCTTACAGCGAATTGAAAGACTTTAAACAAGCAGCTACTTACTACAAAAAAGCGGCAGATAAGGCAAGTAAATTTACTTCACCAATGTTCCTAAAGAAATTAGGATTGGTTAACGAAAGCCAAAATGATTTTAAAGGCGCTGTTGAAGCTTACACTAAAGTAAAAACTCAATATCCTGAGAGTGCAGAAGCACAATTAATTGATGCTTACATTGCAAGAGCTCAAGAAAAAGTTAAATAATCATTAACTAAAACATATTTATGAAAAGACCATCGAAAGATGGTCTTTTTTTGTTTAAGAATAATCGTCATTCCCGCGAAAGCGGGGATCTTAAAGCTATAGCATTACGATTCCCAATCAAGTTGGGAATGACGAACCGCCAAGGTTTCACCTCAACTTCCATTCCGTGCTTGGCGGCTCACCAAAAGATAGAAAACTAATACATTATAAATATTTTTTTTTGGAAATCAGGTTCAGATGCTTTTAGGCTTATGCGGTCCCGCTCTCCGTTCCTTCCGATGAAAAATCGGAACCTCTGCGATCAGGTTTAGGTGGCGCGGCCAGTAATACTATTTGGGGTTGCATAGTGCAGAAAAAGGAAATTACCTTTATCGATCTGTTTCATATTAGATGATCTGTGAGGACACACACCATGGACTAGGAAAAGGAAATCTATATAAAACTATGCTATTCAACCCCCAAATAGCAGTATAGACACTGCTATTAAGACCTGATTGAAATGGAAAGCCCGAAAGCGAGGTACGAGTGCGGACTTGTAATGAAAAGCAGGACGAACATTAAAAAGAATTACTGCAATTGCTTTACAAAAAAACTATCTTAACCTGATCAAAGCATATTACAGTATAAATGCTGACCACAAAGTAGCTATTAGGCCTTTAAAATAACATAAAAACTGCTAATAAAATAAATTCAGCATGACGGTCCATCTAATCAATTAACCGATTTAAACAGTTAACCAATTAACCATCTATTTATTAAAAGCTGTCATGGTGTGGGCAGGCCCAACGGTAACATAACTTTTAATCAACTCAACACTTTTATCTATCAGTGCAGGAAGTTCCAATTGTTCATTTTTATCAAATAAACCCAAAACGAAATCTACCTGTCTGCCTTTCGGATAATCGCTACCGATGCCAAAGCGCAAACGCGCATAGTTTTGTCCGCCACAAACCTCTTCGATACTTTTTAAACCATTATGACCAGCGCTAGAGCCTTGCAGTTTTAATCTCAGCTTACCGAGAGGCAATGCAAGATCATCAACAATAACCAAAACATTTTCTGGTGTTATTTTTAGCTCTTTCATCCAATAGTTTACCGCTTTGCCACTTAGGTTCATAAAGGTAGTTGGTTTAATTACATGCAGTTTTTTGCCTTTGAAACTCACTTCAGCATAATAAGCCAACCTGATATTATCGAAGCTACCACCTAAACCTTTAACCAGTTCATCGGCAATATCAAAACCGATGTTATGCCTGGTATGCGCATAGTCTGGTCCGATATTTCCTAAGCCAACTATAAGATATTTCATGGCGCAAAGGTAGAAGCTTAAAGCGAAAAGACCAAAGACGGATCAAGCAAAAAAGTTGGGGATTAATACTAGGCATAAATCTTAGCTAATCTGAATAAGAAGAACTTTACACTTCTTACTCCCCTAAACTGTGCCCTGAATGCTTTTATTTTAGCATTGAAAGATTCAGCAGAAGCATTGGTACTCCTATTTGTAAAGTAGTTTAATATGGTTTCATAGTTGTTCTGTATCGTTCTTGAAATGGTGTTAAACGACTTGAATCCAGCGGCTTCTACCTGATTATACCAAATTGCCAGTCTTTTAAAAGCAACTATTCTGTCTTTGGATGTACTGAGT
>NZ_SJSO01000038.1 GCF_004331735.1 Pedobacter psychrodurus
AAGTATCAAAGGTAAAACCAGGGTACACCGGATGGCTAATAAAGAGCTTAAAAGATTGCTGCATATGTGTGCATTATCTCTAATTCAACATAATGCGGAATTCAAAACATATTATAATAGAAAAAAGGATGAAGGGAAGCATAGCATGAGCATAATTAATGCTGTTAGAAACAAGATAGCACTAAGAGTTGCTGCAGTTATAAAAAATCAAGCCAGCTATAAAAATAACTATAATATGGCTGCTTAAAATTTGTTTTTATCATAACAATCATGCTGAATTTATTTCAGCATCTTTCTTGTTTTTGAAAATAAATGCAATCTTTGCAATCAAAACAAAACCATGCGTAAACTATTTGCCGTCCTTTCTACTATCCTAACCATATTTGCCATCAAAGAAACGGTATATGTATTTACTGCTACTGCCCCAGACATGGTTAAGCAAAAAGCGATCATGATTGTTATCGCACTAAGTATTACCATACCATTGATTATTTTAACGCTTTGGCTTTGGTCGCCGGCTAGAAAGAAAAATGGTCAACAAAATTAAGCTATAAACTTATCTTTCAACTCGGGCGTTGGCACCCAACAACTCTCCTGCCTTCCCCACCATTGGTAACGGTTTTTAGCAATAATATCGTAAACCCAATCGCGGATAAATTTAGGAATGATGAGAAATACATAAAGAAGTGGAATTAATCCATTGAGTTTTCGGGCTACCCTTAGTGCTGCTGAAGATTTGGTATAGAGTTTCCCATCCTCCAGCAATAAAATGGTATTCAACTTTTCTGAATCAGTATTAAATTTCGGTAGAATTTCTTTCGCGTAATCACCTTGTAGTGCTGTAAATTTGAACTGATCTTTTTTATCGTGCGCAATCACAAACTGAACCGATGCATTGCAAAGGTTACAAACTCCATCGAAAAAGATTATTGATTGTTCTGCCATATTGAATGTAAATTTAAGCTTTTATCTTGGTTATCTAAACCTGACAGCAGTGAGCACGATTCCCGATTTTTCTATCGGGATGAGTAAAGCGGATGGCAGGACTATCGGAACCGATTAACACAGAAACATGCTTTCCTAAAGTTAAGCTGAAAGCAGAAAGACTAAATGAGCTAAAAGCTGAAAGACTAAAGCTTAAAGGCATGAATTATAACGCCAAAACTATGATCGTGCAACTTTGACCTTTAGTCTTTCTCCTTTGGTCTTTAGTCTCTCTGCCCCATAAAAATTTATTTTACACATTTACATTTTGATAAAGAACAATTTAACACTCAAATACTAAAACAATCTACATTCAACTTTCTTACCTTAAAACATTTTTATATATTTGCCCAATCCTTCTTCAATGCAAAAGAAAACACTTCTTGACGGACAAAAAATTCAGATTACAATTAAGAGGCTCTGCCATCAATTAATTGAAAACCACGACGATTTCGCGAATACCGTTTTAATTGGCATCCAGCCGAGGGGTATTTTTTTGGCAGATCGCATTCATCAGGATCTTGAACAGATTCTAAAAAACAAGAAAATTTTAAAGGGAAACCTTGATATTACTTTCTTTAGAGATGATTTCCGCCGTAAAGACGGATTGGTTACCGCGAGTAGCAACTCGATCGATTTTATCATCGAAGGCAAAAAAGTAATCTTAATTGATGATGTACTTTGGACTGGCAGAACCATTAGGGCAGCACTTGATGCCTTACTTGCATATGGCCGCCCAGAGAAAGTGGAACTTTTGGTTTTAATAGACCGTAGGTTTAGCAGGCATTTACCTATCGAACCTGATTACATTGGGCACCAGGTAGATAGCTTAAACTCACAACAGGTAAAAGTAACCTGGGCGAGCGAAGGAAGTGAAGACAAAGTGATTTTAATATCCGAAAATAATAAATAAAAATGGCAGCAGAAAAACTATCAACCCGACATCTTTTAGGCATTAAAGATATTAACCGGAATGATATCGAATTGATTTTCGAAACTGCAGATAATTTCAAGGAAGTGATTAACAGACCTATAAAAAAGGTTCCTTCACTTCGTGATATTACGATTGCCAATATCTTTTTCGAAAACTCTACCCGTACCAAACTTTCCTTCGAACTTGCTGAAAAAAGGCTTTCGGCCGACGTAGTTAATTTCGCTGCTTCATCTTCATCGGTGAGCAAAGGCGAAACCCTTATCGATACCGTAAATAACATCTTATCGATGAAAGTTGATATGGTGGTGATGCGTCACCCTTATGCTGGTGCTGGTCAGTTTTTAAGTAAACATGTAAAGGCCCAAATTGTAAATGCCGGAGATGGTGCGCACGAACATCCAACACAAGCTTTACTTGATGCCTTCTCTATCCGCCAAAAATTGGGTGATGTAGCGGGCAAAAAAGTGGTAATTGTGGGCGATATCCTACATTCGCGTGTAGCCATTTCGAACATCCTGTGCCTACAGCGTTTAGGTGCAGAGGTAATGGTTTGCGGCCCCACAACATTAATTCCTAAACACATCCATCAACTTGGAGTAAAGGTTGAGCATAATTTAATTAAAGCCCTGAACTGGTGCGATGTAGCAAATATGCTGCGTATCCAATTGGAGCGTCAAGACATTAAATATTTCCCATCATTAAGGGAATACGCCATGATGTACGGCCTGAACAAACAAATCTTAGATAACCTCAATAAAGAAATCATTGTAATGCACCCTGGCCCTATAAACAGAGGCGTTGAGATTACAAGTGATGTAGCCGACAGCAAACAATCGATCATTTTAGAACAGGTAGAAAACGGAGTAGCAGTGAGAATGGCCGTGCTGTATCTGTTGGCAAGTCAAGGTTAGTTTTGAGTTGAGCGTTTGGAGTTGGGGGTTCTTAATCCGAAGTCTTGAGTCTATACTCATGAGTCCTCATCCAGAGTCAGAAAGTTCATTAGTGAATGGTTTATTGGTTCATGGTTGATAGACGATAGTAATTAAACTCCTCGCAAACAGTTAACTGATTTAAATGATTAACGAGTTACCAAATCAACTGAACTAATGAACTTACTCATTTTTCCACATTCGTTCACCCCTTAATACCAAACCAAAAATCCTATCGTTAATTTGTGTTATTAACAGATGTTAATTACTTCTGTTGATAAGCTTTGATACTATTTCTAATTTAGTACCAACCATATTTGAAACCAATGCAGAAAAAATACTTACTAATTCCGCTAATTTTAGCAGGAAGTTTTAGCACCTACGCTCAGGTTAGCGCTGTGCAAAACCTCAACAAAAACTATCAAACGGGCTTAGAATTATTAGACAAAGAGAAATACACTGCAGCTGCACAACAGTTTAAACTTGTTGAGCTGCAACGTTATAAACCTTCTACCCAAACAGAGAGTAACGCTGAATTATCTTTACTGAAAGAGAATGCAAAATTTTATGCCGCCGTTTGTGCACTGGAGTTAACCAATAGCGATGCTGAAAGTTTGTTTCAGGCCTTTATCCGCGATTACCCGCTAAATCCGAACACCAAACTGGCCTATTTCTACGTTGGAAAAACTTATTTCAACCAGAAAAACTATAAAAAAGCTTTAGAATGGTTCGAAAAAACAGATCCTTCTACCCTTTCGGGTAAGCAAAGAAACGAATACCAATTTAAACAAGGCTATGCTTATTTTGAACTAAAAGATTACGATAAAGCTGAACCTTTATTCGAAAAAGTTAAAAAAGAAGAAGGCGATTTTCAGGAAAGTGCAACCTACTACTTTGCTTATATCAATTACTTAAACAAAGAGTATAAAACGGCATTGGCCAACTTCGAAAAGCTAAAGGGCTCTCCTACTTACGAGGCGAGTTATCCATACTATATCACTTCGATGTATTACCTTGATGAGCGTTACGATGATGTAATCAGCTATGCTTTAGCGGCCATTCAAAAAACCAAACAACAGTTCGAACCAGAAATGTTGAGTTTGGTTGCAGCATCGTACTTTGCAAAATCTGAATTCAAAAATGCCGAAAAGTATTTCGCTGAATATTATGCAAAAGATAAAAGCGAAACCAAAAACAACCTCTTCATATACCAATATGGCTACTCTTTATTCCAGAATAAAAAGTACAAGGAGTCGGTTGCCGTTTTAGAAAAACTAAATACCGATGATGTTTATCTTCAAAACGGTATGCATACTTTGGGTAAAGCCTTTATTCAATTGGGCAATAAACCAAAAGCGCAGAGTGCTTTTTTCAGGGCATCGCGTTTAAGTTTTGATAAGGGAATACAGGAAGAAGCCTGGTTAAATTATGCCAAATTAAGTTACGAATTAGAATTTCACCAACAGGCTTTAGAAGCTACTCAGGGTTTCTTAAAAACTTTCCCAAAATCGCGTAAAATAAACGAAGCCAAAACTTTATTAGGCGAGGTATTATTAACTACTAAAAATTATCAGGCAGCTGTTGATATTTTGGAACCTATTCCGGATAAAACCCTGGAAGCAAAAGAAGCTTACCAGAAAGTTACCTATTTCCGCGGATTAGAGTTTTACAACGAAAGGGCTTTCCCAAATGCATTATCGATGTTTTTGCGTTCTGAGAAGTTCCCGGAAGACAATGAGATCAATGCCTTAAACACTTACTGGAAAGCAGAATCGATGTACGAGCTGCGTAAGTTTGGCGAAGCGGTTACCAACTTTGAGCAATTCTTAAAAATGCCAGATGCCGATAAAACAGGTGTTTACAATTTCGCGAATTATGCTTTGGCTTATGCCGCTTTCGAAGACGAAAAATACAGCAAAGCAGCTACTTACTTCGAAAAATTCCTGGCAGGCAGTGATAAAGACCAAAAAACTATTGACGATGCGACCATCCGTTTAGCCGATTCATATTTCGTAAACAAGAATTACGGCGATGCAATGGCTAACTATAACAAAATCATCATTCGCAATACCACATCAGAAGATTATGCCACTTTCCAAAAAGGGATGATCCAGGGATTGGAAAACCAGTACGATGCAAAAATTGCAACAATGCAGAGTTTACTGAAAGCTTTTCCAAACTCAAATTATGCAGATGATGCTGGCTTCGAAACGGCTTATACCTATTTCAACAAAGGCGATTTTGATAAATCCAAATCCGATCTTGTAGAATTGGTGGCTAAATACCCACGCAGCAGCTATGTGGCAAAAGCTTTGGTTACCATTGGTTTGGTGCAATATAACCAGGATCAGGATGATGCCGCTTTAGAATCGTTCAAAAAGGTAATCCGCGATTATCCAACTGCCGATGAAGCAAAACAGGCGATGGAATCGATCAAAAACATCTATGTAGACCGTGGCGATGCAAATGGTTTTATCACCTACGCAGCTACAACCCCACTTGGAAATTACTCAGGCTCAGAGCAAGACAATATCGTTTTTGCCGCAGCCAATAACACCTATTTAAAAGGCGATGCAAATGGTGCATTCCAGGCAGTAAATGCTTATTTTGATAAATTCCCTAAGGCAAACCACGAAAAAGAAGCCAAGTTTATCAGAGCAGAATCGTTGGTTAAATTAGGTCGTCCGGATGAAGCAATTCCTGATTATGAATTTATCTTAAACGACTGGACAAGCGATTATACCGAACGTTCTTTGGTAAGTATATCAACCGTGTTCTTAAATCAGAAGAAATATAACGAAGCGATTGTTTACCTGAAAAGATTAGAAACTACAACCGATTACAAATCACACTATAGTTTTGCCATCAACAACCTGTTAAAAGCTTACACCGCTTTAAACATGCCTGATGATATGCTTAAATATGCGCAGCTGACCAAAGATTCTGAAAAAGCTTCGGAGGAAGAAAAAAACAGCTCAAGCTTATTTTCTGGTAAGGCTTACTTGTTAAAAGGCGATACCACTACCGCAATAAAAGAATTTAAAAATGTGGTGGCTAAAACAAAAACCATTGCCGCTGCCGAAGCAAAATACAATTTAGCTTTAGTGGAATACAACAAAGGTGATTTCAAAACCTCATCTAAAACCTGTTTTGATCTGGTTAATAACATGGCTGCTTATGATTACTGGGTAGCGAAGGCATTTATCCTACTATCTGACAACTATGTGGCCCTAAAAGACAATCTACAGGCAAAAAGTACTCTTCTCAGTATAATTGATAATTACGAAGGCAAGGATGATATTATCCCTACAGCCAAAGAAAAACTAGAAAAACTAAACCAGAAGAAGTAGCATTATGAAATCGATTAAATATATATATAGTTCACTGTTTTTTTTAGCTGCTGGATTAATGACTGCACAGGCGCAGGATAAAAAGGCCGATGAAAAAACAGTTGTAAACGAAGAGATTGAGGTAGTTCGTCCATATAAACCAATTTTAGCCGAGGCTGTAAAGCTTAGAAGAAGTCCGAATTTGGATGATGTTAAAACCTACAAAGCCAAATTAAACTACAGTATTTTGGATAGAAAGCTGGAACTAAACAGTGATATCCAAAAGTTACAGGCACAAGCTTTAGCCGAAGAAAAAGAAAGCATATTGGTTAACAATTATGTTAAAGGTGCATTTGGATCGTTGGCTACACTTTTGGGCGAAGCTTATTTTAACACCGGTAAAGATGAAGGTTTACAGGTTGGTGGATACTTTAAACATTTCAGTCAGGAAGGAAAGTTGAACAAACAGAATAGCAGCAACCAACAATTAAGCATTTTTGGCCGCAGCATTTTAGAGCAGAATACCGTAAGTGGCCGTATCAACTTTGAACGCAACGGCACCTACTTTTATGGTATAGATGATGCTAAACCTACGCTAAATCCTAACCCTGATAAACAAGCCTTAACTACGATTGAACTGGAAGGTGAACTGGTAAAAAACTTTACCGAAGATGAGGATGCCTTTAGTTATGCATTAAAAGCCAATGCTTACATCTGGAATGATAAATTCAGTGCCAAAGAAAACTATTTGAGCTTAAACGGTTATGTAAACAAACGCATTAACTCTTTAAACTTAGGCTTGGCCGCATCAACCGAGTTTGGCAATAGCAAAGATGCTTTAACCAGTGTTGGTAATAATCTGTTGCGTTTAAATCCGTATATCCGTTTACAGGTTAAAGGTGCTAAAATTACAGCCGGGATTAATTTTGTACAGGAATTTGGTGCATTCAGCAGCTCTAAAATATTCCCTGCCGTTACGGCCGACTTTACTTTAATTCCTGATTACTTACAGGTTTTTGGAGAAGTTAAAGGTGATGTAAACAGAAATTCGCTAAAAGGCTTTACCGATGAAAACCCTTGGTTAAACAGCAATATCGTAGTTAGAAACACGGTTGAAAAGTTAAGCTTCAGCGCTGGCATTAAAGGTACTGGTGGCCCGGGTTTTGGTTATAAAGCACGAGTATATGTAAAACAGTTTGATGATATGCCATTGTTCATCAACAACTTTACTGATTTTAACAAATTTGACGTGATATACGATTTCGGTAAAACCAAATTAACGGGTATAGAAGGTGAGATCTCTGTTCAGGTAAGCGATGCCTTAAAATGGACGGGTAAATTAAACATCGACGATTGGAAGCCTGCTGCAGAGACCTACTCTTGGTTTAAACCAGGTTTAAAAGTAAGCTCGAATTTTGTTTATACCTACAATAAAAAACTAAGCTTTAACGCTGGCGTTGTAATTCAGGATGATATTAAAGCAAAAGTAAACATTGCTAATCCAGTTAATCCTGCACAGTATGTAATTCCAAATCCATTGATAGAGGAAATTAAAACGGTGAAAGGTTATGTTGATTTGGGTCTTGGTGCTGATTACCGCATCAACAGAAAATTCTCCGTTTTTGCCAAAGCAAACAATATCTTAAATACAAACTATAGTAGGTTTTTGTATTATCAGGCAAACGGATTTAATATTTTTGGTGGCTTAACCTATTCATTTTAAGCAATAAACATCATAAAATTCATTTTTAATGTTTTATACGCCTTTAAGTTAAACTTAAAGGCGTATTTTGTTTACAGGCTTAGCGGCCGATCATTAGCAAAAACAACTTCAGGATAAACTATTCCCTGGAAGAATTATTAGTACATATTTCTCTTACTGAACAACTTTAATATCATTGTAATTTCGACTATATTTACTGTAGTCAGCGAAAAAATTAAGGCCGAATGAGAATCCCAACAATACATGGATATATTGACAGAAGAATCCTAATCAACTTCACAGCCGACCCAAAGATTGTGAAAGAACTGATTCCCTTTCCTTTTAGGCCAAAAATTTATATGGAAAAGGCCATTGTTGGAATATGCCTAATCAGACTAAAAAGCATAAAACCAAAAGGGCTACCAGATTTTATGGGTGTAAATTCTGAAAATGGTGCTCATCGAATTGCCGTTGAATGGGATGAAAATGGTGTTACAAAATCAGGAGTTTATATCCCACGTCGGGATACTTCGCTAAAATTAAATGCCCTCATTGGTGGACGAATATTTCCTGGCAAACACTTTCATGCAAAATTCAATGTAGGAGAAGAAAACGGAAATTATCAAATTGGCTTTAAGAGCTCGGATAATACTGAGATCTTAATTGATGCTAATGAAACTCCGTTGTTTAACAATCAATCAATTTTTAAAACAATAGAAAATGCTTCGGACTTTTTTGAAAACGGCGATCTTGGATATTCACCAAATAAAGACAAGTTTGATGGCCTAAGATTAAAAGCATACCATTGGGAAGTTAGACCACTTGAGGTTTTGAAAGTAAAATCAAGTTTTTTTGAAAACGAAGATCTTTTCCCCCGGGGATCGGTGACTTTTGACAATGCGCTACTTATGACAAATATTGAGCATGCATGGAAAAGCGAAACAAGCAAATAGCTATAAAAGACTAGGTTCTATACCCAATAAAACAACAAGAATGAAACAAATATTCATAACCATCTTTACCATTATAGCCCTAACCTCATATGGTCAGGATAAAAACAATTATGTTCATTTCAACAAGTTGACAGAAGTTGAAGGGACAGATTATGTAATTGCAAGTGTTGAAAACTGGGGAAAAGTAGCTGATGCAAAAAATAAATACCTGCTGTTTATTAACACTAAAAACGGACAAACAAAACAGGTAGATTTCCCAGGTGATGGTTATTTTGAAAAAATTGAGCAAGTTAAAATTGATAATTTAGGGATTAACCAAATTATTATTTCTGCTCAAACTATTGATCTTGACGAAAAAAAGGGAATTGACTGGAACGACCCAAAACAGATTATAATCTTATCTCCCGACGGACAAAAAAGAACACAGTTAACAGATAACAAACTCTTCGTAAGAAATTGGGTGGTTAACAAACAAACAGGAACTATTGTTGTGACGGGGTACGTTGACACCAACAACAATAACAAGTACGACAAAACGGATAAAAGCGAAATTTTAATTTACGACTTAAAAACGCTGAAACAGATTAGTAAAATTTGAGAAAAGATTTACTAGAGTTTTGCCAATATAAATTGAGAATAAACCTGAAAAACTAACTGTTAACACCCTTTTAATACGCTCCAATGAAAATATTTAATCAACAACCCATCACAATAAATGAATACATCTACAATGATCAATATTTAAAGGAAAGCAAGACATCATACGATTATCAATCTGGCTTTGAAATTACTGGAGAGAAAATTGGAGAAATAAACACGATGTTCATCACCTTCGACATCCTTTACTGTGTAGATGCGATCACAGATGATAAAGAAATTGTTAGCCCCACTGGCCCAAACTCATGGGACATTAACGTTTCATTTTCAATTGGCGACGAGGTATTCATCTCTTACAAAAGTTCTTGTCAGTTTAACTTTGAAAGTGAAGGCTTAGCTGCAGATGTAGCTTCTTTAACTAATTTTTTAACGGATTATCAAGCACATACCAAACAGTTTTTTAGTCAATACGGCTATAAGCCCTTAATCCCAATAGAAGAGGGTATGCGAAAACAACAGCCCCTAATAGCCGATGCAGAATTAGCCATCGAAAACTTACGTGCGAATAATATGTATGAGTTTTAACGCCACTGCTTCAACTATAAAAACCGCTCTTATCTTGCAAGGCATCTTGATCAGACCTCTCCAATTGATTACTTATCCCACCATACCCTTGCAGTAAGCACATCGCCACCCGCTATCCTGGCCACCGCATCTTTATAGTTTTGAGGGTTGTTAAGCACTTCTGTTGAAAGATAGATCATCCGGCGGGGAATGGTGCCATTGGTAACGTTGCCTTTATAGTTTATGGGGATAAGTTTAGGATAATCACTCCGTTTCCAGTTTAGCCAGGCTTCTATAAAATTAAAATTGGTGCCAGTAGCTACCCAATATTGCATATTTATGGTGCTTAGCGCGCTTTGTGTACTGCTTTCATCAAGCGGATTCTGGTTAACGAAGGTGGTGATTTTATTAGCATCAACCGCAGCCAAAGGATCTAACTGTGCCAGCGACTGTATGGCTCCTGTTAATCCGTTGGTATAATGTAGTTTTGCTGTACCATTAATATTCCAACCTCTCACCTTTGCTTCGGCCAGTAAAAATTCAGTTTCTGCATAACTCAAAATAAAAATCGGTCCTCCCAGTTTAAGGTACATGGTAGTTCGTGGTCTGGAGTATTTTCCGAGCGGGGCAAAATCGCTTCCGGTACCTGTGCCGCCCGGATAGTTTGGCGAATGGCTAATATCTGTTGCGCCACCCTGTAGATCATATCCATTAGGCATACCCAGCTGAACAGCTGCATCGGTATTTCCGCTTAAATTCTGATCTGCATTTTTGGCTAGTCCATCTTTTGGTACTTCACCTATCACATCCAACCTGGGGTCTTTGGTGTTTTTTAACTGATCGATGAGCGTTTTACTCCAACGTACTTCCAGATAGTCTGAAAATGTTCTTAAAGCAAGTGATGTTCCATTTTGACTGTTAAAGGAGGAAGCATCGGTTAAGAGGATCGCATTGTCGTTAATACTGGCAAAAGTTTTACCCGCAGCCTTTTCGGTCCAAATTCTAGCCTTATCCGGATCTACTTTCGTTAACCGCATGGCAATCCTAATCATTAACGAATAGCCAAACTTTTTCCATTTATTGATATCGCCTTTGTAAAAAAGATCAGCAGTTGGTCCGGGCTTTTCGGTATCCAGTTGTGCTGTAGCCGCCTCAAGATCGTTCAGCATCTGGGTGTAAATATCTTCCTGACGGTCGTAAACTGGGTATTTAATACCCTGCATGGCCTTAACGGCCTGCGTATAGGGCACATCGCCATAGGTATCGGTAATACGTTGCAAAATCAACACAAACATAATATCGCCTATGGCAATCAGATTTTTATAAGCTACAGGATCTTTCAACCTGGCCAGTCTTTGCATCTCCCTGACATAAGAAGCATCTGTATAACCTTCGTCGAAAATGCGCCCCTGGTAATCGGTAAAGCTGCCTATATTGATATATTTATCGCCATTATTGTAATAGTAGTAAGTTGAGGCCAGTAACTGCATCATTGTACTTTGATACAAAAGCTGGTAATAGCCCAGATTGGCATACTTTAGCTGTGCTTGCCCAAGCAAACTGTTCGGGTCATAATTGTTTTCTGTGAGTTTAGTCGGATCGGTATTAATCTCATCCAATTTTGCTTTGGAACAACTGCCCATCAAAACCAGGAAGAACACACCCATGATATATAATTTGTTTTGGCTCATCCTTTATTTGAATTTAAAGTTAAAATTGACCCCAAAACTACGTGTAGCAGGTAATGAAGCGCCTTCTATCCCCGCATAACCCAATGTAGGCGAAAATTGCGATTCAGGATCTATGTTTTTACTGTACTTCAGCAATGTAAATAAATTTCGGGCAACCAGGTCGATCGCCACACTGCTAAACGGTGTCTTTTTTAAAAAACGTTCGCTAAAAGAATAACCTAATGTGGCCTGCCTCAGCTTGATAAAACTACCATTGAGTACCGATAATGTAGAAATATTGGTGGCTAGTTCGGGGTAATAAGCATAAGCCGGAACATTAATCGTGTTCTTTTGTCCATTTTCTAACACGCCCTCGGCAACAATACCAGTCTCTCTACCTACTAAAGTAGCCTTGTTTAAGCCAAGTACATAACTATAATATTCTGTTGCTGAAAGAATTTTATTGCCAAAACGGTAATCGATCAGGAACGAAAAACTAAACCGTTTATAGTTAAAACTATTGGTTATGCCGCCATATAAAGTAGGCATTGTACCACCCATGGGGATAAAATTGCCGCGTTTAGGTATACCATCCGATCCGATGATGATGTTGCCGTTAGCATCGCGTAGATAATCGTAAGCCATAATCTGCGTAATTGGTTTACCAACTACCAACGCGGTATTGGCATTTAGTGGCCTATATGTACCTGTAAGGGTATAATTGCTATTTCCATCGATAGAGCGTAGCGTATTTTTCACCTTGGTAAGATTAAAGTTAATCTGCCATTTGCTTGTTGTGTTGAGGATTGGCGTATATCCTAGGGCAAGTTCTATTCCTGCATTGCGGGTTTCGCCAAGATTAACGTAAGCCGAGGTGAACCCTGTGGTAACAGACTGTTTTGCATTGATGATTTCATTGTGTGTAATGCGATTGAAATAAGTAAAATCGACATCTAACCGGCTGTTAAAAAACTTAAGATCGAGGCCTGCTTCTATTTCGTTTAAAGTAAAAGGCTTTAAATTGTAATTGGGCAGATCGCCTGAAAAGCTGCCTACAGGAACACCATTTACTTGATTGTCTACCGTATAATAAATCTGTGTGGTATAAGGAACGATGGGTTCGCCACTGGTTTTGGCAAAATCCAGACGTAGTTTACCAAAATCCAGACCTTTTAACTTCAACAGGTCTGAAAAAATAAAACTGCCCGATATTCCTGGCACAAAAATACCACGATTGTTGGCAGGTAAAGTAGAATAGATATCATAACGTCCAGTAACCGAGAAATTAAGAAACCGCCGATAGCTCAGGTCAGCCGTGTAATAAGCAGATTCCGTAACAATCCTGGAGATGGCCAGTGTTTTGGTACTGGTAATCAGGTTTTCGGGAACATATAAATAAGGTACTTTAAATTGTGAGCCTTTTAGCTTTTCGCTATTGCCTTTTCTTTCGCGGTAATTAGCCCCCATAGAAAGTTCGAGATTTAGTTTATCATTAAGATTCCGACTGGCACTGAATAAAATATCGCTATTAAGTTCAGAAGTATGGTTCTGGTCGTAGGCATTTATACCACCTTGCCGGTTGATAGAAAAAGCTGTTCCAGTGGGCAAAATACTTACCACTTCATCTTTACTCGAATCGTAACCAATTCTTCCCTGAATTGATGCCCAACTGGCCAGCTGATGCTTCAGCACTGCTGAGGAAATATAACGGTTCCGATTGGCATAATCGGCCTGTTTGTTCATCAGGAAATAAGGATTGGTTTTGTACTCATCGGCATTCCAGCGGCTTTCGAAACCAGTTTCTGCATCAAAACCAGGTGCCAGAATAGATTGATCTAAGCTGGTAGCCAGGGTAGAAATTCCATAATTAGGATTTAATGGACCATCGCTCAGGTAACTCTTGTTTTTATTCCATTCGTAAATATAATTACCCGTTAAGCTGAGCGATATTTTGGGACTTAAGGCCACTGTACCATAAAAATTTAACGTTTTGCGGTTTAAATCCCCGTTAGTTAAAACAGAATTATAATCTAAATTGGAAACCGAAACACGATAATTGTTCTTCGTATTTCCTCCAACCAGTGAAAGTGTATTGGTAAATGCCGGGGCAGTACGGTAAAAATTCTGAATGTTATTTTTAACAGGAGAGTAAGGCCGCATAGAGCCATCTACCTGGGACGTTAATTTGCCATCCATAATTTCTCCCCAGCTTAATAAACCTGTTGAAATGGCGTTGAACAGATCGGCAGGACGTTTGTTCTGAGTTCCTTGTCCATACAAATATTGAAAGTCGGTTGAATTAACAGGAACATCAAAAGCCAGATTAGTATTGTATTCAAACTTAGCTTTGCTATTCTCTCCTCCGCTTTTAAGGTTGATGAGGATCACTCCATTTGCAGCCCTGGCCCCATATAAAGCTGAAGCGGCCGACCCTTTTAATATGGTTATCGTTTCAATATCGTCTGGATTGATATTGCTGATACCATCGCCATAATCGGCGCCACCATATTCGTTGGCACTTCCCCTAATGCTATTATCAATGGGTACACCATTTACGATAAACAACGGAGAGGCAGCAGTCATACTTGAAACACCACGGATAAGTACGCGTGCCGCAGATCCCGGACCACCGTTTACACCAGTAATGTTTAGTCCGGCAACCCTGCCTTGCAGTGCCATAATCAGATTACTTTCTCTTGCTTTGGTAATAGATGAGCCTTTAATCGTACTGAGCGCATAACCCACTTTATGGTTATCTTTTTCAATACCCAAAGCCGTAATCACCACCTCTTTTAAAAAACGGACACTATCTGTTTCCATTTTTCCTTCGGTGTTTTTTCTAATCACAATAAGATTGTTGGGCAGCACCGAATAAGTATAACCACTGCCAAGCAATAGCTGATCGATTACCTTTATGGCTTCTTCTTCTTCAACCTTGATTGATACCCGATGTTTGGGGATTTTAGATTCGCCGTATGCGAAATGGTAAAGGGTTTGCTGTTGAATGGCTTCTATTACCTGTTCAAAACTAGCTTCGGTAAAATTTAAGGTAACCTTGGTTTGTGCGTGTAAGGCGAGCGGAAAAATCAATCCAATTAATAATATGATTCTCTGCGCACAATTCATGGCTACAAATATACATGGCTTAACGGTATGTGCTAGCGGTAGATATATACATTTTCGCCCTTTATCGAATAATTGAAGTTTTCGATCAGTTTTAGCACCTCTAAAGCTTCGGGGAGTGTTTCTTTATCTACATGACCCGTAAACCTCACTGTTTTAAGTTCAGGTTCTTTAAAGGCTATTTTGATACCATACCAACGTTCAAAAAGTTTGGCTACTTCGTCAAAACTGTTATTTTTATAAATGAGCTCATGGTTTGTCCATGCTGTTTCTATTATACGATCAGCCCCTGTGCCATTAAAATGGCTGAGCTGGCTCATACTTGCTTTACCATTTACCAAAGTAAATTTATCATTTGGCTTTAAGATAAAAGTTTGTGCTGTATTGTTTTTAAGGGAGATAGATACCTTTCCCCTGATTAATGTAGTTTCGGTAAAAGCATCGTTCTGGTAAGCTTTAACATCAAAAGCGGTACCCAGCACTTTTACAGCCAGCTGTTCGGTATGCACAATAAAAGGATGTTTAGGGTCTTTTTTCACCTCAAAAAATGCCTCACCAGATAAGTAAACATCCCTGGTATTTGTAGTAAAATGTTCGGGGTATTTCAAACTGCTTCCCGAATTCATTTTCACGGTAGAGCCATCGGCCAGTACAATGGTTTTCACCTCTGCGGCTTTAGTTAGCACCTGTGTTAAGGCTAACTGATTTGTTTTATTAAAGAAAATGGCTTCTCTATTGTATACCAGTACTCCTGCAACAACAATAGCCGCAACCGCAGCAACTTTTAGCCAGATGCTGTAAGATTTATTTTTGACAACCGTTAAACCCGCTTCACCGGGAACAATAATTTGGGCTTTGATCCGGTCAAAAACCAGATTGATATTTTCATCCTCAACAGTTTCGGCATCAAAATAAGTCTGTAATCGTTCATACTCCGTTCTATGCGATGCACTGCCAGCTAAAATAGATTCCAGTTCAACAGATTCATCCAGCGAAATTTCACCGGCCAATTGTTTTCCAAGCAATTCTGTAAATCTTTGATCTGTCATTTTTTTCCCGTCCTTTATTATAAGTTCCTTTTTCCGTTAAAATTGCCTACAAAAAATATAAAAAAGATAAAGTACCCGCTAATATAATCAGGGAGATCAGTTTTCCCAGTTTTTTTTCATCTGCTCCCTTATCTTTTAAAGGCTGTAACACCAAACGAAGTTTTGCGATGGCCCTGAACAATTGAGTTTGTACGGTTCGGGGTGAGATATTCAACAGCTCAGCCACTTCTTTATACTTCATTCCGCTTTCTTTTATTAACCTGAAAACAGTAGCTGCCTGTGGCGCCAAACTTGCAATAGCATGGTCGAGTTGTTGGTGTAGTTCTTTAGTTTCAAGAATATATTCTGGTGTATTCGTTGATACCGAAATATTATCATTTTCATCAACTAAATCGATAAACGTAACAGACGAATTTTTTTTAAGGTATTTAAGCGATTGATTTTTAACCGCGATAAAGAAATAACTTTCGGGATTTAATACATGGGTGCTGCTTGTGCGGTTTTCCCAGCATTTCACAAACACCTCGGCTACAAGATCTTCAGCGATCTGTTTATCAACCACATAATAAATCGAAAACTTAATTAACCGGCTATATAGAAAGCGGTACAACTGCTCAAAAGATTTTATATCACTTTCGAGGCAAATCTTATTCCATAAAACGACTAGATCTGGCTTAGCTGCTTTCAACTTGGTTAGTTTAGT
This sequence comes from Pedobacter psychrodurus, assembly GCF_004331735.1. Lineage (GTDB taxonomy): Bacteria > Bacteroidota > Bacteroidia > Sphingobacteriales > Sphingobacteriaceae > Pedobacter > Pedobacter psychrodurus. The sequence goes on from NZ_SJSO01000038.1 coordinate 16,538, forward strand.
AAATCGAATGTAAAGTAATTAAAAAAAAATCATAAAAAAATTTTAAGCCTGTAGGCAGTTTGTCAAAAAAAAGGGTTCTTGTTAATGGTGTTTTACTTTATACACTAACCATTTTATAGATCTATTGATGCAGAAAACAATAAATAATAACCAATATGTGCTTGGAATCGATATCGGGGGCTCACATATTACTGCTGCTTTACTCGATATGCAGCAACGCAACATCCTTAAAAATACCTACACCCGCGAGCGGGTCGACTCGCACGCATCTGCAGAACAGATTACGTGTACCTGGTGCGGTGCCATTAGAACAGCCTACAAAAAAGCTGGTATAGAAATTGGCAATTTAGGCATTGCCATGCCGGGGCCTTTCGATTATGATAATGGCATCTCCTATATCGCGGGCAATGATAAATACGCAGCTTTTTATGGCCTAAACGTAAAAGACATGCTGGCTAGCGAACTGCAGATCGACCGCAATCAGATTTTAATGAGCAACGACGCCTCTTGTTTTTTGGCCGGAGAGGTATTTGCAGGTGAAGCCCGTGCCTACCAAAACCTAATTGGTATTACCCTAGGTACCGGACTCGGAAGTGCCGTTTGTACCGAAGGGAAAATTACCGACGCTAACCTGTGGTGTTCTCCTTTTTTAAATGGCATAGCAGAAGATTACCTTTCTACCCGCTGGTTTTTGAAACGCTATTATGAACTCACAGGCTTAAATATCCTAAATGTTCGCGAACTGACCTTGCTTTATGATGAGAACCAGACGGTACGGAAAATATTTACAGAATTTAGCTATAACCTTGGTCTTTTCCTCAGAGATTTTCAACAGGATTATGCAGCCGAAGCGATTGTAATTGGCGGTAACATTGCGAACGCTTCCAGCCGTTTTGTACCCAATGTGGTTAAATACCTCGAATCTCAGGGCATCTCCACGCCTATTCATATATCCAAACTGAATGAAGATGCAGCACTGGTTGGTGCCGCAGGATGTTGGGCAGTGGGAATTAATCAAGTGACCGAAAAAAATTGATTTTGGATGATTGAACCTCTAAGCATCGTCATTGCGAAGCCAATTTTTCATTGGATGAAGCAATCTTACAGCGGGGATATTAAACATGAAAGATTACTTCACCGAAAGTCGGGGCAGGCTCTCTAGCAATGACGGCAAGACACAGCATAACGCCAAGGAAAAAATATTTTAAAAATATTTCAATTTCCTTGTAGGCAATTTGTGTAAGCAAAATACTCTTATCTATAAAACAGCCCGGATGGAAATCCTTATGGCAAAAAACAATTAACCAAATACTTATTCAAAATTATTCGTAATGAATATGAAAAAATCTTTACAGCTAACGTGCTTGTTGCTTTATGCATCCACAGGTCTGTATGCAGCAACACCGAACGCTCATTCTAACCGCGCAGTTTCTTTCCATTCTGTTTACCAGGATGTAATTAAAGGAACGGTAAAAGACGAAACAGGTGCAACCTTGCCAGGTGTAACCATTACTATAAAGGGAGTGCAAGGCGGAACCCAAAGCAATACTTCAGGACAATACAGTATCACAGCCAAAACTGGTGATGTACTGGTATTTTCGTTTATCGGCTACCAGAGCAAAGAGGTTACCGTGGGCACACAAAACACGATTGATGTTACTTTAGGCAGCGATTCTAAAAACCTCGAAACCGTAGTAGTTACGGCACTAGGTATAAAACGTTCAGAAAAGTCTTTAACTTATACTACCCAACAGGTATCGGGAGAGGAACTGAATAAAGTAAAAAGCCCCAACCTGGTAAATTCATTGAATGGTAAAGTTGCCGGAATGACCATTAGTCCGAGTTCTTCGGGTGTTGGTGGTTCGGCCAAGGTAATATTAAGGGGTAGCCGTTCGGTGAGTGGTAACAACCAACCTTTATATGTAATTGATGGGGTTCCAATTAGCAATAACGGTAATGCCAATGCGCAACAGAACAGTGTTTTTGGTGGCGGTCAGGATGGTAGCGATGGTATATCGAACTTAAACCCTGATGATATCGAAAGCTTAACCGTCCTCGAAGGTGCATCAGCTGCTGCCCTTTACGGTAGCCAGGCACAGAATGGTGTAATCTTAATCACTACCAAACAAGGTAAAGCTGGTAAAACACAGATCGGTTTTTCATCGAGTTTAACTTTTGATAAAATTGCTTACAAACCCGAATTTCAAAACAGTTACGGCCCTGCATCTACTACTACCAGAGATAGCTGGGGAGGTACTATCAGCAATACCACTGATAATCTCGATCAGTTTTTCCAGACCGGAACAAACGCTACCAATTCGATCAATTTTTCTGGCGGTTCGGAAATTGCCCAAACTTATTTTTCGTATGCCAATACTTATGCAAGTGGCATACAGGAAGGTAATAAGTTAAACAGGCATAACATTAACCTGCGCGAAACAGCCAAATTTTTAAACAACAAATTAACGGTTGATGGAAATGTAAACTATATTAACCAACGCATAAATAACAGTCCATCAATTGGATTGTATAATAACCCTTTGGTTGGATTATATCTTTTTCCGAGAGGGGTTGATATCACACCTTACAAAGATAATTATTTGCTTGCGGGCAATGTAGGTACTGCCCGCCAGAACTGGCTAGGTGGTTCTGCAGATATTAATCAGAACCCATGGTTTTTAACCAACCTGAATCCTAATACAGCTATCAGAAATCGCTTTTTATTAAGTGGAAATGTGAAATATGAATTTACTCCTTGGTTAAATCTTCAGGTAAGGGGAAATATAGATCGTACTACAGATGATTTTGAAAACAGACGTTATTCGGGTATAAACGGAAACTTTAATTCAAACGGAAGAGGATATTTGTCTCAAAACACCCAAACTTACATTCAGAAATATGCCGATGCAATATTAAATGTTACGGTGCCTATGAAAGGGTCTGACTTTAAGATCAACGGGTTAATTGGTGGTAGTATTAACGATCAGAAAACATCTGGATTATCTTTAGCAGGCGATTTGAGTGCAGTTGATTTATTTACACCAAATAATACCATTGTGGCAAATGCAGGCACCTATACCTCTGATGTATTAAACACAACTAAAGCTAATGATGCTTTCCACAGCCAATTGCAGGCTGTATTTGCAAATGCAAATCTATCATATAAAGATTGGGCATTCTTAACGGTAACAGGCAGAAACGACTGGTCTTCAAACCTGTCATTCACGCCAAATGTTTCTTATTTCTATCCATCGGTAGGTTTATCATTTATTGTATCGCAAATGGTTAAATTACCAGAGGCGATTACCTATGCCAAAATAAGAGGTACTTATGCAGAAGTGGGTAACACCGTGCCAGCTTATTTAACTTTTATTCAAAATACATTGGGTAACGGTGGTGCACTTACCATTAATACCAACAGAGCATTTGCAGAGTTAAAGCCAGAAAGAACAAAGTCATTCGAGATTGGTACAGATATGCGTTTTCTGGCAAACCGTTTAAACTTTAGCTTTACCTATTATAAAACTAATACCAAAAACCAATACATTCCGGTTAAACCGGCACCATCAGGACTTGTTGCAACAGGCTATTTAAATGCAGGTGATGTGCAAAATCAAGGCTTACAGTTTACTTTAGGGGCTGATGTATTAAAAGGTGATGGCCTTAACTGGAACACATCCATCAACGGATCGTTAAACAGAAATAAAATTATAGATGTAGCTGCTTCGCAGGGTTTAAATTCGATCGATTTAACAGGTGGTGGTAACAATGCTTACATCTCCCGAATAGCCGCAGGCGGATCTTATGGTGATATTTATGGCTACACCTTACAAAGGGATGCAAATGGTCGCATCATATTAAATGGTGATGGCACTGCTGCAAACCCTTATTTTCCAGTTAAAAGTGCAGATTATAGTCTGATTGCAAATGCAAACCCTAAATTTCAGTTGGGTTGGAACAACAGTTTCAATTATAAAGATTTCAGCTTAAGCTTCCTGGTTGATGGTAAGTTTGGAGGCAAGGTACTTTCACTTACCGAAGCATTAATGGATCAGGCCGGTGCTTCAAAAGCATCGGGTGACGCAAGGGCACAAGGTGGTGTTAAAATTGATGGTGTAGATGCCAGCGGAAAAGCGGTTTCGGCTACCATTAACCCACAAAGCTATTATTCTTTCTTGGGCGATAGAAACGGTGTAACTGGCGAATATGTTTACAGTGCTACTGTAGTGCGTTTACGCGAAGCTTCAATAGGTTATAATTTACCTTTAAAAGGAACATTTAAAAGCATGCGCCTTTCACTAATTGGTAGAAACTTATTCTACTTCTACAAAAAAGCACCTTACGATCCAGAGGTTACCATGTCTACCGGTAATGGTTTATCGGGAATAGATGTTTTTAACCAACCGGTTACCAGAAGTTTTGGTTTTAACCTTAATGTTTTATTTTAATCCGAACAAACATGAAATCGATATATCATTCATCTCAACATAAAATTAAAGGTTTCTCTTTAGTTTTACTTTTAGCCGTTGCCGGCCTAAACCAGGGCTGTAAAAAGAACTTTGAAAGTTTTAATACAAACGATAATCTACCTACTACTGAACAGAGTTTAGCCTTATTGCGATCAGCAATTGGCCCTATTCAGCAAAATATATTTTCTAACTATCAAATTGCACAGAATTTAAGTTCTGATGCTTTTAGTGGTTATATGATGCCTCCAACACCATTTGGCGGCGGTATCAATAACATGAACTATTCGCTTAATAATGGTTGGAATGAAACCGGTTTTAACGATCAGTATACCAATGTAATGGCACCAATTTCTAAAATCGCCATATCACCTTTAAAAACAACTGCACCAGAATCGTGGGGCATATCGCTTTTAGTACAGGTAATTGCCATGAACAGGGTAACCGATAAATTTGGTCCGATTCCGTATACACAGGCAGGTAAATCATTAATTTCGCAGGCTTACGATGACCAAAAAACGGTTTATACCGAATTTTTTAAACAGATTGATACAGCAGCTAATAATCTGCAGGCTTTTATCACTGCAAATCCTGGCAAAAAAGCCTATTACGATACTGGCGATTTGGTTTATGGTGGAGACGTTGTGAAATGGCTTAAATTAGCCAATTCGTTAAGGTTACGTTTAGCCATGCGTATTGTTAAAGTTGATCCGGCTACAGCAAAACTTCAGGCTGAAAAAGCAATAGCTGCAACAGGTGGATTAATGACTTTACCAAGTGATAATGCGGCTGTTGCACAATCGGGTAACAGAAATAACGACCTTTGGAATGTAACTGTAAATTACGATGGCGATAACGCCATGGGCGCAGCCTTACAATCGTACATGGTTGGCTACTCAGACCCGCGTTTATCGATATATTGTACACCGGCTACCGATCCTTTGTTTGTAGGACAGTATGTAGGAATCAGATCGGGAGCCAATACTTCTTTTAATGGTTTGGGCAAAGCTGGTTACAAAACCTATTCGAGTTTAAATTCGTCTACACCAGACAACTCAAAATCACCGATCGGACAAAAAGCACCACAGATATTGATGACGGCTGCTGAGGTTTGGTTTTTAAAAGCTGAAGCAGCTTTACGCGGCTGGACAGGTGCAGGCGATGCACAAAGCAATTATGAAACAGGGATAACGACATCAATGCAACAATGGAACGCTACTATTGGCGGCTATCTTGCTGATGCAGTGAGCAAACCAACTGCTTACGTCGATCCGAAAAATCCGGCTAACAATTCTGCTGCAGTAAGTACAATTACCATTAAATGGGATGGAGCCGCATCTAACGAAGTAAAATTAGAGCGCATTATTACACAGAAATGGTTAGCTATTTTTCCTGACGGAGCTGAGGCCTGGGCCGATTTCCGCAGAACAGGTTATCCAAAACTGTTTACAGTAGCGAATAACAATAGCGGTGGTACGATCAATACCCAATTACAAATTCGTAGATTGCCATATCCAACTGCAGAATACGGTAACGGAAATAAAGATGAGGTACGCAAAGCAGTAACATTACTTGGCGGCCCCGACAACGGTGGCACCAGATTATGGTGGGATGTGAACAAAGCCAATTTCTAACACACAATCAATACCCGGTAGAATAATGTAAGTTGTTCTACCGTTTTAATAAAAACCAATATCTAACCAAAATTTTTAAACCTATGAGAAAACTAACCGTTTTCGGCGTATTGCTGTTAACAGCTTTCGCCCTGTTGTATGCTTGTAAAAAAGCCAATTCTGAAAAAGAAGACAACCAATTAAACACCAAAGGCACCGCCAGAGCCGCTACTAATGCCTCTGCCCTAGCCTTAACCGCTCCATTCATGACCGCCTATGTAGAGGTAAACAGTAACAATTTTGTAAATCCAGGCTGTTATACCTACGGAACTTCAGCAAGTCAGTTATTTGGTGTTTCTGTTATTTTCGCGGCTAATATCAATTCGGTAAATGGTACACCTACCCTGTACTTCAATCCGCAGGTACAAGAAACTTTAAATTCTGGCAAGGTAGCTTATCTTAAATCATTAGGCATAAAAGTAGTGCTAGATGTACTGGGTAACCACCAGAATGCAGGCTGGGGCTGTTTTACCACTTATGCCCAGGCCGATGCCTTTGCCATTCAATGTGCCAATGCGGTACAACAGTATGGTTTAGATGGGATTGATATAGACGATGAGTATTCTGCCTGTACCGCAAACGATGGTTCGTTGGTTCTGGCAGCAGCAGCACTTAGAGCGCGCATGGGAGCCGACAAACTCATTACCATGGCTGCATTTAATCAGGCCAATTATTTTACTTCTACTTATAACAACCAAAAACTGGGCGATATTTTAGATTACGTATTTGAGCAAACATACTTCTCTACAAATTATGCTGGTCGTTTACAGCCATACATTAATGCTGGCGTACCAAAAAGTAAGTTGGGTTTGGGTACCGATTTAGGCAATAGCGATCAGGCAGCGGTGGCCACTTATGTAAAAAATAATGGTTTGGCCAGTGCGATGGTTTATAATGTGGCCAACAATTCACAAACTAAATTATCAGCCATGTCTAACGTACTGTACAGTTCTGCAACTGCTGTAAAAGCAAATTGTATCGATGGCAATGGAGGTACACCACCACCAGCTGGAAACCGTTCATTGGTTTTCGACGGTACAAATGAATACCTAAATTCGAATACTTTTAATCTTGCAGGTACCAGCTTAACTTACGAAGCCTGGGTTAAACCAACCGCTTTTAAAGCTGTGGCACCAAATATCTCGACCATCATGGGTATCGAAGTGAGTGATGCCAATGTAGCTTTGCTCCGTTTAGGTGATGCATCTTTAGCCAACAATAAAGTACAGTTTGTGTTGAATACTGGTGGTGCAACACCGAAAAAACTAAACTCTGCTACAGCACTAAGCACCAATACCTGGTATCATATTGCCGCCACATACGATGGCTCGACCATGAAAATCTACATCAACGGCACTTTAGATGCCAGCATGAACGCAACAGGTACTATTGCTGCTAACGGTACATTCCAAATTTCGAGAAGCTGGGATGCCAACAGAGGTTTCAATGGTCAGTTTGATGAAATGAGGGTTTGGAAATCGGCACTGGCACAGTCGACAATTTCTGCCAATAAATGCAGTGTAAGTGCAACCAGTACCAACTTAGAGGCCTATTGGAAATTTAACGAAGGCACCGGTACTACCATTGCTGATGCAACCGGACATGGCCACACCGCTAGCTTGCTTAACATGGAAAGTACCGATTGGTCTACTACCGTTCCTTGTCCGTAAAATAATTTTCTTCAGGATTCCAGATCTAACATCTGGAATCCTTTTAATAATCTCCTCTCCACTACCCACCAACTATAACACCGTTTTAAGCATACACTTTTTAATGTAGAACCGTTTCTACAGCTAAAGCTTTACGTGCGAATTCGATATTATATCGTTTTACCCATTTGCTTACTAACATACCATTTCTATCTTTGTAACCGTTATCTTTACACGGATACAGCTATAGGTTTAAAAAACTGTGATTTTTTTCATGATTAAAATAACAAAACTGTACTCGTTTTTGTCCCCTTTTTGGAATAGGATGTGTAAATACACCCATAGACACTATTTGAAGGTAGAATATAATTTTTAATTTTAAACGCTTAATTTTACCCGAATGGATATCTTATCATACCTGTTAGAACTCTTGCAGCAACGCAAAGAAGTTGGTATTACCGGCTTGGGCACCTTTTATAAAAAGAAATACCCAGGAAGATACGATAAGGAAAAACAAACGTTTTTGCCTCCGGGATATACACTGCAGTTTTCTACCGACTTAACTGAAGAAGAAGCTTTAGCCAATTTTATTTCGGCTAAAACGAACATTGCCAATGAAGATGCTCGTAATTACATTGTCCAATTTGTTGAAGAAGTAAATCAAAAATTAGAATTAAACCATGAGGCCGAACTGCAAAATACTGGCCGCTTATTTTTCACCGAACAAGGATTAGGTTTCGAACCGGTTAAAAACATGAACTATGGTTCTGAGTTTTACGGACTTCCATCATTGGCAGAAACCGTAATTGAGGAAACAAAAACTGATTCACCTCAACAGGAAGAAGAAGTTTATGATGAAATTGCTGAAGCACCAGTTGCAACTTCTCCATTTGAGAATAAATCATACCAGGCTCCAGTAATCGAAAATGTAGAACTGGATGAAGTTAAAGATGATCTTAAAAACACTTTAAAACATACAGAAAATGCTGCAGAAGAAATTACTGAGGCACCTGAGTTTATTAAAGAACAGCACGAAGAACATCCAAACCGTTTTGGTCATACACCAGAATCGGAGTTAGAAAATATCGCAGCCGAACATCAAGCAATTGAAACGCCTGAATCTGCTGAAACACAAGAAGAAAAAATAGAAGAAGTAGCAAATACTGCTGAAGAAGTAGAAGTACACGAATCAGAAGTTGAAAATATCGCTACTGAACAACCTGCTATTGAAACACCTGAATCTGCTGAAACACAAGAAGAAGAAGTAGAAAATACTGTTAAAGAAGTAGAAGTACCCGAATCAGAAGTTGAAAATATCGCTACTGAACAACCTGCTATTGAAACACAAGAAGAAGAAATAGATGAAGTAGCAAATACTGATGAAGAGGTAAAAGTATCAGAATCGGAAGTTGAAAATATTGCCCCTGAACAACCTACTATTGAAACGCCTGAATCTGACGATGCACAAGATGAAACAAATGCTGCAGAAACCTCGGCACCTGAAGAAACCAATACAATAGAAGTTCCAGAAACAGTTATCCCACAAAACGAACCTTTAACCCGTTTCTCACTTAGGTCAGAAACTGAAGAACCGAAAACATACATCAATTTAGAAGACGAAGCTAAAAAAGAAGAACCTGTAATTGAGGCTCCGGCGTTTATAAAAGAACAACATGCTGAGCATCCTAACCGTTTTGGCCATGCCCCAATTGAACATGGAGAAGAAACGCGGCAGGGTATGTCTACATGGTTAATGATTACCATAGCAGTTTTAGCTTTAGTAATTATCGCTGCGATAACCTATCTGGTTAAACCAGAATTGTTTACAGGCCAAACAACAGCACCTGCTGAAGTAGGTAAAATGGTTATAGATTCGCCAAAGATTACTGTTGATACCGCAAAAGCTAAACAAGATTCGATAGCTAAAACAGATAGTATTTTAAAAGCTAACCAGGTTCAGAAAAAAACAGATACACTAAAAAAAATGGAGGCAAAACCGGTGGTTAAACCTACTGTAGAAGTACCAAAAGAAAATAAAATTGTACCAAACACCAGCCCTTCTACGTTTTACGTTATTGCAGCATCTTTTCAATCAGAGAAAAAAGCACTTGTATTTATTAAGCAAATGGAAAAAATCGGTTTAAATGCCGAAATCGCAAAAGTACCCGGCCGCTTAAAAAAGGTAAGTATAGCGAGTTTTACAACTGAAAAAGAAGCGAAAGAACAGAAAGATATTTTACAGAAAAAACTAAAAGGAAAAGGATATTTCGTACAACAAAAATCTAACAACACACAACCATAATGATAACTTTATTAATTCAGGACACCACACAAGCATTACAAGACACAGCCAATGCGGTTAACCAAGCAGTAACACAACCACAGCCAGAACTACATTTTATTGATCTGCTTTTTAAAGGCGGCTGGGTAATGGTTCCATTAGCTTTTTTAGCATTATTAGCCTTAGTTATTTTCTTTGAACGTTATTTAACCATTAAAAAAGCAACCAAAGACGAATCGAACCTAATGGGTCAGATCAGGTCTTATATCCAATCTGGAAATTTAGAGGGTGCAATGTCGCTTTTAAGAAATAATAACTCTCCGCTTTCGCGCATGTTGCAAAAAGGTTTAAAACGCATTGGTCGCCCGATTAAAGATATTGAGGGTGCGATTGAAAATGTTGGCAAATTAGAGGTTTCCAAATTAGAGAAGAACATCAGTATATTGGGTATTGTTGCAGGTATTGCACCAATGCTTGGTTTCGTAGGTACAATTGTGGGGGTAATTACTATTTTCCACCAGGTATCAATAAAAGGGGCGATCGAAATCGGAACTATCTCTGGTGGTTTATATACTAAAATGATTACTTCGGCAACCGGATTAATTATCGGTATTATCGCTTACGTACTGTATCACATTTTAAACATTATGGTTGAAAAAATCATTCTTAAAATGGAAACCGATGCAATTGATTTTATTGATTTACTAGAAGAACCAGGCAAATAATGAATTTACGCAAAAGAACAAAAGGATCGGTAGAAGTACATACTTCAGCGTTGAACGATATTATGTTCTTCCTGATGCTGTTTTTCTTATTGGCCTCTGCCGTGGTAAATCCAACAGTGGTTAAGTTATTATTGCCGCAATCATCAAGCGGGCAGCAATCTACCGCCAAGAAAGCAGTTACAGTTACGATAGACGAAAACCTTAAATATTTCGTTGAAAAAAAACCGGTGAGCATTGAAGAATTACAACCAACATTAGAGGCATATCAAAAACTGGCACCAGATATGACTATACTTTTATATGTATCGCGCAACGTGACTTATCAGGATGGATTTGTGGTAAACGATATCGCCAATAAATTAAAATTAAAACTTGTTGTAGCCGTTGAGCCTAAAAAATAATGAACTACAAAGCACAAATACCTAACGAGGAAAATAATTACCCTAAGGCCATTGCCATAGCTAGCGGAATTATGGGCTTTTTATTGTTGATCAGCTTTTTTATTGTGATTGGTTCTTTCCAGCCACCTGAAGAAGTGGGTATGGGTGGCATGGTTGTAAATTATGGAACTTCTGCAGAAGGAATGGGTGATGATTATACGAGTATTGAAGAGCCATCGGCAGATCCAAATGCCAACGGTAAAGCTCCTGATAAGGTAACTCCAGAAGAAAAAGTTACCCCAACTACCTCTACCGAAAGTAGTGATAAGGAAATCCAGACACAAAATACAGAAGATGCCATTGCGGTAAATACTAAACCTACAAAACCGACTACAGCTGCACCAACTCCGGTTACGGAAAACAAACCGGCCAAGCCAGTAATTAACCAGAATGCACTTTACAAAGGCAAAAAGAATACTGGCCAGGGTCAGGGAGATGGAACCGGAAAAACACCAGGAAACCAGGGTGATAAAGATGGCGACCCGTTAGCTTCTAACTATGGAGAAGGTGGCTCTGGAAATGGCAATGTTCAATTATCATTAGCCAGCAGAAAATTTATCGATATTCCAAGGATTCAGGATGATGGACAGAGTGCAGGTAAAATTGCCGTTCAAATCCGTGTAGATAAAAACGGCAAGGTGGTTCAGGCCCGTGCAGGTGCAAAAGGTACTACCCTATCAGATTTAGCACTGTGGAGAAAATGTGAGCAGGCTGTATTGGGTGCAAGCTTAAACAAATTAGAATCAGCGCCCGATGTGCAAACCGGGATTGTGATGTTTAACTTCAAGGTAAAATAAAAACATATCCTTGGTCTGTGTCCTCACAGACCATTTTTATTATTTATTGTGGGGGCTGACTAAAAAGGTATATTGCTAATTTGGTCAGCCTTCCTTTTTCTATAGCTATAGAAGCTATAGAATATCTTGCCGAACTTATTTTGTTGAATACCTTTTGATTGACTACACAAGAAATAGGGTTTAAAAAGGCTTACACAGCCGTTTTCTCTTGTTTGATCTGAAGTTTTCTAAGGTTATGCGCCATCGCAACCAGACTAAACTCTGTTTCCACTTTTTTTAATCCACGAAGATGGAATCTTCTAAACCCCATGTTATGTTTGATGTCGCCAAAGCAGCTTTCTATTT
>NZ_SJSO01000039.1 GCF_004331735.1 Pedobacter psychrodurus
CTTCAATAACATCCGCGGATGATAAGCTGTTGTTCCACCGCCTTTGTATTGGTTGATCAGCCCGCTGATATCCAGCGAATCAACAACAAGGTTAACCACCCTTACAAGATCATGTTCTTCGATTAACTCATCAAGCGAAGGAGGTAATAATAGAATTTGTTGAGGTTGGTAGCTTTTGAATTGTGCTGAACTTTGTATCTTAGCCATATAGTAAATTTCTTTCGCACTTAAATTTACTAAACAGCCGCTGCTTTTTCAAGCAACGGCTGTACTTTCTTATACCCTTTTTAGTCAGCCCCGGAATGACGATACCACGTATTCTGTCATCCCAACCCCTTTGTTTTTTCTAAAACTGACCTCTCAGGATGACGGCCTCCTATTAAACAACAAAAAAGGCATCCTGAAAATCAGAATGCCTTAAAAACTTGTTAATTATTGGTTTATTTCCAACCACCGCCTAATGCACGGTAAAGGTTTACAACTGACTGTAATTTTTGTAATCGATCATTAATGCCACTTAATTGAGCTGTTAACAAACTTTGTTCTGAAGTTAAAACATCAGTATAGTTCGTTGCCGAACTGTAACGTAACAATTCTTTGGTAAAATCTACCGCTTTGGTTAACGAGGCAATTTGTTTAGCCCTAGTTTCTTCTTTTTCTGTAGCGGTTTGATAGGCATACAGTGCGTTTGATACTTCCTGTCCACCGGTTAACAGTGTTTGTTGAAAGTTGTAAAAAGCAATTTGCTGATTAGCTTCAGCTGTTTTTAAGCGGGCTTTGTTAGCTCCTTTTGCAAAAATTGGCTGTGTTAAACCACCCACCAAATTATAGAAGATAGATTTGCTGAAAAAATCTTGCAATTGTAAGCTTGATAAGCCGCCTGTTGCAGTAATGGTTAAAGCAGGATAAAAATAAGCTTTCGCTACGTTCGTGTTTTCGAAAGCTGATCTGAAACCGAATTCGGCAGCTATTACATCCGGGCGGTTTTTTAACAATTGTGCAGAAACGCCAGTTTGTAGATTAGCATATGGTGTTTGCTGATCTAAGGTAGTGCGGTTAATCGCATTTGGCGCTTTAGCAACTAAAACACTAAGTGCATTTTCAGCCTCTTTAATACTTCTTTTTAAATCAGGTAAGGTTACCTGAGCAGCGTATAAATTAGCTTCACTCTGTACAACCGCTGCGCCATTAACTACAGCGCCTTGTTTTAAGGCTTTCATGGTTTCTACATCCTGCGTTCTTACTTTAATGGTTTGCTCGGTAATCGCCAACTGTTTGTCAAGTGCCAATAAAGTGTAATAATTATTGGCAATAGTAGCAATTAACTGGGTTTGAACAGCTCTTTTTGCCGCATCGCTTTGCAACAAAGTAGCGTAAGCGCCACGTTTTGCACTACTTAATTTCCCCCAAATATCAGCTTCCCAACTGGTGCTCAATTGTGCTTTATAAGTTTGGGTTTCCAGGTTGATGTTAATTCCTGCCGGAAAATTCTGTGCTGCTGCAGAAGCTTTATTGTCGGTTACATTTACATCGGCCTGTAAGCTTGGTAATAATGCCCCACGGCTTTGTATTAAAGTAGCTTCTGCAATTTTAATACGCTCGATGGCCTGTTTCAGGTCTAAATTTTCATTTATCCCCTGTTGGATCAGCGACTGTAAAGTGGTATCTGAAAACAATGTTTTCCATTGCAAATCGGCAATAGTAGTTGTGTCTGTTGTATTGTTATCACGGTATAAACCTCCGCTCTTTAGCTGCGGGCGCTCGTATTTTTTAGTTACGCAGGCACTAAGGCTGAGGATGGCTAAACCGATTAAAATGGAATGTTTATATCTAAAATTCATTTTCTTCATATTAATGTTTGCTATTAGCAGTAGCCAATTCGTATTCTTCTGGTGTTTGCTCATGCTCAATCCCTTCGTTAAAAGGTGATTTATTGCTTACACGTTCTTGTAAAGACTGGAAAACGATAAATAACGCCGGGATTACGAAAACCCCAAACAAAGTACCGATTAACATTCCGCCTACGGCACCCGTTCCGATCGATTTGTTCCCTGATGCACCTACTCCTGATGACAACATCAAAGGCAATAAACCTAAGATAAAGGCGAAAGAGGTCATTAAAATTGGGCGTAAACGTGCGGTTGCGCCATCAATAGCGGCGTTAACAATGCTCATGCCTTTTCTTCTTCTATCTACCGCATACTCTACAATCAAGATGGCATTCTTTGCGAGTAAGCCCACGAGCATGATTAAGGTAATCTGTGTATAGATGTTATTATCTACTCCGAAAATCTTATCAAAAACGAATACACCTGCCAACCCGATCGGTAAGGAGAATAAAACCGCTAACGGTAAAATATAACTTTCGTATTGGGCAGCAAGTAGGAAATAAACAAAGATCACACAAAGTAAAAAGATGAAAACGGTCTGACTTCCTCCAGCCATCTCCTCACGGGATAAACCTGAGAATTCGTAGCCATAACCAGTAGGTAAATGAATTGCCGCTTCTTCCTGTACTGCTTTTAAGGCATCACCAGAACTAAAGCCTGGGTTTGGGTTGCCTGTTACCGCTATCGAAGTAAACAAGTTAAAACGTGAGATAGCCTGTGGCCCATACACTTTTTCTAAATTGATAAACTCAGAAATGGGTGCCATTTTTCCACTTGCATTACGGACGTAAATACTCGTTAAACTTTGCTGATTGGCGCGATATTGGGCATCTGCCTGATAAATTACCCTAAACTGTTTTCCGAATTTATTAAAGTTTGAGGCATAAACACCACCAAAATAACCCTGAAGTGTAGCTAAAACATCACTAACAGTTAAGCCTGCCTGTTTAACTTTTGCCACATTTACATCAATCTGATACTGTGGGAAATTAGGGTTAAACGAAGTTGATGCATACTGGATTTCTGGGCGTTTACTCAATGCCGCCAAAAATGAATTACCCACATCGTTGAATTTTTTAATGTCGCCACCGGTTTTATCCTGTAACTGAAATTCGAAACCACCACTTGTACCAAAACCTTGAATGGTTGGTGGGGCAAAGAAAATAATTTTTGCACCTTTTATGGTTGCTGCCTTGGCAAAAAGCTCACCAATAATGGCTTTAACGTCACGTTTACGCTCATCCCATGGGATTAACCTACCGATAACCATACCGTAAGAACTGCCCGAGCCACTGATTAAACTTCGGCCAACAACCCTTAACGAGTTTTTAATTTCTGGAACGGTGTGCGCAATACTATCGATCTTTTTGATTACAACATCTGTTTCTTCCAATGATGTTCCTGCTGGTAATGAGATATCAGAGAATACTGTTCCCAAATCTTCATTTGGCACAAATCCTTTCGGCGTCGTGTTCATCGTCCAGATTAAGAGCACGGTAAAGAATGCGATCCCTACACCAACCAACCATTTTGTTCTTGATAGGAAGCCTACCGATTTTTTATATTTTCCCGTTACCGCATCAAAGGAAGTATTAAAAGCATCGTAAAAACGGGTTAAGAAGTTTTTAGATTTTTCGTGTTCTTCTTTGTGTGGTTTTAAGAAAATCGCACACAATGCCGGACTTAACGTTAACGCATTAATCGCTGATAAAATGATCGAAATGGCAAGTGTTAAACCAAACTGTTTATAAAATACTCCTGATGAACCTGAGATAAAACTCACTGGAATAAATACCGCCGCCATTACCAAAGTGATCGAAATAATCGCACCACTAATGTCGTCCATCGCATCTATTGTTGCCTTTCTGGCATCGGTATACCCCTCATCCAGTTTAGCGTGCACAGCCTCTACCACCACAATCGCATCATCTACCACAATACCAATGGCGAGTACGAGTGCAAATAAAGTTAATAGGTTGATGGTAAATCCAAATAGACTCAGGAAAAAGAAGGTACCAATAATCGCTACCGGAACACTAATGGCCGGAATTAATGTTGAACGGAAATCCTGTAAGAAGATAAACACCACCAAAAACACCAGGATAAAGGCCTCGATTAAAGTGTGGATTACTTTTTCAATCGAAGCATCAAGGAAATCGTTTACGTTTACCAAAGTGGTATAGTGAACACCTTTAGGAAAAGATTTTTGCGCTTCATCTAAAGTTTTGATCGAGTTTTCGATAACCTCCTTCGCATTAGATCCTGCAGTTTGGTTAATCGCGATACCTAAAGCTTGTTTTCCGTTAAATTTAACCGTACTGGCATAACTCTGTGCACCCAACTCTATCCTTGCCACATCTTTTAAGCGGAGAATCTGTCCATTAGCGTCAGCTTTAATAATGATGTTGCTAAATTCAGACTCATCTTTTAAACGGCCGGTATATTTTAAAGTATATTGAAATGCCTGATTGCCCTGCTCTCCAAACTGTCCTGGGGCCGCCTCTACGTTTTGTTCCGCTAAAGCAGCATTAACATCGCTAGGGATCAAGCCGTAAACAGCCATCACGTCAGGCTTAAGCCAAACACGCATGGTATAATCCATCTGTCCGAAAGCACTTGCATCACCTACACCGTTGATGCGTTTAATCTGCGGGATGATATTGATGTTTGCATAATTCTGTAAGAATTTCTGATCGTAAGAAGGATCGTCGCTGTAAATACCAAAGATCAATACGTTACTCGCTTGTCTTTTTGCAGTAATTACACCCGATTTTGTTACCTCTGCAGGCAATAAACTCGTTGCACGGGCCACCCTGTTCTGTACGTTTACCGCAGCAAGATCGGGATTGGTACCCAACTTAAAGTTTACGGTAATGGTTGCAGTACCATCATTACTGGCGCTCGAAGTCATATAAGTCATGTCTTCCACACCATTTATTTGTTCTTCGAGCGGAACAACAACGCTATTCATTACCACATCTGCGTTGGCACCCTGGTAGGAGGTAGAAACCTGAACCGTTGGCGGGGCAATTTCGGGGTATTGTGAAACCGGCAACGTAGCTAGACCTAAAACACCGAGAATTACGATGATGATGGATATAACCGTTGATAAAACCGGTCTTTCTATAAATTTCTTAAACATAATTAATATTGATTACACTGATACAGTGTGATTGTCACTGATTATATTGTTATTTTTTGATATCAGCATAAACTGAATCAGCACTTTTTTCTTCAGGTTTAATTTTTGTTCCATCTTTTAATGATTGAAAACCCTCCAGAACAACTTTGTCTCCAGTTTTAAGCCCTTTGGTTACCACATAGAATTTGCCTTTGGCCAATTCCATGATCTGAATTTCTGTGCTGATTGTCTTGGCCGAATCGCCTAAAACATAAACGAACTTTTTGCCCTGTAAATCGATTGTTGATTTCTGAGGAACCAAAATGGCATTGTCTACATGCTGAGGAATCCTAACCGAAGCACTTGCGCCATTTTTTAACAATGAAATCGGATTGGGGAAGGTTGCCCTTAAACTTGCCGAACCAGTGCTGGTGTTGATCTGACCATTAATGGATTCGATTTTACCGTTCTGTGCATAGATGGTGCCATCAGCCAAAACCAGGCTTACCGCTGGGATGTTCTTCATCTGTTGTGCAAGGGTATTTCCTTTATAAATGTTGGAAAAATCTAAAAGCTGTTTCTCATTTAATGAGAAATAAGCATACACTTTCGAGGTATTGGAAACAGTAGTTAAAGGCTGTGCGCTCGAGCTACTCACCAAACTTCCATTTCTAAAAGGGATACTGCCAACTACGCCATCAACAGGACTGGTAATCGAAGTGTAACCTAAGTTAACCTGTGCGTTTACCAATTCTGCTTTTGCTTGTGCCAGTGCAGCTCTTCTGCTTTGAAGCGTTAACTGCGCCGCATCCAGATCGTATTTGCTAATGATATCTTTCTCTACCAAAGGTTTGGTTTTGTTTACCGTTAACTGAGCTGCATTAACATCGGCTTCTGCACTGCTGATTGCAGCTCTTGCAGTTCTTACCTGTTGCTGGTACTGCGGTGCATTAATGGTGAAAAGTAATTGACCTTTCTTAACTACAGCACCTTCATCTACCAATATTTTTTCGATAAAACCATCAACTTTCGGACGGATATCGATGTTTTGAATACCTTCAATTGTTGCAGGATAATCAGAATCTAAGGTTGTATTTTGTGTATTTACTGTAAAAACAGGATAAGCTTGTGGACCAGCTGCTGCTGCAGCGGCAGCTTTTTTAGCTGCATCGTTATCTCCGCAGGATGCCAAAAGCATACCAATGCTTACGCTAAAAAAGAGAGTTGTTACTTTTCTCATGGGTATTTCTGTGTATTTAAATTTAAATTTCCGGAATTAAGGGCGTTGTCAAAAAAATAAGACTTCGATTTTCGCCAATAAGTGCCCAAAAATAGAGCCTAATAAAAAATAAATCTGTCCGAATTCTGTCATTTAATCAATCGATTGATTTATTTTTAAATTTAAAACATATCGGATTTCCTTTAAAGTGCTGTTGTAGATTGTGTTGTCGTATTTTTTGGCATGAAAAACAGTGTGTAAATATCTTGCGACAGATGTTAAAAGCTGTTAAATTCAAAGGAAATATACGATTTTTATTAGAATAAATGTTGAGTATTTTAGTAAACAAAATGCTTGATGATGTCTGTTTTACACAATTCTTTATCCAGTTGCTATCCCGTCAATAAGATCATCAGATTTTCACTATTAAATTGTAAAGAGTCAAAAGATTTGGGCGCTACCCAATCCCCGGAAATGGGGAAAGGGTCAGGCTTTTCAGGGCTACGCTTCGCTCCGGTACCGATGAAAGATCGGTACTGAACCCTTACAATCCCTAGCGCAAAACACACCGCTTTAAAGACCTCGCAGGTTTCTCAAACCTGCGAGGTCTGGATGTCCGGTCGTGCTACTACCAATTTTAAATAAACCCGATCGGAGGCGGTATTCCGATTTTTCATCGGAATTTAGCAAAGAGCGGGACCGAAAGCCCCGATGAAAAACTGTTTCTTGTTTTCCAAAAGAATAGAAATTTCAAAAAAAAACCGGACTCCATAACTGAATTCGTGATTTATATTTTTTTAAAAAACTAGGTGGTTTGCAAAAGAAGTTTATTCCACTTCTCCCTCAAAAACCAATTTGGCTGGGCCACATAAAAATACATTGGTAAATTCCTTACCGTCGTAATCGAATTCTATTTTAATATCGCCACCCAAAACTTTAATGGCTGTTTTAATATGACCGGTTTGGTTTTTATGTTTCGCCATGGCCATGGCTACAGCGGTTACCCCAGTACCACAGGCATACGTTTCATCTTCAACACCGCGCTCGTAGGTGCGCACAAATAAATGATCCCCTTTGTCTTCTACAAAGTTTACATTTATGCCTTTTTCTGCATAAGTTCCATTGTAGCGAATGTCTTTTCCAACAGTAAAAACATCAAAGTCTTTTAAGTTGCTTTGTAAGGCAACATAATGTGGCGAGCCAGTATTCAGTACATAAGCTTCGCCATCTTTGGTAATGGTATCTACATCAATCATTTGTAAATCAACCCACTCTCCGTTTTCTGAAATTCTGGCATAATGTGGACCATCTACTGCCAAAAAGTTTGTTTCGCGGTCAATAATTCCGAGTTGTTTGGCAAAGGCAACAATACATCTACCACCATTTCCACACATGCTGCCTAGCTTACCATCAGCGTTAAAATAATGCATTTCAAAATCATAATCCTCATGTTTGGTAATGAACATTAATCCATCAGCACCAATACCAAATCTTCTATGGCATAGTTTTTCAACTAATTGATTATCAATATTTTTTAATGGACTCATCGTGTGGTCTATTAAAATAAAATCGTTGCCTGCGCCTTGGTATTTAAAGAAATTAATTTTCATGAAAGCTTCATTTTTTAATGCAATATTTGAGTTGCAAAAGGTAATAAGCGGTTTGTGTTTTTTAATTTAACATTTTTTAACACTAAACTAAGTGCTTTGAGGATACAAATATCGTTTATATGGTATTAAATTTGAATAAACTTACGAAAGAAAATTTGAGCAGATAAAAACTGCCTGAGCATTCTGCTTAAATCAAAGTGAAAATGCTCTCGCAAATAATAACATTTAACAAATGATTATATAAGCTAACCAAACAATTAGCTAGCAAATAAGCTTATAATAAATCATGACTTTAAATAATAATAATATATAAACACATGAAAAAAATATTAGGAATTACCGTGTTGGCTGCTTTTATAGGTGGGGCAGCAGCAATTGGAGGTTACAAACTATTTGAGCGTAACCAAACAGGCAGTACAATTACTGAAAAACAGGACTTATACTTCGCAAATAATCCACTTAAAGTATCATCAGCTGGATCAACAGATTTTACGCAGGCAGCAGCAGTAGTTGCACCCGGAGTGGTCCACATTAAAACAACATACGCCGCACAAGGTGGCGGTAGCAGAAGTTCGTCTCCGTTTGATATGATGGAAGATTTCTTTGGTGGCGGTGGCCGTCAAATGCAACGTCAGCCTAGAGCGGCATCGGGTTCTGGTGTAATTATTAGTCAGGATGGTTATATCGTAACCAATAACCACGTGGTAGAAAATGCAGAGAAGGTTGAGGTAGTTTTAACAGACAGACGTAAAGTTGAGGCAAAAGTAATTGGCCGCGATCCGAACACAGATTTAGCTTTAATTAAAGTAAATGCAACTGGTTTACCTGTAGTAAAAATGGGTAACTCAGATAATGTGCAGGTTGGAGAATGGGTTTTAGCCGTTGGTTTCCCCTTAGATTTAAATACTACGGTAACAGCTGGTATTGTAAGTGCGAAAAACCGTAGCATTGGTATTATCGGTCGTGAGCAACAAGGCAATGAAATTACAGAAGAGGAATATCGCGAATACCAACGTACTGGTAAAAGACCAGATCGTCCGGCAAATACCAGTATCGAATCATTTATCCAAACAGATGCTGCCATTAACCCAGGTAACAGCGGCGGTGCCCTTGTAAATGCAAATGGCGAATTGGTAGGAATTAACTCAGCAATCGCTTCACAAAGCGGATATAATCAAGGTTATGGATTTGCAATTCCCGTTAACCTAGCCCGTAAAATTGTAGATGATTTTATGAAATATGGTTCAGTTAAACGTGGTTACATTGGTGTTAACTTTGTGCCCTTAAGCGGTGAAGATAAACCTGAAGGCATTAAAACCAACGAAATAAGTGGTTTATATGTGAATGATGTTGTTGCTGGTGGTGGTGCTGCAGCAGCTGGTATTAAATCGGGCGACGTAATCAAAAAAGTTGATGGAGTAGTGATCAACGATTCACCTGATCTTCAGGAAAGGGTTGGCCGTTTAAATCCAGGCGATAAAGTTAAATTAACGGTGTTACGTGATGGTGCGCTTAAAGATTATAGCGTTACATTAAAAGGCGAAGCCAGTGTTGGCTTAACTGCGAAAAATTCAACGAGCAAAGGTGCTGAGGTTTCGAAATTAGGTGCAACTTTTGCGCCGGCTACCCAAGCACAGAAATCGAAATATGGCATTAATAGTGGTGTTGTAGTAACCTCGGTAACCACAGGAAAAGCTTTTGATAATATCGGAGTTGAAAAAGGTTTAATCATTACCAAAGTGAATGGACAACCTGTAAATTCTGTAGCTGATGTACAAAAAGCATTGCCTTTAGGTAGAAACAACATGGTGAGTATTTCTGGTGTTGGCGAGCAAGGTTCATATAACTATAGCTTCCCTGCCCAGTAATTGATCTGATAAAAAGTAGTTTTTAAAAGCGTCCCAATGTAAAATCGGGGCGCTTTTTTTTAATCCTGATGAATTGGTTCGTGATTGGCATGGCAAGCGTCTGCACATTCTTCGCAGGCAACAGCACATTGTCTGCAGTGTTCATGATCGTGTTTGCCACATTCAGCTGCACAAAGCCTGCATATTTCTTCGCAAAGCAATAAGTATTGGTGCCCGATAATTGAATCTCTTTGCAATAACCTGGCCGCCTGGGTACAGATATCTGCACAATCCCTATCGAGTTTAATACAGTCAATCATCATGTTGATGTTTTCTTCTTTTAAGCAGGACGATGCACAATGTTCGCAAGCTAGCGCGCAATCTAGTAAAGCCTGGATTAAACCATAGTTGTTTCTCGTTTCCATATCGTTAAGATTTTGGTTATAAATGTTTTGTTTATTAATAACCTGTTGAAAATTAAACTGTTTTAAAAATTTCGAATTGGGGGCTGATTCTGACTCCATGATCTATGGCTCACCGATCAGCGCATTATATTTTTTGCCACGGAGACACAGATTAACACGGATAATTTGTCATCCTGAATGCAGTGAAGGATCTACATTAGTTTGTTTAAGTTCTGTGTTTCATTGGAGAGGGATTCTTCAGTGCATTCAGAATGACAGTTTTTCGCTAGTCCATTTGTTAAAATATCTTAAATAACAGGTCGTTCAGCCAAATCTTTGTACTCAAAACAATATTCATCCGTTTTTCATAATCAAGATCTAGTTTCGCTATTTACCGATTGATAATCAGCGTTTACCGATACGCTATAAATTAATTTTTTTTATTGTCCCACATTTGAATCAGCAACAAAAACCGAATATTATGGCTTTAGCTCGCATTAACCTTAGCGTAAAACAATATTTCAATTTCATGTGCAGAACAGATTTTGAAAGACGGATATTTCACGATACTTACAAAGAATTTCAAAAAAGATCAAAAATATATAGCTTGGATCAACACCTCCATACCTTTTCTCAGATGCAACAAGCCAGCGAAAAGGCAAGCGCGCTAAACCAAAAACTTCAGTATTCGGTAATGAACAGCATTGCTTCATTAGAACATAAAATGCCTGTTTTAAGCGATCTCGAAGATCATCCGATCCTTTTCGATTGGGCTGAATTGCACATTTATGCTTCCGATCTGTTAAATAAAGCAGCGCATGTGGTTTCGATCACCTATACCAGTCCGCAATTAATTTTACACGAAATCATTGGCGATTTGTTAATCTTAAGCTATGATGGTAAAGCGCACGAAACATTAGTGATAAGAATTACCGAAAGCCTGATGATTAATTATGAGCAGCACGAAAGCCTGGTTTATAGCTAAATTACCTAATTCTTTCCAGCTAGCCAGAAAAATTATCGGTAGTTTATAGCATGCAATAATTTAAAGCACCAACTTTAATTATCCAAAGCAGCTTGGCTTTTGTTTCTAACTTTTTCGCTTTTGTTCATCCAAAAAAACAATCGAAAGAAAGCAGTTTCTGGTTATGGGTCTTTTTTTTAGGGCGAAAAGATGAAGCGAAGGTATGTTTTGAGCTTAAATTGTTGATAAAACAAGGCGATAAATCCAGTGCTGGTGGGTTAAATCAGGCCGTTCAAAATGGCTTAAAGGGCAAATAGTCAATATATTTAGCATTTATTTATATAATAAAAAAATAAAAAATTGATTTATAGGTATTTAACTCTATCTTTGGAACAAATTAAAATACAATATAATGCAACAAGGAACAGTAAAATTTTTTAATGAAACTAAAGGTTTCGGATTTATCACTCCATCTAATGGCGATGCCGAAATTTTTGTTCATGCTTCAGGCTTAATCGATAACATTCGCGAGAATGATACCGTAAACTACGATGTAGAAGAAGGTAGAAAAGGCCTAAACGCGGTAAATGTTAAAGTAGCTTAAGAAAACTCGAACACATAAATCGTAAAAAGTCCCGATGCAAATCGGGACTTTTTTTGTGGAATCAACTATTGGATTATCGATACTCGCCTTTATCTACCTGCCAAATTTTTGCTGATCTCATCGTCAGCAAAATCTAAAGAAAGATCATTGTTGGTTAAAACAATTCCTTTTTTATCGACTAGAAAGAAGTAAGTAAGGATCAAGCAAAAAAGTTGGGGAGTTGAAAAGTTTATTTAATTTTGTTCAACATTATTATTTTGGACACCTCGATACTATCTTTTATACTCCCTGAAGGCTTAACCGAATACTTTGAACTTGATAGGTTTGAAGTTACTGAAGGCTCTTATCATATTTATCTTTTAGAAAAAAACATTCATCCTGAGGAATATTCAGGTGAGAAATTGATTTCTAAAGGCTTTTTCGATGAAATTACCGTTCGTGACTTTCCCTTACGTGGCAAGCCTTGTTTTTTGAAGGTAAAGCGGCGCAAGTGG
>NZ_SJSO01000004.1 GCF_004331735.1 Pedobacter psychrodurus
AGGGTTTGATCAACTATTACGGAAAATTCCATAGCTCAAAGTTGAAAGGCTTTCTGCGTGGGGTTAATGCAAAGTTGGCTAACTGGGCAATCAGGAAATACAAAGGGTTGAGAGTCAGCGTGACCAGTGCGATGAAATGGCTAAAGCGTTTATATAAACGAAAACCAAAACTCTTTGCACACTGGACATTTGGCTCAAAACCTACTATGGAATTACGATAATAAGAGCCGTATGATGGGAGACCATCACGTACGGTTCTGTGAGAATCTCAGGTTGAGATACCTGGGTTTACTTGATAACTATTGAGCTATTATTAAAAATCCCCGATTTGAAATAGACCGTCCACAAAAGTTTGGACAAACGTAACAATTAACTATTTAGGCTGTGAGCTCGGTATTCCACCGGGCTCATTCCTTTTAGATTCAACCCGATTTTATCATTATTGTAGTAATTGATGTAACTTGTCAATGTCATTCCATAACTCTTCCACTGTTGTCCGGTTAAAGTCTAAAATAATGACAAAATCTTTAAAATTAAGCTGAAAAAGCGGTTTTTGTTCCGCTTCTAAAAGGCAAGCCCCCTGTTTTTCCAATTTTAAAAATTCTTATCTAAATCCGGCTGTCCGGTAAAAAACTACTCATTTGTTGAAGTTCTAATCATTTAAACCATTTATGGCTCAAATATCCAGCAAAATATCCTCTTAGTATATAAATATTGCAGCCATTTGCGGTTAGGCTGTCCGCTAAAAATTCATACAAAAAAGTTTACCGGACAACAGTGTAACTCTTCTACGAATAAGTATTTTTTGAGATAAAAATACCTCATACTTCAGCGTACCAAAAAAGTTTTCTATTATAACATTATCAAGGCAGTTTCCCTTTCTCGACATGCTTTGAATAATTCTATTCTTGCGCAGAATACCTTGGTAACTTTTCATCCTATATTGTATTGCCATCCCTGATCCGAATGTAATATTGGTTTGGAACTCTTTGCATCTTTTTCAGTGCATACCAAGCATATCGGTAATATGCCCGAAATTCGGCACCAGAGATAGTGAATAGCTTATAATATCCCAATTGAATAAATCTATTACGTGAGAGAGAGATACAGTTTTTTGCCCGCTACACTGAATTTAGTGACATCGGTAGCCCATTTTTCAAACGGCCTATTTGCATTAAACTGCCTTTTAGTATATTAGGTGTATTCTTCTCTTCTTCTCCTTTGTAAACTATGTATTTCTTAAGCTTGACGACCATCTCGCCAGTCAGTCTCAGGACAGTTTTGTGATTGATGGCATGCCCTTATTTTTTTAGTTGAAATAGCATTCTCCTATAGCCGTATCTACATCTATCCTTATGCTGTTTGGCAAGTGCAATGATGCGTGTCCCAATCACTTCGTACTTATCAATCACCTTATTACGCTTCATATAGTAATAAAACGAGCTTCATGCCATATTGGGTACCATCAAAAGCATTGACAGATCAAACACCTCCTAAAGTGTCTAACTTTTTGGGGCACTGCAGAGGCTTAAGGTGACATCTTAATATATATCTGTGATCATTCCTTTTTTATAATTAAAGGTATATCCAGGAGCTGGATTCCAATTATCAAATGCATACCAACCGTTATAAGAACCATTCCATCCCCAGTTCATTGATAAATGACCATAACCTACCTGAAAAATGTACATCCATGGGCTTGCACCTGGTTCTGGTCTTGGGTCATTTGTTAACATACATTCAAACATATAGGTGTCTTTATACCCATCACATACCCATGCATGCCCTTCTTCGTAACTATTAAAAATCCACCATTTACCTTGTTTTCCACCTGTTAAAATAACCGGTCTTCCTAGGTTTAAATCGAATTTAACTTTACTATAGTTGTAGTTTGCAGCGGTACTTTGGCCATATCCGAAGGTTTGTAAACCCATTATCGCCTCCCCGTCTGTAGCACCTGAACCATCGCAGCCATAGTCCATAGAGCAAGCTTGACCGACCAGTGACATTAGGTATTGGACATCCGCATTGCCATAGTTGTTACTCATCCCAGCCCAATTAAAATTAAACATAGATGGTTTTGCGTGGTATCTCAAGATTTGAGCAATGGCAGTTGCATAACAACCTGTCGGAGCACGACCATTTGAGTAGTTAGAACAACCCATATGCGGACAAAGATCGTTATAACCGGTACCCTGACCCCATTGCGTTTGCAATAATGGTCCAACTTGGGCTACTATCATAGACAGCTGGTTCCCTTCTTCAAACCGATCACAAGGGAAGTTCCATAAATCCACGGACGATAACTCATTGTTTCGTCCGTTAAGACTTAGTTTTTTTTGATTCGAAACTATTGGAGCTTTCTCTAAAAGATTTTTCCAACTCTTTTTGATAGTTTCAGTCGGCTTTAGATTTTTCTTTCTAATTTCTGTGATACCATCATTAGTTTGCTGAAGCCATGCAACCAAACCAGGTGGATAATTTATTTTTTCACTTACTTCAAAGTTTCCTTTGTCTGCATATGCCAGTATCGGAATTGCACGTTTATCAGCCGAAACAATCGCAAAACCGCCGTCATCATAATTTAATATATAAAAGCTAGGTTCAGATTTATTTGGGTCGATTGTAAATGCTTGTTTAATAATTTTGGCCTTTGCCGACACCTTTGTGTTTTTAGATGCCATTATTTTTGCCTTCGATGTATTGAATGATTCTTGAATAGCAATGGATTTTGCTGTTGAAAGATCTACAAAATTTGAATCTTTGAGTATCTTGTCTGTTATTTCTAAGTTGTTTTTTTCTTTTGCACATCCGAACAGAAATACAAGAAGAACGAGAGTGGTTAATTGTTTTTTCATCATTTAATTATATTAATTATTTTATTTGAAGAATTCGTATCTGTCCACACCACCACGTCATTATAAGTTACACTAACGGTTAGGGCACTATTGCGATTTGGATGTAAATATTTATAAACAATTTTATCTTCGGTATTATTATTGAACCTTAAAATTACCGTTGCCTCATCCGTATCAAGGAAAGGAAATGGATATACCTTTAACATTTTTTCATTTAACGGGCCAGGTATTAATTCAAATCCTTTCTCACTTCCGGTTGTTTTGTTAGGACGAACTTCCTGCCCGTTAACATTATATATTACTGCCAAGTTCTCTATATAAGCTTCGGAAAGAAGAGGACTGCCGATGGCATTGGAATATGTAAAATAAACAGATAAATCAAGTACAGGACTGTTTTTCCCACCTTGTTTTTTACATGAAATTATATTCATCAATCCCATAGCCATTATGATGTGACAAGAAAATAAGATATATTTCATATGGGCTTTCACATTTTAAAAAATTAAAAGATTTTTATTTTGAATTATAACGAGAGTATTTTAGCGCAAAAGAGAAACTTATGCGTTCACGATTAAGTTGAATTGGGAAAGAGAGATTTAATTTCATAAGAGATGTTTTTAGTTTTCGATTACATAAAAGTATTATATTATTTAATATAAAATGACAATAAAATGTAACAAAACTAATGATAATAAAGTAGCTAATTCTTTACAACTAAGCATACAGATTCTTCAGTTGATGACTACATTGCCCGATATTTCTAGGGAATATTAAGATTAATCAATGAAAAGTGCCGCTACTTGTGATAAATTGAATATTTTTTTGATAATATAAAAACAGCAAAATTCTAAAATATTGGATGCAGCTTTGGAAAACTCAAGAATAATATTTAGCCTTTTTTAAAGGCGAAGAAAATTAGCGAATTTTGCTCTATATATTAGAAATTTGTATTCTTGTATTGATTTCAGACTCCAATTTCAATGAAATTATTTTCCAATTGATACCATAGTTATATTGAATCTCCGTTGACTTGCGAGATTTGTAACAAATCAGTACCGCTTTACAATCTTGGTATCGATGATTTAAATGCTCGAGTTTAGTGGGATAAACCTTAAAATAGTACTGTATTAGCGTTTAAATTACGCGACTCTTGTTTATATTAAAAAAACCTGTTAGATTAATTTCTGACAGGTTTTTTTTATATCTGTTCAACTCTTTCTATTTGTCATTCTGAATGCAATAAAAAATCTTTAAAAGAAGGGGAATGAAATGGGATTGGAGCTGAGTCTGAAGTTAACAAGCCTGATACCAATACGATCAAATAGATTGCTTCGCCCGATGAAAAATCGGTCTCGCAAAGGACAACAGGACTAATGCACTAATGACAAATAAACCAATGAACCGCTTTATGCAAAAAACATATAACTAAGCGCAATCGCTGTACAAACCCCAACCAAATCGGCTAGTAACATCGAACCGATGGCATAACGTGTATTTTTTATTCCAACAGAACCAAAGTAAACCGCTACTACATAAAAAGTGGTATCAGAAGCACCTTGAAAAACGCCTGATAGCTTACTGGCAAATGAATCTGGTCCGCTAGAAATCATGGTGCTTACCATCATTCCGCGAGCAGCACCACCACTTAAAGGCCTGATTAAAGCTGTTGGCAAAGCGTCTACAAATTTAGTGTCGGCTCCAATAAACACAAACATGTTTTTAATACCGCTCATTATTACATCAAAAGTTCCGCTGGTTCTTAACATGCTTACGGCAACTAAAATTCCAACTAAATAAGGGACAATTTTCAATGCAGTTTCAAATCCACCTTTGGCCCCATCGATAAACGCATCAAAAACATCTATTTTTTTATATAATGCACCCAATACAATCAATAAAAAGATCAATAAAATTATTCCGCCGCTTAATAAGCCTGAAAATGATTTTATACTTTCTGCATTTAACTTGCTTACATACCAAACCAGTAAGCCAACTACTGCCGAGATACTTAATACCCAGGTAATGATAACGGGTTGAAGTAAGTTTATCTTTTGTTTAAAGGATACGATGAGCATGGCGGCCATGGTACCAACAAAAGTTACGATTAGGCACGGAATAAAAATATCGGTTGGGTCTTGCGCATTTTGGGTTGACCTAATGGCGATTACACTAACCGGAATTAAACATAAACCTGCGGCGTGTAAACATAAAAACATAATCTGTGAATTACTGGCCACATCCTTATTTGGATTGAGCTCTTGCAAACTTTCCATAGCCTTTATGCCAAAAGGGGTAGCTGCATTATCTAAACCTAACAAATTGGCTGAAAAATTCATGATCATGTGCCCCATAGATGGGTGCCCTTTTGGAATTTCGGGAAAGAGTTTCGAAAAGAAAGGACCAATAATTCTGGATAATAAACGAATACCGCCTGCTTTTTCGGCAATGCTCATTAAACCCATAAATAAAGCCAGTGTTCCAATTAATTTAATGCAAAGGTCAACCGCGATCCAGCAAGTTTCGATAATGCCATCTAATTTTAAAGGATTTAAGGGATCGGATGATTTTCCGATTACCATCCAGTTAAAAATATCGCTATGTCCGAAAAAGAAACATTTAATACTTGCTACAACAATAGCCACGATAATAAATGCTGACCAAATTCTACTTAATGCCATTAGGGTTGTTTAGTTTTATTTGAAAAGGTTAAAATACTTCTTTTAGTCGAAAGTTCATAGAAGAGATTTTGGAGTTGGGAGTTCAGAGTTACTGGCGATCGCTCTATTTATGGTCGAATAATAGCAATGAATTTATAGTATTTATCCAATGAAAAATCCATGATACAAAGCTTTTGATATGCTTGTATCATGGATTTAGATTCTTAGTTGCCAGCATTGGATTGTCGTTTTCTGAATTAAGCACGCTAAACTCCCAACGCTAAACTCCAAACTCAGCTAAGGCTTATCATCTGTTAATTCAAAACCCCAGGTTTTTCCTTTTTCAGTAGCAGGAATCCCACTTGTCATCCAAGCTGGAGCCTTTGCGCCTTTTAAATAATAATCAAAAAATTGTTGTTCGCGGATTTGAATATCCTTACGATTCTGGCGTTGAACTAAGTTATGCGCTTCACCATTATAGTTAAGCATCCAAACTGGTTTACCTAATCGACGTAAACCGGTAAACATTTCTATTCCCTGATACCAAGGCACAGCACCGTCTGCATCGTTAGCCATTACCACAACTGGTGTATTTACTTTCGGGAACATAAATAAGGGTGAATTCTCGATATATAATTCTGGTTTTTCCCAAAGTGTTGCACCAATACGGCTTTGTGTTTTTTCATACTGGAACTGACGGTTCATACCGGTTTCCCAGCGGATACCACCATAAGCAGAAGTCATATTGGCTACAGGTGCACCAGCCCATGCTGCAGCATACATGTTATTTTGGGTAATTAAATAAGCTACTTGGTAACCGCCCCAACTTTGACCCTGGATACCAATTTTACTACCATCTACCCAGCTGTTTTTCTTTAAGCTTTCTACGCCAGAATTGATGAACTCTACAGCAGATTTACCTGGGTGACCAGTTTCGTAGCTAATATCTGGTGCAAAAACCAGATATCCATTACTCACGAAATAAGATATATTTAAGCGTGACGGCGTAGGTGCCGGCGCTTGATAAGTGTATAAACCATCGGTTAGTTTTTCGTAGAAATAGGCGATCATCGGATATTTTTTATTTGGATCGAAGTTTTCTGGTTTGTACAGAATACCTTCAGCTTTATAGCCTTTTGGCGTGGTCCATTTAACCAGCTCAGCCGTACCCCAATTGTAGTTTTTTTGTTGAGGATTGGTATTGCTTAATTTGGTTTCAGTTTTTAAATCTGTAGTGATATAAACATTTGGCGATTCTACATAATTGGCTTTATCGTAAATGTAAACATCAGCATCTTTAGCTTTTACCAGGTTTGAATATTTAAACTTAGCCATTACTACCAATTCTGGTGCTTTAGCTGAACTTACGTTGGTGCGGTAAAAACCGTTTTCTTTAGTTAAATTGTTAAAACCATCTAACCAAACTGTTTCGTTCGGTTTTACAAATTTGCTATCGGCATTGCGCTCAAATCTGTTGTCCTGTTGTACTCTTTCGTAACGGAAGGTAATGTTATTTGCTCTTCCAAAACCAGCGGTAATATTTTTTGGTGCCGATTTTCCGTCTGGTGAGAACGACCAGATATCATATTTATCGTTAATTAGAACAGCTTTATCACCTTCAGTCCAGGTAGCTAAGCCATAAGCAGAAGGTAAGTCTGGTACATCATTCTCTTCATCAACAAATTTTTCGCTTAAACCTGCTGTTAAAACGGTAACCTTTGCAGTAGCTACATGGTAAGTATTCCAACTGCCTGATTTTCGATCAAAGTATAAAACATAATTCCCTGCTGGTGAAGCTATTGCATAACCATTGAGGTTTTCTATAATTTTCTTTTTCTGGCCATTTTTAGTATCAACCAAATAGTAATCTTTTGAAGTTGAGCCGCTCCATTGTGATTCTATCCTGCGACCGTAATCAGTAGAAGCCAAAACCTGCCCGGCATCACCTTCAGCAATGATGTTTGCATCAGGCAATTTTAAGTCTGCTAAAGGAATTACTTTTGGATCACTGCTATAAACGTCAATCACCGATAAATAACTTTTCTTACTGTCTCTTTCTGCGTTTTTAAGCTGCATAGGCTGTAAATAGTCGTCTTTGTAATTCCAAACATCAACTTTAGCCACTTCGAAATCTACAATAGTTGTGTCTTTTGGTTTTTTGATAGGAGAGATGCCAAAAAATAATTTCTTGCCATCTTTACTAAAAGTTATTTTACCATCGCCATTAACCGACCATTTTGCGGGCAGCCCAGGCATATCAAAATCAACCAGTATTTGTGCTGTATCGAGCGTTAAGGAGTTGTAATAAATATTGTAATCTTTTATTTCCTGTTTCTCCGGACTTTGTTCGCCCACAAAGGCCACATGTTCGCTTTCCTCATCAAAAGTGAAGTTTTTGAAACTTCCTTTTCCCTTAATCAGGGTTTTAAGTGCGCCTTTTTCTGTATTTAACAAGAATATACCTTGTGGAGCAGTTTTGTCCTTTTTAGATCCGCTACAGGCAAAAACTAACTGTTTGCCATCTTTACTAAAGTAATAATCGGTAACAAATTTATAGGTTTTATCTGTGCCTGTTAAAAGGTTTTTTACCACTAAATCAGTTCCCTCTTCGGTTTTACCTTTACCTGCAGGTTCATCATCGGCAAAATCTGTTTCACCATCTTTTTTATCGGTTGGTTTTACTGTTTTCTTTGCGGTATCTGGTTTTTCAGTTAAATAGGCCATTACACTTGCACCTTCTTCAGGAAATTTGAAAGATTTTACTCTTGCCACTTTTGTAACAGCACTGGTAGTGAGGTTAGCAATACCTAAAGAGTCTTTTGGCAATTCATCAGGCTTTCTCTTTTTAATTTTAGCCTGACGTAAATCTTTATTTAAGGGACGGATGTTAAAAGCCGCGAATTTAGAATCGTTACTAAACTGCGAGTTCATTCCTCTTGGTATATTGATCTTCGCATTGGTTTTAATATTGGTAAGGTACAATTGTACATCTCCTTCTTGCTGTAAGATGCTGTACATAGCCCATTGGCCATTATTTGATAATTGCTTTGTTCCTACTGATTCCCAATTATCATATACCGAATGATCTAAAGGTTTCTTTTGTGCGTAGGCAAAGCTGACAACGAAAAACAGAATAATAGTTAGTCTCTTTTGCATTTTTAGAAATTATTAATTTGTTGGTTGAGATTTAATCTTCTAAAATTGGAATTTTTTAGCTTATTAAGAAACTTGTATGTCAAATATTACAATTAAAAGCATTTAGTTGGAAAGTATGAGGTCGGAGGCCCAATTTACGCCATGCGCTTAGCGCTCCGCTCCAAACAAAAAACCTCGATCACTTTTAAGCGATCGAGGTTCTCGTTATAGTTGAGCAGCTAATTATTTTTTAGCTTGTTGTTGCTGACGCATATAATCATCTAAACGCTGTTGGAATTTAGATTTTTTCTTTTTCTCATCAGCTGGTCTGGCTTTGTTCTGTTGAATCAAAGCGTGGATCTTATCATCATCAACCATTTTACGAATTAAGAACTGCTGTCCGAAAGTCATTAAGTTGGCTAAGAAATAATAATAGTTTAATCCGGCAGGGTAGCTGTTTAATACACCTAAGAAAATAACGGGCATAATGTAACCGATGTATTTCATTTGGCCTGTTGCTCCAGAAACCTGATTGTTAAAATAAGTCATAATCAATGTAGAGATGGTCATCAATACACACATTAAACTTAAGTGATCGCCAATGAAAGGGATTTTTACACCAAATTTGATAAACTCATCATAAGTTGATAAATCTTTCATCCACAAAAAACTCTCACCACGTAACTCAAACAAGTTAGGGAAGAAGAAGAAAAAGGCCATTACCAAAGGCAATTGTAATACCATCGGCAAACATCCGCCCAGAGGATTAACACCGGCTTTCTTATATAGTTTTAAATATTCCTGTTGAACCAATGTTGGATTATCTTCACCTACCTTAGCTTTAATTTCGTCCATTTCTGGCTTCAATACCCTCATCTTCGCCATTGACAGGTACGACTTGTAAGTAAGCGGTGATAAAGCAACTTTTAGTAAAATGGTTAATACCAAAATAATTAAGCCGAAGTTCCAATTAAAGTTATTTAGAAAATTAAATACAGGTAGTACAATGAAACGGTTAATGTATTTTAAAGGCCAGTAACCCATATCAACCTGTTGCTCTAAATCATAACCTTGTGCTTTTAAAGCAGAGAATTTGTTGGTTCCGAAATAGAATTCCATTTCATAAACCTGATTAGCGGTATGTGCATATGGCAACTGCATATTGGCATCATAAAACTTCACCAAGCCTGGAGATGTTGGGATTTTAACTTCTAAACTTCCTTTTTCGAAAGCCTGTTTCGAGATTAAAGAAGCTGAGAAAAAGTGTTGTTTGAAAGAGAACCATTGGATTTTACCTTTCGATAAATCTTCTTTCTCATCTTTCGAAACACTGAGGTGATCTACATCGCCATCTAAATATTTGTAGTATGGCGCAGAATAACGGTGCTCACTTTCGAGCGATTTTTCTTGCTGTAATAAAGTAGTTTGCCAGTTTAATCCAATGTTATTGCCTGCAATTACTTGTTGTAAGCCAACCAGGTTAATGTTGAAACCAACTTTATTGCTCAGTGCTTTTAAATCGTAAACATATTCTACGTATGCATTAGCACCATAATTGGCACGCATGGTAACGGTATTTCCGGTTTTTGTTGGTGTAAAGTATAAATCGTTGGTATTAATTACTTTACCAGCAGCATTAAGGTTTAAGCCAAATTTATTCTGATTTCCATCAAATAAAATTAGGGGCTTACCGGTAAAGGTTTTCTGACCTTTAATTTTAACCGAGGTAATTTTACCACCTTTATTGCTTAAAGTGATTAATAAATTCTCGTTTTCTAAAATAGTATTAGCTTCTGTGCCATTTATAGCAGTACCAAAAGGGCCTTTTAGGGCTAAAGAATCTACAACTGGGTTAGCAATGGCAGCTGTTTTAGTGGTGTCTTTTTGAATTGGACTAACGCCAATCTGTTTTAGTGAATCTGCTCTTTTAGTAGAGTCGATTCTTACTTGTTCTCTTTTTACTTCAGCTTCATTTGGCTTCAAAAAGTAGAATGATCCTGCCAAAATGATCATGATCAGGAACAGTCCTGTAAAGGTATTTCTATCCATTATTTATGTATGTACTGCTTTTAATTCGTTTTCTTTTTCGCAAACTCCATCGCAGCGGCGACAAATTTAACAAAAAGTGGGTGAGGATTAGCAACTGTTGATTTTAATTCTGGGTGAAACTGTCCACCAACGAAAAATGGATGATTTTTAAGCTCCACAATTTCAACTAAATTGGTCTGTGGGTTCATACCCGACGCAATCATTCCTGCATCTTCATACTGCTTTAAATATTCATTGTTAAATTCGTAGCGGTGACGGTGGCGCTCATTGATGTGAGATTTCCCATAAATAGAAAAAGCTTTTGTTCCTTTTTTAATATCGCAAGGATAAGAGCCTAAACGCATGGTTCCACCTTTATTTGTTATTTTTTTCTGCTCTTCCATCATGTTAATTACCGGATTTGCAGAATTTTCTTCAATTTCTGTAGTATGTGCATCTTTTAAGCCTAAAACATTACGTCCAAACTCAATAACGGCACATTGCATACCCAGGCAGATTCCGAAGAAAGGAATATTGTTCTCACGAACGTATTTGATGGCATCAATTTTACCTTCAATACCACGACTACCAAAACCTGGCGCTACCAATACACCTTGTAAATGGCCCAGTTTATCTTTTACGTTATCTGGGAAAAGACCTTCAGAGTGGATGTATTCTACCTTTACCTTACATTCATTTTTCGAACCTGCGTGTACAAAAGATTCGATAATTGATTTATAGGCATCAGGTAATTCTACATATTTACCAATCAAGCCTATTTTAACTTCGGCAGTTGGGTTTTTTAAACGGCCAAGGAAATCTTTCCAGCTTTCCATATCCGGATCATTCTTGGTTGGCAGTTTTAATTTCGATAAAACAGTTTTATCCAATTGTTCTTTTAACATCAACAATGGCACATCATAAATTGTAGATGCATCCATCGATTCGACTACCGCATTGATGTTAACGTTACAAAATAAAGCAATTTTTTTTCTGATCTCAGGGCTAATGTGGTGCTCGGTTCTGCAAACCAATATATCTGGCTGTATTCCGTATTCCAATAAAGCTTTAACAGAGTGTTGTGTTGGCTTGGTTTTTAACTCGCCGGCAGCAGCCAAATAAGGCACCAAAGTTAAGTGGATAACAATCGCATTGGTGCTGCCTTCTTCCCATTTAAACTGACGAACAGCCTCAATAAATGGTAACGATTCGATATCACCAACAGTTCCGCCAAGTTCAGTAATGATAATATCATAATCACCACTATCGCCTAAAATGCGCATGTTGCGTTTAATCTCGTCGGTAATGTGAGGAACAACCTGAACTGTTTTGCCCAGATACTCGCCTTTACGCTCTTTGTTAATTACATTCTGGTAAATACGGCCTGTGGTAATGTTGTTTGCCTGTGAGGTTGGAACGTTAAGGAAACGTTCATAATGACCAAGATCCAGGTCGGTTTCAGCACCATCTTCAGTAACAAAGCATTCGCCATGTTCGTATGGATTTAAAGTTCCCGGATCGATATTAATGTACGGATCGAATTTTTGAATGGTTACACGGTAGCCACGTGCCTGTAAAAGTTTAGCTAAAGATGCGGAAATGATGCCCTTACCTAAAGAGGAAGTAACACCGCCCGTAACAAAAATATACTTTGTCATGATTGATAATTTGTGAAATTAACCAGGTGTTTTAAGCCTGTTTAATTGTTTTTGTACGGGATACAAAGGTACAAAAAATTATCACTCGATTAGGTTTTGCTTGAATATTTTTTAATGATATTATGTCTCTGATATTGACTGGTTTAGGTAATACGCCTGTTAAAGTATCAGCGTATAAAGTTCTTTTTTGATATCATCTATCTTTCTTGGGTTCTTTTTATCATCGTAACGGGTATAGAGGTCGATCATTTTTTTGAAATCTTTTTCGGTATCCGTTCTTTTCCCTTTTGCAGGAGGAGCAATGTTAAAGATGGGAACGTTTTTCGCTTCAACCTTGATGGCAAACCAGGTGGTATTGTACCGTGGTATGGCCAGCCCCAATATCATTCCAGGTAAGCCCGTAAATCCCTCGGGGCCGCCTTTTAATAAAATTTCCTCGCTATAGAAAGCCACTACAGTAACAGAATCGTTTATTACTGCTATTGCTTTACGGCATTCGTAACCTGCAATTTGGCGTACATCATGCATGATTTTCCAATTGAGATGGGGAATAGTGTCTTTTAAAATAAAATCTTCGCCGCTTATTGGTTTTCTTATTACCCTTGCTTTTTTGCTAAAGTCGGTATACAGCTCATTCGTATTCTCGCCAGCAATAAAAAAGAAATTATTGTCATTTAAGGTTTCTTTCGGTTTAATCTTATAAATGGAGCTACTGTCGTTAAAACTATAATCCCAATTGGAAGTCCTGTATTTGCTCATTTTATCCCTGGCGTCGTCAGATATCCAGGTGTTTGATGCTAATTGCTGTTTTTGATTGATTTTTTTCTCGAAAGTTATTTTAGCACTTTTGATGAAAACAGTTTGTGCAATCACTCCTGTTACTGCAAAAAACAAGATTATGGTTAGTCCTAAATTCTTCATCTTCAATTATTTTTTGTCTTGTTTAATAAAGTTTCCGGTTAAATTATAGGTGATACCAATTAGGACGTACCTCGGAATAAAACTGTTGGTGTATTCACTGATGTTATTGCCTCCAACGTAACGGTTATAGCCAATTTTTTCTGCCAGAATATCAGAAATAGATACTTTTAATTCCAGTTCTTGCGCTTTAAGCATCTTCTTTGATAAATAAGCATTCCATAGCGCAATATTTACCGGTGTGCTGAACGAAGAGTTTGCAGGCTGATAAGATAAGGATATGGAGGTGTTAAATTCGGTATTATACGGTAGTTCAATGTTACCCGAAATATCATGGTTGTGGCTAAAGTTTTTACCATTATTTATAGAACCGATTGATGAACGGCTGTTCGAAAATATAAATGAAGGGTTATACTGCACCTGGACTTTATCACCATAATAACTAAATCGGGGACGTAAATTAAGGCTATTGTTCACGTTTTCATTCAGTTTGTTATTTAAAATGGAAACCGAGTTCGAATGGTTATAACTGGCATTTAAACCTATATTGAAATTAATCTTACTAAAACTTTTATTAAAGCTTGCACCCCCGTAAAAATTGTTATTGCCATTTAAATTGATATAACTGCTCACGGTTTTGTTCACGTCATCAATCGTTCTCGAGCTCACAACAGCATTTTTGGTAAAGCTATAGCCACCATACACATATGCATACATCTGCGATTTTTGTTGGTAAGTGTTAAAATTAAAGCCAATATTATTATTGAATGATGGTTTTAAGTTTGGATTACCTTTAATTTCGTAAAGGGGATTATTTACCTGTATGATGGGTTGTAATTGATCCAGACTTGGCTGCCTGGTACTGCCGTTGTAATTTAACGATACACTAGTACTTTTACCAAGTTTATAGTTAAAGTTACTCTGTGGCGCCCAGTTTAAATAGTTTCGGTTAAATTCGTTGTTCCGGTCCAGATCATTCAGCTCGAATGTAGTTTCAGTAGCTTCTGCACCACCAGATAGGGTGAATTTCTTTGATCTGTATTGCAGCACAATTTTACCGATGTTCGAAAAATTATTGAAATCGAAATTGTTGCTCAGCGAATCGATTCGTTTATTATTTAATGATTTATCGAACACTAATTTATGGCTATTTGATGTTACAGTTTTAAAGCTGTAGGCTGTTTGTAATGAAAATTGCTTGCCCAATGGTTCTGTATACGATATTCTGGTACCCAGAGAGCTTTCACTACCCGAATTATCGTTCAGGAAGTCTTGGTTAATAGTTCTATTGATTGCTCCATTCCCATCATAATAATTGGTAACACTTAAGCTGGTGCCCAAACTGGTGCTGTTTTTGGTTTCAGGCTGTACATCGATGGAAAGCGTTCTTCCTTTTTTTACAAACTTTTTGGAGTAATTGATATTGCCGTTAAACAGGTCGTTTTCGCCATTGCTATCATTAAACTGGTCACTATTGTTTACAAATATCCCTGCGTCATTTTTAGTTTCGTTAGTACTCGTATATAGGTTGCTGCTTTTGCGTTTACTGCCTGCAAATGAAATTTTTAAAGTTGATAGCGAATCTAATTTAATATCAACACTTCCTTTTAAACTTTGTCCGGTGTTTCTGTTTTCACTATTTGAGCTGCCCTCACTAAAGAAGTTTGTTCCGTTAGGCAATAGCGACTGGTTTTTAGATGTTGTTCTGTCCAATATGTTTCTATCACTGCCTTTATAATTGAGCTTCAAACCAACTTTGTTTTCATTCCATTTGTCAGAAAAATGCGCACCATATCCTGTTACATCAGGCAGACCACTTGATGGTGAAAAATCATCTTCATCGTTGTTGCCATAACTGATCATTACGGTACTGCCATCATCACCAACTTCAATCACATCATAATCATTGCCTTTTAGCTTGCTCATGGCAGCACTTGCCTTCGAATCTTGATTGGTATTGGAGTTAGAACCAAAAACGGCGGCTTTTAATTTGTTTTTATAAATGCCTGCCATACCACCTATGTTTTTATAGTGCTTTAGGTCGCTATTGGCATCCAGGGTACTGAGATACCCATTTTTGGCGTTTTCCTTGAGTTTGATGTTCATCACTTTCTCTTTGGCATCGCCCTCTTTTATACCGGATAATTCTTCCTCCTTGGTTTTTTTGTCGTAAACCTGAACTTCGCTAACCGCATTGGCTTTCAGGTATTTCTGGGCCAGAAGTGGATCATCACCAAAAAATTCTTCGCCATCAACCAAAAGCGTATTTACATCTTTTCCACCTGCTTTTATGGCGCCATCTTTGTCAACCTCAATTCCAGGTAAGCGCCTTAATAAATCCTGTAGATTAGCGTGTGGTTTTACTGCAAAGCTATCTGCCTGGTAGGTTATGGTATCGCCCTTCATACTAATGGCCTGCTTTTGTGCCTTAATTACCACTTCATTTAAAAGCGTTGCTTTGCTATCCATCGCGATATTACCCAGGTTAAATTTTGATGAATCAGACAATTGGATGTCTCTTATATAATCGGCCATCTTAGGAAAGGTGACCACCAGGGTATAATTTCCTTTTTTTAAATTAGAAAACACAAATTCACCGTTAGCCTTGGTCCGTGCATCTTTAACTAAAATGGAATCTTTGCTTCTTATCAGCAGGATAGAGCTGTTCTGTAATTTTGTTTTTTCAACGGTATCAACCACAACACCTTTTATGCTTGCGTTTTGCGCTTGGGCTGAAAAAAATAATAACGAAAAAAGAAGAACTGAGAGGAGTTGCTTGAGCATTTATGTTGTTGAAAAAGCGTTAAATAATTTGTGTCTGGTTAAGCGCTCTAAAATACAACTATTTATTTAGTTTAAAAATAAATATTAAAATATTTTTTTTGATAACGAGAAGAGGGGAGAGCTTAGCGCTGAGGAGAATGGCATTTTATTTTCCTGCTGCAAAAATTAGTTTTTTGATAAGTACTAGCTGTCCAAGATGGTAGTAACTATGTTCTATTACACCTTCTACATTACGTAGATAGGTGCCGTATTTTTCATCAATAAATACCTGATCTAATTTTTCGTCACGCATTTGGGCTACTTCATTGGCGAAAGATGCCGAATTTACCAAAAACTCTTCCACCAGCTTTTTCCAATCTGTTTCTGATTGTATCGGTGGCAGGTCGAAACTATACTGATCCTTAATTTCTAGCAGCCCCCCTTTAAATACGTTTAAAAGGCCAGCCAAGTAATAATTGATATGATAGGTTAAAGCTGCAATTGTATTTAAATCTGCTATTTGGTGTACGGCCTGTTGCCAGGTAATGCTCAATAATTGTTCCTTGTAGTTGGTATTGGCAATCCAATATCCGTTTAATAAAACCTCCCTTAGTCGGTTTGCAATAAATTCAGATCTTTTCATTTCTAAATTTTTGTGTCTGTTTTCCCCGTTAGCAGCAGTTGTAGTAAATCTTCACTTTCTGTTCTTTTTCACTCCAGGCAATGTAAATGTTGTTTTCTTTTCCTAAACGATACTTAAATCCATTTAAGCCCGATTTCTTTAATTCTTCGTAAAGTGCTTTATCAGGGGTATAATTATCGGCCTTATCTTCGGGCATTACCGCTGGTTCCAGAAAGTTATCATCGCTAAAAAAATCATCAGCAATGGTTTTTAAGAAAATAATCTGATCTTTTTCTTTTGATAAGTCAACATTTGGATCGGTACTGCCCAATAATTCAGTTCCTTTGACTTTGGTGTTGTAAATTTCTTTTCCATCAGCATTTTTAATGGTGAAGTTCAATACCATTTCTTCGGGTTTTCTGCCGGTAAGTTCGATCTTAAAAGTATCCAACCGTTTTAAATCAGAAAAAGATTTGGCAAGGCTTTGGTTAACATTTTTAAACTCAATGGCATTGGTTTCTTTTTTGCCGTTTGAATTGCAGGCAACAAGTGCTAAAAGGCAGATAGCAACGAAGAGCGATATATTTCTCATACTCAAAACTACAAATTTTATCATGCCGTTTAAAATTAAAAGGAATAACCAACTGATAGCCACAATTGAAAGTCAAAATATCCATTTGGTAGTTTGCTGTTTAAATTATTATGAACATTAAAATAGTTCCCATAGCCTAATCCTGTTAATCCTTCTAAGAGAAAATGTTTCTTTGGGATAAATGATACCCCAAAAGTTCCACCATAACGTAAAGAACTTGCCTTAAAATCTCGATCATGGCCCCAACTAAAAAAGCCCGTATTATCTACTGAGCTGTGTGAGACCACTGTTTTATTTAGATTTCCGAAATAAGCACCGTAGAAAGCGTTAGCTTCTCTATTTTTAATTGCCCTGATGTATTTCTTTGCACGCAGTAAAAAACCATCGTAATGGTAATAATCGCGGTAACCGAAATTTTTAATTTCTCCCGAGGTATAGGCAAACTCTAAACCATAAAGATCAGAAAAGGTCTTTTCTACAGATAGGGTAGGTCTTTTAGCAACCAAATTTAAAAGATTTGTTTTCACAATTAAGCCAGCCGGTTTTTGCGCAAAAATGGCAGAGTTACATAATAAGAAAATAAATAGGAGCGTTTTCTTTTTCATAGATAAACGAAAATACTAAAATATCGGCTTCAAGCAATTAATGCTATGGCATATTGTAATTTAGTATTTATAGTTGCGTAAACCAGCCATAAATCTTTACCCTAAACTGGGTTTCCAAAAAGTGGCTGGCGAACCAAGGCCTTATACAGGTTGCAATATCCAGATGGAACTAGTGATTAGATAGGTTAGGGAGTGTTTATGGTTTAGGGAGTAGCACTAACCGCTAACCCCTAAACTTATAACCAATTATTCTAGTTTCAATGCTTTAAGTAATTTGTTCAGCTTTAATAAATCCTCGGGCGTATCAATAGCAACAGTTTCCAGATCGGTAACCTTAGTTTGGATATAAAATCCGTTTTCAATCCAGCGAAGCTGCTCTAGGCTTTCGGCAATTTCTAAAGAAGATGGTGGTAATTTGGTAATGGCTTTTAAAGATTCTGTACGGTAACCATAAATCCCGATGTGCTTGTAAAACTGATGCTTCTCTGCCCATACGCCCGGTTCGCCATTTCTGAGAAAAGGAATCGGACTACGGCTAAAATACATGGCTCGGCCATTTACATCGATTACCACTTTAGGACTATTCGGATTGTACACACTTTCCTGACTCTGGATCGATTTAATTAGCGTAGCTAACTGTACTTTCTCTTCAGTAAAGCAGCTTGCCAATAATTCAATCTGTGCAGGCTCAATAAAAGGTTCATCACCCTGGATGTTGATCACAATATCGTAGCCAGGTAAAGTTTCAATTACTTCAGCGCATCTATCGGTTCCACTTTGGTGATTAGTTGAGGTAAAGATAAATTCTCCACCAAACCTTTTCACTTCATCAGCAATCCGTACATCATCGGTGGCAATAACTACTTTCGATAAACTTTCGGCTTTCGATGCTTGCTCGTAAACCCTTTGGATCATGGTTTTTCCGGCAATATCTACTAAAGGCTTTCCCGGAAAACGGGTAGAGGCATATCGTGCAGGAATAATTCCGATAATTTTTGGATTTCCTAATGTGGAGCTTAAATTTCTATCACTCATATATTCTTTCGATAGAATTGATAAAAAACAAATATGAAGATCAATGCGATGATAATATAAGATATCGGATGTGCAAAATTGAATGTCCAACCAAGCAATTTTATACGCTTCGGAACAATTAATCTCGAGTCTTTTTTATTGAAATAAAAAGTACCCCATTTCCAGTTCTCTGCAGTATCATGCTCGAAATCTTTTCCCATATTTATCGCATTTATAGTTAAATAATGTATTCCACCTATAACTCCCCTTTAGGGGCTGGGGACTAAAATAAACCGTTAATCTCCGCTTCTATAGATTGGATTACCGTACCTAAATCTTCTGGATTGTTGGTGAAATCTAATTTATCTTTATCTAAAATCAATAATTTACCCAGGTTATAACCTTTAATCCAGGCTTCGTATTTTTCGTTCAGTTTAGAAAGGTAGTCAATGCGGATACCTGCTTCGTACTCACGGCCACGACGCTGGATATTATTAACCAGTGTAGGTACCGATGCACGCAGGTAAACCAATAAATCAGGTGGTTTAATAAAAGAGGTAATATTATCAAAAATGGCCCGGTAATTATCATGATCGCGGGTGGTCATTAAAGCCATATCGTGCAGGTTTTCGGCAAAAATATGTGCATCCTCGTAAATTGTTCTATCCTGGATAACGTTACGTTTATTTACCTCAATATCGGTAATTTGCTGAAAACGACTATTAAGGAAATAAATCTGAAGGTTAAAGCTCCATCGTTTCATGTCGCTGTAAAAATCCTCCAGATAGGGGTTATTGTCCACAGCCTCGTATAAAGCTTCCCATCCATAATTCTTGGCCAACAAGCCTGTTAAGGTAGTTTTACCGGCACCTATATTTCCTACAATTGCTATGTGCATATTTTCTTGCGTTTTGCGGTGAGCGTTTTGCGTCAGGCGATTATAGCGCCAACCGCCATCCGCTTACCACAATATTAATTAAAAACTTTTAAACCCGATTAAACTGCGAACCTCTCTGATGGTTTTTTGTGCGCTTTCACGGGCTTTTAATGCGCCATGTTTAGCAACCTGCCTTAAATAAGAATCATCTTTAGCGATATCCTGAATACGCTCACGCATTGGTGCGGTAGCGATAATCATATCTTCTGCCAGTTGTTTTTTAAAATCGCCGTAACGGATCTGCATTTTGTTGTACAAATCTTCAAAATGAGCATGAGTATCAGCACTCGAAACCACTTTCATTAAATCGAAAAGATTCTGTATAGGCTCAGGTTTTGGTTGGTTTTCTTCTGTCGGACCACCGTCACTAACCGCTCTCATTACTTTTTTGCGGATGGTTTCAGGATCATCAGATAGATAGACTGCATTCGCTTCACCTTCTGATTTACCCATTTT
Source organism: Pedobacter psychrodurus (assembly GCF_004331735.1). GTDB lineage: Bacteria > Bacteroidota > Bacteroidia > Sphingobacteriales > Sphingobacteriaceae > Pedobacter > Pedobacter psychrodurus. The sequence continues at coordinate 20,244 of NZ_SJSO01000004.1, forward strand.
GCCTTTACCATCTAAACCAGGTACTTTAACCAATTTATCAGAGTAGCTAAAAGCGTAAGGTTCAGGGAAATATTCTGTATTGTATAACCTGTTGAAACGGTTTCCGAAAGTACGGGCCATTTCCAAATGTTGCTCCTGATCTTTTCCAACAGGTACTTTTGTAGCCTTATGGATTAAAATATCGGCTGCCATTAATACCGGGTAGGTTAATAAACCTGCATTTACGTTATCAGGGTTGGCACGTACTTTATCTTTAAAAGAAGTACTGCGCTCCAATTCACCCATATAAGCGTTCATATTTAGATATAGATATAACTCCGCAATTTCGGGAACATCGCTTTGTATATAAATGGTGCTATTTTCTGGATCAATCCCACTAGCCAGATATTCAACCAAAACATGTTTAATATTTCCATGTAAATCGGCTGGAGTAGGGTGTGTAGTTAAAGAGTGTAAATCGGCGATAAAAAAGTAGCAATTATAGTCGTTCTGCATTTGAACGAAGTTTTTAACTGCACCATAATAATTACCCAAATGTAATTTTCCTGTTGAGCGAATGCCGCTCACCACTGTTTCTTTCATAATGGCACGAAATTAAAAATAAAATACAAGCAAATCATAAATCGCTTCAATTTTAATGGTAAGATTTTTTTGAGCAGTCGTCATCTCAACTGGAGTGGGTATATCGCGATCGTCATCTCTCGCTATTTCTTCGTCATTGCGAGGAGGAACGACGAAGCAATCTTTTCATGGCGCTTGGTATCTCACCGACCACAAGGATATTACCCATAATTTGGAAATCAAAGTCAGTATTTCATCGGAAACTTTAGCCCTTCTTTCCGTTACAAGTCCTCTCCCGATGAAAAATCGGGATGTGGGCTTTACACTTCAATAAGGTTTATAAACAGCGGTTTTGCAAGAATGAATTGTTTTAAATACAATCGTCATCTCGACCGTAGTGTTCCGAAGGAACTCCTTTGGAGGAGAGATCTTTAGACCGGCAGGGCGCCAGTGATTGGTGTTCTACGATCATATTCTTGGCCCAATGCAATCAGTTGTTTTAAATATCAAACTATTTTATATTTTTGATCATCTATGATTCACTTTCTAAGACAAGTACACCGGGTATGTTTTTTATTCTGGATACTGTTTTTTTTCGCGCTGTTCTATCCTTTATATTACATTACTTCTCGTAATGAGAAATATTATAACATCCTCAATTTTTTCAGAAAAGCCAATAGTTTTTTGTGCAGCTCGTTTTCAGGTGTTTTTTTTCGTTATCAATATGAAGAAAAGCTAAATTCAAAACAAACTTATATCTATTGTGCCAACCATACATCTAATCTGGATATCATGATTTTCTGCATCATGGGGCATGGTAAATTCCACTTTATGGGAAAGGATGAATTGTTGAATAATCCAGTATTGGGCATTTTTTTTAAAACCATCGATATTTCTGTAAACCGTGACAGTAAGATTTCGGCTTTTAAAGCATTTAAAAAAGCTGGCGAGAACCTAGAAAAGGGAATGAGCCTGGTTATTTTTCCTGAGGGTAAAATTGATGACCATTACCCACCAAAGTTAGGCGAGTTTAAAAATGGTCCGTTCCGTTTGGCTATTGATAAAAATATAGCCCTGGTGCCTGTTAGTATTACCGATGTTTGGAAAATTAATTGGGATGACGGAGCAAAGTATGGAAGTAAGCCAGGAATTTGCGATATTTACGTCCACAAACCCATAAATACATCAACTTTGGCCGATGTTGATTCTGATGTATTGAAAGAAAAGGTTTACAGATTGATTGATAGTAAGTTAGTATAAATATGAATTTAGACGCAAAAACCATCCATAAAATAGCCGATCTGGCCAGAATTCATATTGATGAAAAACAAGTGGATATACTGATCCCTGAAATGAACAAAATTTTGTCTTTTATGGAAAAGTTAAATGAATTGGATACTTCAAATGTAAAACCGCTGGTTTATATGAACGAATCGGTAAATGTTTGGAGAGAAGATGTCGTTAAGCAGGAAATAGCTACGGTTGATGGCCTGAAAAATGCCGCAAAGCATACCGACCAATTTTTCATGGTGCCAAAAATTATTGAAAAATAATAGATCAACAACATTTGAGCTTAATTTTCAATCCGCTTGTAACATCTTACCCGCTACGCTTGTCTAAAAAAGAAAAAACATGGAGAAACCACTCATCACTATAAAAGAAATTGGCCGTAAATATGTTATTGGGTCTGAAGTGATTCACGCGTTAAAATCAGTTTCTTTAGATATTAATAAAGGCGAATTCGTAGCCTTGATGGGCCCATCTGGTTCTGGTAAATCAACCCTAATGAATATTTTAGGCTGTTTGGATACACCTTCAAGCGGAACCTATGTTTTAAATGGAACTAATGTGAGTCACATGAGTGATGATGCCTTGGCAGAAGTGCGCAACCAGGAGATCGGTTTCGTTTTTCAAACCTTTAACTTATTGCCACGTTCAACATCTTTAGATAATGTTGCCTTACCCTTAATTTATGCCGGAACCAGTAAGAAGGACAGGGATGCAAGAGCAGCTAAGGCATTAGAAAATGTAGGCTTAGGCAATCGTATGGATCATAAGCCCAATGAATTATCGGGCGGTCAACGTCAACGTGTGGCTGTAGCCAGGGCTTTGATCAATAATCCCTCTATTATTTTAGCCGATGAGCCAACAGGTAACTTAGATACCAAAACATCAATTGAAATAATGGGCTTGTTGGAGGAAATTCACAGCAAAGGGAACACCATTATTCTGGTTACGCATGAGGAAGATATCGCGCAACACGCCCACCGTATTGTACGTATGCGTGATGGTTTGATTGAAAACGATTATTTAAATACAGATATAAAAAATGTCTCTCCACGTTTGCAGGCTTTGAATGATAATGGCAACGATTTTGAGAAAATTAACTAAAGCCCTAATTCCCCTGTAGGGGAATTAGGATTCACATAATTATTCCCCCTCAAAGGGGGCAGGGGGTATGAAAATCTACACTAAAACAGGCGATAAGGGCCAAACATCACTCATTGGAGGTACCCGTGTGCCTAAATACCACTTACGTATCGAAACCTATGGAACTGTTGACGAATTAAATTCGTACATCGGATTAATTATGTGTCAAGATATTGATGCGCATGACCAGAAACTATTAAAAGAAATTCAGGATAGGTTATTTACTATCGGCTCATCGCTTGCAGCCGACCCTGAAACATCTAAAATGAAGATCCCTGATCTGCACGATGCTGATGTTATCTTGTTGGAAAATGAGATGGATCTGATGAACGAAAAGCTACCGCCTTTAAAACATTTTGTTTTGCCTGGTGGAAATACTGTAGTTTCTTACTGCCATATTGCACGATGTGTTTGCAGAAGGGCAGAACGCCTGACAGTAGCGCTTGCAGATAATAGCTTTGTAGATGAGCGTGTAACAGTTTATTTGAATCGGTTAAGCGATTATTTATTCGTTTTGGCACGAAAACTGACCGTCTATTTCAGCGCGGAAGAAAACATTTGGATTCCGCGGATTTAATAGTGGAAAAATAAGTTTGTTTTGCTCAAAAATTTTAATATACTTTGCGCAATAATAAGAACAAGAATTTAATTGAATTGACGATATGTATTGGACATTAGAATTAGCATCGCACTTGGAAGACGCACCATGGCCTGCAACTAAAGACGAATTAATTGATTATGGTATCCGCTCTGGTGCCCCAGTAGAAGTAATTGAAAACTTACAGGCATTAGAAGATGATGGCGAACCTTATGAAACCATTGAGGAAATATGGCCAGATTATCCAACTAAAGAAGATTTCTTCTTTAATGAAGATGAATACTAGAATTTTAAACAGATAAAAACCTTTCAGTAAAACTGGAAGGTTTTTTTTTGCCTTACATTTTTGGTTTAACGTATTTAACAGGGATTGATGAGTGTGGGTAAATAAAATTTACATTTTTTAAACAAAACCGAAAAGCCATGTGTTAATAGAGCAATAATATAACATTGCTTAAAAAATTAACACTATGGGAAATTTATTGTATTTAGTCGCAGTAGTATTGGTGATACTATGGGTGATCGGATTTATATTTCACGGCTTCGGCGACGTTGGCGGAATAATCCACGTTTTATTGGTAATCGCAGTTATTGCAATTCTGCTTAAAGTAATTGGCCGGGCAACGTAAAAAATATATCGCACCGATATTCATTAATTTAGAAGTGAGTAACAGTTTAAAATAATGAATTAAAAAAAGGAGTTTCATTTTTGGAACTCCTTTTTCTAATTTTAATTTTTCAGCAACAATTCAGCAAGCTCCAGATCGATTGGGTAAGTAATTTTGATATTTCCTCTTTCTCCTTCGATGATATTAATTTCATAACCTATAGATTCTACCACGCTTGCATCATCGGTAAAATGAGAATTAAACTCCTGGTTATAGGCTTCTTTAAGAATGTTAAGGTTAAAAGTTTGTGGAGTTTGTACTAAATAGATTTCATCACGTTTTAATGCAGTTGTTTTATCGTCTCTAAGCAAGCGTACACTGTCGCTTGATTGCACTGCTGTAATAACGTTGCCCTGCAGCTCAGCTTCTTTAAAACAATTGTCGATAAGTGATTTGGAAACAAGAGGACGAACGGCGTCGTGAATGGCAACATAACTTTCTTCTTCTATAGCATGGATTGCATTTTTTACGGAGTGAAAACGCTCCGTGCCACCATCGATAACTTGGTGCGGTACATGGAAATTAAATTCTTCGCATAACCGTGCCCAATAGCCTTGCTGATCTTCGTTTAGAACCAATAAAATTTTAGGTTGAGTATCGCTTTGTGCAAAAGCTTTTATCGTGTGCATTAAAACCGGAAGGTTTTTGAGCAGTAGAAATTGTTTTGGGGTTTCCGTTTGCATCCGATTTCCAGAACCGCCTGCTACAATTATAGCGTAGTATTTCATATTTAAGAGATGAGATTATAGATTTGAGATATGAGACTTGTATAACTCAAATCTCACATCTCAATACTCAAATCTATATAATTAGCATGGCGTCGCCGTAGCTGTAAAATTTATATTTTTCTTTTACTGCAACTTCGTAAGCATTCATAACGTTTTCGTATCCGCCAAATGCACTTACCATCATCAATAAAGTAGATTCTGGTGTATGGAAATTGGTAATCATTGAGTTTGCAATATTGAAATCGTAAGGAGGGAAGATAAACTTACTGGTCCAATCGCTAGCTGATTTTAATGTTCTGTTTGCAGAAACAGCCGATTCAATTGCACGCATTGAAGTGGTACCCACCGCGCAGATTTTTCTTTTTTCCTCTAAAGCTTTATTTACGATACTTGCATCTTTTTGCTCGATAATAAACTGCTCAGAATCCATTTTGTGTTTGGTTAAATCTTCAACCTCAACAGTTCTGAAAGTTCCTAAACCAACATGTAGCGTTACTTCTGCAAATTCTATACCTTTAAGTTCAAGGCGTTTCATCAACTCACGACTAAAGTGTAAACCTGCAGTTGGAGCAGCTACTGCACCTTCATGTTTAGCGAAAATAGTTTGATAACGTTCTTTATCTTCGGCGGTAGCTTTACGTTTAATATACTTAGGAAGTGGGGTTTCACCTAAAATTTCAACGTTTTTTCTGAATTCTTCGTCAGTACCTTCAAATAAGAAACGGATGGTACGGCCACGTGATGTGGTGTTATCTACAACCTCGGCAACCAATAAATCGTCGTCGCCAAAATATAATTTATTGCCTACGCGGATTTTACGTGCCGGATCTACCAAAACATCCCATAAACGTAATTCCTTGTTTAATTCACGTAGCAAGAAAACCTCAATGGTTGCACCAGTTTTCTCTTTATTGCCATATAAACGAGCAGGGAAAACCTTAGTATTATTTAATATCATTACGTCTTTGTCATCGAAATAACCTAAAACGTCTTTGAAAATTTTATGTTCAATTTTACCGCTGTCTTTGTGTAAAACCATCAGGCGAGCTTCATCGCGTTGTTCTGCCGGATTGTTGGCTATTAATGATTCAGGTAAGTTGAATTTGAATTGTGATAATTTCATTCTTGATGAATTTTTTGAGGTGCAAAAATACGAATTTAATTTTTCTTTTCCGTATTTTATCAAACGCATTTTATGTATATTATGTTTTAATCATTTTAAATCAAATAATACAGGGCGATTAATGCATTGTAGACATAAAATTAATTAGTTTTGAAGATAAGCTGTAACCTTTTCAAAGGCTTTGCATCTAATCTTTAATTATGATAATTTTTAGGCTAATAGGCGAGAGTTTCCGTTTTGCATTTGATGCGTTGCGCCAGAATAAATTACGCACCATGTTATCGCTTTTGGCTATAACAATCGGTATTTTTACCATTATTGCTGTATTCTCTGCGGTAGATACCTTTCGCGGTAAATTGCAGGCCAGTGTAGATAAACTGGGCTCTAACACGATTTATATTCAAAAATGGCCTTGGAGTTTTGGCGATAATTACCCTTGGTGGAAATATATGAACCGCCCTCAGCCTTCGTTGCGCGATTTTGAAGCCCTCCGCGAAAGAATTGAAAATGCACAAGGCGTTACATTCGAAATATCGACTAACGATAGGACAATCAAATATAGAAGTAGCTCAGTAGAAGGGATTTCGGTATGGGCAGCATCACACGATTTTAATAAAACTTGGAATTTCGAACTTCAGGACGGCCGGTATTTTACCGAAAATGAGAGTAAAAACGGTTCACCTGTTTGTATATTAGGCTCTGATATTGCAGATGGACTTTTTGATGGCGATGCGCCAGTAGGTAAACAAGTGCAGATTTTAGGAAGAAGATTAACTGTTGTTGGTGTTTTCAAAAAAGAAGGAGAAGATATGTTGGGTACCTCTCTTGACAAAAACGTAAATATTCCAATTGCTTTTGCAAAAGGTGTTTTAGATATCCAAAGTGAACGCTACGGTCCACAAATTACCGTTCGTGGTAAGGATAACGTGAGCTTAGAAGAGGTAGAAAGCGAATTGAAAGGTTTAATGCGCTCTATCCACAGAATTAAGCCTGGCCAGGAAGAAGATTTTGCACTAAATAAAACCACCATTATTTCTAACCAGTTAGATTCGATGTTTAAAATGGTGAATATTGCCGGTTGGGTAATAGGTGGGTTTTCGATCTTGGTTGGTGGTTTTAGTATTGCCAATATCATGTTTGTATCGGTTAAAGAACGTACCAATATTATTGGTATCCAAAAATCGTTGGGTGCTAAAAACTATTTTATCTTGCTTCAATTCATATTTGAATCTATCTCACTTTGTATTTTGGGTGGCTTGCTGGGCCTATTACTGGTCTTTCTGCTCGCATTGGGGATTGGTGCGGCCACAGATTTCCATATTATACTGGGCTTGAATAATATTGCCTTAGGTATTGGAATATCGATTATTATCGGCACTATCTCTGGTTTTTGGCCAGCATATTCAGCATCAAGATTAGATCCGGTAGAAGCGATTAGGAGCTAGTTTTCAGTTAGCCGTTTTTAGTTAGCAATTAGCAGTTTTCTGCACTTCCGTAGTTCATAAACCTTATTGCAGTGGAAAGCCCACATCCCGATTTTTCATCGGGAGAGGACTTGTAACGGAAAGAAGGACTGGATTCTCCGATGAAATGCTTGCTTTCATTTTCAAACACCATATCGTCATTTCGAGCGGGGTGCAACGCAGTCGAGAAATCTGTTGCAATAGATCTCTCCATTCCGCTGGGCTTCAGTCGAGATGACGAACCTTTTTTTCTTGAGATATGATATAAATAAAAAACCCATGTTAAACTTAATTAACATGGGTTTTTATGATGATGTTGCTAACAGTAAACGGTTAACTGAAAACTTGTTAGGCTAACTTACCTAAAGCTTCTTTAATTCTTCTTAATGCTTCAACCAAACTCTCGTCTGATGCTGCGTATGATAAACGAATGTAGTTGTTGTTACCAAACGAATCGCCACCAACGGTTGCTACATGACCAACGTTTAATAAATACAAAGCCAGGTCTGATGAATCTTTAATCACGTTTCCGTCAGCATCTTTTTTACCGAAGAAAGAGCTGATTTCCGGGAAAAAGTAAAAAGCCCCATCAGGAAGATTTGTTTTTACACCTGGAATTTCATTTAATAAATTGTAAACCAATTCTCTACGGCGTAAAAATGCTTCTTTCATTTCTAAAACACTTGCTAAACCCTGCTCGTAAGCAACAATCCCTGCTCTTTGCGCAATAGAACACGTTCCAGATGTTGTTTGTCCTTGTAATTTATCATTTGCTGCTGCAATTTCTTTATTAGCTGCAATATAACCTAATCTCCAACCCGTCATGGCGAAAGCTTTAGAGAAACCATTAACAATGATTACACGGTCTTTAATGCTGCCGAATTGCGCAATAGACTCGTGTTTATCAACAAAGTTAATGTGCTCATAAATCTCATCAGATAAGATATAGATATTAGGGTGTTTTTCGAAAACGGCAACCAAAGCTGCTAATTCTTCTTTACTATAAACCGAACCTGTTGGATTACAAGGTGAAGAAAACATAAATAACTTCGATTTCGGTGTAATGGCTGCTTCTAACTGTGCAGGAGTGATTTTGAAATTACTTTCGATGTCCGTATCGATAAAAACAGATTTTCCTTCAGCCAGGGTTACCATTTCTGAATATGAAACCCAGTAAGGTGTAGGTATGATTACTTCATCATCCGGATCAATTAAAGTTAAAATAACATTCGATAGTGATTGTTTAGCACCTGTTGAAACAACGATCTGAGAAATATCATAATCCAGGTTGTTTTCTGTTTTTAACTTATTCACGATCGCCTGGCGCAGATCTGGGTAGCCCGGTACTGGTGAATAGCGCGTATAATTCTCGTCTAATGCTTTTTTAGCTGCATTTTTTACGTGATCGGGTGTATTGAAATCGGGTTCGCCAACACTTAAACTAATAATGTTAATGCCCTTTGACGCTAATTCGCGGCCAAGTTTGGTCATTTTAAGGGTTGCAGATTCAGATAGACTGTTGATTCTTTTGGATAAGGTGCTCATGGTTAATTACTTTGAGCGCAAATATATAAACCAAATATTATTCTGCACTAAAAAAGACATAGTTTTTCTCATTTAATTTATTCGATAAGCGTATTTTTGAAAAAAATATCCTTGTGTCGGTAAAAAAGAAAGCAATAATAATTTCTCTGGTGGTGAGTGTGGTGCTGATGTTGGCCAAGTTTGTTGCGTATTTTATTACGGGATCGAATGCCATCTTAACAGATGCAGCAGAGAGTATTGTAAACGTAATTGCAGGGAGTTTCGCCTTTTATAGCATCTATCTTAGTACGCAACCCCGCGACGAAAATCATCCTTATGGACATGGGAAGGTGGAGTTTTTCTCTGCCTTTGTTGAAGGGATATTGATTCTGATTGCGGGAGTGGTTATTATTTTCAAATCATCGTATAACCTTATTTATCCTCATGTAGTAGGGGAGCTATTAACCGGAACACTAATTATTGGTATTACGGGTTTAATTAATCTAATTGTTGGTCTATACCTCATAAACGTAGGTAAAGATGAACATTCGGTTACATTGCAGGCTGATGGCAAACATTTATTAACTGATACCTATACCAGTGTAGCGATTGTTTTTGGCTTAATATTAATTCAGCTAACAAATATTATTTGGCTAGATAGCTTACTTTCTTTTTTGGTAGGCTTTTATATTGTTTATTCTGGTTATAAACTTACCCGTGGTTCGGTGGGTGGATTAATGGATGAAAGTGATTTTACACTTGTTGAAGAAGTAGTAGATGTTTTACAAAAGAACAGGCACAACCCGTGGATTGATGTGCACAATCTTCGTACCCAGCAATATGGCCCTGAATTTCATATCGATTGCCATGTAACATTGCCATACTACTTTGATTTAAATAAAGTTCACCGCGAAATTTCGCAGATTGATGAACTGATCAACAAAAATGGCTTTCGTAAAGCAGAGCTCTTTATTCATGCAGATCCATGTTTGCCTGAGTGTTGCCATTATTGCCATATGAGTGAATGTCCGGTGAGGGCAGAGACCTTTAAAAAGGAAATTGTATGGACGCCAGAAATAGTAATTAAGAATAAAAAACATTTCGAAAATGAGCTACTTTAATGTTAGGGTTTATGGATTGTTAATTAACCAGAATAATGAGGTTTTGGTAAGTGATGAGGAAGAATATGGCTTTCGTTTCAGTAAGTTTCCGGGGGGTGGTTTAGAACTTGGCGAAGGCTTAATCGATGGATTAAAACGTGAGTTTGTGGAAGAGTGCGATGCTGAAATTGAAGTATTATCTCATTTTTATACTACAGATTTTTTTGAAAAATCGTCATTTAACGATAGCCAGGTAATTAGCGTGTATTATATCGTTAAAGAAAAAGCTCCTTTGCAGTTGGCCTTTAAAGATACCATTTACGATTTTGATGGAGAAGGTGAAATTCTTCAGGCTTTTAGGTGGGTGAAAATTGAAGATTTAAGTATTGAAGATATCACTTTTAAAACAGATAAAACCGTAGGCCAGCTTTTAAAAAATCAATATTCAGTTAACTTATAATCATGATGCTCGATAACGACCAAATCTTAGCTCCTTCCTCAAACCTCAACTTGGCTGAACGCGATAAAAAGGTAATCTGGCATCCCTATACCCAAATGAAAAATGCACTTCCTCATATCCCAATTGTTAGGGGTGAAGGGGTATACGTTTTTGATGAGGATGGTAAACGGTATATCGATGCGGTTTCATCCTGGTGGGTGAATATTCACGGTCATTCACACCCTTATATTGCACAAAAAGTAGCCGAACAGCTCAATGTGCTCGAACACGTAATTTTTGCAGGTTTTACGCACGAGTCCGCTGTATTGCTGGCAGAAAGGCTCTTGCCTATTTTACCAGGCAAACAAGATAAAGTTTTTTATACCGATAATGGATCAACCGCGGTAGAGGTAGCCTTAAAAATGTGCCTGCAGTACTGGGACAATAATGGCACGCCAAAAACGAAGATTTTAGCCTTTAAAAATGCCTATCATGGCGATACTTTTGGCGCCATGTCTGTTAGTGGCCGCAGTATTTTTACCGATGCTTTTAATAGTTTATTATTCGATGTTGAATTTATTGATCTTCCAAACGAAGATAATATCTCACATCTCATATCTCATATCTCAAATCTTACCGATACCGCTTGTTTTATCTTCGAACCACTCATTCTAGGATCTGGCGGGATGTTGATGTACGAAGCTAAACATTTGGATCAACTTTTATCGGCTTGTAAAGAAGCCGCGATTTTAACCATTGCTGATGAGGTAATGACGGGTTTTGGTAGAACGGGAACTTACTTTGCCTGCGAGAAATTAATTAATAAGCCTGATATCATCTGTTTAAGCAAAGGTTTAACCGGTGGAACAATGCCATTAGGGGTAACCACCTGTACGAATGAGATTTTTGAAGCATTCTTAAGCGACGATAAATTAAAAACGCTTTATCACGGACACTCTTTTACAGCAAACCCGATTGCTTGTGTAGCTTCTTTAGCGAGTTTAGATATTTTGTTAAAAAGCGAAACACTTCAGAATATTAAACGGGTAGAGGCCAAACATGCTGTTTTTCTTGAAGAAATTAAAGCGCATCCTAAAGTTAAAGCCATTAGGCAAACGGGAACAATTATCGCAATTGAGTGGGAAACAGGGAATGAAACTTCTTATTTAAGTAATCTGCGTAATTTGTTGTATGCTTACTTTTTAGATAAAGGAATTATATTGCGGCCATTAGGTAATATCATCTATATTCTCCCACCTTATGTAATCAGTGATGAAGATCTCAATTACATTTATGCAGCCATAAAATCGGCTTTGGAAGAGGTATAGGTAGCTTTTAAGTCGTAGCGAGAAGCTACGACCAGTATTTGAATCTAGTATTTGTCTTTTGGAATGGTCGTCATTCCCACGCAGGTGGGAATCTTAAAGCAATTTACAAATTAAGCTAAAGCATTAAGATTCCCAATCAAGTTGGGAATGACGAATCGACTAAATCTGTCATTCAAACTTCTTTGCTTTTCCTGAAACTGACTTCTCAGAATGACGAAACAAGTGAAACTACGATTCAGCCTCGAAATAATTTTTAAGCGCATCATTAACAAAATAAGTCCAGCCGCCATTGAAACTTGTTTTGGCAAAGTCAGGGCCGTTCTCAGCAAAGCTTTCTATGCCGCTATGTGTTAATTTAAGCCTTGTTTGCTCGCCTTGCTCAAATAACTCCCAGCTAACAACTGAATGGCCTGGGTAGCCATCATACCGCCAAGTGTAAGCGAGTTTTCTGCCTTCAACTATTTCTGTTATTTCGCAGAGATGTAAATATTGCGGTCCATCTTCCGGTCCACCAGAAAACTCAAATTTAAAACTCACTTCTGGCTTAAAGTCTTCCAATTGAAAATACCATTGTTTAATTTCGTTATTGTCGGTTAAAGCTTTCCAAACTTTTTCGATAGGGGCGTTGTACACCCGTTCTACAATAATTGGTTCGTTTTCCATCTTTATTTTGATTTTGTCTCTTTTGATAGAGTATTTCTAAAGCATCTAATTTGCTTGCCCAAAAAACACGGTATTGTTCTACCCACTTAGATACTTCTGCGAGTTTTTGAAATTGTATGTTACAATCAGTCGCGGCCTTGTTGGGTAATTTCTACCAAACCGCATTCCGTTAAATTTTAGTTTATTTTTCTTGAATGATAAAAACTAACCCAAGGGCATTTTGCTCATATCCATATAAAGAATACTCCATCTTTGTCCGTCCAGGTCAACAAAACCACAGCCATACATCCAGCCATCTTTGTAACCAGGCTCGCCATAAAGTGTACCACCTGCGGCTACCACTTTTTGCGCAAGGTCATCCACTTCTTCCGGGCTTTCTGCATCAAAGGAGAATAATACTTCACCACCATTGCGTTTATCGGCAATGCTGGTTCCTGCAAAACCCTCGTACAAAGTTTCTTCAAAAAGCATAATTGCTAAATTGCTTTCTCCTACTAAAAAACACGCAGAATCTTCGCGGGTACCATACTGAAGGTTAAGCGTGAAACCTAGTTGCGTGAAGAATGCTTTAGACTTGTTAATGTCTTTTACCGGAAGATTTATCCAAAGTGATTTTATCATAACGTTTTATATTTTGATGTAAGTAAAGATAGGTAAGCAGCTGTAGAGTTGTCCTTGCTAAAAAAGAAAATTTGCAGGGCTGTTTGAGACAATTTATTTTAGTAGTAAGTTTTTACCCCGTTGGGCATTAAAAAATAATAATGTTATCAGTTTATATTTTCTTATAATTCTATAGGGTCAACCTGCTAATTTTAGCCTTTTGTGTTAATTTTTACCATGTAAGACATTTAAGAGCATTTTAGCTCATTAAGCATAGACATGTTACTTTAGGAATGAGGTACCTAATATTTGTATTTTTCGGAAAGCTTTTTAGTCGCTACGTTACAATAAGAAAGTGTAAGCGCATCGAAGATCGTTTCATCTGTTAATGCTGTTAGGTCAAAAATAGTCCATCCTTGTTTACCCCATGCCCCGGTAGCCGGCCATATTCTGTTCTGATCAAAATCACAAAAAACAGACTGATCAATTGCTGATAATTTGAATGTCGCCTGCTTTTTTTGAATATTTAATGTAGCAAAGATCTTTTTATTTACCCGGAAAGATGTTTTTTCGAAATGTGGCAGTTCAATAACTTCATCAAAAGATAAACAATGTGCTATAAAAGTTGATGAATCCATGGGATATAATTGATTGTTACAATTTATACAATTTCTGTGGATGTTGTTCTGCGTAATTCAGAATTAAATTTAAAATATAACTGTTGGATTTATAGATAGATAAATCGTTTTTGATGGGGGCCAGGCCATCCGCAAGATAATCCTTATCCGTAAAGTAACCCATCCCATAAAATTTTCCATTCTCTACAACCAAACAGCTAAACTCGTCATCTTTTCTGCCTTCATCCACCAATGCGAAACTTGGTTGTTGTTTCTGGATATCGGCCAATGCAGTGTTTAATTTTTTATTATAAACACTAACAGTCTCTATTCCACTGCAAGCACCAAAACACTGGCCATTTTCATGGGCATAACATTTGGTTACTGTTTTTTGCAAATAACAAAGCTTTGCACAAAGTTGGTATTTGTCAACCAGTTGATTTAAAAAATTATAGCCTTCCAATAAACTGTTGAAACTTTGCAGTGCATTATTGTTTTTTTTATGTTTATCAATAGCTAAACGAAAATAGCCGTTTTGATCTTCGAAAACATATAGATCATATTTATGCTCATAGCGCTTCATTGCCCGGTTATTTTCTGGCCAAAGGCGTTTAATTTCATTGGCTTCTAAAATTAAGGCCATCAGTTCGGTGCCGCAAATTACGTGGTCTACATGATGAATAGTGCGTAAAAACTCCTGCCGCTGTCGGTTGGGTGTGTTACCGGTAAAGTGACTGGTTACGCGTTTTTTAAGATCTTTCGCTTTTCCAACATAAATAATTTTGCCCTTACTATCTTTAAAATAATATACACCAGGCTGATGAGGTAACCGCAAAATAGAAGCTTTATCTAAGTGGGGCGGTAAAACCTGTTCTTTCGATGTTTTCTTCAGCATATCGGCTATTATGCCTTCTTGGTCGCATTCCAGTAATAAATTGAAAAGGATACTTGTTGCATCTGCATCTCCCGCTGCCCGGTGTCGATTTTGAATCGGTATCTGCAACGCTGTACAAAGTTTTCCTAAACTATAAGAAGATTTGCCAGGAATTAGTTTTCTGCTTAATCTTACGGTACACAGTTTTCTGCATTGTAAATCGTATCCTGCAGTTGCCAAATGATGCTTCAAAAAGGAATAATCGAAGTTTACATTGTGTGCCACAAAAATCTTATCGTTTAATAGTTGATAAATCTGTAAAGCAACGTCATCAAAAGTTGGGGCATCCAATAACATGTTATCATCAATACCTGTAAGCGCCGTAATGTAAACGGGTATAGGCTGCTTCGGATTAATCAGGGTAGTGTAAGATTCAACTATTTCATTGCCATCATGGATGTTAATGGCAACCTCGGTAATACCATTTGCTGAGGCATGACCGCCAGTGGTTTCGATATCTACAACTGCGTATAACATTAAATTAATTTTAGATACAAATCTATGCTAAAATAATTAGTATGAAAATAATTTTGATTATTTCTTTAGCATAAAAAAAGCGGCTACGTATTTAACGTAACCGCTCCTGTATTTTGTATATAGCTGTTATTTAAGTTTACTAAGCAGTTTGCTTAAATTAGGTTTAATACCAACAGAGATTGGTACAGTGTTAAAAGCCCTGTTCTGGATTTTACTAAAACCATACATGTAACTGGCCTCCACAAATAAATTAGCGCCTCCAATATTGTATTCGATACCGGCGCCACCTTCGGCAATACCCAAACTGTTTGATTTATTATCTTGGGTAACCTGTAAAGTTGACGTATTGACCCCCGCCTGAGGAGTAAGAATAATTCCTCCACCGGCACCCGCAAAACCATAAAATGCCCATTTATTTACAATCTTCCGGTAACCTAGTGCTACATTTAATAAATAGGTGGTTGCTCTTCCTTTTTGAAGGGTATAAGTATATCCTGCATCTGGGGTAATCTGGTTAAAAGTGAAAGCATGTAAACTTACTTTTGGATACAGGAACAATCCACCATTGCCTAAACCTAAATTTATACCTAAAGATGTTGAAAATTTTGGCTTAAAATAATCCGAAGTTTCACCCATTGGGAATGCAAATCCAATTCCACTCATCGAATAGAGTTTATCAGGTCTGCTTTGTGCTTTAACTTTGATTGATATTGTTGCACATAACAATAGAAGAGGTGTTAGTAATTTTAATTTCATATCTGATTTTAATTTTCGGTTAAAGCATTTACTTTTTGGAGTAAATCTGCCATGTTAAAGGGTTTTTCTAAATAATCATCAGGATGGTATTTTTGAGACGAGATATAATTTTCATCATACCTGGCCGATGCCAAAATAATGGGTATGTTTTCTGTTTCTGGATTTAACCTTAACGCTTTAAATACGGCACGCCCATCCATTCCATTTAACATAATGTCTAGAATGATCAGATCGGGACCAAAATCTTTTATGGTTTTAAAAATATACCTAGGCGATAGTAACGGATAAACTTTATAATGTTCAGTTTCTAATACATCCTGGAAAACTTCTAATATATCTGGATCATCATCCACAATCAACACTCTTTTCAAAACAGATAAATCATTAATTAATAATAAATAGATTATCCTAATACAAAGTTTGGGACGTAATGTTTTGATTATGCGTTAAAAATTGATAGAGATGCTGATGTTAGGCTATTAAAGACTACATTATGGTGCCAGGACGGGGTTTTTCTTGCAGTAAATTGTTCTTAATAAAATTTGCAAAAAGTTCTATATATGCACCTGAAACAGTAAAGGATGTTTCGCCAGAAAGCAGTATTTTGTTGCCAAGTACACTCTTGATATGCTGCTTTGCAATAACAACAGTGGGGTTAACCTGGATAAATGCGGAATTTTTTTTCAACATTTTCAAAGTCTTGATAAAATTAGATTTTGAACTTAAAAAAGCATTTTTTGTAGTTTTAAATTGAATATCCTCTCCCATTTCTTCTACTGCAATTAAATCATCCAGATCTATTCTTACCAAATCGCCATTTTCTCCTTGTAAAGGGATATAAAAGAAATGATCGTCGAAAATAGAAAAAGGATGTTGTTCTTTTTTTCCAGTTGGGTAGAGGTTATTTATTGTTTTAGCAAAATGTAAAATAGAGTAGGGCTTAAGCAAATAAGCATCTGCGTCTACCTTAAAAGCATCGATTGCATACCTTGGGTGTGCAGTGGTGAAAACAAGGTGTTTTGTTTTTTGCCTTAACAGGCTTGCCAGTTCGATTCCTGAAAGCGAAGGCATTTCGACATCCATAAAAATAATGTCGACAGGATTAGATACCGATATTTCTGCCAGGGCTTGGAGCGGTTCAGTAAAAGTTTGGATAAGCTTTAAATCGGGCAGCTTGTCCATATATGCTATTAAGCTCTCTAGGGAATGAGGATCATCATCAATAGCGATACAACTTATTGACATTTTTTATAGGTTTAGTTGATGCAAATTACAATTTCAACCAGTAAAATGGAAAAAAAATACATTCGAAACGGATTTTTATGTATTCGGCAAGGAAAATCAGCTTTTCTTCTGAGATTATTGTGTAATATGAGATTTTAAACTAAAAATTAGTAAAGCAATTTTTTTTATTTAAGTTTAATGATTAGAATTACCTTGAAATACTGGTTTGAATCAGTAAAGTAGTTGAAATCAGCATTTTTGCCATAGGTGTAATCTAAGCGCTTCTTTATGTTTTCCATTCCAGAACTTAAACCAGAGCTATCTTTAACTGCCTTTATTAAGTTAGAAGTTTCTATAATAAGTTGACCATGTACTATCTTCAAACTCACCTCGGCAGGATGTGATTCTGTAAGCAGTTCGCCATGTTTAAACATATTTTCTACTAAAGTGGTTAACACTAGGGGAATGATTTGAGTATCACGTATTTCGTCGTCGTACCAGAAACGGAGCTTTACATGGTGATCTTTACGGAGCTGATGCAGGTTGATGAGGTTTTCTACCTGATTAATCTCCTCATCAAGCAAAATAAATTCTTTATCCTTATTGCTGTCTACCGAATAGCGCATCATCTCTGCAAGAGAATGAATGGCTTCTGCGGCAACTGGAGATGAATCTTTAGCATTTTGATAAATAAAATCTAAAGTATTAAATAACAGGTGTGGCTGTATTTGCGCCTTTAAAAATGCATTTTCTGATTTAGCTAT
Source organism: Pedobacter psychrodurus (assembly GCF_004331735.1). Taxonomy (GTDB): domain Bacteria; phylum Bacteroidota; class Bacteroidia; order Sphingobacteriales; family Sphingobacteriaceae; genus Pedobacter; species Pedobacter psychrodurus. Next base: position 38,241 of record NZ_SJSO01000004.1, read on the forward strand.
TTGGATAATGTTATTTAACCGTTGTTTTTCAAGATCTTCAATCTTCTTCCGCTCTTCGAGAAAATTAAGGAGAAAATAGTAACTGGTAGCAAAACACATAAAATATATGGCACGATAAATCGGCGCAGCAAAAAAAGCTGCGTTAAATATCAGTTTAATGGGACCATTATAATCGGTATAATTAATTACGATATAGTCTAAACAAACCGTTAATATTAAGTAGGCACCCAGTTCGAGTAAAATAAATAAGGGTAATTTCCACCATCTTTCGTTAAGTTTTTTTAGGGCAAAAGCTAAAACTACGTGTGCATGAAAATAAAATGTAAATATGTTTAAACTATAAAAAATAACATAAGTGCTCAGGGTAGAAAATCTGCCAGCAAAGATGCCGATGATTATGGCTTCGTAAAATATGAATATGGTCCAACTTAAAATGTGAAGTCTTTTGTCGGAAAACCAATTTAAAATTTTTTGTAATTTGTTTTTTTTAGCGATAAGCGTCATTGGCTAGTTAATTGGGGAACGGCTATAAATCATAAACAATAAAACCGTAGGCGTTTAATTGTTTAGATAACGAATATACTAAAAAATTAGTTTAAGATCGATTAGTTTTAATCGTTTTCTCTTTTATGTAGTCCTGTATGCTCTCACGGTAACTATTTCCAATATTGATGGTTAAATCATTGATCATTTTTAAGGTATTTCCTTCTACTTTTTCAATGTAGTTTTTTGCGATAATAAAAGAGCGATGTGCCTGGGCAAAATTCTGATAGTCTTTTAAAATGATTTTTATCTCTGATAATGCTATGTATGAAACAATCGTTTCGTTTAAGGTAAAAATCCGGACATAGTTTTGTAGACTTTCTACTGCAATGATATCGGTATACCTTACTTTAATCAAATTGTTCTTCTCATTTTTATTCCTGACAAAGAAATAATCATCCTCTTGCTTAATACTAACATTCGGTAAGCCAGGGCTAAGGGGAAATAATCGGTTAATGGTCTCCGCAAAACGGGCAAAGGTATATGGTTTTAATAAATAAGCGCTTGCATTCATTTCAAAAGCTTCATAAGCGTATTTAGAATGCGAAGTGGTAAATATTAATTTATCTGTTTTATGTCTAATTGCTTTTGATAATTCTAATCCCGAAATCATAGGCATATCAACATCTATAAAAACAATGTCAACATTATCTCCTGCGGTAATTTCGTTTAATGCCTGTAAGGGATCTGTATACGATTTTATTAAATGAATATTTGTGAGATTATTGATGTATGATTTTATACCGTTGACGGCGTGAATGTCGTCATCAATTACGATACAGGTTAATTTCATTAGGTATGTTTTAAGGTTAAGCGAAATTATAGCTTGCTTTTTAAATAAAGAAATTATTTTAGCCCTGTAATGGTGTTTAGTTGGTTTTTGTAGTAAATATGATACGTATATGTTTTTTTTTCTGCAAGAAACATAATCAGTGAAAATCCATAATAAAAATTTTTTACCAAATAAATAAAACAAATCTATTTAATTGCTTGTATAACAATATATTGTATTTTGAATCGTAGTTATTAATAGATATATTTAATAACCAAATAATCATCCCTAATTACCTAAAACAATATCCCATGAAAAATAGAATTCGCACCACCAATAGATTAAACGTGTCTATTACTAAAAAGGTTATTGAACTGCAGGAGCAAGGTTACGATTGTGATTTTCTTCTATTGGCCAATGGCAGTTTGCAGTGCATGCAAACTAACTTAAATTACCCGGTAAGTACAGTGGCTATTAAACAAAGGGAACATGGCTACGATTTCTTCAGCCATTCATACAAACACGTGCATACCATAGAAACAAGTAACGGCGAAAGGGGAGTATTACTTACCGAAAAGGCATTTTAACCGATTGCTTTATACACTAATTAGTAGTTAAAATTTGCTGTGTCTAATAGTGTATATTTCATGTATGTGAAGCCCAATTAGAACGATTAACATAGAAATATCAGACAATACATTTAGCAAATTTTAGTAAAAAACTTTTTTTTCTTCTTTTTGTTTAAATTTTATTGAATATATTTAAACAAAATAATGACTTACTCTATTTCAGATCTTGAACAGCTTTCGGGCATTCATTCTCATACTATCAGGATCTGGGAGCAGCGGTATAATGCGCTGAGTCCGATGCGATCGCAAGGTAATACCCGTTTATATGACGATAAGCAGCTCACAAAACTATTAAACATTGTAAGTTTAAATAAAAGCGGCTTAAAAATTTCTAAAATTTGCAGTCTTTCAGATGAGGCGATTGATAAACTTCTCGATCAGCAGTTTTCTTATTCATCTGATGATGAGCAAGCTGACTATTATATTTCACAACTTATCCGGCATGGTTTAGCTTTCGATGACCACTCTTTTAATCATTTAATTGATCAAAGCATTGATAAGTTAGGGCTTTCTGATTGCTATCGGAAAATTATGTATCCACTATTGGTTCGTTTGGGATTAATGTGGCGAAAAGACGATATTTGTCCTGCTCACGAGCATTTTTTATCAAATATTATCCGTCAAAAAATATTTGTCCATATCAACAATCTTCCGTTAACAAGGCATTCTGGTGAAAGCTGGCTTCTTTTTTTGCCAGAAGATGAGGAACACGATATTGGGCTGCTTTTTGCCAGTTATATGCTGAGGCTACATCATCATCAAGTTATTTTTTTAGGCAGCAAGGTTCCATTGGATTCAATAAAGCGAGTATTTTCGACATTAAATGTGAACCATGTTTTACTTTTTATGATAAAATCGAGATTAGCGCCTGCGGCACAGAAATTCATAGATCAACTGTCCGAAATATGTTCATCCAGCAAAATCCATCTTGCCGGAAATAGCCAGGTTATCGGTAAACTAAACAATATCAATCACATCAACTGGTTTAAAACGCTCGATGAATTTGAAAAAACAATACAATATCCAGTTTTACATGAAAGAAATTTTTGATCAACTATCTGCCGATTGTAGTCGGCTTACCACTAAGTTGTATAGTACTAGCTTTTCTTATGGTATTTATTTTCTTGGTAAAGAACTACGCCAACCCATACATGCTATTTATGGATTTGTGCGTTTAGCGGATGAAATTGTAGATAGTTTCCATCATTATGACAAGAAATTTTTATTAGATAAATTTAAACTGGATACCTTCGAAGCCCTTAACTTGGGCATTAGTTTAAACCCCATCTTAAATTCATTTCAAAAGGTCGTAAATCAATACCAGATAGATCAGGAGCTGATTGTTCTTTTTCTGAGGAGTATGGAGATGGATCTTTCGACACAAAAATATACTCCCGAACTTTATAACGATTATATTTTAGGCTCTGCAGAAGTGGTAGGGTTGATGTGCTTAAAAGTTTTTACCCATGGTAGCACTGCAGATTACGAACAATTGAAACCTTACGCCATGAAATTGGGTTCTGCATTTCAAAAGGTTAATTTTTTGAGGGATGTTAAGGCTGATCATCAAACGCTTAATCGAAATTATTTCCCTAATGTTAATTTAGCCCTATTCTGCGATCATCAAAAAAAAGAAATCGAAAAAGAAATCGAAGCAGAATTCGCAATGGCATTAACTGGTATTAAGCAGTTGCCTACAGGTTCTAGAAATGGCGTATATTTGTCCTATATCTATTACAAAAAATTATTCGCAAAGATTAAGCGTTTAAGTGCTGAAAAAATTATGACTGAAAGGATAAGGATTTCGAACACGCATAAAGTTGGTTTGATGTTCGATTCGATTATCCGTAATAAGTTAAATGTAATTTAAATGGAAGAGCAAGTTATTCTGGTTGATGAGGAGGATATACCGAAAGGGCAGATGGATAAAATGGAAGCACATGAAAAAGGTGCATTACACCGTGCCTTTTCCGTTTTTATTTTTAATTCTAAACGCGAACTGTTGCTGCAACAAAGAGCAATGAGCAAATATCATTCTGCAGGCTTATGGACGAATACCTGCTGTAGTCATCCTCGGATTGGAGAAAGTAATATCAACGCAGCAAGAAGGAGATTGATGGAGGAAATGGGGATGGGTTGCGAATTGAACTATTTGTTTAAATTTACCTACAAAGCAATATTTGAAGATGGCTTAACGGAACACGAGGTAGACCATGTTTTTTTTGGCATGAGTGATGAATTACCTATTATAAACTATGAAGAAGTAGAAACCTTTAAGTATATGGATTTGGAAGCGTTAACACAAGATATTGCTGTTAATCCAGGTGCCTATACTCCATGGTTAAGAATTTGTTTAGATAAAGTTGTAGCGCATGCATCCACTGCTAAAACAAAAAACGGGCATACAGCCTAAGCCATATACCCGTATCTAAATTAACGCTCTCGAGGACAAATATAGGACTAGTTTGCAAAATTCCTAAAAGTTTAACAATTCTTTTACTTTAAGATTATAGTTCTTAGTTTGGATTTATGCTGATCTGAAAATTAAGATATTAATATATAGATATTTATAAGTTTGGACAGAAATAAACACTAAAAAATATTTTTTTCAGAGTCATATCATTTTTGATATTTCATACAGTTGTAAGCTTGTCGATCTGTTTTTATCCACTTCTTTTTTCTCGATCACACAGCACTTCTGTGATATTATTCTTCCGCTAATTTCTGGAATTTAAATTTATCTTTAATGTGGCGGTTAAAATATCTTCCTTTCGATCCGGAAGCCTTTAACATTTTATAAATCCGTTCAGGAACATTTTTATACAGATAAATCATTTCGGTTATAAAGATGATTTTCAATGTTTCAGAAGCAACATCATAACTAAAGTATTTGATCACTGATGATGGCATAATATCAGATTATACCCTAAAAACAGTTGCCATTACAAATGGTTTCAATCGTTTTTGAGTGCTGCTTCTTCTTCCTGAACTTTAATCTTTTCCTTTTTAAGATCAATACGGATAATGTTATATAAGCTCATATAAACATTTGCAACCCATACTATAGAAAAAAAAGAAATAATATAACCACGCTAATCTGGATAAATTAACATGAATTTTGTAATAAATAGTAGGATTATGGCTACATAATGACTAAAGCAGTATTCGCATGTAAATACATAAAAAAACTTTCTTTTCGCCAGCCGATTGCAGTTTTTAGAACGGTTTATACAGAATTCACGTGCCTCTTTGAAAATTTCTTCTTTAGTAACTGTCCAGGCTATGCAAGCTATTGGCAAAGCCATAATAAAGAGGTAATAGATGTGTGTTTCCATAGCAATCAAATCAGGATATAATTACAACCTTAAACCCTTGAAAATGTTTATTAAGCGATAAACATTTTGATTACATTTATGTTAATTAACATATCGCTAATTATTTATTTTATGGAAAGATCAGAAATCATATCTCTACTTGAGGTAATCAATCAACAGGTGAGCTCTTCGATTTTAGGTGGGATGGAAGAAGAGTATGAAGAATTAGAGAGCATGGGCCTAATTAAAATTAACCGAGATTCGGTACAATGGTCATCTGCTATGACGCCTGCAGGAAATGCTTATTTGGGGCATGATTAGACCAGATTGCAATGTTTTAACCACAGAGGACGCAGAGTGAAGAGCACGGAGATCACAAAGCTGCCAGTGGCTGTCCATACTGGAAAAGGTTTAACCACGAAGATTCACAAAGAAAAATTCCAGAGAAAGCAGAGTACAATCGGTTTGTCAGTCTGAGGAATAATTTATTGTATAAATCAATTTAAATGACAAGGTGATTTTAAGAGATGATAATCCTCGATGAATCGTCATTCCCAACTTGATTGGGAATCGTAATGCCATAAGCTTTAAGATTCCCGCCTGCGCGGGAAAGACGCCGTTCATTGAAATCTGTGGATGGTAGCGTAGTCGAAAGCTCTTAGATACGTAGATTTATTATTGACCATATAAGAAATATAAGGTCATGTAAGGTTGTGTGTTCTTGTATGGTTTAAAATGATTTGGAATTCGTTCAATTTATATTTAATATCAAGATTATTAAGAATTTGATTCTTCAAGCCATATAGCCCTGATGGAAATGGAAATCCCTTTTGGGCGGCCGTTAAATTTTCTTATTTCGGGAGTTTAACCAAAAGGATTGAAATGGACAGCAGGACTGAACCCTTCCTAATGGTACTGGCGTTGCGCTTCAAAAAAAATAACTACCTATTTTAACGATTAATCAGTAGAACCCCATCAGGATCTTTACGACTAAACTTTGACCAATTTATTGTTGGAATTCTGCTAAATTTGCAGCAAGTTTAGAATTGTGCCTAAATAAAATAAATGGCCATTCTATCTGCAGATATGAACGATTTACAACTTAGAACAGTAAATGTAACCAGATACGTTACGCCATTACGCGAGGGTGGCTCTATGCCCGCTATTGCTGAGGCTGATGATAATTTTTTATATGTACTGAAATTTAGAGGGGCAGGACAAGGTAGCCGGGCTTTAATTGCAGAACTAATTGGGGGTGAAATAGCCCGCTATTTAGGCTTGCGTGTGCCTGAACTCGTTTTTGCCAATTTAGATGAAGCTTTTGGAAGAACAGAACCCGATGAAGAAATCCAGGATCTGCTAAAAGCCAGCGTAGGCTTAAATTTGGCATTACACTATTTATCCGGAGCGATAACATTCGACCCTACAGTAACTACTGTTGATGCTAAACTTGCTTCGCAGATTGTATGGCTTGATTGTTTTTTAACTAATATGGACCGTACCTGCAGGAACACCAATATGTTGTTGTGGCATAAAGAGCTTTGGTTAATCGACCATGGTGCTGCATTATACTTTCATCATTCTTGGCAGAATTGGGAAGAACAAGCAATTAAACCTTTCTTTTTGGTTAAAGATCATGTATTGTTACCATGGGCTACTGAACTAGAAAGCGTGCATGAAGAATTTAGTAAACTACTTAGCCCGGAGAAGATCCAATCTGTAATTAATTTAATTCCTGATGACTGGTTGGAAGGCGAAACGAACTTTGAAAGCAAAGCGGAGCACCGTAATGCCTACACACATTTTCTTACTACCCGATTAACTCATTCAACTATATTTTTAAAAGAAGCACAGCATGCAAGGGAAATTCTTATTTGAGTACGCTGTGATTCGCGTAATGCCGAGGGTAGAACGTGAAGAATTTATTAATGTGGGCATTATATTGTTTTGTGCTAAGCAAAAATTTTTAAAAAGTGTTTTTGCCTTAGAGGAGAAAAGAATAAAATCTTTTTCTGCTGAGGTAGATTTAGAAGAGTTAAAAGAAAACTTAAATGCCTTTGAAAGAATAAGTATGGCTGCAAAAGGATCAGGCCCCATTGGTTTATACGACCAGGCTTCTCGTTTTAGGTGGCTTACTGCAACCAGAAGTACTGTGGTGCAATGCTCAAAAGTACATCCTGGCTTTTGCGATGATGCCGGAGAGACTTTGTTTAGATTGCATCAGGAACTGGTTTTATAAAGGTTGATAATTACAAATGCTTTAGCTTAGGGCATGGCGCCAGGCGCTTGGCGTTTGATTTACCTTAGCGACAGACCGTTTTCAGTTAAAGCAATCAAATCAATTTAACAATACAACAATTTATACCATTAACCCATCTATCCTTGCCAAAAGAATATTTCAAAAAACTTCAAGATTTGCTCGATACCGAACGCAACGAAGATTTACAATCGTACTTAAAACTTACTGAAAATACTTCGGCAGCCGATAGGAGGGCTTTGGGTTTAACCTGGTATCCTATTGCAATCAGGAATACTGAAATAGGTCGGGGCGATTATTTAACTGTAGAGCTGGAAAGAACTACCCATCAGGATTTTTCTCATCAGTTCCGTTTTGGTTCTGCTGTGGTATTGTTTTCTAATCACGATGCCAAAGCAGACCGGTTGGAGGGGATTATAAATCACCAAAGTGGTAGCAGGATGAAAATCAGCTTCCGTGTTGATGAATTACCAGACTGGACAAGAGATGGCAAACTCGGTGTAGACTTACTTTTTGATAATAATAGTTACGACGAAATGCAGAGTGCCCTTAAACAGGCTACGCATTTGGCAGAAAATGAATCAGAAAATAAACTGATTCGTATATTAACGAAAGGAGAAAAACCTTCATTTCAGGGAGAAGAGAAATTTATTATTCCAAATACGCTAAACGACTCACAGCAATTAGCGGTGAATAAAATTATTGCAGCCGATCATTTAGCAGTGGTTCATGGTCCGCCAGGCACGGGAAAAACAACAACACTGGTGCATGCTATAAAATCGTTGGTTAAACACAGCGATCAAAAAATCCTGGTGGTAGCACCAAGTAATACCGCTGTTGATTTACTTACTGAGAAGTTAGCTGCTGAAGGGTTAAAAGTAATCCGTGTGGGTAACCCGGCAAGGGTTTCTGAAAAATTGCTGGCGGCTACTCTTGATCATCAAATGGCCGATCATCCAGAGATGAAAACGATTAAGGCTTTAAAAAAACAGGCCAGTGAGTATAAAAACATGGCCCACAAATACAAACGGAGTTTCGGTAAGGCAGAACGCGACCAGCGTAAGGCACTTTTTGATGAAGCGCATAAAATTGGAAAGGAAGTTGAAAAAACAGAACAGTATATTATGGATAATCTGTTTACTAAAGCACAGATTATCACCGCCACTTTGGTAGGCGCTAACCATTACACCGTTCGGAATTTAAAGTATAATACCATTGTAATTGATGAGGCTGGCCAGGCTTTAGAGCCGGCTTGTTGGATACCGATTTTAAAGGCGCAGAAAGTAATATTGGCCGGCGATCATTTTCAGCTCTCTCCAACCATAAAATCAAATGAAGCAGCCAGAAATGGATTAAGTAATACTTTACTAGAGAAAATGGTAAATCTTCATCCAGAGTCAGTTGTGTTGTTAAAAGAACAATACAGAATGAACAAAGATATTATGGGCTATTCATCTGAGGTGTTCTACAAAAATGAGTTAAAAGCGCATCACTCAGTTGCCAATCATTTATTATTTGAAGGCGATCAACCAATTCAATTTATCGATACTGCAGGTTGTAGTTACGACGAAAAATTAGACGGAACAAGTACAACCAATCCTGATGAAGCTGCATTTTTAGTCAAACATTTAACGCATTTAGTAGCCAATTTAGCTGGTCAGACTTTAACTGATAGTTTTCCCTCTATCGCTATTATTTCCCCTTATAAACAGCAGGTTCAAATTTTAAATGCATTGGTTCAGGAAAATGAAATTTTAAATCCATATCGTAATAAAATTGCAGTAAATACCATTGATAGCTTTCAAGGGCAGGAACGTGATGTGGTTTATATTAGCTTGACCAGGAGTAATGGCGATGGAAGCATAGGATTTTTATCCGATACGAGGAGAATGAATGTTGCTATGACGAGAGCCAGGAAAAAGCTGGTTATTATTGGCGATAGCTCTACATTATCGAAATCTAATTTTTATGCTGAATTTATCCATTATGCGGAACAACTGAATGCCTACCACAGCGCTTGGGAATTTATGGATTTATAGCCATAAAAGTGTTACTTAAGAAGCTGAATGAGGAATTAAAGGAGGTGATAGCAATCCGGGCACGATAAAAGAAATCCTGGCCATTTAGCCGGATATTAAAATCTGTATGTTTAGCGGGAATGACAGAACCACGCTAGCGCAAGGGTATTTGATGCTGGTGCCGTGGGCTTTATTCAGAAAGATGAAAATATGGGTTCTTCACTCGAATAAGTAATTAAAGGTGTTTACTGCTAAACTTTTTCCAGTTTCTTTTCTTCTTCGAGTTTGCCAGATATACTTGCCCCTGCAATTAACAGCTCGTGCGTAATGGTTTTGGTATATTCTGTAATTTCTGATTTAAAATCTTTTACCGATGAGCCAGAACGTATTTCTTCTAACCTTTTTTCCCACTGTCCGGTAAGCTCAGCCTGCGCAATCTGTTTATCCTTAACAACTTCGTAAACAGCGAGTCCTTTATTAGTGGGTACTAGATTTCGCTTTTCCCTTGTAATATATTCTCTGGTGATTAAGGTTTCGATAATAGATGCACGTGTTGCTGGCGTACCTAAACCGCTATCTTTCATCGCATAACGTAATTCTTCATCTTCAATCTCTTTGCCACATGTTTCGAGTGCTTTTAATAGCGAAGCCTCGTTATACATTGGCTTAGGTTTGGTTTGTTTTTCTAAAAGAGATTTTTCCGTTATAGGCAATTGTTCTCCAACAGCAACTTTTGGTAAGGCTGCATTGTCTTCATCTTTTTTATCGTCTTCTGGGTCGTTAAAAACAGCCCGCCAGCCTGCAGAGCGGATTACCGTTCCATTGGCCACAAAAGTGACTCCTGATTGAATGGTTATTTTGGTTAACTCTTTAAGGCATTCCTGGTGAAAAGCCTCAATCATACGCCCAACAACCATATCGTATACAGCTTGTTTATCTGCACTTAGCCCATAAGCCTGTTCGCCAGTAGGTAAAACAGCATGGTGATCGGTTACTTTTTTAGCGTTAACACTTCGCTTATTTAATGTAGTGGTTTGTAGAAACTGGGCTTGTTTTCCAAAATCAGGATGATCGGTGAATTTGGCAATCAAGTCTGGAACTCCAGCAAAAACATCATCACCAATATAGCGCGATCCGGTACGGGGATAAGAAACCAGCTTACTCTCGTATAAGTTCTGCAAAATATTAAGTGTTTGATCGGCAGTATATCCCTTTTTCTTATTGGCTTCTTGCTGCAAACTGCTTAAATCGTGCAATAACGGAGGTGGTTCTTTTCTTGGTTTAGCTTCAACGGCCGTAATGTTTCCACCTGTTGGAAAGCCAGAAGCCACATCCTCTACAAGCGCAAATAACTTTTCTACTTCTTCCTTTTCTTTATAATTCGAAGTTGATATAGCCTTAAAAATTTGCTCATCTTTAGAAAGCAAAATACTGATTTGATAATAGGTTTGAGGTATGAAGTTTTTGATTTCCAAAAAACGGGCGCAGATCATGGCTAGGGTAGGCGTTTGTACCCGTCCTAACGAAAGAACTGTTCTATTGCCTGCAGAAATACTTAGCGCCTGCGTAGCATTCATCCCCACCAGCCAATCAGATTCTGAGCGGCAATGCGCCGAATTAAACAAAGTATCGTAATCTGTTCCAGGTTTTAAATTTCTAAATCCATCTTTTATAGCTTCATCTGTTTGCGAAGAGATCCAAAGACGTTTGAAAGGTTTTTTGCATTTCAGGTAATAATAAATGTACCTGAAAATTAATTCACCCTCACGCCCCGCATCTGTTGCTACAATAATTTCGCTCGCCTCATCGAAGAGTTTTTTTATGGTGTTTAATTGTTTCCGAACCGCCGGGTCTTCTACAAAACCATCTTTTGTTTTAATTTTTCTAACGGCAAGTTTAAACTTTTGCGGAAGCATGGGTAAATGTTGCTTCCTCCAGCCAATAAAGCCATAATCTTGAGGGGGAGCCAATTGTAACAAATGCCCAAATGCCCAGGTAAAAGAATATCCTTTACCTTCAATGTATCCATCTTTTCTGGTGGTTGCTCCGAAAACTTTAGCAAGTTCACGACCAACAGAGGGCTTTTCTGCAATTACAATCTTCATGAATGGGCTTATCTTTTCAACCCCAAAGATGATTAAAATATCGGCAACAGATTAAAAAAATTACTCACAATGCTATTTAACACTCGTTTCGGCAAACAATTATCAGATAACTTTGTCCAACATTTGTTTCAGGAATTTTTATATCGAATTGATTAACAAATTGGTAATATCTTCATCTAACAGCAACAATTGATTTTAATGAATGGATAAAATTTATGAACTGGCAGGAAATAAAATTAAAGTTGGGCTCGAGCCTCAGTTAATCCGTGTGTACAGTAATGCAGAACTTTGGGCTTATCTCGATGGAAAAGCAGATGCACGTTTTGAGCTGATGATAAATACAATTAAAGCCGATTATGAGCAACATTTTGGTAAAGCACTGGCTATCTCTAATGCTTCGCTTATTGTAGAAATCCTGGTACACGTGTACTGCGATTACCTGGGTTTGTCTTTCAACCGTATGGTACAAATAAAATGGGTACAGGCTTTGGTTAAAAAACTGCTCAAACGTGCCGAAGTTGTAGATTGTGGCGAAAAAGGGGTAGACAGTAACCGCTGGGTTTGGGATTTGCTCGCCAAAGGCAAATCGATCTTTATCAAGATCTTGCCTGAAAACCTAAACGCCAAAAATATTAAGAGCCATTAGTCCATTTGAGCTGCTAAAATTTGTTCCTGATTTAATATAACACTTGCAGCCAGTGTTTCATTTAAAAATGATGAATTGTATTGCTGGTCTGAATTGTTGATAAACAGCACCGTTCGGTCTGAAATGGTATTGATTACTTGATCGGCTAACTTAGCCGGAACAGCGGGGCAACCCTGGCTTCTGCCCAGTCTACCCAATTGATCGATGCTTTTTTGGCTTACATAACTTGCTCCATGAACTACGATAGATCTTTCTCGTGCATTGCTGTTAAAACCCTGGTCCATGCCATCCAGTTTAAGCGAACGCCCATGTTTTCCGTTATAAATTTCACCAGTTAAATAAAACCCTAAACTACTCTGATTTGAATTGATATTGTTAGAAAAATAGGATGGTTTATCGCCACCACTGTTTTGCCCATGTGCTACCCAAGTATTTAATATCAGTTTTTTGCTCGCAAGATCGATAATATATAAGCGTTTTTTACGGCTTTCCTGATCGAAATCAGCAATGGTTAAAATAGACTTGTTATGTAATAGGCCGGAATACTTCAAGTTATAAAAACCAGTTAAGGCTTTTTCAAAAACCTGTTCACTTAATCCGGCAGAATCTAAATGAACCTGATGGTAAATATTCGAGATATATTGCTTGTATAAACTATCTGCTGCGATCTGCTTAACTACTTCTTGTTGAGTATAAGGAAGCTCCACTGCTTTCCAACTTGTTCCGACAATGCTCATACCCACTAAAAAAATCGTAGCAATGTCCAGGATGTATTTCTTCATTCAGTATGGTTTAGTTTGATATTGAGCTATTTATACGGTTATTTAACTCAAATGTTGCCCAAAACAATTTTTGTAGCGTTTTAAATACAATTGGTTTTACATTGTTGTGACTCAAAGGTAGGGTATATAGCTTTTAGGAATTTGATTTTTTTTTCTGAAAATTAATATCGCTAACAATTTTTTTTATTTGGTGTTATGTATTAAATCTGTACATCATGAAAATTTTATTAACCGGAGCAAACGGTTACATTGGCACCAGACTACTCCCGCTATTGTTAGAAGAAAAGCACGAAATCGTTTGTTTGGTTCGCGATAAGCGCAGGTTTATTTCAGCGTCTGATTTAAGTGATCAGGTTAAGATTATTACAGGCGATTTACTAAATGCAGAAAGTTTAAACGAAATTATAAAAGATATTGATGCTGCATATTACCTGGTTCATTCTATGTCTTCAAGCCAAACTGGTTTTTCTGATATGGAGAAAGCTTCGTCCGAAAATTTTTCGACAGCCATACAAAAAACCAATTGCAAGCAGATTATTTATTTAACAGGCATTGCCAATGATGAGCATTTATCCAAACACCTAGGATCGAGGTTGGCGGTAGAAGAAGAACTTAAATCATCAGGAAAAGCCTGTACTATTTTAAGGGCCGCTATCATCATTGGTTCCGGAAGTGCCTCATTTGAAATTATTAGAGATTTAACAGAAAAAATTCCGTTCATGATTACGCCCAAATGGGTAGAAACCCGTTGCCAGCCAATTGGTATACGTGATGTTTTGGCCTATCTGATTGGTGTTCTGCAGAATGATAAGGCCTATAATGAAACTTTTGATATCGGTGGGCCAGATATTCTAACCTATCGGGAAATGCTTTTAGGCTACGCTAAAGTACGTGGATTAAAACGCTGGATCATCACCGTTCCGGTTTTAACACCACGGTTATCTTCATTGTGGTTAAATATGATTACTCCAGTGCCTTATGCGCTTGCCAGAAGTCTGGTAGATAGCATGAAGAATGAAGTGGTTTGTAAAGATAACCGAATCCAGGTGGCGGTGCCCAGAAATTGTTTAACCTATGCCGAATCTCTACACCTGGCCTTTGAAAAGATTGATCAAAACTCTATAGTTTCGAGTTGGAAAGATGCATTAAACCGTGGTTATCTCCATTCGGATTTTATGGATCAGATTAAGGTTCCACAGAATGGAACTTTACAATATAAAGTTAAAATGCCCTTTGAACGCAAGGCTGAGGAGGTTTTCGAAAACATCTGGAGCATTGGTGGCAATAGAGGCTGGTATTTTATGGATTGGCTTTGGCATTTACGCGGGTTTTTAGATAAAATGTTCGGTGGAGTAGGTACCAGAAGAGGAAGAACCAGTAATATTGATCTTCAGGCAGGTGATGTGCTCGATTTCTGGCGTGTATTGCTTGCAGATAGAAAGAGTAAAAGATTGTTACTATATGCCGAAATGAAAGTGCCTGGTGAGGCATGGCTCGAATTGAAATTGGTAGAGTTTCATGGAAAAGCATTTTTATCGCAAATAGCTACCTTTAGGCCTAAAGGTTTGTGGGGCAGGGTATATTGGTATGCCATGTGGCCCTTTCATGTTGTACTCTTTAAGGGGATGGCCAAAGAGATTACCACTTATAAACCTGGTAATTAAATCTATTTGCCTATTTTTGCCGCATAACGAATGTAAAATGCCAAAAGAAGAAAATGATTACGCTTTCTGGACCAAGTACAAGAGATTTGCCTCAACAGAAATTTTGATGTATTTAATTATGATTATTGGTATCGGTCTTGGAATTATTTTTTTAAGCTAAGCGCTAATTTTAAATAATCTGCAGCATTTACATCATTAATGAATTTCGAAAACTCATTATATTGCGCTGCAGGAAATGTACCATCGTTTAATATAAATTTCCGGTAATAGGTTAGTTTGTTGTCCACTAAGCTTGCCTTACATACATATTCCCCGAAAGGGCTTTTAAAAGCTTTGTCTTGTCCAATAATCAACGCTGTGTTTATATTTTCTGGTAAAGTATAAACGATGGTATCTTCATCAGTATAACCACGGTTAATGTAAACAGGCAGGGTTCTATTCTTTATTTCAGGAATTGACCTCCGAAGATTAAATGCATTGAGCTGTAAAAACATTTTGTTTCCATTAATCGGGGCGTAATTTCTGATATTAATACTTACATCTTCCGTTAATTTGGGCGATATATCTTTTTTCTGTGCAAAGGAAACTGCCTCAAAATCGATATTATCGATGTTGTATGCTTCTTTTAATAATTTATGCTGTTCGGTTATTGATTTACCAATCAGCGATTCCTGGTTTTCATACTGTGAGCCAGCGTAAACGGTATTCATTTTTCCAGATATACTTCCATCTAACTGAACGATTAAATCGGCTTTACGTATTTGCAAATTCTCAGCAGTTGTTAGTTTTGGGGTATGCAATAGTTTTCCTCCTTCGGCTGTACAGGCCAGCACCAGTCTATCATCCGTAAAATCGCTTAAAAAACCAAACGGAATTTTTTGGCTCGTGCATTCTAACCAGGTGGTATCACCCTTTAATGGCATACACAGGATAATATGATTGCCCTGTACCATACTAGCGTATTCTGGGTCCATACTTCTCTTTTCAGAACCTGCTGATACTACACAGTAATAAGAATCTATATTTGCAGCACTGAGGAGGCTTTGCATGTAATTTACCAAAGCTTTACAGTCGCCATAGCCCAACCGGTCTACTTCGCTGGCTGCAATGGGCTGGAAACCGCCAATACCAATTTGTACGCTGATATACCTTGTTTTGTCTTGTAAATACTGATAAATTTTGCGCGCTTTATCTTTCTCTGTCTTTTCGTTTTTTACCAGCTCTTTTACCATTTCAATGGTGGCAGGCGACAAGGCTTTACGTTCTGCTAACAAATCGTCGTATATCCATTTGCCCAGCTCTTTCCAGTTGGTATAACTGCCTTTATGATTGTAATAATAAAACGCTTGCGGGGCAATCTGGATGCTCGTTGCATAAGTTTCGTGTGCCGGACTATAGGGCTCAGTTCTAACGGCCAAGATATTGTTTGCTATCCAGATTGTTTTTTTCTGCTTCTCATCCGTTATTACTTCCGGTATTCCGCTATAATTCTGGGTTTTTATTCTTACCTGATCTGTTGGTTTACAAATAAAGGTATAAGTACTTTTCTCTACTGAAACATCATCTGCGGGTTTCGGGCTCCAATCGGGTATAATCAGATTTTGCCTATTTCTAATTTCATAATTATAAACCACGGTGTAAGGATACTTGTTAACCGATGGCAGATAGTGTTTTACTCGGCTATCCACAAATAAGGAGAACCCATCGGCTGCGCTCATATCAGCAAAATCGTTCTGAGAAAACTTGTTGGTGAGTTTGCCAACGCTATTATAAACTTCTCCTTTTATCCCTTTAATTGAAATATTTTTATCGTAATAGAGTACCAAACGTGCTTCATCCTCTCCATTTTGGTTAAATACCGTAATGGCTTTTTTAACATGGAGCATTACGTTATCGGGCGAGCGCATATCGATAGTTGTTTCTTCATTTCTGATACAGGCGTTTGCCCGGTTGCGCAGATTAGCAGGAATTAAATCAACATCATAACTATCTTGCGCAAAGCCAACAACAGAAACTAAAAGAAAGAAAAAAACGGTGAATGAAAATCTCATTTAGTTTACTTTTTTTAATAAAAATTCTGTTTTCTGGTTCTGGATAATCTTACTATAAAATTCCTTTAGGAAAAGATATTCTTCTGGTTGATAAATAGCATTGTTAAATTGTAAAATTTGATTCATTGAAATGGTGTTTTCATCTAAACCTGTTTGCAATAAATACTTTCCACCAGCATTGGGCAAAGCAATAGCCATATCTTTTGGTTTTTCCAGCAGTTGATATTTTTCTGGTAAAAGCACATTGATGATAATCCGCTCATCGGATGCTGCACCCAAATCAACAGGGTAGGTACGCTCGTTTAAATTAAACGGGTTTTTCGAAATGGTATTAATAAAAAATGGACTGAAATAGAACTGATTTTTATTGGTGCCATCGTTTATGGTAAACTCTACCTCGTATTTTTCTATTAAAGAATTTTCTACACTATCCAGGTTTGAAATTTTATGATCCAAGATTTTAATTCTGGTTAAACGTTCATCAAGTTTCTCTACATACTCATCTGGAGAATTGTATCGAAGAATATCTCTGCGTTTGCTATATGCCGCGTAACCCATTGTATGGGTAGTTAAAGTGCCCATAATTTTTCCATCAGTAGTCATTTTTCCAGTAAGGATATAACTGGTAGTTGTTTTCTGGCTTGCCTTTAAATCGATCCAATAAGATGGTTTCTTCAAATTGATTACCCTGCCCTGGTCGTTAATACACCGAAGTGGCAACAAACCGAAGGGTAAAAGTGGTTCAGTAGCATCTAGTAAATAACTTTTATCGGCAACATTTACTTTGGCAACCAGATAATTAAAATCGCTCATTACCGGATAAAGTTTATTTACAGTTCCGTTATCACGAGTAGAAAGAATAACCGCTTCTGCATCCAGCCCTGCCGCAGAAAGTGCAGCAATAAGACTCAGATTAACATCTGCCACATTACCAGATCTGTCTTCTAGTGCCCTTTTAATGTTGTCTTCAGCGTATTTTCCATAATAATTATTCCACTTTATTTGTTTTTTGATGTAATTATAAATGGCTTTTGCTTTATCTAAATCAGTTGTACTTTCTTTTGTGATTTCTGGAATAAGGTCTTTAAAAACATCTTTCCTTTTCATCTGATCGCCCAGGGTTTTATAAGATGATAATTCATAATCAACATCTTTCCAGGTTTTGGTAAAAGCTGTTTTCCCTCCATTTAAATTCTGAACATCCGAAAGTTCGAAATAAATAGCCGATTTGAAGTTGCTCGGAGCAGTCATGTTATCTTCCTCCATAAATGCCGGAATATTTTTCATCATATAGTTGATTTTTGAGCAATCGATAGCCACGCCCGAAAGCCTTAAACATTCTTTGCTCAGTTCAACTTTTTGGTCTGTCAGTTTTTGAAATCCGCGTAACGAAACATTGTAATTGTAAATGCCCGGAATGTAAACCAAATATTCGCTAATCACCTTTGGAATGTCGCTTTGAAATTCCCATGTTTTGAAATTAAATAAGTTAGGAGATTTTAACCTATAGCTATATTCGATTACCGATCCTTCTTTGAGGTTTGGAAGCGTAAACTTGGTCAGTCTGGTATATTTTGAACGGTTTTCTATGAAAATAGCCTTTTTATCCATAGCCGTTTCTACAAAATTATTGTTTACATAATTAAATGTAGAAGCTTTTAAATCACTAATTGTTTCTTCGCGTGATTCGTCTTTATAGGTTGGGATAACAATATTAGCTTCCTTAAAGCCTTCTTTATTATATATTTTGATTTTTACGTGGTGTTCAAAAATTAGCTCTAAACTGCCTGTATTATCGTCTCGTTGAACAGATGCCGTACCAAATTCTTTTAAAACAATAGCATTGGCATTACTGTCTAATTTTTTTCTGTCAAATTCGTAATCGTCATAGGTAATTGCGCCAAAGTTAAAGTTTTGAGCATGAGTAGTTAATGATAAAAATAGGAGGAAGAGTATGGCTAATGTCTTATTCATTTGAGCGTATATAAATTGCCGCAATTTAATCCTACAAACTAACATTCTGAAATAATTTGACAATTAAATTTATAAATTAATAAAGCTGTTTTACAGAACTAATGAAACCTTTTTAGCACTTTTGAAAAAAAGAATTTGACATTCCGATTCAAATCTAATGTCGCAAATCTCACATCATAAGAAATGAAATTAAATTTAAAGCGCCCTTTAGCATTTTTTGATTTAGAAGCTACTGGAATTAATGTTGGAGCTGACAGGATCGTTGAAATAGCGATTTTAAAAGCCATGCCAGATGGTTCTGAACTTGTTAAAACCTGGCGCGTAAATCCAGAAATGCCGATTCCTTTGCAAACTTCGTTAATACATGGTATTTATGATGAAGACATTGCAAATGAGCCTACCTTTAAAACTTTGGCAGTAGAAATTGCTGAATTTATTGGAGAAAGTGATCTGGCAGGATACAATTCGAATAAATTTGATATCCCAATGCTTTTAGAAGAATTTTTAAGAGCAGAAGTTGATTTCGATATGAGCAACCGCAAATTTGTTGATGTACAGAATATATTCCACCAAATGGAACAGCGTACATTAAAAGCAGCTTATAAATTCTATTGTCAGGAAGATTTAATTAATGCACACGCTGCAGAAGCAGATGTAATTGCCACTTACAAGGTTTTACTTGGACAGTTAGAAATGTACAAAGAAACCGAGTTTGAGAGTAAACAAGGTGTAAAAAGCATTCCAGTTGTAAATGATGTAGATGCACTTCATATCTTTACCAACATTAATAAACCTGTAGATTTTGCTGGCCGTTTGGTTTACAATGATAACGATGAGGTATGTTTTAACTTTGGCAAACACAAAGGTAAAACCACTGCTCAGGTGTTTTCTGTAGAACCTAGCTATTATGCCTGGATGAAACAGGGCGATTTCCCTTTGTATACCAAAAAGAAATTAGATGAGGAGTGGGCAAAATTCAATGCCAAGAAAAACGAAAACAAAGCAGCAAGGCCTCAAAATAATGTACCTGCAAATAAACCTCATTACCAGCAGAAACCCCAACCTAAGCCAGAGAAACCTGCACAGCCGATCAATACGGATATGTTGGAGCAATTAAAAATGAAGTTTGGCAAGTAGGTTTGGGTGGTTAATTGTTAAATTGCTTTTACTGAAAATAAATCAACCGCCCGGCGCTAAGCGCTATGCTCAGAAAATGAAATCTATAAAAATATTCAGCCTTCTGTTGTGTACAGCATTTTATGCTAGTGCGCAAATATCCTTACCAATAGAACCCGTATTTCAGAAAGCCTATCAAAAGGAAACTAGAAATGCAAATGGGAAACCTGGTAAAAATTATTGGCAAAATACTTCAAAATACGATTTGAATGTAGATTTTAATCCTACCAGCAGGTTGTTAAAAGGTAAGGTTCAGGTAACTTATACTAATAATAGCCCTGATACACTAAACGAGATCTGGTTTAAGCTTTATCCAAATCTGTACAAAAAGGGAACACCAAGAAAATCAAAATTGGCAGAATCTGATCTTGGTGATGGGGTTGCTATTGAAAAAATGGTAGCGAACGGAAAGCCAATCGCCGATTTTAAAATTGATGGAACAAATATGACCGTTAACGTTCCGGCGGTTTTACCGGGCAAAACCATTAGCTTTTCTATCGATTATAGCTATACTTTAAATAAAGGATCGCATATGCGTACAGGGCAGGTTGATGAAGGTTCGCATTTTGTGGCTTACTTTTTTCCACGTATTGCGGTTTATGATGATGTAGATGAATGGAATAAATTTCCTTATACCGGTGCCGAAGAGTTTTATAATGACTTTGATCAATTTAAGGCTTCAATTACGGTTCCAGGTGGTTATGGTATTTGGGCAACAGGAGATCTGAAAAACCCTTCAGAAGTATTTCAGAAAGATATTGTTTCCAGAATGTTATCTGCAGAAAAAAACGATGCTGTAATTGATGTGATTACAGATAAAGATTTAGCCGATAAAAAAGTAACACAGCCTAATGCTTTTAACACTTTTAAGTTCGAAGCTAAAAATGTAACCGATTTTGTATTTGCTTTGAGTGATCATTATTTATGGAAATCGAGCAGTTTAGTGGTTGATCCTAAAACGAAAAGAAGAACCCGTGTGGATGCTGTTTTTAACCCAAAACATAAAGATTATTATGAAGTGATCGATTTTGCCCGTAAAACGGTAGAAGCCATGAGTTATACTTTTCCGAAATGGCCTTTCCCTTATAGCCATGAAACCATATTTGATGGTTTAGACCAGATGGAATATCCAATGATGGTAAACGACAATCCTGTCGATAATAGGGTTGATGCCATTACTTTAACTGATCATGAAATTTTCCATACCATGTTTCCATTTTATATGGGTATAAACGAAACCAAATATGGCTGGATGGATGAAGGTTGGGCAACTATTGGGGAGTGGCTAATATCACCGATGATTGATGCTACCATTGTAGACGAATATGGCGTTCAGCCTACCGCTTCTTCTTCTGGTGGGAAAGACGATACTCCGATTATGACATTAACGCCTGATTTAAAAGGATCAGGATCATTTACCAACTCTTACCCTAAACCTGGTTTAGCTTATTTGTATGTTAAGGATTATCTGGGAGATGAATTGTTTACCAAAGCTTTACACACTTACATTCAAAATTGGAATGGCAAACATCCAATGCCCTACGATTTCTTTAATAGTATGAATGAGGGGAGTGGTAAAAATTTAAACTGGTTTTGGAAAGCCTGGTTTTTTGAGGATGGTGTTACCGATATGGCTATAAAGGGGGTAGATAAAACTTCAGATGGATACGCAGTTGTTGTGGAGAATAAAAGTGTTAAAGCTATGCCAATTGATTTAACCTTAACTTATGATGATGGTTCTGTAGAGAAAAACCACAGTACCATTGGGGTTTGGGAAAAAGGTGACCAACAGGTTAAAATCAATATAAAAACTACTAAAAAGTTATCTAAAGTAATGATGGGAAATCCACATACGCCAGATAAGGTTAAAAGTGACAATAGTTTTTCGGTGAACTAACAAGAATTCTATTGGTTGGTGTCTCACCAACCAAAAAGAATATTTCTTTTTACTTACCGATTGTGTTAACATATTGGATTTCTGTCGTTGAGACACCGACCGATAGATTGAATTAATAAGATTTAAATATAGGATAGTAAGGGTTATCAATCCTACCTTCATCACTAAAAACATTACAGAATTCAACATCTCCTAAAGCTTTTTTAAGAGATGTTTTTTTTTGATTGATATAAATACTGTTTTGGATTAATCTAATGCCGTGACTGTAATCAGCCCAGGTGTTGGTGTGTTTGTTGAATACCGGTTGAATGGCTTTTCCGTCTAATTTATGCCAACCATAAATGACCACCCTGGACGTTGATTCTCCATAAATCTTATTTGAAATAATAATGTCTTTTTTATTTCCTGCGGTTAGTTCTCCTAAGTGATGGCTAGCCAAGAGTGGAGTAAGCTGCTTAAGTATAGAATCTGTGTGTGCAATAAAAACTCGTACAGTTGTCATTTCTTTAGTTGGTAGAATAGGTTGAGGAGCCAACTTGATTTTTGCTTCTTTATAAATGTGATCGACCAAGAGTTTGGTGGGAAGTGAGCACTTAGTTAGGTTGGCAACTTTCTGAGCTAAAATAGGCGTCATTGGAACATAAAAAAAATCGTTGTTGGTCCCGATTGCAAAATAATCAGGTAGTACGTAGTAACTAATATGATTTGTTTTTTGATCACTTATCCAATCCACTTCGATCTTTACAAGTTTCCGTAAAAAATCAGGAACATTGCCTTTTTTAATCTCTTTGAATATTATTTTTTCACGATCCGACAGGCTTAAGCTACTATCACTGATGAGCATCGCAAATTCTTTCCCAGCTAATGCATTCTTTTTTCTTTTCTTGAGATGAAGATCTTGTGCGCTCGTATAAAGGAAAGTAAAAGTCAATAAAAAAAATGCTGATAATCCTTTCATTTATTCAGGTTTAAGAAAATCGATATTTCTTTTCAATCCCGTAAATTTAGTGCGCTTAACTGCTGATCCCTTAAAAACCTTTTTAAAAACATCATCCGTAATTTCGGTTAGGTCTTTTGCGTTTAAATCCAGTAATCCATTCTCGGGTTTAAAGGCATCCTCATTGTGTGCTTTAGAGAAACGGTTCCAGGGGCAAACATCCTGACAGATATCGCAGCCAAACATCCAGTTACTCATTTTATCTTTAAACTCATTCGGGATTTCATTTTTGAGCTCAATGGTGAGGTAGGAGATGCATTTCGTCCCATCTACAACCTGTGGCGCAATAATAGCATCAGTGGGGCAGGCATCCAAACAGCGGGTGCAAGTTCCACAGTAATCGGCCTGATACGGATGATCGTAATCCAGCTCTAGGTCAACAATTAGTTCGGCAAGGAAAAAAAAAGAACCATCAGTTTTACTGATCAGGTTAGAATTTTTACCGATCCATCCAATCCCCGATTTTTTGGCCCAGGCACGATCTAAAACTGGAGCAGAATCTACAAACGCCCTTCCAGAAACTTCTCCAATATTTTCTTCTATAAAATGAGTGAGTTCCTTTAGTTTATCTTTTATTACAGTGTGGTAATCCTGTCCGTAAGCATACTTAGAAATTTTAGGCGCATTGGGATCTGATTGTTTTTCTTCGGTATAATAGTTTAACGACAAGGAGATTACCGATTTAGCATCATCAACCAGTAATCTGGGATCTAGACGTTTATCGAAATAATTTTCCATGTATTTCATTTCGCCATGATGGTTTTTGTTCAGCCATTTTTCCAGTCTGGGCGCTTCTTCTTCAAGGAATTCAGCTTTGGAAATGCCACAGGCCATAAAGCCTAAACGCATGGCTTCATCTTTGATCAGCTGGCTATATTTTGCATAATTGTTGTACACCGATTTGCAAAGATAAGGCTTAGGATTTAAAACATTTTCATTAATCACTTGTTCTAAACATAGAAACTAAATTAATTGATTAGGGTTCATCCAAATTGGATATCAACTAAGAAGGAGAACTTTTAGCATAGTAGATATGGAAAACATAGAACCACAACATACGGAATCAGGAGCAGCTCCGAAACCGATTGAAAAAGATTATGAAAGTCATAAAGAAGATCCAGGACCCGCAAAACCTGCGGTAACTGAGAAAGATGAAAATGGCGCAGGGCAGGCTCTGAAATGGGTGCTACCAATAGCCATTATCATTGGTTTGATTATATGGTTTGTGATGAGAAAATAATTAGCTTTAGGTTAAAAATGAAATGCCGGTAGATGATATGACCGGCATTTTTTATTTTGTTATTCTTTTAAAAGTTTAATCTGGTAGAGATCTTTCCGCCTGTCTTTTAAAATCTTTACGGTTCCGTAATGATGCAGCTCATCCAATAAATGCAGATCGACATCTACTACCAGTACCATCTCCGTATTCGGTGTAGCCTCGGCTTTAATTGCATTAGTAGGAAAAGCAAAATCGGATGGTGTAAAAACTGCCGATTGAGCAAACTGGATGTCCATGTTGTTTACTTTAGGTAAATTGCCTACGCAGCCTGCAATGGCTACATAACATTCGTTTTCTATTGCCCGTGCCTGTGCGCAATGGCGAACACGTGTATAACCGTTTTGCGTATCGGTTAGGAATGGTACAAATAAAATCTGCATACCCTGATCGGCATATATGCGGCTCAATTCAGGGAATTCTACGTCATAACAAATCAAGATACCTACTTTACCACAATCGGTATCGAAAACCTGAACTTTATCGCCACCGATCATGCCGTAATATTTTTGCTCATTTGGTGTGATGTGGATTTTTCTATATTCATCTATTTTACCGGTGCGGTGGCAGAGGTAGGTAGCGTTATAAAGTTTTCCATCCTCCAATAATGGCATACTACCTGTAATGATATTTACATTATAACTTAGCGCATATTCATGCATTTTCTGTACAATCTCTTCTGTTTTTTCGGCTAGTTTTCGCATAGCCTCAATTTCGGGTAAGTGGTTGTAAGGCTGTAATAAAGGAGTATTAAATAGCTCAGGGAACATAATAAAATCCGATTTGTATCCGCTCAGTGCATCAACAAAAAATTCTACCTGCTCATAAAATGCATCCATATTTGGAAATAAGCGCATTTCCCATTGCACCAAACCTAAACGGATGGTCATTGCCGAACGGGCTGAAGCAACAACTCCCTGGTAGTATATATTGTTCCATTCAATTAAGGTGGCATATTCTTTTGATTCTTTATCGCCAGGTAAATAATTCTTTAATACTTTTCTTACGTGAAAATCATTCGAAATCTGAAAAGTAAGCGTTGGGTCGTAAATTTCTTTCGCTTTTACCTTGTCTATATATTGCCTCGGACTCAACTGCTCTGCATATTGATGGTAACCGGGAATTCTGCCGCCTGCAATAATGCTTTTAAGGTTAAGACTTTCACAGAGTTCTTTCCTGGCCTCGTACAATCTTCTTCCTAACCGTAGTCCACGGTAATCAGGGTGTACGAAAATTTCGATGCCGTAAAGTGTATCGCCATTGGGATCGTGTGTTGTAAAAGAGTAATCACCAGTAATCAATTTATAGGTGTGCCGATCGCCGTATTCATCATATTGTACAATAATGGCCAATGAACAGGCCACAACTTTGTCGTCAACAGCGATGCAGAGCTGTCCTTCAGGGAAAATATTTAAAAGTTTTGCGATACTCGATTTTGGCCAGATGGAACCACCCATACTGTCATAAGCCTGGAGCATTGATTCTTTAAGATCTTCGTAATCTTCGAGCGTTAGTTTACGTAATTCAATATTCATAATGTTTGATTTGTATTTAATGAACACAGAATGAAGTCAAATGTTCAAAAGGATTTTATTTTTTCAGCAGATCGTCATTGCGAACTGAAGTAGAAGGGTTTGGGTTGTATGAAGAAATCTTAAACATAAATCGTCTTTCCCACGCAGGTGGGAATCTTAACGCAATAGGCTTTAAGATTCCCCAATTAACCCGATAGCTATCGGGTTGGGAATGAAGAACCGCCAATATGTATGCTATTAAAACAACTTCCCAGTTTGCCCTGGATAGTTCTTTTTTAAGTGTTTGTACGCGGCTTCGGTAACCTCGCGGCCACGTGAAGTACGCATGATATATCCCTCCTGGATCAAAAACGGTTCATAAACCTCTTCAATGGTGCCTTCATCTTCTCCAACAGCCGTTGCAATGGTTTTTAAACCTACCGGGCCACCTTTAAATTTATCGATAATGGTAACCAGAATCCTGTTGTCCATCTCATCTAATCCATGTTCGTCAACATTCAGGGCATTTAAGGCATACCGAGCTATTTCCGTATCGATATTTCCATTTCCCTTAATCTGCGCAAAATCTCTGGTTCTGCGTAAAAGTGCATTGGCTATACGTGGTGTACCACGGCTACGGCGTGCAATTTCATAGGCACCTTCATCACTGATCGGTGTTTTTAGTATTTCAGATGAGCGCAGTACAATTGTTGTTAATAGTTTTGCGTCATAATAGGCCAAACGGGCATTAATTCCGAAACGGGCTCTTAAAGGAGCTGTTAATAGTCCGGAACGCGTAGTTGCACCAACCAGCGTAAAAGGATTAAGCGATATCTGTACGGAACGTGCATTCGGACCAGTTTCGAGCATAATATCGATCTTAAAATCCTCCATGGCAGAATAGAGGTACTCTTCAACAAGGGGTGATAAACGGTGGATCTCATCAATAAAAAGGATATCGCCTTCATCCAAGCCAGTTAATAAACCAGCTAAATCGCCAGGTTTATCTAATACCGGACCAGAGGTTACTTTGATGCCCGTAGCCATTTCATTGGCAATGATATGAGAAAGTGTAGTTTTGCCTAACCCCGGAGGGCCATGTAAAAGAACATGGTCTAAAGCCTCGCCACGGAGTTTCGCCGCCTGAACAAAAATTTTCAGGTTTTCCATCACTTTTTCCTGCCCCGTAAAATCTTCAAAAGCCTGCGGCCTTAAAACCCTTTCAATATCGCGATCGGTAGGGCTTAGGTTGCTTGCTTCAGGATCCAGATTCTCATTCATACAGCAAATATAAAATTAAATGCTAAAAAAATTAGGATTTTTTAAATTTATCAGAAACGATAAGATCTTTTGATCCCGCAGTATATTTATAAAAACCTTCGCCAGTTTTAGCGCCTTTTTTACCCGCTGCCACCATGTTTACCAGTAAAGGGCATGGTGCGTATTTAGGATTACCAAAACCATCGTTCAATACTTTTAAGATCGCCAAACAAACATCCAGACCAATAAAATCGGCTAACTGTAAGGGCCCCATGGGGTGTGCCATTCCGAGTTTCATTACCGTATCGATTTCGTAAACACCTGCAACGCCTTCGTACAAAGTATAAATGGCCTCGTTAATCATTGGCATTAAAATGCGGTTGGCTACAAAACCCGGATAATCGTTTACCTCAACAGGAACTTTCTCCAAACTTTGCGATAGCGACATAATGGTACTGGTTGTTTCATCACTGGTGGCGTAACCTCTGATTACCTCTACCAACTTCATTACTGGAACGGGATTCATAAAATGCATCCCGATTATTTTATCTCCTCTACCAGTTACGGCAGCAATCTGCGTAATGGAAATAGAAGAAGTGTTAGAAGCCAATATAGCATGTATAGGAGCATATTCATCTAAATCCTTAAAAATTTTCAATTTTAAGTCAATATTTTCGGTAGCTGCCTCTACAATTAAATCGGCACGCTGAACCCCATCCTTTGTTGAGGTATATGTGGTAATGTTATTAAGTGTTTTAGCTTTCTGAACTTCTGTTAATGTTCCTTTGGCAACCTGTCTGTCTAGATTTTTGGTAATGGTTTGTATGGCTTTATCCAACGCAGACTGATTGATGTCGATCAGGTTGACTTGATAATTGAATTGTGCAAAGGTGTGAGCAATGCCATTTCCCATGGTGCCAGATCCTATAACGGCGATTTGTTTCATCATTTAATAGATTTAAAAAGCGAATTTACTTATTTGCAACTAAGTTCAGTCAATCTTTATTCATTATAAAACGCACATATAATACCGATTTTTTTAATTAGTAATAATCTCAAATTGTCCGTTTCTGAAGTAATTTAGTCTTTATGCGCTTTTTTTGTTTTTTAGTGATATTTTTCAATGGGAGTGGAAATTCAGCTAAAATACTGGTAACTGCTTTAAGTCGGACTGGTTCTAACTGGGATGCTGTGTTAAGGCCGGTTACAACTGAGGCTAAAGCAGCAATTGCTTATAGGTACATTTGGTCAATTCCAATTGATGAGCTTAATGTTAATCCAAATATTACTCAAAATCCAGGCTACTTAAAAAATGTAAAACCCATAGTTAACCCAGGCTAAAATTTTATTCCGATCAGAATGATATTTGAGCCTGGTTTTTTTGCTATATATTGAAATTATTTGAATAGATTTTACTTTAATTTTTAATATATAAAATACTGATTAACAAATTTATATAGTTAAAAAATGTTAAAGGAGACGTTAAATATTATTTAGGTTTTTTTTGATCGATACAAAGCAATTATTCATCGATACTTCCTTCATTTTAATGTCTTTTTTGAGGACTTTTGATCTATCAGCAAAAACAAGAAAGCAAATGATTTGCTTACAGAATATAGAAAATTACCGTCAACATTGAAGAAATGAAGACGTTTTCATAAAGGCACTTCCTAGTAAAGTTAGGTTAGTTAATGATTAGTTAAAATAGAGATCTTGCTGGATAGCCGATCTCTATAGTTTTATATTAAGCTTACGGTGCTAGTCTGGTTTTAGTCCAACTTCCTTTTATCAGCTCGAAATTTATCCTGTCGTGTAATCTGCTTCTTCTTCCTTGCCAAAACTCTATTCTAGTCGGTTTTACAATATAACCGCCCCAATGCGCTGGTTTTGCGATGCCCTTATCTGCGCTTTTAGCTTTTAATTCTTCAAATTTTTCTTCTAAAAATACTCTATTTGGAATAACCTGACTCTGAGGTGAGGCAACTGCGCCAATCTGACTGTCAACAGGTCTTGTATTGAAATATTCTTCAGAAGTTTCTTTATCTAATTTTTCTACCGTTCCTTCAATTCTGACCTGTCTTTCCAGTTCAGGCCAGAAAAATACCAAAGCCGCATAAGGGTTTCGTTTCAGCTCTTTTCCTTTTTCGCTAAGGTAATTCGTAAAGAACCTAAATCCATCGGTATCAACACCTTTAAGTAAAACAATACGGGCATCTGGTCGGCCAGCTTTATCTGCCGTAGCCAAAGTCATTACATTGGGCTCATATATCTGGGCATCAACAGCATGCTGAAACCATTTTTTAAACTGGATAATCGGGTCTTGATCAACGTCAGATTCGTCTAGCGAAGCGCTTTTGTAATCTTGGCGCAGGTTTTGTAGAAATTCATTTGTAACTTGCATTTAACAAAAATAGGCATCTTTTACGGTGTAACAAATGATTATCATCATGCTGAACAATATAAAACCAAAAACTGGCCGCTTGCTCATCTCAGAACCTTTTATGGCCGATCCGAATTTTAAAAGATCTGTTGTGCTGTTAACAGAACATGGTGATGATGGAACTGTAGGTTATATCCTTAATCAGGTAGGTAATCTGATGCTGAATGATGTAATACAGGATTTGTGGGACGCGAAAAATTACATTTATTTTGGTGGACCTGTTGCTGCAGATACCTTACATTTTATCCATAGGTGTTATGATAAATTGCAGAGTGGCGAACCCATAGGGAATGGGTTATATTGGGGCGGGAATTTTGAAACACTTAAAATCCTCTTAAATACCAATGCCATAAGCGCTGATGAGGTGAAATTTTTTATGGGCTATTCTGGTTGGGATAATGGGCAGTTAGATCGCGAAATAGAGCAGAATGCCTGGATGGTAAGTGATAGCTTTAATCCTGATCTCATTTTTAGTAATGATGATGAAAAGCTTTGGCGGGATGTGGTTGTAAACTTAGGCCCAAAATATGCACATATTAGTAATTTTCCTGTAGATCCGAGTTTGAATTAGTTTGGAGTTGGGGGGGTGAGTTTTATATAAAGTAGTCGTCATCTCGACTGAAGCGTAGCGGAATGGAGAGATCTATCGAAACAGATTTCTCGGCTGCGTTGCACTCCGCTCGAAATAACGATACATTTTGGTCGGTCATTGCCACTTAGGACTCCAGACTATCTGCGCTTTCTTCTACTTTTCTTCTCAGTTCATCTTTATAAGCCTGCATTTTAACTGTTAAAGATTCATCTGCTGTAGCTAAAATCTGAGTGGCCAATAAACCTGCGTTTTTAGCTGCATTTAAAGCTACTGTAGCAACCGGAATACCATTTGGCATTTGTAAGATCGATAAAATACTATCCCAGCCATCAATAGAATTAGATGATTTAACCGGAACACCGATCACAGGTAATGTGGTAATAGAAGCCACCATTCCTGGCAAGTGAGCAGCACCACCAGCACCGGCTATAATTACTTTTAAGCCACGGCCTTGTGCTTCTTTGGCATAATTGAACATACGTTCTGGTGTTCTGTGGGCAGAAACAACCGTAATTTCATAGTTTATTCCAAATTCTTTTAATACATCAGCAGCATCTTGCATAACAGATAGGTCAGATTTGCTTCCCATTATAATTCCAACTAATGCCGAACTTGAATTTCCTTCACTCATATCTATTTATTTCTTTTTTAACTTCTTTTAAACTTTTTGCATTTCCACCCTGCTTTTAGTTCCCCCTTCAGGAGGCTAGGGGACTATGCAATTACTTTTAATGTTTTTTGAACAAACCTTGCTTTTTCAATGGCTTTTTCCCTATCGATATCTACAATCGTTACATGTCCCATTTTGCGGAAGGGTTTAGTATATTTCTTTCCATACAGATGGACATAAACACCATCAATGGCTAATATTTTCTCTAGATTTTCATATTTTGCTACACCTTCAAAGCCTTTTTCGCCAAGTATATTAATCATAATGGCATTGGTAATGCTACTGGTGTCGCCAAGTGGTAAATTATAAATAGAACGTAAATGTTGTTCGAACTGAGAAACATAATTACCCTCTATGGTTTGATGACCGCTATTATGCGGGCGGGGAGCAACCTCGTTAACCAGCAATTCGCCATCTTTACATATAAACATTTCTACGGCTAAAATTCCCGTAATGTTCATTGCAGAAGCTATGTTTTTGGCAATGTTCTCTGCTTTTTGTTGCAAGCTTTCTGCAAAAGTTGATGGGGAAATCAAGAACTCAACCAAATTGGCTTCAGGATTAAACTCCATTTCTACCATAGGGAAAGTTTTCATGTCGCCATTGGCATTACGGGCCACAATTACAGCAACTTCTTTTTCAAAATCGACCAGTTTTTCAATAATACAAGGTGCATCAAAAGCTTTATCCAAATCGGCAGCACTGTTGATTTTTATTACACCTTTACCATCGTAACCATCTTTTCTCAATTTCAAAATGTATGGAAAATGGAAAGGACTGTTCTGCATGTCTTCCTTCGTATTTACAATCTGGAAAGGAGAGGTTGGGATATCGTTTTCTTTGAAAAACTGTTTTTGTACGCCTTTATCCTGGATTAAACGGATCACTCTTGATTGAGGAAATACCTTTTTACCTTCCTTTTCGAGCTGTTCAAGTGCATCAATATTTACTTTTTCAATTTCGATAGTAATGATATCGGCTTTCTTCCCGAAGTTGTAAACGGTATCAAAATCGGTAATCGATCCATTTTCGAAATAATTAGAGATATGTTTACAAGGCGCATCAGGATCTGGGTCTAAAACTAAT
This sequence comes from Pedobacter psychrodurus, assembly GCF_004331735.1. Lineage (GTDB taxonomy): Bacteria > Bacteroidota > Bacteroidia > Sphingobacteriales > Sphingobacteriaceae > Pedobacter > Pedobacter psychrodurus. The sequence goes on from NZ_SJSO01000004.1 coordinate 69,904, forward strand.
GTAGTTACATTATAATTAATTGCTTGTTGAATGAGCATTCTGCCCAATTGTCCGCCACCTAAAATACCTAATTTTAATTCGCTAATCTGTTTTGCCATGCGCTTGAAAATAATGCTACTTTTGTGCAAAAGTAACCATAATAAATTTTATTGATGAATGCTGATGCAATAATTATTGGTGCAGGTGCTTGCGGATTGATGTGTGCAGTGCAGGCAGGCTATCTGGGTAAGAAAGTAATTGTGCTCGAAAAAAACGAAAAACCAGGTTCCAAAATTTTGATTTCTGGCGGTGGTCGCTGTAACTATACAAACCAATTCGCATCAGCTGAGCAGTTTATATCTGCAAATCCACATTTTATCAAATCTGCTTTCACGCAATGGACGGTTGACGATACCATTGGCTTTTTTGAAACCTATGGTATCGCGGGCAAAGAAAAAACTTTAGGCCAATTATTTCCCGATGATAAGAATGCTAAGGATGTTGTTCAGGTTTTTACTTCCATTTGTGAAGATTTCGGGCAGGAAATTAGGTGTAGTGCCGATGTAAAGGATATCGAAATATTACCTGAAGGTTTTAAAGTAAGTTATGAGAAGAATGGAAAAACAGTTGTTTTAACGGCAGAAAAGCTGGTAATTGCTACAGGAGGATTACCGATCCCGAAGATGGGTGCTACTGATTTTGCCTTACGTTTTGCCAGAAAACACGACTTAAAAATCATCGAAACCGCACCCGCTCTGGTTCCATTAACCATTACTGGAAAAGACGAAGAGTGGTTTGCACAGCTTTCGGGCAATTCTGTTTTTTGCGAGGTAAGCAATGATGAAATCTCGTTCGAAGAAAATATCCTTTTTACCCATTGGGGATTAAGCGGCCCAGCCATTTTGCAAATTTCTTCTTTTTGGAGAAGGGGTGAAACCATTAACCTGAATCTGTTACCACATCAAAATATGGTTGCACTATTGGATGAAGAAAGGAAAACAAATGGTAAAACTTTATTATCAACGCTGTTGAACCGGATGTATACCAAAAAGTTTACCGATGCTTTAGGGAAGTTTTTGCCTTTAAGTAAACCTGTTGCTGCATTAACAAAGGCAGAGATCGATTTAATTGAACAAACTATCCACCATTTTAAAGTTAAACCAGCAGGCGATAAAGGTTACGATAAAGCTGAAGTAATGCGTGGTGGAATTGATACCAATGAGATATCCTCTAAAACTTTGGAGTGCAAAAAGATTCCGAACCTGTTTTTTGGCGGCGAGTGCTTGGATGTTACAGGTTGGCTGGGGGGCTATAATTTTCAATGGGCCTGGGCAAGCGGTTTTGTAATAGCGAAGAACTTGTAGCCCAGTCTATTAAACCTATCAGGTTTCGAAAACCTGGTAGGTTTAGACCCTACAAATAAACATTAGGCATTACTTCCCACGCCCATGGTTTTTTAAAGGTTTTAAAAGTTCTAAGTTGCGAAAAATACAAAACCTCACTTGTCCTCCGGTTCGAAATATCTCTTCTATGCAGATTACCAACGGTGGTAAATAACTCACGCGTTTTGAAATCGTAAACCCTTTCTGTCATATCACCACTGTTCTGGTTAAAGTACAGGTTTATCGCACTTGTTAAAAACCAGTCTTTATTCTCGAATTTAAAAGTATAGCCCAATTCCCAGCGCCATTCAGAACCACCCTGAAAACGCAGATAGAGTTGTTGGTCTTTAATTGCAATCTGCTGTAATGGATCACCTAATTTTCCACCTTCTTCCGAACGTAAAATGAAATCGTTGTTTTGTGTGGATAAACTAAAAGTTCCTGTTAATTTATCTTTAAAAAAAATAGCCAGTATCCTCGGTTTTTGTGTTTCTTTTATAATATCTGTATTATTATCGCCGTAAACACGGGTTTCGTCGATAGATTTATTAAACTCGAAAACTACTGCTAAATCGTCTGAAGCATCGTTGTTTAAATCTCCATAAACCTGATCGATAACAGTCCAGTTGGCTGGGGTAAACTGTTGAGCAGAAGATCCTTGTGCTTTAATTTTAGGGAATACAAATGTTTTTTGCGCAAAGCTGATTTGCGCACAGAGCATCAGGATGTAGAAACAAAAAACTTTCATTTAATTAGAAAACGTTTTAATTGGCATTTTAGTTTAATTGAATTATATCTCACGACTCATTATGCCGTCGCAGATTTTACATCGGGATGAGCATTTCTTTCGAAAAATAGACCCTGAAATAAATTCAAGGTGACGACTGTATAAAAATTCCCGTACTTTTGCAGAAAAAACAATTCCTTTTGAAAACCGAAATATTTGCCATTACGCCACCCTTTACCCAACTGAATACTCCATATCCAGCAACGGCGTATATAAAAGGTTTTCTGAATACCAAAAATATAAGTGCTACACAGGCCGATTTAGGCATTGAGGTAATTTTAAAATTATTTTCTAAAAAAGGACTTCAAGATTTATTCAGTCACACTGCGCATAGTTCAATTGTTGACAATAGAAACCTCAAAAGTGACAATGCTAAACGTATTTTTGCTTTACAGGATGAATATCTAAAAACAATCGATGCTGTAATTTCATTTTTACAAGGAAAGAATCCAACTTTGGCTTTGCAGATCTGTAGCGACGATTTTCTTCCGCAAGCTTCGCGATTTTCGCAATTAGAAGAGTTAGATTGGGCTTTTGGTGCCATGGGTACGCAAGATAAAGCTAAACACCTTGCTACGCTTTATCTCGAAGATATATCTGATTATATTGTAGAATGTATCGATGAAAATTTTGGTTTTAGCCGTTATGCAGAACGTTTGGGTAGAAGCGCAAACTCTTTTGATGAGTTGTACGGTGCTTTGCTGAAAGAACCAACCTACATTGATCACATTCTGATTTCGGTTTTAAAAGCGAAAATTGAAATCCTTCAGCCCAAATTATTCCTGATTTCTGTTCCTTTTCCAGGCAATTTATATAGTGCTTTCCGCTGTGCGCAATGGATAAAGGCCAATTATCCAGGAATTAAAATTTCTATGGGCGGTGGTTTTCCGAACACCGAGTTAAGGTCATTATCAGATGCAAGGGTTTTTGAGTTCTTTGATTACATCACTTTAGATGACGGCGAACTGCCGATAGAGCTCTTATACCAAAACATTACACATCCTGTTCCAGCTGAGGTTCATTTTTATAAAAGAACTTTTTTGCTTGAAAATGGTAAAGTAGTTTACCGTAACGATGCTTTCAGAAACGATTATAAACAGGCTGATGTAGGTACGCCAGATTACACTGGCTTATTATTGGATAAATATATTTCTGTAATTGAAATTGTAAATCCAATGCACCGCATGTGGAGTGATGGACGTTGGAACAAACTCACCATGGCGCATGGATGTTATTGGGGCAAATGCACATTCTGCGATATTTCGCTTGATTATATTAAGGTTTACGAACCTGTTGCAGCTAGGTTGATTGTAGATCGGATAGAAGATCTTTATGAGAAAACAGGGCAAAATGGTTTTCACTTTGTTGATGAAGCTGCACCACCTGCATTAATGCGTGAGGTAGCTTTAGAAATTATCAGAAGAAAATTAGCCGTTACCTGGTGGACCAACATCCGTTTTGAAAAGAGTTTTACAAAAGATCTATGTCTATTGTTAAAAGCATCAGGTTGTATTGCGGTTTCAGGAGGATTAGAAGTGGCATCAGATCGTTTGTTAAAACTGATCGATAAAGGGGTAACCGTAGAACAAGTGGCTAAGGTTACACGCAATTTTACCGAAGCTGGTATTATGGTACATGCTTATTTAATGTATGGCTACCCTACACAAACGGTACAGGAAACGATCGATAGTTTAGAAATGGTGCGCCAGCTGTTCGAAGCTGGAATATTACAATCTGGATTTTGGCACCAGTTTGCCATGACTGCACATAGCCCTGTAGGCATGTATCCAGAAAAATTTGGGGTGGTAAAAGACACAGAAGTGATTGGGACTTTTGCTAATAATGATATCAATTACACGGATAAAACAGGGATTGATCATAATAAATTCAGCTTTGGATTGAAAAAGTCGCTTTTCAATTTTATGCACGGCATCTGTTTTGATTACGAATTGCAAGATTGGTTCGATTTTAAGATTCCGCGAACTAAAATCACTGCCGATTTTATTGAAAAGGCTTTGAATGATGCAGATCAGTTTAATACGAAACCTACTGCAAAAGTAGTGTGGATAGGAGGAAAACCTTCTACCGATTATTTTACCAAATCGAAAAAAGGGCATAGCTGGGAAATGGCTTCGCTTACTTTTCACGATAAAAAAGAAACGTTTACCCTACAGACGAATAAAAAAGAAGGGGAGTGGCTGAGTGCTGTTTTGGGTAAAATTTCCATCTCAAACGAAAAGGTATTTACTTTTCAAGAAGTTAAAGCTGATTTTGAGTGTGAAATGGAAAATTTCGAGCTGTTTTGGTACTCTAAACCGATTAATACGCTTAGAGAATACGGCCTGTTGGTTTTATAAATTCTTATCATAAAATCGTCATTTCGAGCGAAGTGCAACGAAGTCGAGAAATCTGTCTAGATAGATCTCTCCATTCCGCTACGCTGCAGTCGAGATGACGAATACTAATTAATAATTGGCGTCAACACTACATCTTCATTTTAAAATGCGTCAGGAAATAAATGATACCGATTAGTATAATTGAATTTAAGATCAGCAGCAACCACGATACGATCGATTTCCTGTCCTTCATTACTGCAACGAAGAATTGATATAAGCCATTGCAATCAGTGCTAAAAAAAAGGATTATCGTATTCTTGTTTTTGACCATATAAAAAATATAAGATCATTTAAGCTTATATTCCCTCATATTTCTTATAGGATCAAAATAGTTTAACAATTACGCTATAATAATTTTAATCACAATGCGGAATAGTAAATGTCCAGGTTTCTGAATCAGTAGTAGGAACAATATAACCGTTTCCTCTGGTATTTTCGAACCATAATTTACCCCGCAATTTTTCTCTGGTTCCCACTTCATTTAAAGTAGCGCTATCATAAAGCCGCCCGTTAATCATTACATATTTAATTTTCTCCGAGTTGCGGATATCATCCAAAGGATTGGCATCCATAATCACCATATCGGCCAGTTTACCAACTTCCAGTGAGCCAATTTCTTTATTCATGCCTAAATAGCTAGCACCATTTAAGGTTGCTGCCCTAATAGCCTGTAATGGCGTAAAACCGCCCTGAACAAACATCCATAACTCCCAGTGTGCACCTAGCCCTTGAATCTGTCCGTGTGCACCGAGGTTAACTTTTGTCCCACCATCAGCGATCTGTTTGGTTGCTTTGGCGATATCGATATGGTTGTAATCGCTGTACTCAGAAGTTGTTCTCCGTCTTGCTCTGGCATCAATAATCGAACGGGGCGTATAGGTCATTAATTTTTCGTTCTCCCAAACATTGGTTCTGTCATACCAATAATTTTCGCCCCATTGCCCCCCGTAAGCCACAATTAAAGTAGGTGTATAAGCCACTTCGGTATTGTTCCAAAGCGTAGTCACATCTTTATAAACTGGTATAACAGGAATACTATGTTCAATTCCGGTATGTCCATCGGCAACCATATTCATGTTAGTGAAAAAGGTTGAGCCACCTTCAGGTACAACTTCCATATTTAACTGTCTGGCTGCTTCTAAAATCTGTTGACGCTGCTCTCTGCGTGGTTGATTATAAGATTTTACTGAAAAGGCCCCAACTGCTTTTAACCTGCGTAAATTGGCCAAGGCATCGTCTAAACTATTAATTACTACTTTAAAATCGCCATCTGCACCATATAAAATACCACCAGTTGAATAAACTCGTGGACCAACCATTCTGCCGGCTTTAAGCATTTCGCTCTGGCTAAAAACCATTTCGGTATTGCTCGATGGATCGTGCGAAGTGGTGACACCAAAAGCCAGATTGGCCATATAACTCCAGTCGTTTTGAGGTGTAATTCCATCCGGACTGGTACGTAAGTGGGCGTGAACATCAACAATGCCTGGCATAATGGTCTTGCCATTTACATCAATTACTTTTGCATTGGCTGGAATAGTCACCGCATCTGCTTTTCCTATTGCAGTAATTTTATTTCCATCAGTAATGATGGTTCCATTTTCAATTACTTCGTCGCCTTTCATCGAAATAATCCTTGCGCCTTTCAGCGCCACTATTCCGGCAGGTATGTCAGACTTTAATGTCAAATTGATGTCGATAGAAGATGCTTCAGTTTTAGGAGTAGCTCCATCAAAGTTGAAAGCATTATTTACATCAATGGTAAAATATTTCGGTCCCAGTGTCCAATGCAGGTTTTTGCTATCCGCACTCCATTGAAGGTAGGTACCACCATCGGTAGTCACTTTGGTAGCCGGAATGGCTTTATTGCCTGCTGATGCATCCTGTGCAGCACCAATATTGATCATTGGTGTGATGTAAACGTTAAATAATTCGTTAAACGCCATCCATTTATTATCTGGACTAATAACGAACTGATTGGCATATTGAGAAGTAAAGTGTGTTCTTTCATTTGCACCGTTTAAGTCGATACTTTTTAATGCTTTTTTACCGTCAGCATAACTCTGGAAATAAATGCGGGTATCGGTATTGTTAAACTGCGGGCGGATTCCATTATCTAAAATCAAAGTTTTAGCACCACCATTTGCTGGCATCATAAAAATACCTGTTCCTCGGCCATAGTTATAACCTAAAACATCGTTACCACTTCCTTTTCTGAAAACGATTTTATCACCTTTTGTTGAGTATTGAGGAGAATAATAAAAACCTTTTTCATCAGTTAGCATAATGGTTTTTCCCGATTTCACGTCCGTCCGCTTTATTGCCCCTCGTAATTCATCGCTCCAGGTTGTATAAACAACATATTTTCCATCAGGGCTAAAGGCGGGTTCAAATTCGAAATCCAATCCATTGGTTAACCTTTCTGGTGTTCCCGCTGGCAACTCTTGTTTGTATAAGTATCCTGCTGCATTAAAAACAATTATTTTTCCATCAGGTGAAGTTGTTAATTGTCTTAACATTTTTGCCGAAAACTCATTACTGAAAACCTGTTGCTCAAAATGTAAGGCTTTTTGTACTGTTTGAATTGTATTGGCCTGAAAAGGAATGGTCGTATTGATCAGTGTCACGATTTCTGTTTTTCTAATTTTTCCTTTTGCATAGTATACGATACTTTTGCTATCTGGAGTCCATGCAAAATTTGGATAAACGCCGAAAATCGCCCAGGTTTCCTGCTGATCGTGAGACAAATCTTCATTTATCGGCCACTCTTCACCCGTTTTAAGATTCTGCACATATAAAGTAGATTTTAACCTTACACGTTTTACAAAAGCAATTAAATTTCCATCTGGAGAAACCTGCGGACGACAAGCGCCTCCCTGTTCATTAATTAAGGTATTTAATTTGCCTGTAGTTAAATCAAGCTGGCGGATGGCATAAATGGTTCCGTTTGGATCTTTACTGTATTCGAAATTAGGGCCAGGGCTTACATCTTCGCTAAAGTAAACATATCTGCCATCTGGCGAAACGTTAGGTTCGCCTGCATCTTGCTGATCGTTTTTGCGTTTGGTTAGTTGTACGCCATCACCGCCGTTTATACTATACATCCACATTTCACCGGCGCCTAAAGAGCGACCTGCAGTAAAGTGTTTTCTTGCAATTACGTATTCGCTATTGGGCATCCAGGTGGCATTATTCAACAGCCTGAAACTTTCTTTAGTAATCTGTTTTTTGCCGGAGCCATCGCGGTTCATAATCCAGATGTTATCTCCACCACTTTTATCACTGGTGTAAGAAATGTATTTGCCGTTCGGGCTAAACCGGGGTTGAACGTCCCATGCAATACCACCACTAATTAGTTTTGCTACTCCACCAGCGATGGGCATCACGTAGATATCGCCCAGTAGATCAAAAGCAATTTCCTGTCCGTCAGCACTTACATCAAGATTCATCCAGGTGCCTTCATCAGTATTTAAAGTGAAGTTTTTTGTTGTGCCTTGGTATTTTTCAATGTCCCATTTCTTCTCTTGGGCATTTGAACTGAAAAATAATAAGGAAAGAGCGGATAGAAAATAGAGGTGTTTCATTATTATATTGGATGATTATTTAAACAATTCGTGTATTTTTCTTTGGAGTAATTTTTTATCTGGTAACTGGGTTTTATATTCGGCTACCAAAGTAGGGGAGAGACTTCTGCTCAATGCGTATTCTACCACTTCGTTATCTTTATCCTTACAAAGCAGAATTCCGATGCTTGGATTTTCGTTTGATTTTTTTACATCCCTATCTAATGCTTCTAAATAGAAATTTAATTGTCCTAAATGTTCAGGCTTAAATTTATCTACCTTTAATTCAATTGCCACTAAACATTGTAAGCCACGATGGTAAAAAAGTAAATCGATATAGAAATCGCTGTTGCCAACCTGTATTTTGTATTCTTCACTGATAAACAAAAAGTCTTTTCCGAGTTCAAGAATGAAATTTCGCATTTCCATAACTAAGCTTTTTTGTAACTCGCTTTCGTTGTGAGGTTCTGGAAGATTAAGGAATTCAAATACGTAGCTATCCTTAAAGCTGTTTTCTAACTCGTCATGTAGTTCTCTCAACACTGTTGAGAGTTTTGTATTTCCTATAATTGATCTTTCAAAAAAACCAGCTGAGATTTGGCGATCGAGTTCTCTAAAAGAATAATTTTCTTTTTTAGATAGTTTAAGATAAAATTCACGTGCTTCAGGACTACCGCATCGAGAAAAGATAGCTAGGTTGTGCGACCAGCTAATTTCTCTCACCAGTGGTGAGAGTTTTGGATAATCTTTATAACTTTCATAAAACTGTTTCATCCGCCAAAGATTCTTATCCGAAAAACCCTTTAAATCTGGTTCATTTTTTGATAAAAACTCGGCCAGCTGCTTTACTATAGATTGTCCCCATTCGGCATTTTTGACTTTATTGTGGATATACTCGCCAATATTCCAATACAGATTTATTAGTGCAGCATTTACAGTTTTTAAAGCAGCCGTTCGGGCATTTTTAATTAAACTAATAACATCTGCAAACTGCGTTTCTAACATGTACCTGTCTTATTAAGCAAAGTTAATAATCTTTTATAGATGATTTTTTCAATTTCTGGTAATAATAAATGGCGATTTTGGATTAAATGTATAGTTTTGATACCGCCGATTTATGACAGCAATAGAGATTTTACAAAAATATTGGGGACATCAAGCTTTTAGGCCCTTACAGGAAGATATTATTTCCTCGGTTTTAGAAGGAAAAGACAGTTTAGCATTGTTGCCAACAGGTGGTGGTAAATCGATCTGTTTTCAAGTTCCTGCTTTGGTTAAAGAAGGGATTTGTATTGTAGTTTCGCCGTTAATTGCCCTGATGAAGGATCAAGTAGAAAACCTAAAATCGAAGGGAATTGAAGCCATTGCCATTTATGCCGGGATGGGTAAACGTGAAATCGATATCCTGCTGGATAATTGTATTTACGGAAAAATCAAGTTTCTCTATTTATCTCCAGAGCGTTTATTGTCTGATTTAGTGCGTGTTCGTATTTCCTACATGAATGTAAGCCTGATTGCGGTAGATGAAGCGCATTGCATTTCGCAGTGGGGTTACGATTTCCGTCCGCCTTACCAACAGATTTCCAAACTCCGTGAAATCCTTCCGAATGTTCCGGTTATGGCACTTACTGCAACGGCTACTGAGTTTGTGCGGAAAGATATTGTAGAGAAGCTTGAGATGAAAGACCCGCAGGTTTTTGTTAAAAGTTTTGCCAGGGGTAATTTAAGCTACGTGGTTTTCGGTAATGAAGATAAATATAAAAAACTGATTGATATCTGCCAGAAGGTAAAAGGTACTGGTCTGGTGTATGTGCGTAACCGCAGGGAAACTGCAGAAGTGGCTAATTTTATCAACAGGAATGGGATTAAATCCGATTTTTACCATGCCGGATTGGAGCGTGATACCCGCTTCCTGAAACAGGAAGAATGGAAAAACAATAAAACCCGTATCATGGTGGCTACCAATGCTTTCGGGATGGGGATTGATAAGGCTGATGTCCGTTTTGTGGTGCATTTAGATTTACCAGAAAGTTTAGAGGCTTATTACCAGGAAGCAGGCAGGGCAGGGCGTGATGAAAAACGAAGTTACGCCGTTCTTCTAGCCAATCAGTCTGATGTTTTGGGCTTAGAGTCCAGATACCTCGATAGTTTTCCATCTCCAGAAGAAATCAGGAAAACCTATCATTACCTTGGCAATTATTTTCAATTAGCTTTTGGCGCAGGTGAAGGTTTAACCTTTACTTTTGATATCGCTGATTTCTGTAAGCGGTTTAATGTTAGTGTTTTAAAAACAATTTCCGCACTGAAATTTTTAGAACATGATGGCTATCTTACGTTATCTGAAAGTGTTTTTTTGCCTTCTAGAATGATGTTTATTGCCAGTCATGAAGATATTTATCGTTTTCAGATTGAAAATAAGGCTTACGATGGTATTATAAAAACGATTTTGCGTTCGCATGGTGGTGCTTTTGATGGTTTTGTAAAGATAAATGAAGCCGATTTAGCGAAGAAAACAGGATTGTCGTATAAAGAGATTATCGCCTTACTTAATAAATTGCAGGATATCGAATTGCTAACCTACATCCAGCAAACCGATCAGCCGCAATTGCAATATATTAGGCCGAGGGTAGATATGGACCATTTTGATCTGGATGTGAAATACCTGGCACTGAGAAAAGAAATTCTCCATAAACAGATTAACGCTGTGGTAGGTTATGCTTCATCAAACTTCTGCAGGAGCGTTCAACTCCTTGATTATTTCGATGAAAACAATGCAGCCAAATGCGGCGTTTGCGATGTTTGCCTTGCAGAGAAAAAGGCTGAGAACGAGAACCAAATGGATGAAAAAATTGAATTTGAGATTATTTCTTTGCTTCAACAACAGCCTTTAGGCCTTGATGATCTGGTTACAAATATTAAAAATGGCGCCGAAGCCGAAAGGATTGATACCATTAGAGAATTATTAGATGCAGGTAAGATTAAAACTGATGGGAAGAAGTATTATATTTAGATGTGAGATGTGAGATGTGAGATGTGAGATGTGAGATGTGAGATGTGAGATGTGAGATGTGAGATGTGAGATGTGAGATGTGAGATGTGAGAAAAATGCCAGTCAAGTTACCAATAAAGTATTAGTTTTGTAGTCAATCAGTGCAATCCAAAAATCAGTGTAATCTTCCGCGAAGCGAAAAAATAAATGATAGCAAAAAACAATAAGAAAACCATCCGTTCGTGGGCATTCTTCGATTGGGCAAACTCTGCCTATAACTTAGTCATCACTTCTACCATTTTTCCGGCTTATTATACCATTATTACCACCACTAAAGAACATGGCGATAAAGTGGAATTCTTTGGAAGAACTTTTGTAAATACCTCACTTTCCAACTACGCCTTATCGTTTGCGTATCTGATTATGGCTTTTGCGTTGCCAATGCTTTCGTCCATTGCAGATAGAAGGGGGAATAAGAAGTCGTTTATGAAATTCTTTACCTATGTTGGTGGAGCGGCCTGTATCGGTTTATATTTCTTTAAATTAGATACACTCGAAATGGGTATCATTTTGTTTGCAATAGCAGCAATGGGTTATATCGGTGGGGTGTTGTTTAGTAATTCTTACCTGCCAGAAATCGCCACAGAAGAGCATCAAGATCGCGTGAGTGCACAAGGTTTTTCGTATGGTTATATTGGCTCAGTTTTACTCCAACTGATTTGTTTTCTGTTTGTGCTAAAACCGGAATGGTTTGGTATTACTGATGCCTCATTTCCGCCAAGATTATCTTTTTTATTGGTTGGGGTATGGTGGATAGGTTTCTCTCAGATTCCTTTTTCGGCACTTCCGAATGGAACACCTCAGCACGATAAGGTTAAAACGAATATTCTTAAAGATGGCTTTAGTGAATTATCGAAAGTTTGGGCGCAGGTGAAACAAATGAAAGTTTTAAAAGGATTTTTAGTTTCTTTCTTTTTCTACTCCATGGGCGTACAAACCATTATGCTTGCTGCTGCTGGTTTTGCAGAAAAAACGTTAAAACTAGGAACAGCAAAATTGATTGCTGTGATATTGATCATTCAGCTTGTGGCTATTCCCGGCGCCATGCTCATGTCTTTTCTAGCTAAAAAAATAGGGAATATAAACGTATTGATTATGGTAGTTGTAGTATGGATAGGCTGTTGCGTTTTCGGTTATTACATCACCAACGAATATCAATTTTATTCATTAGCTGCAATTGTAGGTTTAATTATGGGTGGAATTCAATCTTTATCGCGCTCTACTTATTCTAAATATTTACCGGTTGATACAAAAGATAGCACTTCATTTTTCAGTTTTTATGATGTAACAGAGAAATTGGCGATTGTAATTGGCCTTTTCAGTTTTGCTTACATCGAAGATTTAACTGGAAATATTCGCTACTCAATTATTGCTTTGGCATCATTTTTTATTGTTGGATTAGTTCTTTTAGTGCTTCTAAGAAAAAACCAACATAAAGAATCGCTAAAATTGTAAGTTTGCAGTCGTTAAGAATATTATGAAAGTAGAATTATTTGTGCCTTGTTTTGTAGATCAGCTCTATCCGGAAACCGCTTTTAATACCTTAAGGTTATTAGAAAAATCGGGATGTGACGTAACCTACAATTCAAAACAAACCTGTTGTGGTCAACCTGCATACAATGCGGGTTATTGGGATGAAGCGAAGGAGGTAGGTACGAAATTTCTGAACGATTTTACCGAAAATACCTATGTTGTTGCGCCTTCGGCATCGTGCGTTGGGATGATAAAAGGTGGTTATAACGATCTGTTTACCAATACCATTGTGCACAACAAATGCCGGAATTTGCAATCGAATATATGGGAGCTTTCTGATTTTCTGATAAACGTAGCCAAAAGAGATTATTTTGGAGCCGAGTTAGAAGGAAAAGCTGTTTACCACGATTCGTGTAGCGCCTTACGCGAATGTAAAATCAAAGATGAACCACGCCTGTTGCTTTCGAAAGTACATGGTTTAGAAATGATCGAAATGGAAGATACGGATATGTGTTGTGGCTTTGGCGGAACCTTCGCAGTTAAGTTTGATGCTATTTCATCTGCAATGGCAGAGCAGAAAGTTAATCATGCCTTGGCACAACAGGCAGATTATATCATTTCAACAGATTTATCCTGCCTTTTACATCTTCAAGGCTATATCGAGAAAAATAATTTACCGATCAAAACCATGCATATTGCTGATGTATTGTGTAATGGCTGGTTAGAAAGTACAGAATATTAGCCACCACCTTTAGCTTTTTGAGGAAGTAACACTGGAGATGGTTAAATCTTAAATTTATTTTGGAAAGCAGTTGCAGAAGCCAGTGGGTTAGAGCAATCCCGCTCTCGCTTCTGCTCCGATGAAAAAATCGGGAGCATTCCGCTATGATCGGGTTTATGTGGCATAAATAGTAATGCTATCAAGGATGAAATAAACCCGACCGACAGCGTTATCCCGATTTTAGTCTCAATTTCAATTTACAGAGCTTCTATCGGGATTAAGCAAAGGGCGGGACTACAGCCTCCTAAGAACTACTGGTATTGCTTTTCTAAAAAAAAAGATGCTCAGATTTGAAGTATTAAATTTTGTAGCTAAATTGCTAATGCAATGCCTATACCACGACTGATAGCCACAAGCCAATTTATAGATATTGTTTTTCGGAAAGCAGTTGCAGAAGCCTGTTGGTTAGAGCAGACCCGCTCTCGCTTCTGCTCCGATGGAAAAATCGGGAGCATTCCGCTATTATCGGGTTTAGATCAGCTTAAATCGTAGTGCTATCAAACGATATAATAACCCTTATTCTGTGGCTGTTTCAGCATCTCAAGGGCAAGTAAGACCCTGAGATAAATCCGATAGTTATCGGATCAGGGTGACGACCTCCCAAACCTGGAAGGTTTTGTGGTTATTTGCACCGCTCTTTGTTAAATAAACCTGACCGTCAGCGTTATCCCGATTTAATGATCAATTTTAAATTAAACGGTCTATTCTATCGGGATTAAGCAGAGGGCAGGACTACCGCAACCTAAGAACCACTGTAATTGCTTTTCAAAAAAACAATCTTAATTGTAAAAAATAAATTACATCTGCCTTTAAAAATCTTGTTAATCCAATCCGGCTATTGATTTTAACACAATTTAACATGTTTTACGTTACAATCTATAATACCTTTGTTAAACCTTTTTAAGGCTTTCGTATCTAACAAACAAAACAAAATCGTAATGAAAAAAATAATCTTCACTTTACTAGGAATTTTATCAATGGCAAGCTTTGCAAATGCGCAGCAGAAAAAAACTTCGGGAGCAATACAATTTGAAAATATTATTGATCCGGCAGCCATGGCTTCGGCAAGTGGTATCCAGCTAACCGATCAAATGAAAGCCAGAATGCCTTCTACCAGCAAAAGTAATTTCGAGTTATTGTTTACAGCTACAAATGCCAGTTACATGCCAGTTGAAGAAACTGAAGATAGCAACGGAGCTGGCGGCGGAGGAGGAGGTATGGGACGTATGATGATGCGTTTTGGCGGTGGCGGTGGTAACCGTGAGTATTATTATGTTTTTGCCGACAAAAGCTTAACAGAAGTTTTCGACTTAAACGATACGACTTATTATATGCCGAGTAAATTAACTTTAGCTACTTCTGGTCCGATTAGCTCATTCAGAATTGGTGGAGGTAATGCTAATGATACCACGAAAGCAAAACCTGCTCCAGCACCAACAATAGAAGTAGTTAAAACTGATTCTACTAAACAGATATTAGGTTTTACGTGCCATCAGGCAATTGTAAAATCAACAAGAGCCATCAAAATTTTGGATATGGATAAAAACGTGGTAGAAGAAACGAAAATCTGGTATACAAAAGATTTAGGCTTCGATTTTTCTCCAAACCCAAATATGTGGACAGAAGGTGCTGTTTTAGCTATTGAAGGTAGAGGTAGCAGCTCAATTGCTAAAAGCATTGAATATAGAAATGTAAGTTCGAAAGATGTAACTGCGCCTAAAAAATCAAAATTAATTACTGCTGAAGAGTACAAGACTAAAATGGAGACCATGATGAAACGTTTTAGACAAAATAGACCAGGTGGTGGCGGTCAGGTTAGATCTTTTGGAATGAATTAATTGAGTTTCATTGCTAGATATCCGAAGTTTTGCCCGGGCCTGTGCCTTGTGCTAACTTCGGATGTCTTTACATAAATTACGACCATAATTATTTTATCAGGCCCTGAAAGCATAAGCTGTCGGGGCTTTTTTTTTGTATCATTTTTGAAAGGCTTGGTTTTACTTTTTGCAGCTAAAATTAGAATAACTATTATTGGGATTAATTAAAACCTAACCAGAGTGATTACAACACAGAAAGAAAGTAACCTATTAGCAACTAAACAGCATTTCGAAATTTTAGATGGATTAAGAGGCGTAGCCGCTGTAGTGGTAGTGATATATCATTTCATGGAAATTGCGATTACCGATTATAACAAAAATTTTCTCTCCCATGGATTTCTGGCGGTCGATTTCTTTTTCTGTTTATCAGGTTTTGTAATTGCCTACGCTTACGATACACGTGCAGAAAATATTGGATTAATGCAGTTTTTTAAACTAAGGTTGATCCGTTTGCATCCTCTTGTAATTATCGGTTCAATTTTAGGGCTGTTAACCTTTCTGTTCGATCCTTATAGTGATTTTTATGCAGTTTATGGCTTCGGGAAAACACTGTTGATGTTTTTAGCATCCGCGTTTTTGATTCCATATCCGGTTATGCCAGAGCGTTATACCAATCTATTCTGTTTAAATGCACCAGCATGGTCTTTGTTTTGGGAATATGTTGCGAATATTTTTTACATCCTCGTGCTTTACAAATTGAATAAAAAAATGTTGGCTGCATTAGTTTTTACTGGAGCAGCCTGCATCTGTTATGTCGCCTGGAAGGTTCCCAATGCAAATTTAAGTGGCGGCTGGGGTGGACAAAACTTTTGGGACGGTGGTGTGAGGGTACTTTATTCTTTTTCAGCAGGGATGTTGGTTTATCGTTTCAACTGGATCATTAAAAATAAGCTTGGCTTCCTGGGCGTGAGTCTACTCTTGCTAGTGGCCTTTCTTTTTCCTTATGCAGATGCTTATAACTGGATTACCGAACCCATAATTGTATTGTTTTATTTCCCGCTTTTAGTGGCTTTAGGTGCCGGAGCAGTAGTTAGCGAACCTTTAAAAAAACTGCGTACACTATCTGGAGAAATATCCTATCCACTTTATATGACACATTATCCCTTCGTATGGGTATTTCTAACTTATGTTGCCGTGGTTAAACCTGCAATGTCAACCTTATGGGTGGTTATCCCGGTTTCGGTAACCTTGTTGGTGTTATTGGCTTATCTAATCATGAAGTTTGTTGATATCCCATTGCGTAAATATTTGAAGACTAAATTTTTATAGATCATTGGTGCAAGCACGAAGCTTGGTAGTATGCTCTATTTTTTGCCACGGAAACATAGATATCAAGGAAGTAGGAAAGGCCAAATGAGAGTGGACAGTAAAATATTGCATTCAATCCACTAACATAAATATAATCTCCGTGTTAATCCGTGCCTCCGTGGCATCTTTTATCTCGCTTTTTCTCAAAAAAATACCTACCTTTGCACAAAATAAAATCACATTGTAGGTGATCTTTACTAACATTTTATAAAAAATTAAATCATAGTTGTAGATGATTAACATTACTTTACCTGACGGTTCTGTCCGTCAGTACGAAAAGGGCACTTCTGCCCACCAAATTGCATTGTCAATTTCTGAGGGTTTAGCCCGTAACGTATTAGCCGCTGAGGTTAATGGCGAGGTTTGGGATTCAACAAGACCAATCGAATCTGATTCATCAGTGAAATTATTGACCTGGAATGATACTGCGGGAAAATCGACTTTCTGGCACTCATCTGCTCACTTAATGGCTGAGGCTTTAGAGGCGCTTTATCCAGGTACCAAATTCGGTATCGGTCCGGCTATCGAAACTGGGTTTTATTATGACGTAGACTTTGGCGACCGCGAATTTTCGTCGGACGATTTCAAAGCCATCGAAACCAAAATGATCGAACTGGCCAAACAAAAGGAGACTTTTGTTCGCGAAAGTGTAAGCAAAGCTGATGCAGTTAAGTATTTCACCGAAAAAGGCGATGAATACAAATTGGATCTAATTGATGGCTTGGAAGATGGTAAAATTACTTTCTATACCCAAGGCTCATTTACTGATTTATGCCGTGGTCCACATATTCCGAATACTGGTTTTGTTAAGGCAGTAAAACTGATGAATGTGGCTGGTGCTTACTGGCGTGGCGATGAAACCAAAAAACAGTTAACCCGTATATACGGTGTAACTTTTCCTAAGGCGAGCGAGCTTACTGAATATCTTTTAATGATTGAGGAAGCAAAAAAACGCGATCACCGTAAATTAGGAAAAGAGTTAGAGCTATTTGCTTTCTCAGAAAAAGTAGGAATGGGCTTACCTTTATGGTTGCCTAAAGGAACTGCTTTGCGCGAACGTTTGGTTAATTTTTTAACTAAAGCACAGGCTAAAGCAGGTTACGAGCAAGTAGTAACTCCGCATATTGGTCATAAAAATTTATATGTAACCTCAGGTCACTGGGAGAAATACGGTAAAGATTCTTTCCAGCCGATTAAAACGCCACAAGAAGGAGAGGAGTTCTTCTTAAAACCAATGAACTGCCCACACCACTGTGAGATTTACAAAACAAAACCACGTTCTTACAAAGATCTTCCTGTTCGTTTTGCAGAGTTTGGTACTGTTTACCGTTACGAACAAAGTGGCGAATTACACGGTTTAACCCGCGTGCGTGGCTTTACTCAGGATGATGCACACTTATTCTGTATGCCAGAACAAGTGAAAGAAGAGTTTAAAAAAGTTATTGATTTAGTGCTTTACGTATTTAAATCGTTAGGTTTTGATAGCTATACTGCTCAAATTTCCTTAAGAGATCCAGAAAATAAATCGAAATACATTGGTTCTGACGAAAATTGGAGACTATCTGAGAATGCCATTATCGAAGCAGCTGCAGAAAAAGGCTTAAATACTGTTGTAGAATATGGTGAAGCCGCCTTCTATGGTCCTAAGCTCGATTTTATGGTGAAAGATGCTTTAGGTAGAAAATGGCAATTGGGTACCATTCAGGTAGATTACAACTTGCCAGAGCGTTTCGAACTAGAGTATACTGGTAGTGATAACCAGAAACACAGACCAGTAATGATCCACCGTGCACCATTTGGTTCATTGGAAAGATTTATTGCTGTTTTGATCGAGCATTGTGCCGGAAACTTCCCGTTATGGTTAAGTCCGGAGCAGTTTATTATTCTCCCTATTTCAGAAAAATATGAAGAATATGCGAAAAAAGTTTTAGATGAACTAAATAATTCCGATATTCGCGGGCTGATTGACTTTCGTGATGAGAAAATCGGACGCAAAATACGCGATTCGGAAGTTAAAAAGATCCCATACATGCTCATCATCGGTGATAAGGAAATGGCAGAAGGAAAAGTTTCTGTGCGTAAACATGGCGAGGGAGATTTAGGCGAAATGACCTTGGAAGAGTTCAACAATTTATTAAGAAAAGAAATAACAGTTTAAATTAAAATAGTACAAATTTGGCATTAGGAAGACCAGGATTTAACAGGGGACCACGTCCACCTTTTAAGAAAAAAGAAGCAGAGCATAACATTAATCAGTATATAAAATCGCCCGAAGTGCGTTTAGCTGGCGATAATGTTGAACCGGGGATTTATCCTTTGGCAAAAGCTTTGGCGCTTGCTGATGAACTGGAATTGGATTTGGTAGAAATATCTCCAAATGCCGTACCACCAGTTTGTAGAATTATCGATTACAGTAAATTTGTTTACGAACAAAAGAAAAAGCAAAAAGAAATTAAATCTAATGCTAAACAAACTGTAATTAAGGAGATCCGTTTCGGTCCTAATACCAACGACCACGATTTCCAGTTTAAATTGAAGCACGCAGTAAGTTTTTTAGAGAACGGTGAGAAGGTTAGGGCTTACGTGCATTTTAAAGGTAGAGCAATTGTTTACAAAGAGCAGGGAGAAATTTTATTGTTAAAATTCGCTCAGGCTTTAGAAGATGTAGGAAAAGTAGAGTTATTACCTAAGTTAGAAGGTAAACGTATGTTCCTAACAGTTGCGCCTAAAGTAGCAAAAAAATAAAAATAGGTTTATAAATTAAAAAACAGGTTATGCCAAAAATGAAAACCAATTCCAGTGCTAAAAAGCGTTTTTCGCTTACTGGAACAGGTAAAATCAAAAGAAACAACGCATACAAAAGTCACATCTTAACAAAGATGAGTACTAAACGTAAACGTGCGCTTGGAAATGCTAGTATCGTAAGTGATGCAGATTCAGGTAACGTTAAACGTATGCTTTGCATCGGAAAGTAATTTATTAATTTCACCAGGTATCAGGCTTTAAGTTTCCGGTTAAACGGAACGCCGCTTGCCAAAAAACAACAACAACATGCCACGTTCGGTAAACGCAGTAGCTTCGAGAAGAAGAAGAAAAAAAATCCTTAATCTAGCCAAAGGCTATTGGGGAGCAAGAAGTAAGGTTTATACTGTTGCTAAAAACACAGTAGAAAAAGGTTTGCAATATGCATACCGTGACCGTAAAGTTAAGAAAAGAGAATTCCGTGGATTATGGATCCAACGTATTAATGCGGGTGCTCGTCAGCACGGTATTTCTTACTCTCAATTAATCGGTAAACTAGCTTCTAAAGAAATCGGTTTAAACCGTAAAGTATTGGCTGATTTAGCAATGAATCACCCAGAAGCTTTCAAAGCTGTGATTGATGCAGTAAAATAGAAATTTTCGCTTAGGCGATAATCATATTTAAAAAAGGTCCCGATGTAAATCGGGACCTTTTTTTGTTGTTTGGTTTTGAAAATCTAGTATAATCCCATTTCTGCCAGGCTTGCAAATTGTTGGCCATCGTGCGCAGATTTGGCAATGATTTTATAATAGAGGAAAGTTTGTGCCGAAGCAAAATCAAAGTATTGCACCCCACTAATGTTTTTTGCCACATAGTCACCTCGTGAGGTGAAATTGATACCATCAGTACTGGTTAAGATTTCGAAATCTTTAACCGCTCTGCTTAAGCTACTGCGTTGTAATAAACTAACACCACTAGCTGTTTTTGAAGTCGTTCCTACCTTAATTACCACATTGTGAGGATATGAAGTAGCCGATGTTCTCCAACGCGAATGCCAAATGGTAGTAGTATTGCCATCAATCAAACTGGTTGCCTTACCATCAGAGCTTTCTTCTGAACTAAATGAATTGATGGTCCAACCTGTTTTGCTTAACTCATTTTTGGTTGAGAAGTTAAGTACAGGTAAGCCTCCCGAAAAAGTATATGCATAAATCTGTTCGGTTACCGTTCCATTGTCGTGCACCAATTTAACTTTCAGTTCGTACGGAATACCATCAGCTTTTTCTTGTAGATCGGCAATTGGCATTACCACTCTAAAACTATCTGTACCTATCTTTTTCGATTCCCAGGTAATGGCATTATAATCTTTATTTACACCAGTACCTTCATTGTTTACATTTGGGTCGTTATAATACAGAATACTCGTTACGTTACCTGTTGACGTAAATTTTCCTGATACCACAATCGATGCCAATGTACTCGAGTAGCTGGCATATATTTTATTAATACTACTCGTTACCGAGCCATAATAGGTAGTGGCATTATTGTTGAAAACCTGATTGGCATTTAAAATAGCCGCATCGGCAGCCGTTAAAAAAGTAGGACTTTTACCTAAAGTTCCATTACCACCCCACATTAATGCCATACCTAAGGTTGAATTTTCAGAAACTTTTTGTCTGTTGTGTGGTAGATTTAATCCATGACCGAGCTCATGAACCATACCGCCAAACCAAACACTGAAGCGGTTACCTACTGTAGTGGTTAAGCCAAGGTTTACAATGTCCATTTCTTCATAATCTAAGGCGTAACACCATTTGCCGGTACCATAAAACGGGCCTCCACTTGGTGTACCATTCGAACCGATAGAATACCTTGGGATAATAATTAAAGTATGCTCGCTGGTTTTATCTGCCGGGTGCGCAGCAAAATAAGCATTTACTTCGCTTGCAACTGCGCCGCTACCTCCCGAGTATGGGTAACTGGCTTTTGGCAACGTTCCCCTAATGGTTAGGATTTTTACATTTCCTGCGCCATCATCTGCAAGACCGAATGTTTTGTTGCCATAACCATTGCGGTTCATTTCTTGTTTGTACCAATCCTGTGTCCATAGTAAAAGATCGCTCAATCTTTTTCTGTAACCCGCAAGCGTGTCGAGGTCGTTAGGTACAAAATACACAATATTTACATTGCGGCTTTGGGTAATAATATTGGTTGTAGCCAATTTTTTGTTAATAGAGAAGGTTTTTTCCTCTGGTTGTAATACTTCGGCCTTTTTACAAGATAGGGCGAATAGGCAGGCACAGCATAGCCCTGTTAAAAGTAGACTGTTTTTTTTCATACGATAATTTTTGGTTTAGGTTGATAATATTGGAAATTGGTTATTGTTGCTTTCTTACATGCTGCGCTCAGCCTCTTTACCTAATCTTATCGATTTTATACGACGATTATACCACCATAATTTGCCAGTCTTGGCCGCTATCCCCAAATCTTAAAAGAGCGCATTGTAAATAGATTTTTACCTTATCTAGATTTAAGTTACAAACAAACTTATACAGTAGAATGATTTAAAACCGCGCAAACGTTTGTGTTGAATAAAATATAATTGACCAAATTAGGGTAGTAGAAATGCAGTTTAAGCAGGTTTTACATCTATTTGATTGCCTGCTTAAAATGAGCTTAAAATTTATGATGCGCAAACGTTTGATCGACTTGTATTAAGTGATGGGTGCCGTAGTAAATGTAAGCCTGCAGTTAGTGCTAAGGGGGGATGGCTGTAATGGTTAGATTAGTTACACCAAATTGCTGTAGATTAATTGCTTTGCCTCAAACAAAAGAATTTTTACCATAAGGTGTTGAGGGGGAGTGTAGGGTTGGTGAAAAGCGACCCGATGTGAAATCTCGTGTCGCTGTGTATTTTTGTTTAACTCTGGTCATCAGTATCTGCATCCGGAGCATTCTTTTGAACAGATTCGATGCCGTTATCCCTGGCTGCAGTACTTTCGTACATTTCGCTAGACCCAATAATCTGGCCATTTGTAGCCTTTAAGCTGAAATGGTACTTACCGTTAGACGAAGTCTTTTTCTCGAAGTTGGAATCGTCCTTTGCATTTTTTTTAACAGATTCTATCCCATTTTCGCAGCTTGATTTGGCCGAATAGCCTTCGCTGGTTAAAATGGTCTGGCCATTACTCGCTTTCAGATTAAACTGAAATTCTCCGTTTGATCTTTTAGTAATTACAAATTTTCCCATAGCTCTGATTTTAATTTAGTAATTGGTTAGTATTTTAACTTATAAAAAGTATGTATTATTCCTAAAGTTATTAAACTTGTAACCAATTACAATAAGCAGACAAGAGAATTAATGATAATTTAACCCAGACTATTGGTGAATTTCATCCGGATGCCGCTTTGAAAGTTCTGGATGATTTTGAAAATTTCGATTAATGTTACTTTTTCAATTTTGGTTAAACTATCAATTTCAATAAAGTTATTGGGGGCCGCCAGATCATTGATAATCAGGTTGGCCTGGTGTTTTAATCTCAAGCCCATCAAATAATAATAAGACTGCGAAAGTTCGTTAAACTGCTCTTCACTAAAAACACCAAGTTCTCTTAAGGCCTTTAAACGTTCGCCCGTATTCTCTTTTTGAAAAATCCTGTTCTGTAAAGCATACACCCTTGCCAGATCGACAATAGGGGTCATGGCTGTTTTAATGTCGAAAACCTCTTTTTTAAGGATTTTCTGCGTCCTGATGTTTCTA
The DNA here is from genome assembly GCF_004331735.1 of Pedobacter psychrodurus. GTDB lineage: Bacteria > Bacteroidota > Bacteroidia > Sphingobacteriales > Sphingobacteriaceae > Pedobacter > Pedobacter psychrodurus. The sequence goes on from NZ_SJSO01000004.1 coordinate 93,002, forward strand.
AAATAGGTAAGCGGTGGCTCATAAAGTAAGGCATTTTTGGCCAGGTATACGTAGAATTTTTCAATAGGTTTCTGCAGTTCTTCATCAACAAAAGAACGTAGACTTTCCATAATCGCTAAATCACCATAAATGGCCCTGCAATCAAAAAAAGCAGAAAATTTTACCGCGGCTTCCGGTAAAGCTTCTTCTATCCAGTTTTTATAATTGTATTTCCAGTGCGATAGTGAATGTGTCCAGTTTGGGTTGGTGGCCATGTAATCGCCATCGCAGTATACAAAGCCGACAAAATTTAGTTTATCAGAAACCTGGGTAGCCAGGTCTAGAAAATAAGAACGTACAGCAGCTCTTTTATCTTCTCCGGTATCTTCGTAAATAATGGCATTGTCCTGATCGGTTTTTAGGCTAAGCTCTTTTCTTCCTTCGCTACCCAAAACCATAAATACAAATTTTGCAGGTGGCGGACCTAATTTGGCAATTATATCTTCAATAATTTTAAAAGAAATGGTATCAGCAATAGTAGTAAGCACCTCGTTTACAATTTTCGAATGCACGCCTCTCGCCAGTAGTTGAGACACAATGCCTGGTACTTTCTGCCATTTTAATTTTAAATCGTTGGTATTTGCAGCTGATTTTACAGATTGGATAAAAACTAATGGAGATTCTGCCTGCTCGCTTAAAAGGCGGTTCCTGCTTAGAAAGCCTACATAATTACCATTGTCGTTTACCAATAAATAGCGCGATTTTTTGCTGAACATCATCAATATCGCCTCATACACATAGGCTTCTGGAGCTATGGTAACAATATTGGTATCCATCACTTCATCGATCGGCAAATTTGGATTCAGTTGTTTGGCAATTACATTATCCCTTAAAGTAATATCGGTTACGAAGCCCAGATAAACATCCTGATCATTTTTAATAAAGAGGCAACTGGTTTTCTGTTCTGCCATTTTAATTGCAGCTTCGAAAATAGGTGTGCCCGGGCTGCAGCTCACTATCTTTTTGAAAGTAATGTCTCCAATACGAGCAGTGTAAATTTGATCGGCTAATTTATCTTCCATTAAAAAGTCCCCGTAAAATTCTTTTAAACGAAAATTCTTTTGTCTTTTTCTTTTCCAGGTTAAAAGTATGCTCCTGATGGTAGGCTGAAGTTAAACTAATTTTGCCTGTTTTTAATAGATGAAAGAAAATCTTTGCCGTATTTAGTACGTCTGATAAGGCATTGTGTGCATTTTGAGGTACTTCATTAAATAATATCGTGTAAAATTTATCCAGTTTTAAATGGCTGATTACCGTATTGGTGATATAAGGTGCACTCGCCTTCATGGTACAGAAAAAAGCCAGATCTTTAAATACGTTTTCCTTTCCGATGCGGTATAATTCAACATTCACCATGTGATAATCGAGCTCAATAAAATGCCCGATAACCAGAGGCTGGTATTTTTCGATATCTTCAGAAAACTGCAACATCACCTTTTCTTTGTTTTCGCCATGCGTATGGAGGTATTCAGGGGTAATTTTGTGAATTTTTAACGCAGCTTTATCAATGATGAAATCGGTATTTTTGATATAGTGATTCTCCCGCTTAATTTCCTGATAAGATTGATCATAAATAATCCAGGCAATTTGGACAATATGAGGCCAGTTCTTTTCTTTAGAATAAGGTGCTGTCCAATTTTTAGGCAGACCTGAAGTTTCGGTATCAACAACGAGGAAGTTTTCTTGCAATTTTAAATGGTTAGCGTATAAGATTGAACTCTTTCAAAGGTAATTATTTAACAATATAAACTGTAATAATTCATATATCCTTGATTTATAAATAAAGCATTTTTTATTTGTTAAAGTGAAAGATTTACAGTTATTTGGTGCCAAAATTTAATTAAAATATGCGCTCTCTATTATTTAGCTCCCTAGCCTATATATTGTGCCTTAGTTCTGCTTTTGCTCAGGAAAAGCTTGGAGAAAACATGCATTTCAAAAAACTTGATAACGGTTTAGAAGTGCTGGTGGTTGTAGATCGGACGGTGCCACTGGTTACCATCGAAATGGCCTGCAGAAATGGTTCTTTTACCGAAACCGATGAATTTAACGGCTTAAGTCACCTTTACGAACATTTATTTTTTAAGGCCAATAAAGATTATCCCGATTTCGAACGTTTAAATTCGAGAATGAACGACCTGGATATTAACTCGAATGCCACCACCAGAGAAGAAGTGGTAAATTATTTTTTTACGCTCCCAGCTGCTAATTTAAAACCTGGATTAAATTTAATGAATTCCTCTATCCGTTATCCAAAATTCATTAAAGAAGATATGTCTTTGGAAAACGAAGTGGTAAATGCTGAATTTACGAGGCACGAATCGAGTCCAATATTCGCGCTGATAGAGGCTAATTCGCGGCACATGTGGGGTGCAAATTATTCCCGTAAAAACGTAATCGGTAGCCATGAGGTAATTTTATCAGCTACTCCATCAAAAATGGATTCCATTAAAAATAAATACTATTGGCCAAATAATGCTGTTCTGGTAATTGCTGGCGATGTTAAAGTAGATGAAGCTTTTAGCTATGTAAATTCTGTTTTTGGAAGCTGGAAAAGATCACCGGTTGATCCTTTTGTAAAATGGCCAATCCCAGAGTTTAAACCGCTTCAAAAAAATGATTATTATTTTGTAGAATCGAATAAGAGCCCTGTTCCATTTATGCTTTTTAGCTGGCATGGCCCTGATACCAGAAACGATATTCCAGCCACTTATGCTGCCGATGTTTTTTCTTTTATCGTGAATCAAAACGGTTCTAAAATGAAGCAGGCGCTTATTAATTCCGGATTGGCCCAACAGGCAGATGTGAATTATTATACGCAAAAATATACCGGGCCAATTAGTTTGATGGTGAGCCCTAATCCGGCAAAAATAAAAGAATGTTACCAGGAAGTGCTGAAGCAAATTTCGCTTTGGGCCAATGAAGATTATTTGTCTGATCTACAGATTGAAAGAGCTAAAAGGCTATTGTCTATCGAACAGGTAGAAAGGAGAGAGGTTACTTCCGATTATGCACATTTGCTTTCGTTTTGGTGGGCTTCTGCATCGATTGATTATTATACACACTATGAAGAAAATGTAAATAAAGTAACAAGAAAGGATTTACTCGATTATGTGCGCAAGTATATTAAAGATAAACCTTATTGCGCTGGCCTGATGATGGATAAAGCAGGTATGAATGAAGTGAAGCCAGAAACATTTTTTAAATCACCTAAATAACCTTACGCTCCATGAAAAGATTCATATTTTTTATAAACTTTATCTTAGTTTTTCATATTGCCAACGCGCAAACCAAAGCCATTTCATTTGATGTGAATGGTTTAAAGGTAATTTTAAAATCTACACAGAAAGAAACAGTTAGTATGAGCATGTTTTTTAAAGGTGGTGTAATGAATTATAACGCGGAGAGGGCTGGGATTGAAAATCTGGCTTTAGCATCTGCAGCTACCTGTGGTACTAAAAATTACAGTGTTGTCGATTATCAGGAGTTGGCTGATGAATATGGAATTGATATTTCTGGCTCATCGAGAACTGACTATGGCACCATTAGTATGGATTGTATTTCTAAGTATCTTGATCAGGGCTGGAAGCTTTTTTCGGATGCAGTAATTAATCCGGCCTTTGATAAAACGGAGTTTCAGACCACTAAAGAGCGTATGATTACGGGTATTTACCATAGTCAGTCTGATCCTGAAACAAGGATTGAGCAATTAACCATGGAAAGCATGTTTAAAGATTCGCCTTATAGTATTAATCCTTTGGGCACAAGCAAAGCTGTAGGTGGTTTTACTTCCGAAATGGTTAGCAATTATTACCATAACGAACTCTTGAACAAGAATAAAATGTTTTTGGTAGTGGCTGGAAACATTACAAAAGAAGAACTGGAAAAGAAGATTCAAGCCTCTTTTAGTACCCTTAAAGGAAAAGAGTACACGCCGCCAATTTACGATCGTAAGACTTTAACAGGAGAGCATCTGGTAATAGAGCAAAGAGATATAGCGACTAATTACATGAGTTGTATTATGAATGCTCCAACCATGACGAATGCCGATTATTATGCTTTTGTGCTAACAATTAACGCATTAAGTGGCAGTATGAATTATGAACTGAGAACTAAACTTGGTTTATCATATGCGCCAGGTGCAACCGTTAAAGTGCAACAAATTCCATATACCTCTATGTTTGTAAGTACCACTCAACCTAAAAAAGCTTTTAAAGCTATGGTTACGGTTTACAACAACATTAGAGAAGGAAAGTATGGTGAACGTTATCTTGAGGCATTAAAAAAAGATCATCGCGATCGATACTACAGGCACGAGGAAAGCGCAAGTTCGATTGTGAAAGATTTAGGTGAAGCTGAAGTGCTTGGCGATTATAGTATAACTGAGAATATGGTAGCCAATTTTAATAAAGTAAGCCTGCAGGATATGAAAGATTCTTTTGGAAAGTATTTGAAAGGTGCCATTTGGATATATTTAGGTGATGAACAGGTAGGTAGAGCTGCATTTCAGTAACTCTTTAAGATCGTCATTTCGAGCGAAGTGTAACGCAGTCGAGAAATCTGTTTAGATAGATCTTTCCATTTCGCTGCGCTTCAGTCAAGATGACGATTTTCCTATATTTATTGTACCTGCAGTGGCGATCTCCTTATATGATATCGAAAGAACTTGACACTAAATAAGGTTTGGAATTGCAATTCTTCAATTCCCGTTTTTGGTCAATGAATTTTAGATTTACTTATAGCCAGATGGTAACATCTGACTACACAATTAAAAATCATGATAAGAGAGTTGTCAACTTTCTAGCGGGAAAGCTACTATAAGTTGACAATTCAAATACCATTCTATTTACTAACCAATAAAAAGACAATAGCAGCCAATGTTGATCCAATAATCGGCCCAACAATTGGTATCCAGGCATAACTCCAGTCGCTACTTCCTTTTCCTTTCATTGGGATTAAAGCGTGAATAATCCGAGGTCCCAGATCTCTTGCCGGATTTATGGCATATCCAGTAGTTCCACCTAAAGCCAAACCTATTACCCATACCAAAAACGCTACTGGGATTGCACCCATTGAACCTAAGCCAATAGGGGTAACTGTTTCTTTAGTGCCCATACTGGCATCAGTAAAATAAAAGATCACAAAAATTAAAACGAAAGTGCCAATAATTTCTGATACCAAATTCGACGACATATTTCTGATGGCTGGAGCTGTTGCAAAAGGTGCGGCCTTTAAGCCTTGGTCATCTGTGGCATCGAAATGATCTTTGTAAATAAGCCAAACCAGAAATGATCCTGTCATTGCGCCAGCCAGTTGTGCAATAATATAAAACGGAACCAATGTCCAGCTGAAGCCTTTTCCGATGGCAAGTCCGAGGGTTACAATTGGATTTAAGTGCGCCCCACTGTACGGACCGGCAACAACAACCCCTACAAATACGGCAAGTGCCCAAGCAGTTGTAATTACAATCCATCCACTATTATTGCCTTTAGTGCCTTTTAGCACTACGTTAGCTACTACACCATTTCCTAAAAGAATCATTAGTGCAGTACCAATAAATTCTGCGAGATATACATTCATCGAAAAAAAAATTAAGCGATTTATAATAAATTACTATTCCGGAATAGATTAATATCTATTCCGGAATAAAAGACCCTGAACTAAATTCAGGGTGACGACGGTTCTTGTTAGTCTTCTGCATTTACCCTGGCCGCTTTTATTGCTCTATTCCAGCCCTTTATTCTTTCCGTGTTATCAATTCCTTCCTCAGCAACAAAAGTTTTGTTAATTTTCCATTGCGAACGGATCTGATCTATACTTTTCCAGAAACCAGTAGCTAATCCGGCCAGATATGCAGCACCAATAGCGGTAACTTCTGTTACATCAGGTCTGATTACTTTACAGTTTAACAGATCGGCCTGAAACTGCATCAATAAATCGTTAGCCGTAGCACCGCCGTCTACCCTTAATTCGGCAATATTTACGCCTGCATCCGCTTCCATGGCTTTTAAAACGTCCATGGTTTGATAGGCAATGCTTTCTAAGGCTGCCCTGGCAATATGCGATTTATTTGTGCCGCGGGTTAGTCCTGTTATGGTGCCTCGTGCATGTTGATCCCAATGTGGAGCACCTAAGCCTGCAAAAGCAGGAACAATATAAACCCCATCAGTATCTTTTACTTTTTTAGCTAGCGTTTCTACATCTGCCGATTTAGAAATGAGTCCCATTTCATCGCGAAGCCACTGTACAACTGCGCCACCAATAAAAATACTCCCTTCTAAAGCATAATTTACTTCTCCATTAATCTGCCAGGCAATAGTGGTTAATAGATTATTGGCAGAAATTTTTGGCTTTGATCCGATGTTCATGAGCATGAAACAGCCCGTGCCATACGTGTTTTTTACCATACCAATTTCTGTACACATTTGTCCGAATAAAGCCGACTGCTGATCGCCAGCTATACCTGCAATAGGGATTTTTGCTGCCAATATACGGCCAGCGGTTTCGCCATAAACCTCGCTCGACGATTTTACCTCTGGGAGCATTGCTTTCGGTATCGAAAAGAGTTCAAGCAATTCGTCATCCCAACTTAAAGTGTGGATGTTATAAAGCATTGTTCGCGATGCATTACTTACATCGGTTACATGTTTTTCGCCTGCAGTTAATTTCCAGATTAACCAGGTGTCGATGGTTCCAAAAGCAAGTTTTCCGGCTTCAGCTTTTTCCCTTGCTCCGGCAACATTTTCTAAGATCCACCTGGCCTTAGTAGCCGAGAAATATGAATCTATAATCAGCCCCGTTTTTTCCTGTATTTTATTGGCCAGCCCCTGTGCTTTAATTTCATCGCAATAGGCAGAAGTACGCCTGTCTTGCCATACAATGGCATTGTAAATCGGTTTTCCAGTTTCTTTATCCCAAACTACTGTGGTTTCACGTTGATTGGTAATGCCAATGGAATCAATGTCGCCTACAGTTAAGCTTGCTTTAACAATCACCTCTGTTACAACAGCCAATTGCGTCGACCAGATTTCCATGGGATCGTGCTCTACCCAACCAGCTTTGGGGTAAATCTGTGTGAATTCTCGTTGTGCAATGGCAACAATTTCGCCATTGTGATTAAAAATAATTGCTCTCGAACTTGTGGTTCCCTGATCGATAGACAAGATGTATTTACTCATAATTAGGAATTTGGTTAGTTGGCTAAAGCCGATTCGGTTATTTTGGGTGTTGAATGATAAATATAACCATCGGCTAATTTATTAAAAGTTTCGATTTGGTTAATTTCCCAGTTTTTATCAGCTGATAATTCTTTAGCCAGGAGCGAAGCTACTCTAGGTGCCATATCTTTGGCCGCTTGTGCATTAATAAACAGTATTCTTAATCTTCTGCTTAAAATATCTTCTACCGTTTCGGCCATTTCATTTCGTGCAGACCAAAGCACTTCGGCTTCTGTATAAGGGAATGCAGGATTTAATTTATTGCCGAGACTTGGATCTTGTGCTATTAAAGATTCAATTTTACTGCGATCGGATCCATATATAGCTAAATGATGATCTCCGGTAGTGGTTGAGCTGCCATGTATGCTTAAATTTTGGGTTACGCATGCTTTCGATTCTAAACCTGCGTGAGTAATGGCCAAATCAACCGTTTCTTCCGCCATTCTGCGGTAGGTAGTCCATTTACCACCAGTAATGGTAATCAATCCCTTTGCAGAAACAATCAGTTTATGGTCTCTGCTAATTTCTTTCGTACTATTTCCATCGCCATTTGTAGGGGCGGCCAAGGGGCGTAAACCCGAGAATACGCTTAAGATATCTTTTTCCATAGGTTTGCGGTTAAAATAACTTGCGGCTGTACTCATAATAAAATCTACCTCTTCTTTTAATGCTCTGGGTTCTAAACTATGTTCGTTTAACGGAGTGTCTGTTGTACCTACCAGTAAATGTTCGTGCCAAGGAACGGCAAATAAAACACGGCCATCAGAGGTTTTTGGTATCATTAATGCCGATTGGCTATTTAAAAAGCTTTTGTCTAGCACCACGTGTACACCTTGGCTAGGGCGTACCATTTTTTTTGAATTCGGGTTATTCATTTGCAGAATGTCGTCTACAAACACACCTGTTGCATTAATCACTATCTTGCCATTATATTTAGTCGTTATGCCTGTTATGGTGTCTTCTGTTTCAATACCAGTAACCTTATCGCCACTTTTTAACAAGCCGGTTACCTTGGTATAGTTCAATAATGATGCACCGTTTTCGATAGCAGTTTGTGCAATATTTACCGCTAAACGGGCATCATCAAACTTTCCATCGTAATACCTGATGCTTCCTTTTAATCCTTTTTCCTTAATGCCAGGCATCATGGTTAAGGTTTCTTTTTTAGAGAAAAATTTAGATTTTCCGAAGCTATATTTACCTGCAAGCCAATCGTAAAGCGTAAGTCCGGTTAAATATTTTATAACAGAGAACCAATCGTAGCAGGGAATCAGAAATTCTTCTTTATTTACCAGGTGCTTTGCATTTTGTTGTAGTAAGCCACGTTCTTTTAAGGCGTGTTTAACTAAACCAATATCGCCCTGTGCTAGATAGCGAACGCCACCGTGTACCAGTTTGGTACTCCGGCTGGATGTTCCTTTGGCAAAATCGGATTGTTCTACCAGTAAAGTTTTAAAGCCCCGGCTTGTAGCATCTAACGCAGTGCCTAAACCTGTAGCACCTCCACCAATAATAATGAAGTCCCAATTTATGTTTTCTGCTATATGATGCGGGTGTAATCTTTTCATTTAAATCTGTAAAAATAATAAAACGAAACAATACGCAATTATAAGAAATCATAATCGAAATAATATAATATGTGTATTAAAAATTTATTAAATATTTGTGTAAAATATTTTAAAGAATGTTTTTATTGCTAATTTGCAGCCCGCTAATTAAATATACTATGATGAATTTGGCTGAGAGGCACCAGTTTATTTTAAGTCGCCTGCAACGTGATCAATATATAAATGTAGTCGATTTATGTAAGGAATTGAAAGTGTCGTCTGTAACAATAAGAAAGGACTTAAAACTACTGGAAGATAAGAGCCTTTTGTTTAGGACACATGGAGGTGCTACCGTAAATAATCCATATACAGTAGATCGCCCGGTTAACGAGAAAGAGAAAATACAATCTACTGAAAAAAATAAAATAGGTATTGCTGCTGCTGCATTGTTAAACGATAATGATTCTATTGTTATTGCATCGGGTACCACAGTACTGTATTTTGCGAAGAATATTGCGCCTGCAACAAATTTAACGGTTGTTACTTCTGCATTAAATGTAGCGCTCGAATTAATGCGGGAGCCTAGTATTGAAGTAATACAATTGGGTGGATTGCTTAGAAAAAGTTCTTCATCGGTAATGGGTGCTTATGCAGAACAGGTTTTGCAGGATTTTTATTTTAATAAACTATTTCTGGGTGTTGATGGAATTGACCTTGATTTTGGATTAACCACTACCAACGCCATGGAGGCACATTTAAACCGAAAAATGATCGGTGCATCACAAAAAACAATTGTGCTTGCCGATTCTACTAAATTTGGGAAAAGAGGCTTTGGAAAAATATGTGGATTAGAAGAAATTGATCATATTATTACCGATAAAGGAATTTCTGAACAAATTGTTAAACATTTAGAGAGTTTAGGTGTTACTGTAACTATCGTATAGCGCGTTCCACGCGAACGGTATAATCCCAAACATTATAATTTGAATATGGAAAGAAAACGAATACACATTTTAGAGGATGATCAGGAGATCAGAAACGTTATTGAAATTCTATTGAAAGATGAGGGCTTTGAATTACAGCTTTCATCATCATTTGCTGAGTTAAAGAAAAATATTCAGGATGCAATGCCCGATCTTTTCTTGCTTGATGTAATGTTGCCAGATGGAAATGGGGCAGAAATTTGTGAAGATTTAAAAACTGATATTTTCACCAAACACATCCCAATTATTGTAATGTCTGCACAGAATAATAGTGAACAGAAAGCTATTGATGCATTCGCAGATGATTATATTAGTAAACCATTTGATATTTATGACGTTTTAGACCGCATTAATGCACAGTTAAAACGAAGCTCAGAAAATAAGACAAAAGTTTAATTACAATTAGGTTAAATAAAAAAGGGAAGCCATTTTTATGACTTCCCTTTTTTATGCGTAAAGAATTTCTTAAGTCTGTTTAACATCCTGAGCTTTGTTAAACATTACAAAACGTTTAGAATCTCCTACACGTTGTGGTACCGTAGCGTTAGAAACAATAGCATAATCTTCAGTATTCTTGTTTATAAAAACCCCTGCACCAATAATGTTATGGCTGCCAATAGTAATATCTTCCTTAACTGCTGAGTTTATACCTAAAAAAGAGTTATTTCCAATAGTTACATTACCAGCTAATATATTACCAGATAATAGTACATTGTTTCCTATGGTAGAATGATGGCCAATCCTAGCGCCTATCAGCATGCAGTTATTGTTTATGGTAACAAAAGGCTGTATATCACAACATTGATCAATAAAAATATTGTGGCCAAATACCAAATCGGGCCATACATTAGCTTTCGAAGAAATATAATTGGCAAAAGTATAACCATTTTCACTCACCTTTTGGTATACACTTTCCCTGGCACTGTTTCTACCAATGGCAATATGCATTTTATGGGTTTCTGGAGGGAAATCTTTAAACACCTGTGCGAAGCTTAATATGGGTAATCCCAATAGCGTATTACCTGCAGGGGGCACATAGGCATCATCAACACAAAATGCATCAACGTTATAATCGCTGTCATTCATAAATGAGTAACAGATAAATTCAGCCATTTTTCCAGTTCCATAAATAATAACTTTCATAATTCATTCTTGTTTTTAGGTTTCTAACGAATTTATGGATAAAACAGGCGTTTAAACCCTTTTAAAGCATACTGTACACATTTTGCTAATTCATGTTTACAGCATTCACAGTTGCGCATATTAATACTTTCTGGTTTGATTTAAAGGCGTATGTCTTTATATTAATCGTTTTATCTGGATGGATTGCTACCAGCGAACAACTGTTGATGAAACCTCAACTATTGGGGAAAATGTAATTTTTAGAAGCCTTAAAAATGTATTGTAAAATATGTTGCACAGAAATATGCAAGCGCCACTTATTCCATAATAATTAGGAGAAAATAATCTGTTAACCAATAAATCTGCGCTTGGTAATCGGCAGGTTTGCTTTGAGATTTTATAAAAATCATTTTATAACCCCTATAAATTGTAGTATTAAACAGCTTTTTTAAATGTTAAAACATTTTCTGATGTTTTTTGAGTTTTACCGATTAAGATTTTAACCAAAACCAGGCTTTTTTGAGTGAAAATACTGCCGAAATATTATACATGTTATGCGTTGTAAAATTTACAAATGATGTGCAATTTATGGGCACAGTATTTAATATGCTGTGCATGCTGGTTATATTTTATACAATTTAAATACAACCCCAATCCGCCTATAAAACATTGGCGCTTAATTGCATAGCTTAGTTCTCAATAAATCGAAACAAAAAACTAAACATTACTTAAGCTATGAAGAAAGTAATATTATTTATCGCAATATATACAGGCATTATCACCGGATGCGCTCCCAGAAGAGATCTTGTATACTTCAGTAACATGGCTAAACAAACAAGCGAAGTAAAACTTCAAGGTCAGGAAGTTAAAATTCAGCAAAATGACCTTTTAAGTGTAAGCATAAACAGCTTAAATCAAGAGTCGAATGTTTTATTTGCTGTTAATACCCGAAATGCAAGCGCTGATAACAATTATAAAGTAGAAGGTTACCGGGTAAGTAAAGACGGAATGATTAATCTACCAGTTGTAGGTAACGTTCGCCTTGAAGGTTTAACCATTGAGCAGGCACAAGCTACCATCTCCAAAGAATTAGATAAGTATGTTAAAAAACCGGTAGTTGATGTTCAGTTGGTCAATTTTAAAGTAACGGTAATTGGTGAGGTTAACCGACCATCAACTTTTACCGTGCAGGGAGATAATATTAACCTCTTAGAAGCGCTTGGAATGGCGGGCGATATGACCGTTTATGGCAAAAGGGAAAATATTTTAGTAATCAGGCAACAGAATGGTCAAAGGGTGATGAAAAGACTTAACCTGAACAATCAGGATGTGATGGATTCTCCATTCTTTTATCTGAAACAAAACGATGTTGTGTATGTGGAACCAGATAAATCAAAAGCGATCGAGTATAGTCCAAATACGCGCATTATGCCAGTGGTAATTGCTTCTATATCAGCAGTTGCAGTATTAATCACAGCAGTTCTTCGTCGATAACGTCTCTTAAAAATATTATATCATGCTTAAACAAAGTATAAATGGTGGCGCAAAAGATTTTGCAGAAACTATGACTAGTTTTGCCAGAAATTGGCACTATTTCCTAATCAGTATCATTATTTCGATGGCTGCTGTATATGCTTTTATATACGTTACCCCACCAAAATATAAAGTTAGCAGTACGTTATTAATTTCTGATGATAAAAATGGTGCAGCAATGTCTAACAGTACCGCTTTTAGTGATCTTAATATGTTTCAAACGGTTAAAACTGTTGATAATGAAATTGAGATTTTACGGTCTAGAGATTTGATTTTTAAAGTATTAAAAAAACTAAACTTAGAGACCGCTTACTTTAAAAAAGAGGGGATTAGGGAAAAAGAACTTTATGGAAAAACCTCTCCACTTGTAGTTACTGCTATCAGTTTAAAAAATGGTGCTTATGCCAGAAAAATTAATGTTTCTTATCTGGATGAAATCTCTTATATCATTCAAGACAGTCTAAATACTAATATTGTAAAGTATGGCGATACCATTAATACTAAAAACTACGCGATTAAAATAAATAAAGGCCCAGCTTTTAAAGCCGAATTTAGTAAAATTAAACTACAGTTTAAAAACCTGTACAAAATGACAGAGGCTTATAACCTGGTTTCACTAAAGATAGTTCCGGTTGTTAAAGATGCCAATACCATTACCATTAGCTTGAATGACGTTGTTCCGCAGCGGGGAATTGATATTCTGACCGATCTGATTGAAACCTATAATATTAACAACGTTAATAATAAAAATACCATTGCCCGAAATACCATAAAATTTATCGATAACCGCCTAAAATACCTCGTTGCAGATCTTTCTGGAACTGAAGAGGATGTAGAAAGCTACAAACAACAAAACCGTGTTACCGATGTGAATATGGATGCACAGATGAATGCTGCACGCTCAGGAGAGTATAATCAGTTATTGGAAACATCATCAGTACAATTAAGGTTATTACGGTCTATCGAAAATTATTTCAGAGGTAAACAAAGCCAGTTTAACCTGGCCCCAAGTGCAATGGGCTTAAAAGATCCGATTTTGAATTCGTTGATTTCAAAATTCAACGACCTCCAACTGGAAAGAAATAGGATGTTGCGTACCGCTAATGCAGAAAATCCTTTGGTACTAAACCTTAACGAACAAATAGCAAGCTTAAAAACTAATATTCTAGAAAACCTATCAAGCATTAAACAAGGTTTTGTTATTGAAAGAAACAACTTAAGTGCCAACTACTCCCAATTCGACAATAAAATTAGATCTGTGCCTACAATAGAGCGTGGCTTATTAGAAAGAAGCCGTGAGCAAAGCGTAAAATCAGGTTTATATAAATATTTGCTACAAAAAAGGGAGGAAACTGCTTTATCGCTTTCTGCTACTGTGCCAACTTCTCAGATAGTAGATAAACCGGCTTACAACACTATACCGAATAGCCCTAAGCAGCCGCTTTTGTACTTGTGTGGATTCATTTTTGGTTTTTTTGTTCCAGCTGGTGTGATTTATGCAAAAGGATTTTTTAACAACAAAGTAAAAGATGCCAGTACAATTGAGTTAACTGGCGCAAAAATGCTTGGCGAACTTTCTCATAACTTGGATAAAAGTACCATTGTATTTCAAAAAGATAACCGTTCTACCATATCAGAGTTGTTTAGGTACATCAGAATGAATTTAGGGCTGATGTCTAACAATATCGAAAATAAAGTAATGTTGGTTACCTCGAGTATGAAAGGAGAGGGTAAAACATTCTTTAGCGTAAACCTGGCTACCACCTTGGGGATGCTTGATAAAAAAGTTGTTGTACTTGAGTTCGATTTAAGAAAACCTGATCTCTTGAATAAGGTTGGTTTAAAACAAACGACTGGGTTAACAGACTATTTAATGGGTGAGTCTGTGTTTTTAGATGATATTATTAAACCTACCAGCGTTTCTCACAATATTTCGGTTATTGGATGTGGCCAATTGTCAGAAAACCCAGCCGAAGTAATGATGAGCCCTAAAATGGATCTATTATTTGATGAACTGAAAGAAAGGTTCGATTACATCATTATCGATACCTCGCCGGTTGGCCAGGTGGCCGATGCCTTTAGTTTAGCCGAATATGCCGATGTAAGCATTTATCTGGTGCGGTATAACTACACCAATAAATACCAGTTGGCCATATTGAAAGATATTTGCGATAACAATAAGCTTAAAAATCCGATGGTTGTTTTTAACGACGCCAAAAGAGAGAAAAGTCAAAAATACAGCTACGGTGGTTATGGTTATGCCATGGCAAACTAAACCTAGCTTATTTAAAAGAGAATACCTTGCCTTTTACCAAACAAACGTCCCCAAACGATTTAATTCTGTTTACAAACAATAAAGCTAGGATGCTTAAACTGAGCATCGATTTAAAGCACTTGCTGCTTGTAAACAACTCTTAATTAGATTACCTATTTGCCACAAAAGCAAATTTAAAATTAGAAAATAAAATTGTCATGTAAGTGATATAGCGAAGCTGTATCCGGCCGTCAGAAAAAGGAGTTTAGCATACAATTTAAATAATTAACCAATAACAGTCATGTAAGTGATATAGCGAAGCTTTATCCAGCCGGCTAAAAAATAAAATTATAACCTTATCAAAAAAATGGAATCTACAATTAACATCAAGCCCTCCTTCGCAAAAAAATGGTTTGTGATTTATACCCGCCCCCGTTGGGAGAAAAAAGTTGACCGTTTGCTGCAAGAGCAAGGTTTCGAATCCTTTTGCCCTGTTCGTAATGTAGAAAATCAATGGGCCGATAGAAAGAAAATCGTTAGTCTTCCACTTTTTACCGGATACGTATTTGTGAAAATAGATGAACGGGAGGGCTACAAAATTAGGTATACACTGGGTGTTTTAAACTTCATTAACTACATGGGTAAACCTGCAATGGTTCGGGATAGTGAGATTGATAAGCTGAAACACATCATGGATACTTACAATGATGTAGATGTAGTGAGTTTAACCGGTGTTTCGAAAGGAGACCGTGTTCGGATCAGTAATGGTCTTTTCCATAACCAGGAAGGAGAGGTGATTCAGATTCAAGGTAAGCATGTTTTAATGTCGTTTGATCATTTAGACTGCGCTTTAGTTACCAGAGTGCCATTAAGCAACTTAACATTAACCGTAAATACGCAACAACATTATGTATAACGCTGAAGATAATCTAAAAATGGCGGTAATTGGCCTGGGCTACGTTGGCTTACCGTTGGCAGTAGAATTTGCAAAAAAATACAAGGTATTTGGCTTTGATATTAACGAGAGCAGGATAGCAGAATTAAAAGCTGG
The DNA here is from genome assembly GCF_004331735.1 of Pedobacter psychrodurus. Taxonomy (GTDB): domain Bacteria; phylum Bacteroidota; class Bacteroidia; order Sphingobacteriales; family Sphingobacteriaceae; genus Pedobacter; species Pedobacter psychrodurus. Next base: position 108,748 of record NZ_SJSO01000004.1, read on the forward strand.
ATACGACAATACATTGGAAGTTAATGAAGCTGAATTGAATGAGGTTTTAACGTTCGAATGCACCACTTTAACAGGCTTGTACTGTACCAATGAAATCGAAAAATTACGCAGCTCGTCGGTTTACATTGTTACAGTGCCAACGCCTGTTGATAAAAACAACAGACCAGATTTAACACCTTTAATTAAAGCGAGCGCAGTTGTAGCTAAAGTTTTAAAGAAAGGAGATATAGTGGTTTATGAATCAACTGTATATCCTGGCGTAACTGAAGATGAATGTGTGCCCGTTTTAGAAAAAGGATCGGGTTTAGTGTTCAATAAAGATTTTTTTGCTGGTTATTCTCCGGAGCGTATTAACCCTGGAGATAAACAACATACCGTTGCTAATATCTTAAAAATTACATCAGGTTCTACTCCCGAAGCCGCCGAAAAAATAGATGAGTTGTACCGCTCGGTAATTACTGCCGGCACTTATAAAGCATCGTCTATTAAAGTGGCCGAAGCTGCTAAAGTAATTGAAAATGCCCAGCGCGATATCAATATTGCTTTTGTAAACGAATTGGCCATGATCTTTAACCAGATCGGTATCGATACTTCTGAAGTTTTAGCCGCGGCCGGAACCAAATGGAATTTTCTGAATTTTAAACCAGGCTTGGTTGGTGGGCATTGTATTGGCGTAGATCCATATTATTTAGCTCAAAAAGCACAAGAAGCTGGTTATCATCCTGAAATTATTTTAGCCGGACGACGGGTAAACGATGGGATGGGTAAATATGTAGCCGATCAGATCATCAAAAAAATGATCGCTAAAAACATCCACATTGTGGGGGCAGAAGTACTGGTGTTGGGCTTTACATTTAAAGAAAACTGCCCTGACGTGCGAAATACCAAAGTTATTGATATTGTAAGGCGATTGGAAGAATACAAAGTTAAAGTAACCATTCATGATCCTTGGGCAAATGCCGATCAAGCCAAGCATAACTATGGCATTATCTGCGAAAATGGTTCATCAAAAACCAGAAAGTACGATGGAATTATACTTGCAGTCGCACACGAAGCTTTCAATAATTTAAATATTACAGCATTACGTAAACCAGAATGTGTGGTATACGATATAAAAGCAGTATTGCCACAATCAATGGAAACGGTTAGATTGTAAGGACATGAGTTTAACCTATAAAGCGCGGTCGGGCATTATATGGTCGATTGGACAGCAGTTTAGTGTTAAATTCATAAACCTGTTCGTTACCATCATATTGGCCCGCTTATTAAGTCCAGCAGAATTTGGCTTAATCGCAATGCTCTCTATTTTTATTGCTGTTGGCAATTCTTTAATGGACAGCGGATTAACATCATCACTAATCCGGACAAGGACGGCAGGGCAAAAGGATTTTTCTACCATATTTTTTTTTAACCTATTTGGAAGCATCATTGTTTATGGTGTTTTGTTCTTTGCAGCACCTTTAATCGCCAATTTTTACAGACAGCCCTTGCTTACCAATATGGTTAGAGTTTACGGCTTAACCTTTTTAATCAATGCCTTTTTCAGTATCCAGAGTACTTTATTAACAAAGGAAATGAAATTTAAACTGCAAACGGTAATTCAAATACCTGCAGTAATACTGGGTGGTTGTTTAGGTATTTACCTTGCAAAAAACGGTTATGGTACCTGGAGTTTGGTTTGGATGAGTTTGCTGAGTGCAAGTATTTCTACCGCATTGCATTGGTTTTACTCAGATTGGCGGCCACGACTCATTTTTAATAAAAAAAGCTTCAGAAAACACTTTCATTTTGGCTATAAGATGACGCTTTCTGGTCTGTTGGATGCCATTTATCAAAATTTATACACCGTTATTATCGGTCGCTTTTATGCTGCAGCCCAATTGGGATTTTATGCCAGGGCAGATAGTTTAAGTCAGTTGCCCATTGGGATAATTTCTACGGCAATTAGCAAAGTAACCTATCCCATGTTTTCGAACATCAGCAATGACGATGTAAAACTTAAAATGGTTTACCGAAGGTTAATGCAGCAGGTATTGTTCTGGAATGCGCCAATCCTGATTTTTTTGGCGCTTATTGCTCAACCTTTAATCTCCTTGCTGTTAACCGATAAATGGCTGCCTTCTGTACCTTATTTTCAGATTTTATGTGTCGCGGGTATTCTATATCCATTACACGCATACAACCTGAATATTTTAAAAGTTAAGGGCCATAGCGGGCAGTTCTTAAGATTAGAAATTATAAAAAAGGTGCTTAGTGTAATTGGAATTATCTGTGTAATTCCATTTGGCATCATGGGGCTGCTATATTTTCAGCTCTTCTTTACTGTTTTTGCCTACTATATCAACTCAACATATAGCGGCAAATTAATCAATTACCCACTTAAAGAACAACTTCAAGATATCGCACCTATTTTAATGTTGTCTAGTCTGTTAGGTATAGCCTGTTATTATCTAGATGCATGGTGCTTGGCACATTATCACATTAATAATGTTCTGCGCATTCTTGGTATAAGCCTAATCTACGGCAGTTTTTACCTCGGCATAAGTAGCAGCATCAAACTGGCTGCACTCGTTGATTTTAAACAATTAATCCTCAAACAATGATACCTGTAACTAAACCCTTTTTGCCAAAACAGGCAGATTTTAAAAGCTATGTAAGTAGCATTTGGGCCAGACAGTGGCTCACCAATAATGGTCCGTTAGTAAATGAGCTGGAGTTAAAGTTACAGCAATACTTAGATCTGCCACATTTGTTGTATGTAACCAATGGCACCATCGCATTACAACTGGCCATACAGGCTTTAGAAGTAAAAGGTGAAATTATTACCACGCCATTTTCTTTTGTAGCTACCACCAGCAGTATTGTTTGGCAAGGCTGTAAACCTGTTTTTGTTGATATAGACGAGGATACACTCAATATAGATCCCAATAAAATTGAAGCAGCCATTACGCCCAATACCTCGGCGATTTTAGCTACTCATGTTTTTGGAAATCCTTGCGATGTAGAAGCGATAGATCGTATTGCGAAAAAACATGGATTAAAAGTAATTTACGACGCTGCCCATTGTTTTGGTACAAAATATAAAGGCAAATCTATTTTCGCTTATGGCGATGTAAGCACAACAAGCTTCCATGCTACAAAACTTTTTCACACCATTGAAGGCGGGGCTGTTTTTACTCAAAATCCAGAAATTTTAAAGAGAATGACGCTGATGCGTAATTTCGGTTATAGTGGGGTAGATACTTTTTCAGAGATCGGTACCAATGCTAAAAACTCCGAATTTCATGCTGCAATGGGCCTGTGCAATTTAAAGCATATTGATCAGATTTTAAGTAAACGCAAAGAACTCTCACAGCATTACGAAATGCGCCTGAATAAAATTGAAGCCCAGTTTCAAGTTATCCAGGCCGATACGGAATTTAATTATGCTTACTATCCTGTCATATTCCGATCGGAAGAAATTATGCTCGATTGTATGAAGGAGTTAGAACTGGTTCAGGTGTATTGCAGAAGATACTTTTATCCATCTTTATCGGCCTTGCCCTATATCGATAAGGTAAATATGCCGATCTGCGATTCTATTTCTAAACGCATTATGTGTTTACCACTTTACCACACTTTAACCAGTGCCGATCAGGATTTAGTGGTCAGGATTATTTTGAGAACTCAGAACTACCGCAAAAAACAAGTGCTTAAAATCGCCAATTATGGCACATTGCTTAATGGTAGCACAGGTATGGTAGTTAATGGAAATTAGTAGGAACTTCTATTATGAAACAAGACGATACAGGTGTAATGGTTAGCATTTTTTGCATCACTTATAACCACAGTAAATTTATTGCAAAAGCCCTGGATGGATTTCTGATGCAGCAATGCAATTTTAACACAGAAATTATTATTGGCGATGATTGTTCTACTGATGGAACTACAGAGATTATTGACGAATACGTTGCGAAGTATCCGGATAAAATTAAGCGCTTAAAAGCACCTAAGAATATCGGTGCTACGAAAAACGTTGTTCGCGTTGCCTTAGAAACCAGAGGGAAATATGTGGCCACTTGCGATGGTGACGATTATTGGACAGACCCATACAAGCTGCAAAAACAAGTTGATTTCTTAGAAAACAATCCTGATTATGTAATGTGCTGCCATTATACGCGTGAAATTAATTTTGATGATACAGAGTTGATTTACATGGATTTTAGTCCTGTTCCGTTACAGTATAGCTTTAACGATCTGATCGTAAATAAACAAGCGGAAACATGTACAGCAACCATTGTTTATCGCAACGTTGAAGCCATTAGAAATCTTTATAAAAATGATTGGCTTTTAAAATGTTACGCATGCGACAAGTTATTGAAACTTTACTGCACGTGGGTAACAGGTAAAAAAATATACGTTTTACCAGAAGTAATGAGCTGTTATAGACGTCATCCCGGTGGTATTTGGAGTCCGGTGTCTTATGTTCCATTAAAAAAAATGCAGCTGAGCGATTTCTATATCATCATTAAGATTTTCACTTATACCGGTTTGCAAAAAGCTAAGCTTTTGTACTTCTACTTTAGAAAATACTTCTTCTTCGAAGTGAAATATAAAACATTCAAAAACGCTTTCCAGACCATTAAAACGATTGTAAACTAATTCGAAATGGCTACTAAATTATGCTTCGTGATTAACAGTTTAGAAGGGGGCGGTGCTGAGCGTGTAATTAGCAATTTAGCTAATCACTTTAGTGATAAAAATTGCAGCGTTACGATGATTTGCCTCAACACAGCAGAAGTTAGGTATGAAATAAATAAAAACGTTAAAATCATAAACCTGGTTGCGCGTAAAGATCATCAAAATCTTTTAAAAAGACTTAAATATGCTTACTTAACTTTTTACCGGTTACTCTCTGTATTAAAGAAAGAAAAACCAGTTTGTACCATTTGTTTTATGACATCTGCAAACATTTGGGCAGGTTTATGTTGTGTGATTTTGGGTTTGCCCTACCTCGTTTCAGAAAGAACAGCACCGGTTTATACTTTACATCAATACAATAAATTGTTGCAGTGGATTGTATTTCATATTTATAGAAAATCAAAAGCCATTGTATTACCCGCATTTGAGATGTTTAAGGGATTTAAGAGAATTAAACAGTTCGAAAAGCTGCATAATTTTAAAACAATACACAATCCAATCCATCACTTTTCTCGTTCGAATGCGAACCCTGTTAACGATAAACGATTTATACTCTCCGTTGGAAGATTATGTTACGAAAAAGGTTTCGACAACCTTATTGAAGCCTATAGTAAACTACAATTGTCTGATGTTGATCTTTTAATCTCCGGAGAAGGGCCGGATAGAGCAAGTCTCGAAAAACAGATCGCCGATTTAAATCTAAAAGATAAAGTCAAGCTAATCGGTTTTAAATCTAACCTGCAGGATTATTATGCACAGGCTGAAGTTTTTGTGCTTTCTTCCAGGAGTGAAGGTTATCCTAATGTACTAGTAGAAGCAATGGGAATGGGCTGTGCCTGTGTAGCAATGGACTGTGAGTTTGGTCCTTCAGAGATTATCAAACATGGAATTAATGGGCTTCTGGTTGCTAAAGAAGATATAGTTGGACTTTCATTGTCTATTAATAAAATACTCAATAACAGTTATTTAAGAAATGAACTTTCAGAGAAAGCAAAATCCATCAATGAAACAAATTCAATTGAAAAGATTTCTGCTAACTGGGAGCAACTCATCATGTCATGATTAAAAAAATAATGTTTCTCTTTTTGTTGTTTGCCTACGTTTACGCAACTACATTCAATATCTTCATGACTGGGGTTTTCAGAATTCCGGCACCAATGGTTTTCTTGGCTCCGTTAATCTATTTCTACCGAACTGAAGAAACATCCTTTCTATATGGCAAAGAGTTATTTGTTTTCTTTATTGCCGCACTGTTTTTTTATCTCATAGGTCAGGCAGATGTTACCGGTTTTTTTGCCCTATTAATTGTAGCGTGCTGTTTTGCCTTGTTATTCAATTATGTTATCGGCACTAATTTAAAGCGAATGAACATCGCTGTCGGATTTTTCTTCGGCTTGTTATTGCTTTCTGGAATCATCATGTTTATCGATCACCAGTACAATATGGCGCCTATCCGTTCGCTTTTAGTGCAGGAAGACGTATTGCAGGCGCCCGCCGGTATATCGACCACTATTTTTACTTTCGGCTACCAGATGGCTGCTTTAACCCCATTTTTAGTTATTAACGCCATATTATTTAAAAGAAGCTGGCTAATTAACCTTCTCTTATTTGGATTATCGCTCTCTCTTATTTTCTTCGGTATGCAAAGATCGGTTTTGGTGGCTTTTGCAGTGGTAACCGGATTGTTTTTCTTAAGCTATTATAAAGCCAAATCAATATTAATATTCGGTGTGTTTTGCGCCATATTTTTTATTGCTCAAAGCTCAATTGAGCAATTTTCTGAAGGTAAAAAGCAGCAAAATATTTTAAATAAGAGTGCCGAAAATGCGAAGGGTAAAGAAGAACGTGGCGACTTAATGGGAGAGAACATCCAGATTATAACGGAGTATCCTTTTGGGCTACTGTTTTATGGGAAAACCTGGAATGATGTAGTACAGCACAACTTTGTTTATAAAAAAGGACCTATCGTAATTACCTCTCATAATGCCTACCTAATGTTTATTACTTATTTGGGGCCTTTGCTGGGCTTTATTTTACTCGTTTTATTATATCGAAAAGTTGGAAGAATTATTTTTTACGCCTTTCTACATATCAAAGATAGGAAGAATACACTCCTGGTCTGTTTAAGCTGCTCTTTTCTGGCCATATCCATCAACTCATTTTTTCATAACGAATGGCTTCTGGCTACAAGCGGCCCCACATTGTTCCTCTACTTTGCCATTTTACAACTTTCCAAAATCAAAATGGAAGATCCCATTCTGGTTAAATACAATTAACAGTTCTGGTTATCCTAAAGCTGTAGGCTATTAAATTCTCACAATTAAATTGACGAATATGAACATTCCATTTTCACCACCGTTTATCGATCAATCTGTGGTTGATCAGGTATTAGAGACCCTTAATGATAAGTGGATCACAACTGGGCCCAAAGTAAAAGCCCTTGAACAAGAAATTAAAAGCATCACAGGAACAAAAGAAGTGGTCTGTGTAAACTCGTGGACATCTGGGGCAATTTTAATGTTGAAGTGGTTTGGGGTTAAAGCCGGTGATGAAGTAATTGTTCCAGCTTATACTTATAGCGCTACAGCTTTAGCGGTTCTTCATTGTGGTGCCACACCCGTTATGGTTGATATTTTAGATGATTTTAACATCGATCCGGATAAGGTAAAGGCCGCAATTACGACTAAAACAAAAGCCATAATTGCAGTAGATATTGCTGGCTGGCCTTGCGATTATACAGCTTTAAAAGAGTTGATTATGAATCATAAAGTGCAAAAAAAGTTTAAGTGCGAATCAGAAAAACAATTGCTCTTAAAAAGAATTCTGTTAATTTCTGATGCGGCCCATTCAATTGGAAGTTTATTTAATGATAAACCAGCTGCTCAAAAATGTGATGTGACTATATTTTCTTTTCATGCAGTTAAAAATATTACTACAGCAGAAGGTGGTGCGATATGCTTAAATCTTCCGTATCCATTTGATTCAGAGGCAGAATACAGCTATTTAAAAATGTATACGCTCAATGGGCAAAATAAAGATGCACTTTCCAAATCAAGAGGCGGAGGCTGGCGCTACGATATTTTATTCCAGGGATTAAAAATCAATATGCCCGATATATGTGCTGCTATTGGCCTTGCGCAGATCAGAAAGTACAATGACGAACTTTTGCCACAGCGAAAGAAAATTGCTCTTCAATATTGCGCGGGCTTTCTGCATGAAGATTGGTTTATTGCTCCACCTTTGGTGAGTACACAAAGAGAATCGTGCTATCATCTTTTTCCGATGCGGGTTAAGGGGTTAACTGAAGAACAAAGAGATCAGGTGATTGATGACCTCGCATCGTTGGGTATTGCCAGTAATGTTCACTTCATTCCAATGCCAATGCTTACCCTCTTTAAAAACCTAGGTTATAAAATTGAAGATTACCCAATGGCGTATCAGAACTATGTAAACGAAATTTCACTCCCTATCTACCCGCAATTAACCGAAACAGAAGTAGAGTTCATTATCAATTCGGTTATCAGCTGTGTTAATATACAATTGAATAATCGCATTAAAACTATGGAAGAAACTTTTATTGTACATAAACAAATGGCAGTTGCATCATGAAAAAGAATAAAAAAAGAGTGTTCGACGTGGTACTCGCAAGCTTATGCCTAATCCTTTTTAGCCCGCTCTTAATCCTGATTGCGATTTTGGTTAAACTCGATTCTAAAGGGCCTATCATCTTTAAACAGATCAGGGTAGGGCGAAATATGAAAGATTTTCACCTGGTAAAATTTAGAACCATGTGCGTAGTGCAGGGTAGCCATAGTTTGCTCACCATCGGGAATCACGATAACCGAATTACTAAGCTGGGTTATTGGTTAAGGAAATATAAACTAGATGAACTGCCCCAGCTATTAAACGTTTTAAAAGGGCAAATGAGTTTTGTAGGCCCAAGGCCAGAAGTGAGAAAATATGTAAACCTCTATAATGATGCACAGCGTTACGTTTTATCGGTTAAGCCTGGTATTACCGATTGGGCTTCAGTAGAGTTTTGTAACGAAAACGAACTTCTTAAACATGCTGAAGACCCTGAAACTTATTACATCGAACGCATTATCCCCGCAAAAATAGAACAGAACATGAGGTATATCAACCATAACGATATCCTAACCGATTTCAGGATTATTTGGTTAACGATTAACAGAATTGTCATCAACTAAAATAATATGTACGCTCCTAAAAAAACTACTAAAGAAGAAGTTAATCATACAAAGAAAGTATTCTTTGTACTCAGCTCATTAACTTCGGGTGGCTCAGAACGGGTATTCTGGAACCTGGCCCAGGGATTTAACAAAGATAAATTTGATGTAACCGTTGTGATTTTGGATTCAACAGTGAATTGTTTCTCGATGGATTTGGCGGGTGTACGTTTTATCGATCTAAAAACAAAAAAAGCATCTAAATCTTTTTTCGCGCTTTATAACTTGCTAAAAAAGGAAGCGCCTTATGCCGTTTTTTCCACTACCGATCACATTAATATTTTAGTATCGCTGGTGGGGCGGTTTTTAAAAATTCCGATGCTTATTGCAAGGGCTTCTAATATTCCGCACGAACAAAGATTGTTTGAAGGATTTAAATCGAGGTTTTACGAACTTTTTGCCAGCGCAAGTTATCGGGGTTACAAACAGATTGTTTGCCAGTCAGAAGAAATGAAACAATCATTGATCGATACTTATAATGTTAATCAAAAACTGATCAAGGTCATTGCTAACCCCGTATTGAAAACCAATAAGTTAAAGGAAGTTAAAACACCTGATAAAATTTATAGATTATTAGTTGTGGCCCGTTTTGCACTCGAAAAAGGCTTAGAACGGCTGGTTGATATTATGGCGCATTTGCCCGAAAATTATCACCTCGATTTTGTGGGAACAGGCGTGCTGAAAGAACAGATTAACGCCAAAATTAAGAACCTTGGGCTCGATCACAGACTTAAAATTTTAGGGGAAATTAAAAATATTCATGAAGTAATGGTTCAGCACGATTTAATGGTGCTGAGTTCTTATACCGAAGGTTTTCCTAATGTGGTTTTAGAAGCGCTTACCGTAGGCCTACCAGTGGTAACCTTTAGAGTGAGCGGAATCCCGGGATTAATTATCGATGGCTTTAACGGTTTTGTTTTAGAGCAGGATGATTTGGCAGGCTTTAGGCGGCGAATTATCCAGTCCTGCACCCAAGGCCAATGGAACCCGGCAGAGATTAGGCGAAATGTGTATCAGAAATGTGCGCTTGATAAAATCAGCGCCCAATATGAAGAATTAATCAGTTAACAATCTAAAATATTATCGCTATGTGTGGAATATACGGCACAACCATACCTTACTCCAACGGAACTATCCGTGAGAAAATGGCAAGAATTAGTTTTCGGGGCCCAGATTATACAGGTGTTCAACGTTATGATCAAGTAATTTTTGCGCACAATAGATTAGCCATTATCGACTTGGATGCGCGTTCCAATCAACCCTTTTCGTATATGCACCTCCATATTGTTTTTAACGGAGAAATATACAATTATAAAGACATTAGAAAGGATCTGGAACGCAAAAACTACCAGTTTAGCACCAGCTCCGATACCGAAGTAATTTGCGCAGCATATCTTGAATATGGTGCCGATTGCTTAACTCGTTTTAATGGGATGTTTGCTTTTGTAATTTATGATACTCGTAAAAATGAATTGTTTGGTGCCAGAGACCGTTTTGGCAAAAAACCTTTTTATTATGCACACGATCATCTATCGTTCGAATTTGCAAGCCAACCCTCACAAATCAGTATAGATAGGAGCCTTGGTGTTAACGAAGAAGCTATTAACCAATATTTGATATGGGGTTATGTGCCAGAACCTCAATCTATTTATACAGAAGTAAAGCAATTGCCTGCAGCTAACTATTTTAAATACGATCTTAAATTTCATAAGCTTAAAATTACCGAATACTGGAGTTTGGATTATGGTTGGAAGAATAAGTTTGAGGGTAGTTACGAAGAAGCTAAAGATGCTTTAGCATTGATTTTGGCCGATGCGGTTAAAATCAGGATGAATGCCGATGTACCCTTGGGCGTATTTTTATCTGGCGGTATAGATTCATCGTTAATTGCGGCTTTGGCCACAAAAGAAATCGACCATGTTAAAACGTTCTCCATAAAATTTAACGAGAAAGGTTTCGATGAAAGTGCTTATGCCAATCAGGTTGCTAAGCACCTGGGCACCGACCATTATACCATTGAGTGTAATTATAATGATGGTATTGAGTTAATTGAAAACTTTAATCGTTTTTACGATGAGCCTTTTGCCGATTCGAGTGCTATTCCCACCATGTTACTCAGTAAAAATACCAGGCAACATGTAACTGTTGCCTTGAGTGGTGATGCTGGCGACGAAGCTTTTTTAGGTTATCACCGTTACAAATGGATTAAACAGGTAAACAATCTATTTCATGCGCCGCATAGTGTTAGAAAAGTATTGGCGGGCTTAATTAACCAATCGCCGAGTTACCGCCATAAATTAATTGCCATGGGTATTTCTATGGAAGATGTAGAAAAACTATATGTAAAGATGTTTGGCAATATGGAAAACTCGTGGGTAAAACAACCCGACTTGGCCAAATATAACCCATTGATGCATATTTTAACTAATCCATCTAAACCGTTGTTAGAACGCATTTCTGATTTTGATATTAAAACCTATTTAAATGGCGATATCAATACTAAAGTAGATCGTGCATCAATGGCCTTTTCGCTAGAATCGCGCTCTCCTTTAATGGATTATCGGGTGATGGAGTTTTCGAGAAGCTTGCCCACAGCATTTAAATATTCCAACGGAAACCAAAAAAGAATATTAAAGGATTTATTATTTGATCGTGTTCCTGCGCACATGTTCGATCGGCCAAAAGCTGGCTTTACCATGCCATTTCAACACTGGTTCAGAAATGAATTAAAAGATTATGTGATGGATAATTTATCAGTCGATAATTTGAAAAACATTCCTGGCATTCATTTGAAAAGAACACAAGAAATTATTAATGAGCATATGACTGGAAAGTGGAACAGGTATCCACAGATTTGGAAATTGCTGGTGCTCTCTCAATGGTTAATTAAAAATAAATCAACAGCAAATAAAATTTCATTAGTAGCATAACAGGATGAATGCAACAGTTAACCTCTTTAATAAAATATTCACAGCTGATAAATGGAACATTGGTTTTGTTTATCAAACGCCTGAAGAGCTGATCAGTACAAAAAAGCTTGGCGCGGCCATAAACTGGTTGCAAGAAGATACCATCGATTATGCAGCTGATCCTTTTGTGGTGAGTGTAAATAATGCACCAAGGATTTATTATGAAGAACTGGATTTTTGGAAAGGGAAGGGCGAGATTATGATGATTGATGGATTCGATTTCAAAAACAAGAAAAAAGTACAGGGCATTAAGCCCGATGCGATCCATTTATCTTATCCTTATCTTATTGAGGAAAATGGTTGTTTATACTGCATTCCGGAAACATCAGAAGCAAAAGAAATAACACTTTATCAGGTTGATCATAAAGATCCAAGTCAGTTAACCAAAATAAAAGTGCTGGTTAGCGGAAAAGCTTTTGTAGATAGCTCGATTATTTATCATGATAATAAATACTGGCTTTTTACCAGTGTATCCGGAGAAAATGATCACCTGTACATTTATCATTCAAAAACTTTAAATGGTCAATACACCGGGCATTACCAGAACCCTATTCCTGTAGAAAAAGAATTTTGCAGGGCTGCAGGGAGTTTATTTAAAGTTGGTAAATCGCTGTATAGGCCAACACAAAACCCCATTAACCGCTACGGAGGCTCAATTATCATTAACGAAATTGAAACACTCAGTGAAAAAGAATTTAAAACCGCCAATAAATTCGAAATATTACCAGATAAACCGTACAGTAAAGGACTCCACAACATCAGTTTTGCCAACAACATTATTGTAATAGATGGTAAGCGGAAAGTATTGAGCTTGATGATGCCATTCAAAAAAATTGTTCGAAATCTTAAAAGAAGATAAATCACCATCCGAAATGAATACAATAGGAAAAAAAATGATTTTCATTTCGTTAACCGATGCTCCCAATGGCGCTGAAAATGTGCTGCTGATGATGGCTACCACTGTTAAAGGCGAAATGTGCTTTTTAAAAAAACATGCTTTTACAGGACTTAAAATTTCTGAAGGGATTTCTAAAAGATACTTATCTAAGAAAACAATTTTTTGGGGCTTTGTAAAACTGATACCGCTGCTCCGAAAATATAAAAAGGATGATGTGGTAATGAGTACGCACCCATATTTAAATGCGTTCTTGGGTTTTTTGAAACGTATAGGTTATCTCAGATCGAAATTAATTGTACGCGAATGCACTTCTGTTTTTACCCGTTTCACCGGAATTAAAAAACGCATTTATCAAATCATTTACCGCATGGGTTATCCGGCTGTTGATTTAGTGGTTTGTCAAACAGCGTTAATGAAAATACAGCTCTTCGATCATAATAGATTTTTATCTGAGCATAAAATATTGGTTCAGCCCAATCCAATCGATTTTAATAAGATTATTGCTAAATCTGCTCAGCCTTTAATTAATGGCGATGCCAAACTAGATTTTATCTGCTCCGCAGGAAGGCTGATCCCGGAAAAAGGATTTCCGATTTTGATCAAAGCTTTTAAACTGATTCAGCAGGAGCACCCAAAATTGAAATTACTTGTATTGGGAGAGGGGAAAGAAAGAGCATTATTAACCAATATTATTCAGGAGAATAATTTAAGCGATTCGGTTTTTTTAAAGGGACAGATAGATAATCCAGCCCCATATTTTAAACAGGCAAAACTTTGTGTAGTATCTTCCATAAAAGAGGGTTTTCCGAATGTGCTGTTAGAAATGATGTCGGTAAATAACGCGGTAGTATCTACACTTTGCGCAGGAGGCATCAGCGAAATTCCGGCTATTGGCAAAGTTGAAATAAACAATGTAGAAGCTCTTGCCGAGGCGATGGGCAAAAAATTAAAGCAAAACCAACATCAAAGTTCTGAAATTGAGATGCAGTATTTGTACAGCCGCAGACCGGAAATATTCGCTCAATCTATTTTAAACGCTTTACAGCACCAAAACTAGCCCGAAGTATAAACAAAGCATTACCGCATTTCTGATGGGATGCTTTGCTGTATCCTAAAAATAAACAATCGAGCCTTTTTCGAGGCCATTTTTAACTGTTTCTCAAACTTAAATTTTATGAAAATTTTAATTACCGGTACAGCCGGATTTATTGGTTTCCATTTGGCAAAACGCTTATTGGAAAGAGGAGATGTTGTTGTTGGTATTGATAACATCAACGATTACTATGATGTAAACCTAAAACACGCCAGGTTGGCTCAAACAGGTATTAACCATGCCGATTTGGTTTATGGTGTTCCTCAGGTAAGTGATAGATATGAAAATTACACTTTCATAAAGTTGGACATCTGCGATAAAGAAAGTTTAGAAAATTGTTTTAAAACGTATCAGTTCGATGCGGTTTGCAATTTGGCTGCACAGGCAGGTGTACGGTACAGTTTAACTAACCCAGACGCCTACATAGAAGCAAACATTAAAGGCTTCTTAAATATCCTGGAGTGTAGCCGTCATTTTAAAGTTGGCCATTTATTGTATGCCAGCTCTTCGAGTGTTTATGGGTTAAATAAAAAAATGCCATTTTCTGCACACGATAATGTAGATCATCCGGTTTCATTATATGCGGCTTCTAAAAAAAGCAACGAATTAATGGCACATGCTTATAGCCATTTATTTAATTTACCAACTACTGGTTTACGTTTCTTTACAGTTTACGGTCCTTGGGGTCGCCCAGATATGGCCTTGTTCTTATTTACAAAAGCAATTTTAGAAGGTAAGCCTATTGAAGTTTTTAATAACGGGGAAATGAAAAGAGATTTTACCTATGTAGATGATATTATTGAAGGTATTGTAAGAGTCTTTGACCAACCAGCACAGGCAAATCCCAACTGGAATAACCAAAATCCTGATCCAGCTACATCGGCAGCACCTTTTGCCGTGTTTAATATCGGGAGAGGAGCACCGGTTAACTTGTTAGATTTTGTTGAAGAAATTGAAAAAGAAACGGGATTAACGGCGCAAAAAATATTTATGCCTATGCAAGATGGTGATGTAGCAGAAACATCAGCAGATATAGATGATTTAAAAAACTTGTTAAATTATGAACCATCTGTTTCTGTGCAAAAAGGTGTAAAGAATTTTGTGAACTGGTTTACAACATTTTATCACCCAAATTTACAGTTAGCTCCTAAAACAGCTGTTGTTACAATTTAGTTTGTCATAATAGTGTAAACTATATGTATTATAAATTTTATTTAACTGAATTATTAAACTGTCATTTTACTATCTGTAAGCAATTGGTTTACAGTATAAATAATATCAAATATTAAGCCTATTATTTAATTATCAGCGTTTTAACTGCATTTTATTAAATATACTCATTTATCGCACATAGCGTTAAGTTGTAAATTTAAAAAAAATAAAAAATGCAGAGAATGACAAAATTGTTTAAAAAAGTGAGTTTAATTGGTTTAATATTATCGACAATTATCTTCTTTAGTAATTGTAAAAAAAGTGTGAAGGCTGACGATCCAACAGCTGATAGCACCGAATTGTTTTCAGGCGATTCATCAGCCGTATTGGCAGCTACCAGCGGCAGTACTGGTAAATTAAGCGTTTCTGGATTAAAATCTGAGGGAGGTTATGCATTTAAAATTTCGCAATCAATTTCTGGTGGTGATAATTCTACTTCAAAAGAACAATCAATTTTAAGATTATTTGAAAACGGAGTAGAAATTGGTCCTGCCCATAGTATACACGATGATATCAGGAATTTAGGTAAAGGAAGGTTTAGCCATTGGGGTGCTACGGTAATATTTTCAGCATCAGATAATACCGACCCAAGAACTAATGGTCGTTCTTATACTTATGTAGTGGGCGGTACAAGTGCTGCGTTACCACCGGCTGAAACGATAACTCCTCCTCCTACAAATACCACCATTAACGCTGCCTTGGTAGGTTATGCTTTGGTAAATGGTAAAACAACAGGTGGTCAGGGTGGTGTTGAAACTACGGTAACCACACTTGATCAATTAAGAGCAGCTGTTGGTGATAACGTTACACGTACTATTTATGTGAGCGGTACCATTAAAGGTGCTGGTAAGGATATCGTATATGTAAAATCAAATAAATCAATTATTGGTAGATCTGGTGCTGTTATTGAAGGTGTGAATCTATTTATTTATACCGTAAGTAACATTGTAATCCAGAACATTACCTTTAAAAATTATGTAGAGTCGGCAGCAGTGCAAATTAAAGATGCTGCTCACCATATCTGGGTAGATCATTGCGATTTCTCTACAGATCGTAGTCGTGGTTGGGATTATTGGGGTAAAGATATTACGATTACCAGAGAATCTGATTATGTAACTGTTTCTTGGAGTAAATTTCACGATACCAACCTATCAGTATTAATTAGTGGCGGTATCGCAGGTCACGAAGCTGATAAAGGTAAACTGCATGTAACCCTGCACCATAACATGTGGTACAACATTACCGAAAGAGAGCCATCAATGAACTATGGCAGTGTACACATGTTTAACAACTATCACCTTAACAACTCTGGTTACTCTATCGGTACAAGAGCTGGTGGTATAGTAAGAACAGATAATGAGTATTTCTCAAATTGTGTTAAACCATTAACTACAAAAGTGGCAAGTGATCCGGAAGGATATTTTAGCGGTATTACAACCAACATTTACGATAAATGTGGTGCAAACAATATAACGACGGCAGTTTCTACCTGGGTTCCAGAGTATGAGTACAAATCATTCCTTAACGATGCAGCGAGTGTGCCTGCTATTGTAACGGCAAATGCTGGTGCCAAGTAGGTAAACCAAAACCTTCATATTTTTTCTGCAGTAAGCCACCTGGATAGGTGGCTTTGCAGTTTAAATTAAAATTTTGACATGATGAATATAACTAGGAAAAAGATTTTTATCGTCTGCGACTCTTCCAGATCTCTGCTCGATTTCAGAGGGAAGCTGATTGAAAAGATGCAACAACATAACCAGGTTTATGTGTTTACGCCAAAAATTGAACAAGAATCGGTTCGAAATAAACTGAAAGAACTAAATGTGATTACCTACGAAAGTAAATTAGATGGTAGCAACGTTTCTATCTTATCCGATTTAAGGTTTATCTTTTCGCTGTATAAACTCATCAAGCAAATAAAGCCTGATATTTTTTTTCCTTACACCTTTAAACCTGTTATTTATGGCTCTTTCTTAGCTAAAATATGCAAGGTTAAATTAATTGCCCCCATGCTTACCGGTTTGGGTTATAACTTTACCGATAATTCTTCAAGTAATAAATTAATCGTTAAAATAACAAGGTTGTTATTAAAGCTGAGTCTGCAGCCCAATCCACATTTAAATATTATTTTTCAGAACAAAGACGATTCTCAACGTTTAATCGATCTGAAGATCCTGAACAAAAAACACCAGGTTTATGTGGTAAACGGATCAGGTGTAGATTTAAGTCATTATCACTATTCCAAACCAAGTACTTCGCCCATAACTTTTCTAATGGTATCGAGGCTCATCAATGCAAAAGGCATCAAAGAATATTACGATGCAGCTAAATTGATCAAACAACGGTTTCCACAAGCCGTTTTTAAACTGATTGGACCTTATGATCCTAATATTGATGCCATTGCACCTGATCTATATCAAAAAATTGCCAGTGGAGATACCATTCAATATATGGGGCAGGTTGATGATGTGCGGCCAGATATTGAGCGCTCTTCGGTAATGGTGCTTCCTTCTTATTATGGAGAAGGGGTTCCACGCTGTGTACTCGAAGGAATGGCCATAGGCAGGGCTGTAATTACCTGCGATTCTGTAGGATGCCGGGAAACCGTTAACACCGATCCTGAGCAGCCCAATGGATTTCTTATTCCGGTTAAAGATGCAGGTGCACTAGCCAGTAAAATGGAATATTTTATTAATAACAGTGATGATATTATTGCTTATGGAAACAAAGGACATGAATTTGCAAAAACAAAATTTGATGTGAATATCGTTAATGCAGAACTTTTTAAGATTATGCATTTACAGGCTTAACCACCCTTTTATACATCAATAACTAACCAAATAATAAACTAAACCTAAAATTGTGAACAATACATTTATTTACAAACGAGCCACTCTAGCCGACTTTAGGGAAGCTATAGAGGAGTATGGATGGGTTGTGTATGAAAAGGCAATCAACCAGAAATTAATTTCAGAAATAACCACAGGTTTCGAAACCTCATATCTTTTAAGAAGAGAAATACAGGTTTTAAATGGAATTGATGAAAATATGGAGGGAACATTACATCATTTACTTGAGAAAGATAATTTCGCTATTGAGCTTTTGAGTAAGTTGTACTGCCACAGAGAAATCCGTGATTTTTTGGGTGGAAACTATATTCTTAATGGAATAAATGGCGTAATTAATACCAAAAAGACCAAGTCTTATATCCAAAATATCCATCGTGATATACGTACATTTTCCTCCGAATCTAAATTTATGATCCAGATGATTATTGTGCTTGATGATTTTACCATATTTAATGGCGCCACGCATTTTTTGTCAGGCTCTCATAAATTGGATATCAAACCCGAAGAAAAACACTTTAAAGCTTTCGCTAAACAAGCTATTGCAAAAAAAGGAAGCATTATATTATTCGATTCTAATATCTGGCACGCAGGTGGTATCAATTTTACCAGGAAGCAGCGTAGAGCCTTAACCTTAGGTTTTACCAAACCTTACATTAAACAACAATTCGATTATCCCAGATTTTTAGGATATGAATTTGGCGAAAAAATAGATAACGATTTAAGGCAGATTATCGGTTATAATGCAAGGGTACCAGCCAGTTTACAAGAATATTACAGACCTGTAGAAAGCAGAATGTATAGAGCAGATCAAGGGTAGATAATAAAACTATGGAAACAGAAACGCACTCACCCAAAAGTATTGGAGGCTACATACCACTCGAATTATCAAAAGGCAAGGTTTATTATCCTGATTTAATTGCACTTAATACGGGCAGGAATGCGCTGGAGTATGTGTTAAGGATAAGAAAGTACACTACCATATATCTTCCATACTATACCTGCGAGGTTTTGTTAGAACCGCTCAGAAAACTAAATGTACATTATCACTTTTACCATATAGACGAAGATTTAGATCCGGTTATCGATTTCGAAATAGGCGAACGTTGCTGCCTGCTTTACACCAATTACTTCGGACTTAAAACGGAAACCGTTAATAAGCTAGCCAAAGAAATCAAGAACCTGATTATAGATAATGCGCAAGCATTTTTTTGCAAGCCGATAAACGATTGTGACACCTTCTATTCATGCCGGAAATTCTTTGGTGTACCTGATGGTGCCTATCTAAATATCTCTACAACATTAGGGTTAAATTTAAAACAGGATCAATCAATAGATCGGTTCTCCCACCTGATTAAAAGTATCGATATCAATATTGAGGAGGGCTATACCGATTATATTGAAAACAACAAACTGCTGTGCAATAACGAAATCAAAAAGATGTCGGTATTAACAGAAACCATTCTTTCGGGTATTAATTACGATGAGTGCGCCGATATCAGGAGAAAGAACTTTGCTTATCTGGATGAGCACTTAGGGCAGGAAAATATTTTGAGGTTAAACTTTTCAAGAGAAGATGTGCCGATGGTATATCCACTCCTAGTAGAAGATCCATCGATAAAACAGCAGCTCATCAATCAAAAAATATTTGTGGCCACTTATTGGCCTAATGTTTACGAATGGGCCCATGTTGATAGTTATGAATACTTTCTAGCTAGACATCTTGTTTCATTGCCTATCGATCACCGCTACAGCATAGCGGATATGAAAGCAATTGTTAAAGCTTTAAAACCGCTCGTATGAATACGCAAATTTACTTAAGACCATTAGCATTAAAAGATGCTAATGTGTCGTACAGGTGGAGAAATGATCCTGAAGTATGGTCGTACACTAAATTTGTGTTAAAAGACCCCATTACGGCCGAAATTGAAAAACAATGGCTATTAAATAAACTAAATCTGGCCAATGAGAAACGCTTTGCCATCTGCGTAAAAAATACGAATGAATATATTGGCAATATTCAGCTGCTCGATATCGAAAACGAGAGTGCAGAATTTCACCTCTTTATTGGAGAAAAGAAATATTGGGGAAAGGGTATAGGCTATAAAGCCTCTTTAATGTTGTTAAAATATGCCTTTTATAACCTTAATCTTAAAAACATCTTTTTAGAAGTACATTCAGATAACCTGGCTGCTTATTCTATTTATAAAAAAGTGGGTTTTCAACGCGTTTCGCAACATGCCGATTTTATAAAAATGGTTATAAATTCTTCCGTTTTACTTAGCGCAAACTGACCTATTTACTTTAAATCTACCCTAATTTAATAGCTCAAAATGAGAAAAATTATTACAATTGATGATAAACAAGAATGGTCTGCTTATGTAAAGCGTGCTTTGCATTACGATTTTTATCACACCTGGTATTATCACTCTTTAGATAAAAGTGGTTTGCCAATATTGTTTGTGCATGAGGAAGGTGAAAATTACATTGCTTTTCCACTTTTGAAGAGAAATATCCCTGGCTCCGACTTTTTTGATTTTACATCGGTTTATGGATATACGGGGCCCATTTCAAACATGGACTTCAATGCGCTAGATGATGCTTTTATGGAACGTTTTAAAAGTACATTCATAACGTTTCTAGAAACTGGTCAAAATGTAACTGTTTTTTCCAGATTGCATCCATTTTTTAATCAAGAACGGTTAATGGAGAAGTTTTCTGGAGTATATGCCAATGGAAAAACAGTTGCGATTGATTTAACCACAACCATTGAGAGTCAACGGGCGGGTTACCGGAAAAGCGTAAAAGAAAAAATCAGACGGTTGCGAAAGCGGGATTATGAAGTCAAAATTTCTAACGATATCAATGATGCGAGCATATTTTCTGAAATATATACCGAAAATATGATTCGAATAGGCGCCAAAGACCATTATCTTTTTAATAATGCTTATTTCGTTGCGCTACTTTCTTCTGATGAATTTGATAGCAAACTTTTTTTGGTGTATAAAGATGGAATAGCCATATCGGGTGCCATAGTAGTTTGTACAAAGGAAATTATGCAGGTACATCTTTTGGCTACCAGAACTACCTACCTGTTCGAATCTCCAGCTAAATTATTAACTGATGAAATTACTGTAATTGGTAGACAATTGGGATATAAATATTTTAACCTGGGTGGTGGTGTTAATTTTAAAGAAGATAATCTTTTCGGTTGGAAGATGGGCTTCTCTAATCTATGCTTCGAATTTAATAGTTGGCGCTACATTGCCAATAACGAATTATACAATACACTTTTAAGCGAAAGATCGCTTGATCCTTTTTCAAAAGTTGATTTTTTCCCCCTCTACCGTAGTCCTGTAATTGCTTCATAATTAATTATTAATTCTTTTTAATAAATGGATATGCTAATTGAAAATAATGCTAGGGGCACCACTTTGCAATTAACTTTACAACAAAAGGATGATTGGGTAAAGTATATTAGCCTTGCTGCCGATTACGATTTTTATCATACTTGGCACTACCATGCTATGGCAACAAACGGAAGGCCTATTTTATTTGTGTATTGCGAAGACCTTAATTTTATTGCTATACCTTTATTAGAACGTGCAATCCAAGATACGCCGTATTACGATTTACATTGCGTTTATGGGTATTCAGGTCCTATTTCTAACCTGAAGTTTACCGATATGAGCGACCGTTTGAAAGGAAATTTTATAAGTGCTTTTTCAGCCTTTTTACATAAGGGTAGTTACGTTTCTGTTTTTTGCAGGCTCCATCCTTTTTTTGATCAAAACCAACTGTTACAAAAAACCGGTGGTATGTATGAAAACGGAAAAACGATTGCCATTAACCTACAGCAAAATATAGAAGAACAGCGTAAGCAGTACAGGCAAACAACAAGAGATAGTATTAAAAAGTGCCGGAGATTTGGTTATGCTGCCGTAGAAGCCACTTCACAAGAGGGCATTGCCGCTTTTACAAAGCTTTATCAATCCAATATGAACCGGATTAGCGCTACAGATTTTTACCTTTTTACTGAAGAATACTTTACTAAGCTTGTTCACTCCACAGCATTCGATTGCAAGTTAATCCTAGTTTATTCAAATGAAGATATTGTTTGTGGCAGTATCATTATGTGTACCAAGGGCATTATTCAAGGCCATTTAATTGCCACTAACGCCAGTTACCTTAAAAATTCTCCTGCTAAGTTTTTGGTCGATGAAATTAGTGAGATGGGCCGTAAATGGAAAATGAAATATTACCATTTAGGTGGTGGGCTTGGTTTTAAAGAAGATTCGTTATTTGAATGGAAGCTTGGTTTTTCAAATATGGTTTTAGATTACTACAGTTGGCGATTTATAGCCAATAAGGCCGTTTACAATCAATTGGTAGAAAAATCGGGCAACCAAATACACGCTGATGCAGACTTTTTTCCACTTTATAGAATGATACCGCAATAAACTTACATAAATACTTAATGATTCTCAATTATGAAAAAGTTCTTTTTCCCAGATAAAGCACACTCAAGGTGGTTAATTTTATTAATCGACCAGATGATTGTTGTTTGGACATTGTTTATATCCATTGTCTTAACCAATACGTTAAGCTATGTAGACGTTTTTAACTCTGGCAACGCTATTTATGTAGCGCTTTATTGTTTCATCGCTGCAGGTGTTTTCATTTCTTTAAGAATACACACTGGCATTATACGGTATTCCAATACCGAAGATATCCTAAGGGTTTTTCTGGCTGTATTTGTAACCAGTTTACTCTTTGTAAGCGTAAATAAAATACTTTCGCAACGTTTTCAATTGCTTTGGCACCAGATGGATAAAGCATTGATATTAAATTTTTTCATCTCCTCATCGCTGCTTATTCTCATGCGTATTTTGGTAAAAGGGGTGTTTTTCATCTTTAAAGAACTCAAATCAGAAACCAAAGAGAATATTCTGATTTATGGATCGGAAAAAAAGGCGATTTTGATCAAAAAAGCAATAGAACAGAATGAAGATTCTAACCTGAACATTATTGGCTTTATTGATGATAACAGAGATCGCGTTGATAAATACCTCGAGCAGAAAAAGGTATACCATTCTTGCTCGGTAGCGCTATTAAAAGAAAAACACCATATAAAAAAGATACTTTTTGCCGAAGATGCACTAAATACTTTAAACAAAAAGAAAATCATCGATATCTGTGTTAACGAGGGTATTAAAGTAATTATGGTGCCACCATCAGATAAATGGCTGTACGGTAAGCTAGATTCACACCAATTACGCGATCTGAAAATTGAAGATTTGTTGGAACGTGAACCGATCAAACTCAACAAAAAGAATATCCTGAAGGACTTAAGTGGTAAATGTATTTTGATTACAGGCGCTGCGGGTTCCATCGGATCAGAGATTGTTCGGCAGGCCCTGCAGTACAATCCTAAATCGGTAATTCTCTGCGATCAGGCAGAAACACCGCTTCACGATTTAAAGCTCGAACTGGAAGATAACTTCCTGGCCGCGAACGTGAAGATATTTATGGCCAATGTGCAGAATGTAAACCGGATCAGAACATTATTCGAACTCTATAAACCTGAAATTGTTTTCCATGCTGCGGCTTACAAACATGTTCCCATGATGGAGAATAACCCAGCTGAAGCCATTTTAACGAATGTGCTGGGGACTAAAAACATGGCTGATATATCAATGGAGTTTGGCGTAGAAAAGTTTGTAATGATCTCTACCGATAAAGCGGTTAAGCCAACCAATGTAATGGGGGCATCCAAACGTTTGGCCGAAATTTATATTCAGTCATTAAACACTCCTGAGATTATTTCAACAGGAGAAATTGCTACACATGCTTCCCGCACTCGTTTTGTAACCACCCGATTTGGGAATGTATTGGGCTCGAACGGCTCTGTTATTCCACGATTTAAAAGCCAGATCGAAAAAAGAGGACCCATTACAGTTACCGATCCGGAAATAACCCGGTATTTTATGACAATTCCAGAAGCTGTACAATTGGTAATGGAAGCCGGTGCCATGGGTAAAGGAGGAGAAATATATCTTTTCGATATGGGTAAGCCCGTTAAGATTGTCGATTTAGCTGTAAATATGATCAAATTGGCAGGTTTAACCCCTTACATGGATATCGATATTGTGTTTACAGGTTTGAGACCAGGAGAGAAGCTGTATGAAGAACTCTTGCTCATTGATGAAGAAATTATACCTACCCATCATCCAAAAATTAAAATATCGCAGAAAGTAGCTTACAATTATGTGTATGTTAACCAGATTATTAAAGATCTGATTGTGCTGAATAATGATGGGAATGATCTGAATATGGTGAAGAAAATGAAGGAAATCATACCCGATTATATCAGTAATAACTCAAGATTTGAAGAGTTAGACCTGTTGGTTGCCAATTAATTACCGTAAAATTACCCTATTATAATTATTTTACTTTTGTTAGCGAAATAATTATTAAATTGCATTAAATAGTAATAGTCGTCCCAGATTGTTGATCGAATTTAAATGTTTATTTTAAATTAAATTAACTGCTATGAGTTTAAATGTAGGCCAAGTTCTTGAGCGTGTTGTACGCAGAGACAGAATGGGAATAAGTGAATTATCCCGGAAATTAAATGTAAGTAGAAGAACTATTTACAATTGGTTTGATCAGAAAAGCTTAAATCCCGAAATTATTTGGAAAGTGGGTACCGTAATCGGTCACGATTTCTCTGTTGAGCTACCCGAAACTTTTTCTAAAAACAGTAACTATATCCACGAAGCTTTTGATGCACATGGTGAGGACCAGGCCAAAGGTGATGCAAACTCTGTATATTTCTGGATGAATAAATACATCAAGTTACTTGAAAAATACAATGAAATATTAAGCCAAAACAACATAGAAAAGAGCGCTTCCGAAACTATTGCGCATCATACTATGCCAAGAAATAACAATCGGTCTATTTCTTAAACCATTGCTGGTATTTTAATCTATTTTAAACCAATATCTTCTTAGGGGTTTACCATTCGGTGAACTCTCCCTTTTTTATAGTATCTCTCTAAATAATTCACCATAAGCACGTTTTATGGTGATGGATTTCTATTCACTAAAATTTTGAAATCATGAAAACAATTAACGCATTAACTCTACTGTTACCATTGTTCGTTTTTCAAGGCGCAAAAGCACAATCGCAGGTTTATGGTGGTACAGGTATTCGGTACTCAGTTGGTATCGAAACAGGTTTGGCAACTGGCTACTTAGCTAAAAAATACGAAGCGCCCCTTGGGGTTTCCGTTCAGGCAGAATTTCCCATTACAGAAAGAATTTTATACGCTACGGTAAATACAGGATTCAACAACATGTTTGTATCAGGCAATTATTCACGGTTGGTTGATGATTTACAGCTTGTGCCAGTTAAAGCAGGCCTAAAATATTTCTACAGAAGCAACCTTTACCTGCAATCGGAAATAGGTTTTTCCTTCCTTCTAAATAAAACAAACTGTGTAGAAGGTAAAAAAGCGGCATTTGTATACGCACCGCAAGCAGGAATGATATTTTATCTGCACAACAATAATTACATCGATGCCGGATTACGCTACGAAAGCAATGGCAAATTCTATCACTGCGACCATACGAACAACTTTGTAGGCTTCAGAATCGCCTGGGGCTTTAGTTTATAACAACGGATATTCCTTAGTAGTCATCTTTAATAAGCTTCATAAATGAAAGCAAGTATACAATACAATACGATGAACGGATTGTGGATCCTTTTTATTGATTGTAAATATGAGGATTCTCCGAAATACATCAGGATGATTACGAAAATTATAATCAAAATGTTATCTGGAACGATCATTCCTGGTAATCGCCGAAGGGTTAGATCTGGTAGGCACTACCTTATTCATGAGCATGTTGTAGAATTACATACCGACGAATGGTTTCCATTGGTGCTAGCAAGCGAGAGAAAAGAGCTCCTGGAAGGTATTAAATCCATTTTTATGGATATGAATGGGAAAAAATAACTCGCTCAGATTATTTAATCAATTAAAAATTACGGGAAGGTTGCTCCGAGAGGAGTAGCCTTTTCTTGTTTCGGGGTTAGCGTAAGGAATAAAGGCTGTAACATCTAGTTAAAATGGATCCCGATCTGTCACGTTGAGCCCTGTCGAAACGCTTTATCATGCATTTTGGCTAGTCTTTCAACAAGCTACCATTGACGTATTCTAAAGAAAAGTCGTCATTGCGAGAAGGAACGACGAAGCAATCTTTCATGCTAGTGATCCTTGCTGTAAAGATTGCTTCGTCGGCTGAAAAAGCCTTCTCGCAATGACGATTACTCGCAGCCTATAATCCCTAATATTCGATTACAACTTTACCAATAGTTTTTCCACTTTCCAATAAGCGATGTGCTTCTTTCAAGTTTTCTGCAGTAAATCCTTTCAACGTAGTGTTTAAAGTAGTTTTAAGCGTGCCATTATCAAAAAGTTCGGCAAGTTTATTTAAAATATGGTGTTGCTCTTCCATGTCGTCGGTTTGGTACATTGAACGGGTGTACATCAATTCCCAAGAAAAAGTAACACTTTTATTTTTTAACTTATTCAGCGCAATAGGAACTGCTGTGCCAGTAATAGAAACAATATGCCCTTGTGGTTTTATCAGTTCTACAAGCGCATCCCAATAAGCATTTAAATCAACAAAATCTAGTATAAAGTCTACTTCCTGATAGCCTGCCGCACGTATTTCTTCAATCAGGTTTTTATGGTCTACCACCAAATCGGCTCCCATAGCCAGGCACCATTCTTTGGTTTCGGTACGCGAAGCCGTGGTAATTACCTTTAGCCCGCTTATTTTTTTTGCGAGTTGTATCGCAATTGAACCTACACCACCTGCTCCACCAATAATGAGTATACTTTTTCCTTTATCTTTTTGGTCGCTAATGCGGATACGGTCGTATAACGATTCCCATGCGGTTAGCGCGGTTAAGGGCATAGCAGCAGCTTCTGCATTGCTGAGCGTGCTTGGCTTTAAACCTACAATACGTTCATCTATCAATTGATATTCGGCATTACTGCCATTACGGGTAAGATCACCAGCGTAATAAACTGCATCACCCGGCTTAAAAAAAGTAACCGTCTCCCCAACAGCTTCTACCGTTCCGGTAGCATCCCAACCAATCACCTTTGGGCTTTCCAATATCGTATCTTTAGCACTATTCTGGCGTATCTTATAATCCACCGGATTTACACTAATCGCGTTTACCTTTACCAGTATATCACGTCCGGTTGGTTGCGGAACAGCGGTTTCAAATTCGATAAAACTTTCTTTCTCTGTAATGGATAGTGAGGTTTTAAATCCTATAGCTTTCATTGTTTTTCAATTATCGTTATCATTGCTAAACTAGTTTTAGCAGTTGTTGTTTTAAAACTGTAAATATAATATGGAGCTTTGCCAGTATCTGTAGTTCCAGTAAAGGCTGGCGTAGTATTCAGTTGATTTGTTGCAATGTACACCCAATCTTCAGAACCAAATATAACATTATCTGGCCACTGTAGTTTTGCATCTTGTACAATTAAAGCTTTTAGAAGTTCTGTTGCGCGTTAAACACCACCATCGGTTGCCAAATAACAACAATAAGTAGCGTAATTACAACTAATAAGAGCGACCAATTTGCTAAATTTAGCGAACAGGCTGGTTACATTTGCAATGTCGAAAGATTAAAAAAGACAGTACATATGGATGCAAAAATGATCGGCAGCAAGATTGCCGGAGCACGAAAAAAAATAAACATGTCTCAGGCAGGACTTGCCGAACATGTATTTGTAAGTCCACAGGCCGTTGGGAAATGGGAGCGGGGAGAATCAATGCCAGACATTATCACCTTAAACCAGCTCACCAAGATTCTGGATGTAGACCTCAATTATTTTTCAGAAACACTATCTTCTCTAAATAATACCAGAGAAGTTGAACAAGAAATACCAGAAGTCAATAGCGTAACGGGTTCAGAACAACCACAATTGCTGACAAATTTCAGTGGGAATGAACTTGCCAAGACCGACTTTGCGGGCGTTATTGCGCACAACCTAAAATTTAACGGGAGTAATTTACGTGGTTCAGATTTTACTGGCGCCGATCTTACTTTCAGCTCGTTTCTGGGTAGCGATGTGCGTGAGGCCAATTTTCAAGGCGCAAACCTTACCGATTGCAACCTGTCGGCTACTGATCTTACAGGTGCTAATTTTGATCAGGCCATTTTAGTGCGTACAAAATTCTATGCTTTAGAACTGGCCGGTGCAAAAATCAGCAACACCAAACTAACAGCCGTAAAACTGAGCAAGACCGATCTGAGGAAAACAATCTTTGAAAACTGCGTGTTTGAAGGAGTAGACTTCGACTATTCCGATCTGCGTGGACTCAGCCTTGATGGGCAGACTTTTATTGGGGTTCTATTTCACAATGCAGCGCTTAATGAAACTACGTTTAAGAATGCAATACTTAAAAATGTCTCATTCCGCTCTACTTTCGCCCTTACCAATAAATATTACCGGGCTATTAAAACGATCTGTTTTGAAGGGGCTACAATGGATAAACTCACGTATGCTTCACTCAAAGGTTTAGGCGCCGACTTGGCGCAGGTTAACTTTGTGTAATGAGTAGGTATAAGAGAAACTAGGTTTTGTTCAGGACTCACTGTATTTAAAACAAAATGGCTGTTCGAAATAGAACAGCCATTTTGCGTTAAGCATTCATTTACTTATATTGGGTATCGGGATTTCTGGAACGGCTAGCAATTGGCAAAATTTTCGACAGTTTTGTTTAAAGCAGGCTAAACTGACAATCTTTAATTAACTAAGATATGGCTGCGATAAAAACCACATTAAATGATGCAAATGTTGAAGATTTTATTACTTCATTTGCCGAAACCGAACAAAAACGCAAAGATGGCTTTGAGCTGCTAAAAATCATGCGAGATTACACCGGTTTTGAAGCCAAAATGTGGGGTGCGAGCATGATTGGTTTTGGCGCTTACCACTACAAATCTGAGAGAAGCAATCGGGAAGGAGAATGGCCCCTGGTTGGATTTTCACCTCGTAAAGCCGCCATCTCACTGTATGTTTATATGGCTACTCCTGAGCATGAATCCTTGCTAGGGGAATTAGGGAAATTTAAAATGGGTAAAGGCTGTATCTATGTCAATAAACTATCCGACATCAATATTGATGTACTTGAAAAAATGATGGGAGAAACCATTAAACGGTTGAAAGAAAAATTTCCTGACAAGGGCTAATGTGCTTGCAGATCTAAAAACAGAGACTGTATCAGGATAATAGCCTGTATTCATGATACAGGCTCTGTTAATAAGAAATAACTGTCAATCAAAAAAGAATTAACCCTCAGGTATTTCTGGTTCTACCAACTTGATCAGTTTTTCTAACGATTCCTGCCAGCCCAGGTAGCACATTTCGGCAGGTATGACTGCCGGTATATTTTCCTGTAAAATTTCTAATTCTGTACCTACTGAAGTCTTTTTTAATCTGATCGTATTAACAATGGTTCCTGGCAAGTTAGGGTCATCAAATTTATCGGTGAACTTGAGCAGCTCATTCGGCTGAACTTCCAGGTACTCGCCGCCGAAAGAATTACTGTTGCCTGTAGTAAAATTCTGGAACGACATTTTGAAAGTACCGCCCACCTTTACATCCATTTGGTGTACTGTACCCAAAAAACCATAAGGAGGCATCCAGGAAGCAAGCGCTACAGGCTCGATGAATGCACGGTATACCTTTTCTGGAGATGCTTTAATTACTCTGTGTAATGAAACTTTGTTGTTAGACATAAAATAGATTTTTCTGACCCTACTCATCTGGCTTTTCGGTTCGCCCGTTTTTAAATGGTTGCTGCTCCACCGTCATAACAAAGATGGCAGTAAAAAATAAAAGCAAGTGGGGGCTAATGCGACTTAATTAGGGGTTAATTGCGATAGCTGATAAGATTTGTACTAGAATGGAATAGAAGTTTCCTGAACTAAAAAAGCCTGAAATCTAAGATTTCAGGCTTTAAATTTTCTGCGGAGAGTGGGGGATTCGAACCCGCGGACCCTTTAACAAGTCAACAGTTTTCAAGACTGCCGCAATCGACCACTCTGCCAACTCTCCGSCGCAAAAGTACAAACTCCAGTTAAATCTGCAAACTATGAATGCGTTTTTTTTATATAAACTTGATAATTACTTAACACAGAGAGAGAAAAAAATTATTTTTTCTGTATGTTTTCTTCAATTGGCTCCGATTTTTTGAACAAATTAAAGGTAGGGCGGATAATCTTTACACTTCTTTTGCTTACATCAACGCTGGCATTTAGTTCAAAACCGATTAATAAAATCAAAGAATTGAGGTAAAGCCAGATCATCACTACGATTAATGTTCCGATAGAGCCATACACTTTGTTGTATGAACCGAAGTGATTGATGTAAAAAGAAAAGCCCCAAATGGTAAGGAAAGCTAAAATGGTAGCCAGCCAGGAACCTGCACTAAAGAAACGCCACTTTTTTGAATGTGCCGGCCCATATCTATACAGAATAGAAACTGTAATAAAATATAAAATGCCCAATAAGGCCCAACGAATAATCTTGATAGCGAAAAGCGTAATCCCATCTTTATAATGTAATTCTTTCTGTAAATAATCGAGTAGAATTTGTCCTGTAGCCATGGCCGCAATACACACGATAACAGAGAAAGCGATAATAACAGTTAATACAATAGCTACCATTCTTCGTTTAAACCATGTTCTGGTTTCTACGATCAGCGATGACCGGTTAAACGCCCCCATTAAATTGTGAACGCCATTTGTGGCAAAAAATAACGACAATACAAAACCCAAAGAGAGCAAGCTACCATTTTGAATGTTTACAATTTCGGTAAGTGTCGTTTCAAAAGCCAGATAGGCATTAGTAGGCAATACCAAGGCAATTAAAGACATTAATTGATCTTGAAAGCCAATTTTTTTAGGTATGTAAGGGATTAAGGTAAATAAGAATATAATAGCGGGGAAGATAGCCAGCATGAAATTATAGGCCAAAGACGATGCTTTGTTAACTAAGGTAGCTTTGCTAATCTCCCGAAAGAAAAATGTGGCTACCGTATATAGTGGTAATGGACTAAAACCAGGCAAAACACATTCCTTGGTCCATTCTATAAACTTAGAATATAGCTTAAAATGTAATAATTGTCTGTGTAGCCATTTCATTATACCTGTTAATTAAAAAACACCGATAGTTTTTCCATAAAATTTTCGGGCGGATTTGTAGGTTTATTTTTCTTCATATCCACAAACACCAGTGTAGTTGCCCCAATGTTGATCAATTCTTCTTTTTCGTTATACAATTCGTACTCGAAAAAGATCCTGATGCCTGGTAAGGTTTTGACGATTGTTTTTACTGTAATTTCCTGGTCATAAAGGGCTGGTTTAATGTATTTGCACTTTAATTCCAAAACAGGCATCATAATCCCATCAGCTTCCATCGAGCTATAGCTCATACCCAAACTGCGCAACATTTCTACCCGGCCTACTTCATAATACTGTGCATAATTGCCGTAATACATATAACCCATCTGATCGGTTTCGCCATATCGAACCCTGATTTTTGTACTGTGGCTATACATTATTTAAATATATTTCTTTTGTTTAAAGCTTCGCGGTATTTCTTTGCATTGATTTCGTGCTGTGCTTTATTTTCTGCAAAGTTATGATAGCCAGAAAAATCTTCTTTAGCACACATGTAAATATAATTGTTCTTGTCGCGGTTTAGTACCGCATCAATTGCATTAATACTTGGCATCATAATCGGCCCAGGAGGTAAACCTGCGTATTTATAGGTGTTGTAAAGCGATTGCACCTGTAGTAATTTTCCAGTTACCCTTTTCACTGTAAAATCGTTGTTTGCAAAAATTACAGTTGGATCTGCCTGAAGCAATATTCCTTTATTTAAACGGTTTAAATACAAACCTGCTATAATTGGCATTTCTTTGTCGTAAAGTGCCTCTGCATCCACAATAGAAGCTAAGGTATATACTTGTACCGGGCTCAGGTTTAAACTTGCTGCTTTTTGTTTGCGATCGGCTGTCCAGAATTTATTGTATTCCTTGTGCATGCGCTCGAAGAAATCAACTGGCGAAATATTCCAGTACATTTCGTAAGTATTCGGGATAAACATGGCATAAACATTATCCTGGTTAAAACCATACTTGCTAATCAATGCCGAAGAATCTAAAACATTGATAAAGCTTAACGAATCGGCCTCCAGATTGCTGGCAAGGTAGGCTGCAAAATTTTCCTTTTTACGGATATTATGGAATTTCAATTTAACGGGATCTTGATTTCCGGCTTTAATTAAGTTAATTAAACTGCGGTTGGTCATTCCTTTTTTTAAACGGTAACGGCCTGGTTTAACACTCGTAGCTAAATTCATTTTTCCGGCAGCTGCAGTAAAAGAAGAGATACTTTTTACCAGATCTTTCTTTTTAATCACGTCAATCAGATCATCGTAACTGCTTCCTGTTTTGATATATAAATATTTTTGATTTTCGGTAACGTTAGGGGCAAAGTAAAGCCTGTACATATTTAACGCAAAGTAACCAGCAATTAAAATAACAGCAAGTGCAATAACTATTGCCACCTTTTTGCCTGTACTCATGTTCTTTTTTTCTACTTCAGTCATCTGTAATATGATACGTGTTTATTGTTGTTTGTTAGATAGGGTAATGTTAATCTTGGTACCTATAGCCACTTTGGTTAACGAATCAACCAGCATAGGGTCTTGTTTAATAATAATAGCAGCCACACTATCGGTAATAGGGCCATCGTAGATAATGGTGCCTAAAGTCAAGTTCGAGCCCCTCAGGCTAAATTTAGCTTCATCCATGGTTAATCCCATTAATTGTGGAATATCTACTTCTTCGTTTCCGCGACCATCGCCCAATACCAGGTTAATCCTCGAACCAACAGGCACAACCTGACCGGCAGCTATCGGCTGACCGCCAAAAGAGGCTTCTAAAACCACATCACGACTTACATCTGGCTTATAGGTCGTATCTCCAAGTTTTAATCTCGAACTCTCTATAATGGCCTGCGCTTCCCGTAAGGTTTTAAACGCTATATCAGGGAATTTTGTATTTGGTGTTTTACCTGCATTAATGGTTAAATAAATGGTACGGTTATCTTTAACAAAAGTGTTGGGATCAGGATCCTGATCAATCACAATTCCGGCAGGTTGATCCATAATAAAAACAGAATCTACTTCATATTTTAATCCGGCATCTTCGAGTTTTTTAACTGCCTGCTCAAAAGATAAGCCTTTTACCATAGGTACATTTAGGCCTTGTCCGTGTTTGGTGTAGTATCTTAAACTAAAAAAAGCGACCAGTAAAAGCACAACAACGGTTATTATTGCAGCTAAAATGTTGTTTCTAAACGATTTGGTTTTTAAATAATCTATAAATTTAGACATGAATCTTAATTTGGGTTATGCGTGCAAGCTCAAATGTAACTATTTTAATTATTGAATCTATTCACCATTCAATCCTTCGCTAATTCCTTCATTCAATATTTCTCTTGTTCAATATTACTAAAGCACAAAGATATTTATATTTTTGAGGATATATTTATATTCAATTTCTATTTATAAAAGGATTTTTAACATGAAGAAAACTATTGCATTGTTAACAGGCGGTACCACAGGCGAATGGGTTGTTTCGGTAAAAAGCGCGGCCACTATTGCCCAAAATATCGATCCGGATTTATACGATGTGTATAAGATTATGCTAAACGAAAAGGGTTGGTTTTATGAGCCTGCCGATTCTGTTAAAATTGAAATTGATAAAAATGATTTTTCCTTAACCCTTGAACGTAGAAAAATTAAGTTCGATGGCGTTTTTATTGCCATACATGGTTCTCCTGGTGAGGATGGGAAATTGCAGGGCTATTTTGATATGTTAGGTATTCCATACACCGCCTGCGATGCATTGACTTCATCAATTACCATGAATAAAGGTTATACCAAAGCCGTTGTAGAAGGTATTGATAACTTGTACACCGCAAAATCTGTTCAGATATTTAAAGGTGGAGACTATAGTTTAAATCAAATTAAACAAGATCTAAGATTGCCCTATTTTGTTAAACCAAACAGTGGAGGCAGCAGCATTGGCATGAGTAAGGTAAAACATGCCGATGATCTGGAAAGTGCTTTAGAGAAAGCTTTTAAAGAGGATGATCAGATTTTAATTGAAGAGTTTGTGAGCGGCAGGGAGTTTTCGATCGGTATTTTTGGAGCTGAAGGGAAAATTATTGTTTTGCCAACTACTGAGGTTATTCCGGCAAATGAGTTTTTTGATTTCGAAGCTAAGTATACTCCAGGCGCAACGGAAGAAATTACCCCAGGCAGAATGAATGAAGAAGAGGTGAGTCGTGTGCAACAGGTGGTAAAGGATGTATATAAGAAACTAAACTGCAGGGGAGTGGTACGTGTCGATTATTTTCTGGAAGAAGGAACTGGTAAGTTCTATTTTATTGAAATCAATACCATTCCTGGTCAAACGGCAACCAGTTTCATTCCACAACAGGTAGCTGCAATGGGTATCACACTGAAAGAGTTTTATACCCGTTTAATGAAGGAAACATTGGGGTAGTCCTTGTGAATTTTGTCATTGTGAGAACTTGATAGTAAAAACACAAAGAATTAGGGATGACATCCTGCGAAACAAATCTGTGTGGTATTAGTTGGATATTGGAATGATAGTCTGAAGATTTTCACATGCACCTAACGTTTGGACACATCTTTTGCAATTCCCTTTAGCACGGACCGTCATTGCCAGCTTGACTGGCAATCTTAATGCAATAGAAAGGTTAATTAGTCGTGTGTGGAGCTTTAAGATTCCCGTTTTCACGGGAATGACGCAAGATCTCACAAGATTTTTTATCAATCACTTAGATATACACATTCGGGAAAAGCCTAAATTATGATGAACTTCCAAAAACTGATTGATAAGGGCTTAAAAGTTAAAAACTACCCGAAAGACTCTGTTATTTATGAGCCCGGTATGCAACCGCGCTATGTATATTTCATCAAATCAGGCGAGGTAAGGATGGTTACGGTTAGCGATGAAGGAAAGGAGTTTATTCAAGGAGTTTTTAAAACGGGGCAATACTTTGGTGAACCTGCATTATTAATCGATCGGCCTTATTTAGCTTTTACCATTACCAATAAAGATTCACAGATTATTGCTGTAAATAAAGAAGATTTCTTTAACCTGATCAAGAATGAGCCCTATTTTAGTATGGATCTGATTCGTACTTTAAGTCACCGCCTTTTTTATAAATCGATGATGCTGGAAGAATTGGCGAGCGAAAAGGCTGATCATCGGTTGTTAACGATTATCAATTACCTTCTTAACGATATCGCTGTAGGTGAAAATTTAAAGGTAACGCGACAAGAATTAGCCGATATGACTGGTTTAAGGGTAGAGACGGTTATCCGTAGCACTAAAATTCTAGCTGAAAAAGGCCTGATCAAAATCATTAAAGGGAAAATAGTAAAAGTTTAGCGTTTTATTGGGAATACATGAAATGAACCAATACCCTAATCCTTCAAACATGATGTAGATCATAAATTAGTTTTCAATTTAGACTTACCTTTGTGTTATTAAATTAGAAGATTATGGCTGAGTTATCTAAATTCCAGGCTTTTGTACAATGTAAATGTCCGCGCTGCCGTAAAGGTGATATTTTTACCGGGAGTGCTTATTCTTTCAGACTGCAAAAAACAAATGTTAACTGTCCGCATTGCAACTTAAAATTTGAGCGTGAACCAGGATTTTTCTATGTAGCGATGTTTGTAAGTTATGCCATGAATGTTGCCGAAATCATTACTATTGGAGTAGCATCGTATGTTTTAGGTCTACCTTTAATTTATGAAAATCTGTGGTACTATGTAAGTTTAATCTTAACCGGTGTTTTATTGTTATCACCAATTAATTACCGCTATTCGAGAGTTGTTTTGCTTCATTACCTTACACCAGGCTTGCATTATGTTCCTGGAAGTGGGGATTAGCAAATTATAGATAAAAAAGGCTGTATTATAAAACTAATTTCTCTTCAGGTTTTGTCATGTTGAGCTTGTCGAAACACTCTACCAAGGCTATTTAATCTAGTCCTTCGACAGGCTCCAATAGAAAGGCTCGTCATTGCGAGGAGGAACGACGAAGCAATCTTTCATGCCAGTGATCCTTCCATAAAGATTGCTTCGTCGGCCGAAAAAGCCTTCTCGCAACGATACCCAAGATTATTATTCTCTTAAAATCATGTCATTTATATTGATTATTATACAATAATTAAACCTCAGGATTACAGTCTATATTTATTATACAGCTTCTTTTTTTAGCTATTTCTTCATTGGATGTTGAACATATTCTGATAATCTGACAACCTTTCCATTTTTCAATTGAATATCATTAAATAAAGCCACTGTATCGGTTTTACCTTCTTTTGTTGTAGAAACCTGGCTGTACCATAGGCTTACCCATTCTTCACTTTTATCTTTATTCACCACAGATTCCATATCATGCATTTCGATTTTAAAGCCTTTCATTTTATCAAATTCGCCCTGTATTTCTTCCAGGAACTGAGGTTTTGTACCTTTAAATTTGTAACCATCCACATCTAAGGCCACACTGTCAGCAAGCACCTTGCTCATACTGGCCGTATCTAAATTTTCGAATGTTTTAATAAGTGTCATTGCGGTTATTGCATTTTTGGTATCGGGGTTCATTTCCCAATTTTGCACCTGCTTAATGGTATATGGATACTTGGTGCTATCTGCTGTTGCAGTATCAGTAGTTTTAGCTTCTTTATTTTCGCATGCTGCAAAAAGTAAGGTAGCCATGATCAGGCATGATAATTTCTTCATAACAATTAGTTTATTGGTTGATTAAATATAACTAATTACTTGAATATTAATTGAATGTATACAGTTTTTGTTCGTGGGTTTACATACCTGAAATAGGGACGACTAAATAAAATAGATAACAAAAGTAAACCGAGTTCAAAGTATTGGATGCTAAAAATGATTTTAACAATTTATAGCATAATGAGAATAAAAATATAATACACGTATCTTATGATTAGGTTTTTTTATTAGAAAATGAGTGTTTAGTAATGCTTCGGGAACAGCAGTCCCGTTATTCGCTATAGCTCCGATAAAAAGATCGGAGGCTGGCGCTTTTACCGGGTTTATATAACAGAGGACTGTATAAAGAGGCATGAATCTTTTCCTAGCAAGCTAACTGTAATTATTTTTAGCATATCGTCCTCGTTTGTGGAGGTGAATTGCGATTTTACGCCTTTAAACTCTTTTCGCATTACAAATGCAGATCTCGCAAGTCCTGGTTACAAACGAAGACTATTTTAAAGTTGATTTTGAAAATCCGGCGTCATTCCCGCGCAGGCGGGAATCTTAAAGCTTGTTATATTAAGATTATCTGCGATGAGCACTTCGTGGTTCCCAATCAAGTTAGGAATGACAATTGTAATTAACTCAAGTTGCGGGTTATAAAGATTAAAAAATAAGCATCAAAAAAGAGAACTTTGGTTTACGACAACTAAAAAACTCAGTTTGATGCTTACAAAGGATAAAATTATAGGAATATTTTGTTTTATTGATGATTTGTTGAAAACAAGCCACCATTATGAAGATAGCCGCAGGCAGGTTAGCGATAGCGAAGTAATTACTACGGCAGTTGTTTCCTCTTTGTACTTCGGTGGTCATCAGGATAAAGCGAGACAGTTTATGAAGATGACAGGAATGATACCATTTATGTTGGACAAAAGCCGTTTTAACCGAAGGTTACATGCTGTTAGCGAATTGATTTACAGCTTGTTCATGCAGATTGGTTATTGTTTCAGGCATATCAGTTGCGAAATGAGCTATATATTGGATTCGTTTCCTGTTGCTGTATGTGATAATATTCGTATAGCAAATTGCAAAATATTGAAAGGGAAACAATGGCACGGGAAACAGACAAGCATGCGAAGGTACTTTTATGGCGTAAAAGTGCCGCTATTGGTTACTAAAGACGGTATTCCTGTGGGATTTGGGTTTGTTCCAGGGAGTGAACATGATGCTCAGGCATTGAAAAAGTTACCCATGGAACTGCCTGCTGAAAGCGAAGTGTTTGCTGATTCAGCTTATACCAATTATGAGATTGAGGATCAATTAATGGAAACTGATCAGATTGCTTTAAAAGTTCACCGAAAGTCAAATGCAAAAAGAAAAGATAGCGTAAGCGCTGCCTTTATAAAGGAATATATGCGTAAAAGGGTGGAAACAACAATTAGTGAGATCAAAGGACTATTCCTTAGAAAGATCCATGCGGTCACTTTCAAAGGATGGCTCCTGAAAATTACACTGTTCATCTTTGCTTTTACACTCAATAAAATAATATTATAACTAACAACTTGAGTTAATTAATTATTTATAGAACAATTTATACAATCAACCAAAGCCTTTACTTTTATTGCTGAGGTGAGTTCGTACCGATATTCATCCTCAATACTACCCATTTTGGTTTCGGTATTTCTGAATTCCATTTTACTGGGTACAAATTCCTTTGCTGATGCATGAAATTGTGTGGCACCAGTTTGATCAATGAGGTTTTTGATGTTGTTTTCATTTATACCCGCACCAGGCATGATGGTAATTCTACCGTTTGCTTTTTTTACAAGCTGCGCTAGTTTTTCTGCCCCTAGAATTGCAGAAGAAGCACCTCCAGAGGTAAGCACCCTTTTTATTTTGAGTGCGATTAAATCTTCCAATGCCTGATCCATATCGTTACTCATATCAAATGCCCTGTGGAAAGCCACCTCCATAGGTTTGGCCAGCTCAATCAGTTCAGCGCACCTTTCTTTATCAATAGTGCCATCAGCCTTAAGTATTCCGATAACTATGCCTTCACAATTTAATGATTTGCAGATTTTTATATCTTCTTTCATTAATTCAAATTCAATTTCAGAATACAAAAAATCGCCTCCACGCGGACGGATAATCGGCCAAATTTCGATGGATAGATTTTTCTTAGCTAATGAAATTTGGGCATAACTTGGTGTGGTGCCACCTTCTGCCAGGTTATCACAGAACTCAACTCTTTTCGCACCACCATTCTGGGCAGCCAATGCCGATTGATAAGAATTAGCACATACTTCTAAGCAACCAATTGCCACTTCATCCATTATAATATATTTAAATTAGTTTGTATTATTCCTGTGGTCCTGCTGGTCCTAAAACCACCCATCCCTTCGAAGATTTATAGGCATTAAGTAACTGTACTGATTTTCCACCATCTGGATACCAGCATACCTCTGTAATTACCCAGTGGGTGTCATCAACCTTTTTACGCGCTGGAAAAGCATTTTGGACAGTAGAAAAATCAGGAAAACCATGTTCTTCTATATTATTGATGAAAGATAGTTTAAGTACTTCGGCGGTTTCGTTGATAATAGCCTGATCAATCTCCATTTTCATCACTGAAAGTAAAGATTTAGCTTCTTCAAAAAAATCCTTGCAGGCTATAGCGGCATCAATATCTTTATTGTTATATGCTTTTTCGATCGCCAGAATGGCGCCTTCCGGTGTTTCGAGATTGGCTTTGAAATGATCAACTCCTTCATCAATATATAAGCCTATACTGTTATCAAATGCTGCTTTCTCTTTTTCCGCAACGCCATCCCTAATGGCCCGTATAGTATAACCGCCAATTAACCTGCCATT
This sequence comes from Pedobacter psychrodurus, assembly GCF_004331735.1. Lineage (GTDB taxonomy): Bacteria > Bacteroidota > Bacteroidia > Sphingobacteriales > Sphingobacteriaceae > Pedobacter > Pedobacter psychrodurus. Next base: position 148,502 of record NZ_SJSO01000004.1, read on the forward strand.
TTCAATAATCATCCAATCTGAAATTAAATCGCGTTGTATGCCAATTTTTTGATTAAATTTTACTGAGCGAATGTTTACAGGTTCGTTGCCAACGGTACCAAATAAGTTTCCTTCATCGTCAAAATGTGGGTCAGTTAACCAAATGTGTTCGCCCTCATCACCATCTGTAATGAGTACTTTTATAGAAAAATAGTTTTGATATTCTTGTGGGTTTTTTAAACTTTCTTCGAAATACCAAAGGGTTAAATTGGCTTTTTCGATCGCCCAGTTCATGCGTTCGTCTTCGCTTGGCACATAAACCATATCTGGTTCACCCTTGCGTTCAGCAACATTTTTCTTTCCGAAAATTTTAGATAATAATCCCATTTACCATCTCATTTTTGTTTATCGTTTGGGATAATTCAATATTAATAATAGCTTTTGCCCTTGATTAAAAGATCTTGTTTTTCTGCGTTGCAAACAGCGTAACTAAAACCTTTCTGAATGGCATAAGCACCGTATTCGCCTTTTTTGTTGATGGCTAAAAATCCTACCTGTATGTTTTTTGCAGTTTCGGGCTTCTTTTTAATGATGCGCATTACCGCTTCTTTGCAAGCCGCTTCGGGTGTATAACCTTGACGCATTAATTCTACCACCAAAAAAGATCCAACATTTCTTACCACCTCTTCACCTACGCCAGTTGAGGTTGCACCACCAACTTCATTATCGACATAAAGGCCAGCCCCAATAATTGGACTATCACCAATCCTTCCATGCAATTTATACGCCATACCACTGGTTGTACATGCGCCAGAAATGTTTCCTTTAGCATCAATAGCGAGCATACCAATAGTATCGTGGTTGTATTGGTTTCCTGGAAGTTTTTGTGGAGCAGCTTTCTGGTAAAGCTTATTTTCGATATTCATTACTGGCGCATATTTTGCCGTTTTTAACCACTCTTTCCAAGCTTTTTCACTGGCAGGGGTAAGCAAGTTTTCCTTTTTAAAACCCTGCTCTAATGCAAATTGCAAGGCACCATCTCCAGCCAACATTACATGCGGCGTTTTTTCCATCACTTTACGCGCTACCGAGATGGGGTGTTTAATATGTTCTAGCGCTAAAACAGCGCCGCAGTTACCGAGTTCGTCCATAATGCAGGCATCGAGGGTAACATGGCCATCGCGGTCTGGCAAACCACCATATCCGACAGATTGGTTATTCTCATCCGCCTCCGGAACCCAAACGCCTTGTTCTACAGCATCTAAGGCGCGACCACCTGATGATAGCACTTTCCAGGCATCTGCATTTGCGGCAATCCCGAAATCCCAGGTAGAAATCACAATGGGGAAATTTGCTGCTTGCGGCGTTTTTTGGGGAATTACATCAGCAATACTGCTTTTATCAATGGCCAACAATCCAGCCGATAGGGCAGATGCTTTTATAAATTTGCGGCGGTTAAACATGTGTAAGGTTAATTGTTTGAAGTGGTTAATTGGCTAATCGTTTAATTGATCGGTAGCTAGTTTGAAAATTGTGATTTGGATATTGTTTGTTTTTAATTGCTAAATTGTTGAAACGATCGCTCGAGTTTGATCATTAGGATTTGAATAATTGGTTATTTTCAAATGCTGCAATTGCTAAATTGTTGAAACGATTAATTCTGTTTGATCATTGTGGTTTGAATATTGGTCATTATTTCACTATAGTGAATCTATCTGCATCCTTTAAAAACGGAAATTGCCTCCTGATTTTAACCAGTTCTTCAAAATTAATACTGAATGTATATAAATCTTCGTCTTCAGGTTTGTAATAAACCGTATTGCCATATGGATCCAGGCACATTGATAAACCGCTGTGGTAAATCTGGTTTCCATCATGCCCAACACGGTTTACAGCAATAACATAACTTTGATTTTCTATTGCCCTGGCCGGAATTAATGCCTTCCAATGTGCAGATCGTTTATCTGGCCAGTTTGCAACTAAGAGTAAGATATCATATTCCTGATCTACATTACGTAACCAAACCGGAAAGCGCAGATCATAACAAATGGCCAATCTGATTTTCCATCCTTTGAGTTCGACAATGAGTTTTTCTTTACCAGGACTAAAGTGTTGATCTTCATCTCCCATGCCAAACAAATGGCGTTTATCGTAATGTTGGTTTTTGCCATCTGGCTCCATCCAGATTAAACGGTTAAAATACTGATTGTTTTCTTTTATAATGATGCTCCCAGTAATTACACAATTATACTGGTGTGCCATTTTTTGCATCCACTGCATCGTTTTTCCATCCATTTCTTCAGCTAAGGCTTCAGAATTCATACTAAAGCCTGTGTTAAACATTTCGGGTAAAATAATGATATCGGTTTTCTCCCTTACACCCATCGATAATCTAAGTGCCAGATTCAAAAGGTTTTTCTCAATGTTTTCCCAAAAAAGATAGGCCTGAAAGACAGTTACTTTCAGATTTTCTATTTGAGTGTAAACAGGTGCTTCCATTGTATATAGGTTTATTCTGGTTAAATGTTTTTTAATTTCTCGGCCGCTAAGGCAAGTGTAGCGTTTTCTTTAGCAAAGCAGAACCTGATAATTTTATGGTCGGTTGCTTTTTGGTAAAATGCAGAAACCGGGATGGTGGCCACGCCAAATTCCTTGATCAGTCTGATGCTAAAATCGGTATCTTTTTCATCACTAATGTTGCTGTAGCTTGCGCATTGAAAATACGAACCGTTACAGGGCAAAAGTTTAAAACGGCTTTCTGCCAAAAGACCTCTAAAATAATCTCTTTTCTGTTGAAAGAAACTGCCTATTTCTATATAATTTTTTGGTTCTTTAATGTAATCGGCAATAGCTTGCTGCATGGGACTATTAACGCTGAAAACATTAAATTGGTGTACCTTCCTAAATTCTTTGGTTAATTTCTCTGGCGCCAAACAGTAACCAAGTTTCCAGCCTGTAGCATGTAAAAGCTTACCAAACGATGCTACAATGAAACTTCTTTGTTTTAATTCAGGGTAGAGCATTACACTTTGGTGCTTTTGTTCATCGTAAATTAAATGTTCATAAACTTCGTCGCTTAAGATTAAAATATCGGTGCCAGTAATCAGTTTAATAAGCGATTTCATATCATCTGATGATAAAATACTACCGGTTGGGTTTTGTGGTGTATTTAAGATGATCATTCTGGTTTTGGCTGTAAATAACTTCTTAACCATATCCCAATCGATGGTATAACTGGGCGGGGCAAGTTCGTAGGTTTTAACCAAGCCTCCTAAAAGTTTAATCGTAGGGGCATAACTATCGTAAGCTGGCTCGAAAATGATAACTTCATCACCTGCATTGATGATGGCGGCCAATGCAGTAAAAATAGCTTGGGTTCCACCTGCTGTAACCGTAATTTCAGTTTCAGGATTATATTTTATGTTATATAGTTTTTCAACCTTCCCTGCAATGGTTTCTTTTAAAAAAGTAGAACCTGGCATTGGTGCATATTGGTTAAAACCATCTTGCATGGCTTTATTTACCAATTCAACTAGTTTTGGGTCGCAGGCATAGTCAGGAAATCCCTGAGAAAGATTAATGGCATTGTGTTCTGCTGCAAGTTTACTCATCACAGAAAAAATGGTGGTACTTACGCCAGGGAGTTTAGATTGTATATTAAGCATCTTATAAGCGAAAATAGCAAAAAAAAGCTTAAAGCGTAAAAACCTATACCAAAAGCCCGGTTACTTAGTCGCATAATTGCAATTATTCCTGATTAAAACTTTTTTAGGATCATTAAACCCTTGCACCAAATTAACGTCAATAACCAAAAGCATTAAACAGCTTACTATTAGCGAATTTTAGGCAAAAAAATTGTATTATTTCAAATATATTTGTTCTTATTTAAAATTATTCCAGATAAACCTGTTTCTTTGCATTTTAAAACTCAATTATCAATTAAATATGAAATTTAAACACTTAATTGTTGCCATTTTATTGGTAATAATTGCATCTGCATTTGTTAGCCCGAATAAATCTTTAAGAACATTTGTTTCCAACTACGAAAATGTATTGGGCACATCGTTAGAATTAAAATTTAAAACAACCAATCAGGCCGATGCAGATTTAGCCGAAGCGCGTGCATTAAACGAAATAGATAGGTTAGATGATATTTTAAGTGCTTATAAAGCGAACAGCGAGTTTAGTAAATGGATGAGCAATGGTAAACAAACCACCAAAGTTTCGGCAGATTTGTTTGAAGTTTTAAAGCAATTTGAGAATTATAAAGTATTAACCAATGGCGCCCTTGATGCATCAGCTAAAGTAATTGGCGATGTTTGGAAAAAGGCAGCTGCTGAAAATCGTTTACCATCGGCTGAAGCATTGCAGCATGCAGTTACCTTGGTTAAACAAAAACATTATCTATTAAATGAGCAAGATAAAACGGTTACCCGTTTGGATGATGCGCCATTAGCATTAAATTCTTTTGCAAAAAGTTATATCATTAATAAAGCTGCAGAGAAAGCTATTCAAAGCCCTGGAATTGAAAACGTGGTGGTGAATATTGGTGGCGATATGGTAATTAAAGGAAACCAGGCAGATGCTATTGAAATTGCCAACCCTAAAGCTGATGCCGAAAATGATGTTTCACTAACCACAATCAACGTGTCTAATATGGCCGTGGCAACCAGTGGCAATTACCGCAGAGGTTTTAATGTGAATGGAAAATGGTATTCGCATATTGTTGATCCACGGACAGGAAAACCTGTTTCAGAAATAATCAGTGCTACGGTTATCGCTCCCAATGCGAGTGAAGCAGGTGCTTTAGCTACTTCCTTTAATGTGCTTTCGCTTACCGAGATTGAAACCATGACTGCCACTAGAAATGATATCGCATACTTGTTGATCACTAAAGAGGGCAAAGAAATTAGAAGCAAAGCGTGGGCTAATTACGAAGTTGCTTTAAAGAAACCAGCTACTCTTTTAGAAAAAGCAAGCAAAGCTGATAAACTTTGGAATACTAAATATGAGTTAGTCGTAAACTTCGAAATTGCCAACATAGAATCTAAGGATGGTAAACGTGTTCGTAGGCCGTTTGTGGCGGTATGGGTTGAAGATGCAGCTAAAACTCCTATACGTAATCTTGCCATATGGTACAATAAACCACGTTGGTTGCCAGATTTAAAATCATGGAGCCGTGCTAATGGCGATGAGTTTAAAAAGGGAGCTGAAGGGAAACTGAGCTCAACCAGTTCGGCTACTCGTGGACCTGGTAAATATAGCTTATCATGGGATGGAAAAGACGATAGCGGTAAATTGGTAAAAGCAGGAACTTACACGGTTTTTATTGAAGTTGCCCGTGAGCATGGCACTTATCAGGTAATTGCTAAGGAAATGAAATTTACAGGCTCGGCAAAAAAGGTAGAATTAACGCCAAATACAGAACTAACATCAGCATCACTTGACTACAGAAAAATCGGAACCCCAAAAAAATAATATCACCGTTGCACCTAATGGTTTAGGAAAAAAGCAAGTTAAAAAAGATAGCGGGAAGGGGAAGGGTAAAAAACGTTTAGCGGGTTTATCACGTTGGCTGCATATTTATTTATCGATGGTGAGTTTTACGATTCTGCTATTCTTCGCAGTATCGGGCTTAACCTTAAACCATGCAGATTGGTTTACTTCAGGTAAGGAAGTGGTTACTAAAGATTCTGGATCAGTAAACTTAAAATGGGTAAACCAAGCAGATACCAATAAACTCAACAAGTTACAGATTGTTGAGTTTTTTAGAGGTAAACATGAGGTTAAAGGTGCACTGAGCGATTTTAGAATAGATGATAGGGAAGTGAGTCTGACCTTTAATGGACCTGGCTACCTGGCTGATTCTTTTATAGACCGCGAAACTGGTAAATACGAATTAACCACAACCAGGTTTGGCGCTGTGGCCGTGATTAATGATCTGCATAAAGGTAGGGATTCTGGTAAAGCCTGGTCGTGGATTATTGATATTTCGGCAGTGCTGATGACCTTGGTATCTATATCAGGAATTATCTTAATCTGTTTTATCAAAAAGAAACGATTAAGTGGCTTCATCATCGCAGCAGTAGGTACATTAGTCTGCTATTTGATTTACAAGTTATTTGTACCATAAGTTAACCACAAAGGTACTAAGGGCATTGAGATTATCTCTTTGTGTTCTTGGTGCCTTTGTGGTAAATTATTAATGCGCTATAACAGCCGCATCAGACGATGCCTCTAATTCAGTCGTGATAAACCTTCTACCGATTAACAAACAGCCTAAAGCGATAAACGCAGCTGCCGTCATTACCAATGGCATGGGTACAACCGAATGTTCGCTAAATAAACTTACCATTACGGAAGCCAAAGCGCCTAATCCCATTTGTAAGGCACCCATCAAGGCAGATGCACTGCCCGCATTTTTGGTAAATGGTGCGAGCGACAAGGCAGCAGCATTAGGATTAATTAAACCTAAGCAAGCCAAGAATAATGCTATAAAACCGATTGTCGAATATAGATTCAGCCAATTGTTTAAAGCAAAAACCAAAAAAATTAAACTAAAAATACATTGTGCAATAAGTGCATAGGTTACAATATTTTTGCTGGTAAACCATTTCAGTATTAAGCTATTTACCTGACTTGAACCAATGAACGATACTGATAACAGTGCGAAAATCCAACCATAACCGGTTTTACTTACTTCATAGATCTTCATAAATACCTGAGGAGATGAGGATACATAAGCGAATAAACCAGAAAAGGTGATTGAGCTAATTAAAGCATAAGTATAAAATTGCGGCTCTTTTAAAACCGTAAAGAAATTGGTTAGAATTGGCTTTGGTTTTAAAGAATAATTTGGATCGGGTTTATAACTCTCCGGTAGTTTGAAAATTGAAGCCAATAGCATTAAAACGGCCATCAATCCTAAAAATACAAACACATATTTCCAGCCCAAGGCCGAAATTAAGTAGCCACCTGCAGTTGGGGCAAGCATAGGCGAAACAGCGATGACCAACATTAAGGAAGCAAATACTTTAGGGCTTTCTTCTACAGAAAATAGATCCCTCACCATAGCAACCGACGCTACAGCCGTGGCACAGCTTCCAATGGCTTGTACAAAACGTAAAACAATCAGTTGGTTAACATCAGTTACCGCCAAACAGAGAAAAGAGGCCAGGATATAAAGTGCCAAACCAAAATAGAGCGGTTTCTTTCTTCCAAATTTATCTAACAGCGGACCATATAATAACTGGCCAGCAGAAATTCCGATAAAAAAGCTCGATAGTGAAAGGGCTACAGTCGATTCATTGCTTTTTAAATCCTTTGCAATATCAACAAAACCAGGTAAGTACATGTCGATAGAGAAAGGGCCAAGGGCAGCCAATGAACCTAAAATGAGTATGAGATAGAAGTGTTGTTTTTTAGCCATGAAGATTACCAGATTTTGATGGCGCAAAGATTGGGAGATTTAAGTTGTTAACCTATTTCTACGGTCGAACGATTGTAAAAATCATATTTTTATTGCTAACCAATTAAAGCTAAAGTGTAAATGGCGCAGCTTTGTAATCTTTGAGTTATCTATATTAAAAATATGATGATCTCTATGTTAAATCTCCTATTTATTTATAGATTTATAGTCTATGACTTTTAAGACAAAAGAAAGCCGTTTACTACTCGTTCTGGGTAGCTTTTTTGTAGCAAACGCTATACTATCAGAGTTTATTGGAGTTAAATTATTCAGTGTTGAAGAAACGCTGGGTTTTAAAAAAATCGATATCAATTTACTAGGTGTTCCGAATCTATCCTTTGTAATGTCGGCTGGCGTATTAACCTGGCCAATTATTTTCATTATGACGGATATTATAAACGAATATTTTGGTGTTAAACAGGTTCGATTCCTATCCATTCTTACCGCCATATTAATTTCATTTGCCTTTCTTGTAGTCTGGGGATCTATGCATTTAACCGCTGCCGATTTCTGGGTGCATCAAAATATAAATGGAGAAGACCTCAATATGAATAATGCTTTTGCAGGAATATTCGGGCAGGGGATGTGGATCATTGTAGGATCGATTACCGCCTTTATTATCGGGCAAATGGTTGATGTAGTGATATTCCATAAAATTAAAAAAATAACCGGGGAGCGGGCGCTTTGGTTGCGTGCCACAGGCTCTACTTTGGTCTCTCAGTTTATTGATAGTTTTGTGGTCATATTTATTGCATTTTACATAAACCCTCAATACCATTATAGCTGGCAACAGGTTTTTGCAATTGGCTTAGTAGGATATACCTATAAATTTGTAGTTGCTATTTTAATGACCCCGATTTTATATATCGTACACGCCATAATTGATGGTTATTTAGGGAAAGACCTCGCGCATAAGCTAATCAAAATGGCTGGTAGGGGATAAATATTTACAACAACGCAATAACCAAATAATACATCCGATTTATGAGAAATATTTTAATGCTACTGGCGGTACTTTCACTATTTTCTTGTGCTGGTAAAAACGAAAATGATCAGGAGCTTAATATTCAGGGTACATGGCAGCTATTATCGGCTACAACCATCGAAAACGGAACAAGCCAAACAACAGATTATTCTGGCAAACTGAAAATGATCAAGATGTTTAACAACACACATTTTGCATTTTTAAAACATAGCCTTGATTCTAAAGATACAAGTAGTTTTGATGCCGGTGGTGGAAGCTTTGTATTAGATAAAGACGATTATACCGAGCATTTGGAATATTATAAAAATAAAGACTGGGAAGGGAAGACTTTTAAGTTTAAGCTCGCCATCCATAAAGATACTTTGATTCAGAAAGGTATTGAAAAGGTAGAAAAAGCTAGGGTAGACCGGATAATTATCGAAAAATATATCAAGGTTAAACCATAATAGCTCACATAACTTATCGGCAGCTGTGTATCATTGCAGGCATAGTTAGTGTATATTCATAAAACCGTACTGTTCTTAAATCAATCATTTTGTTGTTTTATTTTGGAACATGTTGTACCTTTGATTTATGGGATACGAACTATCAAAAAAGGAAATTGGCGAAAGAATAGCTAGCCTACGCCTAAAGAAGAGTTTCTCTCAGGAAGATTTAGCAAAAAGCATTTCGATTTCAAGGCCGTCCTTAACACAAATAGAATTAGGGAACAGAGTAGTTAGCTTGAGCGAAATGCAGAGGCTATCGATGGTCCTGGGTTTTTCTCTGGATGATTTTATGACTAAAGATTTTCTAACTTATCAAAGTTTAAAGCTGCCTGAAGAAACAACAGATGATGCTATAGTGGAACGTATTTCTGTTCCAATTTTGAATATTAACAAGTTTAAAAACGTTCTGCTTTATATTTTGGAACGTTGTGCAGGTAAACCTAATGTTGGTGAAACCGTTCTATATAAGCTTCTTTATTTTTCTGATTTTAATTACTACGAGTTGTATGAAGAGCATTTAACAGGCGCTAAGTACAAAAAATTACCTTACGGTCCTGTTCCTCAAAAGCTAGATTCCATTATTAATCAAATGATAGATGCAAATCAACTTCAACGGATTAAAACAGAATACAAAGGATTTCCACAAAAGCGCTACCTGCCCATGGAGAAAGCTGATTTAACTACGTTTAAAGCCAGTGAAAAAGATGTTATAGATAAAGTTATCGAACAGATGAGCGATTGGTCGGCTACAGCCATAAGCGATTATTCTCATAAGGATTTACCTTGGGAAGTTACTGAAGAAGGAAAGGACATTAGTTATAACTTAGCTTTTTATCGGGAACTACCTTATTCTGTTCGGGTCTATGATGAAGAGGAAAATGATTAATTATGCTTTTCGAATCACTAAACGAGTTTGATAAGGATCTAAAAAAGCTTTTGAAACGGTATCGCAGTCTGCATTCCGATTTAGAAGATGTTAAAATTATTTTGAGGGTAAGGCCTGATGAGCGAAACCCTTTCAGTTTTCAGATAGATAATTTAGGTATTTCCACTTGTGTAATTAAGGTTAAAAAAATTACCTGCGATAGTCTGAAAGGTAGAGGAGTAAACTCTGGCCTGAGGTTAATTTACGCGTACTTTGCCGAAGAAAAAAAGATTGTTTTCATTGAGCTTTACCATAAAAACGATAAGGAAAATGAAGATAAGCAACGGATACTTGAAAATTTTAAATAAACGCAAAAGGTCGGACTCGCTCCGACCTTTGTACTTAACAACAAAACAAATAAAAAAATTAACCTTAAAAATATATTACAGGCTTGCCAACTCCTGAGCAAAAACATTTTCACTCAATTCCTCTTGTTTGTAAATCTGTCGGCCTGTATAAGCCACAAAAACAGATTCATCCAAAAGCAAGTCGCGGTTTTTAATTAAACTTTCTAGTTTAACCGTTCCAACCACATATTTATAGCTGCTTGCAGCATAACGTTCGCTGATATTATCAAAATCCAATAGTGTAATCAGATCTTCATCTGCATAACGCAAGTAAATTTCTAATAAAATTTCTTCAGTATGTTTTACACCGTTTTCTGAGTGGTATTTTTTGTACTCGTAACGGTAATCGTAACGCAAAGCCGCAATATCAGATAGTACAGCAGCACCAGTAGGGTGGCCTCCAGCACCTTTACCGTAGAAAAACTGTTTATCAGCAAAAGCTGCCTGAACTGCAACAGCATTGTATTCGTTTTCTACATTGTAAAGAAAATCATCTTTAGCCACCAGTTTCGGTAGTACATAAGTCACAATGTCTTTTGTATTCACCTTACGTGCCGTAGGAACCAACTTAATTTTAAAGTTTTTCTCACGCGCATATTTAATGTCGTGGTTAGAAAGATTCTGTATACCGATATTTAAAATAGCATCAGGATTTACAAATAAACCATAAGCGTGTGCTGTAGCAATAGCCAGTTTATATTTTGGATCGTAACCTCCCACATCTAAAATCGGATCGGTTTCCGCGAAACCTAAATCCTGTGCTTCTTTTAATGCAGCGTCGTAACTTTGGTTCTCGTTAAATATTTTCGATAAGATGTAATTAGACGAGCCATTAAAAATCCCGCTCAAAGCATGGAATAATTCATTATCGTAATATTCTTCTAAATTGCGGATAATTGGAATACTGCCACAAACGGCTCCTTCGTACAATAAAGAAGTACCATGTTCTTGTTGTAAATCTACAAGCTCTTTCAAGTGCGTAGCAATCATTTTTTTATTTGCAGATACCACATTTTTACCATTTTTTAATGCGGTAGTTACAATTTCGTAAGCAGCATCAGCATCATTAATTAATTCTACAATCGTATTAATCTCTGTATTGTTCAGTATTTCGTTGCGATCGGTGGTAAACAGATCCTTATTAAGGGTACGCTTCTTTCTAGGGTCTTTTATCGCGATTTTAATGATCTCCAGGTTCAGGTTCTGGCTTTGGATAATATCCAATAAACCTTGCCCTACAACACCGAAACCAAATAAACCGATTTTTAAATTCTTACTCATTTTTTTAAAGTGATTACACAGATAAATGGATTACACTTATTAACTGTATTTATTTATATTATTTTTTTGTTGAATTTGATAGTACAGATATTAGCTGTTCTCTTTATTTTTCACCCTAAACCCTAACCTTCTACCTTTCTAAGCGGTGTGCTGCAATTTGATAATCTTTTTATTCCTGCTTTCCTTAATGAAGTTTCCGATTACATTAGTCAAGGCATCTGTTTCGATTAAAAATCCATCATGGCCATAATCTGAATGCAAGGCGCTAAATTCTGCTCCTGGGATATGATCGGCCAGGTATTTTTGCTCTGACAATGGAAACAGTACATCGTTTTCTATGCCAATTACCAAGGTATTTGCAGTAATTAGTTTTAGTGCATCGGCAATACTTTTGCGGTTGCGGCCCACATTATGGCTATCCATTGCTTTGGTTAAATAATAATAACTGTAAGCATTAAAGCGGTTGATCAGTTTTTCTCCCTGATAATTCTGGTAAGATGACGACCTGAAGTTGTCAGTCTTATCGTTTACACTTTCTACCTGTGTACTGCCATAAGCACTGTAGGTTCTATAACTTAAAAGTGCAATACTACGGGCTGTTTTTAAACCTTTGCTGCCACCATTTGGTTGGTTCGCATAAAAAGTTCTATCGGTAGTAATGGCCAAACGCTGACTTTCGTTAAAAGCAATTCCCCAGGGAGAATGCGCCGCATTAGTCGCAATCAAGATCAGGTTTTCAATTTTATTAGGCTCCGAAATACTCCATTCAACAGCTTGTTGCCCACCTAAAGAACCACCAATTAATAATTTGATATAATCGATACCCAAGTGCGCTGCCAATAACTGGTGTGCTGATACCAAATCACGAATGGTGAACTGTGGAAACGAAAGATAATAAGGTAAGCCGTTTACGGGATTGGTGCTTAAAGGATTTGTACTGCCATAATGCGAGCCCAATACGTTAGCGCAAACGATATAATGGTCTTCTGGATTAAACAAAGCATTTTCACCAAATAAACCTTCCCACCATTCAAAAACATCCGCATTTGCGGTAAGTGCGTGGCAAACCCAAATTACGTTATCTTTATTTGCATTTAATTTACCATAAGTTTGATAAGCGATCTGCAGGTTGCGGATCTTTTTCCCGCTCTCTAATTTGAATTGTTTATTATAATGATATGTTGATGCTGTACTCATTGTTTTGTTGTATTCGGAATATTAACGGTTAGGCTTGTAAACTCTCTGAAGGAACTGTAGCATTAATGTTTGCAAACGCTTGTTCGAAATCGGCTTTAATATCATCAATATGCTCAATGCCTACCGAAACCCTTAATGCATTCGGTTTTACACCTGCAGCTAATTGCTCTGTTTCGCTTAATTGCTGGTGTGTTGTGGCTGAAGGCTGAATGATCAGTGTTTTTGCATCACCCACATTGGCCAGGTGCGACACCAATTTTAAGTTATCAATTACCTGCGTTGCCTTTTCTTTACTTCCAGCTAATTCGAAAGATAAAACTGCACCAAAACCATTGCTTAAATATTTTTTAGCCAGGTTGTGATATTTACTGCTGGCTAAGCCAGGATATTGAACTTCTTTAACCAAAGGATGATTTTCTAACCAAGTGGCCAATTCAAGTGCATTATCTACATGGCGTTGAACGCGCAGCGATAAAGTTTCTAATCCTTGTAATAAAAGAAAAGAATTGAAAGGTGATAGGGCAGGTCCGAGATCTCTTAATCCTTCTACACGGGCACGGATGATAAACTGGATGTTGCCAAATGGTCCACCGATGCCAAAAACATCGCTGAAAACCAAACCATGATAACCTTCTGAAGGTTCAGAAAATTGAGGGAATTTGCCATTGCCCCAGTTGTAATTTCCGCCGTCAACTATAACGCCGCCAATACTGGTTCCATGACCACCAATCCATTTCGTTGCAGATTCTACAACAATGTTGGCGCCATGTTCTAATGGTTTAAACAAATAACCTCCAGCACCAAAAGTATTGTCAACCACCAAAGGAAGATCGTGTTTTTTTGCAATTGCGGCAATTTTTTCGAAATCAGGTACACTAAATGCAGGATTGCCAATGGTTTCTAAAAAGATTGCTTTTGTTTTATCGGTTATTTTGCTTTCAAATTCTTCAGGTACATCTGGATTTGCAAAATCGACCTGTATACCCAAGCGTTTAAAAGCAACTTTGAATTGGTTATAAGTTCCGCCGTAAATGTGAGATGAAGAAACGATGCTATCGCCAGCCTCCAATATGTTGTTTAACGCAATAAATTGAGCTGCTTGCCCTGATGCTACGGCTAAAGCAGCTACACCACCTTCTAAAGCGGCAATACGTTTTTCGAAAACATCATTGGTTGGATTCATGATCCTGGTGTAGATATTGCCAAACTCTTTTAGTGCAAATAAATTAGCGCCATGTTCGGCGTTTTTAAATCCATAAGAAGTGGTTTGGTAAATTGGAACAGCTCTTGATCCTGTTGTAGGATCTATTTCCTGACCAGCGTGTAATTGTAAAGTTTCAAATTTATATGATGTTGACATAATTTCTATTTTTTTTTATTGATGTGATTAGATAGCAGAAATTAGGATTATCCTAAAACCTAACAGGGCGTATCCCGGTTTCCCGGGACCTTCCAATTTGAAAAAAACAAAAAAGGAAGATTTTTAAATTACTGTATGCAACAGCACATACAAGTAACCGCACGCATATCGCAACAAATAAAAGAAATAGAGGCTTGTTCTATCTTTTGAAGGTTTGCACTGGGTTCGCTTAGCGATTGAAGATTTAATGTTTTCATCAGTTCTAATTTATATCTCCAAATAACACCATGTTATCCGGTCAGGAATTGGCACCTTCTCTTTCTGAGGGTTGCCAGTGGGTCATCGAGCCAGTCTCTCGCCACTTCTTTATAAATCAACCTGTGAAGATTGACTTTTATTTAGCTTTCTGCCAAATAATATTTCAAATGTCTGAATTTAATTTTAATCCACAAAATAAAATTTCGAATTTATATTAACTCATTGAAAATGAATTGTGTATTTTTATGATGCGATGATAATATGAATTTTTAATAATGAATTAACGCTTAAAGTTCTAAGTTTGTAGTACCTATCTAAATTAATCATGATGAAAAATACAAAATCCCTATGTTTAGGCCTGTTATTTACTATAGCTTGTTTAAATAATGTAAACGCTCAATTTGGAGGTTTAAAAGATAAATTATTAAAGGTAGGCACTGCTCAGGGTGCTAAAGCTTTAGGAGTAGACAAGTTTTTAAAACAGCCAGCTGCCATTACCACTAACTTTGAAGATGTAAATAGAGAAGGCGAAAAAATGCCTGATTTTATTACTTCCTTAAAAATAAAAGCCCAACCTTTATATTTACTGCCTAAAAATCCAGAAGGTGGTTTTGTACTTTGCGAAGGCCTGTATGAAATGACCAATAAAAGCTACTGTTTAAAAGCTGGAACTTTTGCTCCATCAAAAGGCGATGGTTATATGTTTGCACCCGTTTTAGGTCCGAAAGAAGAAATTGTGGTTTCTATACTCAAAAGTGCCGAGAAACACACTGATGTAGAACAACATGATATTCAGGCTTTATTGTGGACCATTATTGCACGAACTAAATTTGCCGATTTTAACGGACAGGTAAAACTTACTGCGGTAAAATTATTAACGCCAAAACAACTTACACAATTAGAGGGGGGTGCTTTAGGTGTTTTGCCTTTCGATGTAATGGAAAAAGCTAAAGACCAACTGCCTGCAGGCGTGAGGGCTGTTTTTGAAGCTGAAAATAATATCCGTCAATTAGTGGCTTCAGGAAATTATACCTATGCCGATATGGAGAAATATGCCATTATAGCGGGTATGGCACCACCTAGGAGTGATGTGCCAAGCGGTATCTGGACCAAACATCCTGATGGTTATTATGTACGTTATTTTCCTTCTGGTTATTCAATCACCAAAGTACAGGTTTACGTACCAAAAGAATTAATGGCAAATGGAACAAAATTAATATATGATGCTGCCGGTGATATTGCCTGCCCAGCTAATACAGGATCGCAACGTTTAGCACAAACTAATGAACCGTTGGAGGCAAATTATTCTGCTAAGTTGACTACGATTTGTAGTCCTAAGTAAGTTATTAAATTGGTAGTCGTCATTCCCAACTTGATTGGGAATCGTAATGCAATAACGCTTTAAGATTCCCACCTGCGTGGGAATGACGATCATTCTTTTCTGAATTTCTTGTATAAATCCTATAAGGTTTTAAAAAAGCTTATAGGATTTTCTTTTTACCCCAATGCCTGCGCTAAATCAGCGATAATATCATCTACATGCTCTAAACCTACAGAAATCCGGAGTAGGTTTTTAGGTGTTTTACTATCAGGTCCTTCTACCGAATAACGGTGCTCGATTAAACTCTCAACACCACCTAAACTGGTAGCCTGTGCAAATAACTGAACTTTATTCACCACTTTATGGGCAGATTCAACATCACCTTTAACTAAAAACGACATCATTCCGCCAAAATCTTTCATTTGTTTTTTAGCGATTTCGTGCTGTGGATGACTTTCTAATCCTGGATAAAAAACAGCTTCAACATTAGGGTGACCGTTTAAATAGTTAGCTATAATTTTTCCATTTTCACAGTGGCCTTTCATGCGGTAAGCTAAGGTTTTAATGCTTCTGGTTAATAGAAAACAATCGAAGGGGGAAGGAACAGCGCCACCAGTTTGCTGAATGTTTTTGATTTTCTCCCACAACTCATCTTTTTTGGCAGTAACCAAAATTCCGCCGAGTACATCGCTATGACCACCCAGGTATTTGGTGCTGCTGTGCATTACAATATCTGCCCCTAATAAAATCGGATTTTGTAAAATCGGAGAAGCAAAGGTGCTATCGCAGGCCAATGTGATGTTTTTGGCTTGAGCTATCTTTGCAATTTCTTCGATATCTGTAACCTTTAATAATGGATTGGATGGAGTTTCGATCCAGATCAATTTGGTGTTTGGCTTAATGCTCGATTTTATTAGGTTTAAATCAGTCTGGTCAATAAAATCAAATTCCAAACTATCGTTAAAAATAGTAAGCAACTGTTTTTTTATTCCCCAATACATATCATCCGGGGCTATAATATGACTGCCGGGCTTTAAAGCTTGAAACAAAACCATACCACAGGTATTGCCAGATGAAAAAGCAGCAGCATCTTCGCCATATTCTAATTTAGCCACAGTGTTTTCTAAAGCAGACCGGTTTGGATTACTTACCCTGCTATACATATGTCCACCTGGATAGCCGCCTTCTTCATCGCGAAAAAATGTTGTCGACAAATTAATTGGTAGGGTAACATCGCCTGTAGTGCTTTTTACAAGATTAGAAGCGTGAATAGCAAGGGTTTCGGGTTTCATGATAATTGATTTTGATCGAAGTAATATCGGGATGCAATTTAATAATTTGGCGCTAATTTAAGGTTCGTAATGATTTTGGCAAGATTTATGTAACAAGTTTGACGAAATTAAATTAAACAAAAATGAAAAGATTATTTATAGCTATCGCAATAGCATGTTCTACTTTAGTAATGTTACAAAGTTGTAATACTGCAAAAAGAGTAACAGCAGGTGTAACAGGTAGCAGAGGTACAGTGGTTCGCGAATGGGTAGTGAGTAATGTAGCTTTAGAAGGATTGCCTGATGGTGCTGTACAAGGCTTGTTTGGAGAAAAATCTTACAAATGTTTCCAAGGAAGTACATGGAATTTAACTAATAGCGGTAATGGTTCTTATACTTTACCTGCTTCTAGTGCATGTGGTTCGGTAATGCAGACTATTTTCTGGTCGGCTGCACCTAAAGATCAAACATTCCAGTTTAAGAAAATATTTGAAGGCGATAAAGCTAAAAATGTAACAGAAGGTTACCGTTTGGTATTAACTGAGCTTTCTAGCACTCAAATGATCTTAAAATCGCCAATCGAATTTGGTGGTAAAACTGCTAACATCGTATTAACATTTACGCCTGCTGCAAGATAATATTTAACATTGAAAAACATACCCAAGAGCACTTCTGAAAAGAGGTGCTTTTTTTTGTGTCGTCTCTTAGTTTTATCATCCTGAGGGTTAATTTGTTGTATAAAAATCAATATAAATGACTATTTTCTGCAAATGTTAGGTTACTTGGGGGCGTCATTCCCAACTCGATTGGGAATCTTAAAGCACCTGCATTAAGATTCCCGCCTGCGCGGGAAAGACGACTACTCTATTAAAAATTTGTAAATGCTAGTGGATTCGAAGGATTTTTATGGGATATTGGTTTAAGGAAATTGTCTTTCTGAGGTTTCCCGTGTTTCCGTGGCTAATATTATAATAGTTAAGTGAGTTTTTAACTCCCAATAACAATCAAAATCTGTGTTTATCTGTTCTGATCTGTGGTTAATTATTGCGATTGCTATCTTAAATCACCGTTTGTTACAAGAAAATGATTTTCAAATCGCCTCATTATTGTATTTTTGTTCAAAATAAATCAGGAATGAATACAACTGACCAAGTTGAAAAAATATTAGCTGATACCAATTTATCAACTGAATTACAAAACATAGCACACAAAGTTCTTCAGGGAGAACGCATCACCTTTGATGAAGGTGTTTACCTTTACGAACATGCAGAACTGGGTTACCTTGGTGTTCTGGCAAATTTTATCCGCGAACAGAAACACGGTGATAAAACTTATTTCAACCGAAACTTCCATTTAGAACCTACCAATCTTTGTGTTTACGACTGCAAATTTTGCTCGTACTCTCGTTTAATCAAACAAAAAGAAGAAGGCTGGGCCTTAACTATGGAGCAAATGCTCGATATCGTTAAAAAATACGATGGCGAACCTGTAACGGAAGTACATATTGTAGGTGGGGTACTTCCTCAGTATGATGTTGCCTTTTATTCTGCTTTGTTTACTGCAATTAAACAGCATCGCCCTGATTTACATGTGAAGGCTTTAACGCCAGTTGAGTATCATTATATTTTTAAGAAAGCTAAAATCGATTACGCTACAGGTATGCGTTTAATGAAAGAAGCTGGATTAGAATCGATACCAGGTGGAGGGGCAGAGATTTTTCACCCTGAAATTAGAGAGCACATCGCTAAAGACAAATGTACTGGTCAGCAATGGCTTGATATACATGAAGAATGGCATAAACTGGGTATGCGCAGTAATGCCACCATGCTTTACGGTCATATCGAAAAATATTGGCACCGCGTAGATCATATGGAGAAACTGCGTGAGTTACAGGATCGTACTGGTGGTTTCCAGACTTTTATCCCGTTAAAATTCAGAAATCAAAATAACCAGATGAGTAATGTGCCTGAATCTTCAGTGATTGAAGACTTAAGGAATTATGCCATCGCCCGTATTTACATGGATAACTTCGATCACATTAAAGCCTATTGGGCTATGATCAGTCGCGAAACAGCTCAGTTATCGTTGAATTATGGTGTTGACGATATTGATGGTACTTTAGATGATACCACAAAAATATACTCTATGGCTGGTGCGGAAGAACAAACGCCTGCTATGAGTACCAAAGAACTGGTAAATCTGATAAAACAAGTGGGTAGAAAAGCCATAGAACGAGATACTTTATATAATGTGGTTACCGATTTCGAGAACGTAGTTTTTGAGGAGGAAAAGAAACCACAATATTATAAGTTACCTGTAGTAAATTAGGATTGTTATGATGATAGGATTTTAAGATCTTTTCGCAGAGTCCAAAAAAAAATAATAAACGTTAATCGTGTAATCTTATAATCCTAAAAATCCCATTTTAATGGTCAAAGAAATATACATCATACGCCACGGCGAAACGGAACTCAATAGGCAAGGCATAGTACAGGGCAGAGGTATAAATTCTGACTTAAATGATTTAGGCAGGGCGCAGGCGGAGGCTTTTTATCAAACTTATAAAAACATTCCTTTTGACAAGATTTACACTTCTGATTTAAAACGTACCTGGCAAACCGTTCAAAAATTTATAGATGCTGAACTACCTTGGGAAAAACTTTCGGGCTTAGACGAATTGGCCTGGGGCGTTTGGGAAGGACAACCCAATACGGAAGATGCACGTGATGCTTTCCGTGAGATGTTACTGAGCTGGGAGAATGGAGATTATACTGCTCATTTTGAAGGTGGCGAAAGTGTGCAGGATGTTTATGAGCGTTTAAAACAACCCATGGAAGTTTTAATGACCAGGCCTGAAGAAAAAACAGTTTTGCTGTGTATGCATGGCAGGGCAATGCGGGTTTTCTTATGTTTATTATTAGGCAAACCATTGAGCGAAATGACTGAATTTCCACATCAGAATACGGTGCTTTATAAGATGGGGTTTGAGGATGGAAAATTTACCATTCTTGAATTTAATAGTGCCGTTCATTTAGATGGTTTAGTAATTGGATAATCCGCTTAACGCCAAGCGCGCAACGCAAAACATTAACATAACACCTTGAATAAGATTAAAATATCGGCTGTTGCGTACACCAACACCAAAGCTTTTATATACGGATTAGCACATTCGGACATTATAAATAAAATTGATTTAAGTTTAGATATCCCTTCAGATTGCGCAGCTAAAGTAATTAATGGTCAGGTCGATATAGGCTTAATGCCCGTAGCAGCTATTCCTTTAGTTCCAAATGCCAACATCGTGGCCGATTATTGTATCGGAAGTGATGGAGGTGTAAATTCTGTATTCATTTTTAGTGAAGTTCCTGCCCAGGATATTAAAACGGTGAGATTGGATACCCACTCGCGCACTTCAAACAATTTAGCCAAAGTATTGCTGAAGTTCCATTGGAAAAAGGAAGTGGAGTTTACTACTGATCCTACTGTAAAAACGGATGCTTTTGTTCTAATCGGCGATAGGACCTTTAGTAAAAAAGATGATTTTGCTTATGCTTATGACATGGGCGAGGAATGGAAAAATTTTACCGGATTACCCTTTATGTATGCTGCCTGGGTGGCCAACAAAGAAATTTCACAGGAATTTAAAGATGAATTTAATGCGGCTTTAAAATTTGGTTTGGCGCATAGAAAAGAAGTTTTGCAAGAGTTACCAGAGGTGTTGAATTTTGATCTGGAAGATTATTTATACCACAGACTTCAATTTGATGTAACCGACGACAGAAAGAAAGCCTTAAATCTGTTTTTGGGGTATATTGAGCAGTTGTAAAATTTGGTTCTTTTAGCAAGCGTCATTCCCAACTTGATTGTGAATCTTAATACACCTGCTATAGGTGCTTTAAGATTCCCGCCTACGCGGGAATGACGTCCACGCAAAAGAAATCTAGTGAGTTTTCATTTTTCCAGCTACTTTTTCGAGTGTGCTTTTTAGCTTGGTTAAAGCACCTGAAATTGCTAAATCGTAAGTATTGCCAAGATTTGAAACCGCAATGGGGTCCTTTCCGGTAATTCTAGCTTCTAACAAACATCTTTTATCGTCTAAGCCATCTTTACTGCCATTTTCATCAGACAAATGAACCTCCAAGCGTGTAATTAAATCACTGTATCTGCTCAAGCCTTCATTTAATTGTGTCTGAATTTTTTCATCGTATTCCTGGTGTATCGTTAAGTTTTTGTCGGTATTCAGTTGGATCGTCATAATTATAATATTAGGTTAAATTTATATAAATGTAACACACAACTTCGAAAAACGTTTTTAATTTTAGTTAATCGGTTCAAGATATAATTGCTTCCCCCAAGTTTGTAAATCTACTGCTGGTATATAAGCATTCTCAAACAGATCTTCAATTTCCTTCCTTATTTTCTCAATCGCATTTAAATCCGTTGTTCTAATTCTTGTTTCGTGGTTAAATTGAGTCCCACTTTGAGTGAAGTTTAATGATCCTAAATAGGCAATTTGATCATCAATTAAGTATATTTTACTGTGGATTAGAGATGTTTTCTCGTTAGACATATATACTTTAAATGGAAATAGCTGCTTATAGCTGTAAGAATAGATCTTAATGTTTTTAATTTTTGTCTTGTACCAACCTCGTATCAAGAAAAGAATAATAATAGGTATAGAACCTAGAAATACTTTAATGTCCCTGAAATAATAAGCCAACACAATCAATAAGGCTATTAGTCCATAGCTGATGTTTGAAAGTGTCTGTGTAAATTTAATCCAATTATTTCTAATTGTTTGTCTATCGAAATCTTTATTGCGTTTTTGAATAATAAGTTTATAGATATTTCTTTCACGATCACCATAAAAATCCTCTATATTATTTGTAGTAATTAACTTAATATCAATATTTTTATCTTTTAGATTAATCAATTCTGAAATTAGGTATGGTGATAGGTAAGGGGATATGATTTTGACAGAATGTTTTGCACTCCTCATATCATCCATTAGCTTTTTACCCGCCCCTTTTCCAATATAAATATCACAAAGCGCATTATTGTAAAACATGTATAAAATATTGAGATTTAGCTTCGTTAGATAATAAAATGATTAAGTTAAGGTTTTTTCTTAAATAAGAAAATTTTATAAAGCCTACTTTGTTTCTAAACCTGGTAGGAGCGAACACGAGTGCAACGAAGTAAAGCGGATGACAGGACTGGATATCCGAAATGAACAGAACCCTTCATTTTCAAATAATGGTTAACTGTTTAAATTGTGTAAACTGCTTAATTATCGGAGAAAGAAAACTGTATGCAACTGGGTTAAAACAGACCATTGTACCTAAACCTGATAGGAGTGAGCATCCCGATTTTTCATCGGGATAAAGCGGATAGCAGGACTGCACTCACCGAAATGTACAGAACCCTTCATTTTCAAATCACGGTTAACTGTTTAAATTGTAGAAATTGGCTAACTGTAATCCTCATCAATTAACGGATTCAACCAGCTAACTGATTAAACAAACTAACAATCTTTTAACTTTTCAACAAAACAGCTGTAAAATGCTTATTCGTGTTATCTTTATGGCTTTTGTAAATTAATTTCAGTTTTGGCTAAAGACACGAATAAAGAAACCCCGTTAATGCAGCAGTACAACGCGATTAAAGCGAAGTATCCGGGTGCACTTTTACTATTTAGGGTTGGCGATTTTTATGAAACCTTTGGCGAAGATGCCATTAAAACGGCACAGATTTTAGGCATCGTATTAACCAGAAGAGGTACTGGCCCTAATGGCGGTGCTTTAGAACTGGCAGGTTTCCCGCATCACTCTTTGGATAATTATTTATCCAAATTAGTTAGGGCAGGGCAACGCGTAGCCATTTGCGATCAACTCGAAGATCCTAAAACCACAAAAACCATTGTTAAACGTGGTGTAACTGAGTTGGTTACGCCAGGTGTAGCTTATGGTGATAATATTGTAAATCAAAAATCGAACAATTTCCTGGCCTGTGTTTTCTTTGATAAAACACAACTGGGTGTTTCATTTTTAGATATATCGACAGGTGAATTTCTGATTGCACAAGGTAACAGCGATTATATTGACAAACTTTTACAAGGCTTTAAGCCAACAGAGGTTATTTTTCAGAAATCGAAACGACAGGTGTTTACCGAGAACTTCGGCGACCGTTTTTACACCTTTGGTTTAGATGAATGGCCTTTTACGTCTGATTATGGCAATGAAACCTTGATGAAACATTTTGAGGTTTCTTCGTTAAAAGGTTTTGGTGTAGAGCGTTTACAGAGCGGAATTGTAGCTGCTGGTGTTATTTTACATTATCTGGGCGAAACTGAACACCGTAATCTGCAGCACATCAGTTCGATAGGCAGAATTGAGGAAGACCGTTACATGTGGTTAGACCGCTTCACCATCCGTAACCTGGAATTAGTGAATTCGCCTAACGACAATGCCGTAACCTTGTTCGATATTCTGGATCATACCTGTACACCAATGGGTGCACGTTTGTTGCAGAAGTGGATCATTATGCCATTAAAAGAATTGAAGCCAATCCAGGAACGCCTCGGAATGGTGGAGTATTTTGTAAAACATGAAGAACTACAAGGCGAATTTTTAAATAACATTAAACAGATTGGCGATTTAGAACGATTGATTTCTAAAGTAGGCCTGCAACGTGTAGGTCCGAGAGAATTGGTTGCTTTAAAACGCGCATTATATCATATTGAAGCGGTTAAAAAACTGGCTGCCAATTCTAAAAACCCTTTCCTCATTAAAATAGCGGATCAATTGAATCCATGTTTGGCCATACGCGAAAGGATTGAAAGGGAATTACAGCCCGAGCCACCGGCGTTGCTGATTAAAGGAAATGTAATTGCGGATGGAATTGATGAAGATTTAGACCGCTTGCGTAAAATTGCATTCGGTGGCAAAGATTATCTGGTGCAGATACAGAAACGCGAAGCAGAAGCGACAGGAATACCATCGTTAAAAATTGCCTTTAATAACGTTTTTGGCTATTATTTAGAAGTTACCCATACCCATAAAGATAAAGTGCCAGCGGGTTGGATCCGTAAACAAACACTGGTAAATGCCGAGCGTTACATTACACCGGAGCTTAAAGAATACGAAGATCAGATTTTAGGTGCTGAGGAAAAGATACAGGCTATTGAAATCCGCTTGTACAATGAACTCATGTACGAAACAGCCAGTTACATCAAGCCGATCCAACTCGATTCCTTTTTAATTGCACAGCTCGATTGTTTATTGTGTTTTGCACAGTTAGCAGTCAAAAACCATTACAACAAACCTAAGGTTACTGAAGAAAAGGTGCTTGATATCAAAGGTGGCCGTCACCCGGTAATTGAAAAACAATTGCCTGTTGGACAGGAATATATTACCAACGATGTTTACCTCGATACGGATAGTCAACAGATTATTATGATCACCGGGCCCAACATGGCGGGTAAGTCAGCCATTTTAAGGCAGACTGCGCTGATTGTACTGATGGCGCAGATGGGTTCGTTTGTTCCAGCAAAAGACGCCGAAGTAGGTATTGTAGATAAGATTTTTACCCGTGTAGGTGCATCTGATAATATTTCTTCAGGAGAAAGTACATTCATGGTTGAAATGAATGAGACCGCCAGCATTCTGAACAACATTTCTGATGATAGTTTGATTTTACTCGATGAGATTGGCCGCGGAACGAGTACTTACGATGGTATTTCAATCGCATGGGCCATTGCCGAGTTTTTGCATCAGCACCCAACAGCGCGACCAAAAACATTGTTCGCTACACACTATCATGAGCTAAATGAACTAGCCAATACCATGCCGCGTATCAAAAACTTTAATGTATCGGTAAAAGAGATGACCAATAAGGTGATCTTTTTAAGGAAACTGGTTCCTGGCGGCAGTGAACATAGTTTTGGTATACATGTAGCGAAAATGGCGGGTATGCCAGCAAAATTAATTGGTCGTGCTAACGAGATATTGAAGAAACTGGAAATAGACAGAACCGAAGGACAAAGTATAAAAGACAGTATTAAAAAAGTGCAGAACCAGGCTTACCAGTTACAGATGTTCGCTATTGATGATCCTGTTCTGGTGAAAATCCGAGATACACTGAATAATTTGGATGTAAACGCATTAACGCCTGTTGAAGCCTTATTGAAACTAGACGAAATACAACGATTGATTAAGAATTAAAAAGGTTAGGGGGTAGGGTGGATGGTTTAGAGACAGGCATCTTTAACCGCTAACAATAGATACGATAGTTATGCAAGCTACATTAAACCTTATGTCTTTTAACTTTAGCATCAGAAGAAATCTATTTTATTTAATTGCAGTTTTGCTATTTCTTTCGTCTTGCGGTACCCGAAAATACACTGTTAAAAGTGATACCAAAGCTTCAAAAGCGGCTGATGCGATGGCAAATTTACGAAGCAAACCGCTTTATCGTTTCATTACCGACTGGACAGGTGTAAAATACCGTTTTGGAGGTTTAGATAAAGGCGGTATTGATTGTTCTGGTTTTGCTTTTTTATTGGAGAAAGAAATTTATGGGGTTACACTTCCTCGCATTTCACGCGATCAAGCCAATGTTGTGAAGCGTAAAAATATCGATAATTTGAAGGAAGGAGATTTGGTATTTTTCTCTTTTGGTGGTAATGATGTAGATCATGTAGGCGTATACCTCAATAATGGTTTTTTCGTACATGCAAGCACTACCCGGGGTGTAATTGTTGATGATTTAACGCTTCCTGCTTATCAACGTGTATTGGTTAAATCGGGGTCGGTGAATTAAATCCTATCATCATTTCGGACGTTCAATTTCTAAGACAATATTATAGGCGATTCGTCATTCCCAACTTGATTGGGAATCTTAAAGCTTCTTGCATTACGATTCCCGCCTGCGCGGGAATGACGAGCGCTTTAAAACAAACTTTATCATTTTCCGTTATTCATTTATGCGCATATTTTTTATAATCTGCTTATCTTTAATTACTTATTCAGCTACAGCACAGGTAAAGCTACTCAAATTAGATGATTTGGATAAACGCATCTCCAATGGAAAAGATACAACATATGTAATCAATTTCTGGGCAACCTGGTGTTCGCCTTGTGTGGCCGAGCTGCCGAATTTCGAGAAATTACGTTTAGCCAATTTAAAAAAGCCAGTTAAGGTGCTTTTGGTGAGCCTGGATTTTAAATCAAAATTACAAAAGGAAGTAATTCCATTTGTACAGCATAATAAAATTAATGCTGAGGTATTTCTTCTAAACGAACCCGATCAGCAACAGTACATTGAACGGATAGACAAAAAATGGTCTGGTGCTATTCCTGCTACACTGTTTGTAAACAAGAAAGTCAGACGTTTTTATGAGAAAGAATTTACCGAAACTGAACTGAAAAATACTTTGTTAAACTTAAAATAGATCGTAATGAAAAGATTAATTTTAGTGGCTTTTATGCTAATTTCAGGATTCACATTTGCACAGACTGAAGGTTATAAAGTAGGCGATGTAGTAAAAGATTTCTCGCTTAAAAACGTAAACAACAAAATGGTTGCCCTGGCCGATTACAAGGATGCAAAGGGTTACATTGTTGTTTTTACCTGTAATACTTGCCCCGTAGCTAAAGCTTATCAAGACCGGATTGCGGCTTTAAACGCAACTTATGCGGCTAAAGGCTATCCCGTGGTAGCTATTAATCCAAACGATGCAGGAGCCGTTCCTGATGAAAATTTTCAGAAAATGCAGGCGCTGGCCTCAGAAAAGAAATTAAATTTTCCTTATCTGTTAGATCCCGATCATGTGGTAACCAAACAGTTTGGCGCAACCAGAACACCACACGTTTTTGTGCTGAACAAAACCGACAAAGGAAATGTGGTTGAGTACATTGGGGCCATAGATAACGATCCTGAAGAAGCAAACAGCACTAAAGTGGAGTATGTTAAAAATGCAGTTAACGAATTATCGATTGGTAAAAAACCTGCAATTGCATCAACTAAAGCTGTTGGCTGTAGCATAAAATGGAAAAAAGGTTAAATATAACTTAACCACCATTGCCGATGTGTTTCTTTATACCGCTTGAACCATCTGCAAGGCAGATACAATGAAGATACTACACAGAACCATATCAAATAAACTATTGGTAAACTAAAGCCAAATGTTGCTGGTCTAAATAAAAACGGAACCTGTACAATTTCTTTGGCAGTATGTCCGGTGGCAAAAAATATCACTACCAAGAGGCTGTGCAAAAGATAAAAGTGTAATACATAGTAAAAGAAAGGTACAGCACCATACACAGAAGTTATTCTGGTAAACCAGTTGCTCAGGGTTTCGGTAAAAGCCAAAAACAGCATGGCTGGACCTAAAGTCATAGCGGTATACAGCAACGATGGCGGATATTTGCTTACATTAAAAAAGGCAAGTAGATTCTTAAAGAAATCGTGGTATTCTTTTCGCGGGGCTGGATCGCCATATATATTAACCAACCTTAGCGAGATAAATACAAATACAGTTAGCAAACCTACAATTAATAAATTGCGCTGCCGGCGATCGGCAGCATAACCTTTTTTATACCAGGCACCAACTCCATAACCTACAAACATCACACCTGTCCATGGGAGGATGGCATAAAATACACCGATTAAATGATTGGCGGAAAGTGGCACAACAGTTCCCGATGCCGTGAAAAATATTTTTAAGATCAAACCATCACTGGAATCTGTTGGAGTAGGGAATAAATTAAAAAGATCATGTCCGAAAACCAATATTAAGCCGATGATGAGCACGGCCTTATACGAAATGCGACTGGCCAATGCCAAAAATACCATACTACTGCCAATAGCCCAGATCACCTGTAGGATAATAAAATTATATGATGGGTTAAAGGTTAAGCCAAATGTAATCACAATAATTTCTATCAGTATTAACCATAAACCCCGCTTCAATAAAAAAGAACTCGCTTGACCTGGTGTTTTGTTCTGTGCCGATAAATAAGCCGATAATCCAGATAAGAAAACAAAGGTGGGTGCACAGAAATGTGTAATCCAGCGGGTGAAAAATAACATTCCTGTAGTGGTATCAGGATTTAAAGGATCGCCAGTCATGGCCCCAACATGAAAGAAATCTCTCGTATGATCCAGTGCCATAATAATCATCACTATTCCGCGTAATATATCGATAGATAAAATGCGCTTGGAGAGGGTAAGGTTATCAGCGTTCATAGCAATGGGTTTGTTTATTTAAATATACTCATTCAAAATTATTTTTACTGACATAATTATTACCTTTAGGTTCGCGGGAATGTTATTTGAGCCTAATTCATATGGTGTAGAAGAAAATCGATTTAGGAATAGCTTAATTGACCATAAATGATTTTGATGTTCGAAAAATTATAATAATATTTGTTAAGCGCTAACCGAATAATATCTTACTACTACTATTTATCATAATCGATAATGGATAGATTTCGTTTAGTATAAATTAAACTAAAATATCATAATACATCATAATGAAAAGAAGAACATTTATACAAAACACAGGTTTGTTAGGGGCGGGGATTGTTGCATCGAAATTTTCTTTTGCCGCTAATCTTGCACCAGAATTTCCTGTGGTACGTGTAGCTGCCGCAAAACGACACTTTCAAAGTAAAGCTGTAGATGCCGCAATTAAAACTTTCCAGGCAAACGTTAAAAACCCCGAATTGGCCTGGCTGTTCGAAAACTGTTTCCCTAATACTTTAGATACTACGGTTTATCATTCAGAAAAAGATGGCAGACCAGATACTTATGTGATTACCGGAGATATTGATGCCATGTGGTTACGCGATAGTTCTGCCCAGGTTTGGCCATATCTTCAATTTGTAAACGAAGATGAGCCACTTAAAAAATTATTAGCCGGCGTAATTATCCATCAAACCAAGTGTGTTTTAAAAGATCCTTATGCAAATGCTTTTTATGGCGATGCCACTAAAGTAGGTGAGTGGAAAACCGATAAAACAGCCATGCAGGCGGGTGTGCACGAGCGCAAATGGGAAATAGATTCTTTATGTTATCCCATCCGCCTGGCTTACCACTACTGGAAAAAAACAGGCGATAAAACACCTTTTGATGCCAATTGGAAAAAAGGAATTGAGGCCACTTTAAAAACATTTAAAGAACAACAGCGAAAAACAGATAAAGGACCATACCATTTTCAGCGTGAAACTACCCAACCAACAGATTCATTACCAATGGCAGGTTATGGTTTTCCGGTAAATCCGGTTGGCTTAATCTGTTCTGCATTCCGTCCGAGTGATGATGCCACCATTTTTCCTTTCCTGGTTCCTTCTAACTTTTTTGCGGTATCGAGCTTAAAGCAAGCAGCAGAAATGATTAAAGCTTTGCAGAGCGATCAGGCTTTGGAAAGTAGTTTGTTAAACCTGGCTGATGAAGTGAATACTGCGCTACAGAAACATGCTATTGTTAACCACCCAAAATATGGTAAAATTTACGCCTTTGAGGTAGATGGTTTTGGAAGCTCGTATCTGATGGACGATTCCAATGTGCCAAGCTTGTTGGGTTTACCTTATTTAGGTGCAATGAAAATTGAAGATCCTATTTATCAAAACACAAGGAAATTCGCACTTTCTAAAGATAACCCATATTTCTTTAAAGGTACAGCTGCCGAAGGAATTGGTGGGCCACACGCTGGTCAGGATATGATCTGGCCAATGAGTATCACCATGCGTGCCTTAACATCGAAAGATGATGCAGAGATTAAATCCTGTATCGATATGTTACGTAAAACTCATGCTGGCAAAGGTTTTATGCATGAGTCTTTCAATAAAGATAACCCTGCAAACTTTACAAGGGCTTGGTTTGCTTGGTCTAACACCTTATTTGGTGAGTTACTTTGGAGAACCTACCACGAAAAACCAGCTTTACTAAAAGCTTAACATAACCGGACCGTATTGATTGGTGTTAGTGACTGATTCTGATATTCAGTTCAGCCCCTAATCAATACGGTTTCGTTTTATCTTTCCATATATTGCATCAGAAATTGCCAATGCCGATAATGGAACAATAAGGTATGTTCTACGCCTAATAAACATTTTTCTCACTGCACTTACCTTTTACAAATGACAATAATAAATGATAATTTGCCTACCTCTACACTTTTAGAGCTAAAAGTAGGAGATGAGATTACAGACGGAAATAACCAATCTGGTACCATTAAAAGTATCGAAATCAGTGAAACGGATGAATTTTTAATGTTTCTTTTTCAATTGGAAGGTAGCCACAACATTGTTAAGAAGCTTAAGCAGGTCTGTTAGTATATTAGTATTCGTCATTTCTACTTAAACATGAATGGAGCAATCTATTGTTAACTACCTTTTTAACTATAAATCGGTAAATATTCTTTGACAACGTCTTCATTTACATATTCTTAAAGAATGCTCGTCATTGCGAGGCACGAAGCAATCTTAAAGCACACGCTAATAGCGAACGTTGTAGGATTGCTTCGTCGGCTGAAGAAGCCTTCTCGCAATGACGATACTACGATGTTTCCATCTCCCTTACAAGATAGGCCTCGGATCGAATATCACCTGAAACGATTTAATCTTTTCGTCTTCCAATTTATACCAACCGCTAGAAAAGATTGTTTTCTCGCCAATATTAATATCATACCACAAACAAACATCCTCATTATCTAAAAATACTTTTTTAACATCGTATTTCAATTTCATTTTCTTCATGTCTTCGATATAAATATCAGCTCCATTTCTTTCGCCCATAACACCTTTAAAAGTCATATCGTCATGCAGTTGCGCTCTGGCCAATTCAAAGTTTTCGGTGTTTAAGGCATTGATAAAATCAAGTACAACAACCTTCGCATTATGTTCGGTTAATAGTTTATCGGATGTGCTCATAACAAAATCTATTTTTTATTAAACGAATATTAGAAGTGAAATGTTTGAAAGATAAAATTAGAGAATGAGGGAATGATTGAGTGACGAAATGGTTAAGTAAGTTACCAACATTCAATCATTCAAAACTCACTCATTCAATCATTCTCCAGTTTGTTTAGCCTTCAAAACTATATACTTTTCCAACCTGTGTTTTAAAACTGTATTTAAAGTCGTTTCCTGATTTTTCTTCATCGATGCCTTTAATCTTACGTTTTAACGCATTTGGAGACCGCACAATACAATCTTCGCCCGATAGCGATTTGATCGACAGTTTTACAATTTTACCGTCTTTCCATTGCAGGTCTTTAATTTCGAAGTTACCCCTGGCTCTTAAACCTTGAATACTTCCTGTTGACCATTGATCGGGTAGCGCAGGTAAAAATTGCAACTCGCCTGCCTGGCTCTGCAGAAGCATTTCTGAAACGCCTGCAGTGTAGCCAAAATTTCCATCAATCTGGAAGGGTGGATGTGCACAGAAAAGATTCGAATAAATCCCGCCACCTTTATTATAGTCCGTACCTGAGCC
The DNA here is from genome assembly GCF_004331735.1 of Pedobacter psychrodurus. GTDB lineage: Bacteria > Bacteroidota > Bacteroidia > Sphingobacteriales > Sphingobacteriaceae > Pedobacter > Pedobacter psychrodurus. The sequence goes on from NZ_SJSO01000004.1 coordinate 179,881, forward strand.
ACCTACTGGTGTAATGAAATTCTGCAATATTTTGTAGGCATGATTACCATCTTGCAGCCTGGCCCAGAAATTAATTTTCCAGGCCATAGACCATCCTGTTGATTCATCGCCACGGGCCGTTAAAGTTACTCTTGCAGCTTTGGCAAGCTCAGGTGTTTTAATGGTACTAATTTCTCTACCCGGATGTAAGCCAAAAAGATGAGATATGTGTCTGTGTTGATCTTTGGAGTCATCACGGTCCGTTTCCCATTCCTGTAATTGCCCCCATTTGCCGATTTTTGGTTTTAATAAATGCGCTTTAAGATCTGCAATGTGTTTTTTATAATCGCCATCAATATCTAAAATTTCTGCTGCTTCAATGTAATTGGTAAATAGATCATACACAATTTGCTGATCATGCGTTACGCCATCTTCAGTTGGGCCATGCTCTGGCGACCAGCCTAATGGCGATACCAAAGTACCATCGGGTCTTCTTTTTAAGTGGTCATCCCAAAACTCCGATATCTCTTTTATAATTGGGTAGGCGAAATTTCTTAGATAATCTTTATCCTTGGTAAAAGCATAGTGCTCCCACAGTGCCTGTGCATACCAGGCACTACCAGGTGTATTCCATAAAAAACTCATTCCGCCGAAAATATTGTTTTCTGTTCTTACGGTCCAGCCACGGGTATTTGGGTATTTTTTGCGTGTGGCTACAGCACTAACTTCTCTCATGCTGTTAATGTAATCCAGGTAAGGGATCTGGCATTCAGAAAGGTTGGTCGGCTCAGCCAGCCAATAATTCATCTGGATATTGATGTTAGAGTGATAATCGCTACCCCATGGTGGTGTATTGCTCTCATTCCAAAGGCCTTGCAGGTTGGCCGGTAAACCTCCTTGTCTTGATGAACTAATCAACAGGTATCTTCCATATTGAAAAATTAAAGCTTCTAGGGCTGGATCAGGCGTTTTTTTATAATTGATTAACCTTTGATAAGTTGGTAAACTGTTGTTTTTAATATCATTCTGACCTAAATTAATAGCCAAACGGTTAAACAATTGCTGGTAATCCTGAACGTGTGCTTTTATCAGACTTGAATATGGTTTTATAGCTACTTGTTTCAGTATACGGTCTATCTTTGAAGCAGGTTCTTCTCCTTTCCAGTTCTGACTGCGTTTATTGCTGTAATTAGTAGCAGCGGAAAAGAGGATGGTGATGGCATCGGCATTTTCGATTTTTAATTTTTCGCCATCATTATCTTTAACTACATGGCTGCTACCGTTTTCGATTTTAACCAAAGCAGTAGCCTGATAAGTCATTCCGTTAGCTAATTTGCCTACAAATTGAATGGTATTTCCGTTAACAGTTATATTACCCTGATGTGCATTTTTAAGCCTAACGCTGCCTGAGTATGATTTTTTTTGATCAGAAGTGAGCCTTAAAACCATTACTTTATCCGGAAAGCTGCAAAAATATTCACGTTTATAGCTGGTTCCATTTTGAGTGTAATTGATGGAATGGGTGGCATCAGTTAAATTTAATTTCCGTGTATAATTGCTGAAATTTTGTTCTTTATTGTCGAAATCAATAAATATATCTCCAAAAGCCTGGTACATACCCCGATCATTTTCATCACCGGTCCAGAGTGTATTATCATTAAACTGAATATGTTCTTGATTTACACCACCGAAAATCATACCGCCAATTCGACCATTTCCAATAGGGTAGGCTTCGGTCATCCATTTTGTGGCTGGCTTGTTGTCCCAAAGCAGTAAAGGTTGTTTTTCTTTCTTTTTAGCGAAAACAGGCGTGGAAAAGCTAAAGGCTAAAAATGAGATGAGCGTGCAGAGAATAGCTTGCTTACAATTAAAAAACATGTTGGTTATTTGATTAGTGTGTAATCAAATATATATATAATCAAACGATTGTGCTGCTCGATAAGTAGATGAATACATCTCGATTATTGGCATACTATTCAATTATTTAAGCATGCGATAATTTGCACCAGTGAAATTTTAGTTAGTAACTATTATGATAACTTAGATTGTATTTTAATAGATTTTCTATATTTGATATGACGAACTAAAACGTTTTATGTAGAATGAAATCGCTAACCAAATTTTTATCCTTAATCTTTCTTTTCAACCTAACGGGCACTCATACTGCTCAAAGTCAGTCGAAAACTTCTTTTACCAAATATGTAAACACTTTTATCGGCACTGCGCCTTTAACAGATCCTAAAATTTTAGGGTATGAGTTGCCACAAGGTTGGCGATCGTGGGCAGGTTTAACTTTTCCAGGTAGCTCATTACCCAATGCCATGGTGCAGTTAAGTCCAATTACCGAATTTGGATCTGGTGCGGGCTATGAATATGAGGATGATACCATTTATGGCTTTGCACACACCAATAAAGGACACTGGAACCTGTGCAATATTCCGATTTTACCACTATCTAATGCTAATGGTAAGTTCGGATCGAAGTTTTCGCATAAAAATGAAAGTTCAGCACCAGGTTTTTACCAAGTTTATCTTAACGATTATAAGATAAATGTAAAGCTTACTTCAACCTTGAGGTGTGGATTCCATCAGTATGAATATAAAAATGCCAGTAACAGGCAAATTCTTTTCGACATGGGAAAGGCCAATAGCAGGGTTTCTACCTGGAATATCGAACAAGTTGGTACTTCTGCTATACAAGGCTTTCAGGGAGGGGAGAATATTTACTTCTACGCCACTGTAAATGGCAAGATCGAAAAACTTGATCAGACTGATGTAAGTAAACGCTCAGGATACGCGATTATGCACCTGGCTGATGGCGGTGCAACACCTGTAGAACTTAAAATCGGCTTATCGTTTGTAAGTACGGCCAACGCCAAAGAAAACCTGGAAAAAGAAATGGGCAATAAAAGCTTCACGGAGATCCGTAATGAAGCGACTGCAAAATGGGAAACGCTTTTATCTACCATCCAAGTAAAAGGCGGTACGGATAAGCAGAAACAAATGTTATATTCTTGTTTGTACCGCTCTTTTTTATGGCCAGCTTTGCGAAGTGATGTAAACGGCGAGTTTAAAGATGCAAAACATAAGGTAATAAAGGGCAATTTTAACTATTATACCGAGCCATCACTTTGGGATACTTATCGCAATAAGGATGTACTGTTAGGATTAATTACGCCAAAGGTTACTTTAGATGTAATTAAATCGATGAAAGATGTAGGCGATAAAACAGGTTTCATTCCCACGTTTTTTCATGGCGACCATGGCGCATCTTCTATTGCAGGATCTTATTTGAGGGGAATTGATGATTTCGACATCAAGGGTACTTACCAGATTTTATTGCGTAATGCGAATGTGGATGGTGGTGCCCGACCATTTGTGAAAGAATATATCGAGAAGGGGTATATTTCTGACCCTGATGTTAAAAATCCACATGTCGAAACCAAAGCCAAGGCAGGCGTTTCTAAAACGCTGGAGTATGCCTATGATGATTATTCGCTAGCTCAGATCGCTAAAAAGCTAGGTGATAGCAGTAATTACCACATCCTGATGGCCCGATCGAAAAACTATAAAAACATGTTCGATCCGGGTACACGCTTTATGAGGGGCAGACTAGTGAATGGCGATTGGATTAAACCTTTTAATCCACAATACCCTTATTACGAATATATGTACAGAGAAGCCAATGCATGGCAGGTTTCGTTTTATGCTCCACATGATATGAAAGGGCTAATTGAGTTGTATGGTGGCGCTAAAGGATTCGAATCCAAATTAGATTCCTTGTTTACTGTGCCCTGGAACCCGAAATATATAGCACGGAATGTAGAAACCATGATCGGTCAATATTGCCAGGGAAACCAGCCCGATCATGAAGCACCATTTGCTTATACTTTTATCGGTAAACCAGAGAAATCACAGAAAATAATCGATAAAATCCTGAATGAGCTATACGGCATAGGCAATGATGGCTTAGCCTTGTCTGGTATGGATGATGCAGGTGAAATGTCGGCCTGGTATGTATTCAGTGCTTTAGGTATATATCCGTTCTCGGCAACCGATCCAAATTATATTGTTACGGCTCCGCTATTTGATGAGGTTAAATGGAAAACCAGTTCGGGGAAATTATTAACGATAAGCAAACCTGGCAAAGGAAGGGGCATTACTGATATTAAAGTGGACGGAAAAACAAATGAAGGGTATTTTATTTCTCATGATCTGTTTAAAAATGGGGGTAAAGTAGAGATTGTGACGAAGTAATTTAAGGAAGTCAAGTTTTAAAGCTTAACTTCCTTAACTGTTGGAAATATATTCAATAACACGCATTAACGGGAATGTTAAAAGTTTTGCTATGCCAGATAGGAGGTGCAGAGAAATTCGAGTTATTCCGACCGAGATCAATCGTCATTCCTGCGCAGGTTGGAACAGGGCTTGCTCAGCGTAGCTAATCTTAAAGCTTTCCATATGCTTTTTCCCCTTTATACGGACTAGCTTTTATTGTAATCGAGCGCAAACAAAATGCATCTTATTGTAGCGGATGCAAAAATAATCATCAAAAATATACGTTTTTATGCCTTATTAATGCTATAATTCTCTATATAATGTTAAAATTAACATCGAATTGATCATTAATAAGGTCTATTTTGTAGATTTGAAGAGATGTTCCCTGACAATCTGCACGATAAAGAAGAATTAAAGTATTTGGAAGCCCTAAAAGACGGCCATCAATATGCTTTTGATTTTATTTATACCAGGTATAGCAAAATGCTTTTACCAAAGTTGCAGCGGATGATTAAGCTGAATGAAGTTGTTGATGAACTTTTACAGGATGTTTTTCTGAAAGTTTGGCTCAACCGTGCTGAAATAGATCTCCAAAAATCATTTAAAGGCTGGATATTCAAAATTGCTCAGAATACCGTTTATGGCTATTTCCGCAAACTTGCACTGGATATTAAGATGCAGCGGTATTTATTAGAAACTTTTGCTGAGTTTTACGATCAAACCGAAGATTATATATTCAATAAGGAAAGAGTGGAATTGCTTAACCAGGCCATTGAAAAACTTCCGGCGCAGCGAAAAGAAATTTTCAGGCTTTGCAGAATAGAGGGGAAAACCTACCAGGAAGCAGCCGAAATATTATCATTGAGTCCATCTACAGTAAGCAACCAATTGGTTAGTGCTACTAAATACATCAAACGTTACGTCTTTTTTCACGCTCAAGAGTTTATTGTTTTCTGCATTGCAGCCTATTTGAAAGGCTGAAAAAAAATATTTTCAAAAAAAAATCTAAGTGCGATAGTGTGTTTGTCCACCTCGTGCATATTATAGATTGACAACGATGGAAAAAAAACCTTTAGGCCCAGAATTATTCGAAAGATTTATTGCCAATGAAAGCAATGCTGCAGAGCTTGAACAGTTGTTTAGTTATCTAGGAGATGTTGATCAGCAGGAACTGGAAAATTTAATCCAATCTGAATTTGAGCATCATATTGATGCTTTTAATGATGCTGATGAAGACCGGTTGGCCCTTATCCATGTTGCATTATCAGCTAAACTGTTCTCAAAACCCGAAAACCGCATTTTAAAATTCGTAAAATCAAGCAATTTTAGGAAAATGGCCGCTACATTATTGGTGGTGGTTTCCGTTACATTGCTTATTGCTAAGTTTTTGAATAATGGTAATAAGGTTGTTCCAGGCTCAGCTCAGGCGGTACTCACCTTGAATGGAAAAGAAACAGCATTAGATGGGAGAGTTGCCAAGGTCATTTATCGGAGTGCTGGTGTTACGGTGAGTACCAAGGCAGACGGAACAATGGTTTTTATGGCCATTAATGCCGATTCTGCTGAAGCTTCGAAATTAAATGTGGTTTCTACTCCTAATGGCGGCGAGTATCGGGTTACTTTGAGCGACGGCTCTATGGTAATGTTAAATGCAGGATCGAAACTTAGCTTTCCAACTGATTTCCGCGGATCAGAAAGAAAAGTGTATGTGGAGGGAGAGGCTTTCTTTAAGGTTGCCAAAAATCCGTTGAAACCATTTATTGTAAATGTGGCCGGCAATGAGATTAAGGTATTGGGTACGCAGTTTAATGTGAGTAGCTATCCTGAAGATGAAGGCACACAAGCCACACTGTTAGAGGGAAGTATCCAGTTTTCGAATGCAAACGGCGATCAGGTGGTGTTAAAGCCTAATCAGCAGGTTACTGCGCATCATGGTAAGTTAGATCTCCAAGCTGTTTCGGCAGAAGATTTTAATACCTGGACAAAAGGGGAGTTTTTATTTAACGATGTGCCCTTATCAATTGTGATGCAAAAACTGGCCAGATGGTACAATGTGGAAGTAGATGTGAAATCTATTCCGCAAAAGAACCTGTACCTGAAAATATCCCGAAAGGCGGATATTGATGAGGTACTTGATGCCATTTCTACAGCCACCGCTTACAGGTTCAAAATCAAAGAGAATAAAATCATGCTTAAAGAATAAGGTTGTTCCGTCGTCGATCAATTAACCAACCAAACTAAATTTTTATGACAAACCATTACTTTCGCCTCGTCCGATCTGGATGCAGGTATTTACTGAACTGGCCAAGCGTTTTTTGCCTGATCGTACTCTTATCGATAGAGGCAAAAGCACAAAATAACCAGTATACTTTTACACAAGCGCCCTTAAATACCGTTATCTCGCAGATTTCTGCAAAAACTAAATACGAATTTGTGTACGATGCGGCACTGGTTAAAAAAGCTAAATCCATTAACTTTACACTAAACACTGCTGATATTAAAACGATTATGGATGCGGTGGTTAAAGGACAGGTATTTAGCTACGAAATTAGTAATAACCGTACCATCATCTTAAAAGAAATAAAGGATAATATTGAAGATGAATATATCCTGCATGGTATGGTAACTGATAGTTTGGGTTCGCCATTGCCCGGTGCATCGGTTAAGATCAAAAATACCAATAAATATGTGCTTACAGATGGTAACGGCCATTTTAATCTTAACTTGAGCGATCAATATAATACGTTAGAAGTCAATTATGTAGGCTATCTTTCTGCTACGCAACGGTTTGATCGGAGTGCGACTTTAAAGGTGGTAACCGTTAGGTTAAGTGCCAATGCATCTTTACTGGCAGAGGTTGTGGTAAATGGTTTTCAGTCGATCAGTAAAGAACGTTCTACAGCTTCGGCATCAATTATAAATGGGAAGGTACTAAACGAAAATATCAATGTTGATATATTAAGTGCATTAGAAGGGCGTGTAGCTGGTTTAGCTTATGTGAAAAATCCTTTTGGTGCATCAGCTGATCAACCTGTTTTACGTGGTCAGGGAACTTTTTCTGTTATTAATGTTGGCTCAGCTCCTTTAGTGGTAATAGATGGATTGCCTACAGAAACTGCGCTGGAAGATATTAATCCTTATGACATTGAATCTGTAACAGTTTTGAAAGACGCAGCAGCCTCTTCAATATATGGATCTAGATCTGCAAACGGTGTTATTGTCTTAACAACAAAGAAAGCAAATAGCCCAGTAAAAATATCCTTAAATACTGATTTTTTTATTGATACCAAACCAAACTTTAGCTCCATGCATTATGCATCTACAGCTGATATTATTGACTTGGAGACTGATGTTTATAATAAAGAACGTGCTCGTTATACAAGTACAGAATCAATGTTTGCTTATTATGGAAATGTAGCGAATGGGACAATTCGCTATTACACTCCCCTTTATCAGTTATATCGGGATAGAGATGCTGGGAAAATAACAAATGATCAAGTTAATCAACAGATCAACAACTGGAAAAGCGGTGATTATTTGGAGCAGTATAGAAACAACGTTTGGCAGAATGCTTTTCGTCAACGTTATAATGTTTCTATAAGTTCGGCAAGTGCCAAATCGAACACATTTACCTCAATAAATTATGATAACTCTGCTCAAAGAACCATTCATAATAAGGATCAGAAATTAAATATTTACTTCAAAAACACGTATGATATTAAAAAATGGTTAACTACCAGTATAGGTTTTAATGGAACATATTCTACCGGAACAAGTACTGACGGCTCTTATGATTCCTATACGTTACAACCGAGATATGCCTCGATTGTAAATCCGGATGGTAGCCTGGTATATTCCGATTATGTTAATATACAGGATGGAATTACAGGAAGTGGAGCGATTAACGGTGCAGTAGTGGCTAGTCTTAAAAACAATTCGCAATATAAATCTTATCGCTTTAATATCTTAGAATCGCTAAATGAAGGGCAAGTAGAATCCCGAGATATTTCTTTAAGGGCTTTTGCCAACGTTCAGGCAAAAATTATGGATGGCTTAAATTTTTCTTCACAGTTTCAGTATGAAAATACAACTGAAAAGTCTGAGGAATACTATGCTGTTGATTCTTACAAAATGCGCTATGCATATAATGTATTAACAGGATATACACCATCAACCAATGCTTATACGTTTGGACTTCCGGTAGGTGGAAGATTTAGACAAGTTATGGGACAAAGAAATACTTATACACTCAGAAACCAATTAAGTTTTGATAGGAGTTTAGGAACAAAGCATTCGATAACAGCAATTGCTGGAATAGAAATGAGGCAAACTTTTTCGCCAAGAGGGATGGAAGATATTAGATATGGTTATGATCCAGTTACTTTAACTTCAACGATTATAAATAATGCCACATTGAGTCAAACTGGCGTTCCTAGCTATATCTATGGTGGAAATAAAACATTGGGTGTTGTAGGACGTACCCAATTCGAAACTAAGCATCGCTTTCTATCTACATATGCTAATGCAGGTTACACCTTTTTAAACCGATACAATGTAAATGGAAGTATAAGAGTTGATCAAGCCGATCTATTTGGTGTTGATCCGAAATACAAAAACAGACCATTGTGGTCAGCTGGATTAGGATGGAACATTAGTAATGAAGAATTTATACAAAATGAGAAATGGATCAATTTATTAAAGTTACGTGCTACTTATGGCGTAAATGGAAATATTGATCAAAATGGAAGCCCATTTCTAACCGCTAGAAGAAGAAATGACAATTTATTCCCTTCGCTTCAGTATGTAGATATTGTTGCACTTCCTAATCCAAAATTAAGATGGGAAAAAACGGAGACCTATAACGCAGGATTAGACTATGCTTTATTTTCAAATCGATTAAGAGGAAGTGTTGATCTTTATAATAAGAAAAGTACAGATTTACTCGTAAATACAGAATTGGATCCCACAGTGGGTACCGCATCAAGGGTAATTAATAATGGAGCTTTAAGAAATAGAGGTGTTGAATTTACTTTGGGAGGTGATTGGTTAAAATCAGGAAGCTTAACCTTAAGTTCTCAATTTGTAATTGGCTTTAACAAAAACAGCATAAGTAAGGTTAATAATGCACTTTCTTCAGCTTATAGTTATGTAGGCTCACCACGAGATTATTATATTGAAGGTTCTGCATACAATACACTTTATGCCTACCGATATGGTGGCATGATAAATGGCTATCCATATTTTTTAGATGAGAATGGGAAAGCAAGTATTGATTTTGATGCAAGTGGGCAGCCCATTGTATCGAGTATCAAAACAATAAACAATTTTGCAGGCTTGGTAAACATGGGCAGTTTAACACCCACTTATACCGGATCTTTCTCTCAGCGTATTTCTTATAAAAACTTCGAACTGGGTGCACTATTGGTGTTTTCTGGAGGTAACGTCATCAGAAAAGATGTCACGAGCCTGAGTTCGTATGAGGTAACTGATGAAAATATTACTCAGCGTTTTAAGAATGGAAATGTACCCGATGTACCACGATTATTGGTTGATTATCCTGAAACATTGATTAACAGCGCATCAACCATTTCTACCATGTGGCAATTTGCGGATGTAAATGTAGTTAAAGGCGATTATATTAAACTTAGAAGCCTGTCTCTTTCCTATAGTTTACCAAAACAACTCATTAATAAATTTAAACTTCCTTCCGCAAAATTCACGGCTCAGGTAAATAACCTTTGGTATGCCAGTGCAGCCGGCGACGATATCGATCCTGAAGCATATTCTGTAAATTCTGGTACCAGAACACTTCAAAATCCTAAATCTTTTGTATTTGGCTTAAACCTAACCTTCTAACAATATGAAAAGAAATATAGTTTTTATCGCATGTATAGCAATTCTTTTAACAATGGCTGGATGCAAAAAATATACCGACCTCACTCCTAAAGGATCTTTAGTTGTAGAAACCGCCAACGATTACTATGAACTGGTTTCTTATCCAAACAGGGCATATATCATTACCAACTTTCAGTACCTGGTTGATGACATGTGGATTAAAGAATCGAACTTTATTGGAGTAACCCCAAATATTAATACTGTACATTTTAGTTTCAACGTAAGTATTGACCGCGTTTCGATGATTACAATTTCTAATTTTTACGAACGTGCTTATTTGTACATTAACCGTTGGAACACCATTATTTCATTAGTTGATGGCAGTAAAGGGGATGATAATTTAAAAGCGCTGGCTAAGGCAGAAGCTAAGGTTTTAAGAGCCTTTGATCATTTCCTTTTGATAAATGTGTATGCCAAGGCCTATAATGCAGCTACAGCAGCTACAGATGGCGGAATCTGCATTATGGATAAATATGATCTGGAGGCACAGCCTGTAAAATCGACTGTGGCCCAGGTGTACGATTTTATCCAAAAAGATTTGGATGAGGCACTTCCACACTTACAGGCACAGCCAGCTGATCCTTACCATCCGTCATTAGCTTTTGCTTGGGCTTTAAAAGCAAAGGTACATTTGTTTAAAAAGGAAATAACACAGGCTAAACAAGCTTGCGAAAAATCCCTTTCCTATAATAACAAGATCTTTGACTTAGTAAATTATACCACTGTTCAGGGTGGGCCAAACGTACTTCCCATTATTGCACCCAATAACCCAGAGGTATTAAGTTACATGTATGTACAGGGCTATAACGAAACTAATTTTGGCTATACTTGGCTCATTAGCCCAGAATTAAGAGAATTGTTCGGTAACAACGATGCCCGTTTTAACATGTTCTTTAATACCACCAGTGCGAGCTTTTTGGATATTGGCTCTAATGCGGCTTACTATAATGTTCCCTATACCAAGTTTTTCTATCCTACCGTGGGTTTAAAAACAACAGAGGTATACTTAATGCAGGCTGAGTGTTTGGCCAGGGAAGGTGATTTAGCAGGTGCAATGGCTGTAGTAAACAAACTTCGCGAGAAACGCATCATTTCGGGTACAATCACACTTCAGATTCCGGCAACCAAAAAGGAAACCATGGATATTATCATCAATGAACGCAGAAAAGAATTATTCCTTGGTTTTAACAGGTTTATGGATCTAAAACGGTTAAACACTGAGCCGGAATACGCAAAAACAGTAGTGCGTAAATATCCGATTGTAAACAAAACCGTTCCACAGCAAACCTATACGCTATTGCCAACTTCGAGGTTGTATATCATCCCGTTTCCGCTTAATGTACTTAAGAAAAATCCTAACCTTACTTTAAATACCGACGAAAAGCTACCGTTTTAACATGAATATTAAACATTTTATATTTCCAGTTGCGCTCCTCTTCTCTTTAACTGCTTTCGGACAAAAAACGCCGATAGTAAAAGCCGATAGTACAGCTAAGAAGGGACCAGTTGATTATCAAAAGATCATTCCCACGAATGCAATTGGTCAGAATGGACTCTTTAACCTCAGGCAGGTAGATCAGAAATGGTTTTTCGAAATACCTGACAGTTTACTTGGGCGTTACCTACTTGCGGTTACGCGTTATGTAACCACACCACAAGGATTTGGGAGCTTTGGTGGTGAAAAGGTGAACGAACAAACCCTCTATTTTCAAAAAGGAAATAACAACAACCTCTTTTTAAAAGGGGTTGTTTATCGCCAGGAAACTAAAAATGCTTCAGAAGCCATTTATCAGGCCGTAATGCAATCGCAGGAAAACCCGATTATTGCCAGTTTCGATATTAAAGCACGTAACCCTATTACTGGAAACTATGTAATTGAGGTAACCGATTTCTTTAAAAAAGATGTTCCGGTAGTTTCCATTGCATCGGAAGAAAAAAGCGAAAAAAAACTGGGCAGCCTGGCTGATGATCGTTCATTCATCGAAAGAATAAACTGTTACCCGCTAAATGTAGAGGTTAAAACAACCAAAACGTATTCGAGTTCTGGTTTAGGGATTCCGGCAGGAGCTTTAACTGGCGCAATAACTTTGAGACTAAATACCTCATTGCTCTTATTGCCAAAAGTGCCTATGAGAAAACGTATTGCAGATGAAAGAGTAGGGTACTTTAATAATAAGTATATCTTATTTGATGAAGGTCAGCAAAGAACGCAAACCAAATATTTGGTACAACGTTACCGTTTAGAGCCTAAAAAAGAAGATTTAGCGAAATACAAAAGAGGGATATTGGTTGAGCCGAAAAAACAGATCGTGTATTATATCGACCCGGCAACTCCAAAAAAATGGCGTCCATATCTTATTCAGGGAATAAATGATTGGCAAAAAGCCTTTGAGCAGGCAGGTTTCAAAAATGCAATCATTGGTAAAGAATGGCCAGAAGCAGATACCACCATGAGTCTTGAAGATGCCCGTTTCTCGGTGATCAGATATTACGCCTCTGAAACACCAAATGCTTATGGTCCCCGCATCAGCGATCCGCGAAGTGGCGAAATTATGGAAAGCCATGTAGGCTGGTACCATAATGTAATGAAACTAGTGCATGATTGGTATATGGTGCAAGCCGGTCCGCTCGACCCAAGGGCAAGAAAAATGCAATTTGATGATGAATTAATGGGGCAGCTAATCCGTTTTGTTTCTTCACATGAACTGGGTCATACACTTGGTTTAAAGCATAATATGGGAGCAAGCAGCCAAACACCAGTTGAGAAGTTAAGGGATAAAGCCTGGGTAGAGAAAAACGGACACACCATTTCAATTATGGATTATGCGCGTTTTAATTATGTGGCCCAACCAGAAGATCATATTTCTCCAAAAGGAATTTATGCACGGATTGGTGCTTACGACGAATGGGCCATTAACTGGGGGTACCGTTATTTCGATGGGCAAAAGGATGAATATGCAGAAGAAAAGATTTTAAATAAAATGACTACTGATACCTTGACCAAAAACCCACGTTTGTGGTTTGGCGGCGAAGGCAAAGATGAAGATCCAAGAAGCCAGGCAGAAGATTTAGGAGACGATGCCATTATAGCCAGCGATTATGGAATTAAAAACCTGAAGAGGGTAGTAGCCAACCTTGTTACATGGACAAACGAACCTGGCGACCAATATGATAATCTGTCGCAATTGCATAAAGCTGTAGTTAGGCAATATGGCAGATACCTTTACCATGTAATGAAAAATATCGGCAACAGATATGTTACTAAACGCAGTGTAGAGGAAAAAGGAGTAGTTTATGCCGAAATTCCTAAGCAAAAGGTTAAAAGTGTGGTTGGTTACGTAGGCCGTCAGCTTTTTGATGCGCCGTTATGGATTTATCCTAAAGAAATTTCGCAGTATATAGATGTAAAACCAATGGACGAAATTTCTGATCAGCAAACGCAGATTTTAAATATGTTTTTAAGTCCGGGTCTGCTGTTTAACCTGAGTCAGAAAGCTTTAAATTCTGCTGATCCATATCCTGTGAGTGAGTTCTTAAACGATGTTTTACCTACTGTATGGAAGAAACCCTCGCTTGATCCCTTAAAAGACGCTTACCTAAGAAGTTTACAACGTTCTTACCTGGAGAAAGTAGGGATGTTAATTAATCCGAAAGATATGGCAGATGGCAAAGCAATGAACAGCGCTCAACGCAGTGATGTGAGACTGGAAGCCATTACGCACATACAGGCGATCAGAAAAAAAGTTGAAGAAATTCTTCCCCAAACCAGCGGTATCAATGCAATGCACTTAAAAGATATCAGAACAGAAATTGATAAGATCCTTAAAAAAACAACCTTAAATCCGTAAACAATGAAGAATTATATATTGACCGCCCTATTGGCTTTAAGCATCTTAAGTTTTAATTTAAGTGCCCAGGTAAAAACATCACTACAAGAAGTAGGTACACAAGAACTAGCAGAGAAAAGAGAAGCATTAAAAGAAGCCATTATCTTGAATTATTTAGGGGTGAAAAATAGCCTGGTTAAATCTGATTCGGTTCAGGCTATAAAGTATGCTACTGCATTTGCGTCGTTAATGGACCAGTTTAAGTTTAAAAAACTTTCATTAGCGCAGATGAATGAAGCAACTACAACGAGGGAAGAAATCAAAAAAAATGCTTTAGCAATTGCTGCTACCAGTTCGATCAATATTCAACGTAAAGAAATGGACAAATTATCTGTTAACATGTGGTCGATTATTGAAAGGTTTAAACCAGAAAAAACTACACTTTACAAACAGGTATGCCCAATGACGGGAACTACGTGGATCAGTAACGATAAAGCGATCGAGAATCCATATTATCCTAAAAATATGCTTACCTGTGGCGAAGTTAAAGCCAGTATTTAAAATGGACACAACACACATGAATAAATAGTTATAGTTAATGAATAAAAAGCGGTTATCTGGATGGAAACCGCTTTTTGTGTTTAACATCAAATTATAGAAGCATTAACGATAAAAATTTATCGAATTTTTAATTTGTATCAGAAAAAATCATACTTTAAACTTGTAATCGTTTAAGTAACCTCTGATTTTAATTTATGAAAAAACTGATCCCACTTCTGGTCATAACCATGTTTTTTGCTTGTATAAGTAAGGAGAAACCACAACAAAAAGCAAATGATAGTTTGGCTGTTGTTAATCAGGTTGTTAAGTCTAAAAAGGTGCTCGTTTTGAATAAAGACTCCCTTAACCAGGCTGATGCCACCTTATTAGTGAAAGCGGTTTATGATACTGTTTCCAACATGCCACAAACCGATAGCAAGGAAGACACCATAACCAGAGATGATGCCACATTAAAATATATGGAAGACCGCTCGGGGAAATATTATGTGTATGTGGTAGAAAATCGTGGGCCAATGTACGGTGTATCTATAGGCTGGTGTGATATTTTCATCTTTAAAAGGACAAGTGATAACTGGATATTGAATGATTTTCGTTTGCAGGCAGGTGGTGGGGGAATGTATGGTAATCCAGGTTCGTTTGAAAAACTGATTAAGATTGGTGATGAAAGTTTAGGCTTGGTAATTTCTGGCGGCCAAACACATATGGGCAGCAATTTTAATGTTACCGTAGTCGAACTGAGCGAAGGAAAGCTAAGGACAAGTTTTGGCCTTTCTACTTATCACGATTACGGAGAGGGTGCTGGCGATGATAATAAAATAACAGTATGCGATGAGAATAAATATCATTTTAAAACAGAAGCAAATAAGAAACACTACAACCTTGTAATTGAAAGGTACAATTGTGTTAATGATGGTTCTGTAAAGGTAGATAGTGTATCTATTCCTTATCAAAACGGATACAAAATACCCGAAAGTTTTTTGTTTGAAGTATAGCCATCCGAACGTATAAAGAAATAGCAAATTAATAGCTTGTGTAATCTATTTGTTAATCCAATCGTAGTTGCTGATCTCTTTTTTTCTTTAATAGGTTTCCTCTTAGTTTTCTGAAATTATAAATAAAGCCCATAAATACTAACCCTTTAAAAAAAGAGGTGCTTGTACAATTTTATACTAAATTTGCATTTTTTCGTAAATGATCGAATACCTTTGTGTCAGATTTAAAACGTATAATTAATTTGGCTGATGAATTAAATGATATGGAATGAAAGTTCTCTTGTAGGTTTTTTTGTGATTTCACTACTATGGTATATTACTGAGTCTGTAAATTATCTAAACCAATATCAATTGACTCATCTTGCCAAAACTCAATTAACCTCTAATGGATTAAATTTCAATAAATTAAATTATTTGTACATTGACAAATAAGGGGCAACCAACTTTGGTTTATGTAATCTGCTATGTAACATAAACTTTTCAATTTTATACATGAATGTTTTTAAGCGATTTTCTGAAATTGATTCAGCTAGAAAAAGTAATCATAAAAATTAGCTAAATTCGCCAAACAAGATAAACAGTTAGTTGAGTATTGGAGAAGTTTTGGGCGGTTATCTGAAAGCTAAAAACAATTCTTCTAAAAATCTATGCATATTGATTAATGGATAAAGTTAATTTATTGGCTACAATTGCTGTAGTAACAATTTCCATTTCATTATTTCTTTCCTTGTTTTTGATAAGCGTTAAAACAGCTCATAAATTAAGTAATCGCCTTTTTGCTCTTTTTCTAATTTTAACTGCTATTGACAACAGTGTAAACCTAAGTTATCTATTTGAAATTCCATTGACTGGAAGAATTTTTATCAGCTCATTTTTTTTTCTGCAGCTCCCGGCTTTTTACTTATATGTCCTATCTGTGTGCTATTCTGATTTTAAGTTAAAACCAGCTCACTTAATTCATATCATTCCTTTTCTGCTGGCAAACTTAATCTTATTACCTCGCTTTTATAGTGTCGATCTGGCTTCTAAAATTAGCTTTCTTGCAAAAGGCAGAAGTATGCTGGAGGTGCAGTTCAACCATATCTTAATGCATGTTCAATGTGCTTTTTATATCGCAGCAGCTTTTATGATCTTAAGAAAAGCAAAAAAGATTTACCTTGAAAATTATACAGGGGCAAGTCTCGAATCTCTTAACTGGTTATTCCAGTTTACAGTAGCACTATCGATCTTCTTTGCTATTGCGCTTTTAAAAAACATCTTTAAGTTTACTGACTATCCTAATATTTCCGATTGGTTAAAAGTTGGACTGATCCTCTCTGAGCTGACTATCATTTTTTGGTATCTGTATAAAGCATTAAATAATCCAAACCTGTTTAGAAATATCGATTCAAAATTAAAGCTGGTTTCGGATATTATTTTAGAAGACAAGAATTTCAGCCCATTAGTAGTATATGAGAAAGAGCATTGTTCTGCGTTATTGGCGCTAAAGCAATATATGGTAGAAGAAAAGCCATTTCTTAATCCTTCTTTAACAATACAGGAAGTTTCCAAAGATATTAAGATTCCTGTGCGTGAATTATCTGTTTTAATTAATCATCATTTGGAACAGCATTTTTACGACTTCGTTAATAACTACCGAATAGCGTATGCTATGGATATTTTGAAAGACGCTTCAAAAAACAAGGTAACTGTTTTGGGAGTGTTTGTGGACAGCAAGGACCGCACCTGGATCGGTACTTTTGAAGGTAACGTCGTTATCGAAAAAGGTAAGACCACAGCATTAAACGATAAGTCCTCACCGCTATCGAAGGCTTACATATCCAAGATGTGGGAAGATAAAAAGGGCAACCTTTGGTTCTCGCTGTATAATGAAAAAGGTGCGGCGGCAGGAATGTATATGCTTTCGCCGGAGGGAAAATGGGAGCGTTTGTGGAACGACAACCCGACAATGTTTGCCGGCAACAGCATCAACGATTTCTTTTTGGATGAAGAAAAAAACACTTTATGGCTCAGTCAAAACAATGTGGGGGTCATCAGGTACGACATTGGAGGCAAAAAGACCGAAACCTATACCACTGAAAATTCTAATGTTCCCAGTGTCAATATCGAGCGTATCACAAAGGACAAAGATGGCGCAATCTGGGCGGCAACCTTTGCGGGGATAATCAAAACAGCATTAAAATAAATACAATAATTACATTGTATCCTGTCCAGGTAGAAGGTTAATCGGTTGCTGCCAGACCCTTGGCTAAAGATCAAGTGCCAGTCTGATTTGATTGATGTAGGTCGTGCCGGAAATAATCTTGGTGTGCTCATTGTCATTCATTAAAATAATTAGCCGGTTATTGAAGTACCTGTTGATTTCGAGAATCTTTTCGGTGTTGATAATATATGACCGCTGGATCCTTAAAAAACTGGAAGGCAGTTTTCCTTCCAGTTCCGACAAGGAGAGTTCTGTTAAGAACTTATCTCCGTTATCAGTATAGATCATCACATAACCCTGTTCGGCCAGCAGGTAAGATATCTTGCTTAAGCGTACCAGAATAATTTTATCCTTTGTTTTGATCGGTATGGCTGTAATCTCCTTCTTGGGCTGCAGGTGATCAAAAAACTGTTTCAGGCTGTTATAGTCAACAACCTGCGGTGCTGCATTGACAAATTTCCTAACCTTTATAATACATTTATCAAACCTGACCTCTTCAATAGGTTTTAAAAGATAATCAACCGCGTGCTCCTCAAAGGCTTTTACCGCATATTGTTCATAGGCGGTTGTAAACACTACCATAGGCTTGTGGTCAAGCTGGAGGAGCATACTAAAAGCTTCCATGTCAGGCATCTGGATATCCAGAAATATCAGGTCAGGTTTTAAAGCATTGATCATTGCAATTGCGGTCCTGCCATTTTCAGCCTCACCGATAACTTCAATCGTGTCCAGGTGTTTGCCGATCAGTTCCTTCATCATCAGCCTTGCCGGGTACTCATCATCTACAACAATGGTCTTGAATCTTTTGATCATGATAATAATTTTTTGTGTTCACCAATGGTAATGCAGACCTGTTTGGGGTCGTTTTCAAAAGCAATCCCGTAGCAGCCAGAAGTCAATAGATCCAGCTTGTCATATAGTGATTTTATACCATAGCCAGGGCTAAAATCTTCATCAAAGGGTCTGCCATTATCGGAAACATAGATCATAATCTCTTTTTCATTCTTTTTCAGTATGATATTTATTTCCAGATTATCTGCGCTTCCGCCGTGCTTCACCGCATTCTCCACCAATGGCTGTAAAAGATGTCTGGGAATCAGCTCGTCTTCCAGCTCCTTGGGTACATTGTAGCTATACCTCAGTCTTTCATCAAACCTTATTTTCTCGATCTCCAGATAAGTTAATACCATCTCCAGTTCTTCACGGATGCTTACATAACTGCTCTCTTCCTTATTCACATTATAGCGGAAGAGTTTTGAGAGGGCGATCGCCATAGCCCTGGTCTTTACACCGTCAGAGGTAGCCAGGCCGGCAATAGAATTTAAGGCATTGTACAAAAAATGGGGATTGATCTTTGATGAAAGCGCATCCAGCTGTGATTGTGAAAGCTGTTGCCGCAGGCGGGAAATCTGTAATTCTTTTTCGCGGATTTTAAGCCTATTGTGGTAGAGGTAATAATTATAGGCCATAAAAGCCAGTGCGCAGCCTGTGGGACCAGGAACCCAGATGGACAATGACAAAAGTATATCTTTAAAGCCCTGAAAACTGATCTGTACAATCAGCATAGAACCCATGGTGATTACAAAGATAAAAAGTCCTTCAATAAGCATGATTTTTACAATACCCTTGACTGAGCGTTTCCAAATACTGCTTGCCCATAGGTAAACGGTAAACAGTAATGCACTGGCTAGCGGGCTTAACAGGATGAACATAGGCTCACCTAAATGGATATGAAAATCAGGTCCGGCTCCAAACCTCTCATGCCTGATAAAACCTGAGAGGTTCTCCACCAAGCGGACCACAGTAAATACACCTAATATAGCTAACCAAGCGGTTAATATATTGTTAAGCCATTTATTGATATTTATCCGGATGGTATGTTTTCTAAGTGCATAGAAAGAGAATAGGAAAACAAAGGTATACAGGAAGCAGCTGAGCGTGATTCCGCTGAATAGGCTGCTCAATCCTCGAAGTAATGAATTATTGTCCATGAGATTTAATTAAAAGGTTAAATAATATCCAAATAGACATCCTTTAACCGCGCTATCCAACCAAAATTCCACGAACCTGAATATTTAGCCGGTAAACTTAGATCAGTTGGTCTTTAGGCAGCGAAAGTAATATAAAAAACAGAGAAATGACGGGCTATAGCAGCGTCGGGAGATGATCCCAAGGACACATCTTTCGTATTATGCTAAAAACTGGTTTCGATAGGTGGGGAGCCCAGTGGTGGCCAACAAATTTAAATCATAAAATGGCCAGTGAATTCACCACCATACAGATTGAATAAAGTTGCATTTGATTGATTTATCTTAGAAAAGCT
Source organism: Pedobacter psychrodurus (assembly GCF_004331735.1). Taxonomy (GTDB): domain Bacteria; phylum Bacteroidota; class Bacteroidia; order Sphingobacteriales; family Sphingobacteriaceae; genus Pedobacter; species Pedobacter psychrodurus. The sequence goes on from NZ_SJSO01000004.1 coordinate 199,938, forward strand.
TTCTTGGTTTAAATACTATTAAACCAAAAAAGACGCAATCTCTTGCGTCTTTCGTGATCCCGCTGGGATTCGAACCCAGGACCACTACATTAAAAGTGTAATGCTCTACCAGCTGAGCTACGGAATCATTTCCTTTTGTTTAAGGAGGTGCAAATATAGGGATTTATCTTTTTCTTGCAAACATTTTTTGAAAATGTTTTTAATGCTTTTTAATTTGGTTAAAAATGGCTGTTCTAACTGCTTGATTTTAAATTTTGTATGCTTAAAAATAATCCTAAAATTTATTTTAATTCATCAACAATCAGCGCTATTTACTTGCTTTAGGGATGAAGTTTAAAAACGACTGGAACTGGGCTTTGTGTTTATTTTTATCCAATTTAAAATAAAAAGCCCCACGGCGCGAACTCGATTTATCCTTATCGGTCTGTTTAATCAATAATCCACTGGCTGTAATCTTGCGGATAAAGTTTCGGTTATCTATCGGCGAATCGTAAACCTGCTCATATAATGCCTGCAATTGCGGTATAGTAAACCGTTTTGGTAAAAGCTCAAATAAAATAGGATGGAGGGCTGCCTGATAACGGATTTTATCCATAGCAGCCTTCACCATCATATCATGGTCGAAAATTAACGCTGGAACTTCTTTTAACTTAAACCATTCGGCATGGTACTGATCATTGATCTGTTTACTGTATTTATTAATATCGATCAGTGCGAAGTAGACTACCGAAACGGTACGTTCGATGGGATCTCGATCTGGACTCCCATAAGCATGAAGTTGCTCCAGGTAAACATCGTGTAATCCTGTTAACTCTAATAAAATCCTTTTAGCTGCGCCATCAAGATCTTCACGTTCACCAATAAAACCACCCATCAAACTCCATTGATCTTTTACAGGCTCTATTGCCCTTTTTATCACCAAAAGTTTTAGCTGGTCGCCGTCGTAACCAAAAATAATGCAGTCTACTGCAACAAGAACAGGTTTTTGATTTAAATATTTTCCCATGTTAAAATAGCGTATTTAATTTAGCATCGTTATAATCTGTAATATAACCTAAGATATTTGGATAACCTTCAAATTCTTCGGTTGTATGTGTTGTGGTTAATACCATACAGGGCATACCTGCATTTAAAGCCGATTCTACACCTTTGGGTGCATCTTCGAAAACCAGACAATCTGCCGGAGCAATATTTAATGCTGCCGCGGCCTTTAAAAAAGTTTCGGGATCTGGCTTGCTTGTTTTTACATCATCTGCACTCACTATTGCATCCAGATAATGACGGATATTCAATCCATCTATTACAAAATCTATATTAAAAGGTATTGCAGCAGATCCGATCGCCATTGGAATGTTAGCCTCTTTTGTGCGTTCCAAAAATTGACCCAGTCCATCAATCAGCGCTAAATGCGGCATGTAATCTTCCTGGTAGCTTTTCTTTATCGATAGAAAGGCGTTCTATTTCTTCGGCATTAAATTTATCTTTTCCAAAAACGCGTTCTAAAACTTCGTGGTTTTTACCATACATTTCTTTTTTTACGTTTTCGTAATCAAGTTTGGCACCTAAATCTTCCGTCATGATGCTGTACCAGGCTAAGGTATGGTATTCCATATCGTTAATCATAGTGCCGTTCAAATCAAAAAGAAAAGCCTTTGGCTTGAAATTTAAATTATGCATATGGCTGCTAAATTATGTGATTTTTTTTACTGTTAAGAATCCCCACCGATATTATGAAAAAATAAGTATAATCGTTACTTTAACGTTAATAATTTTTTCCTACATTAGCCTTAACCAAAAATAAATCAATATGAAGCCGTTTCTAATTTTGTGCGCAATTGCAGATCCGCTTTCACAAATTTTAATCGATGAAACCGTCATGATTTTCAAAATCATACAGTAAAATGATTATACCGAGCTTGCGAGTTCTTGAATTCAAAAAGGGAAATAAAACACTCGTGAAAAATCATGACAGCTTCATCACAAATGAAAACAAAATATTAAACAGATGAAAAAAATATTCTTTAAGGCTTTGCCCTTCGCTACGCTATGTTTAGCCATTTCTTTTACTTCATGTAATCCTAAATCAGACAAGGGAGCACAGGCTACCGTGCAAACTGATTCTTTAAAATACAATACTACCATTGATGGTAAAAGTGTTAAGCTCTATGTTTTGAAAAACAAACAAGGTGCTTCGGTTTCTATTACCAATTATGGCGGGAGGGTAGTTTCGCTTTTGGTTCCCGATAAAAATAATAAGTTAACAGACGTGGTTTTAGGCTACGATAGCGTGGGTTCGTATCGCAAAAAAGGTGAACCATTTTTTGGTGCCTTAATTGGTAGATACGGAAACCGCATTGGTAAAGGTAAATTTACCCTGGAAGGAAAAGAATATGCTTTACAACTTAATGATGGTATTAATACCTTACATGGCGGTACGGATGGTTTTTTCTCGAAAGTTTGGGATGCTAAACAATTGGATGGACAAAAATTAGAGCTGAGTTATGTTTCAAATGATGGTGAAGCAGGTTATCCGGGAAAACTGGATGTTAAGGTAACTTATACGCTAACTGATGATAATGCTTTGCAGATCGATTATTTAGCTACTACCGATAAAACTACTGTTGTGAATTTAACCAATCATGCTTATTTTAACCTAAATGGTGAGGGCAATGAAACGATTTTGGATCATGAATTGACGATTGATGCAAATGCCTACACACCAGTAGATTCTACACTTATTCCAACAGGTAAATTGCAACCTGTAGCGGGAACTGCTTTCGATTTCAACAAAGCCAAAACAATAGGAAAATCGATCGAGGAAAATGATCAGCAATTAAAATTCGGCAAAGGTTACGATCACAATTTTGTGTTAACACACCATGATGGCAAAACGCCTGTAGCGATTGTTAAAAGTCCGGTTACAGGAATTACCTTAGAAGTTTATACTGTTGAACCAGGCTTACAGTTTTATAGTGGCAACTTTTTAACGGGTGCTGATAAGGATGGTAAAGGTGGTAAATCATATCCTCACCGTTCGGCTTTTTGCTTAGAAACACAACATTTTCCTGATGCACCAAATCATGCAAATTTTGCATCAACCGTGCTTAAGCCAGGCGAAACTTATAAAACAAGTACAACATACAAATTTTCTAAATAACGTTAACGGGTTGTATCATAAATATAGAATTGTCATCCTGAGCTTGTCGAAGGACCTACTATAACACCGTTACGGCGTTTCGACAGGCTCAACGTGACAAATTTCTGGAGAAACTATGTTTATGATACAACCTCTTATTTTACTCCAAATTCCGCTTTAAGGGTTTAATAACCGATTAGGAAATTGTGTAATTTTCTCAATGGTTAATTGTTGCATGATCTGGTATAAATGAGTTTTGAACATATTTATGGTATGATCGCCCCCTTCATTACCCAAAGCGCCAACTCCATACATAAAAGGTCGGCCCATAAAGTTGAATTCAGATCCAACAGCATGTGCTCTTGCTAAATCAACGCCTGAACGAATACCACCATCTAACATGATTTTCAATTTTGATTTGTATAGTGGATTGTTTGCCAATTTGATCAGTGAATTGATTGAGGATTCGCCTGCGTCAATTTGTCTGCCACCATGATTGGAAACAATCACACCATCAGCACCGATTTGGATAGCAGCCTGCATATCTTCATCAGTCGCGATTCCCTTCAGGACTAAAGGTCCTTTCCAAAGATCACGAATGGCAGAAACCTTTTCAATATCAACCTTACCGGTAAATGTTTTGTTCATAAATTGTCCCAGTTGCGACATGTCCATTCCTTTTTCCATATAAGGCTTTAATGTAGCAAATGATGGAATTCCATGTTGTAGGGTTTTAATTCCCCATAGCGGACGGGCAAAGGCCTGCAAGATATTATTGATTGACATTTTTGGTGGAATAGATAAACCACTCTTAATTTCTTTATATCGTAAACCAAATGCAGGTACATCTACCAGAACAACTAATACGGGACATTCAACAGCTTTTAAGCGATTTAAGATATCATCTCTCAAGCTATTCTCTGTAGGATGGTATAATTGAAACCATGCTTTTCCTTCAGATACTTCGGCAATTCGTTCGATACTACTGGTGGATACCGTGCTTAAGGTATAAGGAATATCGGCCTTAGCGGCAGCCTTAGCTAAAATTTCGGGTGCGTTAGGCCACATCAAACCTTGCAAACCAATCGGAGATACTCCAAATGGAGCACTATAACGACGGCCAAATAATTCAACCGACATGTCGATATCTCCACCAACACGTAAGTAATTCGGTTTAAGGTAAATATTGTCGAAGTCGCTCTCGTTTCGCGATAAATTAAGCCCCTCATTACAACCGCCCTCCAGGTAGTCAAAAGCAAATTTAGGAATCCTTGATTTTGCCTTTTTTCTTAAGTCGGCTACAGAAGGGAATTGAGGATTGTAAGGGAATGTAATCTTTTTACTCATATTTAAATATTGTATTGGTCAGATTCTATTTTAGAAAGCGAAAACTAATATTTTATATTATATTTTCCATCCTGCTCTATCTGCTATTTTGTATTTATCGTTTTATATTGGATATAATTAGTCATTTGCTTACACTAGTTAGGGATAATTACAGTTACACATCATAAAATACGATATGCTAATAAAGTGTTTTGTAGCGAGGTTTAATTTTAGTTTTTGATCTGTCATTCTGAACGCAGTGAAGAATCCTTTGCAAATAAAGCCATATCAAAAAGATCCTTCATTGCATTCAGGATGACAAATGGTTCGAAGATATGTCGTTAAACTCCGTAAAAATTAGTTGCATTATCGGTGAAAATTAATTTCCTTTCAGCTGCGAAGAACCGCTCTGTGTACTTGTAAACCAAATTGAACCAATCCTGATAAGGTCTGCTGAGCAACATTACCGGCCAATCGCTACCGTACATAACCCTTTCGGGGCCAAAATGCTCGAAAATGGTATCAAAGCAATTGAAAAGCTCTTTTTCTGTCCAGTTTTTCCAGTCTGCTTCGGTAAGTAAACCCGATACTTTGCAAAGTACATTTGGGTTCGATGCCAAGGTTTTAATATTTTCAGACCATGATTTTATATCCTGACTTTTAACATCGGGTTTGCCACAATGGTCTAATACAAATGGTTGATCGGGTATTTGATCAACCATTTTGATAATATCTGTTAATTGGTTGTGATAACACAATAAATCGTAAGTATAATTGTATTTTTTTAAAAGATTAACGCCAGCAATAAACTTTTTGTTCAGGATAAAATCTGCGTTTTCGGCTTGTAGGATATGTCGCCAACCTTTAATGGTTTTGAAATTGCTCCAATAAGTCAAACGTTCGTCCAAATTAGGGCTAAGCAGATCTACCCAGCCCACAATGCCTTTTATGATTTCATTTTGTTCTGCCAATGTTAGCAGAAAATGGTTTTCTTCTTCCGATTGATTGGCCTGCACCGCAATACATCCTGTAATCTGAAGATCATTGTATACCCTCAAAAGGTTTTTTGGCGAAAAATCTTTACGGATGGCCATCATGTCTTCGTTTATCCAGTTATCTCTAACCGGATCAAAATTCCAAAAATGTACGTGTGTATCAATCATAAGAAAGCGTTTAAAGTTTAAATATCTGATCCATTAAAATCCATTTTTCACCTGGTTTAGCGCCTGGTAAGGCTTGCTGGAATTTCCACATTAGGCTTTCCCATTCCTGTACTTTTGGATTGGCCAGATCGGCTTTAGCTTTTTCTTCAAAAGAAAAGCTTTCATTAACCTCCATAATCATAAACAGCCGGTTGCCAATTAAATATATTTCCAAGTTATCAATTCCAGAAGAAGTAATACTTTCTTTAATTTCAGGCCAAACCGATCGGTGATACTGCTTATATTCTTCGATAAGCTTTTCATCATTTACAAGATCGAGCGTTAAGCAGTACCTTTTCATATTAATTTCCACTGTAGGCCTTAACCGTTTGTTTACTTGTGCCTAAGCTATCAATACCCAATTCTACCACATCACCAGCTTTTAGGTACCAAGGTTCAGGTTTTTGCCCTAAGCCCACACCAGCAGGCGTTCCTGTAGAAATTACATCGCCTGGTAAAAGAGTCATAAACTGGCTGATGTAAGAAATCATAAACGGAACATTAAAAATCAAATTCGACGTATTTCCATCCTGTAATGTTTTTCCATTTACGGTTAACCAAAGGCGAAGATTGTGAATATCAGCTATTTCATCTTGCGTAGCCATAAATGGACCGATAGGTGCAAAGGTATCGCAGCTTTTTCCTTTTACCCACTGTCCGTTTCTCTCTAATTGAAACTCACGCTCACTGTAATCGTTGTGTAGCGCATAACCAGCAATATAATCTAAAGCATTTTCTTCTGAAACGTAACTTGCTTTTTTACCAATAACAATTGCCAATTCTACTTCCCAGTCGGTTTTTTTACTGTTTTTCGGAATGACCAAATCATCGTTAGGTCCAACAATCGCTGAAGTAGCTTTGAAGAACAAAATAGGCTCAGCCGGAATGGGTGCATTTGTTTCTGCCGCATGGTCTTTATAGTTTAGGCCCACACAGATTATTTTTGAAGGACGGGCCAATGCAGGGCCAAGGCGCACACCTTTATCTACCTGAGGTAAATCAGCAGATTCAATTGCTGACCTTAGTTTTTCCAAGCCATCGCCACCAAAAAATTCTTCGTTATAATCTTTAACCAATGCAGAAACATCGAAATAATTATCATTTATAATTACTCCAGGTTTTTCAGCTCCAGCTTCGCCAAATCGTATTAATTTCATTATAAAATTCTTTAATGTATTTAAAAATATTTATTAATTATTTAAGGTAGTAAATCCGCCATCAATTGGGTAATCGCAACCGGTAATAAATGAGGCTTCATCGCTACATAAGTATAAAGCCAGGGCACCTACTTCTTCTGGTTTTGCCATTCTGCCGATAGGCTGTGTTTTAGAAAGTTTTTCGAACATTTCGGGGATATTATCCGGGTAGTTCTTCTGTAAAAAGCCATCTACAAAGGGAGTATGAACCCGTGCAGGTGAAATAGAATTACACCTGATGTTTTCGCCAATATAATCTTTCGCTACACTCATGGTAATTGCTTTTACAGCACCTTTTGCAGCACTATAAACAAAACGATCAGGCAGGCCAATTAATGCGGCAATAGATGCCATATTAATAATTACCCCTCCACCTGATAAACGGATCTGCGGAATGGCCGCATGTAAACAGTTATAAACACCTTTAACATTTACACGCATTACGCGGTCAAAATCTGCTTCATCGGTTGTATCGGCTTTGCCAATGTGCGCAATACCTGCATTATTGATCAGGATATTGATGTTGCCAATTTGCTTAAATACTGCTGCAACGGCCTGATGATCTGCAACATCACATCCGTAGCTGAATGCTTCCCCGCCGTTGGTTTTAATTTCTTTTATCGTATCTTGGGCATGTTCAGTTCCCAATTCGATGATGTGAACCTCCGCACCTTGTTTGGCTAAAATAGTTGCAATAGCTCTTCCAATGCCGCTTCCCCCGCCTGTAACTACGGCTTTTTTGTTTTTTAGTGAAAACATGTATATGATTGGTTATAAATTATAATTGATTAGAATACAAATAAAATAAATATTCTTGACTAAAAGTTTTATCTTCTTGTCTAAATATTAACACATATTGTCATAAGCCGTTACGAATATTCAAATGGCTTTACCTTGCATAAATTTTACAAAGGCAATCAGTATTATTACTTATATTTGAATATTATCTTTATATTTAAATATAATATTAACCAAATATTACATAAAAACCTAGCAAATAGGTTTTGTTATTAGAGCCTGTTGAATGAGAAATTTTCTGATTTTTATTTCCTGTTATTTTTTATCGATATCATTTTCAAATGCCAACCTTAGGATACAGAAAACAATTGTAATTTCTATCGAAAATCATGTGCGTGTGCGTTTTGGTGCCGAAAAGCTATCAAAAGCTTTAGCTAAGTTGAATTATTCAGCCAAAATCGAACAAAAAGATAAGCTTATAGCAACGAACAATGTAATTGCGATTGGTGTGTTTTCGGATAAACTTTTTGCCAATAATCTTCCGCTAGAAATTAAGAATAAAATCTCAGTCACCCAGAAAGAAGGCTTTCATATCTACACCGGAAAAAATGGCGTACTTTATATCATAGGCAACGATGCATCTGGCGCGTTATACGGCTGCATTGAACTGGCCGATCAGATCAACAGCACGCATAAACTACCCACGCAAATGGCCCTTAGTGATCAGCCTGAAATGGTATTAAGAGGCACTTGTATAGGTTTGCAGAAACCAGATTACCTGCCAGGGCATGATGTTTATGAATATCCTTACACCCCAGAAACTTTCCCGTGGCTTTACGATAAAGCTTTATGGATTAAATATTTGGATATGATGGTGGAAAACCGTTATAATTCGCTTTATTTATGGAACGGACATCCATTTTCGTCACTCTTGAGGTTAAAAGATTATCCATATGCGGTTGAGGTAGATGATCCGACCCTGAAAAAGAATGAAGAAATCTTCCAGTTTTTGACTCAAGAGGCCGATAAACGCGGTATTTGGGTAATCCAGATGTTTTACAACATCATCATCCCTAAGCCTTTTGCCGATAAACATGGCTTAAAAACACAGGATAGGAACCGCCCCATTATTCCTTTAATTGCCGATTATACCCGTAAATCGATTGCTTCATTTGTAGAAAAATATCCAAATGTAGGTTTGATGGTAGCACTAGGCGAAGCGATGGAAGGCGTTGGTCAGGATGACATTGATTGGTTTACCAAAACGATTATTCCAGGGGTGAAAGAGGGACTAAAAGCGGCTGGCATTAAGGAAGAACCACCAATTGTACTGCGAGCGCACGATACCGATGCACCAAGCGTAATGAAAGCTGCTTTGCCATTTTACAAAAACCTGTATACCGAAAACAAATTTAATGGGGAGGCCTTAACCACTAACACACCGCGCGGCGCTTGGGCAGATTTAAACCGAAAATTAGCGGCCATTGGTACTGTTAATATCTCTAACGTACATATTTTAGCCAATTTAGAACCGTTTAGATATGGCTCGGCAGATTTTATTCAGAAATCAGTTCAGGCGATGAACAAGATTTATGGCGCAAAAGGTTTGCATTTATATCCTCAAGCCAGTTACTGGGACTGGCCTTATTCGGCTGATGACGTAAAAGGCAGGTTGTTAGAGGTAGACCGCGATTGGATCTGGTACAAGGAGTGGGCAAGATATTCGTGGAACTCGCAGAGAGACCGTGCCCAAGAAATTAATTATTGGGGCAAAGAACTGGCTGATAAATATGGGGCTAATTTAGCAGGTGGTAAAGCCATTCTGAATGCTTATGAAGAGTCGGGAGAAATATCTCCTAAACTTTTGCGCAGGTATGGCATTACGGATGGTAACAGGCAAACACTAACCTTAGGCATGTTGATGACTCAGCTCATTAATCCCTATCGTTACGGTGTATTTACGTTGATGTACGAATCAGAAGCGCCAGAGGGTGAGATGATTATTGAGTTTGCCGAAAAAGAATGGAAGAAACAAGGGCATATCGGCGAAACACCCGTTCAGGTGGCGCGCGAAGTAGTTGAACATGGTAAAAAAGCCATCCAGTCGATTAATGAAGCTAAATCAACCGTAACAAAAGATACTGCAGAATTCGGCAGACTTAAAAATGATATCTATTGCTACGATGCAATGGCTAATTTTTATGCTGAAAAAGTGAAGGCAGCACTATGGATACTGAGGTATAAATATTCGAACCAAGTTTCTGATCTGGAGCAGGCATTGCCTTTTTTACAAAAAAGTGTAAATCATTATGCTGAACTGGTTAAACTCACAGAACATAGTTACTTGTATGCCAACAGCATGCAAACCAAGCAGCGAAAAATCCCAATGCGTGGAGTAGATAAAACCTTTATCCACTGGAAAGAGATGTTACCCGTCTTCACCAAAGAACTTAATCATTTCAAACGCAGTATCGATTCTCTAAAATCTATAAAACAGGGAACAGTTGTTGCAATTGTGCCTTATAAAGCTGCTGATGTAAAAGTTTTAAATGCAACAGAAAGTTACGTGATTGCCAAGGATGTACAGCTGTTTTCAGATACGACTGTTAAGATAAAAGAAGTTGCAGCACAGCTGGTAGGTTTAAAAGGAATCAAACTTGCAAAAGACAAACAAATTAAAACGGGTACTGAAATTAAATTCAGTACCAAAGTAGCTGTAAAATTGCTGATAGGCTTTTTTAATCAGAAAGATCCTCAATATCTTGCTCCTCCACAGTTGGAAACCGATGCAAGTGCCAACAATTACGGTCAATCGGAAATTAAAATATCGAATGCCTTGGTTCCTTACGGCTTTCCTCCGGTTAATGTTCATGCTTATTCTTTCCCGGCAGGAACGCATACCTTAAATTTAGGCAAAGGCGCTTGTTTGGTTTTGGGTTTTATTGATGATAAACAGGAACTGCGCATTTTTAATGCTGGTTTAGATGGTAGAGGAAAAGATATAGATTGGTTATTTGAATAATGATACATACAAGAAAATTTATTGCAACAGTTGCTTTGTCACTATTGACAATCACAGGCTTTGCGCAGCAGAAGTCAATTCTGGGAACTGAAAAATTGAAGAAATACGTCACCTATTTTAATTCGATAGATACAGAAGCTGTAAAAAATTATGTGCCCAATGCCGAAGCTTTTAAGTGGTTGGCTGAGCAGGCACCTTTGTTCGAGTGCCCAGATTCGGTGTTGGAACAAAACTATTACTACCGTTGGTGGACCTATCGTAAACACCTGGTTAAAACGCCTGAAGGGTTCATTTTTACAGAGTTTATAGAGCCAGTTAAACATGCAGGGAAGTACAATTCCATTAGCTGCGCATTAGGTCATCATATTTACGAAGGTAGGTGGCTAAAGGATAATGCTTATTTAAAAGATTACATCAAATTCTGGCTTTATCATGCCGATGTTGGCCAAACCAAACAACGTTTTCATCAATTTAGCAGTTGGGTGGATGATGCTGTTTATCAGAATTATTTGGTGCAACCTGATCAAGAATTTTTAAAAGAAATTTTGCCAGCATTGGTTAAAGATTATGGCAAATGGGAAACTGAAAGGCAGCTTAAAAACGGCTTGTTCTGGCAGCATGATGTTAAGGATGGCATGGAAGAATCGGTCAGTGGATCAAGAAAAGATCAGAACCAGCGACCAACGATAAACAGTTATATGTATGGCAATGCTATGGCTTTGGATAAAATTGCCACACTTTTAGGTGATAAAACCTTGGCTGGCAAATACAAAAACAAAGCAATTGTACTGAAAAAACTGGTTCAGGATAGTTTATGGAATGTTTCTTCTGCGTTTTTTGAAACCAGAAAAGCCAAAGGCGGCTCAGCAGATGTGAGAGAAGCCATCGGTTTTACGCCCTGGGAATTTAACCTGCCTGATGATCAGTCAAATTATGCAAAAGCCTGGAATCAGTTACTCGATACTGCCGGATTTAAAGCGCCCTGGGGCTTAACAACTGCCGAAAGAAGAAACCCAACATTCAGAACAAGGGGAACAGGACATAGCTGTGAATGGGATGGTGCACTCTGGCCTTTTGCCAGCTCGCAAACTTTAAAGGGGTTGGCAAATCTGTTAACCAATTATAAAAAACATGGTAAAATGAATGCTGAAGTCTTTTATCAGGAGCTGCATCAATATGCGGCTTCTCATGTAAAAAACGGTAAACCTTACATCGGCGAATACCAGGATGAGAAAACTGGAGAATGGTTAAAGGGGGATAATCCACGGAGCAGTTTTTATAATCACTCTACCTTTAATGACTTAATTATCAATGATCTGATTGGCATAAAACCGCGTCAGGATAATGTTCTTGAAATTTCTCCATTAATCCCTAGAAATCAGTGGGATTGGTTCATGTTAGATCAAGTATCGTACCACGGTAAAACGTTAACCATTTTGTGGGATAAAACCGGAAAAAAATATAATAAAGGCAAAGGATTATTGGTATTTGTAGATGGTAAAGAAATTTACAAAAGCAAAGATTTGAAGCCGCTGAAAGTTAAAATGGATTAAGTTAGGAGCCTCGGTCTGTGTCCTCACAGACCGAAATAACTTCTATTGGTTCGTGGGGACACAAACCAAGGCAGTATAAAAAAGCGATGGAATCGCTGACCTCACTCATCCTCGTTATTCCAAAGGAATCACTTTGTGACAAACGAGGACGATAAATTATAAAAAAAATCGTCATAGCGAATGGAAGCGTTGAATGTGGGAGAAGTGAAGCAATCTATTGCGCTTCATAATTGGAAAGATTGCTTCGTGCCTCGCAATGACGACAAAAAAATAAAATGTAATCAAATGAAATACTCCATCAATATTATCAAAGCTTTAATTTTCATACTTACCACTTGTATTGGTTTAACGGCCAATGCCCAATCTTATTACAACGTAATTAAATACGGTGCAAAAAACGACAGTAGCAAGTTGGCCACAACAGCAATCAAAAATGCGATAGAAGCGGCATCAAAAGCTGGTGGTGGAACAGTTTATTTCCCTGCCGGAAAATACCTAACCGGCGCCATACATTTAAAAAGCAACATCATCATATTAATTGATGCAGGTGCTGAACTACATTTCAGCGATAATTTTGACGATTATTTACCCATGGTAAAAAGTCGGTACGAAGGTGTTGATGTAACCAGTTTTTCACCATTGTTTTACGCTTATAAAGTAGAAAATATCTCGATTATCGGCAGGGGGATTATTGATGGACATGGCAAGAAATGGTGGGATTTTGTTGAAGGTTATAAAGAAGGGCAACCACGGTCGAAATGGCAAACTACGTTTGATGGTTTAAATAAGGATATTATTTTGCCAGACGATCCAAAGCAGATGAAAAGAGGTTTTCTTCGTCCACCGTTTATACAACCCATGTTTTGTAAAAATGTATTGATTGATGGAATTACGATCCGCAATTCTCCTTTCTGGACAATAAATCCAGAATTCTGCGAAAATGTTAAGATTCATGCAGTTACCATCAACAACCCACATTCGCCGAATACAGATGGGATTAATCCTGAATCTTGTAAAAATGTACATATTTCAGATTGCCTCATCAGTGTAGGCGATGATTGTATCACCATTAAATCGGGCAAAGATGCACCTGGAATAAAAATGGCAGTTCCCGCAGAAAATTACGTGATTACCAATTGTACCATGCTATCCGGTCATGGAGGTGTGGTAATCGGCAGCGAAATGTCGGGCGATGTACGCAAAATTGCCATCTCTAATTGTATTTTCGATGGTACAGATCGAGGAATCCGCATTAAAACCGCTCGTGGCAGGGGTGGGGTGGTAGAAGATATCAGGGTAAGCAATATTATTATGAAAAACATTAAAGACCAGGCGATTGTATTGGATATGCAATATGCAAAAACCAATGTAGAACCCGTTTCTGAACGAACACCTATCTTTAGAAATATCCATTTCAGTAACATTACGGGGCAGGTTAACCAGGCCGCTTATTTAAATGGTTTAGAAGAAATGCCTATCGATAATATTACCTTCAACGATATTAATATGGACGCTAAAACTGGTTTTTCTATCAATAATTCCAGTAATATTGAGTTTCATAATGTAACGGTAAATACGGAGTTAGGCCCATCATTAAAAGCATTAAAAGTGAATAATTTAATTATTGATGGTTTAAAAAGCAATAAACCAAATGTAAATGCGGCTGTAATCGATCTTACAAACGTATCAGATCTGTTTCTTTACAATGCTTTTCCAACGAAAGAAACAGTTACTTATTTAAAATTAAGCGGGGCTGAAACTAAAAACATATTCTTAGGAAACAATAATTTTAGGCGAGTGAGGGAGGCGGTTAAAAAAGAGAAGGAAGTAAGCAGCAACATCGAAATTATTTCAGGCGATAAAGGACAATAATATGAGGTTTAAACTTTTATTAAGCACATCATTTTTAATTTTGACTGCTCATTTTAGCAGTTTTGCACAAGAAAACAACCACACTTTATGGTACAATAAAGCTGCTGAAAAGTGGACTGATGCCTTGCCCATAGGAAATGGCAGATTGGGTGCCATGATTTTTGCGGGAACTGCTGTTGATCATATCCAATTTAACGAGGAAACTTTATGGACAGGTAAGCCAAGGGATTATAACCGGAAAGGCGCTTATCAATATCTTCCTGAGATCAGAAAATTACTTTCCGAAGGAAAACAGGCAGCCGCAGAAGCCTTAGCACAAGAACATTTTATGGGCCTGCAAAGCAGTTCAGGTGATAGAAAAATTTGGGTAAATGAAATGAAAGCAGGAAAAGGTATTCAAGGAAACCCTGCGCTTACAAATTTTGATGATAAACTTTGGGAAACCATAAAAGTGCCAGCCTATGAAGGATGGGAAACCGTCGGTTTAGCCAATTTAGATGGCGCCGTTTGGTTCAGAACCACTTTTGATGTACCCGACAACTGGACTGGAAAAGATCTTATACTCGATCTTAACCGCATCCGTGATCAGGATTTTACTTATATCAATGGTGAATTGGTTGGCAACACCGATAATACGGAGCCAAGAAAATACACTATACCTGCCAAACTGATTAAAAAAGGCAAAAATGTAATTGCCATCCAGGTGCTTAATTATTTCGATAAAGGCGGATTGGCTGGTTATAAAGACACCTCAAAAAAGATTGGGATTTATCCTGTGGGAAGTAATATTGATCAAGGTATTTTGCTGATTAAAGCGTGGAAATATAAAATTCAGGATGAAAATCCACCTGCTGTTCCGCAATACCAGGGTAGTTATCAGCCTTTTGGCGATCTGAACTTATATTTTAAACAAACAAAATCGATTGTTACCAATTACAAACGGTCTTTGGATATCAGTACCGCTGTGGCCAAAACAACCTACACTTTAAATGGTGTAAATTATCAGTGTGAGTATTTTGCAAGTCAGCCAAATCAGGCCATTGTAGTTCGCTTAACAGCCGATAAAAGAGCGGCTATTAGTTTTGATGCCGAGCTTTCCAGTCCACATCGACAGTCATCGGTAAAAACTTTAAGCAATAATGTAATTGCTTTATCAGTTCAAGTAAAAGATGGCGCATTAAAAGGCGAGAGCCGATTAACAGCTTTGGTTAAAAGCGGTTCAATTAAGGTACTTAACGGTAAAATCAGCATCAATCAGGCCGATGAAGTAACACTTTATTTAACAGGAGGAACTAACTTTATTAATGCACAAAATGTTTCTGGAAATCCGGCAACTGCTAATATTAAAGCGCTAAACGGATTGAAAGGCAAAACTTATAAAGAGATTAAACAAAACCACATTAAAGAATACCAAAGTTACTATAACTCTTTCAGTGTTGATTTTGGCCGATCGGATAACGAAAACCTTCCAACAGACGAAAGACTGGCCAAATTTGGAACGGCTAATGATCCTGCTTTTGCAGCATTGTACATGCAATATGGAAGGTATTTGTTGATTTCCAGCTCTCGTCCCGGTACACAGCTAGCCAATCTTCAGGGGATTTGGAACGACCTGCTTACACCACCATGGGGAAGCAAGTATACCACCAATATTAACCTCGAAATGAATTATTGGCCAACTGAGATTCTCAATTTATCTGCGCTAAACGAACCGCTTTTTAATAAAATCAAAGGATTGGCAAAAACCGGAGCCGAAACGGCAAAAGCATATTACAATGCCCGTGGTTGGGTTTTACACCATAATACCGATTTGTGGAACGGAACAGCACCAATCAACGCTTCAAATCATGGTATTTGGGTAAGTGGTGGTGGCTGGTTAAGTCAACATTTATGGGAGCATTACCAATTTAGTAAAGACCGTAAGTTTCTGGAAACCGAAGCCTATCCTTTAATGAAACAAGCTGCTTTGTTTTTCGAAGATTTTTTGGTGAAAGATCCAAAAACAGGTTGGTTAATCAGTACGCCATCCAATTCACCAGAAAATGGAGGTTTGGTAGCTGGTCCAACAATGGATCACCAAATCATCAGATCACTGTTTAGAAATTGTATTGCTGCCTCAGAAACGCTCCATGTAGATGAGGATTTTAGAAATTCGTTAACGGTGAAAGTCAAACAGTTAGCGCCAAACCAGATTGGTAAATATGGTCAGTTACAAGAGTGGTTAGAAGATAAAGACGATACCACCAATAAACACCGTCACGTTTCCCATTTGTGGGGCGTTTACCCAGGAAATGACATTACCTGGGATGGCAATGAAAAAATGATGCAGGCTGCAAAACAGTCTTTATTATATCGTGGAGATGATGCTACTGGCTGGAGTTTGGCCTGGAAAATTAATTTTTGGGCAAGATTTAAAGATGGCGACCACGCTATGAAATTGATTAAAATGTTAATGAAGCCCGCTAATAATGGAGCAGGTTCTTATGTAAACCTTTTTGATGCACATCCGCCTTTCCAGATTGATGGAAATTTTGGCGGTGCAGCCGGAATGGCCGAAATGATTGTGCAGAGCCACCAGGGTTATTTAGATATTTTACCGGCATTGCCAACAGCCATACCACATGGTGAAATTAAAGGACTCCTTGCCAGAGGTGGCTTTGAACTGGATTTAACCTGGGATAAAGGACGATTAACCTCACTAACAGTAAAATCTAAAACTGGAGGGAATTGTAAAATTCACTACAAAAATAACAACGCAACTATCGAAACAAAAGCTGGCGAAAGTTATAAACTGAATGGAGATCTGAAATTGCTATAAAATATGGATAATAAAATCGTCATTGCGAGGAGGAACGACGAAGCAATCTCCTTTACAAGAGACTTATTTAAATTTAATTTTTTAAATATTTTTTGCTGCATGTGCCTTGGTTCGTGTCCCCACGAACCAAAAAGAATTCAATTTAAACAGTTGTTTTTATTGCTGTTATTCTTCATCAATTTATATGGAGCTAATTCCCTTTATGCACAAAGTCCAATCAGAAAAGATATTTCCTTAAACACCAATTGGCTCAGCATTGCCGACGAAAAAAACAGCAATGCTTTTGATGGTTTTCAGTTAGCTAGCTACAAAGCCATAGACTGGAAAAAAGTAAACGTTCCGCATAACTGGGATCAATACGGAGGTTATCAAAGGAAACTTCATGGCAATAAACACGGTTACGCCTGGTACCGCAAAACGTTCAAAACCAATGAAATCAAAATAGGTAAACGCTTTTTTCTGTATTTTGAAGGGGTAGGTTCTTATGCAACCATTTGGTTAAACGGTAAAAAGGTTGGCTATCATGCGGGGGGTAGAACAACTTTTACATTAAATGTTACTGCTGCAATCAAATTGAATAACCAGGAAAATGTTTTAGCTGTTCGGGCAGATCATCCTGAAAATATTCAGGATTTACCCTGGGTGGATGGTGGCTGCTCTACCGAACGGGGTTTTTCAGAAGGCTCACAGCCAATGGGTATTTTCCGTCCGGTACACTTAATTGTAACGAACGATGTGCGCGTTGAACCTTTTGGTATCCACATTTGGAACGATAATAAAATATCAGCACAATCTGCTGTTTTAAACCTGAGCACGACCGTTAAAAATTATGGTTTGAAGCCTAAAAATATGATAGTCGTAAATAGGCTATTAGATTCAGATGGAAAGCAAATTAATGAACTAAAAAAATCTCTTGTTGTTCCGGCTGGGAAAGAAATACAGATCGATCAGCAAACTGATAAAATCATCAAACCCAAACTTTGGTCTTTAGAAAACCCATATCTATACACGCTTCAAACGAACATAGTAGAAAACGGGAAAGTTGTAGACGAGGTGAAAACAACTTATGGTATCCGCTGGATTAGCTGGCCATCCGATAGCTATCGGATTGGCGACCAGGCGATCCAAAAACAGTTTCTGTTAAATGGGAAACCAGTTTTTATTAACGGGATTGCCGAATACGAACATCTAATTGGTCAGAGCCATGCTTTTAGTAATGAGCAGATCAGCTCGAGGGTTAGGCAAATTAAAGCAGCTGGTTTTAATGCTTTCCGCGATGCACATCAACCGCATAATTTATTGTATTCTGATTATTGGGATAAAGAAGGCATTTTATGCTGGACGCAAATGGCTGCTCATATCTGGTACGATGCACCCGGATTTAGAAAGAACTTTAAAACACTTTTAACAGACTGGGTAAAAGAACGCAGAAACAGTCCGGCGGTAGTGTTATGGGGTTTGGAAAACGAAAGTACTTTGCCTGAAGATTTCGCAAAGGAATGTACCGAACTGATTAGGAAATTAGATCCTACGGCTTCATCTCAACGAAAAGTAACCACTTGTAATGGTGGAAAAGGAACAGATTGGGATGTACCACAAAACTGGACAGGTACCTATGGTGGTAATCCTTTAACTTATGGTGAGGATCTCCAGCGGCAGGTTTTGGTTGGTGAATACGGTGCCTGGAGAACAATCGATCTTCATAACACAGATGTGAACGGAAAAGGCTATACCGAAAACAAAATGACCGATTTAATGGAGACTAAGGTGCGCCTGGCGGAATCGGTGAAAGATAAAACCGCAGGGCACTTTTTCTGGCTGTACAGTTCGCATGATAATCCGGGCAGGGTGCAGGGAGGAGAAGGATTGAGAGATCTGGATCGGGTAGGACCTGTAAATTATAAGGGTATGTTTACTCCCTGGGAAGAACCTACGGATGTATTTTATATGTTCAGGTCAAATTACGCGCCAAAACAAACTGAGCCTATGGTGTATATCGTTTCGCATACCTGGCCAAACCGTTGGACCAAACCCGGCATCAAAGACAGTATTGTAGTTTATTCCAATTGCGATGAAGTAGAACTTTTTAATGATGTAAACGGTCAATCTTTGGGCAGAATGAAACGCGGCATTATAGGCACGCATTTTCAATGGAATAAGCCTGATATCCAATATAATGTATTGTATGCGGTTGGTTATGTGAACGGAAAAGCTGTTGCTAAAGATCAAATGGTATTACAAAACCTGCCTAATAGCCCAAAATTTAATACTTTAATTAAGGATAAACAACTAACGGCTCCCGCTCAGGGTTATAATTATGTATACCGTATAAATTGTGGTGGTGGCGATTATACAGATACCAATGGCAGTAAATGGTCTGCTGATCGGAAATTAACTTCACAGCATAACTTTGCTTCAACCTCCTGGACCACAGATTTTACAGGTATTCCTGCTTTTTTTGCCAGTCAACGCCGTACCTTTCAACCCATTGAAGGTACCAAAGATTGGAAGCTTTTTCAGACTTTTAGGTATGGCAGAGATCAGTTGAAGTATCATTTCCCGCTACCTGACGGAGAATATCTGGTTGAACTTTATTTTATAGAACCTTGGCTGGGCATTGGCGGAGGTTTTGATGCCAAAGAGATGCGCTTATTTGATGTGGCATTTAACGGTAAAACTGTAATTAATGACTTAGACATCTGGAAAGAAGCTGGAAGTAACACTTTACTAAAGAAAACAATCAAAACAACTGTTAAAGGTGGCTTTTTGGATATTAATTTCCCAGAAGTAAAAGTTGGTCAGGCCGTTATCTCGGCAATTGCAATTGCAAGTTTGAAGCCAGGTATCCAACCTGCAGCACCAAGCAAATCACTCTTGACAAAAATTAAAAATGCTGAACTAAACAATTGGCTGGATGTTGGCGATGAACAATTTATAGGTGAAAATTCTACCTTTATCGATCTGCCTTCTAATTTATATGGTGCTGAGTGGTTAAAAGCATCAAGGGGACAAGAAAGTATCGAGTTCACCACTACAGATAGTGTTGACACATTTATCGCTTTAAATATAAATACCAGCATTCCGCAGGGATTCGAAGATACCCGAACATCGTTAAAAAATAGTAAGGACGAAAGCTTTAATCTCTATAGAAAAAGGCTTATACCGAATGAAAGAATCATTTTCGATAGCAGAACAGTCACTGTTTTTGTAATGCCTGTTACCCATTTACAACCCGCATACGATTTAAAAACAACCATTACCTATAAAGCTACTGATGGTATTTTAACAGGCAATGAAGTGGTGAAATCGGTACTTATGGATAAGGAACGCGTAATTTTTAATGCTGATAATCAAGGAAGCTTAACCTGGCAGATTTCAGTTGGTGTTGCCGATACCTATTCTTTAACCATCAAATACCATAATCCATCAGTGCAGCTTTTAAAAGGAAAATTGGAGTTTTCATCAGTAGATGGAACCTTGATGAAAACAGAAAGTGTTGAATTTGCGCCAACCAAAACAGGTAAATGGAACTATTTGAACACCAATACAGGAAGTATGATTAATGCTGGAACTTATAAACTCAAGTTGATTCCTACTGAAGCTAAAGGACTAGCTGTTGATGCTTTAGATGTTCAATAAGATAAGATGGTACAATATGTAGCCAAAATCTTATATTAATGTTGATATTTAGTCATGCATATTTGTTTTAACCAAATTAATAAACGAGCCAACAAATAATGAAAGGACTTCCTGTAGTCGATCTTGCAATAATCTTCATTTATCTTGTTGGAATGATATTAGTTGGGGTTTATTTTTCGAGGAAAAATAAAAACTCTGAGCAATTTACAAAAGCTTCGGGCCTGATCCCCGGATGGGCGATAGGTTTATCTATTTATGCAACATTTTTAAGCAGTAATACTTTTTTAGGCGTGCCCGGCAAGGCATTCGGGAGCAATTGGAATGCATTTGTATTCAGCATTTCGATGCCGCTGGCGGCATGGATCGCTTCAAAATACTTTGTTCCTTTTTACCGAAATACTGGCGAAATATCGGCCTATACACATTTAGAAAAACGTTTTGGTGCATGGGCTAGGGTATATGCAGTAATGTGCTTTCTGTTAACGCAGCTAGCCAGAATGGGATCGATATTTTTTGGAATCGCCTTGAGTTTACAAGCACTTACAGGTTATTCCATGCAGATGATTATGATTGTAATGGGCATTTGTATCATCGTTTATACCGTTTTAGGAGGAATTGAAGCGGTAATATGGACGGAAGTGGTGCAAGCTGTAGTGAAAACTTTTGGCGCATTGCTTATTCTGTATTTAATTATTTCGAATATGCCGGGAGGCGTTTCGAAGATTGTAGAGATCGGGCAATTGGCGAATAAATTTAGTTTAGGCAGTTTTAAACTCGATTTTGTTGGATCATCGTTTTGGGTAGTATTGCTCTATGGATTTTTTATCAACCTGAACAACTTTGGGATGGATCAAAATTACATTCAGCGTTACCATACGGCATCTTCTAGCAAAGCAGCTTCAAAATCAATCTGGTTGTGTGTTTGGTTGTATATTCCGGCATCACTACTCTTTTTTATTATAGGATCTTGCTTGTATGCCTATTATGAAATCAATCCAGACTTGGTACAGTCGATCAAACATCAGGTAGCCATTGAGCGTTTGCCTTTACATGCATCGGCTGCAGAAGTACTAAAGGTTCAAAATGCATTGCAGCCATCAGATTATGGTGATAAAATTATGCCTCATTTTATGGTCACTAAAATTCCGATAGGTTTGGTTGGATTAATCGTGTCGGCCATTTTATCGGCTGCAATGAGTACCATAAGTTCGGGGATGAATGCCTCAGCAACGGTATTTTCGGTTGATATTTATAAGCGGTATTTCAAACCGGGCATCACCGATAAGCAGAATTTATCGCTGTTACATTTAGCCACTATTGGCTTTGGATTATTGGGTATGATTGCTGGCATTGCCATGATTGGCGTAAAAAGTATTTTAGACGTTTGGTGGGAATTATCAGGGATTTTTGCTGCAGGAATGCTGGGATTATTCCTCTTGGGGATCATCAGTAAGCAAACTAAAAATCATGAAGCCATAACAGCAACCATAATTGGCATAGCCGTAATTATATGGATGACATTTTCTTCACTTCTTCCTCCAGAATATGAAGCTTTTAGAAATCCTTTGCATAAGAACATGATTATAGTGATCGGCACTTTAACCATTTTTTTAGCAGGACTTTTTCTGACGAAAATTAAAAACAAAAAGATTAATACAGCCAATTAAAATCATTCTGGTTTTTTCTAGGCATTATAAAAAACAATTTACCATATCAGATTATAATGGAAAACTCACAAAAAGGGTTCATCCCGGTTATGCTTACGCCTTTTTTAAGCAACGGAAATATAGATTATCCAGCACTTACGCAGCTTACCGAGATTTATTTACAGGCTGGTTCATCGGGTTTATTCGCCAATTGTTTGTCGAGCGAAATGTTCGAATTGAGCGATAAAGAAAGAATACAGGCTATAAAACATGTAATAAAAGTGGTCGATGGAGCAGTGCCTGTTGTCGCTACCGGAACGTTTGGCGGGGAAATAAGTAAGCAGGCAGATTTTGTAAAGGAAGTGAGCGATGCAGGAGTAGAGGCCGTGATTGCCATTACCAGTTTACTAGCCGAAGAAAATGAAACAGACGAAATTTTTAACGAAAGGGTTTTCGATCTTCTGGATCAAACAGATAAAATTCCGCTAGGATTTTACGAATGTCCGGTGCCTTATAAAAGGATATTAAAACCAGCTCAATTGGCCGATTTCGTATCGACAGGAAGAGTGATTTATCATAAAGATACCTGCTTAGATCTTGGTCAGATTAAAGAAAAACTGAAACTCACAGCAGGCCGGACTTTTGGATTATATGATGCGTATATCGTACATGCGGTAGAATCGTTAAAAGCTGGCGCTTCAGGCTTATCGTGCATTCAAGGCAATTATTTTCCTGAATTGATTGTTTGGCTTTGCGACCATTACGATGATGAGGCTTTTAAAGATGAGGTGCAAATGGTACAACAGTTTTTAATCGATAATATGGACGTAATGCATAATGTTTATCCGGTGGTTTCGAAGTATTTCCTGCAAAAACGAGGTCTTAATATTTCGACCTTTACCCGCCGAAATGTGGGTTCATTTACGCCAAGTATAATAAAAGAGGTTGAAACATTGTTTGATGATTATACCTTGCTTCGCAATAATTTAAATATTAAGGTTTTTATATAGGTTCCGTCGTCATCCTGAACTTGTTTCAGGATCTATTTAGCCAGATCTCATAGGTTTAATTCGTTGTTTATATTGTTTTCAATGGTCTCATTGAAGGCTGCGCCATTTAAAAACCTGCGAGGTTTTGGCGATTTGTCATTCCCAACTTGATTGCGAATCGTAATGCAATAAGCTTTAAGATTAGCTTCGCTGAGGACTTCGCGGGAATGACGACCGTTCTTTAGAATATATAGTTGATAACTTGTTTTAGGATCTATTATACCAGACCTTATAGGTTTCAAAAACCTATAAGGTCTTTAAATAAGGCTTCTAATTCAAATACTTCCTTTTATAATCTAAAGGCGTCATTCCCGTAACCTTTTTAAAGTGCCGGTAAAAATTAGATACATTATTAAAACCACAATCGAAACAGATCATTTCGGTTGGTAGTTTGTTCTCAATCAGGAATCGGCAGGCATGGCTCACCCTAATTTCGATCAGAAAATCATAAAAAGTTTTCTTCGTCATCAGTTTAAAATACCTGCAAAAAGAAGTCACGCTTAAATTACTCAACGATGCTACTTCTTCTAGCGTAATATCCTTTTTATAATTACTCAAAGTATAATTACAGATTTTATTAATGCGGAGTGTTTCAGATTCATTACTCTGATAGAATGTATTTTTACTGGTTACAATAGTTGAATATTCCTCTGTTTCTGCCAATGTTTTTAAAATAGATAACAAAATGATGATCCTATCCAGATTTGTAGCATCAACAGCAGCCCGCATTAAATCGATCAGTTTGTCTTTAGCTTTTCCCTTAATCACCATCCCGCCTTTAGCCTTTTCGAATAATTTAGGAATCAGGTAAGCTTCAGGTAAAGTAAGCATGTATTTCCCAAGGCAATCGGGCAAGAAATGAATAACCATTGCTTCGGTTGTAAGATCGGGGTTGTTTTGAAAATATTCATCTTTACAGCGCCAGGTATGCGGTAAGTTCTCGCCCAAAAGTACCATCTCATCTGGCACAAAATTGCTGATGTTATCACCGATAAAACGAACGCCTTCACCCTTAATTACATAATGCAGTTCTAGCTCAGGATGGTAATGCCAGATATTTCCAAAATCAGGTTTGATATCATGACGGATACTAAAGGAACTTTGTAAGGTAATTGGAACTTTATGAAAATGAGGTTTCATATTAAAATCAATATTTGGTTAGGACTGCGTTACTATTCTACAAATGGTGCCACAGCGCGCCCTAAAGTTAACGAGATTAATGATAACATCCTATATTAATTTGATAAAAACCATTAGAAAATAGTGTTTTTCATTGCTGAGTTTTGTATATAGCCGTAAAGGCATAACCAAAATATAAGCTGACAAATTATTTTTTATATAAATAGTTTGTTTATTAATAAATTATGAGACAAGGCAAACAAGGAGAAATTCTATTGGTTTCTAGCGGAGATTTACGACTTTCGGCAAATCAAAACTGCTGGGCTGCCCAAATTGAAATGGAGCGAAAATTAACTGTGGCTATTGAGCAATTCGGTTGGAAAGTTAAACGTGCCCATCCTTACAATTCAACAAAAAAACATGGCTTTATCGATTCGCAAAGAATGGGAATGGATATCTTTAGAAATATTAACCCTGATCAGCCTTTAATTGTAGCAGAAAGTGTTTGGCAATACTCTCATCACGTATTAGCAGGACTTACCACGCATCGCGGACCGATATTAACCGTTGCCAACTGGAGTGGTCAATGGCCTGGCTTAGTAGGTATGTTAAATTTAAATGGTTGTTTAACCAAAGCAGCTATTCCCTACAGCGCTTTATGGAGTGAAGATTTTACTGATGATTTTTTTTCAGAAGGGCTACAGGAATGGTTATCGACAGGTAAAATCAGCTATGATCAGAGTCATGTAAAGAGTTTTGCCCTCAGTAAAATTCCAATGAGCGACGATAAGATAGGAAGAACTTTTGCGAAAAGCTTAAAAGAGCGAAAAGTGATCATGGGCGTGTTTGACGAGGGTTGCATGGGTATGTACAATGCTATCATACCCGATGAACTATTACATAAGACCGGTTTTTTTAAAGAACGTTTGAGTCAATCGGCACTATATGCCGCTATGTTGAAAGTAACAGATGTTGAAGCAGTTGCCGTTTTAGACTGGCTTTTAGAAAAGGGTATGACCTTTAACTGGGGCACTGAAGAAGAAATCCAGTTAACAAAAAGACAAACGCTCGAACAATGTAAAATGTATATTGCAGCCTTAAGAATTGCCGATGATTTTAGCTGCGATACCATTGGGATACAGTACCAACAAGGTTTAAAAGATTTAACTGTTGCCAGCGATCTGGTAGAGGGTTTATTAAATAATGAAGACCGTCCGCCTGTATTTTCTGTTGATGGCAAAGAACTTTACCCCAAGCGGGCTTTACCACATTTTAACGAAGTAGATGAATGTGCTGGTTTAGACGCTTTAGTAACCTACAATCTTTGGAAAGAATTAGGCATGACCGGGGAAAACACCCTACACGATATCCGTTGGGGTGAATATTATAAAAATGATGAAGTTGATGGTTTTGTTTGGCTGTTCTTAATCTCTGGGGCTGCACCACCTGCGCATTTTATTGGTGGTTATGCGGGGGCAAGTAGTGATAGGCAACCGGCCATGTATTTCCGTTTAGGTGGAGGTTCGTTAAAAGGCATTAGTAAACCGGGCTTCGTTGTGTGGAGCCGCGTATATATAATGGATAACGAAATACATTGCGATTTAGGTGTTGGCGAAGTGGTAGCTTTACCTGAAGCCGAAACCAAAAGGAGATGGGAGGGCACAACTCCAGAATGGCCGATTATGCACGCCATTTTAAAAGGGATTAGTCGCGATCAGATGATGGCCAGACATAAAGCCAACCACATTCAGGTGGTTTATACAAACTACGAAGCCGGAGCACATGAAGCTTGCCGGATTAAAGCCGCTGCCTTAGATGAGCTCGGTTTAAAAGTACATTTCTGTGGAGATGTAAACTTAATTAAAAAAAGAAATTCAATTTAAATAATTAAAACATGAGATCATCAATTTTAGCTTTGCTGTTAACCTTCTCCAGTGTTACCGCAATTTTTGCCCAGAACAATGCAGATAAGGAAGCTTATACTAAAATGATTACAGAACGCTCAGCTAAAATTGTAGCCAATCTGGGCATTAACGATATTAAGAAAACAGAAAAGGTAACGGTAATCATCAGAGATCAGTATAGCAACTTAAATGATATTTATGCCGCACGCGATGCCCGTGTTAAAGCCATCAAAGAGAAAAATAAAGACAATAAAGTAGTTCGCGATTCGGCTCTTGCTAAAGATGGCCACATTGTAGAAGCATCACTTGCTAAACTCCATAAAAAATACATTGGCAAATTATCTGCTCAATTAACCAGTGAACAAGTTGATTTGGTGAAAAATGGAATGACTTACAATGTACTGCCCATCACTTACAAGGCGTATCAGGAACAAATTTTAACTTTAACCGAAGATCAGAAAAAACAAATCCTGATCTGGTTAACAGAAGCAAGGGAGCATGCCATGGACGCAGAATCATCAGATAAAAAACATGCATGGTTTGGGAAGTATAAAGGTAGAATTAACAATTACCTATCTGCTGCAGGATACGATTTAAAAAAGGAAGGAATAGAGTGGGAGAAGCGGAGAAAAGCGAAAGCAAAAACAAACTAGGAATACTAATGGAGCGTGTTTAAACACTCCATTATTTTTATGTTTTTTTATTCAAGAATATTTCATTTATATATGAATTTATGTTTATATTGTAGTGTGAATAAAATCACTAAATAGCTTATAACGAGAAGGTTATTTTGTCTTGATAAGATTGTATAATAATCCTTAGTATTTAGCTTAAAAAATGGATTTTATTTCACTATTGCCAAGTTAAAATATACTTTCTAACCAATAATTTTTAACATAAAAAAGAAATATGAGCCGCCATAAAGATAATTAATGTTAGATAGATTTCTAAATTAACGCTGTCTAATTCTTTTGCCTAACTAGCAAGCTGTAAAAAGCAAAAAAAAAACAAACCCATCCTTAACCGGAAACACTATTGAATAAACTGTATAAAGCAAAGCGATTACAGCTTATATATACTAAATGAAATTGATCAGCACGAAGCCTGGTTAATATCAGATTAGATGTATTACTAAAAAACTAACCAAATAACGAATATGAACTCAAAATTTTTACGAAAAACCTCATGGGTTTTAGTGCTCATGCTAATCACATGTACCGCTGTTTTTGCTCAACAAAAGCAGATCACCGGTAAAGTGGTCGACAAAAAAGATGGGCAGGCACTTCCCGGTGTAACTGTTGGGATACGTGGTAAAACCAATAATGTAAGCACTAACGCTAAAGGCGAGTTTGCATTAATTGCCGATCCAGCAACTGATGCCTTGGTATTTTCATTCATTGGCTACGTTAGGCAAGTTGTTACATTATCTGGCAAAACTAACATCACCGTAAACTTTGTAGAAGATAATACCGCATTAGATGATGTAGTGGTTATTGGTTATGGCACCAAGAAAAAATCAGAAATTCTAGGGGCTGTAGCAACTATTAGTGGTGCTGAAATTCAAGATGTTCCTGCACCTAACTTAGCAGGCGCCATGAGAAACAGAATTGCGGGTGTGGGTGTGAGCCAAGCATCTGGCCGTCCAGGCGCACCGATTACCTTTAACATTAGAAATTCAACTACCACCACTGCCGCGGCTGGTACCACAGATGAACCGCTTTATGTGGTAGATAATATTACCGTTACCAGAGAAGCTTTCGATAATATAGACGCCTCTATGATTGAGAATCTAACCTTTCTAAAAGATGCCTCTGCTGCAATTTATGGTGCTGCCGGTGCTAAAGGTGTTATTTTGGTCACTACAAAAAAAGGCAGAATAGGTAAGCCAAGCATAACATACAATGGTTATCTGGGCATTTCTGATGCGATTAAGGTGCCTAAAATGTTATCCGGTTATGATCATGCCTTGTTATTAAATGATACATTCCGTTCTCAAGGTGCTGCTGCATCAGAATACTTCGCTCCTGAAGATTTGGAATATATTAAAACATTGGATTATAAAAACTGGTACGACGAAGTTTGGCAAGCGGCTACCACACAAAGACATAATATAGGTATTTCTGGTGGAAGCGATAAAATTACCTTTTTCGCAGGAGGAAGTTTTCAGGGTGAAAATGGAAACTATGCGGGGATGAAATTTAATAAATATTCATTCAGAAGTGGTGTGGTTGCAACAGTCGCGAATGGATTAAAAGCTGATGTTAACTTTAATGTTGATTATGGTACTAAAGAACTACACCATAATGCCCAAGATAACGATGCAGCCTTTTTTGAAAGACTTATAACAGTTCCAAGATGGGTTCCAATTAGTATAGATGGAAAATTTATTAACTATAATGTTAACGGAGTTAACCCCAGTAATAACAATCCACTAGCTATTGCCGAATCTGGTTATTATAATAACGGTTCAAATAAATCATACCGTATCAATGCCGCTTTAACTTACGAACCAACCTTTTTGAAAGGACTGGTAATTCGTGGACAAGTTTCGCAATCAAGCGGGTCTTCAAATAACACACAATATATACCACCTTTTACGCTGTACAATTTTGTAAAAAGAGGGAATAACCAAGAATTATTCACCAATCAATTACCAACTGCTACTGCAGCAACCTTTCAGCCAACAAGTGCAGCAAATTCAACTTTTACTCCTGGCTTAACTGATAACAATAGCTATCAATTTTTTCTAACGCTTCAATACAATAAAACTATTGGAAAACACACTTTTAGTGTTCTAGCAGGTGCTGAGCAAAGTGAAAGTAATTCACAAAATTCAACTGTTCGTTATACAAATCAACTTATTCCCGGCGTAGATCAGTTTTTTGCTTATGATATCAACACATTAGTGGCATCAAACTTAGATAGAACAGCAGTTTCTAAGCGTTCTGGTTTTGCCCGTTTTAGTTATGATTTTAACAAGAAATACCTGCTTGAAGGTATTGCCCGTATCGATGCTTCGTCTAACTTCGCACTAGGTAATCGTTGGGGGGTGTCGCCAAATATTGGAATAGGATGGGTAGTGAGTCAGGAAAACTTCTTTAAAAATAGTGATGCACTTAGCTTCATCAATTTCTTAAAATTAAAAGCAAATGTGGGTATTACGGGTGATGACAGGGTTGGCGTTCGTTTGTGGCAAGATCGATTCCAGATTGATGTAACCAACGGATACATTTATGGAACCTCCAATGGAAACAGTTTGAACCGTTCACGTTTGGCTAATCCTGATATTACCTGGGAAAAGAAAAGAACGATAAACGTTGGTTTAGAAACATCAATGTTTAACAACAAGTTAGATATTAGTATTGAGGCATTTCAAAATTATACTTACGATGGTTTCGAATTGGGAGCTAATAATCAATATCCACAATATTTTGGTACACAAGCACCAGTATTAAACTACAGACAACTTTATAACTGGGGTTCAGAGTTCAGTATTGGATACAAAGCAAAGCTTGCAACAGATTGGAACCTTAGTGCGAGTATGAACTTCTCTTACGGTAACTCAGTTACAGACAGGATTTTGTACACTCCAGGAAACTTGATTAACAATACATTCCCTAACTTACAATTATTTGGTACCGATCCACGCAAGTACAATACTAGCAATTATGGTTTAACTAACCTGGGCATGTTCAGAACTCAGGGAGAAGTTGATGCCTGGATGGCGAAGTATCCTAATTATAGGATTTACGATAGAATTCCACAAGCAGGGTGGTTGTACTACGAAGACACCAATAGTGATGGCGTAATATCTGATAGCGATTTAGCGCCTTTGTATAACAATACCAATGCATTTTTCTCTTCTGGTATCTCGTTGAATTTAACTTATAAAAACTTCAGTTTAAACACGAATATCAATGCACGATTTGGTGGTAAAATTTTCTACGATAGCAGAGCGAGAACGGCTCCTTCAAAAACCAGAAATACGCTGGATATCTGGACAGATCGTTGGACATTAGAAAATCCAATGGATGGTAAATATCCTAGATTTGATGATCCATCATTAGGAATAAACTCTGATTTTTGGGCTGTTGATGGAACGATGATCCGTATCAATACCATGACTTTGAGCTATAAAGCCCCGACTGCATTTGCGAACAAGCTAGGCATCGGAGGAGCCCGTATTCTACTAACAGGAAATAATCTTTGGACAATTGTAAATCCTCTGCCTTATAAAGATCCTTACACTTCAAGTGCATGGGATTATCCAATGTTGAGAACGATATCTTTAGGATTGAGTGTTAACTTATAATTTTTTGAGCAATGATTAATCAAATAAAAAACAATATAAAAAAAGCAGTAGCTATTTTAACTTTAGCTGCACTTTTGCCCGCTTGTGTAAACAAAGATGAGTTTTTCTTATTACCAGATACAGGCGGTATCGATCAGGCTATATGGGATAATGATGGTTCTGTACAACTACATCTTAACAGGGTGTACGATGTAGCCATGTATCAATTCCCATTGCAGCTAACTCCTGATCGTTATGGCGTTCACTACGCAAGTGATGAAAATTATTTTCCTGATGGTGATGCGAATGCAAAAGCAACACTCGGATTGCAAGGTATATTGGGAAATAACGATGTGAGGTATACTGGTAATACCTATGGTGGTAACCCAGGCAATAATAAATATTGGGATATTGCCCGATGTAATGATGCCATTGCCAATCTTCCTGGGAGTACAATGCTTACTCAAAAGAAAAATGAACTGCTTGGGCAATATTATGCGCTAAGAGCCATAACATATTTCGAATTGGTTAAAGTTTATGGAGGTGTTCCACTACCGTTAACACCGCAAGGAGCTGATTCTATTTATGACGAAGGTAGAAGACCAGCTAAAGAATGTTTTGCGGCGATATTAAGTGATTTAAATAACGCAATAATCCTTTTAGAAGGCTTTAATCCAGGTGACGCCGACGGAAGAGGTAAAATAACTAAACTGATTGCTACATGTTTAAAAGCAAAAGTGTTATTCTACTGGGCTAGCCCTCAATTTAATCCTACTAACGATGCTAAACATCCTTATCAAGCATCGAGATGGACTGATGCCTTAACTGCCAATAAGGAAGCTTATGATATGTGTGTTTCGGCGGGAAAAAAATTAATGCCAAATTATTTGGATATTTTCCGCGTAGAAAGTGGAAACACTGAGGCAATTCTGGTAAGAACCTATTCAAATACAGTACCTAATAGAGGGAATGGAACTGAACAGCGGGTTAGACCAGCCTCCGAAGGTGGAAGCACCGGCTTTCCAAATACTTATTTTATGCCTACTACAAAAATGTTGGATGCCTATCCAATGAGAGATGGAAAACCATTAAATACATCTACAGCTTTTCCATATGATGCAACGATGTTCTGGCAAAATAGAGATCCAAGATTTGAAGCTACTTTTGCGACAAATGGATCTGTATATCCATTGAGTGGAAATGCGAATAGAAAACAGTGGACTTACAACCTTGCCGTGGGGGAGAGCAGTGGAGTTGCTGTATATGTAAAGCGTTTTTCTACGCCAACTCTAACAGCAAGTGCTTCTGCTTACAATAGTTCTGTTGGTGGTGGAAGTGGTATGGATTGGATTGAGCTTAGATTCGCAGAGGTGATGTTGAATTATGCCGATTGTATGAATGAAACAGGAAATATCGCAGGCGCAAAAGATTTAGTGAAACAAATTCGCATGAGAGCAGGAGTAGTAGCGGGTGATTCTGATTACGGACTAGCATTAGCTGGAAGCACTGCTCAACTGCGTAACTTAATTCTTAACGAAAGACAAATTGAATTCGCTTTTGAAAATAAACGCAATTCAGATTTGAGAAGATCTCGCACCATGCACTTGTTAACTGGAAGTATGTCTAAATTGGAAATCCAATTGGTAAACCCTCCAGTAGGATCAGATCAAAAAGATAAAAAAGTATTAGAAGATCCAACAGTTCCTGGAGGTACAACATCATTCAGAGAAACGTTAAACATTAATGATAAAGCAACTTACACCAAGTATTTTAAAAATGTTGTCCTGACAAACACAACATATTTACCATACAACGTACCTGAATTTCATTACTTCTACACCTTCCATAATGATTTTGTGAGTTTTGGTAACAAAATTCTTCCAACAGTTGGATGGGCCGGTGGTACGTTTGACCCACTTGATTAGTATTTAAAGAATAAATGTTTCAGTTGATCTGATTAAAAATTAAAATAATGAAAACTAGATATATTAATAAGTTACTCATCGGGTTATGCTTGATTCTTTTCGCTTCATGTAAAAAAGAGTCGGCCAACATATTTAACATGTTCGAAGATGTTACAGTAACCTTCAACAATAGCGATCCTCGCTGTGTTACCGATTATAAAGTAATTAACGACAAAGAGGAGGTATGGATTGATTTCACCATTAACTCTGCTAAAGAAGATATGTATTCTTACGTATTTGAGGTTTCTGCAGGTACACAACAGTCTACCCGTTACACGATTGCAATTACCGATCCTACTAAACGCAGAAGTTTTTCAGCAATTATTAAACTTCCAAATACCACCGCCTTTCCAGCAGCCGCACTTCGTGATGGCAAACAAAGCTATCGTATTTGTGCGTTGAATGAAAAGGGGACATTCATTGGTGATGGATACAAAAAAGTAACAGTTGATGTAAATCCAAGTTTTATGATTTATGCCAACAGAGATATTTATTTACCAGATACCGTTGCGAAATCTTTACCAAGCTTTTTTTCACTTACCGATGCTACAGGTTTTAGTTACACAAATGCATCGGCTAATGCTGGGAAGATAGATTTTGGTATATATCGAAAGCCAGGTTCCAATTCAACAGTTCAGACGCCAACTTGGGTAGTTAATTTATATTCACCAAGTGTTGCTACTAATCCATTAACTGTTTATGATATTAGCGGCTTTAGTCCTAAAAGAACTACTAAATTTAGTCAGCCAGTTACCGGACAAGCCAATGCATTTCTTACTACGGCAATTTCTGGCTCTTCCATAGAGACTTTGGCTAAAGCAAGGGCCATTACTTTTAACGAAACTACTCAAACTGTTCCGGCTAATGGTTTGGCGGCAGGTAATGCTGTGTTTTTTCTAACTCCAGAAGGCAAGTATGGCATGTTGTATGTTAATGCAGCTACTTCCGATTTACAGAAAAGACCTTTTATTAACGTTAGTATAAAAATTCAAAGATAAATGCTTTTCTAGGCGGCTAACACCGCCATATATTTGGTTTGAAGAGAAAGGGAGCAGCGATTGCTTCCTTTTTTTATTTAATGCCATTAAATTAAGAGACAGGTTATGGAATTCTGATTATTGTTTCTGCTGCCCGTTTGCGTAAAAGAATTGATATTTAATGTTATCGAATAACACATAGATTCTTGTATGAGAGGCAATCAAAAATATATAAGCAGCATAATTTTTAAGATCAAATTTATAGGGGCATTTATTTTGCCCTTTTCTTTTGTAAATATTCTTTTACCAAAGCATGAAAATAAGCGTTGAAACGACGTTTTTATGTTTAAAATAGGTTAAAACCAAAAAATCAAATACTTTTTATTTAAATATTAAATTTATATATGAATTTAATATCTACCTTGTATATGCGTTATCGTAATCAATTTAATTTGTTACAAAGGTTTTTGTCAAATGATAATATGCTACAATAGCTGGAGAAAATTATACATAAAATAGTCATATTTTGCGTGCAATTTTGGATTATAATATACTTTCTAACCAAAATAATTATCGAGATCAAAATAAAGAATGAGCCAAATCACCGCATATTATTTTCATTTTTTTTCTGGAAAAGTTTTAGGACCTGCTTTATTTTATAGCTTCGGAAGAAATGATAATCAGCAAAAAAACTAACTCATTAGCCCTCTCCACATATAAGTTTAAAATTTAGCGCAATAAAATCTTTGATTAAGGATGTCCAAATCCTCAACCAAGGAATAAAATTAAAAACTAACCAAATAATAAGATGAACTTAAAATTTTTACGCAAAATTTCTTTGTCTTTGCTAATTATGCTGCTGGCAAGTACAATCCTTTTTGCTCAAGACCGAAAGATTACAGGTAAGGTTGTAGATCAGGCCGATGGGCAGGGAATTCCTGGAGTAAATGTAAGTCTAAAAGGTGTTCCGAGCAATGTAAGTACGAAGTCTGATGGTGTTTACACGATACAAGTGAAATCGAATAGTGATGTACTTGTTTTCTCTTACATTGGCTATACCAGACAGACTATTCCAGTAGGCACACAAACTACAATCAATGTAAAACTGGTTTCAGATAACCAAAATTTAGATGATGTAGTAGTGGTAGGTTATGGTACTCAGAAAAAAGTAACGTTAACAGGTGCCGTTTCTACCGTTAATATGAAGAGTATCGAAGATGTTCCCGCACTATCTTTAAGTGCTGCATTGCGTGGTTCGGCACCTGGTTTCTCTGTTTCTGGGGGCGCACAAAGACCAGGACAGAGTACTACCATAACTGTGCGTAACCCTGTTGTATACTCTAAAGATAGCCAGCAGGGCACCAATCCGATATTCGTAATTGATGATGTGATTAGAACCCAGGCCGACTTTGATTTATTGGATCAAAATGTGGTGGAGAGCGTTTCGATTTTGAAAGATGCAGAAGCAGCGATCTATGGCGTTTCAGGTGCTAATGGTGTTGTAATTGTTCGTACCAAAAAAGGTAGGGTAGGTGCTCCGCGCATCAATTTTAGCAGCTCAGTAGGTTTTAACGATGCAACAAAACTACCCAACATGATGTCGGGTATACAGTTGGGTAATTTTGTTAACGATTATTTGAATGCACAGGTTTACCAGCAAACATCTGCAGGAACCGTTGTAAACAACTTTATCAATGCTGATGGCTTTAAAGTGGTTAATAATGTAGCAGAAACTACCCGCCAGCCACTTTATTATACTCCGGATGAATTGGATTATTTCTCTGCAAACAATCATAACTGGTTGGCAGAAGCCTTTCAAACTTCTAATATTTACCGCCAGGCATTAAATATTAGTGGTGGTAGCGATAAGGTAACTTATTTTTTAGGTGGAGATTATATCACTCAAAACTCTAATTTTAAAGGTGTTAATTCCAGTAAATATGGATTAAGGGCAAGTATTGATGCTAAACTTTCGAAAAGGTTAAACGTTTCGGCTTCAATCAGTACAGATGTTTCATCATCGCGAAGCTATTATTACAAGCTTAATAGCACTTCCGAAAGTTTGGATAATGATGTGACAACTTTACAAAACGTTAATCCTTGGTCTGAATATTTTATCAACGGAAATCCTGTAATTTTAGGTACAAGTAATACTGGTGGTTTAGAAAATATCAACTTTTTCTTAATACAAAATTCAGATAATTTTACAAGCTCAAAATCTTATGTGATGAATATGCTGGGTAAGGTTACTTACGAAATTCCTGGTGTTAAGGGCCTAACTGCTACCGCTACAATAAATAAAAACATCAACAGTTCTAATGGCAAACAGTACGGAACCACATTTAACTATTATAAGTATTTAGGTACTGGTGCCAACAACCATATTCCAGGTGGAGTGCTCCAAGGCGTTTTCCCAATAAAGAATGGGGATAGGATTAGGCTTAATCCAGTATTTGCAGATAGCTACCAATTAAATGCAGGTTTGACTTATAATAGATCTTTTGGCAAGCACAATATATCAGCCATAGCACTAGTAGAGCAAAGAGAGCTTTCGTCAGAAGGAGTTGCTGCACAGGCCGAGGGAATTGTGGCAGGTGGACTACCTTATCAAAACTTTACTGTTGGAACACAAACTTCCAATCAATCCGGACAAGTGAGCGAAACAGGATTTCAGTCCTTAATTTCGCGTATCAATTACGATTATGATAACAAATACCTATTACAATTGGTATATCGTAGAGATGGTAGTTCAAGATTTGCTCCTGGTAAAAACTGGGGCGGTTTTCCAGCGGCATCTGCTGGATGGGTAGTTTCTCAAGAAAAATTCTTTAAAGAAAAATTTCCGGCCATAAACCTGTTCAAATTGCGGGCATCAGTTGGTTTAACGGGAACAGATGCAACCAAAGCTTATCAATACCTGGCATCATACAATTTAGGCACAGGAAGCAGTGGGGGTGCCGTGTTCAACGAAATCGACAGAAGTATTGCGATCAGGACTAACATTGCTATCCCAAATGGAGATGTAGTGTGGGACAGTTATTTAAAAACGAATTATGGTTTTGATATGGGGCTGCTTAAAAATAAATTATCCATCTCCGGAGAATATTTCTGGACACGTGGATACAATCTTTTATCTACACTAACATCTTCCGTACCTGCAACCATTGGGGCAGCAGTACCTACCGAAAATTTTGCTGAAGCCAATATGTTCGGTTATGAGATCAGTGTAGGCTATAAAGATCAGGTTGGAAAATTTAGTTATAGCTTTACACCATTTTACACCTGGTTCGACAATAAAAATATTAAATATGATGTTTCTAGCGCACAATTAGGTACCATCGAAGATAATACCGGCTATTCTAGCGATAGAGGGTATATCGGTTACAAATCACTTGGTATTATCAGAACACAGGCAGAAGCTGATGCAATCATTGCACAAAGAATTAATGGATCGGCAGTGCAAAATGATCCAAAAAAGGTTAAAATCCTAAACGATATTCTGCAGCCGGGTATGATCAATTATGAGGATGTAAACGGCGACGGAGTTATTGATACAAAAGACAGGCAATTTGTTACCAAAAGGCAGAATAACCATAATAACTTAGGACTAAACTTTAGTACTGGCTATAGTGGTTTAAGCTTAAATGTAGTAATGGGGATTTCGTGGGGTGGTTATACCAGTATTGGTGGATTAAAACCTAGCGGAACAAGTCCATCAGTATATGCCAACAGGGCATCATACTGGGCAGATCACTGGACACCCACAAATACGAACGCGGCTTATCCTAACCCATATTTTTCAAGCATTTATGAAAGCACTGATTTTTGGTTGGTGCCAGCAACCCAATTTGCCATTACAAATGCAAATTTAAGTTATGCCATCCCAACAAAATGGATAGAAAGAGTAGGTATATCAAGTTTAAGGGTATTTGCCCAAGCTACAAACCCAGTTCAGTTTATAAATCCATTCCCAGGGAATTATAGAGATTTCGCCAGTCCAGTAGGTACATACCCATCGCTTAAAACTTATTCATTCGGTTTAAACGTGGGCCTTTAATTTTAATTATCATGAAAAAGATTTATATCATAATTTTAGCAGCTTGTACTACATCATTGATGTTTAGCAGTTGTAAAAAAGTGCTCGAAAAACAGGATTTAGGTAGTTTTACTGCCGATCAGGTTTATAACGATTCTACCACAACAAAATTAAGCATCGATTATATCTATAGCCAAAATCAACCGGCCTGGTTTGGTAACGTTGGTGGCTTAAGTGCTTCAGTTAGTTCGCTTTCAGAAGAGCAATATGGAGATAATGTTTTTGTTAAAGGCACAGCTACCATCGAATCTGTTACCGATTTAGGCAATACGAATACAGCTGGAAACTATGTCAAGATCAGAACAATCAACATGTTTATTAGAGATGTTAATGCAGGTACCCTAGATCCAGCTGTTAAAAAAAGATTTATTGCACAGGCCTATTTTTGGAGGGCTTTCAGGTATTTTGAACTGGTAAAATTATATGGTGGCGTGCCCGTGGTGTTGGTGCCATTGGATGCGGTAGGCGAAGATGCTAAAAAAGCGGCACTTTTGCCTCGTAACAC
Organism: Pedobacter psychrodurus; assembly: GCF_004331735.1. Classification (GTDB taxonomy): domain Bacteria; phylum Bacteroidota; class Bacteroidia; order Sphingobacteriales; family Sphingobacteriaceae; genus Pedobacter; species Pedobacter psychrodurus. The sequence goes on from NZ_SJSO01000004.1 coordinate 237,991, forward strand.
CACTTCCGAAACTTTTGCTCAAATTGTTAGGGATTTAGATTCTTGTATTAAATATATACCGGTAAAATGGCCGAAAAATGATGATTACGGCCGCATCACTAAAGGTGCTGCTCAAGCCTTTAAAGGGCGCGTATTATTAACTTTTGCCTCTCCTGAATTTAATCCAAGTAATGTTTCTTCAAGATGGCAAGATGCTTACGCGGCAAATACCCAGGCAATAGCAACGCTATCTACAAATGGTTTTGGCCTGTACGCTAAATTTGATGCAAGCATGTGGACCACCGAAGGAAGCAATGGGGGAAGTACCCCACGTAACCCGGAAGCCGTTTTAGCAACACTTTACAATACCGGAACCACAGATATTGGACAGAACAATAATAGTTATCCAAACGCAACTGTTCCAAAATATATAGGAAGTACAGGGGGATCAAACCTGCCTACCTGGGATATGGCTTTGGCCTTTCCGATGAAAGATGGAAAGGATATAGGCGCATCAAAATATACTTATAGTCTGGCTACGTTTTATAAAGACCGTGATCCTAGATTTGAACAGACGATTGCTTACAACGGATGTAACTGGCCCTTATCAGCCAATCCAAGCTACCGCCTTTGGACTTACTACTATAGTAAAAACAATGTGTTAACATCAACAGAAAGTTCAGCGAGTTCTAGCGGTTTATATTTAAGGAAAGCAATAGATCCTGCACTTACTTTAGCTACATTTTTAAATGCGGGTACAGATTGGCTGGAAATCCGATATGCTGAAGTATTACTTAACCAGGCAGAATGTGCTGCTGAAATTGGTAATATTGGTCAGAGCCAGGAAGCTTACGCCAATATTATCGCCATAAGAAAAAGAGCAGGGATTGAAGCAGGTGCAGATGGACTTTATGGATTAGCTGCAGGACTTAGTGCTACGCAATTGGTTACAGCGGTAATAAAAGAAAGACAGATCGAGCTTGCATTTGAGGGCAAACGTTTTTGGGATTTAAGACGCCGTAAGTTATTAGAAACGATATTAAATGGCAAAAGAAGATTAGGTATAACCATTGCGTTAAAAAACACAGGTACCAATACCGATTATATATTGAGCTCACGTGATGCATCTGCAAGTACCAATTTAGATGCCCTTTTCACTTCGAGCTTCACCGTTACCACTAAACAGTTAGATACCTATAATATTGCCTATCAGTCTGGGGTTTACTTTTTTGGCATTCCAACCGTATCACTAAACAACAATATCAATTTAAAGCAGAACAATACCTGGGGTGGTCCATTCGATCCGCTTCAATAGGTATTTCTAGATCTTCGGGGCGGTTTGCTCACCGCCCCGGTTTTTTATATTTGGTTTTGGAAAAAGGGGACATTAATTTGTTTCCTTTTTTTTATTCAAGAATGTTACATTTATATATGAATTTTATTGCTATCTTGTAACATGGCTGTGAGAATGAATTTAATTTGTTACAGGCATTTTTATCAATTGCTAAGATGGTACAATACCTAGCCAAAATTATACATTAAACAGCCGCATTTTGCGTGCAAATTTGAAAGATAATATACTTTCTAACCAAAATTATTTACAAGGATAGACAAAGAAATGAGCCACGATTTTAAATATTAAAGATTAGATTTTTTATGCTAATCAAAAATATTCTGTAACTTCTTTCTCTTCCCAATGAGCAACCACAAATGAAAAAGAACTTTTTAAATCTGTTGTGTACAACAGCGTTAATTCTCTCCGCAAATTATACATTTGCCCAATACCCAAATATTCCGGCCAACATCAAAAAATCTTCCGATTCGATGATGAAAGAAGCTTATCACCAATCGGATATTGCCTGGGAAAAAGCCAAGCCTATTATGGCAAAGGAAGCTGCTGAAGGTAAGCCATACATTCCATGGGCTGGCCGACCTACCGATTTACCGCAGTCTAAATTATTGGCTTTTCCAGGTGCTGAAGGTGGAGGTGCTTATAGTTTTGGTGGCCACGGCGGTAGAGTAATTGTAGTTAAAAATTTAAACGATGGTGGTCCGGGCTCTCTGCGTGATGCCTGTGAACAAGGTGGGGCAAGAATTGTTGTTTTCAATGTTGCCGGAATCATCAGATTGAAAACCCCATTGATCATCCGTGCCCCATACATTACCATTGCTGGCCAAACAGCGCCAGGCGATGGTATTTGTGTAGCTGGCGAATCGGTTTGGCTAAATACTCATGATGTGATTGTTCGTTTTATGCGTTTTAGAAGAGGTGAAACTTTTGTGGGCCGCCGCGATGATGCCATTGGTGGAAATCCGGTTGGAAACATCATGATCGATCACGTTTCGGCAAGTTGGGGATTAGACGAAAATATGTCGATGTACCGCCACATGTACAATGATAGTACTGGTAAAACCGAAGAAAAATTAGGAACGGTTAATATTACGATACAGAACTCTATTTTTTCTGAGGCTTTAGATTATTGGAATCATGCGTTTGGCAGCACTTTAGGTGGCGAAAACTGCGCCTTTGTGCGTAATCTTTGGGCTGATAACGGTGCCCGTAACCCATCAATAGGGTGGAATGGCATTTTTAACTTTGCTAATAATGTTGTATTCAACTGGAACAACCGTTCTACAGATGGAGGAGACTATACTGCGCAATATAATATCATCAATAACTATTATAAACCAGGTCCGGTTACGGAACTAAAAGACCCAATTAGCTACCGCATATTAAAACCAGAATCTGGCCGTAGTAAATTACCTTACGTTGTTTTTGGTAGGGCTTATGTTGCCGGAAATATTATTGATGGCAATGATAAAATAACAAAAAATAACTGGGATGGTGGTGTACAATTGGAAGATAAAAAAGGAAATTTAATGACACTGGAAGAAGCAGGTAAATATTTTCCGGCAATGAAAGCAAAAGATCCATTCCCGATGCCTAAAATCAGCATTATACCAACCCTACAAGCTAAAGCGTATGTATTGGCAAATGCAGGTGCTACCTTACCAAAAAGGGATCCGGTTGATACCCGGGTAATTAAACAGGTGGCTACCGGAAAAATTGAAGTTCATCCTGATGCTAAACCATCTGCATTTCAATTCGAACACCGCAGATTACCTGGCGATTCTTACAAACAGGGTATTATTACAGAAGTTTCTCAGGTTGGAGGTTATCCGGAATATAAAGGAACACCTTATAAAGATAGTGACGATGATGGCATGCCAGATGCATATGAACTGAAAAATGGCTTGAACCCTAAAGATGCATCTGATGCAGTAAAAATCACTAAAAGTGGTTATTCGAACATCGAAGTATATCTAAATAGTGTTGTTCCAGTTTCAAGCGTAAAACCTAACTAATATGCATTCCTGGAATTCAATTATTAGCATAATTGCTTTATGTGGTATTGGAAATGTTGCTTTTGCACAGTATCCGGTTATCCCTGAAGTTATGGAAAAGAAAGCTGATTCACTTTTAAAAAGCATTGAAGAAAAATCAGAATTACAGTTTTTAAAAGTAAAATACATAGTAGATGAAGACGCAAAACATGGTAAGCCTTATATTCCATGGGCAGCCAAACCAAGTGATTTGCCACAAGCTAAAACGGTAGCCTTTCCTGGTGCCGAAGGTGGTGGTGCCTATTCATTTGGTGGAAGAGGTGGAAAAATTTACGTGGTAACCAGTCTAAACGATTCAGGTGGTGGAACTTTACGTGAGGCTTGCGAGCAAGGCGGGGCGAGAATCATTGTTTTCAATGTTTCGGGCATTATCAAATTAAAATCACCCTTGATTATCCGCGCACCATATGTTACTATTGCAGGACAAAGTGCTCCTGGTGATGGAATCTGTGTAGCTGGCGAATCAGTTTGGATCAATACACACGATGTGGTAATCCGTTATATGCGTTTCCGTCGTGGCGCCACTGATGTTACGCGAAGAGATGATGCCATCGGCGGAAATCCTGTTGGAAATATCATCATTGACCACGTTTCGGCGAGCTGGGGCTTAGATGAAAACATGTCGATTTATCGCCATGTTTATGATAAAAAAGACGGTTCTAAACCAGAGAAATTACCAACGGTGAACGTTACCATTCAAAATTCGATTTTTTCTGAAGCCTTAGATACCTATAATCACGCATTTGGAAGCACCATTGGAGGTCTAAATTCAACCTTCATGCGTAATCTTTGGGCATCAAACATTAGTCGAAACCCATCAGTAGGTATGTATGGCGACTTTGGTTTTGCCAATAACGTGATCTTCAACTGGTGGAATAGAAGTGCTGATGGCGGCGACAATGCTTCATTTTATAGTTTCATTAACAACTATTATAAACCAGGGCCAATTACTCCTGCAGGCGAACCGATTTCTTATCGTATCTTAAAACCTGAATCGGGTAGAGATAAAAAGTTCAAAAACGAATTTGGCAAAGCTTATGTAACTGGAAACATTATTGAAGGAAATGAAAAAGTAACCAAAAATAACTGGGATGGCGGCGTTCAGCCTGAAAGCAAAAGAGATAAACAAAAGTTATTAGATTCGATAAAAGTAGATAAACCATTGCCTATGGCAAAAATTTCAATCATCGACACTAAAAAAGCTTATGATTATGTGTTGGCTAATGCAGGTGCATCTTTACCTGTTCGCGATGCTGTTGACCAACGTATTATTAAACAGGTTGCAACAGGTAAAATTGAACATGTGGAAGACGGTAAATTGCCTGCTAAACAAAGTTATGTAAAACGCCGTTTGCCTGCCGATTCATATAAAAAAGGCATTATTTCTGATATTGCTCAAGTGGGCGGATACCCAGAATACAAAGGAAAACCTCATGTAGATTCTGATAACGATGGTATTCCAGATACCTGGGAAACCAAAAATGGACTTAATCCTAAAGACGCGAAGGACGCCACAAAGATTTCGAAATCGGGTTATGCCAATATCGAAGTTTATTTGAATAGTTTGGTAGATATCAATAAAGTGAGACCTGCGAAAGGTTAAAGAAAAAAGACTAGAGCTGAAAGGCTGAGCATCTTCTATCCAAAATCGTCATCTCGACTGAAGCGCAGCGGAATGGAGAGATCTATCCAGATAGATTTCTCGACTGCGTTGGCACTTCGCTCGAAATGACGATCAAGCGGGAGAAATTCTCAATGCCTTTGTGGTCAAAAAAATAAAATATGCCCAAAACTAACCACATATTAAAAGCCATGCAATTGAAAGCCTTACCAATTTTGGTTATTGCGCTTTTCGTTGCGAACTTTTCTTTTGCGCAAAAAACAAAACCTGTTGAACCACCCAAACCTATTTTTAAAGGTAAGGATGGCAAAATGGCTTATACGCCTGATGCAGAAGGAAACCGCATTCCCGATTTTTCTTATGCGGGCTACATGGCTGGTGAAAAAGCTATTCCAAGCGCTACAATTAAAGTTATTGTCCCGGTTTCAAAAGGCGATGCTACTTTAAGAATTCAATCGGCTATCAATTACGTAGCTAAATTACCGATTGGAAAAGATGGCTTACGTGGTGCTGTTTTATTAGAGAAAGGCACTTATGAAGTAGCTGGAACATTGAGGTTATCAGCGTCTGGAGTAGTGCTTCGTGGAAGCGGAAGTGGCGAAAATGGCACAAAGATTTTTGCAACCGGCTTAGACCGGATTGGTGTAATCAGGATTTTGGGTCAAAAGAACAAGATTGAGGAACAAGCTATAGCCATCACTGATCCTTATGTGCCTGTTAATGCAAATAAAATTACCTTATCCAATGCCAGCGGATTAAAAGTTGGCGATCAGATCATGATTCATCGTCCATCAACCAAAGAATGGATCGAAACCCTGAAAACGGTTGAATTTGGTGGTGGCGAAAGTACTTTAGGCTGGAAACCTGGAACAAGAGACATCCATTGGGATAGAAAAATTATCGCAATAAACGGCAATACGATTACTTTCGATGCACCCATTACAACAGCTTTAGACTCCAAGTTTGGTGGTGCAACCCTTTCTAAATACAAATGGGAAGGTAGAATTACGCAATCAGGCATTGAAAATCTGAAAATCGAATCCGATTATCATAAAGAAAATAGTAAAGATGAGTATCACCGTTGGACAGCGATTTGTTTAGATAATGTGCAAGATGCGTGGGTTCGTCAGGTGGTTTTTGAACATTTTGCAGGCTCTGCAGTAAATGTTTTAGAAACCGCAAAAAGAATTACTGTTGAAGACTGTAAATCGCTTACCCCAGTTTCTGAAATTGGTGGTGAACGCCGATTTACGTTTTTAACTACAGGTCAACAGACACTTTTCCAAAGATTATATTCAGAATATGGCTACCACGATTTTGCGGTTGGTTTCTGTGCGCCTGGGCCAAATGTTTTTGTGCAATGCCAGTCGTATTTGCCTTTCAGTTTTAGTGGTGCAATTGATAGCTGGGCATCAGGCGTTTTGTTTGATATTGTAAACGTCGATGGACAAGCATTGAGTTATTTAAATCGCGGACAAGATGGCCAAGGTGCGGGCTGGAGTGCCGCAAATAGTGTTTTTTGGCAGTGCAGTGCCGCAAGAGTAGATAATTTTCAACCACCTACAGCTCAAAATTGGGCTTTTGGAACCTGGGCACAATTCTCAGGAAATGGTTATTGGGACATGTCGAACGAACAAATCCAACCTCGAAGTTTATATTATGCACAGTTAAAAGATAGATTAGGAAATGAAATTGATTCCAGAGCTTTCGTTCTTCCAGTAGAAACAGAAGCATCGAGCAGTCCACCTGTTGATGTCGCATTAAAACTGACTAAACTGGCATACAAACCTGCGCTAACAGTTTCAGAATATATTGATTCTGCATCTGAAAGAAATAAAATCCCAACAGATGCTGGCTCTGCAAAAAGTATTGATAAAATTGGCTTAGATAAAGTCATTCAACCTATACTTGCGGATGCCATGACAATCAAAAATGGCTGGTTAGTGCGTGGCAATGAAATTGTGGTGGGTAATCGTCAGGATGTGCCTTGGTGGAATGGAAGCGCTCGTCCTCATGGGTTAAAAAACACTAAATTCCATATTACACGTTTTGTTCCAGGTCGCTCAGGTAATGGCTTAACTGATGATTTAGATTCGATTACAGATGCGATGAAAAACGGGTCTGTAAAAGTGCTTGATCACAATTACGGCCTTTGGTATGATCGAAGAAGAGATGATCACGAGCGTATCCGCCGTATGGACGGCGATGTGTGGGCACCTTTTTACGAATTACCTTTTGCCCGTAGCGGACAAGATAAAGCTTGGGATGGTTTGAGCAAATACGACATCACCAAATACAATCTTTGGTACTGGGATAGGTTAAAGCAATTTGCAAACCTGGCCGACCAAAAAGGATTGGTTTTAATCCACGAAAATTATTTTCAGCACAACATTATCGAGGCTGGCGCACATTATGCCGATTTCCCTTGGCGTACCGCAAACAACATTAATAACACTGGTTTTCCTGAACCAGTACCTTATGCAGGCGATAAACGTATTTTCATGGCTGAGCAGTTTTACGATATCACTAACAAACATCGCAAAGCGATCCATAGGGCTTACATTAGAAAGTGTTTAGAAAACTTTGATGGTAATACAGGCGTAATTCAATTAATTGGCGCCGAATTTACAGGTCCATTACATTTTGTTCAGTTCTGGATCGACACCATAAAAGAGTGGGAGAAGGAGACAGGTAAACATCCCATAATCGGTTTAAGTGTAACTAAAGATGTGCAGGATGCCATTTTATCCGATCCTGAACGTGCCAACGTGATTAATTTAATTGATATCAGGTATTGGCATTATCAGGCCGATGGAACAACTTATGCGCCACAGGGTGGGTTAAGTTTGGCTCCTCGTCAGCATGCTCGTTTGTTAAAGCCTAAGAAAACATCTTTCGAAGAAGTTTATCATGCCGTGTCGGAATATAAAAACAAGTTCCCTGAAAAGGCTGTGATGTATTCGGGGGATAGTTTTGAGAGCTTCGGATGGGCAATTTTAATGGCAGGCGGTTCACTCTCCAACATCAATGAAATAGATCAGTCGGTTTTAAGTGCTGCTTCTTCAATGAAACCTTTTCTTCCAGCAGGTAAATCAGCTAAACAATATGGACTGGAAAATGCAGGCAAAGCTTATATTCTATATAATGCTTCAGCAGATGCGATTAATCTTGATTTAAGCAAGATCACAGGGAAATTCAATGTAAAAGTGCTGAATACTAGAACGGGGAAAATGCTTAAGGAAGAAAAAATTAACGCTGGTGCAATTGTAAAACTGGATAAAGTAGCATCAGGCGACGAGGTACTCATCATCAATAAAATTTAACATGAACATTAAATCTAAAATATTTCTGCTAACGGTTGTTTCTTGCCTGGCTTTTGGCTGTAAGAAAAAGCCTCATTTTGGCGATAAAAGCCTCTTGGTTTCTGAGAATGGAAGATATTTAACCACTGGTGATGGCAAACCATTCTTTTGGCTTGGCGATACAGGCTGGTTGTTATTTGGCAGATTGACAAGAGAAGAGGCAAATACTTACCTCGAAGACCGTAAACAAAAAGGCTTTAATGTAATCCAGGTGATGTTATTACATGATGTGCCATCCAGAAATATCTATATGGATTCTTCAGTCGTTCATGCTGATGTTTCAAAACCAATGCTTACGCCGGGCGATAACCCGAAAGATTCTTTGGCTTATGATTATTGGGACCATGTTGATTATATCATTGATAAGGCTGCCGAAAAAGGGTTGTATATGGGCTTAGTACCCGTTTGGGGAACAAACGTTAAGCAAAAAAAGGTTAACAAAACGCAGGCAAAAGCTTATGCTGAATTTCTGGCAAAACGCTATAAAGATAAATGGAATATCATCTGGTTAAATGGCGGCGATATTAAAGGTAGCGATGGAATGGATGTTTGGAAAACGATTGGCGAAACCTTAAGCGCAAACGATCCGAATCACTTAATTACTTTCCATCCAAGGGGCAGAACAGCCTCTTCGCAATGGTTCCAAAAGGCGAAATGGTGCGATTTTGATATGGTTCAATCCGGCCACCGTCGTTACGACCAGGATACTTCTAAAAACGAGAAATTACATTATGGAGAAGATAACTGGAAATACATCGAAGCTGATTATAAATTAAAACCAACAAAACCTACTATAGATGGTGAGCCTTCGTACGAAGATATTCCACAAGGCTTACACGATACCACTCAACCACGCTGGATAGATGCAGATGTACGAAGATATGGTTACTGGTCGGTTTTTGCGGGGGCTTTCGGTTATACTTATGGCCATAATTCGGTAATGCAGATGTACAAAAAAACGGATTTAAAACCAGCTTATGGTCCGAAAGACCAATGGATAACGGCGATAAATGCCCCAGGAGCAAAACAAATGCAATACCTGAAAGATTTACTGTTATCTCATTCTTATTTCGACCGGGTGCCTGATCAGACTTTGGTAGCTGGCAAAAATGGCGAAAAATACGAGCGGGTTATTGCAACAAGGGGTGAAGAGTTTGCGCTAGTTTATACTTATACCGGCAGAAATTTTAGCATACAGATGGGGAAAATTGATGGTGATGAAGTAAAAGCATCGTGGTTTGATCCAAGAACAGGTAAAACTACGCCGATTGGCGAATTTGAAAATAAAGGAATAAAAGAATTTAATCCACCAGGTGAGCCTGTAAATGGTAATGATTGGGTTTTGATTTTAGATGAAATATAGATAAGTCGTCATTCCCAACTTGATTGGGAATCGTAATGCCTTGGCTATTGTTTGGGTATTAAGATTCCCGCCTGTGCGGGAATGACGATCATTAAAGAATAAAAAACAGTGTATAAAACAAAATCCATATCATCATTTCGCTTAGCTATAATTGGCCTGATGCTTTGTGGATTAGCTTCATGCTCAAAACAGGCCTATCTGTTTACCTCCTTCCACGAGCCAGCAAATGAGGGATTAAGACTGCTATACAGTTACGATGCCTACCATTGGACTGATTTAAATAAAACATTCTTAAAACCTGAAGTTGGGACGCAGAAAGTTCTACGCGACCCATCCATAGTTCAAGGCCCAGATGGAACTTTTCATTTGGTTTGGACCTGCAGTTGGAAAGGTGACAAAGGTTTCGGTTACTCAAGTTCTAAAGATCTGATCAATTGGACTGAACAAAAGTTTATTCCGGTAATGGATAGCGAGCAAAAAACGGTGAATGTTTGGGCTCCCGAAATTTTTTACGATGATGAGAAAAAAGAATATGTAATTATCTGGGCTTCAACTATACCGTTTCGCTTTACTAAAGGAATAGAAGAAGAAGAAAATAACCACCGGATGTACAGCATTACCACCAAAGATTTTGTAAGTTTTTCAAAACCTAAATTGTTTTTAGACCCTGTTTTTAGCGTTATCGATGCAGTAATTGTGAAAAGAGCTACCAAAGATTATGTGTTGGTTTTGAAGGATAATACGCGTCCCAACAGGAATTTGAAAGTTGCTTTTGCTAAAGATGCTTTGGGGCCTTATGAAAATGTTTCAGAAACTTTTAGTCCCAAGTTAACCGAAGGACCAACAGTTGTAAAAGTAGGAAACGACTGGTTGATTTATTTTGATGCTTACGGGCAGAAAATTTATTCAGCTTACAAAACAGCTGATTTTAAAACCTTTAAGGATGTGACTGCAAAAGTTTCCATCCCCGAGGGACACAAACACGGAACGATAATAAAAGTGAAAAAGAAAGTGATTGAGAATTTATTGAAATAATAAATGTGTCGTCATTGCGAACTGACGCAAGGGAATGAGCTAGAGCGTGAAGCAATCTATTTAACAAAAAAGATTGCTTCGTTCCGATGAAAAATCGGAAACTCGCAATGACGTAATGAATTAAATAACATGAAAATATTTAAAATACTTTGTTTAAACCTAACGCTAGCATTTGCAACACAAAACTTGCAGGCTCAAGATACAGTGCGTTACACAGGCAAAACTTTGGTCAACGCAGATTACCACCATGGTCAGCTTTCGCCAGTGATGGGTGTGCACAGTATCCAAACTTTCCGGGCAAACAGAGAACACCCTGAACTGGCAGAAAACTTCGGCTGGACCTACAACCATGCGCCTATGTTGGCCTACTGGAACAACAAATTTTACATTGAATATTTAAGTGATAAAGTTGGAGAAAGTATTCCTCCGGGCCAAACATTAGTACAATCATCGAAAGATGGCTACACCTGGACTAAACCTGATGTAGTATTTCCAATTTACCGAATTCCGGATGGAACCACAAAGGAGGGAAGAACCGATGTAGCAAAAGATTTAGATGCTGTAATGCACCAAAGGATGGGTTTCTATGTTTCTACTAAAAATGTATTGCTGGTTCTGGGTTTTTATGCGATCAGTTTTGATGCAAAAGACGATCCCAACGACGGTCATGGCATTGGTAGAGCAGTAAGAGAAATTCAAGCTGACGGCAAGTACGGCCCAATTTATTTCGTCCATTACAATCCCGGATATTCAGAGAAAAACACTAAATATCCATTGTATACTAAAAGCAAAAGTAAAACTTTTATTGATGCCTGTAACGAGTTGTTAACAAATAAGTTGATGACGCAGCAATGGAATGAAGAAGCCGACCGGAAAGATCCTTTAATCACTTTACAGAAACAGTATAAAGCTTTTAGTTACTACCATCTACCTGATGGAAGAGTTGTTGGCTTATGGAAAAACGCCTTAACAGCAATCAGTAATGACAACGGCAAAAGCTGGCCAGAAAATGCTTCTCGTGCACCCGGTTTTGTAAACAGTAATGCAAAAATCTGGGGACAAAAAACTTCAGATGGTAATTATGCAACGGTTTATAATCCATCAGAATATAGGTGGCCGTTAGCCATTTCTACCAGTAAAAATGGTTTAGATTACACCAATCTGTTGTTGATAAATGGCGAAATCACACCAATGCGCTATGGTGGTAATTACAAATCTTATGGTCCGCAATATGTACGTGGCATTGAAGAAGGAAATGGAAAACCGGTGGATGGTAAATTGTGGGTAACCTACAGCATGAACAAGGAAGATATCTGGGTTTCTTCGGTTCCTGTGCCCGTAAATGATAAAGCTACCCAACATGTAAATGATAATTTTGAGAAGCTTCCAAAAGGCAAAGAACTCGAAATGTGGAATACTTACAGTCCGCTTTGGGCGCCAGTTAAAGTTGAAAATGGTGCTTTGGTTTTAAAGGATAAAGATCCATTTGATTATGCGAAGGCAGAGCGGATATTCCCGGCGGGTAGAAAAACAATTACCTCGTTTTCTGTTACACCAAAACAAAATAATTTCGGTTTGCTGGAAATCGAATTGCAAGATGCTAAAGGAATGGCAACCGTTCGATTGACTTTTGATACCGCTGGTACTTTAAGCGCAAAAGCTGGTGCCCGTTATAAAAATTTTATGAAGTATGAGGCAGGAAAAAGCTACGATATTAAATTAAAATTGGATGCTCATACCCGTTTTTACACCATCACGGTGAATGGAAAAGACGTTTTAACAAGTCTGGCTTTTCAACCGGTGGCCGAAGTTTCCAAAATTGTTTTCCGCACAGGTGATGTTCGCCGTTTTCCTGATGTGGATACACCTGCCGACCAGGAATATGATTTAAAAAATGCCGGAGAATCAGAGAAAAAGGAAGCTGTTTATACGATTAAATACTTAAAAACGGAGGGATTTTGATGAGAAAGTTTGGAGTTCGGGGTTTGGAGTTTGGGGTCTTCCCCTCAGTGCGTTTAAGTACATCGTCATTGCGAGGAGGCACGACGTGGCAATCTTTCTGCAGCGTCATTCCCAACTTGATTGGGAATCGTAATGCAATAGGCTTTAAGATTCCCGCCTGCGCGGGAATGACGACACTAATAATTCTCCTTTCACTATTCTCTTTCTCATCCAATGCCAAAATCCTCCTACCTCAAATTTTATCGAGTAATATGGTTTTGCAAAGAGATAAACCCATCAATATCTGGGGATTTGCTGCGCCCGATGAAAAAGTAGAAGTCACTTTTGCTGGACAGAAAAAACAAACCATTACCGATAAAAATGGAAACTGGCTAGTGGTTTTAGCGCCATTAAAAACGGCTACTAAACCCCAAAAAATGACCATTTCAGGTAGCAACAAAATTGAATTGACCAATATTTTGGTTGGCGAAGTTTGGGTGTGTTCTGGTCAATCGAATATGGAATACGCCATGCGTAAACTCGCTAAAATCCCGAAACCTAAAAATGAAAAATTAGGCTTTCCAGCTGATGAAGTGGCGAAAGCAAAAAATACACAAATCAGGATTTTCCTGGTCAATCGTAAACAGTTGAATAAACCAGATTCTCTTCATAAAAGTTGGGCAGTAGCACAAGATTCCGCTTTGCGTGCTTTCTCGGCCGTAGGTTATTTCTTTGCCAAAGAAGTTCAAGCGAAGTTGGGTATTCCTGTCGGGATGATCTCTTCCGCCATTCCTGGTAGTGCCATTGAGCCATGGATTTCGGAAGATGCTTTTGCTCAGGAAGATTACTTCAAAAATCAAAAAGTGGGTAATGATCCTGGTAAGTTTTATCTCACGATGATTGAACCACTTTCAAAATTCAAAATTCGTGGTTTTCTTTGGTATCAGGGCGAAACAAATTGCTTTTTGAATGAGAAAATTAGCTATTCGTATAAAATGAAAGTGTTGGTTAACAGCTGGAGAAAAGCCTGGGGAGAACAGGATTTGCCTTTCTATTATGTTCAAATTGCACCTTTCGATTATAGCAAACAAAAGAGCGACAAAGTGGTGCTTACTGCCGATACAGAACCTAATTTTTGGGAGGCACAACAACAGATTTTGCGTATGCCAAATACAGGAATGATTTCGACTTCCGATTTAAACGACAACGGAGGAGATTTGCATCCAACCTATAAATGGGAAGTAGGCAGAAGATTAGCGCTCTGGGCTTTGGCAAAAACGTACAACCAGAGAATAGTATTTTCAGGGCCGATTTATAAAAATGTAAGCTTTTCAAATGGCAAAGCCTTATTAAATTTCGACTATCTAAAATCAACCAGTTCATCTCCAATTACCGGATTTACAATTGCCGGTAGCAATGGCAAATTTGTAAATGCAGATGCGATTGTGAAAGACGGCAAGGTTGTGGTTTCTTCAAAAGAAATTACAGAACCAAAAACTGTACGCTATAACTGGACGGAAAACCCATCTGGCAATTTTTATGGTAATGCTTTGCCTGCTTTGCCTTTCCGTACCGATAATCCTTTAACCAATCAATTTAAAACCAATTAATGAAAACCAGATTTATACTTTTCCTTTGTTTGATAATGATGTTTGGCGCTGTAAAAGCACAGCAAACGGAAAAATTATATCTATCGGGAACTGGAAACGATCATACCATTAATTGGGATTTCTTCTGCACAGCTGGCACAAATTCTGGCAAATGGACAAGCATTCCTGTTCCATCAAACTGGGAACTGCAAGGTTTTGGAAAATATAATTATGGTTTCAACAAAGAGGAAAATAAAGGGAAAGAACAGGGGCTTTATAAATACACTTTTAAAATTCCTGCAAGGTGGAAAAACCGAAAAATCAATATTGTTTTCGAGGGTTCGATGACCGACACAGAAGTTAAAATCAACGGAAAACTTGCGGGCGAAATCCACCAAGGTTCTTTTTATGTATTCAGATACGATATTTCCAAACTGATAAAACTCAGTAGCGATAATTTACTGGAAGTAAAGGTATCTAAACACTCGGTCAATCAATCGGTTAATGAAGCAGAACGCAAAGCCGATTTCTGGATTTTTGGCGGTATTTTCAGACCTGTTTATCTGGAATCTTTACCGCAAACGCACATTGATAGAATTCAGGTTGATGCCAAAGCTGATGGAAATTTAAATGCTCAATTAGCTTACATAGGTGATGCCGATAAAGTAGAAGTTGAACTTTTCGGAAAAGACGAAAAACGATTCGGCGATAGATTTACAAGTCCGATTAAAAAAGGAACGAAAAAATTGATATTGAACCATCAGTTTGCTAAGCCTGAATTATGGTCTTCAGAGTTTCCAAATCTTTATAAGGTAACTTTTACTTTAATCAAAAACGGGAAGGAAATTCATCAGGTTTCGAAAAAGATCGGTTTTAGGACCGTTGAAGTAAAAGAACGCGATGGTGTTTATGTAAATGGTGTGAAAATGAAATTCAAAGGCGTAAACCGTCATTCCTTTTACCCATCATCAGGCAGAACTACCAGTAAAAAAATCAGCATTGCCGATGTGCTTTTGATGAAAGAAATGAACATGAATGCCGTTCGTATGTCGCATTATCCGCCTGATGGACATTTTTTAGATGTTTGTGATTCGCTCGGCTTATTTGTAATGGATGAATTGGCAGGCTGGCATGGAACTTACGATACGCCAACCGGAACAAAACTGATGAAAGAAATGATGCTGAATGATGAAAATCATCCATCGATTATATTTTGGGCCAATGGAAACGAGGGCGGGCATAACCGCGAACTCGACCATCTTTTCGTTGAAGAAGATATTCAAAAACGACCTTTAATCCATCCATGGGAAGTTTTTGGTGGGTTTGAAACTACGCACTACCGTGAATTTAATTACGGAATCGGCAATTACGACCATGGCCATAACATTTTAATGCCAACTGAATTTCTACATGGTATGTGGGATGGGGGGCATGGTGCAGGCATTGAAGATTATTGGAATGCCATGTGGAACAATCCGCTTTCTGCAGGTGGTTTCCTTTGGGATTTTGCCGACCAGGCCGTGGTGCGTACTGATAAAAACGGTGAATTAGACACTGATGGAAATCATGGCCCTGATGGGATTGTTGGGCCTTACCACGAAAAAGAGGGTAGTTTCTTTACCATTAAAGAAGTTTGGAGTCCTGTGTTTGTAGAAAAGAGAGAAATGACTCCTGGTTTCGATGGTTCATTTTTATTGGAAAACCGTTATGCTTTCACCAACCTTAATCAATGCGCTTTCGAGTGGAAACTGAAAAAGCTAAACGCAGGCGATGATGCTGAATTCAAAGCGGGGAAAGCCGACGCACCGAACATAAAACCTTTTGATAAAGGAAAATTACAAATCAATCTTCCAACAGATTGGAGAAATTTCGACGCACTTTATTTAACTGCAAAAGGACCAGATGGCAAAGAACTTTTTACCTGGAGTTTCCCAATTGCTTTGCCTGCAGCTGATACGGAGAAAATCGTGGTTAAAACAGGTTCAACAAAAGTAAATTTTAAGGAAGACGCCAAAGTTTATCAGGTTTCGGCAAATGGAATCGATTTAACTTTCAATAAAATAACCGGATTATTGCAACAGGCTAAAAACCCCAAAGGTGTAATTCCGTTTTCGAATGGTCCGATCTTGCAAGAAGGTGTAAATAACTTCAAAAATTTCACAATTAAAATGGATGGCGAAAACCTGGTTATCTCTTCCAAATTCGATAAAAAAGAAAGCTTTAACACTTTAAAATGGACTATTTATCCATCAGGCTGGTTAAAAATGGAAGTGAAATATTTTCCATCCGCTTACTTTATCACTTTTGTTGGACTAAATTTTTCTTATCCAGAAGCTGAAATTAAAGCAGTTGAATACAAAGGTAATGGACCATACCGCGTTTGGAAAAACAGAATGAAAGGCACCCAATTTGGCATCTGGAAAAAGGATTATAACAATTCTGCAACGGGCGAAACACCTTGGCAGTATCCAGAATTTAAAGGTTATTACTCCAATATGTATTGGTGCGAATTTATCGGTAAACAACAATCGTTTAAAGTGGTAACAGATAAAGAAGATGTTTTCCTAAGGTTATTTACGCCAAAGAAATCGAAAGATACGGAATGGGATAACATGAGTCCGACTTTCCCGAACGGAGATATTTCGTTTATGAATGGAATCTCAGCAATTGGTACAAAGACCCAAAAACCCGAAACAACCGGACCAATGGGTATGAAACATGTGTTTTACGATTTTGAAAAGGAGCCAGGCAGGGCATTGGACATGACTTTGTATTTTGATTTTTCAACCAGTACATCGTCATTGCGAGGAGGTACGACAGCCCGCCCCGACTTCTCGGGGAAGCAATCTCCTTAATGAAATGGAAAGATAATAACTTAACAAAAAGATTGCTTCAGCTGGCTCAATCCCAGCTTCGCAATGACGAATTTTTTGAGCGAATAAATAATAACAGAATCAATTAATCAGTGTAATCAACCGCAAAGCGTAAATGAACATTAAAATCTACATAGCGATCATCAGCATTTGGTTCCTATCCTTTTCAAAAGTGGTGGCGCAAGTTAATGTGCAAAATACCACCTGCGAGATGTTAACTAATCCGTTAGGGATTGATGTTCAAAAACCTCGTTTGGCCTGGCATATTATTTCAAAAGAAAGAAATGTAATGCAAACCGCTTATCAGGTTTTGTTTTCTTCTTCTTTGGAGAAATTAAATGCGAATAATGGCGATTTTTGGGATTCCGGAAAAGTGAATTCCGCTGAATCTATTCATGTAGCTTATGGCGGAAAAGCATTGGGTAGTCGCGTTAAAGTTTATTGGAAAGTGAAAGTCTGGACGACCGCTGGCCAAAGCGATTGGTCGGGCAACAACTACTTTTCAATGGGTTTGCTTTATTACAAAGATTGGCCAAAAGGTTGGATTGGTTTCGATAGGGCTTTCCCATGGGATAATATCAAAACTGATTCACGTTTATCTGCGCGATATTTCAGGAAGGAATTTCAGAGTTCGAAAACTGTAAAGTCAGCTACAGCATCTATCATTGGCTTAGGTTTATATGAGCTTTTTATCAATGGAAAAAAAGTCGGGGAAGATGTATTGTCTCCATCTCCAACAGATTACACCAAGAATGTAAAATATAACACTTACGATGTAACCAGCTACATTCAGAATGGAAAAAATGCGGTGGGTACAATTTTGGGAAATGGCCGTTTCTTCGCGATGCGCCAAAATGAAAAACCTTATAAAATTAAAACATTTGGTTATCCAAAAATGCTGATGAACATTAACATCGTTTACACTGACGGGACAACGGCGAACATTGATACCGATGACAGCTGGAAAGGTACAGCTGATGGACCAATCAGAACCAATAACGAGTACGATGGGGAAGAATATGATGCTACTAAAGATATGTTAGGCTGGAATAAGATTGGTTTTGATGATAGACATTGGGCAAAAGCTGAATTTGTTCAGGAACCAACAGGCGTTATTGAGGCGCAAATGAATGAGAATATGCGTGTGATGAATACGCTTAAACCTATTTCAATTACTAAACTTTCTGGTAGTCGGTATATTTTGGATATGGGGCAGAATATGGTGGGTTGGTTACAAATCAAGGTAAAAGGTTTGAAGGGGAAACAAATCAAAATGCGTTTTGCAGAATCATTACAAGAGAATGGTGAACTCTTTACTGCTAATCTTCGCAACGCAAAATGTACCGATCTATATACTTTAAAAGGAGGCGAACTAGAAACATGGGAACCTACATTTGCTTATAGGGGATTTAGGTATATCGAACTTACGGGTTACACTTATCAACCATCAGTTAATGATTTTGTAGGCAAAATGATTTACGATAACATTAAAACTGTTGGTACCTTCGAAACTTCCGATGCTTTGACCA
The DNA here is from genome assembly GCF_004331735.1 of Pedobacter psychrodurus. GTDB lineage: Bacteria > Bacteroidota > Bacteroidia > Sphingobacteriales > Sphingobacteriaceae > Pedobacter > Pedobacter psychrodurus. The sequence continues at coordinate 256,688 of NZ_SJSO01000004.1, forward strand.
ATCAGCTCTTTAAAAATGCCTGGTGGGGTATTGCCGGAAATTATAAAGGCATTCCGATTGATTGTCCGCAACGAAACGAGCGTATGCCATGGTTGGGCGATAGAGGTGCTGTAGCTTATGGAGAAAGTTTCCTTTTTGATAACGGACGGTTTTACGCCAAATGGTTGCAAGATATCAGAAATTCGCAGAAAGAGGATGGAGCCATTCCAGATGTTGCACCAGCTTTTTGGCGTTACTACAGCGATAACATGACCTGGCCTGGAACGATGCTTTTGGTTACCGAAATGTTATACAAACAAACGGGTGATGTTTCTGCGGTTCGTGATAACTATCCGGCAATGAAAAAATGGCTTGCTTACATGCAAGATCGTTACATGAAAGATTACATCCTGACTAAAGATAGTTATGGTGATTGGTGTATGCCGCCGATTACCATCGAGTTTGGCCGTGGAAAAAGTGCTGACAAAAAGTATCCTTCAGAACTCATTTCAACAGCTTACTATTATCATTTTACGCAGTTGATGATTCAGTTCGGACAAACCATCGGCAATGAAGAAGATGTGAAAAATTACCAGGTTTTAGGAGACAAAATTAAAGATGCTTTCAACCAAAAATATTATAACCATAAAGGACATTATGCCTCGAATGCTTTAACAGATAACATCATTCCACTTTATTTCGGCATGGTACCAAAAGACAAAGTAGAGGATGTTTTTAAAAACATCACTTACACAGTTGAGGTGACTAATAAAGGGCATTTAAGCAATGGTTTGGTAGGAATTCAATGGTTAATGCGTTGCTTGAATGATTATGGCAGGCCAGATTTGGCTTACACCATTGCCACTCAAAAAACATATCCAAGTTGGGGTTATATGGTTGATAATGGTGCAACAACCATTTGGGAATTATGGAATGGCAGTACTGCCGACCCTAAAATGAATTCACAAAACCACGTAATGATGCTTGGCGATTTATTAATCTGGTATTACGAAAATCTTGCAGGAATTAAATCAGAAAATGCTGCTTTTAAAAAGATTATCATGAAGCCTGAAATGATTAATGATTTAAGCTCGATAAACGCAAGTTACAATTCAGTTTATGGAACAATCAAAAGCAATTACACAAAAACAACAAAACAGTTTAACTGGAATGTAACTGTACCGCCAAATACAACAGCTTTGGTTTACGTTCCGGCAACTAGTAAAAATGAGGTTTCTGAAAAATTGAAATCAATAAAAGATTTAAAATTTATAAAAATGGAGAATAACAGGGCGATTTATGAGGTCGGCTCAGGAGATTATTCTTTTGTGGTGGAGAAAAGATAATTATTACAGCCGTCATGCTGAACTTGTTTCAGCATCTTTCATGCTAGGCCGCCTTGATGTTAAGACCCTGACCTGTAGCGAAGCTGAAAGCTACGCAGTAAAATAAATCCGATAGCTATCTGATCAGGTAACGATTAAAAAAGAAAACACAATTATGAGAAAGATTTTAAAACCATTAATGTTACTCACTTTACTACTAACCACAGTAAATGTGTTCAGTCAAATAAAAGATGTTGTAGTACCGGAAGAAGTGCTAAGCAAAGCGAAGGAGTATGTTTCTGCATTAAATCTGACAGATGATACGAGAAAAACAGCTGTTGAAAATACAATAGCTATTCATTTAACTACCATTAGAGATTGGCATAACGAGCATCCATCATCAACCGTTCCTGATGGCATAAATCCAGTTACAGGTAATAAATTAAGCGATTTAGACAAACAGATCATCGCCGATTCTGCTATGCCATCAGCTGTTCATCAGGCTTTAATGGATGGTTTAAAGAAGAACCTTACACCAGAGCAGGTAGAAACCATTTTAGATAAATACACTATTGGCAAAGTTGATTTCACCATGAAAGGCTATAAAGCTATTGTTCCTGATTTAACTGCTGATGAAGAAGCGAAGATTTTAGCTTTTCTGAAGCAAGCCAGAGAACAAGCTGTAGATTATAAAAATATGAAACAGATTTCGGCCATCTTCGAGATTTATAAAACAAAATCAGAGCAAATGCTAAATAACAATGGCCGCAGTTGGAGAGCACTTTACAGTGCTTATACAAAAAGGATAAAAGAAGAGAAAGCAGCTAAACAGTAAGCAATTTTCAGCTAGGAGTTTTCAGTTTTAGGTAATAAAGCAAATCTGTGAAATCCAGTGATCTGTGTAATCACCCTCGAAGAGAAAAAAGAATTATGATATCAAAAAAAATATACATCACATTAGGACTTGTATTCGCAGCTGCAATCACTGCCAACGCTCAGGTAGAAAAATGGCAAAAAGGGGTTGTAAAACAAGAGTTTCTATACGATAAGGCACCATTCCCATCATGCCACTCTGCAACCATTGCCGAGACATCAACAGGTTTAGTAGCTTCATTTTTTGGCGGAACAAAAGAACGAAATCCCGATGTAGAAATTTACATCAGCCGTTTGGTAGATGGCAAATGGATGGCGCCGTTTTCGGTTGCTAATGGCATCCAGCCTGATGGTAAAAGGTTACCTACGTGGAATCCGGTTTTGTATCAGGTTCCAGGTGGAGATTTATTATTGTTTTACAAAATCGGACCAAAACCATCTGAGTGGTGGGGTTTAATGAAAACTTCCAAAGATGGCGGAAAAACCTGGTCTGAGGCTACAAAATTACCTGATGGCTACATCGGCCCTGTAAAAAATAAACCGGTTTTGTTAAGTGATGGAAATTTTTTTGCACCATCAAGCAAAGAAGGCGATGGTTGGAAGATCCACTTCGAGGTAACCAAAGACAATGGCAAAACCTGGAGAACAGTTGGCCCACTTCCCGAGAATGGCATTAAAGCTATTCAGCCAAGCATCCTACAACACGGAAATGGAGAATTGCAGATTTTGGCCAGAACCGCGAACCGCGCAATTGTAGAATCCTGGTCTACCGATAATGGAGAAACATGGTCGGCATTAACCAAAACCACCTTACCAAATAATAATTCAGGAACTGATGCAGTAACCATAAAAGATGGCCGCCATGTTTTGGTGTACAACCACGTTTTGCCTCCGGGCGATTTAGCCAAAGGACCAAGAACTCCTTTAAATGTTTCTGTTTCAAAGGATGGTAAAAAGTGGTCTGCTGCACTCATTTTAGAAGATTCACCGATTAGTCAATATTCTTATCCTGCAGTGATTCAAACTTCTGATGGCCTATTACATTTCATCTATACCTGGAGAAGGGAAAAAATCAAACATGTGGTGGTAGATCCTTCAAAGTTAAAGTTAAAGAAAATCAAAAATGGTGTTTGGCCGAAATTGAAAAGTTATACCGCGCCTGTTATTACCGAAACTAAAAGCGAAGAACCATGAGATTAGATAAGTCGTCGTTTAAGCAATTCCTCATTTCGACTGCCGTGAAGAACCAAAAAGTGCACATCGAAGCAAAATCTTTTACGCAGATTAAAAAGATTTCTCGGCTACGTTGCACTTCGCTCGAAATGACGAATAATGTGACAAAGTATTTCAGATTTAGGTATTGTTTTTCTGCATCATGCTGTCCCCCTTTAGAGGGGGCAGGGGGAGGAACTTTGAAAAGTTTTCTCTTCATTATAATTTCTCTATTTCTTTCAAGAGTTAGTTTCGCCCAAACTCAAAACACTGATAATCTCTATAAAAAGCCATTAGTTGATGTTTTAAAAGAAATTCAAAAGCGTTTTAAAGTGCAAATCAAATACTCCGAACCTCAGGTGAAAGACAAATGGGTAAACTATGCTGATTGGCGTTTTCGTGCTAATGTTGATGAGACACTTACAAATGTGCTTACGCCTTTGGATATGAAAGTAAACAAAGAAAAGTCTGGCGTTTACAAATTAAAGGAATACGAATATTACCGTTGGGAAGTTCAGAATGGCTGGGCCTATTTAGATACTTTAGCCACAAAATACCATGATAAAGCGAGTTGGGAAAAGCGCAAAGCGGAAATCAAACCCGAATTATATCAGGCTTTACTGTTATCGCCTTTACCCGCAAAACCAAACTCAAAACCAATTATCACAGCGAAAAGAGTTTTTGATGGTTATTCGGTTGAAAATATGGCGCTGGAAATTCTTCCCGGTGTTTGGATTAACGGCTCATTGTACAAACCTTTAAATGTGAAAGGCAAAATACCAGTGGTTTTATCTCCTGATGGGCACTGGGAAAAACAACGCTACAGAGCCGACTGCCAGATTCGATGTGCAATGATCGCCAAGATGGGGGCAATGGCCTTTAGTTACGATTTATTTGCCTGGGGCGAGTCGATGCTCCAATTTAAATATGAAGACCATCGCCGTAGTTTAGCACAAACCGTTCAAACTTTAGGTGGCATCAGGATTTTAGATTATTTCTCGTCTTTAAAAGAAACAGATACCAACAGAATCGGAATCAGTGGTGGTTCGGGGGCAGGAAGTCATTCGATATTAATGACGGCAATGGATGACCGAATTAAATTAAGTGCACCAGTGGTTGCGATGTCATCGTATTTTTATGGCGGCTGCCCATGCGAAAGCGGGATGCCTATCCATCAGTGTGGTGGTGGAACTGATAATGTAGAATTAGCTGCAATGGCTGCACCGCGGCCACAATTATTGGTGTCGGATGGTAGCGACTGGACGGCACATACACCCGAACACGATTTCCCTTATTTACAAAAAATGTATGCTTATTATGGTCAGAAAGGCAAAATTGAAAATGTACATCTTCCTGAAGAAAAGCACGATTTTGGCGTCAATAAACGCATTGCGTTATACGATTTCCTAATCAAAAACTTCAAGTTAAATGCCTCTTCAGTTAAAGATAAAACCGGTAAATATGATGAAAGTAAAGTAACCATCGAAAAGGAAAATGCCCTATATGTTTTCGGAGATAAGGGCGAAAAGCTACCGAAAAATGCGGTGATCGGGTTTGAGAATTTAGAAAAGTTATTTCCTTTAAGACAATGAAATAATGTTTTATTCTTGCCGTCATTCCCACGCAGGTGGGAATCTTAAAGCATAAGCAACCCTTATCATTAAGATTCTCAGTCAAGCTGAGAATGACGACTGGTCATAGTTATTGTTTTAACCCGCTGACAAAAAATCATTAGCCCAATAAATTAAATATGCAACATCAAAACAGAAGAACTTTTATCGCAAATGTAGCTTTATTAACAGGTGCTTTGATGATTCCGAATCAGTTGCTTTTCGCGGCAGCTAAAAAGAACAGGTATAAAATTGCTGTGATTGATTTGATGATTTTGAAACGTCAGAAAATTAGTGCGCTGCCATTAACCAAAGAAATTGGTGCTGATGGATTAGAAATTGATATGGGTGGCTTGGGCGCCCGCGAAACTTTCGATAATAAACTCGCTGACCCGAAAGTACGTCAGGAATATTTAGATAAAGCAAAGGAACTCAATCTAGAAATTTGCTCATTGGCAATGACTGGATTTTATGCGCAATCTTTCGCCAAGCGACCAACTTATCAAAAGATGATTCAGGATTGTTTAGACACGGCAAAAGCGATGAATGTTAAAGTGGTTTTTTTACCATTAGGTGTTCAGGGCGATTTGGTTAAAAACCCTGAATTGCGCGAGCTTATTGTGGAAAGGTTAAAAGTTGCTGGAAAAATGGCATCCAAAGCTGGAATTACAATTGGAATTGAATCATCATTAGATGCAAAGGGCGAATTACAATTATTAAAAGATATTGATTGCAAACATGTGAAAAGTTATTTCAATTTCTCCAACGCCATAAAGAATGGGAGAGATTTACATGAAGAATTGAGAATTCTAGGAAAGAAAAACATTATTCAAATTCATGCTACAAACGAAGATGGTGTTTGGTTACAAAACGATCCGAAAATTGATCTCAATAAAGTAAAAAAAACACTAGATGATTTGGATTGGAGCGGTTGGTTAGTGGTAGAAAGAAGTAGAGATGCAAGCCAGCCAACAAATGTAAAATATAATTTCAGTGCCAATACTAGCTACCTCAAGTCAGTTTTTCAAAACAATAAGTCGTCATCCGATAGCTATCGGATGCGAGGCAGAGCCTGTCCCGACTTTTCGGGGAAGCAATCTTATTAGGAGAATTATGAAATTGCGATAAAGAAAAAGATGCAAAGCACACATAGAAAAAAATACTTGATGCCTTGGTTCGTGTCCTCACGAACCAAACAATTTAAACCATTTTTCATTCTGGTAATTCTCTTGTCGTTGTTGCACTTTAAAGCCGACGCGGTGGATATCTATGTCTCCGTAAACGGTGCCGATACTAATATAGGAACACAAGAAAAGCCCTTGGCAACACTTCATTCAGCGGTGAGGAAAGCAAGAGAGTTAAGGCGATTAAATGATGCTTCGATTAAAGGTGGCATCCGGATTATTATGGGTAAAGGCGTTTACCAACTTCACGAACCTATTGTCATCCGCCCAGAAGATTCTGGCACGAAAGATAGCCCTACTGAAATTATTGCCACTGAAAAAGTTGTTTTAAGCGGAGGTGTGAAAATCAACGGCTGGAAAAAACTTGCCGGAACAGTTCCCGGATTGCCTAAAGCCGCTACCGGGAAAATTTGGGTAGCAGATGTACCTAATTTCGACGGAAATGGCTTACTATTCCGTCAACTTTGGGTTAATGGAAATAAAGCTGTTCGTGCAAAAAACTATAATGGCGATGCAATGGGTAGGATTTTGTCGTGGAATAGCGAAAAACAAACCTGTATAATCCCACTACAAAAAAATATCAGCCTAACTAATGTTAAAGGCATGGAAATGTTGATCCATCAATGGTGGGCAATTGCGAATCTCCGTGTAAAATCGGTTAAAATGATTGGCAATACAGCTGAACTTTCTTTCATGCAGCCAGAAAGTAGGATCCAATCGGAACATCCCTGGCCTGCTCCGTGGATTTCTGAAAAGACTGGGAATTCAGCCTTTTACCTTACAAATGCCATTCAATTTTTGAATGAACCAGGTGAATGGTTCGAAGACGTACAAAACCACAAGATTTATTATTGGCCAAGGGCAGCAGAAAATATGTTGAAGGCCGAAGTGATTGCGCCAGCCTTAGAAAATCTGCTAAAAATTGAAGGAACAATCGATAATCCGGTTACTTTTATAAATTTCAAAGGAATTTCTTTTGAGCATTCTACCTGGTTGAGACCTTCAAAACAAGGTCATGTGCCGCACCAGGCGGGTATGTACATGCTCGACGCCTACAAACTCGAAAAGGCAGGAACCCCTGATAAACCTAGCTTGGAAAATCAGGCTTGGGTTGGTCGCCCGGCCTCTGCTGTAGAAGTTAATTATGCAAACAATACCGCTTTCAAATCTTGTCGTTTCATACATCTCGCCTCTACAGGTTTAGATTACAAAAAAGGGACTTCAGATAATGAAATCAAGGGCAATTTGTTTAAAGATATTGGTGGTTCGGCCATTTTAATCGGAACTTTTTCTGATGAGGCGACCGAAGTACATCTACCTTATAATCCGACAGATAAAAGAGAAATTTCAGCTAACAACACAATCGAAAATAACCTGGTTACTGATGTGACCAATGAAGATTGGGGTGCTGTGGGTATTGGCGCAGGTTACGTGCGTGGAATAAAAATTTTGCATAACGAAATCTGCGATGTGTCTTATTCGGGCATCAGCATGGGGTGGGGTTGGACGAAAACACAAAATGCGATGGAAAAAAATACCATCAGCGCTAATAAAATCCATCATTACGGTAAACACATGTACGATGTAGCGGGGATTTATACTTTGTCTGCACAGCCAGAATCGTTTATCACCGAAAATGTTGTTGATAGTATTTACAAGGCACCTTTTGCCCATCTTCCAGAACATTGGTTTTATCTTTATACAGACGAGGGTTCTTCTTATTTCACTATAAAAAACAACTGGACGCCAACTGAAAAATATCTTCAAAACGCTAACGGACCGGATAATTTATGGGAAAACAACGGACCTAAAGTTGCTGAAAATATTAAACAAAATGCAGGTTTAGAAAAGCCTTTTCAATATTTATTAAAGCAAAAAGCGAATTATTCTAATAGAGGAATCAATCAGGCAGAAGATAAACCGGTGGTTTTTGAGTTGATTTTTAAAAATGATAACCTGCCATCAAATAAAGTTTTGGATGGTTTTGCCAAGGAAAATAACCTTCTTGCAAGTTCAATTTACAAATGGAATAACAGATTGGTTATCTATACTTCAAATTTAAAAGTAGAGAGTTTGCAGCAGACTTTGAAACGCTTAAATGCAACAGAGATTAAGCTTTACGATAATCTTTTTTACGATTTCAACAGAAAAAAAAACTGTGGCGATAAACCCGTTGCAGAATGGGACAACATCATTTTATCGGTCAATCTGGTTAAAGATGAAAAAATGCAAAAGGAATATCTGGACTACCATAAAACGCAATTTGAAAAATGGCCTGAAATTTCAAAAGGGTTCTGTAATGCAGAATTTCAACGTTTGGCAATTTTTAAAAACGATCGACAGCTCATGCTGATCATCAGTATTCCAAAAGGAAAAAAAATAGATGACTTAAATCCTAAAACCACTTTAAATAACCCGAAAGTGGATGAATGGAATGCCCTAATGAAGAAATACCAGGAAGGAATTGAAGGCACCAAACCTGATGAGGTTTGGGTATTCTTTAAACCGATAGAATAAATAAACTAGAGGTTTGTCATTCTGAGCGCAGCGAAGAATCTGCAGGCGATGAAATACTGCCATAAATTACCAGCCGAACTAAAATTAGTGGGCTGGGTTTGTAGCGGTGCTATTAGTTTAAAGATTCTTCCTTCGTCAGAATGACAATATGTAAAAAACAATAACGCTTAAAAAAAAATATCATGTTAAGATTAGGGATTTTAGGTTTAGGAGAGGGCAGAAGTACAATTTCTGCATCATTATCAAGTAGAAAGTTTAAGCTCATCCAAATTTGTGATGCCAATAAAAAACTTTGCGAAGAACGTGCTTTGGAGTTTGATTTTAAAAACTGGACAACCAATTACGAGGATATGTTAACCAGCGATAAAATCGATATGATTGCGATTTATACGCCAGATCATCTGCATTTCGAACACATTAAACTTGCGCTTGAGCACGGAAAACATGTGGTTTGTACAAAACCATTTATCGATGATTTAACTCAAGCAAATGAGCTGCTGGAGTTAGCAAAGAAATCAAGAAAAAAGATTTTTGTGGGGCAAAGTTCTCGTTTTTTCGAGCCTGCAAAGCGTCAAAAGAAAGATTTTGATGAGGGTTTGATAGGAGAGTTAATCACCATAGAAAGTCATTACCACGCCGATCATCGCTGGTTTTTAGAGAAAGGTTGGTCGCTAAAGCAATCGTTTAAATGGCTATACGGTGGATTAAGCCATCCTGTTGATTTTGTCAGGTGGTATATGCCTGATATTGAAGAAGTAATGGGCTATGGCATGTTGAGCAGTAATGGCTTAAAAGCTGGACTAAAAAATCAGGATACGATGCACTTTATCTTCAAAGCAAAAGATGGCCGGATTGCAAGGGTTAGTGGTGCTTATACTGGCCCTACGCAACCTGCAAATCGCGATAGTGGCATGAGCTGTATTCTCCGTGGAACAGAAGGGGCGAGTCAGGCCGATTACCATGAATTGCGTTATTCGGTCACCACAAAAACTGGAGAAGAAAAGATTATTACCTGGGGCGATTCTACTTTAAAACATTATTTCCGTTTCGAAGGGCAAAGCCATCACGCAGGAGAATACCAAAACTACCTGGATTATTTTGCTGATAGTATCAATAATAATTTTACGGCCTACCCAGATTTAAAAGAAGGCATTGGAACTGTTGCCTTGTTACAGGCGATGGATAAGTCATTAGAAACAGGTTTGCCTGTAAAAGTTGATGAGATTTTGAAAGCAAATCATATTACAAGAGAATCGATAGGATTGTGAAAAAAAGATCGTCATTGCGAGGCACGAAGCAATCTATTTGGCATGAAAGATTGCTTCGTCGTACCTCCTCGCAATGACGAAAAAAATAAAAGTAGCTCCGTGGACTCTGTGTTTCCGTGGCAATAAATAAAAAACTAACCAATTAAACCCAATGGGAAACATTGTAGAACGATTAACCAGTTTAGATTACTTCATCGTAATCGCTTACCTCATTGTCCTGATTATCATTGGTTATCGGGCCAGTTTCTCCAAAAAGAAGAACGATGATGAAACCTTATTTCTGGCCAATAAATCTTTAAACTGGAGCAGCATCGGTTTCAATATGTGGGGAACAAATGTAGGTCCGTCAATGTTGTTGGCCTTTGCAAGCATTGGTTACAGCACCGGTATAGTTGCGGTCAACTTCGATTGGTATGCCTTTATATTTTTATTCTTACTTGCCATTGTTTTTGCGCCAAAATACCTTGCTGCTAAGGTGAGTACCATGCCTGAGTTTATGGGTAACCGTTATGGCGATTCGACCCAAAATATCCTTGCCTGGTATGCTTTAGTTAAAATTTTAATCTCGTGGTTATCTTTGGGCTTATTTGCAGGAGGCTTTTTAGTCCGTCAGATTTTAGGCATCCCGATGTGGCAATCGGTTACCGTATTGGTCGCTTTTGCTGGATTGTTCACCTTTTTCGGTGGATTAAAAGCCATCGCCAAAGTGAATGTTTTTCAGATGATTTTACTCATTGCCGTTTCGCTTTCATTAATGCTTTTAGGTTTAAACAAAGTTGGCGGAATTTCTGCATTATATGAAAAAACGCCACATCACTTTTGGAATCTGGTACAACCAGCCAGCGATCCCAAATACCCATGGTATGCCATATTATTGGGTTATCCCGTTGCTGCTGTCGCCTTTTTCTGTACCGACCAATCGATGGTTCAATCCGTTTTGGGCGCTAAGAATTTAAAGCAAGGGCAATTAGGTGTGAGCTTTATTGGATGGCTAAAAATTCTTTCATTACCATTATTTATTGGAACCGGAATACTCTGTTATGTGCTGTTTCCAAACTTAAAAGACCCGAACGAAGCTTACATGACCATGGTAACCAATTTATTTCCTCCAGGCATGAATGGTTTGGTAATCGTAGTGCTGATTGCTGTTTTGGTGGGTACTATCGGTTCATCCTTAAATTCGTTAAGTACCGTTTTTACGATGGATATTTACGTAAAAAAAATCAATCCACAAGCAAGTAACAAGCAGATTATCCGCATTGGCCGATGGGCAGTTGTGGCAGGTTGTATTTTTGCAGTTGTAGTGGTTTTAGCTATCGATAACATTAAAGGATTAAATCTATTCGATGTTTTTCAGTCGGTTTTGGGTTTTATTGCACCGCCATTATCGGTTGTATTTTTACTAACCGTTTTCTGGAAAAGAACCACTAGAAAAGCGGTAAATTTTACACTTTCAATCGGATCCATTCTAAGTTTGGGCATTGGGGTAACTTATTTATGGATTTTACCATCAGATAAATATATCTGGCCACATTATCTGATGGTGTCGTTTTTCATTTTTGCCGGATTACTGATCATCGCGATACTGATTTCCTTACTTGACAGATCACCAAGCATTTACACAGTTAACGAAGAGCATGAGGCCAATATAGAAAAGCCTGATAGAACAGTTTGGATTTCGTGGATTGCGCTTGCTATTGTAATGGTTGCACTTTACATTTTCTTTAATGGGCATTAAATCGTGTAATCGTCATTCCCAACTTGATTGGGAATCCTAATGCAATAGTTCATTAAGATTCCCGCCTGCGCGGGAATGACGTCGCAAATTAACGTACGTCGATTATATATAAGCTAATAATATGAAAAACTTAAAAAAAATAATTCTGCTGGTAATTTTCACTTGTTTGATAGCACCAGCTTTTGCCCAAAAAGCCTCATGGATATGGTATCCCGGCGATTTCGATATCTACATGAGCAATGTAATGCAGAACCGCAGAACAGAAAGAGGTTCGTTCTTTCCGGTGTTTTGGAAAATGGATAGCCACTATGTTTTGGTTGATTTTCATAAGGAATTCAATTTGGCTCAAGCTGAAGAAGTAAGGCTATTTGTAGAAGGAACTTACAATGTGAAAATTGATGGTCAGGCTATTTCCGGCTTTCCAAAAAGCATCCAGATCCCTGCCGGAAAGCATAAATTGAGTTTAAAAGTATATAATCAGGCAAACGTACCAGCAATTTTTGTTCAGGGTAAAACTATAGTTTCTGATGAAACCTGGCTAACTACTTTCGAAGATAAAGAATGGATTGATGCAAGTGGAAAAACTTCCGATAAATCAGGAACCACCTTTGTTTCGGCAGGCTCCTGGAATTTAACCGATCCGACTAAATTGCCATCACAATTTAAATTACCCGTAGTAGCACAATCGAAGGTTAAAACCGAAAAAATAAATAAGGGTGCGGTTTCTGATTTCGGAAAAGAAACTTTCGGGTTTATTAAAGTACATGGTTTAAAAGGAAAAGGAAGACTGAGCATTTATTATGGCGAATCGAAAGAAGAAGCCTTATCAACTGATAAATGTGAAACTCTGGATTATCTTGATATCGACCTGGCCCAGAAAAAAGATTCTATCATGCCACTTTCGAAAGCATTTCGATACGTGAACCGGCAAACAACTGGAAATGTAACAGTCGATTCTATTTCCATGTTATATGAGTATTCACCAGTAACAGAACGCGGAAGTTTTAAATCTTCGGATGTGGAGCTAAATAAAATCTATGATGTAGCCAAATATACCTTTCATTTAAATACCCGCGAGTTTTTCATTGATGGGATAAAACGCGATCGGTGGGTATGGAGTGGCGATGCTTATCAAAGTTATCTGATGAATTATTATTCGTTTTTTGATGCACCAACAGTTAAAAGAACTTTGTTGGCGCAGCGTGGCAAAGATCCAGTAACAGCCCACATCAATACCATTATGGATTATTCTTTCTACTGGTTTTTAGGGATTTACGATTATTATAAATTCACGGGCGATCAAAAATTTGTTCAGGATATTTATCCACGAATGCAATCGCTTATGACCTACATCGACGGAAGAAAGAATAAAAACGGTCTGTTGGAATGGATGCCGGGCGATTGGATTTTTATCGATTGGGCAGATAAACTAAGTAAAGACGGAGAAGTGAGTTTCGAACAGCTTTTATACGCACGAAGTTTAGAAACGATGGCTCTATGCGCCAAATTGGCCAATGATACAGCAGGAATTGCAAAATACGATAAACAGGCAAAAGAACTGAAAAGCAAAATTTTTGAACTTTACTGGAACCAGAACAAAAGCGCGTTGGTACACAGTCGCGTTGATGATAAACAAACAGACAATGTAACCCGTTATGCCAATATGTTTGGGATTTTCTTTGATTATTTTACACCTGAACAAAAACTGGCTGTTAAAAAAAATGTATTGCTCAACGATCAGATCGCTAAAATCACCACGCCTTATATGCGTTTTTATGAATTGGAAGCATTATGTGCCATGGGCGAACAAGCTTATGTACTAAAGGAAATGAAAAATTATTGGGGTGGGATGTTAAAATTGGGTGCAACTTCTTTTTGGGAAGAATACAATCCTGATAAAAAAGGAGCAGAACATTTAGCCATGTACGGCAGGCCATTTGGAAAAAGCCTTTGCCATGCCTGGGGTGCCAGTCCGATTTATTTGCTAGGGAAGTATTATTTAGGTGTTCAACCAACATCACCCGGTTACGAAAATTACATTATCGAGCCAAATTTAGGTGGTTTGGAATGGATGGAAGGAAAAGTACCAACAGCTAACGGAGATATTTCGGTGTTTTGCAGCAAGAAAGAAATCAAAGTTTCTTCACCAACAGGAGAAGGTAAGCTAAAGATAAAAAGTAAAACACAACCAGTTGTAAAAGATGCGGAAGTGAAAGAGGTTTCCAAAGGAATTTATGAAGTTACAATCGAAAAAGGAAAGGATTATATGGTGAAGTATTCGGGGTAGTTTCGTCATCCGATAGCTATCGGATGCGAGAAGGCTTTTTCTGCCGAGAGCCTGTCCCGACCTTTCGGGGAAGCAATCTTAAACTATGGGTTTTTTGTTAATAGCAGCACAGTCATAACCGACCTAAACCCGATTGAAGTGGATGCTGATTCTTCATCAGCAGAAACAAAAAGCGGGACTGGAATAACCAAAGAACTGCTGCAACTGCTTTCCAAAAAGCAAAAAGTTTACTTGGGTAAACCTATCAGGTTTTTGAAACCTGATAGGTTGAAGACGGGTCTAAACGCCAATCCGCTGTTCTATCTTTTTAACGCATTTGTATGCCTCAGCGAGGATCACATCATTTGCAATCGTCTGATCTACATTTAAAGCATTTAACATCGAAATGGTTAAACAGGCGATAATACCGTTGTTGCTTTCTATACCTATAGGCACTGAAATATCGGTTACACCCGAAACTGAATCACTATTTTTAAAATAAGAGCCAGTTTGCTGGATATCTGTTAAAGAACTTAAGAAATCCTCTTGCTGTGCTTTGGCATATTTCTTAAAAATGACATTGTTTTTTAAGGTTGTTGTACGCTCAGCCTCGGGCATATAAGCCAATAAAACCTTACCCGAGGCGGTTAAAGGCAATGGAAACAAGTTACCCTCTTCAATAGAAAGCGCAATTGGCCCGGGACTTTTGGCATGAATAATCACCATTACCTGGTTCATGTATAAAATACTCAAATGGCACGACTGACGAATGCTATTGGCCAGTTCTTCCAGTGGAAACTGCGCAGCCTTACGCAGCTCATCAATAGGTGAGTGCCGGTGTGAAAGGTAAAAAAGCTTTAGCGAGAGCCTGTATTTACCCGAAACCTCATCGCGTAAAATATAGCCGCGACTTTCTAAACTCATCAACATCCTATAAATTTCGTTAGGCGTTTTCTCAATACCAATCGCAATTTCAGTTTGAGACAATGGGATAGATTGTGCTGATAAATACTCCAATATATCAAGTCCTTTATCCAAAGCAGGGGCCTGGTACTTCGATTCTTTTTCGTTCATGCGGGTTTAAATTTGGCTGTAGCGTATTTTTTACAATTTCAAACATACAAAATGCTTTCTTATTTATACAAGGGAAGATTTCGCATAATTTAAATACGAATATATGTTTTCATATTTAAAAAAAACATTTATATTTGAATTAGAGATAGCAATTTAAAGTTAAGAAATTTAAATTGCTTAATTCAACAGAATTGAGCAATTATTTTTGAAGAAATTATATCACTGATAACCATTTATAAACCTAACCAAACACCGAAATGGTGTACAACAGTTGATGAGTAAACTCGTAATTTTTTCTTGGCTTTATCTGTTAAGCATTCCGCTTTTTGCGCAAGATATTAAAGTTGCTCAATTAGATTGTGAATACCGGAATAATCCGATCGGAATTGATGTGTTTTCGCCAAGTTTAAGCTGGAAATTGCAATCATCAAAGCATAATGTGATGCAGGCTGCCTACCAGGTTTTAGTTTCGCGCAGTCAAAGTAATTTGGATAAAAATATTGGCGAGGTATGGGATACTAAAAAAGTGAATTCAGGTCAATCGATTCAGATACCTTACAAAGGAATTAAGCTATTATCAACCAAAACTTACTATTGGAAAGTCCGCGTTTGGGATAATTTTGGAAATCAATCTGCCTGGAGCACTTCAGCCTTTTGGCAAATGGGATTACGCCCTGCTGATGATTGGAAAGGAGCAAAATGGATTGCTTACGAGAAACTAGCCGATTCAAATGTAAATAGCTTACCAACTGACGGTAAAAAAGATAAACACAATAGCAACAACGTTCTGCCCATGTTCCGTAAGGGTTTTACGGTGACCAAGCCAATAAAAAAGGCAACTGCATTTATTTCTGGTTTAGGTCATTTCGAAATGAGTTTAAACGGATCGAAAGTTGGCAACGATTTCCTGGCTCCCGGCTGGACAAAATACGATAAAGAGGCTTTGTACATTACATATGATTTAACCAGGCAGCTTAAGAAAGGTGAAAATGCAATTGGTGTGATGCTGGGCAACGGTTTTTATTATGTTCCACCAGTTAAAGAGCGCTATAGAAAATTAAAAGTGGCTTTTGGTTACCCAAAAATGATCTGCAGATTACTGATTGAATATAGCGATGGTACTGCAGCCAATATCGTAAGTAACCAGGGCTGGAAAACTGCACCATCGCCCATTACTTTTTCGAGTATTTATGGTGGTGAGGATTATAATGCTAATCTCGAGCAAAAAGGCTGGGATTTGGCTGGTTTTAACGATTTGAAATGGAAATCTGCTTTATTGGTTGATGGACCAAAACTGAATGCACAGAAAGAAGAACCAATAAAGATTTTTGAAAATTTCACGGCACAAAATGTTACTTCGGTAGCCAATAATGAATGGGTTTACGATATGGGCCAGAACGCTTCTGCCATTATCGAATTAAAAGTTCGAGGTAAAAAAGGCGATACTGTTCGCATCACACCAGCTGAACTATTAAAAGCCGATGGTTCGGTAACACAAAAAAACATTGGTGGACCATCTTATTTTACCTACATATTAAAAGGGGAGGGTTTAGAAACCTGGCGACCAAAATTCTTTTATACCGGATTTAGGTATCTTCAAGTTAAAGGAGGAGTTCCAATTGATAAAGATAACACTTCAGGCAAAGTAGTAATCGAAGATTTAAAATCCTTACATATTAGGAATGCAGCTCAGCAAGTGGGTAAATTTTCTTCTTCTAACGAATTGTTTAATAAAACTTTCAGTTTGATCGATTGGGCCATTAAAAGTAACATGGTGAGTGTGTTTACCGACTGTCCGCACCGCGAAAAATTGGGCTGGTTAGAAGAGCTTCATTTAATGGGAAGTTCTGTACGGTACAATTATAATGCTGCACCCTTGTTTAAAAAAGCCTTGCAGGATATGAAAAACTCGCAATTGGTTAGTGGCTTGATCCCTGAAATTGCTCCTGAATATGTAAAGTTCGAATGGGGTGGCGATATGTTCCGCGATTCACCGGAGTGGGGCAGCAGTGGGATTTTGATGCCGTGGTATTTATATCAATGGTATGGCGATAAACAGGCGATGATTGATTATTACCCGATGATGCAGCGGTACATTAGTTATCTTGGTACTAAAGCCAAAGGTAACATCTTGTCGCAGGGCTTAGGCGATTGGTACGATTTAGGGCCAAACCCTCCTGGCGTTTCTCAACTAACCCCAATGGGCGTAACCGGAACAGCAATTTATTACTATGATTTAAATATCCTCGAAAAAATAGCCACACTTTTAGGTAAAAAAGCGGATGCGCTGGCCTATGCAAAACTTGCCGTCGAAGTCAGAAATGTTTTCAATAATAAATTTTTCGATGCAAAAACCAAACAGTATGCAACAGGTTCGCAGGCAGCAAATGCGATGGCTGTTTATATGAAACTGGTTGAAGAAAAAGATAAAAATGCCGTGATCGAGAATTTGGTTAAAGACATCAGAGATCGTAAAAACAGTTTAACAGCTGGTGATATTGGCTACCGTTATATGTTACGTGTTTTAGAAGATGCCGGAAAATCGGATGTGATTTTCGACATGAACAGCCGTTCTGATGTGCCTGGTTATGGTATGCAGCTTGCCAAAGGTGCTACAGCCTTAACAGAATCGTGGGCGGCCTTGCCAACAGTATCTAACAATCATTTTATGCTGGGACACTTAATGGAATGGCTATACAGTGGTATTGGTGGTATCCGTCAGGAAGAAAATTCGATTGCCTTTAACCATATTAAAATCGAGCCAGAAGTGGTGGGTGATTTAAATTTTGCTGATGTGAATTACGATTCTCCTTATGGTAAAATATCAACCAAATGGACAAAAACAGCTAAAAATTTCACTTTGGAAGTCAACATTCCGGTAAATACAAAAGCTACAGTTTATTTTCCGGTTTTACCGAAATATAATATCTCAGAAGAATACAATTCATCAGTTGACGATGCAGGAGTAGAAAATGGCAAAAGCAAGGTGGCTATAGGATCAGGTTATTATAAATTTAATCTTGATTACAAATGAAAAAGATAATCATCACACTTTTTCTTTTTGTTAGTGCATTAAAATTGAATGCTCAAACCGCTAATCCTGTTTCAACAGAAACCATGGAAAAGATTTATCAGGAAGTAAAAACACCTTATAAATATGGTCTGGTAATGGTTCCTGAAGATAAAGACCATAAAATGGATTGCCCAACTATATTTAGGAAGGATAAAGATTGGTACATGACCTATTTAATTTTTAGCGGTCGCGGTTACGAAACCTGGTTGGCGAAAAGTAAAGATTTATTGCATTGGGAAAATCAAGGCAAACTGATGTCGTTTGGCAACGAAGGCAATTGGGACGATAACCAAAAAGCAGGTTATAATGCATTACTAGATACCAAATGGGGTGGGAATTATGGTGTAAATCAATTCGATGGCAAATATTGGATGTCGTATTTCGGTGGTAAGGAAAAAGGTTATGAAGTGGAGCCTTTGTCAATTGGAATGGCCTATACAAGCAAAAATCCATCAGTAGTTCAAGAGTGGAGTCGGTTAGATAAACCTGTTTTAGCTTCTGGCGATGCTGACGTGCGCTGGTGGGAAAACCGCAACAAACTTTTTAAAAGCACAGTAATTGAAGATAAACAAAAACTTACTGGCCATGCATTCGTGATGTACTATAATGCTGTTGGCGATTCGTTGGTGAATAATAAAAAAACACGCTGGTACGAGCGAATTGGTATGGCAGTTTCTGACGATATGGTTCATTGGCAGCGTTTCAATAAAAACCCCGTGGTTCATCATCCAATCGGCATTACAGGAGATGCTGTAATCCAAAAGATTAACGGAACCTGGGTAATGTTTTACTTCGGGGCGTTTTGGCAAGATAGAAAAGGCTCCTTTAACCGTTTTGCAGTCTCAAATGATCTGGTAAACTGGACCGACTGGACAGGCGATAACCTGATTGAATCATCAGAAAAATATGATGAATTGTATGCACATAAATCTTTCGTTTTGAAGTATAAGGGCACAGTATATCATTTTTACTGCGCCGTAAACAAGCAAGATCAACGCGGAATTGCCGTTGCTACATCGAAAGATTTAGGTAAAAGCACATTAAATTTTGTAAGCGAAATGAAAAACTAAAATGATGAGTTCTCAATTTAAATATAGATTTTTTGGTTTGACGCTTTTAATGGTGATGTCTTTTGGCGTTATTTCGACTGAAGCGAAGTCACGAACTTTCGAAAAAACAAACTCATCTGCGAAGTCAGATTGCTTCGGCTCGTACATTCCCAGCCTCGCAATGAAGATCATATTTCCGTCATTGCGAGGAGGCGCGACGAAGCAATCTATTTTACATGAAAGATTGCTTCTCCCGATGAAAAATCGGGCTCGCAATGACGATGACATTAGATCAAGAACAAGCTTTAACAAAAACTGGAAATTCTTCTTAGGTGATGAATCGAATGCTAAATCTCCAACATATAACGATCTTAAATGGAGAAAACTCACCTTACCACACGATTGGAGCATCGAAGGTAAATTTGATGAGAAAAATCCTGCCAAACCAGAGGGCGGTGGTTTACCCACAGGCATCGGCTGGTATAGAAAGGGATTTATAGCGCCAGCCAATTTTAAAAACAGATTGATTACCATCGAATTTGATGGCGTTTACAAGAACAGCAAAGTTTGGGTTAATGGAAAATATTTGGGCAAAAGGCCGTATGGTTATTCCTCATTTTCTTACGAAATAAGCAAGTTTTTGAAAACCGGGAAAAACATCATTGCGGTTAAAGTTGATAATTCTGCTCAGCCAGATTCTCGATGGTATTCAGGTTCGGGGATTTACAGAAACGTTTGGTTAACCTCAACAGCGAAAGTTGCGGTTTCCAATTGGGGAACTTTTATAACTACTAACAATTCAGGGAAACTTGATGTGCAAACGCAGATTCAGAACAAAACTTTGAAATCACAATCTGTTCTTGTAATCAATTCAGTTTATAGCTCAGCAGGAAAATTGCTTATCAAAAGTAAACCTCAAACTCTTAAAGTTGACACTTCGGGAACAGCGGTAAACGGAACGCTGGATATTAAAAACCCAACACTTTGGTCTGTTGAAAATCCTTACCAATATAAATTAGTTACTCAAATTCTTCAAAGCGGAAAAGTAATTGATACTTACGAAACCAAATTTGGCATTCGTTCTTTCAATTTCGACGCACAAAAAGGCTTCTCTTTAAATGGGAAACCAATGAAAATTTTGGGCGTCTGCCTGCACCACGATTTAGGAGCTTTAGGGGCTGCAATAAATGTTCGGGCAATGGAACGCCAACTGGAAATGATGAAAGCAATGGGGGCGAATGCCATCCGTACGGCACACAATCCACCTGCCCCTGAATTTTTAGATTTATGCGACAAAATGGGCTTCCTTGTAATGGATGAGGCTTTTGATATGTGGGTGAAAAAGAAAACCAAAAATGATTACCATTTAAACTTTCCGCAATGGCATAAAAGTGATTTGGAAGATATGATTAAACGCGATCGTAACCATCCATCGATTATTCTCTGGAGCATCGGTAACGAAATCCGTGAGCAGTTTGATAGCACAGGTATGGCGATTACAAAAGAGCTTGTAGGTATTGTTAAAAATCTGGATAAAACACGTCCGGTAATTTCGGCGTTAACCGAAACAAAAGCTGAAAAGAATTTTATCTATCAAGCCAATGCGCTAGATATTTATGGATTAAACTACAACCACAAACTTTACAAAGATTTCCCTAAAAATTATCCGGGCGTTAAATTTTTAGCAACAGAAACTACTTCTGCTTTGGAAACCAGGGGTTTTTACGATACTGCCGATACCATCCGCCGTTGGCCAAAAGATGGAAAAACAAAATTTACCGAAGGTAACAGTGAATGGTCGGCATCTGCTTATGATAATGTTTCGGCATACTGGGGCTCTACACATGAAGAAACCTGGGCAGCAGCTAAGAAATATGATCACGTATCTGGCTTATTTGTTTGGACAGGCTTTGATTACCTCGGCGAACCGCTACCATATCCCTGGCCAGCCAGAAGTTCGTACTTCGGAATCGTTGATTTGGCAGGTTTCCCGAAAGATTCATACTACATGTATCAAAGCGAATGGACCAACAAACCTGTACTGCATATTTTGCCACATTGGAACTGGAAACAGGGAAAATCTGTTGACGTTTGGACTTATTACAACAATGCCGATGAAGTAGAACTTTACCTGAACGGGAAATCATTAGGTAAAAGGTCAAAACAAGGTGATGAACTGCATGTATTGTGGAACGTGAATTTTGAACCAGGAACTTTAAAGGCTTTATCGCGTAAAAACGGGAAAGAGGTTTTAATACGTGAAGTGAAAACAGCAGGAGATCCGGCGAAAATAGAACTAATAGCCGATAGAAAGAACATAAAAGCTGATGGTAAGGATTTATCTTTTGTTACTGTCCGCATTTTAGATGCTGCAGGAAATGTAGTGCCAAACGCCGATAATTTAGTCGATTTTAAAATAGATGGTGTTGGTTTTATTGCAGGTGTTGATAATGGGTTTCAGGCAAGTGTTGAGCCTTTTAAAGCCAATTACCGTAAAGCATTTCATGGTTTATGTTTAGCCATACTACAGTCAACAGAAAAAACAGGAACAATTAAACTAACGGCAACATCTGCTGGTTTGGTTTCTTCATCGATTATAATTAATACTGGGAAATAAAGGGGAGAGAGGCCATGGTTCGTGTCCTCACGAAACACAATATAATATTTGGCCTGGTGGATAATAAAAAAATGGTCGGTGGAGACACCAACCATTAGAGAAAATAGAAGAATCTATCGGTTGGTGTCTCACCGACCGAAATAATTAAATAAAATAATAACATGGTTGGTGGAGACACCAACCATTAGATAAAAATAAAGTGGAGAATACGATTAACTTAAAAGGAATAACCTGGAACCATAGTCGTGGGCTTTTGCCCATGGTGGCAACGGCACAGCGGTTTTCTGAATTGCATCCGAATGTTCACATCACTTGGGAGAAAAGAAGTTTGCAGCAATTTGCCGATTTTTCGATCCAGGAATTAGCTGAACGGTTCGATTTATTGGTTATTGATCATCCTTGGGCGGGTTTTGCAGCTAAAACAAAATCTATTGTGCCTTTAGATTTTTACCTCTCTGATGAATATTTAAAAGATCAGGAAGAAAATTCTGTTGGCCAATCTTACGAAAGTTACACTTATGATGATCACTTATGGGCCTTGCCTATAGATGCAGCAACACCGGTTGCCGCTTCAAGGCCAGATTTACTTGCCGAAAAAGGATTGCAACTGCCTAAATCTTTCGACGATTTATTGTCACTTGCCAATAGCGGTTTAGTAGCCTTTGCGGGCATTCCGATTGACGTTTTAATGAATTTTTATACGCTTTGCTGCTCATTTGGCGAAGATCCCTGCCAAAATGATGAAGAAGTGGTTTCCGCAGAAACAGGTGTTAAAGTTTTGAAAATGTACCGTGAGCTGGCTTCAAAAATGGATAAGGCAAATTTTGACAGAAACCCGATTCAGGTGTATGAGGCAATGACTTTAAGTGACGAAATTGTTTATTGTCCTTTTGCTTACGGTTATTCGAACTATTCGCGTAATGGTTATGCCCGCAAAAACTTGCATTTTCACGATATGATTAGTTTAGATGGAAAAACCAACCTTCGAAGCACTTTAGGTGGAACCGGTTTGGCCATTTCTGCTAAATGCGATGAATTGGAGATGGCTGCTAAATATGTAGAATTTGTAGGTTCACCAGCTTGTCAAGCTACTTTGTTTTTTGAAAGTGGTGGTCAACCTGGGTATTTAGCTGCCTGGAAAAACGAAGAAGTAAACCGCCAGAGTCAGAATTATTTTTTAAACACTTTACCAGCTTTACAAAGGGCATTCCTTCGTCCGCGGTACCATGGTTCCATGTATTTTCAAGATCATGCAGGTGATGTTGTTCGCGATTATTTAATGAAAGGCGGAGATGAAATTCAGGTTTTAACAGCCATAAATGTATTATATCAGAAATCTAAAAGCTTAGTATTATCATGAACAAGCCGCTAGAAGGACTTTTGGTTTTAGAGTTTTGCCAGTTTTTGGCAGGACCGTCGGCTGGTTTAAAACTGGCTGATTTAGGCGCACGTGTAATCAAAATTGAGCGACCAAAAACAGGAGACGCTTGTAGACAACTATCCATTAAAAATCTTTTTGTAGATGAAGATAGCTTGCTTTTTCATACGATAAACCGCAATAAAGAAAGCTACGCTGCAGATTTAAAGAATCCTGATGATTTAGAAAGACTGAAAAAACTAATCCGCGAAGCCGATGTAATGACGCATAATTTCCGTCCAGGTGTAATGGAAAAAATTGGGTTGGATTACGAGACGGTACAAAATATTAATCCCAAAATTGTTTATGGTGTGGTAACGGGCTATGGGAATGAAGGACCATGGAAAAATAAACCTGGTCAGGACTTATTGGTTCAATCAGTCTCAGGTCTTACTTTTTTATCGGGTGTTGATGTCGATGGACCTGTTCCATTTGGTCTTTCCGTTTCTGACATTATGTGTGGAAACCATTTAGCGCAAGGAATAATGGCTGCTTTGATCAAAAGGACAAAAACAAACAAAAGCGTTCTGGTTGAAGTAAGTTTATTAGAATCGGTTTTGGATGTGCAATTTGAGGTATTAACCACTTACCTAAACGATGGTGGAAAATTACCCGATAGAAGCGGGGCAAAGGGAAGCGCGCACGCCTACTTAAGTGCACCTTATGGCATGTACGAAACTGCCGATGGTTATATCGCAATGGCAATGGGTAATCTCCCAAATATCTGTGCAATAATTAATTGCGATATCACTGATTTGTATGTTGAGGCGGGTTCAGCCTTTGAAAATCGTGATAAATTGATTATCCGTTTGGCTGACACTTTTAAAAAGGAAAATACCAAAACCTGGGTCGAACTGTTAGAAAATCACGGAATCTGGTGCGCTGAAGTATTGAATTATCAAACGGCAACAGCTTTGAGTACTTACAAAAACCTTGATATAGAGCAGCAATTGGATTTAGGTGGGAGCAAAATAATCAAGACAACCGTTAGTCCGATTAGGTTAGATAACGAAAAATTATTTGCAGCGAAAGCAGCACCAAAACTTGGGGAAAATACGTCAGAGATTAATAAAGAGTTTGAATTAACGTAGTTGTCACGTTGAGCCTGTCGAAACGTAGCAGAAAAAGTTCTTCGACAAGCTCAGAATGACAAACGAAAAATAAAATGAATTAAAAATCGGTCGTCATTTCGACTGAAGCGAAGCGGAATGGAGAAATCTTTGAACATAGTTTAAAAGGTCTCTCCGCTACGGTCGAGATGACGACCGCCCTATACTCAAAACGACGACTGATATTAAATAAATAAAATTATGAGACCGCTTGAAGATTATTTAGTTATCGATTTCAGCCAGTTTCTTTCTGGCCCATCGGCAGGCTTGCGTTTGGCAGACATGGGTGCACGTGTAATCAAAATTGAGCGTTTAGGTGTTGGCGATATCTGCCGTACGCTGTATACCTCGAACCTGATTATGAATGGCGAATCGTCGGTTTTTCATGCTATCAATAGAAATAAAGAGAGCTTTGAAGTTGATTTAAAAAGCGAAGAAGATTGCGAAATGGTCCGCGAACTGCTAAAAAAGGCAGATGTAATGATCCATAACTTCCGTCCAGGTGTAATGGAGCGCTTAGGTTTCGATTATCAATCGGTTACCGCCTTAAATCCTTCAATTATTTATGGAGAAATTTCTGGCTATGGAACAGACACGGAATGGAAAAATAAACCTGGCCAGGATTTGTTATTACAATCCGTTACTGGATTAACTTCTCTAACTGGAAATGCAGATAGTGGCCCTGTAGCCATGGGCTTATCCATTATAGATATGTTGGCTGGGGCACATTTAGCGCAAGGACTTTTAGCCTGTTTGTACCGTAAAGCCATAAAAAATGAGGGTGGATTTGTACAGGTAAGCATGATGGAATCGGCCTACGATTTTCAGTTCGAAACCATTACCACCTTTATGAATGATGGAGGAAGCTTACCCGAACGTTCAAAAAAGAACAATGCCAATGCATATTTAGGTGCTCCTTATGGTATTTATCAAACAGAAAACGGATATTTAGCCTTGGCGATGGGATCAATTCCACAATTGGGAAATTTACTTGGTTGCGAGAAATTGGAAGATTACGTGGACGTAAGCGAAGCATTCGATAAACGGAATGAGATTAAGGCAATTTTAGCCGAACATCTTTTATCTGCAAGCACCGAAAACTGGCTTTCAATACTGGAACCAGCTGATATCTGGTGTGCCGATGTTTTGAACTGGAATGCATTAATGGCTCACGATGGTTTTAAGGTTTTGAACATGATACAGGAAGTAGAAATGATGGATGGTTACAAATATAAGACTACCAGATGCCCAATCCGTATTGATGGCGAGTTGCTTACCTCGTCAAAAGGTTCGCCTAAATTGGGACAGGATAACGAGAAAATTATCAAAGAATTTATAACACAGCATACAACTGCAAATGCATAACCAGGTAGACACTTTCAGAATAGCCGTTCGTAAATTTGCTCCTTTTGAGTCTGCCATGCAGAAATTTTGGGATCAATATTGCATATTTTCGGGTTGTAAGCTGAAATTGGAGATGGTGGTGATGGATCTACACGAGCTTTACGACAGTACAATTACCAAGAAAGGTTTAGTCAATGGCGACTTTGATATAGCACATATCAGCACCGATTGGGTTTTGGAAGGCTATAACGATCAGGATTTCGAAGTTTTAAATCCCTACATCAATAAAAATAAACCAGATGATTTTCCGAGAGGATGGAGCAAGTCACTTTTAGGTTTACAACGTTTCGGCTGGGAAATAGTGGGTTTACCATTTCACGATGGCCCTGAATGTTTCGTTTACAGGAAAGATCTGTTCGAAAACGAAACTGAAAAAGCCAATTATTTTGCTCAATTCGGTAAAACTTTAGAAGTACCCAAAACCTGGGAAGATTTTCATCAGATCGCCAGGTTCTTCAATCGCCCGCTGAATAATCTTTACGGAAGTATCTTTGCATGTTATCCTGATGGGCATAATACCGTGTTTGATTTTTGCCTGCAATTATGGACCAGAGGTGGCAACTTGGTTGACAAACATGACCATATTCAGGTTAATACACGGGCTGCAATTGATGGGCTTAATTTCTATCGCACAATTGTTAACGATAAAACTGCTATTCATCCAAAATCAGCAGCGTTTGAATCTGTAGGTGCCGGAATGGCCTTTTCACAGGGTGAAGCTGCGATGATGATCAATTGGTTTGGTTTTGCAGCTATATGCGAAGTGGATCCAAATTCTAAAGTTAAAGGCAAAATCGATGTAGAATTATTGCCCTCCGCGATTGACAAAAAATCTGCTTCTTTAAATGTTTATTGGCTTTACACCATTGCTAAGGGTAGTAAAAACAAAGATATCGCATACGATTTTCTTCGTTTTGCCTTGGCCAAAGAGCAGGATAAACAACTCACTTTAGCGGGCGGAATTGGTTGCCGGATTTCAACTTGGAAAGATGAAGAAATCAATAAAGTAATTCCTTATTACCACAAATTAGAACAACTGCATGAGGTAGCCAATATGTTACCTCAGAAAACAAATTGGGCTGCAATAGCGGCCATAATCGATCAGATGGTTTTGCAGGCTATTAATACAAATCAATCTACTGAAGAATTGATTCAGCTTGCACAAGATCAGATTAACGAAATTGACAAATGAGTATTGATATAAAATATAAGCCAGAACTACCTGAAACAAAGCAACCCATCATTATTATTGGTGCAGGTGGAATTGTATCTGATGCACATCTTCCTGCCTATAAAATTGCCGGATTTGAAGTGCACGGTATTGTAAACAGAACTAAAGAAAGGGCACAAAAACTGGCAGATGCTTTCGGTATTCCGAATGTTTACAATTCGGTTGCTGAGGCGGTAAAACTGGCTCCAGCAAACGCCGTTTACGATTTAACCATCATGCCCGAACAGTACATTGAAACGCTAAAACAGCTACCCAATGGAAGTGCGGTGTTGATCCAAAAACCGATGGGTGATGATTTTGCCCAGGCAAAAGAAATCCTCGAATTATGTAGCGCGAAAAACTTAAAAGCAGCCATAAACTTTCAATTGCGTTTTGCACCATTTGTAAGTGCGGCAAAATACCTGATCGATAAAGGATTAATTGGCGAATTATATGATATGGAAGTTCGCGTAACCGTTAAAACACCTTGGGAAATTTTTCCTCATGTGATTATTCACCCACGTTTAGAAATCCAGTACCACAGCATTCACTATGTGGATTTAATCCGTTCGTTTTTAGGTAATCCGGAAAGTATTCTAGCCAAAACATTAAAACATCCGGCAAAGAATTTATCCTCATCACGTTCTACCATTTTATTTGATTACGGCGATACCATGCATGCCGTAATTAACACCAATCATGATCACGATTTCGGTCCGAATCACCAGGAAAGTTATATTAAATGGGAGGGAACAAAAGGTGCAATAGTAGCTAAAATTGGCTTGTTAATGGATTATCCCCATGGTGTACCTGATGTTTTTGAATATTGCCTGGTTGAAGATGGAAAATCTCCGGAATGGCAAACAGTTAAGCTTGAGGGCTCTTGGTTTCCAGAGGCTTTTATTGGAACTATGGCCAATTTGATGCGGTATAACGAAGGTTCAACGGATGTTTTGCAAACCAGTGTTGAAGATGTAATTCAAACCATGGCAGTTGTAGAAAGTGCTTATCAATCGAGTGATACTGGAGGAGTAAAAGTTAAGGAATAATTAAATCGTCATTGCGAGAAGGCACGACGAAGCAATCTGTTTGCAAGAAAGATTGCTTCGCTTTGATGAAAAATCAAAAGCTCGCAATGACGGAATAAAATAAAATTATGTATTTCAAATCAACATTTTTTGAAGATTATCAATTACAGGATAAACGTGTAACACTAGGCCGCACGATAACGGAAACCGATTTTGTAGTTCATGCAGGTCATACCGGTGATTTCTTTCCACACCACATGGATGCAGAATGGTGTGCTACACAGCCATTTAAGCAAAGAATTGCACACGGAACAATGGTCTTTAGTATTGGGATCGGTTTAACTGCATCAGAAATCAATCCTGAGGCCATGAGTAAAGGATATGATAAACTGCGTTTTGTAAAACCTGTTTTCATTGGCGATACCATTCATTCAGCAATCACAATTGCTGAAAAAGGAGATAGCAAAAGACCAGCCTATGGCACTGTAACTGAACATGTAGAAATCATTAACCAGCATGGGGAAGTTGTATTAGTTTGCGATCATCTTTTGGTGGTGAAGAAAAAAGTTCATTAGTTCAATGGTCAATAGTTCATTTGTTTGGGTGCATATAGCGATAGTTTTAATAACAGCATTACAATGAACGATTTACACCTATGAACTAATAATAATATACAAAGGAATAATTAATCAATAACAACGAACTAAACACACTAATGAACCAATGACTAATGAACCAATAACCACACAGCCAGAAATTGTAACTGAGGGCGATTCGTCATCAGGAAAAAAGTATTTATTACCGTTTATACTCGTAATAAGCTTGTTTTTCCTTTGGGGAATGGCGCATAACCTCGATTCGATTCTGATTCCACACCTAAAAAAAGCCTGTAATCTAAATAACAGACAATCGACTTTAATCGATACCTCTGTTTTCCTCGCTTATTTTTTAATGGCTATTCCTGCCGGAATGGTTTTGAAAAAATGGGGATATAAAGCGACTATGATTTCAGGCTTGCTAGCTTTTGCTTTCGGTGCATTTCTATTTGTACCAGCTGCTAATAACCTGTCGTACATTACATTTTTGATTGCGCTTTTTATCATTGGTTGTGGTTTAACCATGCTCGAAACTTCAGCAAATCCTTATGCCGCTGTATTGGGCGATCCTGCAAAAGCAACGAGTAGATTAAATCTTGCTGCATCTTTTAATGGGTTGGCAGCAATGGTTGCACCAATGATAGGTGGATTGTTTATTCTTTCAGGCAAATCACACACTAAAGAAGAATTGGCCGCCATGACAGATGCAACTAGAAACAGTTATTTCTTGGAAGAGGCAGCATCAGTTAAAACGCCATACATCACCTTAGGGATTGTTTTATTGGTAATAGCAGTAGTATTTTACTTTATTCACCTTCCTGAAATTAAAACAAAAAGTATAGATGGCGAAGCTAAAGGAAGTTTTTTTGGCGCATTAAGGCATAAACATCTAAAATGGGCGGTTGTTGCCCAGTTTTTCTATGTTGGTGCACAGGTTTGCGTAACCAGTTTTTTCATTAGG
Source organism: Pedobacter psychrodurus (assembly GCF_004331735.1). Taxonomy (GTDB): domain Bacteria; phylum Bacteroidota; class Bacteroidia; order Sphingobacteriales; family Sphingobacteriaceae; genus Pedobacter; species Pedobacter psychrodurus. The sequence goes on from NZ_SJSO01000004.1 coordinate 286,198, forward strand.
ATGGCACAACAGGGCGGTGGTTTTGACGAAAAAACAGCTGCATCATATTTGGTTGTTTATGGATTTTTATTTACCGCTGGCCGTTTCGCAGGAACGGCGCTCTTACAGTTTATATCGTCAAATAAATTGCTTGTGATTTATGCAATTATATCAATAATCTTGTGTTTGGTTGCCATTTTAGGTAAAGGTTCTTATGTAGTTTATGCTTTAGGTGCTATTGGATTCTTTATGTCAATTATGTTTCCAACCATTTTTGCCCTAGGAATTGATGGAATCGGTGATGATACAAAACCAGGTTCTTCCTGGCTCATCATGTCTATTGTTGGTGGTGCAATTTTACCATTTGGAATGGGCAGTTTAATCGATGTGTATGGAGATAATATCCAGATCGGCTACAGCATTCCATTAGTCTGTTTTTTAGTTATTCTTTATTTCGGCTTAAGAGGTTATAAAATCGCACACAAATAAATATATTTCGTCATCCGATAGCTATCGGATGCGAGAGCTTGCTCCGATTTTTCGGAGAGGAACGACAGCCTGTCCCGACTTTTCGGGGTGGCAAGCTGTTAAGAAAAATTGCTTCAGGTGTTAAAACCAATTCTTACAATGGTAATAAGGTAAAATAATGAAATTAAGGTTTAGCAAAATTCTAATATTCACTTTGTTGGCAAGCTGTAGCTTTTCGGTAACTGTTTTTGCGCAACAAAATGAAAACGCAAAACCTTGGGTATTTTGGTATTGGGTAAAAGGAGGAGTCTCAAAAGAGGGCATCACTGCCGACTTAGAGGCAATGAAATCAAATAGTATTGCAGGTGCATACTTAATGAGCATTCAAGGACCAGATAAAACGCCAGTTTATTCGCCACCTGCAGTTCAGCTAACACCTGAATGGTGGAAAATGGTTGAGTTTGCGATGGCTGAAGCCAAACGCTTAAACCTGAAATTGGGAATGCATGTGAGTGATGGTTTCGCATTGGCTGGTGGCCCATGGATTACACCAGCGCTTTCCAAGCAAAAGGTAGTATGGTCAAAGATAAACATCAGTAATTCAAACACTAAAATCACTTTACCTCAACCTGAATCAAAAGAAAATTATTATAAAGATATAGCGGTTTACGCTTATCCATCGCCAGTTGGCGAAAACATTTCAACAAGAACGGTTATCCCAAAAATTACAGCGAGCAACGGTACTGATGCAACAGGCTTGGTCCAACTTGGGAATAAGAAAAATTTTGGTTCAAATGAGCCTTGTTATATTCAGTACGAATTTGCGAAACCCTTTACTTGCAGAACGGTAACCATTAAAATCAGTGGAAACAATTATCAGGCGCAGCGTTTAGCCATTGGGGTAAGTGATGACGGAAAAAATTTCCGACCCATAGGTAGGTTAGAAGCGCCCCGTCACGGCTGGCAAGATACAGATGAAGATATAACACATTCCATTGCACCTACAACGGCTAAGTTTTTCAGGTTTATTTACGATAAAAAAGGCTCAGAACCGGGTTCAGAAGATCTAGATGCAGCCAAATGGAAACCTTCTTTAAAACTCTTGAACCTCGAATTATCATCCGAAGCACAAATCAATCAGTTTGAAGGTAAAAACGGTTCTATTTGGCGGGTGAGTAAAAGAAGCACAGAAGCACAAATTGCTAATAACTTCTGTGTTCCCCTGAATAAAATCATAAACCTAACGGATAAATTAAATCCAGACGGAACTTTAAATTGGTCGGTACCAAAAGGCAATTGGACAATCTTAAGGCTTGGCCATACTTCTACAGGACATACCAATGCAACTGGTGGTGGTGGAAAAGGATTAGAATGTGATAAATTTAATCCAGAAGCGGTAAAACTACAATTCGAGAATTGGTATGGCGAAGCTTTAAAACACGGTGGACCAGAAATAGCGAAAAAAGTATTAAGTGTTTTCCACGTAGATAGCTGGGAGTGTGGGAGTCAGAACTGGTCGCCAGTATTCAAGGCTGAGTTTTTAAAGCGTAGAGGTTACGATTTAACGCCTTATTTACCCATCATGACCGGATTACCAGTAGAAAATGCGTGGGTATCCGAAAACTTCCTCTATGATGTAAGAAAAACGATTTCTGAATTGGTTGTTGATCAGTTTTATAAAACGCTGGCGAAATTGGCAAAAGAGCGGGGCGTAACTTTTACGGCAGAAAGTATTGCACCAACGATGATGAGCGATGGTTTAATGCATTACAAAACGGTTGACATCCCGATGGGCGAATTTTGGCTAAACAGCCCTACACATGATAAACCAAACGATATGTTGGATGCCATTTCAGGGGCACATATTTATGGAAAAAACATTATCCAGGCGGAGGCATTTACCACCGTTCGGATGGATTGGAACGAAAGTCCTGCAAATATGAAAACCTTGCAGGATCGTAATTATGCCCTTGGGATCAATAAACTGGTGTATCATGTTTTTACACATAATCCCTGGACAGATCGGAAACCAGGTATGACTTTAGATGGAGTGGGGCTTTACTTTCAACGCGATCAAACCTGGTGGAAGGCGGGAAAAGCCTGGATCGAATATGCAGAACGGACTCAAAATTTACTTCAACAGGGCAAACCAGTTGTCGACATCGCCGTTTTCACTGGAGAAGAATTACCCCGCCGTTCAGTTTTACCAGATCGTTTGGTTGAGACTTTGCCCGGCATTTTTGGTGCAGATGTAGTGGAGGCTGAAAAGAAACGTTTGGCAAATATTGGTGAACCTTTAAGGCAAATTCCTGCTGGTGTAACACATTCGGCAAACATGGCTGATCCCGAAAACTGGGTAAATCCACTGCGGGGCTATGCATACGATAGTTTTAATCCTGATGTATTGAGTACGGCAACCGTTAAAGATGGCAATGTTGTTTTTGAAAGCGGTGCAACTTATAAAATTTTGGTTATACCTGGTTTTATGAAAATGAATCCGAATTATCAATACATCAGCTATCAAACGATTAAAAAACTTTTAGAATTGATTAAGGCCGGTGCTAAAGTAATTATTGCAGATAAACCGCTGTACCAAAATGGAATTAAACAAGTTAATGAAACTGAATTCAATAAAGTTATAGAAGAAATTTGGGAAGGGAATTTTGAGTCTTATAAAAATAATGGTCGACCAGTTTATAAAAAGAAGTTAGGTTTAGGACAAATTTTTAAAGCCCCATTTTTTGGTGAAACATTCGGCGTTTTAGGATTGAATCCAGATTTTTATTCAATAGAAAATGGAGCCATTTCTGAACCAATTAGTTACGCAAAAAATGTCGCTTATACACATCGAAAAAATAGTGAACTTGATATTTATTTCCTCTCGAATCAAGAAAATAGGCCTAGGGAATTTAGGTTTTCATTACGTACAGCGGATAAAGTCCCAATGATTTATAATGCTGTAACCAATGAAAAAACTAAAATAAAACGGTGGTCTTTGATTGATGGTAGAACTGTTTTCAATTTAAAACTGGAAGCAAATCAATCTGTATTTATTCTATTTGAAGAATCAACAACCCAAAAGGCTTCTAAAGAGGGAAACAACTGGTCTAATTTTAAAACCATTCAAGATATTTCCAAATCATGGCAAGCCAAATTCGACACCGCTTATGCTGGCCCCTCAAAGCCTATCATTTTTAACGACTTAAGCGATTGGACAAAAAGCAGCGACAGTTTAGTGAAATACTATTCGGGAACTGCAACATACAGCAAAAATTTCACCTTCAATGGAGACCTTAAAGATAAAATCTGGCTTGATTTGGGTGATTTCTCTAGTATCGCCGAAGTAAAAATCAATGGAATAAACTGCGGTACGCTGTGGACTGCTCCACATCGGTTAGAAATTAGTAAAGCCATTAAAAAAGGCGAGAATCAAATTACTATTGAAGTGACCAATACCTGGGCTAACCGTTTAATAGGCGATAGCAAATTACCAGAAAATAAGAGAATTACCAAAACAACTGCGCCTTTTAGGTTAGAAGGTAAACCGTTAAATCCTGCAGGGTTATTAGGTCCAGTAATGATACAATTGGAAGAGTAAATGGGAGTTTAATATTTCAAAATAAATGAAAAAAATAATTGTATTACTTCTGGCTTTTACCCAAACTATTGTTTACGCTCAACAAAAGAAGGTGAAGGATAATTTTAATGTCCAGATCAGATTAGAAAGGGGCGATTTAAATAAAGATGGTTTAACCGACAAAACCGTAATTATGATGGATACGATCGATACAGTGGTTCCTTTAAGGTTGCAAATATTTTTTTTACAACCCAATAAGAAATTTAAATTGGTTTTCTCTTCAACTGATGTAATTGAACCCCAATATATAAACGGTACACATACTAAAAATACAATTCCATATTTTTTTATTGAAAATGGATTTTTATTAATGAACGCTGAAAAAAATGATGTTCGCTTTGAGTATAAATTCATCTACAAAAATGGAACTTTTCAATTGCTTAAAGTCTCTAGCGTAGTTTATGATGGGCAAAATTCGACAACTGAGACTGCATTTGATCTTTTAACAGGAGTTAGAACTGAAACTACAACGCCCTTAGGTTCCGGAAAAATCCTAAATAAAAATATAAAGAAAATGATGATCAGGCCATTACCTACGCTTCAAAATCTAAGGACTTTTGGTAATAAATTAGATTGATAACACTAAACTAGAAACATTTCCAGGTTAAAAACTAAAAAGTAATGAAAAAGCTACCTCATATAACCGAAAATTTTGTCCTGCAGACTTTACGATTTCAGGTAATTATTTGCACAACGCTTTTTCTAACGTTAAGCTCGAAAGCCCAAGACAAAGCTTTGGTTAACACATCAAATTCGCCATATGCGAAATTGCATAGCATCAATATGGCAGATGTAACCTGGACAAAAGGCTTTTGGGCCGATCGTTTCAAGGTAGCTACCGAAACCATGGTGCCGAATATGTGGGCCATTTACAACGATCCAAAAATCAGTCATGCTTTCCAAAATTTCAAAATTGCAGCAGGATTGGATACCGGATCTCATTCGGGACCATCATTCCACGACGGCGATTATTACAAAACTTTAGAAGCTGTTGCCGTGCTGTATGCCTCAACTAAAAATCAAAAGTTGAACGAAATGATGGATAAAGCCATTGTGGTGATCGGTAAATCACAGCGTGAAGATGGATACATTTATACCAAGGCCATGATTGAGCAGCGAAAAACCGGTTCTAAAAACCAATTTCAGGATCGGTTGAGCTTCGAATCGTACAATATCGGGCATTTAATGACAGCAGGATGCATTCATTTCCGTGCAACAGGAAAAACAACTTTGCTCAACATTGCTAAAAAGGCAACCAACTATTTGTATAATTTCTACAAATCGGCATCACCAACGCTTGCTCGAAACGCCATTTGTCCGTCGCATTATATGGGAGTAATAGAAATGTACCGCACGACAAAAGATCCCCGATATTTAGAATTGGCCAAACATTTAATTGCCATTAAAGGTAAAATTAATGATGGAACAGACGATAACCAGGATCGGATTCCATTTTTGCAGCAAACTAAAGCCATGGGCCATGCCGTAAGGGCAAATTATCTTTATGCTGGTGTAGCTGATCTTTATGCCGAAACAGGAAAAGATTCGCTTTTAAATGCTTTGAATTTAATGTGGGATGATGTAAACCAACATAAAATGTACATTACAGGTGGTTGCGGTTCGCTTTACGATGGTACTTCACCAGATGGTACTTCTTATAATCCAGCTGATGTACAGAAAATCCACCAGGCATTTGGTCGCGACTACCAATTACCCAATTTTACCGCCCATAACGAAACCTGTGCGAATATTGGTAACGTACTCTGGAACTGGCGGATGTTGCAGATTACCGGTAATGCCAAATATGCTGATGTAATGGAACTGGCTTTGCATAACAGTGTGCTATCGGGGATTAGTTTAGATGGAAAGAACTTTTTATACACCAATCCATTGGCGCAATCGGATGATTTACCTTTCAAACAGCGCTGGTCGAAAGATAGAGTGCCCTATATTGCATTATCAAATTGCTGTCCGCCAAATGTGGTGCGTACCATTGCCGAGGTAAGTGATTATGCTTATAGCGTTTCAGATAAAGGTCTGTGGTTTAATTTATATGGAGGTAATAATTTAAGTACTAAATTAGCGGATGGAACTAAGATTTCTTTAGCTGAAGAAACGAATTATCCATGGGATGGACAGATAAAAATTACAATTAAAGAAACAGGGAATAAACCATATGCTGTGTTTCTCAGAATCCCTGCCTGGACACATGATGCACAAATTAGTATTAATGGAAAAACCGAAAATATTAAAGCCATTTCTGGAACTTACGCAGAAATTAACCGCGTTTGGAAAAAGGGAGATGTGATCGAATTAAACCTGCCAATGGAGGCCACCTTGATTGAGGCAAATCCTTTAGTGGAAGAAAACAGAAACCAGATTGCCGTAAAGCGCGGACCGATTGTTTACTGTTTAGAATCGACAGATCTGCCTGGCAAAAGTATTTTCAATGCTTTTGTACCCACATCAACAAAGTTCGAGGCCAAATCCATAAATATCGACGGTGCCGAAATGATGAGCCTGGTTGGAAATGCAAAAATCGTAGAGCCCAACAATTGGAAAAATGTATTGTATAGACCAATTGATAACAAGAATGTACAGACAGAGATAAAACTGGTCCCGTATTTTGCATGGGGAAATAGAGGCCATTCGGAAATGTCCGTGTGGTTGCCTGTGAGTAGATAAATACGTGCGATCGTCATTTCGAGCGGAGTGCAACGCAGTCGAGAAATCTATAGTAGATCTCTCCATTTCGCTACGCTACAGTCGAGATGACGACTCTTTTAAAGATTCTATCAATTGATTGGATCAAATATTTAATTGTTAAAAACAGATGAAACTAAAACTCTTCATACTCCTGAACCTCGCATGTTGCTTCATTGCATCTGCAACGGTTAAACCTGCATCTATTTTTACCGATCATATGGTTTTGCAACAGCAAAGTAATGTGGCTATTTGGGGCTGGGCCAAACCATCAACCAAAGTAAAAATCAATACTTCCTGGAACAAAAAAAGTTATGCAGTTATTTCTGATCAAACTGGTAAATGGAAAGTTAAAGTTACAACGCCGACAGCTGGTGGTCCATATGATATTGAGCTAAACGATGGTGAAAAACTGATTTTAACCGATATCTTAATTGGTGAAGTTTGGTTTTGTAGCGGACAATCGAACATGGAAATGCCCATGAAAGGTTTTAAAAGTCAACCCATAATCGGTTCAAATGAGGTAATTTTAAAATCATCAAATAAAAATATCAGGTTATATACCGTTCCGCGATCGTCAATAATAGAAAGACAAGACAACAGTAAACCATCACCATGGAAATTGGCCGCACCAGAAACCGTTTCAAATTTTAGTGCAACAGCTTATTACTTTGGCTCATTATTGAGTGAAATACTAAATGTACCCATTGGAATCATCAACGATAGTTATGGTGGTTCAACTATTGAGGCATGGATGTCGCCTGAGGATTTAAAACCTTATACCGAAATCAAAATCCCATCAAAAGGAGATAGTATTAAGGAAGTTAGCCGTACACCAACAACTTTGTATAACGGCATGCTTTATCCGGTGATTGGTTACGGAATTAAAGGTGCCATCTGGTATCAGGGCGAATCTAACTACGACCGTCCGGACCGTTACGAAGATCTATTTCCAGCAATGGTTTATTCATGGCGTAAAAACTGGGATAATAATGGTGATTTTCCATTTTACTATGCTCAAATTGCACCCTATAATTACAACTTCTCATCGTTATCCAAAGGAAGCAAAAACAACAATTCTGCCTATTTGAGAGATGCCCAGCGCAAATCCTTAGCTAAAATTCCAAATTCCGGAATGGCAGTTTTATTGGATATTGGTGAAGAAAAATCAATCCACCCGGCAAATAAAAAACAAGGAGGAGAAAGGCTGGCCTATTTGGCACTGGCTCAAACTTACGGCATTAAGGGTTTTGGTTTTGCAAGTCCCACTTATGAGTCATTAACGATTGAAAAAAATATGGCTGTAATCAAGTTTCAAAATGTACCAAATGGATTAACTTCTTTTGGTAAAGAACTATCTTTATTCGAAATTGCAGGTGCCGATCAAAAATTCTATCCAGCAAAAGCAGCCATAAAAGGAAGTAGTGTAAATGTTTCAGCAGCAGAAGTTAAAGTGCCTGTTGCTGTTCGTTATGCATTTAAAGATTTTATAATTGGTGATTTATTTGGGAATGATGGTTTGCCGGTTTCTTCATTCCGTACCGATAACTGGGATAATTAATAATGATTTTAACCACTAAGACACAAAGCACACCAAGTATTTCGGCCAAGAACTTAAATGTTCTTAGCTGTTTGATATGGTTAAAATTTATTTTACATCCTGCCTTATCTGCCATCAGGTGTCTTAGGTCGTTAAAATCAATGCCTTTCTTTGTGTTCTTTGTGCCTTTGTGCTTGATCGCCTCAATTGCTTTTTCTCAAGAAAAAGATAATGTCGTGTGGACCACACAAAGTAGAAATTCATCAGAATCGATGCCTGTTGGTGGGGGAGATATTGGCCTAAACCTTTGGGTAGAAAAAGGCGAAGTATACGTCTATCTATCCCGTAGTGGAACATTCGACGAAAATAATACCTTACTCAAACTCGGTCGCGTAAAACTGAAGCTAAGCCCGAACCCATTCGAAGGAAAAATCTTTAAACAAGAATTGATCTTAAAAGATGGTTATGCCCAGATTTCAGGCTCAAATGGCAAACTAAATACTCAAATTAAGGTTTGGGTTGATGTTTTTAATCCTATCGTTCACCTTGATATTAAATCGAACCAGAAAGTTACTACCGAGGCCAGTTACGAAAGCTGGCGTTTTGAAGATCGGATAACAAAGGGTAAAGAAAATAACCAGAATTCGTACAAATGGGCACCCCAAGGCATTGTAAAAACATTTAAAGACGAAATAAGCCTAAAAAATAATGTCGTTCAATTCTACCATCAAAATAAGTCAGAAACCGTTTTCGATGTTACCGTAAAACAGCAAGGATTGGAAGATAGGAAAGCTGATCTATTTAATCCTTTAAAAAATCTCATCTTCGGCGGCTCCATGCAAGGCAATAATATGGTGCCGACTGGAAATTACGCTGGAATATACCTCAATACACCATTTAAAGCATGGACTTTAAGAAGTAAAACGCCTTCCGTTTCAAATCATATCATTATTACGTTTAATACCTCAAAAACGGAATCAATTAGCGAATGGGAGAAGGATTTAAATGCTGTAGAGAACAAAACCGACCAGAAAGCCAGTATAAAATGGTGGAATGCTTACTGGAAAAAAAGTTTCATTTACATTAATGCTAAAGACGAAACCGCAAATCAATCTGCTAAAAACTATCAATTGTTCCGGTATATGTTGGGTTGCAATGCCTTTGGAAAATACCCAACAAAATTTAACGGCGGACTTTTTACCTTTGATCCTCAATTAACCGATACCACTTTAAAATATACACCAGATTTCAGAAACTGGGGCGGTGGAACACATACCGCTCAAAATCAGCGATTGGTTTATTGGCCAATGTTAAAAAGCGGAGATTTCGACCTCATGAAACCTCAGTTCGATTTCTATTTGGATTTATTAAAAAATGCAGAAATTAGATCGGAAGCAGCCTGGGGGCATAAAGGCGCGAGTTTTACGGAACAGTTAGAGAATTTTGGCCTACCAAACCCTGCTGAATATGGTTGGAAACGCCCTGCAGATTTTAACAAAGGTATGGAATATAACGCGTGGTTGGAATATGAATGGGACACTGTGTTAGAATTCTGTATGATGATTTTAGAAACTGAAAGATACGCAGGTAAAAATATCGAAAAGTACCTTCCTTTAATCGAAAGCTCGCTTACTTTTTTTAAAGAACATTATACTTATTTAGCAAAACAGCGGGGAGCAAAAGCTTTAGATGCCGAAGGGCATTTGATATTATATCCAGGTTCAGCAGCCGAAACGTACAAAATGGCTTACAATTCCACTTCTACAATTGCAGCTTTAAAAACGGTTCTGGAAAGATTGATTGAGCAACCAACTTTAACTGTAACCAAGAAAGCAGAATGGGCAGCAATGTTGAAGACCATTCCACCAATCAATTTCAGGCAATTTGATGGTCACACCACCATTTCTCCTGCAAAGGTTTGGGAACGTATCAATAATACAGAAAGTCCTCAATTGTATCCTGTTTATCCCTGGGGTATCTACGGAATAGGTAAACCTGGTTTAGATATCGCTATAAATACTTTTAAATACGATACCGACGTGCTGAAATTCAGAAGTCATATCGGCTGGAAACAAGATAATATTTTTGCAGCAAGACTAGGTTTAACAGAAGATGCTGCGAAGCTAACAACCGCTAAATTAAAAGATTCAGATAGAAGATTTCCTGCATTTTGGGGACCAGGGTTCGATTGGACACCAGACCACAATTGGGGCGGATCAGGTATGATTGGCTTACAGGAAATGCTGATGCAAGCTGATGGAAAGAAAATATATTTGTTTCCAGCTTGGCCAAAAGATTGGGATGTTCATTTCAAGCTTTATGCGCCTTATCAAACCACCGTTGAAGGAACGTTAAAAGATGGGAAATTAGTAGATTTGAGAGTATTGCCTGAATCAAGAAAAACGGATATTATTAAAATGATTAACTAAGTATCGTCATCCTGAGAAATCAGTTTTTAGAAAAACAATGGAGTGACGATGACAGGATACGGGATATCGTCATTCCCAACCCGATAGCTATCGGGTTGATTGGGAATCATAATGCCTTGATAGGGGTTTGTAGGTTGCATTAAGATTCCCGCCTGCGCGGGAAAGACGACGATTTTCAGAATCTGTCATTGGTAACTTGTTTCAGGATCTTAACAATTAGACCCTGAAACAAATTCAGGGTGGCGACACACTAAAATAATTTAGAAAAAAATATGGATTTACAGTTAAAAGAAAAAGTTATTATCATCACGGGTGCTGCAAAAGGCATTGGCCGTAGTATTGCAGAGGTGTTTGCCAAAGAAAATGCAATTGCCGTAATTGTGGGTAGAAAAGCAGAAGACAATCAGAAAGTTGTTGATGCTATAACTGCAAATGGAGGAAAAGCAGCACAGTTTGTGGCTGAGCTATCCAACCCTGACGATTGTGAAACCGTTGTGAAAAACATTGTAGATCAGTTTGGTAGAATTGATGGCTTAGTGAATAACGCAGGAGTTAATGATGGCGTAGGTTTAGAAAGTGGAAACTATAAAGACTTTATGGCATCGTTACATAAAAATGTAGTGCATTATTATTTGATGGCGCACCATGCTTTGCCAGAATTGATTAAAAGCAAAGGTGCAATTGTAAATATTACTTCTAAAACAGCAGAAACAGGGCAAGGAAATACTTCTGCTTATGCAGCTGCTAATGGTGGAAGAAATGCATTAACCAGAGAATGGGCCGTAGAGTTGCTAAAATATGGAATCCGCGTAAATGCAGTTGTTGTTGCTGAATGTTGGACACCTGCTTACGAAACCTGGATTGAAACTTTGGATAATGCGGAAGAAAAATTAAAAGAAATTACTTCGAAAATTCCTTTGGAAAACAGAATGACAACAGCCGAAGAAATTGCAAATATGACGGCCTTTTTAATGTCGAAGAAATCAAGCCATACCACCGGGCAGATTATCCATGTTGATGGCGGTTATGTTCATTTAGATAGGGCTTTGGCTAATGCTTAATCCCACTGACAACGTCATTTCGAGCGGAGTGCAACGCAGCCGAGAAATCTATCTAAGCAGATCTCTCCATTCCACTGCGCTTCAGTCGAGATGACGATTTTTCTTATTTAATCATTAAATCAAAATGAAAACCCTTACTTGTACAACACCTGGAACTTTCGAATATTCAGAAACTGAAAAACCTGAACTTAAAAAAGACCATGCCATTATAAAAATTAAACGTATCGGTATCTGCGGGACTGATTTGCATGCTTTTGATGGCACACAGCCATTCTTTAATTATCCTAGGGTATTAGGTCATGAGCTTTCTGGAGAATTGGTTGAGGCCGATGGAGCAGCAGATTTTAAAATAGGAGAGGCCGTTACTTTTATCCCATATTTTAATTGTGGCGAATGCATTGCTTGCCGAATGAACAAACCAAACTGCTGCGTTAAAATGCAGGTTTGCGGTGTACATGTTGATGGTGGTATGCGTGAATATTTACAGGTTCCATCCAGAACGCTTTTACATGGCGAAGGATTGAGTTATGATGAACTCGCCCTAGTTGAACCGCTAGCCATCGGTGCGCATGGCGTTCGCAGGGCAGGTGTTCAGCCTGGAGAATTTGTTCTTGTTATTGGTGCCGGGCCAATTGGTTTAGGTACAATGGAATTTGCCAGAATTGCTGGAGCCAACGTAATCGCCTTAGATATTAATGAAGATCGCCTGGCTTTCTGTAAAGATAAATTAAAGGTTACCCATGTGGTTAATGCAATTCAGCCTGATGTAGTGCAACAACTTAGCGATATGACCAATGGCGATATGCCAACGGTAGTAATCGATGCGACAGGTAATCAGAAGGCTATTAACAATGCTATAAACTATATGGCACATGGAGCGAGGTTCGTTTTAATCGGCTTGCAAAAAGGGGATTTAATTTTTAACCATCCTGAGTTTCACAAGCGTGAATCGACATTAATGAGCAGTAGAAATGCCACCATTGAAGATTTTGAACATGTAATTAAATCGATGAAAGCTGGTTTGGTTAATCCTACAAATTACATTACCCATCAGGTTAAATTCGAAGAAATAAAAGATGAGTTTGAAAGTTGGTTAGATCCAAAGAATGGGGTGATTAAAGCAATGGTTAGTGTAGGATTGTAGATGGTATTTTAGTTACGCGTCCTCCTGAACTTGTTTCAGGATCTATCCTGGTGTACAACTTTTTAAAATTAGATTGATATTTAACAATGGGCATAGTATTAAGTACATCTAAAACCATGTATACAGCTATAACGAAAATACTTATATTTGTGATAGCATTAAGTTTAACTATAAGAATTTCTTATGAAAATAGGTGATAGAGTTTCAATTTCTCCACAGGTAACTGATCGAACAGATTGGATTGATGGCGTTATTATAGAAATAGAAAAAAATCCATTTGCAGGTATTGTTATTACGGCAAAATCAGATGACGGTGAAGTTTTCTTTGAAAAAGAAGATCTTTTTAAACTTTTGGGCGAGGAAGCATGTACGCACTAAGCTTTGATATGACCATTTCTGATTTAAAAAAAGAATATGGTGAAAAATATCATAGTGCTTATGCTGAAATAAAAAATCATTTGACAGCTAGCGGCTTTTATTGGATTCAAGGAAGCACCTATGTTACAGAAGGAAATTTGACGGCAGTTTATAGAGCCATCAATATTCTATCCAACATTGACTGGTTTAGAAAATCAGTAAGAGATATTAGAGCATTTAAGGTTGAGGATTTTTCGGATTTCACCTCTATTGTAAAAGGATAGATATTCATAAAAAGATCCTGAAACAAGTTCAGGATGATGATCCTTGCTAAATCTATTTTTCAATTTACTTTACCTAATAGATCTCTCCACTTCGCGTTGCTTCGGTCGAGATGACCATTTTTTATTATTGGAACCTTGCGATATAAAAAGATCCTGAAACAAGTCCAGGAGGACGATCAAAGGGGATGACAATCACAGAATGACGATCGCATAAAAAAGCCGATAATCTTATGGTTATCGGCTTTTAGATTAAGCGTTAATTAATAATTATTTATAAAAAACCTCATTCCAATGCAATTCATTTCTGAACTGATTGATTTTGGTATCAGCACCGATATTTACATATTCTAAGCCAGCAATATTCGCAAAATCCAACAAATGCTCGGTCGTTAAATTCTGGCTATAAGCGGTATGGTGGGCACCACCAGCATAAATCCATGCTGCACAACCTGTTTTCATATCAGGTAATGGTTTCCACAATACGCGTGCAACAGGCAAGTTTGGTAAATCATGTTCAGCTTCAACCGCTTTTACTTCATTCACTAACAGACGAAAACGGTTGCCCATATCAATTAAAGATGCATTTAAAGCATCGCCACCAGCGACATTAAAAACCAAACGGGCAGGATCAGCTTTACCACCAATACCCAATGGATGAACCTCTAAACTTGCTTTACCGCTAGCCAAAGAAGCATCAACCTCAAGCATGTGTGAGCCTAAAACCATCGAATTAGCCGGATCGAAGTGGTAGGTATAATCTTCCATAAATGCATTTCCACCAGCTAAACCTGCACCCATTACCTTACAGGCACGTACTAAAGCCGCAGTTTTCCAATCACCTTCACCCGCAAAACCATAACCATCGGCCATTAAACGTTGCGCTGCAATTCCTGGTAATTGAATCATACCATGCAAATCTTCAAAAGTATCTGAGAAACCTTTAAAGCCACCTTCTTCCAGGAATTTTCTTAATCCCAATTCAATTTTGGCTGCTTCGTAAACAGATGAATGTCTGGTACCACCAACTTTTAAATCATCGGCCATTTCGTAAGTAGCTTCGTATTCCTTTAATAAGGCCTGAATCGAATCCTCACTTATTCCATTAATTACCGCCACCAAATCACCTATACCATAAGTATTTACGGCAAATCCGAATTTCATTTCAGCTTCTACTTTATCGCCATCTGTAACCGCTACATAACGCATATTATCACCAAAGCGAGCGAATTTAGCGCCTTGCCAATCGTGCCAGCCAGCAGCAGCCCTGCACCAGGTATCAATCTGTTTTGCAACTTCTTCATCCTGCCAATGACCTACAACTACCTTACGGTCTTTACGCATGCGCGAAACCATAAAACCAAATTCACGGTCTCCATGAGCACTTTGGTTGAGGTTCATGAAATCCATATTGATGGTATTCCATGGAATATCGCGATTAAACTGTGTATGTAAATGCAATAAAGGTTTTTGCAAAACATTTAAGCCTCTGATCCACATTTTAGCAGGAGAGAAGGTATGCATCCAGGTCATTACCCCAATACAGTTCTCATCAATATTAGCTTGTTGCAAGGTTTCGAAAATTTCCTCTGTAGTTTTTACAATCGGCTTGTACACTACCGAAACAGAAATACTTCCGTTTTGGTTTAACGAATCGGCCACTTGTTGCGCGTGCGCCGCCACTTGTTTTAAGGTTTCTTCACCGTACAAATGTTGCGTACCCGTAATAAACCAAACTTGTAATTTTTTTAAATCAATCATTACTATTTATGTTATTTTTAATTTATATTCTATTTTAAACCTCGCAGGTTTTTAAAACCTACGAGGTTTCTTAAGCTGAATTTATTCCTTTTTTTTGAAAAGCAAGGTTCCGTATTTCATCGGTTAGGATAGTCCTGCTTTCCGTTTTATTTCACCCACCTGCGGTTGGGCTCATGCTCACTTCAATCAGGTTTAGCTCACTTAGGTAAACCTTAAAATGCTAAACCCGACAGTAGCGAGATGCCGATTTTTTTCAATCGGCAGATGCGGGGGCGGGGCTTTCATTGCCTAAGCACCACTGCAATTGCTTTCCTAATCCTTTAAACTTTATTATCCCCTCAAAACTCCGAACTAATAACTCAAAACTCATTTCTGTCCATAATAAGCTCCATCTCCATGTTTCCGCTTTCCGTTTTATTTCACCCACCTGCGGTTGGGCTCATGCTCACTTCAATCAGGTTTAGCTCACTTAGGTAAACCTTAAAGGTTAAACCCGACAGAAGCGGCAGCTCCCGATTCTTTACCGATGAATCGGCACTAAATTAGCATCGGGACTATAGCGAATGGCGGGGCTTTCGTTTCCTAAGCACCACTGTACTTGCTTTCCAAAACCCTTAATTCAATTTATGCAACCAAACTCCAAACTCCCAGCTCTAAACTCACTTCTGTCCATAATAAGCTCCATCTCCATGTTTCCGCTCGTAATGTTTCTCTATCAACGAATCTTTCAGCTTTGGTGCCTGCGGATTGATCTGTTCTGTTAACAAAGCCATTTGTGCCACGGTTTCTAAAACCGCACTATTGTAAACTGCTTTCTCGGCTGTTTTCCCCCAGGTAAAAGGAGCGTGGTTACCCACCAAAATCATTTCGACTTCTTTATAACTTAAACCTAGACTTTCAAAATGGTTCATGATCTGAAAACCCGTTTCATACTCGTAATTTCCTTTGATCATTTCATCAGCCATTGGTGGTGCACAAGGAATATCAACGGTTAAATGGTCGGCATGGGTGGTTCCGAAAATTGGAATTGCCCTTTGCGCCTGTGCCCAGGCTGTGCCATAAGTAGAGTGTGTATGCACAATTCCACCAATTTCTGCCCAGTGTTTATATAAAACCGCATGGGTTTTAGTATCCGACGAGGGACGTAAATCCCCTTCAACAGTATTTCCGTCAAAATCTACAATCACCATTTTTTCAGGTAACAAATCTTCGTAGGGCACACCACTTGGTTTAATGGCAAAAACACCTTTCGATCGATCTGCAGCACTCACATTTCCGAAGGTAAAAAGTACCAGCCCCAATTTGGGCAACTGCATGTTGGCCTGGTAAGCCTGCTCTTTTATATCTTGATAGTTGCTCATGATAAGTAAGGTTTTACATCTTTTTTATTGTATTTCTCCAGGTATCTGCCTAGCCCCAAATATTGTTGGTAATGCTGGCGGTAAAGTTTTTGCTTTTTAATATTGGGTTTGTATTCTTTCTCAAAACCTGTTCCCATGGCCGCCATCGCTGCTTCGATATTTGGATAAATACCTGCCGCTACAGCAGCAAACATAGCCGCACCTAATGCACAGGTATGCTCAAAACGGTGAATACGTATTGGCATTTCCAATACATCGGCCATCATTTGCATAATATAAGCCGATTTTTTTGCTACACCACCAATACCGATAATTCCTTTTACCGGAACGCCCTGTTCTTCAAAACGATCTACAATAGCTTTCGCACCAAAGCAGGTTGCTGCAGCTAACGCACGGAAAAACCGTGGCGCATCGGTCCCTAAACCTAAACCTGTTATCGCGCCTTTTAATTCTTGGTTTGCATCTGGTGTTCTACGACCGTTCAACCAATCGATAGCCAGTTCTGCATATTCCCCCTCTGGTAAAGCTGCAGCTTCGTTACTTAACCTAGCTATTATTTTTCCTTCGAGCTCTGCCTTTAATGCAGTAGCTGTAGCTTCATCAATTACATCAGATTCAGTAAGTAAATGGTTTAATGGCCAGCTGATTAAATTTTTAAACCAGGCATAAACATCGCCAAAAGCAGATTGACCAGCCTCTAAACCTGCCATACCCGGAATTACTGAGCCATTAACCTGTCCGCAGATGCCGTTAATCAATTTGCCATGTAAATCCTGGTTGGGTGCAACCAAGATATCACATGTACTTGTACCCATTACTTTACTCAAGTAGTAAGGCTCAATCTGTCCGCCAACTGCGCCCATGTGTGCATCAAATGCGCCAACACCAACAACTACATCAGTATCTAGACCCAGTTTTGTAGCCCACTCTTCGCTCAATGTTCCGGCAGGAATATCAGAAGTATAGGTATCGGTGAATAATTTATCTCTAAAGCCTGCTAATAGGGGGTCAAGACTACTAAAGAAATCTTCTGGCGGCAAACCATCAAACTCTTCTGCCCATAGTGCTTTATGCCCAGCAGCGCAACGGCTACGTTTCATTGCTGTAATATCGTTTCCACCACAAAGTAAAAAAGGTACCCAATCGCAATGTTCAACCCATGATGCTGCACCTTTTTTAATTGATTTATCAACCCTTAAAATGTGTAATAATTTAGACCAGAACCATTCTGACGAATAAATACCACCCACATATTTAAGGTAATTGGTGCTGAATTTTGTGGCATGTTCATTAATTTCTGCAGCTTCTTTTACAGACGTATGGTCTTTCCAAAGCACAAACATGGCATTTGGATTTTCTTCAAAATCTTTAGTTAAGGCAAGGGGAGTACCTGTTGCATCAACAGCGACCGGACTAGAACCAGTCGTATCAACTGAAATGCCTTTTACCAGATGTGCAATTTCAGCACCACCGGCTTTAGCCAGGCAATCTTTTATGGTGTGGGTTAAACCTTCAATATAATCTAATGGATGCTGGCGGAACTGATTAACAGCGGGTTTACAATATAACCCTTTCTGCCATCTTGGATAAAGAAAAACCGACGATGCTATTTCTTTTCCGTTTGCGGTATCGACTAGAACGGACCGGACAGAATCTGTCCCGTAATCCACTCCAATTACATAGTTTGCTGTGCTCATAACAATAAATAAATGTCTAATTAACGTTTATTTATTTGAATTAAGAAATTTTATTGATTTTTTAATCAAGAACCTTTATTTTAACATAATAGGGGCATTATTTTGTTTATGGGTTTTTGCATCCACTAGTGCTGGATATTTTTTAAATCCTAGTCTTTTTTCACTACAGGGTATAGAAATTTAAAAGAATTTGACACCGCCTGGTGCATAATCGTTGCATGGTTCTCCTGTGGTAAAAAATCGAAGTATACTTTTACACTTTTATTTTTGAACCCTTTTATTTTTTCAGTCAATAAATTTGCATCCACTTCCATTACCCTGGGTATTTCAGTTGGTGTTAGACCTTCCTTACCTACAGCAATGTAAACATCAGTTTGTTGCTTAAAAGTATTTTCCTTTATTTCTGAATCTTGATTCAACAACGAGCCATTATCCCACCATAAACTAGGACTAATAATAATGTATTTATTAAAAATTGCAGGTCTTTTAATCAGGATTTCAGTAGCCAGCAAACCGCCTAAAGATTGACCAATAAGGGTTTTGTTCGCATTCGTTTTATATTTTGCCTGAATATAGGGTTGAAGCTCTTTTTCAATAAAGGAAATAAATTTATCTGAATGGCCTGTTGTGGGATATCTTTTCTTGTCGCCCTCGATGGAGGTGTGGAAAGTAAAATCTCGTTTCCGATCTACAGTGGCAATGCCCACCACAATTGATTTAGGCACCTGATTTACCCATTCGAAACTGTTAAACTGCACAAGCCCTACAATATGAATGAAATCTTCATCGGCAGAACCATCAAGCAAATAAATTACCGGATATTTTGTGGTATCGTTTTGTTTATAGCCTTCGGGAAGGTAAATGTTCAAGATTCTTTTCTCAGCCAGTTCTTTTGATTGGATTTCGTCTATTAGGCCTAAAACAAATGGTTTACTTTTAGCAGTATCGGTTGATTTATTTTTTTGCCCGAAAACTACAGCAGTGGAAAAAGTTAAAAGAAGAATTAAAAATGCTTTATTCATATGTTAATTATAGGCTGTTTGGGGCGTTAAGACTTACTTAACTTGTCGACAGTTTTTTTGGAAAAATACAATTTTCATTTGGCCTGGTAAAATTGATGCTGCATTGCTATTAGAAAAACGATATGGTTTACGTTAATGGTGGTCAGGAGACTTCGAAAGAAATACAAAAGATTCAGATCGCGTCTAAGGAGTTTAGCCTTATCGTTTTTATATGGGATAATTTGTAAGTAGTTTTGCTTGTAGCAAAAAAATATTTATGAGCAATACCCCGCAGAAGTTAAAGCACCAGCAGGTGCAGTACCTTGAATTTCTTTCCCGCGACCTTGAAAAAGTCAAAGCATTTTATACAGCGGCTTTTGGATGGGTTTTTACCGATTACGGTCCTGAATATACCGCTTTTGAAGGGGATTTTGTAGACGGAGGTTTTACCATTGGAGCGCCGTTGAAAGGAAGCATCCTGGTTGTACTTTATTCGCAGGATTTAGAAGGAACCAAAACAAATGTGATCAATGCAGGAGGCGTGATTTCAAAAGAAATCTTTACTTTCCCAGGTGGACGCAGGTTTCAATTTCTTGATCCGGATGGTTATGAGCTTGCCGTGTGGTCGCTGTAATGGGCGGCTCCCTTCGCTATCGTTTTATAAGGTTATTATAGCGGTCAATTTTTAACAAAACAGCGCGTGAGGGGCCTACATTACCTGTCAAGCCATTTTTTAAATTCCGATACCTTGTTTTTACTGATCAATATAACCTCATCCGGCTCTGGCGAGACCACAATTTTCAGTTGGTTTTTGCCATAGATATAAATGGTTTTAATACAGTTAAGGCTAATGATAAACTGCCTGTTTGCACGGTAAAAGATCTCTCCGTCAAGCTGTTTCATTAGCTCATCAAGGCTTAATGCGGTAGCGTACCTTTTGCCATTGTGCGTGATGATATTAACAGCAGCACCATCTAAAAAGAAAAAGGCGATTTCAGTGATATCAAGGTGAATGAGTTCGTCTTTTAAATACGTGATCATCCGTTTCCGGGCAGTTTCCTTGTCTGGGTTTGATGAAACTACTGCATTTTCCTGTTGCAGCTTGGCCAACTGTTCATTTAAGTTGCCCAAAGTGTTCACTTTTTCATTCAGGCTACTGATCTCTAAGGAAACCGATTTTTCATATCGGCCATAAATCTGCCTGATCAGCATTAAACAACTGCCTATGATAATGACTGCAGTGGTGAAAAAACAAATAACAAACTGTGTGTAAAGGCCCGATAGTTCAGCCTGTAGTACTTCGATATTGGCATGTGCCGCCACGATCCAATCGCTGCCCTTAACCGGATAAATATTTACGATCTCTGAACTCCTGTTTTTCGCTTCCGAGAAACGCCTTGTACCGCCCATGCTTTTCTGCTGCGCAATGGCTTCATTAAAAGGTATTGATCCGTTTCTGGACTGAAGTATAGAATTGCCCCCTGCTATTTTCTGGCCGATGAGCGCCGGATTGGGGTGGCAGAGTTCGATGCCATTTTTATCATACATACAGATAAATTCGCTCTGGGTATCGGTGTTTTCTATACTTTGCTGCAGGTTGCGGATCACCTTTTGCTGCGCAAGTCCACTTTGCAGTTGTTGTTCGAGCAAGCGGCCGATTTCCCTGCTTTCCCTGGCGCCCGATTCCATTTTGCTGGCCCATAACTTCTCGGCAGCACTGTTATAAAGGTAACGGAAAGAAAAGTAACTGATCAGTGTTACCGTAACGCTTACAGTAACAAAAAGTAGCAGGTGTAATCGTCCTTTTAACATAGGAATTGGTTAAAAATATCCAGACAAAATTTAGCTGGACTTTAGTGGTCAAGGTCTTAAAAAGATCGGACTATTCAAAGCGGTTTATTCACCTTCAAGGCTAAATTTATCCCTTTTACAGAATTGCAATAGCATATTGGGTGCTTTGAAGACTAATTTTGAGCAGGTTAAAAAATAATCCATGAAACTCAAATTCAAAATCATAGGCTGTATGCTCAGCCTGGTGCTGCTGGCGCAACTGATCAGGCCCGAAGAAATAAGTTCAGTAAAAACAAAGCCGGTTAAAAGGCTGGCAGGTGTACCCGAAGAAGTGGCAAAGGTATTGGAAACTTCCTGTTTCGATTGTCACTCGTCTCAGACGAGATGGCGTTGGTTTGACCGGCTTACACCTGTTAATTTTTTGGTAGCCTCACATATTCGTGATGGGAGGAAAGCGCTTGATTTTTCGCAGTGGGACTCGCTCGCGACCCCACAACGAAATGCCATGTTGTATTTTGCATTAAACGGGATTCTTTCAAAGGAAATGCCCTTAAGCAGTTATACCGCGTTGCACCCTGCAGCAAAGTTAGATCAGAAAGAGATAGATCTGCTTAGAAATTATCTTTTAAATAATGTCGTAAGTAAACCTGCGAGCGTAGAAAGTAATTCAAACGGAGCAGACAAACCATTTATGATGGAAGTGAAAAAATCGCCAAACGGTATAGCTTACCTGCCCAATTACCGCAACTGGAAAGCAATAAGTACTACAGAGCGTTTCGACAATGGTACCATCCGTATCATTTTTGGCAACCCGATAGCGGTTGAAGCCATACACGAAGGAAAAACAAATCCATGGCCGGATGGAACCATTTTTGCCAAAACCGCGTGGAAACAGCAACAAGGCAAAGACGGAAGTGTTTATGCAGGCCAATTTGTTCAGGTGGAATTTATGATCAAAGATGTTAAGCGTTATGCCGGCACAAAAGGCTGGGGCTGGGCACGCTGGAAAGGAGAAAACCTTTTGCCTTATGGTAAAACGGTGAAATTTGATTCCGAATGCATCAGCTGCCACAGGCCAGAACGTGATAACGATTATGTATTTACCAGGCCGCTTGACATTAGGGATTTAAACAAAAAATAAGATGAGATTACCATTCACCGCAGGGGTATTTCCCCTTATTATATTGTTGATGACGGGCTGTAAGCCAAACACAACTGATCGGATCAATAACGCAGCTTCAATAACAAGTACTTCCAGACTTCCTGAAAATCCTTTGGAAATGACGCCAATGGCCGTTAGCCTGCAGCCTGACGCAAAAACAATGTCGACACTTTATGGCAACGGCATTGCCACAAAACGTTTAAGGGATGGCGCAGATTATGCTACCGGTTCGGTACTTTACCTAGTCACCTGGAAAGGAAAGGCTGATCCGGATTGGTTTGGTGCCCGTATTCCAGATCGGGTAACGACCATAGAGCGTATTTCGTTTGATCAGAACGGACAAAAAAGCTATGCTTTTTTTAAAGGACCAGCCTGGTATGCCGATACGGACATGAAAGAGGAGGAAAGGCGGGGCATCATTCTTTCCATACCAATTGCCACATCGCCTTAATGATTAATATTTCGTATTCATACGCTTCATTGGACATATGATGTATGAAGATTTTGGCCGCTGATTTCGGCACTTAACGCAAAGCGCATTAGACTGGCCGATGTAGACGGAAACCGGGGTAGATTGAGCGAGGCTTTTAAAAAATCACTAAGAATATACAGGGATGCTCTGGGCAACGCTTCGGGCAGGCTGGAGGATAAACTGTCTGTAAAACCGGAAATGTTCGAGCATTAATATCAGAATATTTTATTCCAGAAAAGCAATTGTTAACCGCAATGGCGTTCTACTTATACAGATTACTTAACGATTATTAATAGGCTGTTACAATTTCACCTTTCTTACAATAGCGTTAATTCCGCGTTTGTAAAAAAACAAGATTCCGTTTGCCCCTTAATTTAGATCATTCCATTCCGGATAGCCATAATTTTAGTATATTAGGATAATCAAAAAGGGATGATAAGCCAAATCAATCCATCTGATTAAAAATCCCAAAAAAAATTATTCTAATTCCACCTTCACGCCACATTTACCCCACGTTTAGGCCACCTTCCGGCCAGGCTTGCTTTGTACCTGCCTGCACACTGCTTCACACTTGCTTTTGTTGAGTTAAGGCCCTGTTGTAGATCAGGTGGGGCAAAGATTTGCTTCTCTTCTGATTGGCAGGTTAACAATAGCTCAATAAAAAGTAAAGAGAAGGTTATCTTAAGGTTTAGTTGGTTTATAGCTGTGTCGGAGCAGCTAGGGTTAAGGGAGAATAAACGGCTGTTCGGGATTTAGCATAGCGGAGTCCTTTTTAAACAAAAAATCCTCCAACGAAAGAAGGAGGATTTCTGTGATCCCACTGGGATGTGAACTTCGTTCAATTTTCAGCGTTTAAAGGCTATCTGGAAGGGGTTTTAAAAGTGACTCACCGAATCACTCACCTTTTTGTCTGCCGTAAAATATTTAGTTAAAATTAAAAGTTTCTAAAATCTCTTTCTCATGGGTAGCATAAGATTCAATCCCTAACCTGTACATTGTATTAAGCTTCTTAATTTTACTCTCCAACATATTTGTTCCATATTGAGGTTCATTGAAAGTATCATTAACCCTAGTAATTGAAAGCTCTGGAAATAATAGTTTTGTAACAACCTCTGTTGTATTGGAACTCGCAACCAAAATTCGACTGGCAATTTGGCCCATTTCAAACCAGCTAATTACTTTGTGTAGGCGATGGAGTGGCTTTTCAATATAGTTCCCCACTCCGATACTCAATACTTTAATCTCGCTATTTTCCAGATTCAATGCTTTCTTCGCATCTATTAATGCGAATAAAGTAGGATTGTTTGCAATAAAACCTCCATCAATGGCTACTAGTTCTTCCTTATTTTCAGTCTTGAGAGTCTTCTTAGAAAAAACTGGACAAGCAGCACACGACGCTTCTACAGCATCTAAAATAGTTACACCAAATCCTGGAATAAATGAGCTTTTAGTTCCATGCGCTCTTGCCACATCATTTTTAAATATTAGAGGCTTTTGAGTATTATAATTCGTTGCAATTATCCCAATACCTGTTTTAAATTCGTCAAATTTCTTTTCGCCAAAAATCTCCTCACCCAGTTTTCTTAATTTTTTGGATTTTCTCCCTGAACCATAGCATTTCATTATTGGCGGGATAAGTTGTAAATACTTCTGCTTTATTTGATCAACATCATACCCTAATGCTAGCATTGAAGCAATAATTGATCCTGTACTGGTACCATAAATAAGCTGAAATATTTCACATAACGGCTTTCCTGCAGCTGTCTCTATTTCTTTAAGCACCCCTAAAGTGTAAATTCCTTTAGAACCTCCTCCATCAAGGCACAATATATTTGTTGTTTTATTTGTTTTCATAATTTTTAATATTTGCCTACTGATTGAAATCAGTAGGCATGAATTTAAGATGCATCTCTAAAAAGCCTCTCAAAATTATTTTTATCCGCAAAAAGCATATGATTGTATGACGCGGCAACTGCAAGATTAATTTCTTTCACAACCATATAAAGCTTTAAAACTTCTCTTCTGTCGAGATATTCCAGCCCAAATAGTTTCCTAGTGCCATTTGGTACCATTGCATTCTCCATTTGTGAATCATCATTCAATAACCTAAATAGAAAGGATTCACATGAGGCCGACAGAGCTACTGGATTAAAATCACAAGCAATTAGTTCAAAGTTACTTTGAATATAAATTAGCCCAGCAGCGTCATAGCTTGATATATGTATGTCCTCTGAATCTTTAATTATATTCTTTATGTAGCGAACCAACATTTTGTATTTACCGCCAACAGTTCTATCCTTTCCATCGCATTTAGCAATATGTAAAAACGGAAAATTTTGAATGTATTTATTTGCTTTCTTGTCGTATAGTCTGATTCCTCTAGAAGTTAAATCAGTTTTTGCGTAAGAATCTGTATTATGTACCCAAGAAACAGGTACTAAGTCAATTTTTCTGTTCAAAGAACCTCCATCGATTGCAACAGCTTTTCCACCATCGTCGTCTATATTAACTGCAGGAAACTGTGTTTCAATGGTCTTGACAATATCCTCTCTGAGTTGCACCATGTCATTTTTAGCATCTCCAGAATAGGGGCTTAAGACTGGAAGCGGAGGTATAACAACGTGGTATCGGCCTGTGGCTACAAGTAAATCAATATCACTGTGCTGCTTAATGTGTACATTAAGTGGCACAGAGCCTTGGTACTCGAATTCTAGCCCACTATGCTTCCCTGATATGTTATTTTTGAGTTGTTCTATTACTCTATCACATTGTTTATATGTATTTTCGGTATATGATTTAGAAACAGGCTCCATTGCTTCAGATACATATAATATGCTGTCAGAAGTTTTTCCTGAAAAATTTTCAAATAAATCACCCTTGACCAAATCATCGCCAAATTTTCTACGTTGCATTGCCTGCAAGCTCTTTGTGAAATCAAATGCCATCGTTCTTCTCCTTTCTAACTCCCTTAAAAGGCGTACCATCCTGTTTAACATCCATAAACTTTCCTGTTTCAGTATCTCTTTTTACCCACTGTTCTGTTGTTGGGTTAAAGGTTTGCGAGCGGTCTTTTACTGCTCCATGTCGGCGGTTATCGCCAGGCTTTCCATTTGTTGCCATCGTATTTCTATTTATTAAATCTTAGTGCATAACGCACAGTAAAAACATACAGGCTTGCTAAAGCAAAACACAGTACGGAGCTACATAAGTAGCACATTATTAAATTCTATATATGACGTGTTTTTTCGTACAGGACAAGAGGTACGTGAGACCTCGAGGTACATCGGAAGAAAGGATTTTACGGTTTCCCGTAAGTTTTTTTTGTTATTGCGAAACAAAAAGCTTTATTTCGCGTTAAAATTGTGAAGATATCGTTTCTACTTTTCCGAGTACGGGCGAATTAAATTTCAAGGAGTTAAGTGGTGGTACACTTAACTCTTTACTTTTTATATCGATTCCTTTTAATCTTTAGCTTGTATTTTTCATACTAATTATATTATCAAATTTACTATTTATTTTAGTTTAAAAATTAGCGATTTCTCAACAAATTGATCATTTTCCCAACTCCCTAAAAAAAGCAATGAGCTGATGCACCGATGTGTAGGGTTGTGCATCTAATATATGTACTCCTGTGTGTTTTTTCTCCAATCGCTCTGCACGTTCAATAGCAAAGGTTAACCGATTTCCAAGTTCAGTAAAGTGATTTATCTTGGTTTTATGGTAATTTGGCCAATGCTGTTTCAAATATTTTAAACATTCCTCTCCACTATTAAAGGCTTTACCGCAATCCTCAAAATGCAGAATGAACCAATATTCGAGACTGATAGCAGTAAAAGCAAGTTTAAAGCCTTGCCTTAATGCATCCTCTATTACAAGTTGTAGGTGAGGAGAGTTGTCATGATCGAAAAACAACCAAACATCACTGTACGGTATTTTTTCTTTCTTCGCCTGCTTCTTTCTTTCTTTAGCTTCTTTTAATAAACTTGTTGGGTCGTTCTTTTTATAACGTACTACATCCACAGTAACGGTTCTTTGTAAATTACGTGGCAAAAATGCCGTGCGCAAAGCTTTAGAATATACCTCTTCGGTAACCCCCTCGCATAGAATTAATACCCGTGTATGTGATGCAACCCTTCTTTTCACCTAATCCTCCTGCATTTCTACTAAAAAGTTCTCATCCTGAATTACAGGGGTAGCACCTAGTCTACCTGCAATGTACCATTTATCTAAAGGTGTATCCGCACGCACACCTTCTATGTCGGAGCAACGGAACATGCTTGATGCTCCAAACTCGTCTTTCTCTACAAACCAAACCTGATCTCTTCTGAAGGTATCGTGAGATAACTGCGTAATATCATGTGTTGCAAAAATTAATTGTGCATTATTACGATTTATATCAGGGCGATGAAATAAGCGGATTAAAAAAGTAGTAATATCTGGATGAAGATTTTTCTCCAGTTCATCCACGATTAATACATGCCCTTGTTCTAAAGCTTCAATAATGACCCCGCCCAATGCAAATAGGTTTTTGGTTCCTGAAGATTCTTCATTTACATCAAAAGCCTTTTGCCCAACATGTTTGCCACCTTTATAGACTTTATGATATGTCTTAATATCATATTTATATTGATCAAGAAAACTTGCCTTGACTTCTTCAGGTATGTTAGCTGGAAACCGAAACATTTCCTCATTTGCTTCCTCTGCCGAAACCTGCGCTATGCCAGTATCTAATGCACAAATGAGCGCATTGAATTTTCGTGAGAAGCTGGAGTTTGCATCTTCAGCTAAGCGCTTAGCATATAAGCGTTTTAAATCTTCTTCTGCTAAACCTTCTAAAATTGGATATACCTTTAATTTGTTATCGAAAAAACGATAAGCATCTAATAAGACTTCCACATTGTTTTCTACCGCCTTAGATAAAAACAATTGGTTAGGCAAAGTCATGCGTTCTATGGTTTTTTTTCCTCCTCTATAGCTATCGCCAAATTTAATATCCTTACCTTTTTCACGACTAAAAAGCAATGCTTTATAGTTGCCATTATGCACATTCAGTTCTTCAGTTTCAATTTCTTTGCGGCTGTATGAAAGAAAATATGAATAGCGGGTGTCATTTGAAATAAACTCAATTTCAAAACTAACAGGATTGTTTTGATTATCTTCGTCTAATAAAAATGGCTCATACGGCGCAATTACTTTATCTAATTTAAAATCCGCTGAATTCAGGACTAAATATTCTAAAGCTTGGAAAGCCCTTAAAAAACCACTCTTACCTGAAGCATTTGCTCCATAAATAATTGTTGTAGTCAAGAACCTACTGTCTTGGTGCTCGAAATAATTTCCAACATGTCCCTTCAACGTTGACTTAGATATATCGAGTTCGATACGATCCCTTAACGACCTGAAGTTTTCAACTATAAACTTTACTAACATAATTCACTCATTATTCTTATACAAATATACTTAAAAATGGATATAAATACAATTTTTACGTAAAAAATGTTTTTTATAGCATGAAAACCAATCTCGATTTAATTATTCGAGATATTAATTGTGTATTTTTACCGCACATTTAATAGATAATTAAAGTAGAAATAAGGCAGAGATTAAGATCATACACCTTATTTCCAACCAATAATTCAATTAGATTGAGTTTTCTATTTAGAGGTGCAACAGTAGTTTTCAGGTGTAAAGTTCCCCCCCAAAAAAAAGTTGCTAGGTTATGATATCAAGGAGCGAATAGCTAAATTTATTATATTCCAATTTAAATACCCGCCAATTTTGTTTTCAAAAAATATTAATATGGCCTGATGCAATTTGTTATATATGTATGAAAACAAGCTACTTCAAACCCCGCAAACCACTTTCATTTTCTTCACACCCATATGATCTGGGAACATTTATGGGATTATGGCATAGCCATGATGACAACCATTCCTCCTAAAAATTTACAGAACGGATGAAAAGAAGTTTTTCTAAAAGGTTTAGCCATTCGTTCAGTCGGGACGGAAAATAAAGTTTTAATTGCGATCTTTTAAACGCTCACTGATCAGCCACGTAGCCTCGAACAGTTTGACCAATTGTTCGTAAACTGTGATTACTTCAGATTTGGACAGGCTTTCTTCCATGAAGGAGGTGCTCAGCGCATTGTGAAGCCATGTGTTAAGGATTTTTTTGTACCCATCCAGTTTATAGATCCTGAACATTTTCTTTAGTACAGATGAAGGCTTTACGATCTCCCGAATGCTCAGATTTTCAGGATAGTCCCGTAGCTTCTTCCTTTCCGTTTTGATGTACCATTTGGCGATATCATTTTCCTGTTTGTCATCGAAGTCGAGTCTGCCGAGCTTCTGGTTCTTTAAGAGCCAGGCGGCCTCTATGAGCTTTATGGTCAGTTCGTAATTATAGACAAGGTAGTCTGGTTTACATTTTTTTGATCCTTCGGATTCAAGCGCTGCGTCGTTTCGCCAGCGTTTCAGCATCTTCAAATGATTGGGCAACCAGGAGTGACTGAAAAAATCGTGTACCACTTTTATCGGATCTGTTATTTCATCATTGTCAAGATAAAC
Organism: Pedobacter psychrodurus; assembly: GCF_004331735.1. Taxonomy (GTDB): domain Bacteria; phylum Bacteroidota; class Bacteroidia; order Sphingobacteriales; family Sphingobacteriaceae; genus Pedobacter; species Pedobacter psychrodurus. The sequence goes on from NZ_SJSO01000004.1 coordinate 315,608, forward strand.
AATCCGGTTGTCTGATATTCTTTTTATTTGCTTCTTCATGGTTTCAAATATTGATCTGTAATATTTTTTCGATCAGTACATGATCAGCGTTTTTTAAGACTGCATAGTCTGATGCCGATTTGGCAAGCAGTTCTATTTTTTCGTTGCACATCTCCTTTGCCAACAAAAGAAAAGATGCGACCCGTTGATAAAGATGCTCCGCATCCTGCCGGGAAACCGTAAAATCACCTTTATAACGTGAACCAGAATAACTTTTTGCCATTACATCAAATAACCGCTCATCTTCAAGAGTGGACAGGAAAAGTTGAAATGGCTTTTCAGAAAAGCATTGACACAAACGGAGCAGGCGGTAAAGGTTGTGGAACTCCGAACGGTAGGCGATATGAACCCTCACCAGACAGATACAAGTCTGTTCTACGGCCTGATGGAGCATAAAGGCACATATTCCAAACTGTTCCTTCTCCAGACATTCGGATGCGCACATCAGAAATCCGTTAGCCAGCGGTATGCGATGTTCATAATGTTTAAGCGCCTTGATTGCGCCCTTTGTGGGGATAAACGCAGATATTGGATCACTGTCTAACAGTCCATCCTTACTGTAGAGCAGTTTTCCATAGGTAAGCACTCCGATAAAAAAGCGGCTGTTTTGCTGTACTGCGTCCATAACCGATTGCTTGCCATGGGAGATCACAGTAATCGTTCCATGCTGATAATAGCTGTTGGCGAAATCCTGCATTTCATAATCTATTCGGGTTGCAGTTTCCGTAACCACCAATAGGCAATGGTCACATTTAAAATAGCCTTGATTGTCATTAAAGCAGCCTTGGAAATTATGCGTGGAGCTGTTCTGCGAAAAGCTGAAGATCTGGAGTGGTTCGAACTTCTGGGCGAGCCGTTGGATAAACGCCCTGAAATGGACAGCGTGTTCGGCCTCTGGTAATAATTTTGGTTCCATATTGATCTCATTTAATTTTAACATTAAATAAGCCTCAACAGGTGGATGCCACAATTACAATAGGGTTGGCAACCCACTCAGTCTAATGTAACTTGGCTCTGACAAAGCCACCCTTCCTTTCAGAAGGGCTCCCACAAAAAGACATAAGCGAGCACCAACCCTATAGCAAATATAGGGTTTTGGTTGCTCAACTTACTCTCGCGGGATTAAACTGTCAGATTTAGTTGCGAGGCTTGTTAGCAATTCCTTACCTTTTATAGAACTGCAATTTTGTAAATAGTTCTTTTTTTCTTCGTAGAGCTAATTTAAATAATATTAATCTTAATAGCAAATTTGCTATTAATTATTTTGTTTTATAGGTGTCTATTTGTTTGTGAAGTATTTAAAAGACGAAGAATTTATCAAGAAATTCGGCCAAAAGCTAAAGCAGGTGCGAGAAAGCAAAGGTCTATCTCAAGAACAGCTCTCATTGCTATCTGAAGTATCGCAAAGCCAGATTGCTAGAACCGAGCTAGGGCAGGTGAATACTAGTATTAGCCATGTTGCGATTTATGCCAAGTTTTTGAAGGTAGATCCAAAGGAGCTATTTGATTTCTCTACAGTTAAGAAATAGATCCTGAACTAACTTTCAGAGGCCTGGCCAGAATAACAAATGACATTTACGGTTTTCCGTAAGTTTATCAATCAATGCCTTAGTAACTTTGATTATATATTTTATTCAAAAATAAAAAGTTATGCAGATAGAAGGCGCAATAATAAAAGAGCAGGGACAAACATTTGCAGTTGTTATAGTAAAGGCTCATATACTTAGCTCCAACGAAAGAGAGAATGCGAGTCGGCAATTCTCCAAATATTTCCCAGGAATGCCAATTATTTTGATGGCACAAAATTCACGTGGAATCCCAACTTATTATGGGAGGAAAGATATAGTTGCTTTTTTATCCAGACTACAAATATCGCAAATACCTTGGAAAAAATTTACCTTCGGATAGAGATGGCATACCCCCTCTGTCCGTAGAGTTAAGCATAGCGTCTCTACGGATATTAGAATAAAATTGAACTTATAAACTCAAATAAAAGCGAGTCACAGACTCTTTTCTATTTACTAATCCGTAGAGCCCTACGGAACTCTACGGACAGGCATGTGAGTTCGCTGCATATTTTAGCAATTTCCTAAAAGCAAAACCCCTGCTAATCGTGCGATTGCAGGGTTTTATACATTTTGATAGTCTTTGCCGTGATCCCCGGAGGGAAATGTATACATCCTGATCTGTTTAAATTATAGCGTTAAACTTTGGGTAAGCTGTAACCGTTGTGATACTGGGCCAACAGGTATTTATCGTTGACCTTCTGGTCTGTAAACTGGTGTTTGGCATTGTCCCATGATAATTTTTGTCCGCTTCTGAAGGCAAGATTTCCCATTTGGGCAACGGTAGCTACATGCGCAGCATCCTGTATAGCGCAGTTCAGTTCTTCTTTTTTTCTGGATCTGACCACACTAAAGAAATTGACCATATGATTGTCCAGTCCATTATCTGAGGATTTAACAAAGGGCTTGCTCACTTTATTGCCGCTTACCTTTTCTTCAATAACTTCCCAGCCTTGCCTGTTGAGGATCAGCGTGCCGTTGTTACCGATATAGGCAATGCCATGGTTGCGGTTGTAAGAGCCGTTATCGATGCCCATGGCAGAATCCCATACCATATTGAACTTGTCAAACTCGTATAAAGTAGTCAGCGTATCGGGCGTTTCTTCATACAGATCGGGATAGGCGAAGCGGCCACCCAATGCAGATATGGTTTTTGGTACAGGTGAATTCATACCCAGCAAGCCATAATCCAATAAATGCACGCCCCAGTCGGTCATTAAGCCACCGGCATAATCCCAGAACCAGCGGAAATTGAAGTGATATCTGCTGGCATTGAATGCTCTTTTGTTCGCCGGCCCAAGCCACATGGCATAATCAACGCCTGCAGGGGGTAAGGTATCTGGTACTATGGGAGCAGGTTTCATCCAGCCCTGGTAACACCATACTTTTACTGTTCTGATATTTCCTAACTGGCCGCTCTTTACGAAATCAACAGCATCTTTAAAATGTTGCTGACTGCGCTGCCATTGACCTGCCTGTACAACCTTATTGTATTTTTCCTGTGCTTTAACCATGGTACTGCATTCTACAATAGAGTTGCCAACCGGCTTTTCAACATATACATCTTTACCTGCCTGTACTGCATGAATCATCATCAGGGCATGCCAGTGATCGGGTGTCCCGATAATTACCGCGTCGACATCTTTATTATCGAGCAGCGCACGATAATCTTTATATTTTTTTACTTTTGCGGCGTCAACATTCATCGACTTTAATTCGGCCATCCTTTCATCAAGCACATTGGCATCACTGTCGCACAGGGCGATCAGGTTTACGCCCGGTACTTTGAGGGCCGCTTTGAGGTCGGACCATCCCATGCCTTTGATTCCTATTACACCAATATTGATTTGGTCGTTTGCGCCAATAGTCTTACTGAAAAGGGCATAGGCAGGATTGTCTAAGGCAGAAAGCAGGGCAGTGGTTCCTACTGCGGTTGCAGCGTAGTTGAGGAAATTTCTACGGTTTAACATTTAATTTAGGTTAGATTTATACTGAAAGTAAATTACAAAATAATTAGTGGAGCATCCAGGATATCGTAAAATTAATAAGAATGTTACCAGGCAGGGGATCAAGGATCAAGCGGTAAAGTTGGGGGGGGATAAAACAAAAAAACCTCACATTTCTGTGAGGTTTTTTGTGACCCTTATGGTCGAAATCTCGAACACTTTTGTATCCGATTTAAAACCTATAATTAATTTGGCCGATGAATTAGATCACAGATATTGAAAGTTATCTAGTAGGGTTTTTTGTGATTTCACTACTATAGTATATTACTGAGTTCGTAAATTGTTTAAAATGGTATGTTGACTGGAGAAACTTATCGGAAAATTTGGAGTTTCAATGAGGACAATTTACATAGATATCAAATCATTGGAAAAATCGCCTGTCTATCAGAAAACTCTACTCTTTTAGATATTTACGGGGTTTATTTGTAACAATTAGAATTCAACAATAAAACCTATTGTAGGTGTAAATTGAGCCTCATCATTTTTAAGTAGCAAAGGAATAGCGTTGCTACCGTTAGATTTTATTGGCGAGCCGTCTGTTGTTTCAAAAGCAGTATTATCTGTAGTTCTCTGAAATGTATATGATGGAACTGCTGTGCTTTTTGCAGCGTACCAATTTGTTATATCAAGAAATAAATCAATGGTCACTTTTTTCAAATTCCATTTTTTATCTATCCTAATATCACTGCCATTAAACCCGTTTAAACGAAGAGAATTTAGTCTTGAATAATCAAATATTCCTTGCCCTTGAGATAAATAATTAGCTCTAGATTCTTCTTCATTAAAAGGTGTGTAAGGAGCACCGCCCTGATAACGGAATTTGATACCTAACTCCCAGTTACGGTTAAATTTATATCCGCTAGTAATGCTTAGTAAATGTCTATTGTCCCAACTGCTAGAGATCAATACATTATTTGCACCGCTATATTTACTTCTGAAATAAGTATAAGAGAAGATACCAAAGAAACGGTCGGTTAACTTTTTCTGTGCAAAAAATTCTAGGCCATAAGTATTACCTTTTCCATTAGTAATTACTGCTTCATTCCCTAACACATTAAAATCATTACCTAAGTTTGTTAATGATATACCATTACGAACGGATACAGGTACATTGTTATAATTTTTATAAAAGCCTTCTACTGTAAAGCGTAAGCCATCATTTGGTAAATACTCAATACCTGTTACATAATGGTCGCTTTTTTGATATTTGCTATTTTTATTCACTAAAGAATTATTGTTATCGGCAAAGCCTAAAATTGTATAGGGTGCGATTTTAAAATAACTACCTATTGAAGCGTTAGCTGTCCATTTGTCGGCTAAAACATAGCTTAATGAAACTCGAGGAGATAATGTTTCTAAAGGGTTGTCTCCGTTTGTTGTAAAGCTATTCATATCAGTACGTAAGCCTCCGCTTATACCTAAGCGATTATCAAAAAAGCGTTTACTTAATTGCATAAAAGCACCGTATTTTAAGAAATTATTTAATGGACTATTAAAATTGAGAGATACATTTGGTTGAATAATATTACCATTATTATCTCTAAGTTCTTTCCTTAAAACTGTGAATGTTTCATTATTATATTCTGCCAATTGCAACATTGCACCATAAGAAATCTTCCAACCGTTTTTGTTTTTGTTTATGTCTATTCTTAATTTGTTTTCAATCTCGGTTGAGTTTACAGATAATATTTGCTGAGATGGCAATTGCGATTTATTATCCTCAAACTGATTGATATTGTTATCAAAATAATTACGACTCAATGCAATATTCAAAAACCCATTGTTAAGCAATTTTTTAAAAGTTAAACCTGCTGTGTAGGTGTTTTGATCTATAAATGGCGCAGAATTAATAATATAAAGTTTTTCAGGAGTAGCTTGCTTAATTTCTCCAAATCTAAATTTGTCTAATGCTCCCAATCCTATAAATGATAAGGTGGTTTTTTCATCAATTTGATGTGTAATTTTTGTTTGAAAGTCCCAATAATTTGGGCGGATCGGTAAATCAATTAAAGAAAATAGCAATTGTAAATAGGAACGTCTTGCAGACGCCAGAAAGGTTGTTTTTTTATTTTTTGATAAAGGACCTTCAAACGTTGTAGCTAATTCTGTTGCACTTAGCCTTACATTACCTTGCACTTTATTTGGGTTTCCTGTACGTTGTTTAAATTGAAATACGGAACTTAATGCATTGTCATATCTTGCATCAAAAGCTGAAGAACTCAATTTCACATCTTCTATAAATGATACATTTAAAATACCTTGTGGGCCTCCAGAGCTTCCTTGTGTTTGAAAGTGATTGATAACTGGAACTTCAATACCGTCTAAATAAAATACATTTTCATTTGGACCACCACCTCTAATAATAATGTCGTTTCTAAAACCACCACCACCTGCACCGCCACCAACACCAGGTAAAGTTTGAATTACCTTACTGATATCAAAGTTGCCACCAGGGTTAGTCTTTATCTCTTCGGTAGTTAATCTTTGTACGCTCAAAGGCGTTTCTAACGTTGCTGCTTCAACAGTCCGTTTATTTGATTTTACCACTACTTCTGATAAAAGACTAGCTGTAGGTTCTAATTCTACGTTTACATTGTTTTCATTTCCCGAATTTATTGTGATGTTGTATAGCGTTACTGGTTTGTACCCAATATTTTTAAATGTGATATTATATGTTTTCAGTACTATTCCTGTGATTCTAAATGAACCGCTTGAATCTGCAACGGCAACTTTTGATGTCCCTTCTAAAAAGATTGTGCTGTTGGGAATTGGTTTTTGTGTTAATTTATCAATTACTTTTCCAGAAAAGCTACCGCTGTTTTGGGCGTTTACGATTATTGGAAATATTAACAGTATAGAAATAGTTATAATTTTTTTTAAAATTTTCATAAGTAATTTTTTACAATAAATGCTTTTTACAATAACTTATTTAAATAGTTCACATTAATGGATTGTATCTACAATACAACTTTGTTCTTATGTTAAAATAGTTTATTTGATTTTTTTTGTTTTTTTAGATATTTGGTATATTTTTTTTTTTTTAAAATAGCTTGCTTCCTTAAGAATTAGTCCTTTTTCTACCAAGCTCATCAAGATAAAAAACATCAGTCATCTCTTCGCTTACCTGCCATAAATTTTTGGCAACTTCCTCGTCATTTGTGTATTCATCAGCTTCTACTAGGGTAGGATAACCCCTTAATTGTTGAAAGCCATCTGGGCCAACAAATTCTCCGCCTTTTATATCATCACTTAGGGCAGCGTACAAAACAGGTAGTGCGCCAATTTCTGCAGGCTGTAAGAAAAGACTGCCTAAAGGCCTAATCAAACTAGGGAAGTACTGATCTAGGTTTGTTTTAGCTAGTCCAGGATGTGCAGCTACAGAAATGGTGCTATAATTTGCAAAAGCCAGCCTCTTATTTAGTTCAAAAGCAAACATTAAACAAGCTCGCTTACTTTGCCCGTAAGCTGTCCGTTTACTATAACCTTTAAGGCCATGTAAATCATCAAAGTTGATTTTAGCCCATTTAAAGGATAAACTGCTTAGGTTGACAATTCGTGATTTAGGCGTGCTTATAAGTAAAGGTAATAACAAGCCTGTTAATGCAAAATGACCAATATAATTAGTAGCAAGCTGGTTTTCAAAGCCGTCTTGCGTCACTTTATAAGGCGACATCATTATACCAGCATTGTTAATTAACAAGTCTAACTTATTGTAATGGATTTTAAAATCGTCGGCAAATTTTCTTACAATATCTAAGCTGCTTAAGTCAAGCATCATTAATTTGATGTTTGCTCTTGGGTGTTTACGTAATATTTTTGCCTTTACTTCTTCAGCTTTTTGCATATTTCTGCATGCCATAATCACCTCAAAATTTTTTTTCACCAAACCAATTGTAGTTTGGTATCCAATTCCGCTATTAGCACCGGTAACAATAGCTACTTTGCCTTGCTGAGAAGGTAACTTATCAATATTCCATTTATCCATTTATTTTATCAAATATTTAAGCTTAATGTAAAACCAAACTTGTTTATTTATCTAATGCTGAGTGTAAACTAGAATACTTTATACAGCTTTATTGCTTCCGGTTTTGATGTTGCTGTAAAAGCTATCAAACAAGATTCATATTTAGGCTCACCAAATGGCTTGTAATTATTTCCAAAGCCTACTGGTTCTTTTGGAATACCAATAAAATTCATGTCGGTTTCTCCATTTGAGTTTAGATCTTGATAGATGGTAACTGCATAGTTACCATAAGGTACTTGAAAAGAAGCTGTTTGAACTTCTTGGTTGGTTGATAAAACCACTTTCCGGTATGGATTTTTCAGCCAATTATTTTTGGCGTTGTAGATTTCTACAATAATTTTTCCGCTGTTTATTTTAATATTTGAGACTTTAATGTTTAAAGTCTCTTGCCCAAAAGATTTAAGGTTTGTTAGTGAAACCACCATGATAATGATGGCAATACTTTTTATAATTTGCTTCATTTTATGCTTTTTAGGATTTTTTGATATTATAAATATCAGCAACAAATGTAAAGATAGTTTAGCGCAGAATGTTATGAGGATTCTTGCACATGGTCGGACAAATCTTGCTTTAATAAGATTCTGTATTGAGAAGGTGTGAGGTTAGTAATTTGTTTGAAAAGCCTGCCAAAGTAAGAAGCATCAGAAAAATTTAATTGGAAAGCAATTTGAGTAATATCTTTTGAGAGGTCTTGCAATAGTACTTTACTGTTGTAAATCACCACTTCATTAATATGTTGTTTAGGTGCTTTGTTTGTTACTTGTTTTACACATCTGTTCAAATAATTTTCAGAAATAGCCAATAAATCCGCATAAAATTTCACGTCTCTATTGCGCATATAATTTTCATATAGCAATTCTTTAAAACGCATGGAGATTTCTGACTGACGATTTGATTTCGATAAGGAAGTTGGCCAGGTCTCCGCCAGTTTAATTACAATTGCTCTAATTAATGAAATTTCAGTTTGTTCAGAAGCTGAAAAATTATTTTTATGGTTAATCAATAATTGACAGCATTGGCATAACCAATCCATTTCCAATTTAGAGATAGCATGTTTTGGATTAAAAGTGAATCGGTTTAGTAAAGCTTTATCAGGGAAAATTTGAGACAAAAGAAGGCTATCAATGTAAATATAATAACCATCTGTTGAAGGAAGAATTGATTTTATTGCGTTTAAGTGCCCTTCCCTTATAAACAATACATCGTTTGCTTGTAGCTTTATTAAATCATTATCCACTTGTTGTTCGCCACCACCATCTAAAAAAAGCAGTAAAAAATTATAATCTGTTCTAAATAATGGAATAGGGACTTTTATGAAAGAAAAGGCAATATTTAAAGGATATATTTGAATTGGACTTTGTTTAAATTCAAAAGATTTTGTTGGATTACCCATAAATTGGTCAACAAAGCCTTCGAAGTTTACGATATCAAAATTTTTATTGCCCATGTTTATTCTTTTAAGATTTGTTGTGAAGGTATGTATAGCTTTTTTAGACAGCAGTATCCTGTTTAAATGGCATTCCTATACCTTTTTCTAAATAAAGTTTCAAACTATCCCAAAATTGTCTCCAGCCTGCTGAACAGATACTATAACAATCAATGTCAGGATTTAAGCCAATATGTGTTACTTGTATTTTAATATTTGTCTCTTCGGTATTTAGTTGCCAAACTACTATTGTATTAAGCCATTCCTTTTTATTATTTAATTCTGGAATATGAATTAGAGTGTCCGTAACATACCAAACTATTTTTTCATTTGGAATAATTTCTTCAATTCGCATAGTTTTAAAAACTGCAGACCCAAAGCGAACTGTAAACGACTCTTCTTTTTTGTTTGAAATGCCTTCAAACATTTCAGTCAACCAGTAAGGAATTTCTTCAGTAATACTTGTAAAAGCTTTGTAAATTGAAGTGTTTACAGATATTTCGTGTTAAAAATTATCCTGCTCTAAATGATTTTTTAGGGAATTGTTTATGATTTCATTCCAACCTTCTTCAAAATTATGTAATCCAAAGTTAGTATTTTCAAGAGGGAAAGTTTCAATTCCAGTAAGGGTTAGTCTCAATAATGTTTTTGCCCCTTGTTCAAATAGTTCAAACGTTACAAATGAAACTCCAGAATATCCGTCATATCGCCAGCTATAAGTAATTTTTCATTAGGAACTACTTCTGTTATTTCGCATAGATGTAAATATTCAATTCCTTTATCATGTCCTCCAGTAAATTGAAATTGGTAACCAACTTTTGCTTTAAAACCGTTAAGGTCAAAATATCAGTTTTTCAATTCAATGCTGTCCGTTAGTGCTTTCCAAACTTTTTTTGAAGGCACATTGAATAATCTTTCTAAGGCGATAGAATTATTCTTCAATTGTTTATTTTTTTGATTTATTTTTTATAATCAAATGCACTTCAAGTGCGTCTAATTTATTCGTCCAAAAAATTTTTGTATTTGTTCGCCCATTCTGAAACCTCAAGAAGTGTTTCCAATCTTGCTTCGCAATAGCGTTCTCTTTTCTCTGTCCTGATTTTAATTAGTCCACACTCTTTCAATATTTTTATATTAAAATAATTATCGAACTCAGGCTATTAGTGTGCTTAGTTGCTGTGCGTGGGATGCTGTGGATACAATAAACAGTATCCATAGGGTGTTTTGTAATTTTTCATCGCTTGTTCATATAGTTATTTGGTTATAGTTGGCTTAAGTTTAGCGCTTGCTTTAATACCGCTATACCGTATGTGCAAATATGGTTGCAGACTTAAATGATGACTTTCATTTTTTTTGCTAGGACTGATACAATTTTGCTGAAAGAGCATATTGCGCAGCACTTTAATTTAAGATTGAACGTCCGCAAATAGAGTTCAACAAATGGCAAATTAAGGTAAAGCATGACAAGTCAATAAAAAATACATTTGTCTAATACCAATTATAAACTGAGGGTAGTGATGGCAGATGCTTCACCAATCTATAACCTGCGAGCACTGATATGAAAGAATTTTATTTTAATAATAACATTAGTTTTTTTAAAACAATCGTCAAATCATTTCACCAATCTGCCAATCACATAGGCTTTCTAGGCAATTACCTAATGCATCAATCAAAAACCATTGTCGTTAAAAATCTATTGGTTTTTTTTATCACCATTTTACCACTATTCGCATGGTCGCAAACTGTTCAGGTAGGAACTTTAAAAGTTAATGTAGAGGGTAAAGACGATAATTTTAAGAGGATTTTAAGTGTATCAAAAATTGCCCCAGGTATAGTGGAGTTAACAATTAGTTTGAAAGCCAGTGAAATAGGGGTTCCAAAACCATTGATTATCACATTTAAACAACCATCTATTGATATTCAGAGTTATTTAACTCCACACGGTGTAAATGCAAGCGAAACATCTTCATTATATGATTATGAAATTTCGAGAATGATTCCTGTAAATTATGATGCAAAAACTAAGTTTACTTCAGCAACGATTGATCAGCCTAGTATGACTTTCTTTAATACAAATAGTCAGAATAGGTTAACCATTGCCGTTTCGGAGCTAATTTTTCCTGTGTCGTTTAATGCAGGAGAAAATGAGCAAAATGGAGTGGGTTTTGACTTAAAAATTGGTTTGTTTGAATATGCAAAGAAACCAATGGATGTATACAAAGTTAAGCTAAGATTTGATACCAGAAATATTCATTATAATCAAGCGCAGAGAGATTTATTAACTTGGTGGAAGAATGAGCATCAATTAAAAATCGCCAAGGTGCCTACAAAAGCACACATGCCTTTTTATTGTACTTGGTATGCACTAAAAGCAGATGGCGTAAATGCTAAAAATGTAGAAGAGCAGGCAAGGTTAGCTAAACAGCTGGGCTGCGAAACCATTATTGTAGATGATGGTTGGCAAAAGGCACAAGATGCAAAGGCAGGCTATTGTTTGTATAATGGAGATTGGGAGGTAGATACCGTTAGATTTACAGATTTTAAGGTGCATGTAAAAAAAGTGCAATCAATGGATATGAAATATATGCTTTGGGTTGGACCAAGTATGATAGGAGAAAAATCTAAGATTTATGATAAATTAAAGGATAAAATGCTTTATAAGGCAGAATGGGCAAAAGCATGGGTCGCAGATCCTCGATTTCCGGAGGTAAGGAAATATTTAGCTGAGCGCTTAATTACGCTAATGAAAGAAACTGGTATAGACGGGTTTAAGATTGATTTTATGGACCTTATAAATACCAGATATGCCAATAAAAATTTGGCACAAGGAAATGGGCGGGATTATGAAAGTGTAGAAGAAGCAACCGTAAAACTGCTTGATGACATTTATGCGGGCTGTACGGCCATAAATCCAGATGTATTGATAGAGTTTAGACAGTTTTACACCAGCCCGGTTATGCAGCAATATGCCAATATGTTTCGTGCCGTAGATTGTCCAAATGATGTAATGGAAAACAGAACACGTACCTTAGATACTAGAAATTTAAATTACCAGGTTATTCATGCCGATCCGTTGGCTTGGAATGAAAATGAAAACGTACAAGCTGCTGCTTTACAATTATTACATACCATGCTATCGGTACCTCAAGTATCTACAGATTTAACCAAAATGAATGCCGAACATCTTAAAATGCTAACTTTTTTACTAAAACAGTGGCGAACTTTTAATGTGGCATTAACTAGGGGAGAAGCCTATAACTACGGGCCGGATTCTCATTATACTTGGTCCGAAACATCATCAAAAGATCAAACTGTGGTAGTTGCTTATCAGCCTACCATTTTGAACCCTAGAAATTTAGAAAAAAATGCATTAATCATAAACGGAACTCATCAAAATAAATTGGTACTTGACCTCAGCAAGAATTTTGGTATGAGAACCATTATGGTTTATGCTTGTACTGGGGAGTTTGTTAGAAAAGAAAAAATAAATTTTAATGGGCTGGTAAAAATTAATGTGCCAGGTTCTGGAATTATTAGAGTGCTATAACTTAAGTTAATATTTTATATAAGCTAATTTCAATCTTAAAATGGAAAATTAGGAACTATGAATTATTTATTAGATGAAGAAGCTTCAGGTTTTGCAACCGGAATTACCATTGCTGTTGATGTAGGGTTTTTAGCGAATGGCGGAATTTAATAATCTTAAGTAGACAATAATCCTAAAAGTTCACTATCCACAAAATTTACATAAGGAGAAAAAAATGAAGGTTTTTTTTTGAAGTTTATCACTAAAGCAAATATAATATTAAGAAGTGCAAATATAGATAAATGCCAAGGCGCTATTCTATTCTATTTTTGTTAACAAGCATTTAAGGATAATGATCAAATTATTGATTATTTCAAAAGATGCTCGGCCAAATATTTAATTTCTGTATTTAATCAATATCTTAAGAAATTTTTTGGCACGAAATCCTGCAATAATTAATTTGTAGAAATGGTTTATTTAATATAAAATTTGATTAAAACAGAGATGTCATTTAAAAATATTTTAGCAATAGCTTTTGTAATTTCAATTTTTACCTTCCTTTCATTTTCAATTCAAAAGAAGCATCAATACCCATTTCAAAATAGCACTTTACCAACAGAAGTAAGGGTAGATAACTTAGTTGGCCTGTTAACGCTAGAAGAAAAAATATCTCAAATGGTTAATAATTCTCCGGCCATTAAGCGATTAAACATTCCTGCTTACAACTGGTGGAACGAAACTTTACACGGAGTAGCCCGTAGTTCATACAATGTAACATCCTATCCTCAAGCTATTGCAATGGCTGCCACTTGGGATACAACATCGCTTAAAACTATGGCGAATTACAGTGCAATAGAAGGTAGAGCGATATATAACGATTCTAAAAGACAAGGGAAAACCGGTATATATTTAGGGCTAACTTATTGGACACCTAACATTAATATTTTTAGAGATCCAAGATGGGGTAGAGGACAAGAAACTTATGGCGAAGACCCATACCTAACCGGAACATTGGGAAAAGCATTTGTTAGGGGTTTAGAAGGCGATCATCCAAAATACCTTAAAGCATCAGCCTGTGCAAAACATTTTGCAGTACATAGCGGTCCAGAATGGAACAGAAGTACATTTAATGCCAAAGTATCTGATTTTGATTTATGGGATACCTATTTGCCGGCATTTAGAGATTTGATAGTTGATGCTAAAGTAAGTGGCGTAATGTGTGCATATAATGCTTTTGATGGCCAACCGTGTTGTGGAAGCGATAAATTAATGCAGAAAATTTTGCGTGATGATTGGAAGTTTACAGGTTATGTAACGTCAGATTGTGGTGGGATTAGTCATTTTTGGCGAACACATAAAACTCATCCAAGCAAAGAGGCCGCCGCCGCTGATGCCGTTTTACACGGTACTGATTGCGAGTGTTCAGGCGACCCAACGTATAGGGCATTGTTAAAAGCAGTTAATGATGGCTTGATCACCGAAAAAGAAATCACGACTTCTGTTAAAAGACTTTTTACCATCCGTTTTAGGCTCGGTATGTTTGATGAGGATAAAGAAGTTCCTTTTTCTAAAATTGACACTTCTGTTTTGGAGAGCGCTGCACACAAGACACATGCATTAAAAATGGCTCGCCAGTCGATGGTGTTGTTGAAAAATGAACCTTTCAAGCAAAAATTTGCTAATGTTCTGCCTTTCGGTAAAGGAGTTAAAAAGATTGCACTCGTTGGCCCAAATGCTGATGATAAAACTGTAATGTTGGCCAATTATTATGGTTTTCCATCGTATATTTCATCAGTTTTAGATGGTATTCGCAGTAAAAAAGGTATCGAGGTTATTTACGAGAAAGGTTGTAATCTGATAGATAACAAGGTTTTTAAGCCAAACTGGAAGGGTAATAAATTTAGCTTTGAGGGCAAGCCAGGATTCCAGGTATCATATTTTAAGAATAATAAATGGGAAGGCAAACCAGCTGTTGTTTCAAGAGTACCTAAAATCGACTTCCAATGGGGAGATGGCGAGCAAGTTGCAGAAGGAATTATTGCCAATCAATTCTCCATGCGCTTTATCGCCGATTATAAAGCCGATCAATCTGGAGATGTGGTGTTCGAGCTAAAAGGTGATGATAATGTAAAGTTATTTGTAAATGGTGAAAAGCAAATCGATACGGATTTAAAGGGAGGTTACTATACGCTTAAAGCACAAAAAGGTAAAATATATAAACTCGTGATCGATTACCTGCAGTATAGCGATAACGCAGAAATCGAATTTAACATGGGTACTATCGAAACAGCTAGTCCCGCAACCATTGCATCAAGAGTTAAAGATGCCGATGTGATTGTTTTTGTAGGTGGGATAGCTGCAAGTTTAGAAGGTGAGGCGATGCCGGTATCGGTTGAAGGATTTAAAGGTGGAGACCGTACCAATATTGAGTTGCCAAAAATACAGACCAATATGATGAAAGCTTTAAAAGCCACAGGCAAACCAGTTGTATTTGTAAATATGAGCGGCGGAGCAATGGGTTTTGAATGGGAAGCAGCCAATTTACCAGTTATTTTGCAAGCATGGTATGGCGGTCAGGCCGGTGGGCAGGCCATAGCCGATGTCCTTTTTGGCGACTATAATCCAGCAGGAAGATTACCAGTAACATTTTATAAAAACGTAAGCGATTTGCCAGACTTCGAGGATTATAGTATGGATAACCGTACTTACCGTTATTTCAAAGGAGAACCATTATTTGCATTCGGGCATGGATTAAGTTATACCACTTTTAAATACAGCAACCTTAAAATTTCAAAGTCTCCAAAATCTAATGAAATATTGGTCTCGGTAAATATTACAAATACTGGTAAAATTGCTGGCGATGAGGTGGCTCAACTTTATTTGGCTCACAAGAATAATTCGTATAAAACGCCTATTAGAACATTGAAAGGTTATCAGCGTAATTATTTTAAAGCTGGAGAAACAAAACAATTGCAATTCAAATTGGGCTACAACGAACTCAGCGAAGTGAACAGCCTTGGAAAATTAGAACTTATGAAAGGCAGTTTAGATATAGCGGTAGGCGGTGCTCAACCAAATGCAAAGTTAATTTCGGAAGGCAAATCTATACAAAAACAATTTGTTTTTAACTAGAATACAAAAGCTTAAACTGGTATGAAAAAAATTATATTCTTCATTTTAATACTAAGCCTTTACAGAATTAACTCTTTCGCTGTGGTTCAGTCAAATCAAGATCCAAGAAAAAATATTTGGGTATTTATATTGGCAGGACAATCTAATATGGCAGGTAGAGCTAAAATTGAACCTCAGGATACAGTTACAAATAAAAGGATTTTGCTAATGAACTCCAATGGTAAGATAGCCATAGCAAAGGAGCCTCTACATTCTTATGAACCTGATATGGCTGGTTTAGATTGTGGTCTATCGTTTGGTAACATGCTACTTAAAAATGTGCCCGATTCTGTTTCAATTTTATTGGTTCCCGCTGCGGTTGGTGGTAGTTCAATAGATCAATGGCTTGGTGATTCATTGCATAGGGGAGTAAAATTGTTTACTAATTTTACACAATTGGTAAAAATGTGTGGCCAATATGGACAATTAAAGGCCATATTGTGGCATCAAGGAGAAAGCGATGCCAATCCAAAAAAAGCATTGTTTTATCAAAAAAAGCTTCAAAATTTGTTTGCTAAATTTAGAAGTGAGACCGATAACTTAAAATTACCAATACTAACTGCCTCAATAGGTACCTTTAAGCTGCAAAATACTGATCAAAAGCTAATCAATAAAGCTATAAAAGATAACGCAATAGAAGATCCAAATACTTTTTTGATTAAAACCGATGATTTATCAGACCGCGGCGATGAACTTCATTATGATTCAAAATCACAAAGAAAAATGGGCAAAAGATTTGCAAAGATGTACAAACGGATATTAAAAAATAAAAGGAATATTATATAAAAATTTTACCAATAAATAGAACTTATCTACCCAATGAAATATAAAATCAACTTTATCCTTGGCATCGTTTTTTTAACAAATGTTATCATCGCCAAGGCTCAAACCAAGCTTTATCAACTGCTTTCGCCTGATACAAAAATAGCTTTGAATATCTCAGCAGGGGCTACGCTTACTTACAGCGTAAATTATAATAAAAAGCAAGTTTTGCTACCAAGTAAGCTTTCTGTCTCGCTAGGTGATGGTAAAATATTAGGTGTAAATAACAAAGTTGAAAAAATTTTAAAAAGAAGTGTTGAGCAAGATATCAAACCCCAATATGGGATGGCAGCTAATTACAAAGATGTTTATAATGAAATTGCCATCAAATTTAAAGGTAATTACGAAGTAATATTTAGAGTTTTTAATAATGGTGTGGCCTATCGCTTTAAAACAGCTTTGCCTGGCAGAATTAAAGTAAACGAAGAGCAGATTAACTATCAGCTTACTGCTGATGCTGAGGCGTGGATACAAACCACCAATTCGTTTCAGTTTAGTTACGAAGAACAGTTTTTTAAGAAGAAAATTTCTTCCCTGATAGGTAAGCCAATTGCCTCATTGCCTTTTGTTACAGAGAGTAACGGCATAAAGGTGGCTATTACGGAATCAGATTTATTAGATTATCCAGGTTACTATTTAACCTATGCTGGCAATAACACACTAAAAGGAATTTCTCCAAAATTTATTTTAAAGGATACCACTGGCGGACAAGACAATTTTAATAAGCTTTCTTTATTGGATGCGGATTACATTGCTGAAACAGAAGGTACCAGAGATTTTCCTTGGAGGTTAATGATTTTGGAACAAAATGATAAGGATCTTCTGTACAACAATTTAGTCTATCTACTAGCCAGCGAAAGTAAAATTGAAGATACCTCTTGGATTAAGCCAGGTAAAGTATCATGGGATTGGTGGAATGCGAATAACCTTACTGGAGTTGATTTTAAATCCGGTTTTAACACAGCAACTTATAAATATTTTATCGACTTCGCAGCTGAGAACAAGCTAGAGTACATCATGATGGACGAAGGTTGGAGTGATCAATTCGATTTATTAAAAGTAAACGATGGTTCTGTAGTTACCAGCGGTACAACAGCTTTGTCGGGCACATTAGATATGCCTTATCTGTTTAACTATGCAAAGCAAAAAGGTGTTGGCATTATTCTTTGGTGCGTTTGGCATACCTTAGACAGACAAATGATTGAAGCGTTGGATCAATTTCAGAAATGGGGAGTTAAAGGGGTGAAGGTTGATTTCATGAATCGCGATGATCAAACTGTTGTTCGTTTTTATGAGAGGTTGGCCAAAGAGGCTGCCAAACGTAAAATGATCATTGATTTTCATGCAGCTTATAAACCAACTGGATTAGAAAGAACCTACCCTAACATACTTAACTTTGAAGCTGTGCAAGGGCTGGAATGGAACAAATTTTCTGATGTTGATATTTTAACCCAAGCAACAATTTTACCTTTTACCAGAATGTTGGCCGGACCGATGGATTACACACCTGGTGGCTTGTACAATTCAAATTTATTAGACTATAGAAAGAGCTTTTTCAGGCCAATGACCTTAGGAACAAGGTGTAATCAATTGGCTATGTTTACAATGTATTATGCTCCATTTGAGATGCTTGCAGATGCGCCAACTGCATATCAAAAAGAGCCAGAAATTCTAGCTTACCTAGCTGCGATGCCAAATACTTGGGATGAAACCATTCCCTTAGAGGGTAAAATTGGCGATCATGCAGTCATCGCTAGAAGAAAAGGCAGTACTTGGCATATAGCGGGCTTAAATAATTGGACGGGTAAAAATGTTAAAATTAAATTCGATTTTTTAGATGCAGGAGATTACCAAGCCACCATATTTTCTGACGGCATTAACGCCAACAGAATAGGAAGCGATTACAAAAAAACTACTCAAAAGATTGATAAAGCTTCTTCGCTTGAATTACAAATGGCCAACGGTGGTGGCTTTGCAATTAAGTTAGAAAAGATAAAATAAAAGATGATGGATAATTCAAAAAAAATAGTTGTTTTAATAGGGTTTTTAATTGCTTTTTATAGTTGTAAAGCACAGCAAAACAAAATTGCTGCAGTAAAAAGCGACCAACCAGAATTAGTTGTTTCTTTCCCGTTTTTGGGTAACGTAAAACCTAAAATGGCAAATGAGATTGATTCATCTAATTGGATAATTGGTTGCGAAACCTTGGACCGTGATTTTGCAGATTACGATTCTTACAAAGAATATCTGGTTCCTTTGGGGATCAGAAGGATTAGACTGCAAGGTGGATGGGCTAAAACAGAAAAAATTAAAGGTCAATATGATTGGAAATGGTTAGATCATATTATCAATGATGCCGTAAAACGTGGTCTAAGGCCTTGGCTGCAAATTTCGTATGGTAACCCAATCTACCCTGGCGGAGGAGGTTCTGCATTGGGTGCAGGTTTGCCTCATTCTGAAGAAGCATTAACAGCTTGGGATAATTTTGCCACTTCAATGGTAAGTAGGTATAAAGATAGGGTAGAGGAATGGGAAATTTGGAATGAAGGAAATTTTGGAGATAACCTGCAAAACACCCCTGAGTTTGTTGCTGCAATTAATATCAGAACGATTGACATCATCAAAAAACTACAGCCGAATGCTAAAGTTTCTGGGCTATCCCTAGGACACATCGATTTAAAATATGCAGACCAATTTTTTAAAATTCTAAAGGATAAAAACAAACTGCATCTTTTTGATAATATCACTTACCATGATTATGTCTATAATCCTGATGCTAATGATTTATTGGTAGAAAAGCTTAGGGACATTTTAAAAAAATACGATAGCAAGGTAAAATTAAGGCAAGGAGAAAACGGGGCACCCTCTGGTCCTGGTTTTGGAAGAGGTGCTCTTGGAGATTACAATTGGACGGAGCTTTCTCAAGCAAAATGGAATACACGTAGAATGCTGAGCAATTTAGGTCATGATGTAGAATCGAGTGTGTTTACGATCTCAGATATTGCTTACACTAGCGGGCCTATTAAATTGTTAAACATAAAAGGGCTACTGCAATCAGACTCTACAAAAAAAATAATTCGCCCAAAATTAGCTTATCGATCTGTACAGGTTATTGCTTCAATTTTCGATCATAATTTAGAACGCATTACTGATATACATGCAACTTATGAGCGAAATATTAAAGTAGAAAAAGACGGCRTACGAKATACCAAAGGAACAGATAGAAGTTTAGCTGTTTACGGTTACAGACATAAAAAAACAAAGCAGCAAATTTATACTATTTGGTCTGATGAAGGTATCCCGACAAATAACAATGAAGTAAAGACACTAGATTTTTCCTTTATCAACGGTAATTTCAGTCAACCTGTTGTTGTAGATGTGATTACGGGAAAAGTTTTTGAGGTGCCAAAAAGTAATTGGAGTAAAGAAGGTAATATCTTCAATTTTAAAAAAATACCAATCTATGACGGGCCTATACTTATTGCAGATAAAAGCCTAATCAATTTATAAAAACAATGTGATTTTATATGAAAAAATTTAAAACCCTATTATTAATATCAGTTATTGCATTGTTGCTGATTAACGATGCTAAGGCCCAATCAAATCTAATTACTAATGTGCTAAACAGAAAAACGATTAGTTTAAATGGAACGTGGCAATATATTATCGATCCCTATGAAACAGGTTTTTATGATTATCGCCGGGAGGAAAGAAATGCAAATGATAGAGAAGCATATTGGAATACAGATAAGTTTGATAATAAAACAGATAGAAAAGAATTTGGCTTTATAGATAAATATGCTATAAAAGTTCCAGGAGATTGGAACTCCCAAGACGAAAAATTTGTGTATTACGAAGGAACGGTATGGTATAAAAAATCATTTGATGTTGATTTGGCAACCAGTAACGAAAGGGTTTTTTTGCACTTTGGTGCTGTTAACTACAAGGCAGATGTTTACCTGAATGGTAAAAAATTAGGCATGCATAAAGGAGGGTTTACGGCATTTAATTTTGAAATACCAAAGACACTGTTAAAAGCAAAAGATAATTTTTTAGTTGTTAAAGTTGATAATAAAAGATCCATTGACGAAATACCAACCATCAACACCGATTGGTGGAACTATGGCGGTATTACAAGAGATGTGAACCTAGTTTTTGTTCCTCAAAATTTTGTGCAGGATTATAGTGTGCAGCTTGCTAAAGGCAGTTACGCCGGCAAATTTAAAACCATAGAAGGTTGGATAAAATTAAATACAAAAGGACAGGAAAATGTATGGTTAGAAATCCCAGAATTAAAAATAAAGCAAGAATTAACCATAAATGGAGATAGTGTTGCTTTTAGTGTTAAATCATCTTCGCTACAATTGTGGTCTTCGAAAACACCTAAATTATATCAGGTCATCATCCGTACTAAAAATGAGAAAATCATAGATAAAATTGGTTTCCGTAACATCGAGATACAAGGAGGTAAATTGATACTGAATGGCAAGCCAGTTTTTTTAAGGGGAATATCGGTACATGAAGAAATACCAAACGATGTAAGGCGAGCCTATAGTTATAAAGATGCACAACATTTACTAGGGCAAGCTAAAGAGCTAAATGCGAATATGGTTCGTTTGGCACATTATCCGCATAATGAATACATGACAAGGGCGGCAGATTCTTTGGGTATTATGGTTTGGTCTGAAATACCCGTGTATTGGACAATTGATTTTAAAAGTGAAGAGGTGTTGGCAAAAGCAAAAACACAACTCGAGGAAATGATTACCCGAGATAGAAATAGGGCTAGTATTATTATATGGTCTGTGGGTAATGAAACTCCAGTAAATAAAGAAAGAACATTATTTATGAGCAGGTTAGTGAAAAAGGTAAAAGAAATGGACCAGAGTCGAATAGTAGCAGCAGCTTTAGAAAGTTTTGGCATACAGGGCGTTCAAACAATTGAAGATCCGTTAGGGGAATTTACTGATATCGTAGCTGTAAATCAATATATAGGTTGGTATGGCGGATTACCAGATAATAGCAGAAAAGTAAGTTGGGCAACCAAATATGATAAGCCATTATTTTTTAGTGAAACTGGAGCCGAAGGTTTTTCAGGTCTTCACGCAGATAGTTTAACTCGTTTTTCAGAAGAATTTCAAGAGTGGTACTATAAAGAACAGGTAGGTATGTTTAAGAGGATGCCGGCTAATTTCGCTGGTTTATCGCCATGGATTTTAAATGATTTTCGTTCCCCACGCCGTAATCATCCTGTTTATCAGGAAGGTTGGAACAATAAGGGCCTATTTGACCATAATGGTAAAAAGAAAAAAGCTTTTTATGTATTAAAGGCTTATTATGATGAGATGGAAAAGCTGTACGATAAATAGTGAGATTTTTGCTAAGGAAAATCAGAAATGAATAGAAAAGAGTGGCTTAAATTTTCTGCTGTAGCATTAACTTCTGTATTGGTATCGGATAAACTATGGTCTAAAAATAAGCCTGGTAGTTTAAATTATTTGATGGCAGAAATAACATCAGCACCTTTATTATCGCTTGGGGATAATACAATTCCATTTAATTGGACTGTGGCAGAAATTAAACCAGATAATGTTGGGCTGCAAATGAACTGGAGCCAAAAATTAGAAAAAAATACAGACGCCTATTTTAGATTAACCAGCGCAACTGATATTAGGGAAGAGTGTATTATTGAGTTGTCTCTTGCAAGCACAAAAAGAAAAATAGGGCAATTAGATATTAAGTATGCGCACTATATGCAACCTTTTGAAATAATTATCCCCCCCGTATTAATGCCGTTAATTTTACAGGAAGGAATAACGCTAAAAATGATAAAAGGAACAAAGCCATTTTGGTTTTTTGCATCCACAACAGTTTCAAGCGATGTTCCTAAGGAATTTTTACCTCATTTATTAATTGCAGAAGGAAAGTTTAACAACGATGAATGGAAAAACAGATTATTGTCTTTCGCGTCCATATCAACTTTTGGTTGGATGGAGGGCTGCGTTTTAGATGGTATCTCTTCTTTGTCAAAAAAACACATCAAGGCACAAGAAATTTTAAATTTACATTTAGATAAATATTTTGCAAATAATACGTTGGTGTATGAAAACCTTAACAATAAACGCTCTTTTGAAAAGATAACCACTGTAGAAAGTATTCTTCCATTTGCCATTCTCGCTGCTACGAATGCTCAACATGCCATGTTGCAGCAAGCTATTGATTTTTGTAAAACCCATGCAAATGCAGAAGGAGTAATAGCAGACGAAACTGGAAATAACCGCCGATTAAAAACGGAGGAATGTTATACCATTTCTTATCCATTGGCAATTTTGGCACAAAAATTAAAACAGCCCGAATTAGCACATTTAGCTATAGCAAACTTAAAGGCTAGGGTTCGTTTATTGGCAAAACCTAATTTCATTTATCAAAATGCTAAAGAAAAGGGTAACCCAGAATATGGGAATTGGGCAAGAGGTGTGGGTTGGTACTTATTGGGCATGGCAAAATCATTAGCGGTGCTACCAAACAACGAAGTAACCCAGCTGCTTCGTGCCGAATTGCAAATGGCGGCAGAATTTGCCATCACACACCAACAAAAAAATGGGTTATGGAATAATTTTCTACACCAAGCAGAAACAGGGATTGACACCTCAGGCTCTGCAAGTATTGCCGCTGCTTTAGCTTATGGGGCATCAAAAAATCTTTTACCTAATTCATGTAAACAAGCCGCTTATAAAAGCTGGAAAGGTTTACAGGCGTATTTTACACCAGATGGTTTTTTAAAAGGCACAGCGCAGGTTAATAAAGGAGGTGAAGCTTTACAAAGAAGTGGATTTAGGGTAATTTCTCCTTATACTTTAGGCTTTTTAGGGGTGTTAGAAAACAGCTTAAAGACATATAATTAGAAATAAAATATTAGATAACAATCATCATGAAAATAAAATTTATTATAGCTGGTTTATTTATTATAACGGCCCTAACAAAAGTGTATGGACAAAAAAATCAGTTGTTACAAAAAGAGTTAATCGCACTTAAACCAGTTGATGCATTCCCGTTAGATGCAGCTATAAACTATAGGTTTAACGATGCAAATAAAGATAAACAAGCCAGTGTTTTTAGCGCAAAGAATAGTGAAAATGGTCAACCTTCATTTACTGCCGAAATTTTTTCTGCCACAAACAGTCATTACAATGTTCAATCATCATGGTTAAATGGTAAACCCATAAAAAAAGGAGATGTAATTTTAGCTAGATTGTCTGTAAGATCGATTTATGCTAAGCAGGAATCAGGTGAGGCGGTGCTCTATTTTTATGTGCAGCAAGCAAATCCCCCTCAAGAAAAAAGTATCATGATAGAATTAAGTGTGGGTCCAGAGTGGAAAACAATAGACATCCCTTTTAAGGCATTAAATGATATGCCTGTTGGGGCAGGTTCTATTTGTATATCTTATGGTTCGCTAGCACAAAAGGTAGAAATTTCTGATATAAAGCTTTTAAATTTTGAGAACAAAACCACCTTAGAAAAATTACCAACTACAAAATTTTCTTATGTTGGTAGAGAAGCTAATGCAGAATGGCGTCAAAAAGCTTTAAAAAGAATCGAAGAAATTCGTACTGCTCCACTAAATATACAAGTAAATGATGCTAATGGAATACCTTTAAAAGGCGCCAGTGTAACAGCTCGTTTAGTAGATCCTGAATTTATTTTTGGTACTGCCGCTACAGTAAATTACATGTATAAAAACGATGCAGAATCAAGAAAATACCTAGACTCACTTAAAACTTTGTTTAATGCAGTAACGATAGATAACAATCTAAAATGGCCTGTCTGGATGAATCCTGAAAAAAGGGAACAAACTAAGATTGCCATGAAATGGATTGAAGACAATAAGCTAAAATTAAGAGGTCATAATTTAGTTTGGCCAGGTAAAAAGTTCACACCACCGTACTACGCTAGACAAAAAGACTTCGGACCCAATTTTGCAGACTCCATCCGTAAGCACATTCAGGAAATTGCCACTTTTACCAAAGGCAAGGTTTATGCATGGGATGTGATTAATGAAATGATGCATGAAACCGACTATTTTAAAGTAATGCCACGCAGCCAGGCCGTAGAGTGGTTTAAGCAGGCTAAAAGCATAGATCCTGCAGCAAAGTTGTATCTCAATGAATATAGTATGCTAAATAGTGTGGCAAGTCTAAGGAATATCGATAAATTTTTGGCCTTAATAGATGAATTAAAAAAGGGCGGTGCACCTGTTGAAGCTATTGGTATTCAAGGACATGTAGGCAGGCAACCCCGTGATCCTGCTCAAGTAATTACTGATTTAGATAAGTTTAATGATTTAGGCTTACCAATTCAAATTACAGAATTTGACGTAAACACACCAGATGATGACCTTCAGGCTGATTATACAAGAGATTTTTTAATTGCTTGTTATAGCCATCACTTAGTTACAGGTTTTACCATGTGGGGTTTTTGGGAAAGTGCACATTGGAAGCCAGATGCGGCTATGTATCGAAAAAATTGGACTCCAAAACCAAATGCAGGAGTGTGGAGAGATTTAGTTTTAAAAGAATGGCGAACCAATATCAATAAATTCACTACTGCGGAGGGTAAAATTTCAGATAGAGGGCATCTTGGGCTTTATGAAATTACGGTTACCAAAGATGGTAAAACAGTAAGGATACCTTATCAACTCACTAAAACTTCTAAACCAGTTAAAATAAAATTATAGAACAAGGGTGTATCACTTTATATACTGTAATTACAGATGGAAGGTAAATCACAAAATAAATAAAAGAGGCGAAGCACTATAGAAATGGATTTTAAGGTAATTTCTCCTCCACCTTGGGCTTTCTTGGTGTTTTGATAATTAAATCTAACAGGTAACAATTAAGAAGTTTATTAAACAAAATGATTAAAAGAAGACAGTTTCTAAAGGCTACAGGTGTTATTGGGCTAGTTTAACGGCTGCACCAAGTATTGGATATGCAATCTTTTAGTTGGACAAACCTTTTTCTCAACGTCCTGCCCTTAAAAATAGAAAGTTTGTGAGTAAGGCAATTGAAGATAAAAAGTGAAGTAGGTGGTAAGGCTGATACTTATGTAATTACGGGCGATATAGATGCCATGTAGTTAAGGGATTCTTCGGCTCAGGTTTGGATAGCTAATTAAGAAATTGTTTAAATTTATCCCAAGGGGATGCCTTTGGCATAGGTCAAATTAGCACGTTGGCGTCCCCGCCAACAATAGTATCCTAAACCTAATGGTAATAAATATACCGTCATTTTTAAACAGTTTCTAATACTACGGGTCTTAAATTTTTGCGGTAAACAGATGGTTTTATGCCTTTAACTTTTATAAACTGCTTATTAAAATTTGCAATGGTATTAAACCCGCTTGCATAACTTATTTGTAAAATAGTCTCTTCAGAATCTATCAATGATTGACAAGCGTAACCTATTTTCATTTCATTAACAAATTCTATATATGTTTTCTTTGTTTTTCTTTTAAAATACCTGCAAAATGCGGGTATACTTAAATTGGCAATATCAGCAATCGTTTTCAGGCTAATCTGGTTTCTGAAATTTAAAATGGTATACTCAAAAACCTTATTTATTTTATGATTGGAGAAGTGATTAAATTCTGTAATTGTAGATAATGTGGCTTTTTCGTTTACTCTACTCATTAACAACATACATTGGCAAAGCAAGGTTATCCTTTCAAAACCTGTTGCGCTAGAAAGTGCGGTCATTAGTAAATTTAGCTGCTTATTTATTATTCCTTGAAATTTAAAACCCAATACAGCATCAGCTAACAAAGTCTTTATTTCAGAAAATTCAGGAAGTGCCAAAAAATCCTTTCCTAAAACATCAGGTTTAAAATGGATTACCAGCGCACTGCAGGTTTCAATGTCATCATCTTTTTTAAATTCATGGGGTACATTGGATCCTAAGAAAAATATATCTCCAGCATTAAACTCACCTATATAATTACCAATAAAACACATCCCTTTTCCATCCAATTGCAACACCAACTCATGTTCTTCGTGTTGATGCCATGCTGTTTCAAAATATGGCGAAGTATATTTTCTTGCTACAAAAGAGGCCTGATCGTTTAATGGTAATTTTTGAACCAATGGCCTCATACTATTGTTTTTTTATCATTTTTTAGTTTAACAATTACGAATATGGTCAATATAGTTTAAGTATTAAATAGAAAAGTGGTAGACCATTAGTTTTTTGCAGGATATATTTGAGTAACTAAATATAAATTTGATATGGAAACATTTAAATTAAGCCCACAAGATGAGGCTAATTATAAACAGGATGGTTTTCTTATTGTAAGAAGTTGTTTTTCAGATAAAGAGACCGATTTGCTCTATAAACTAGCAAGTGATGAATCGGTTGTAGATCGGTCTATGGATTTCAACGATATGGCTGGGAACCGAACTCGGCTAACCTTATGGTTTACTCCTGGAAACGATTCCTTTGGATTGATGTCAAGATCTGAAAGAATGGTAAATGCCGTTAAAACTCTTTTGGGGGATAAAGGTGAGGTTTGTCATTTTCATTCAAAGGTAATGCAAAAGGAACCAAAAGTTGGTGGTGCTTGGGAGTGGCATCAAGATTATGGTTATTGGTATAAAAATGGCTTTTTATATCCTGAGGCCATGATTTCGGTAATGGTTGCTTTAACCGAAGCTACCGTAGATAATGGTTGTTTACAGGTTTTAAAAGGAAGCCATTTAATGCAAAGGTTTGAGCATGGTTTTGCAGGAGAGCAACAGGGAGCCGATCAAGCATTTGTCGATGCCGCATCAGCAGTTTGTGATCTTGCATACGTGGAACTTAAACCTGGCGATGTACTATTTTTTCATAGTAATTTGTTACATCGTTCTGCAGCAAATACATCTGAGCAATCACGGTGGTCAATTATATCTGCCTATAACTTAAGTTACAACATCCCATTTAGAGAAAAAAATAAATCTTGCATTACCCCAATTGATATGGTTGCAGATAAATGTTTATTAGAAAGTGGAATAAAAAAGATTAATGGTGCAGATTTTTTATCAAAAGAACAAGAAATTACCTTGCACGTAAAAAAATAACGCTATAATCTTTAAGTTTATAAATGAAACTGAATTTTTTTTGTCCTCGTTGGGGCTGTGAAACATTGTCCTGGGCAGATTTCTTTGTTAAAGTGAAGTCAGCAGGTTATGATGGGGTGGAAATAGGGTTTCCCTATGATTTAAGTGAAATTGAGCGGCATGAAATTTTAAATGGACTTGCAGCGCATAAGCTAGAGGTAATTGGGCAACATTGGCAAACTGTTAATAGCGATTTCGAAGCACATAAGAAAGAATTTGAAAGTCACTTAAAAAGTTTGGTAGAGTTAAAGCCACTTTTTATAAATTCTCAAACAGGAAAGGATTACTATACATTTGACCAAAACCTCAAGCTTTTTGCCATTGCAGATCAGATAAGCGCTAGTTCTGGTGTTAAAATTCTCCATGAAACACATCGTGGTAAATGGTCATTTGCAGCACATATTGCTCAATCCTATTTAGAGCTTAACCCTAAATTAAGGATTACGCTTGATATTTCTCATTGGTTTGCCGTTGCTGAAAGCCTTTTAGAAGATCAGGAAAAGGCTGTGCAAATGGCTATTTTAAAAACCGACCATCTACATGCAAGGATAGGATTTGAGGAAGGTCCACAGGTAATGGATCCTAGATCACCAGAAAATGAACGTATATTGCTTAGGCACCTGCAGATATGGGATAGGGTAATTTCATTGAAAAGAGAAAATAAGGAAACCCATTTTACCATTACGCCAGAATATGGTGCCCCACCTTACCAACATTTAATGCCATTTAGTAACTTGCCCATTACCAATCAATGGGATATAAATCTCTGGATGAAAGATCTTTTAAAAGAGAGATATTCAAAATAGAGATTTCCACTATCAAAACTATGCTGTTGCCTTTAACTAACCAATATAAGTATGAAGTCCTTTTTCTTTTTCTTGTTAATCTTATTGTTCAATCTAAAATCCAATGCCCAAACTATTGGTAATTGGTTCTTTTCTAAAAAGGGATTGCCTGTTTACAACTATACAGGAACATTGCCATATGCAGCGGTGGATAAGCAAGGGAAGGATGCAGAACAGCCAGCAGATCCTTTTTTTTTATTGGGTAATTATAGGGCTACCTTAATTACCCATGCCAGTGGGAGGTATCAATTTATTACAGCCGAAAGGGTTTGGGCAAGAATAAATGGTGATGCTGACCAAACCAACTATGGTTGGAATGAGGCAAGTATTGCGTTTAAAAATGATAAAAAATTAAGAAAAGTAACCTTAACAGGGGTTAACTCTGTTGCGGCAGACCAAAACGCATCAAAAAAGTATTTTGGAATCGGCTTTGCCAGATACAGCTACCAATTGGCTAACTCAATCCATTGTACTCGAACCATATCAGTTAAGCCATCAGCAAAAGTAAATGCCGGCAACCCTTCTTTTGTGGTTACTATAAGTTTGAAGAATAATGGCAAGAAAGCACAGCGGTTAACCTACTCAGAGCGCATGCTGGTTAACTACACACAAAATAGCTTACAATATACTGATATTACAAAAAGGCCTATTTTATATCATTCAAAAATTACTATAGATCAGAATAAAAAGATTGCTCTTGCAAAGATTAATTATCAGACAAATACTTTCCTGGTAATTCCAAATAAAGCACAAAGATTTATATATGATATAGCTCCTCCTTCTGTTTTCATGGTAGTTAAAAATAACAATCCTCAAGAAATTTCTACGGTATCTGCACAAAATGACACATTGGCAACTAAGGTTGATATTTTTATCAAGCCCAATGAAACAAAGGTGTTTAATGTTGTAATTGGTTTGGCAGATGATAAAAGCTTTGAGGGGGTGCAAAAACAGGTGGATGACCTATTTTTAGATGCAAGCTCAAGCTCGGTAGAGGAAGGTCTGTTTGCTCAGCAATGGAAGGAAAAGCTTCCTGACCTGTCTACAGAAAAGAATGAGGTTTTACGCAGAGAAATGCTTTGGAATGCACATGTTATAGAGGCCTCGGCTAAATACAGTGAATATTATAAAGAAACGTCCATTCCGCAAGGTACAGTTTATAGCTATCATTTCGGTGATAATATTTCATTGAGGGATCATTTGCAGGCAGCTTTGCCCGCATGTTATACCAATCCGGAATTAGCAAAGTCATGCATTCGGTACGTAATTAAACATTCTGACTTTGATGGAGAGATTAAAAGGGGTAATTCAGGCTTTGGCTATACACCTCCATCGATATATAAAGAAAGTGATCCTCAGCTCTACTTTTTTAATACAATTGCAGAATATCTTTTAATCACCAAGGATTATAATTTTTTAAATGAAAAGGTATCTTTTTACCCAGCCGAAAATGAGCGACAGGATGTGGTTATTAATATGTTGAAAAAATATTTTATTTACTTAAGAGATGAGGTAGGTACTGGATCGCATGGTTTGGTAAAGATGCTGAATTCTGATTGGAGCGATAGCTTTTTTCATAAATATTCGCCCAACGTTTTTGCCGGTACTGCAGAGTCTCACCTTAATTCAGCAATGGTACTTGCGGTTTTTCCTAAATTGATAAAGGAATTGAAAAATTCTGGCAATACCGAGGCTCGGGAATTGGTAAGCTCGATGGAAGATTACAGGAAAAGTATAGAAACCGCATTCATGAAGGATTTAGGAACCCGTAAATTTGCTGCAAGAGCTTATTTAAATGAGAATTTAAAGTTTGGTATAAATGAGGTTTGCATAGAGCCACAAGGGTATCTACTTCAAATACCTTCTTTATCTATAGAAAGAAAAAAAGAAATTTACGACTACGTTAAAAGTAAGATATCCACACCAGAAAAAATTGGCATTAGAACAAGAGAGAAACCATTATGGGATAGGAATCCTGATGGAGAGGATGGAGGGATCTGGTATTCTTTAGAATATCCTTTATTATTGGGCGTGGCTAGTTTTGATAAGGAGGAGGCAAAGTCTCTTTTAATGAAATTTTCTTTCCAGAATTTTGCAACAAATTATCCTAGTTACTGGGTTGGGCAGTGGACCGCTCCTGATGAAATTAATTCTACACTATATCGCGAAGGTATATACGCCTTTTGGGTGGGAGTGCCTAATCTTAAGACAGCGTTTCAAGGCTTCTGTTCGCATCCTCATACCTGGCCATTGTATTGTTATCTAAAAATGAAGGAGAATTGATTTGATCAAGTAATCAATGCTTATTAACCAAGTATTTCATTCTATATTCTGACGGATTGATTCTTTTTACTTTTTTAAACTGCCTATTAAAGTAAGAAATACTTTGGTAGCCACAAGCATAGCCTATTTCTGCAATGCTTAATTCAGTATTAATTAGTTTTTTACAAGCAATCCCAACCCTAATATCATTTAAGCTATCTGAAAAGGTTTTAGAGGTGGCCTTTTTAAAATAACGGCAAAATGCTGCGGGGTTCATATTGGCATAATTTGCAATATTGTTTAAGGAAATGTTTGTATCGTGGTTTTTAATCATGTAATTATAAATACCGGTTATCCTTTCCTCGTTATTTGATCCGTGATATGATTCAGAAAATCCCTCTGAGGCTAACAACGTATAAGGCTTCTCTGCCATCTCACACAGAATTTCTATCAAGTCAATAACTTGTCTCCACCCTTTATGAGCAATTAAACCTGTAATGATAGGCTCTAATTGAATGGCGTGTTCAGCTCTGAAATGAATTCCACGATTTGCCTTCGACAACATCTCATTTACACTTTTCATTTCTGGAACATTGAAAAAATCATTGCCCACAAAATCAATCTCAAAATGTACCAATACTACTTTTGCTGTTAAAAGAGGATTTTCTTCGTAATATTCCTTGTCACTTTGCCAATAATGTGGTAACCCGGGCCCAATTAAGACCAGGTCTTTAAAAGTAAAAGACTCAACACTGTCACCAATAAATCTTGTCCCTTTATTTTCCAGCGTGTATAGCAACTCATATTCCTTATGGTAATGAAATTGGTCGTAAGTATGGGGAACCTCGGCATATTTACAAAAGAATGAATGTTCTGCAGACCTGGTATTTTTCTGCAAAAATTTTGGTTCCATAATATTTATGCCCTAAAAATAATAATTTGGTTAGTTCTCTGCAATATAGTTCAATTTTATCATATATACATTTGCTTATGGCTTATTGGAAAAAATTTATTAATAATTTAAGTGGATGCTCGCAAATACAGTTCAATTCTTTGCAAAAAAAATGAAATCTAAAACATTTAATAAAGAATACATTTGATTGTTAATCGCTTAATTTTTTAATCAAGTATTAATAATACTGCATTCACTAACCAAATTATCTATACATCAATAGCAACCTATCTTTTCTGATCATGCTAAACACAAACCATTCGGATTTAAAAGAAATTACTTCACCACTAGCCGAAGATTTTCTATTGAATAATCATATAGCCAAAACACTTTACAACCAAGTTGCATGCAAACTGCCTATAATAGATTATCATAATCACTTAAGTCCGGAAATGATGTTGGAAAACCGAAGGTTTAAAAACATTACAGAACTATGGATAAGAGATGATCAATATAAGCATAGGCTGATGAGGATTAATGGCGTTTCAGAAAATTTTATAACTGGTAACGGAACTGATGAAGAGAAGTTTTTAGCATGGATGCGAACTTATCCAAAAACATTGGGCAATCCACTTTATCATTGGTCGCAACTAGAAATAAAGGACATTTTTGGCCCTGGAATAGATTTGTTGAATGATGATCCTTTAAAAATTTGGGATGAATGTAATGCCCTGTTGGGCGTAGAAGGCTTTAGTGTAATTGAAATATTGAATAAATGGAATAGCGAAATTTTATGTACATCTGATGATTTGTTAGATCCATTGGAGGCGCATCGCACAATTTCTAACCGTGAAAGTAAAATTACGGTGTTGCCATCATTAAGAAGCGACTCAATACTGGCTTTCGGAACAGAAGGCTATTTACAATGGCTTAAAAAGTTAGAGGAATTAACAAACATAAAAATAACAGATCTTAAAACATTCCAAGAGGCGGTTAAAAAAAGATTAGATTATTTTCAAGAAGCGGGATGTTCGTTATCAGACCATGGATTAGATTCTGGTTTCTTATTTTCTAATACAACTGATAAGGTAGCCGAAGAGATTTTTTTAAGCGTATTATCTAATGTAACCTTAACACGAGAAGAAATTCTTGCATTAAAATCTAATACGCTAAGTTTCTTGGGCGTTGAATATGGAAAACGTAAACTTACCATGCAATTACATTTGGGTGCCCAGCGGTCAACTAGTTCAAGGTTAAAAAATATCGCCTCTAAATTTGGAGGTTTCGCTACCCTCGGAGATCCATTAAATATAGAAAGTCTTTGTGGTTTTCTTGATTCATTAGAAACAGCAGGGCATTTACCAAGAACTATATTATATACATTAAATCCAACAGATAACGAAAGAATGGCAACACTTACAGGCTCATTTGCGGAAGATGGGGTAAGGGGTAAGATACAATTTGGGCCAGCATGGTGGTTTAACGATCATTATGATGGGATTAAAAAGCAGATAATTGCAATTTCTAGCTATGGTTTATTGAGTTCATTTATAGGAATGACAAGTGATTCCAGAAGCTTTCTGTCACTTTCGAGACATTATTATTTCAGAAGGATTCTCTGCCATTTAATTGGAGATTGGGTAGATAAAGGAATATTACCAGCTGATTTTGAAGTGTTAGCAACACTAGTAACGGATGTTTGCTATACAAATGCCAAAAATTTAGTTACAAAAGGACAAATATAAAAATGAAGGATACGAAAAATATAGTTGCTGTAGTTACAGGTGCCGGAGGAACACTTTGTTCTGAAATGGCAAAATCACTTGCCGCAATGGGAATCAAGGTTGCTTTGATTGGACGAGATATCAACAAGCTTAAGGTGGTAGAAGAGGAAATTATAAGCAAAGGAGGTATAGCCATTTCAATCAGCACCGATGTAACTGATCAAAATGCGGTTGAACTTGCACAAGAGAAAATATTGGCTCAACTAGGAGAGGTATCTATTTTAATCAATGGTGCCGGTGGCAACCAAAGTGAAGCAATTACTACAATTAATCAATTTGATCCAAAAGAATTAGAAGACCCAATGCCAGACTTTAGGGGGTTTTTCAATTTAGATATGAACCGCTTTTTTGAGGTTATTAAAACCAATTCGATGGGTTCTATCATTCCATCCTTTGTTTTTGGTAAAGTTATGGCCAAAAATGGTGGAGGTTCAATTATCAATATCGCATCAATGAGTAGTTTTAGGGCGTTATCTCGTGTTGGGGCCTATGCTTTTGCAAAAGCAGGAATGGTTAATTTTACGCAATGGCTGGGTGCATATTTAGCTCCAGCAAATGTTCGTGTAAATGCAATTGCACCAGGTTTTTTTTTAAATGAGCGCAGTACGAAGTTGCTAACTACGCCCGAAGGTGGTTTTACTGAAAGGGGAGCTTCGATAATTAACCTTACGCCAATGAAAAACTTTGGCAAAGCCCCTCAATTAATTGGCACAATGAAATACCTGTTAGATGACGAAGCCTCGGGCTTTGTAACTGGCGTAACCATTTCTGTTGATGGCGGATTTTTAGCATCAGCAGGGATATAGCAACCAAGAAAATGAAAATACTGATCAAAATCTTCCTGTTTACATTAATTGGCTCATTTACGCAAGCGCAAACATTACCCAAGAATATTAAAATGATTAGTACAGGTAGGGTAATTCATCGATTCTTTGATACTGCGCCTATTAGCCCATCTGGAAAATATATCGCTTTATTCCGCTTTCCTTATGAAGATCATTCGCCAATGGCTGGTGATGCGGGAGAGGTAATTTTAATCGACCTCAAGACAGGAAAAGAAAAAGTAATTGCCAAGTCTAGAGGATGGGAAATGCAGTTAGCTGCAAATGTACAATGGGGCGCCACCGATAATGAACTGTACTTTAATGATGTTGATCCTTTAACATGGCAAGCTTATGCTATTTGCCTAAATCCATTTACAAAAGTTGCAAAGCGAATGTCAAGCACAGTTTTTATGGTATCGCAAGATGGTAAAAAACTGGCAACTTATAACCTTGTTAAGTCTACCTACGCACAAGTTGGTTATGGTGTTGTCATTCCCAAAGAGAAAAATTCACGCAATTATGGGCCAGTATTTGATGATGGAATTATTGTTACTGATGTTGCCAGCAATACAAGTAAGCGAATTGTATCCATCAATCAAATTTACGAACAAACACGCCCATCTATTAAAATTGAAAACCCTCAAGATTTTGAGTTCTATTGTTTTCAAGTGAAGTGGAATTTGCAAGGAACCAAGTTGCTTACTACCATTCAGTGGTCGCCAAAGGGTGGAGGCGAAAGAAAGAGAGCCGTAATTACAATGAATGCTGATGGATCAGATTTGTACACAGCTATAACCCCTGAGCAGTGGGGAAAAGGTGGTCACCATGTTAATTGGATGCCTAATGGCACTCATTTGTCTATGAATTTAAACATAGATGGAAAACCAGGACTTGAAATTATTACTGTAAAGTTTGATGGAACGGAGCTAAAATCCGTCTATTCTCCCGGTAGTGGCCATCCTTCATTCAATCCCAAAGGATTACCATTTGTAATAACTGATGCCTATGCAGGAGAAATGCCTTTAAAAGAAGGAACTTCTCCTGTTCGTTTAATCGATATTAAAAATCAAACGGAAAAACTAGTTGCTGGAGCTGAGTTGCCACCCATTAAGGATTATGAGTTTAGGGTTGATGCTCATCCAGCATGGGATAGATCTGGAAGATATGTAATTTATAACGGTACTCACCGAGGAACGAGAAGTGTTTTTATTGCAGATTTAAAGGATATGCTTCTTACTAAGAAATAAGTAAATTAGAAGTATTGATTTGATGCTCGATTTTAACACAAAATAATTAATTAAAGGAGCTTCATGCAAATATTGTATCAATGTTGGCAAATTAAATGAAATATGTTATGGCCTTGTTAATATAAATTTGTGATAGTCAATTTTTTAGTATTGCCTAATACTTATAACCAAATATGAAAAGTCTACAAAATCTTGACTATTTAGCTGTCATCATCTATATGTTGTTGATGGCAGGAATAGGCCTGTTTCTGGGGAAGTTTGTGAAGAATGTAAGTGATTACTTTAAAGGTGGAAATGCCATTCCATGGGTTTCTGGTGCCATTAGTAACTTCATGACAAAGTTTAGCACGTTTATATTTGTTGCCTACGCTGGCATTGCATATACAGATGGTATGATTGCCGTAACACTTATATGGAGTACGGTGGTTCCTGCTTTAGTAGGTGCATTTGTTTTTGCTAAAAAATGGAGGCGTGCCGGAATTATTACGCCCATGGAGTATCTGGAAACTCGTTTTAGTCCATTGGTAAGGCAAATTTTCTCTTGGTCTGGTGTTGCATTTAAAATTTTAGATAACATGGTAAGGCTCTATGCTTTAGCCTTGTTTGTAAATGCCGCCACTGGAGTAAGTTTAGAGGTGTCCATATTAACCTGTGGAATCATTGTTGCATTATATACCATTGCTGGTGGGCTTTGGGCGGTAGTAATTACTGATGTTGTCCAATTTGTAATTCTAATTGTGGCAACACTTATCTTGTTACCACTTACCATAGAAGCTGGAGGGGGTTTAAGTCAGATCATTAGTAAAATGCCAAATCAGTTTCACTGGTTTAATGGGCCCAAGGGAATACCCATTTACATTATGGTATATTATTTAATGATCTTAATTAAATACAGTGGAAATTGGACCTTTATACAACGTTTTTACAGTGTAAAGGATGAGAAGGCCGGTAAGAAACAAGCATTATTAAGCGCCGCATTTTTCTTTATTTTCCCTTTTATTTTTCTGTTTCCATCTATAGTAGCAAAACAAATCATTCCAGATCTACAAAATCCAGAGATGGCTTATGTAAGTATTTGTCTAAAACTCCTTCCCCAGGGAATTATGGGTTTAATGGTAGCGGCTATGTTTGCGGCAACCATGAGTGTGCTCAGTGGAGAGTATAATGTGACTGCTGGTGTGCTTACCAAAGATATTTACCAAAGGGTATTTAAACCCAATGCCACCGACCAGCAACTCTTATGGGTTGGTAGAAGTATGACGCTTTTTTTAGGTGCCTTGATTACCGTGGGTGCGTTATTCGTTGGCGGCTTTGGTGGTGCCTTTGAGGCCAACAAGCTATTTACGGGTTTATTCGCCCTCCCAATGACAATACCATTAATATTGGGCGTAATATTAAAACGTCCAAGTCCAGTTGGCGCAATTGCAACAGTTATTGTTGGGGTTATTACCGGCCTGATTTTGAATTCAACAAGTACCCTTAGTTGGGAGCAAGGTACATTGATAGAAATTATTGTTTGTGTTACTGTATTCTTGGTTTCTGGAATTAAAAAGAGCAATGACGTTGGATATGTGCAACGTGTTAAAGCATTTTTTATAAAGATAAACACACCATTAACAGAAGACCAAAAACCAATTGAAGACTGGAGTTTCCAACGCTCTATGAACCGATTGTACGCCATTGCCCTTTTGGTGGTCGGACTTTTATTTATGGGAATGAGTGTGCCATCGCTAAACAATAAAAGTGGAATGTCATCTTTTATTGCAGGAATAATTTGTATAGTTCTTTCCTTGGTAATGTGGTCGTTTAATAATAAAAGGGCACTTGATAAAAAAGCATTAAAAATTTTAAATAAACCAACAACATAGTTGTACACAGATGAAATTAAGTTTCTTATTTTTTGGAAATCAGCCCGATGAAAAATGGGTTCTGGCTAAACAGATGGGTATCACAAACGCCATCGTAAAATTAGCACCAGAGCTTACCGGTAGTTTGCCGCCATGGGACTTTGCCTCATTAAAAAAATCTAAGGAAACATTTGAGCTAAATGGGTTAAAATTAATTGGTTTTGAAGGTGACCAATTTGATATGATTAGAATTAAGTTGGGTTTAGAAGGCTATGAAGAAGATATTGAGAAATATATTCTGATGCTTGAAAATATGGGAAAATTAGGAATCGGTTTGCTCTGTTACAATTTTATGGCTACAGGTTGGTTTAGAACCAATAAAAATTTAGAAGAACGAGCCGGGGCGTTGGTTTCAGGTTTTAGTTCCTTAGAAGCAGATAAATTGCCATTGACAAAATATGGTACTGTGGCTGCCGACAAAATTTGGGACAACTATACCTATTTTCTTTCCAGGGTTTTACCCGCCGCTGAAAAGGCCGGGGTTAAAATGGCACTTCATCCAGATGACCCACCAGTTCCAGTACTTCAAGGAATAGACAGGATATTTATAAATGCTGAATCGATTCGCAAAGCCTTGGCCTTATCCGATAGCCCATCACATGGACTTACTTTTTGCCAAGGAACTTATGCCACAATGGGTGAAGATGTAAAAGGTTTAATTCATGAATTTGGAAATAAAGGAAAGATTTTCTTCGTCCATATTCGCGACGTAAGAGGGACAGCATCAAATTTTAGAGAAACCTTCCATGATAATGGCCCTACAGATATGGTTGATATGTATAAAGCCTATTCGGCTATTGATTTTAACGGGCCCATTCGTTCAGACCACGTGCCAACCATGGCAGGCGAAAGCAACCAGCAACATGGTTACGAAATGAAAGGTAATCTTTTTGGCATTGGTTATATGAAGGGCATCATGGATGCATTAAATATTAAAGAAACTGAAACGTATATATAAAACAGATTATGAGTGTTGATCAGTATAAGAAAGAAGTAGGAATGATGAATCTAGAAGGTTTAATCGAATTCCGAGAAGGAAAATCAAATGTCGAATTTCCAATTTCTGATAAAGAATTGTTAAGCAGGTTTGAACAATTGTACACAGGTGCAATTAATGATGTACTACGCGAATTTTGTCTCCTAAATCAGGCGCTTCCAGGTCATATTATTCCACTGAGAGAATATAGAACCATAGCAGGGATAGCTTTTACAGTGAAGAGTGCACCAAATGCAATTGTAAGTGGTGAGATGGAATTTAGAACACAAATGCTTGATGCAATGCATGAAGACAGTTTTGTGATCTGGGATACCACCAACGATGCTAAAGCTACACTTTGGGGTGGGGTAATGACAGCTACTGCCAAAGGTAAAAAAGTAAAGGCTGCTTGTATAGATGGAGGAATTAGGGATACTCACCAAATTTTGGAAGCAGATTTTCCTGTGTTCTATAAATACAGAATTTCTAATGGCAGCCTTGGTCGTTGTTTGATTACACATTATCAGGTTACGCTACAAATAGCAGATGTTACCATTAAACCTGGCGACATTGTAATGGGTGACATTGATGGGGTACTTGTGGTGCCAAGGGATATAGCGTATGATGTTTTGCTAAGGGCTGAACAGATTATAGAAAACGAGAAGAAAATTTTTGGATGGGTACATGAGGGTAAAACTATACATGAAATAACTGAAAACGGGGGGTATTTTTAATTTCCTATCAAGTAAGATTGATGATAAGCTAAAATCATAATCTAAAGCCAGATTGGCAAATTTAGCAACCAAATAAATAACCAAAATATAAGCTGATATGAACAAACTTTACACAAACTTAATTATTTGCCTCTTCGTTATTCTTTCAATGGGTTGCGAAAGAGATACGTTAACGCTCGATCCTGGTCCAGGAGGACTAACCAAGAGTACTGCGGCAAAGACTTATTATGTATCGGATTTATCCGGCTCAGATACTAACCTAGGATTGTCTTTAACAAGTCCTTTTAAGACAATTGCAAAGGCATCAGAATTAACCAATCCCGGAGATGTGGTGTTAATCATGAATGGTAATTATATTTCTACCAATGGCCCTTTAATTAATATTTTAAGGTCTGGCGAGGAAGGCAAGTATATTACTTATAAAGCCTATTCAGGGCATGCTCCTAAATTGCTGGCTTCTGGCAATGTTTGGAATGCTATCGTAGTTGATGCATCTTTTATCAATATTGAGGACATAGAATTACAAGGTAATAATGCAAATCTCACCTTGGCTGATGCCCAAAATTCTTATTTACAATCTAGAGCAGCAACTCCAGTATTTAACGCCAATTGGAACACCAACGGTATCTCAGTAGCGAGCACTAAAAATGTACATCATATAACCATTAAAAATTGTAAAGTGCATGACTTTCCAGGAGGTGGAATAGGCGTAGGTGGAGCTGATTATGTAACCATAGAAGGTAATACAGTATACAATAATTCATGGTACACCATGTATGCTACAAGTGGAATTAGTATTCTAGCTCCCAAACCAATTGATGCTGTTACTACCTATAAAATGATTGTGCGTGGAAATACCTGTTACAATAATAAAACGATGGTAAATTGGAGAACCGCAAGTGGGAATGATCGTTTATCAGATGGCAATGGGATTATCATAGATGCGAATAATGGCACACAAGGCACTCCAATTTATACTGGTAGAACTTTAGTAGAAAATAACATCTCGTACAATAATGGTGGAGGTGGCATTCATGCGTTTCAAGCTGCTAGAGTAGATATCATCAATAATACAGCCTACAATAATGGCCTAATTGTAGGTTATCCAGAGATTGATTCACAAAGTGGTTTGGATGTGAAAATCTATAATAACATTATGTATGCCCGTACAACACTTGATCAAGTAAATGGTAAAGTTGGTAGTTGCAACTTAAATGATGCATCTGCGGTTTATGATTTTAACATATATTTTGGTGCCTCATTTAGAAATGGAACAAATGACAAAACAGCAAATCCACAGTTTGTTAATTTGTCTACCAATCCGGCAGTTGCCAATTTCTCGCTACAGCTAACCAGTCCAGCAATTAATGCTGGTACACAAACATTATTTGCTCCTAAAGATATATTAGGTGTTGCTCGTCCAAAGGGTAGCACTGTAGATTGTGGCGCTTATGAAGTGAATTAGTAAAAAAGTAACTAACCAGATATTAATCCTTAACCAAATAAAAACGATGATGAATTTTACAAAAGCATTAAATAAGTCTATTGGATTAAAATCCACATCACTTACTGATTGATCAGCAAGTAATTATAATATTTTCCATTTAAGACACAATTAACCGAAATATGAAATTAGAACGAAACAAATTTTCACAAGCCAAGTATACTTTGAAAATAATGTTCTTACAAATGTGCTTTTGCCTACTTTGGGTAAATACACTTTGGGCGAATGAGATAAAAAATGATTCCAGATCAATTGCAGTGACTAACAATTTGAATGTTAAAACCATTCTTTTATTAAACAATATTGTAAAAGATAAAATTATCACTGGAACAGTAAAGGGTACAGACGGTGTTGGTATACCTGGAGCAGGCGTTAAAGTAAAAGGTACAAATGTGAGTGTGGCCACGGATAACAATGGCAAATTTTCCATTAAAGTGCCTGATAACAATGCAATACTGGTGATAACCACAATTGGATTCAACCAACAGGAAGTAACTGTAGGTAACTCACAAACTTTAACCATTATACTACAAGAAAGCAGCAACGATTTAAAAGAGGTAACGATCAATGTAGGTTATGGTACACAGAAAAAAGTAACGAGCGTGGGTGCGCAGTCATCTATTTCTACTAAAGATCTTACGCAATCACCAGTTGCAAATATCAGTAACTCATTGGCGGGCCGTTTGCCTGGGTTATTTGCTGTTCAGCCAAGTGGTGAGCCTGGTGCAGATAATTCTCAAATCTTTATTCGAGGAGTAGCTACTTTTACAGGGAGCTCTGCTCCGCTGGTGCTGGTAGATGGTATACAGGTAGATAACTACAACAGTATCGACCCAAATGAGATTGAGGGAGTTACTATACTTAAAGATGCTTCCTCTACTGCTGTTTACGGAGTAAGAGGTGCAAATGGTGTGATTTTGGTAACTACCAAAAGAGGAAAATTGGGTACCCCTACCATCAGTTATACTTTCCAAAATGCTTTTAACAGTTTTACTGCAACTCCTGAAAAGATGGAAAGCTTTGAGTTTGCGAGTTCATTTAACCAAGCGCTTAAAAACGATGCCTATGTTAGCAATAGCATATATACTCCGCGATATTCAGACAGTGATCTGGCAAAGTATAAGTCTGGTGAGGATCCAATATTTTTTCCAAATATAAACTGGTATGATCTGATGGTAAAGGATGTTTCACAACAACGCCAACATAATTTGTCCGTTAGAGGTGGTTCAGAGAAAATAAAATATGCGATATCTGCCGGGCTGTTCAATCAGGAAGGCCTGTTTGATGATGCAGGGGTAACCGCAGACTATGATCCACAAATTCAGTACAAACGTTATAATTTCAGGTCGAATTTAGATTATACCATCAGTAAACGTTTCCGTGCCTCATTAGATTTGTCAAGCATAATCGAGAACAGGTCAGGAAATAATGCCAATACCAATTCCATCATGAACTTTTTAAATGGAGCAGCCCCAAATCTATCTCCTGGAGTTGTTGATGGAAAAATAGTTTTATTTGAGGGGTTTGGAAGTCCGCTAACAACGCTATATTCGGTAGGTTATAAAAATGATGTAAGGAATTTACTAAATGGTAGTTTACGTTTAGACCATGACTTAGATTTCATTACCAAGGGCTTAACTACTCACGCATTAATTGCGTATCAAAATTCCAATCGTAAATTAAGTGAGTACTCTAGGGCCTTTGTTACCTATAGGGCGATAAAAAATCCTGACGGGACAGTAGATTTTCGTCAATTGGCCGATAATCAACCCTTTATTTATAATCCTACAGATCCTGAAAGAAATAGAAGGATAACAGGTGAGTTTGCATTAGATTATAAACGCACATTTAATGGACATACCGTTAGCGGTTTGCTACTTTATAATCAAATAAAGTCTACAAACAAAGATTTTGCTTATTTGGTGCCTAATTCTTACCAAAGTTATGTTGGTCGATTAGTTTACGATTATAAAGGTCGCTATCTAGCCGAAATAAGTTCATCTTATTATGGGACAGAAAACTTTGCACCTGAGGAAAGATTTGGTTTTTTTCCAGCATATTCGATTGGCTGGGTACCTAGTGAGGAAAAATTCTTTCCAAAAAACAAAGTCATAAATTTCATTAAAATAAGGGGATCTTATGGTGAAGTTGGAAATGATCAGCTAAGTGCAAATTTTTTAAGAGATCCAAATAGCAGATTTCTATATAGAGATCCTGCATTTACAAGAAGGGGGCCGTATACGGTTGATGGTAGTTATCGGTTCGGGGTTTTTGGGCAAAATCTAGCAAGTTACGAAGCCTTAAGAGAAGGCAGTGCAAGCAGTCCAGGTTTAACTTGGGAAAGATCCATAAAAACAAATATTGGAATGGACCTGATAGGTTTAGATAATAAATTAACTGTTACCCTAGAATTATTTAAGGAGACTAGGGATAATATCTTAGCAGTTCCGAGAACAGTTTCTGCCCTTACAGGCATTGGAGCAGCTGCTGAAAACCTTGGTAAAATGAGTAATAAAGGCTTTGAAATTGATGCGAATTATCGGAGTAATATTAAGGACTTCAAATATTTTGTGAGGGGAAATTATTCATTTGCGAGAAATAAAATCATCTTCCAAGATGAATTGCCGCAAACATTTGCTTATGCACAAAGAACTGGGCATATTTCTGGACAGAACTTTGGTTTTATAGCAGAAGGATTTTTTAATACCTGGGAAGAGGTAAATGATCAAAATAGACCGCAGTATACTTTTAGGGATGGTAATAAAATACAGCCAGGTGACGTAAGATATCGCGACGTTAACGGTGATGGAATAATAAATAATGATGATTCTGTGCCCATTGGTTATTCTTCTACTGTTCCAGAAATTATTTATGCACTTTCTTTTGGAGGTAGTTGGAAAGGCATCGATTTTTCTGTTTTGTTTCAGGGTGCAGGTCATTTTTCAGTTCCCTATTCAAGAAGAGCAAACCAGGCATTCTTCGATGGTGATCCATCTGCGGCAGCCGACTATTTGTCTGAAAGCTGGACCCAAGAAAGGTATGAGCAGGGCTTGCCAATCAACTTTCCCCGCTTTGGAGTGGGAAACGGCGCAAGGGGATTTAATAACTATGTAGGTTCTACACTTTGGATTGCAAATGCAGAGTACCTAAGATTAAAAAACGTAGAGATCGGTTATACCTTCAAACCAACCTTCCTATCTAAAGTTGGGCTGAAATCTACGAGAATTTACGCTAATGCGAACAACTTAGTTACTTGGAGCAAAATGCTTAAGGGCGTAGATCCTGAGTCTGCAAGTTTACCCGCCAATTCCGAAGCTTACGGATTAGTACGTACAGTAAACTTGGGCATAAATGTTAATTTTTAATTGCGATGATCATGAAAAAAAATATTAAAATACTTATCACTAGTATCATTTTAATCTGCTTGGTATTTCCATCTTGTAAAAAGAACTTTTTAGATAAGGCACCAGGAGTAGATATTAACGAAGATGTGATTTTCTCAGCCAAAGTGCAGACAGAAAAGTACGTAGCTAACATGTATCAACTGGGAATGCCATCAATTTTTGCCATGCGCCCCGCAGATATGGGCCTTGGTGCTAATGCTGTAACTTCCACTTTAGGTGTGCTATCTACCTACGTTAATTTAGCAGGTATTACAGATGAAGCAATCAATTCTCAAAGTAATGATGCAGCACCAAGTGCTTGGAATAATGGAGGGGTTACGAATGCAAATATTCTTCTAGAAGATTTAAGATACTATTTAAGATGGCAAGCCATTCGTACCGCAAATATTCTATTAGAAAGAATAGATGAAGTACCAGATGCAGATGCCACTTACAAAAACCAAGTAAAAGGAGAAGCACTATTTTTTAGAGCTATCAATAACTTTGAAATATTAAAACGTTACGGCGGCTTTCCTTTAGTGTTAAAAAGAGTTACATCTCTTGAAGAATCTAAGATAGAAAGAAGCAGTTTTGAAGCTTGCGTTAACTCAATTGTTAAAGATTGTGACGATGCAGTTGGATTTTTGCCTCTCGACCAGCCTGGAGCTACAAAAGGAAGAGCACAAAAAGGAGCTGCACTAG
This sequence comes from Pedobacter psychrodurus, assembly GCF_004331735.1. Lineage (GTDB taxonomy): Bacteria > Bacteroidota > Bacteroidia > Sphingobacteriales > Sphingobacteriaceae > Pedobacter > Pedobacter psychrodurus. The sequence goes on from NZ_SJSO01000004.1 coordinate 360,399, forward strand.
CAGTAAAAGCAAGGACGTTGCTATATGCAGCCAGCCCATTATTTAATACAGCAACTCCAATCTCAAGTTTTGGAAATGCTACCGATGACAAATTGATATCATATGGCAATTATAGCCTTAACAGATGGAAAATAGCTGCTGATGCAGCGAAAGAAGTTTTGATATGGGCTCAGGCTGCAGGTTATACCTTAGTTGATGATCCTGCAAAAAGAATAAATACAATATCGCCAACGGTGGTTAATTTGGTGGTGGGTAATTATCGTGATTCTTGGGAAAAAAATGACAACTCAGAAATTATTATTGCCAATAAGACTTGGGGTAGTAAAAGTGCTGGACAATTTCCACTTCCAATGCTATTGCCAAGAACTGAATTTGTACCCAATTCTGGAGCGGGTTGGAATGGCCCATCAATTATCTTTAACCATGTTCGCAAATATGAAAAAAGGGCTACCGGACTTCCGCAAGATTGGAATTACGCAGGTGGTAACGATTTGTTGCAAAAATATGCTGAGCTTGATCCTAGATTTGCTCAATCAGTAATATTTACGGGTGCTCGTATGCATAAATCTGTAGTTCGTACTCCCATTGGAGAGCATACTCCTTCTAAATCGGCACTTAACTCTTGCCAAGGTGGGCATTGGAACTTAAAATTTGTAAATGATGGTATAGATGCTGGTACTGGTTTAGAAGTAAATTGCCCAATTCTTAGACTTAACGAGTTTTATTTAGCTTATGCAGAGGCAATGAATGAATTTGAAGGGCCAGGCGTGGCAACTCCAATTAATATTACTGGAACAAATATATTAACTGCACAGTTGCCAGCTATTCCAAATTCTGCCCTTGATGCAGTAAATAAAATCAGGTTACGTTCGGCTATGCCAGCTATTAATACGAGCAATGCAATTACGCTTAGAAGTCGAATTCACAACGAATGGGATATAGAAATGTATATGGAAGATCATCGTTTATGGAATAGCAGAAGATGGTTAGAAGCTGAAAACGATGGGGTTTTAAAAGGCTCAATGTGGGGGCTGGTAATTAATAAATTAAATGATGTAGCACCTTATCCAACAGCATTTAGTTATAGGCCATTTGTATTCATGACCCGGTCATTTCCAACTAAGCTTTATTTGCATCCATTTGTTCTTAGTGAGGTTCAAAAAGGAAATCTTAAACAAAATCCAGGGTGGTAATTAATTCAAATTAGTTATTACGTACTCAATTATTACCTAAAAAATTTGTCAATGAAACTTAAAAAAACAATATATTATATCTTATCTACGCTTGTTTTTGTGGCTGTAACAGATGAGCTTCAAGCGCAACAAAAAGATAGTGTTGCCACCAAAACTGAAGTGGTGAACTTTAGAACAGCAGCTAGGCCAATTGGCTATGGCAATCAACAAAAAAGCCATACTACTGGAGCAATATCTTCCATAAGCGGAGATGAAATTAGAGATGCTTTTAATAACAGAATAGGAAATGCCCTTATCGGAAGGCTTCCGGGTCTAACTATTAGACAGAATGGATTTGAGCCAGGTGCGAGCAGCACCAACTTAAATATTAGAGGTGTCAATACTTATGGATTTAGCAATGCACCATTAGTTATTGTTGATGGATTTATGGCTGACTATGACCAATTGGTTCCAGAGGAAATCGAAGAGATCTCCATCCTCAAAGATGCGAGCGCAACTGCAGTTTACGGTTTAAGAGCAGCAAATGGCGTAATTTTGGTAACTACCAAAAAAGGTAAAATTCAGCCCTTGGCTATTAATTTTAACGCCCAATATGGTGTTCAAAATCCCGTGTCCTTACCCAGGTTTTTGGATTCTTACAGTTATGCTTTTCTATTAAATGAAGCTAGGAGAAACGATGGCTTAGGCGAATTATATACCAGTGACGATCTCCAAGCATTTTCTAATAAATCAGATCCTATAAATTATGCCAACGTAAATTGGTATGATGAGGTATTTAGAAACACAGCTCCTCAATCTAATTATAACCTAAATTTTAAAGGAGGCACATCTGTTGTACGTTATTTTGCCTCACTTAATGGGATTTTAGCAGATGGTTTGTACAAGAAATTTGGTGATGAAAGTGAAGAGAGCAGCAACTCAAAATATAGCCGGTTAAACTTCAGGTCTAATATTGATATTTCTCTAAACAAGAACCTTTCAGCCATATTAAATTTAGGAGCTGCAGTTGAAGATAAAAGAAACCCAGGAGAGTTAACTACTAACAATACAATAAGTTTATTGGATAGAATTACACCAAATTCGTTTCCGGTGCGCTTGGGCAATGGTTCATTTGCAGGTAATAACCTTTTGAGTAATCCGGTTGGTGATTTATTAAGTACTGGTTTTTCAACATCTAATAGCACCACTTTACAGGCATCATTTAGGCTTAACCAATTATTGGATATGATAACGCCTGGGTTAAAAGCAAGTGCTGCAGTTTCCTTTAATAGCTTTTATTCAGGCCTATCAAACAAAAGAAAAACTTATACTCGATTCTCCACCGGGGCAAATGCAACCCAATTTGGTCAAAGCACAAGTTTAGTGGGTACAGAAGGTGTACAAAGTCAGTGGACAAATAACGCATTGCAAGCATCTTTAACCTATAGTCGTATTTTTGATAAGCATGACATTTCTGCAATGGCCATTTTCAATTCAGATTATTATCTAATTAATAAGGCTTATCCAGGAACGAATGCCGCTGGCAATGATATCCCATATAAAACAAATGGCGTTTCTTCAAGAATTACCTACGTTTATAGCGATAAGTATATTGCAGAATTTTCGGCAGCATACCAAGGAAGTAATGCTTTTGCTAAGGGAAATCGTTATGGATTTACACCAGCAGGTTCTTTAGGTTGGATTGTATCTAATGAAGATTTTTTAAAGGGTAGTAAGGTCATCGAATTTTTAAAACTAAGAGGATCTTATGGTTTTGTTGGCAATGAAAACATAGGTGGTTTACGATTTGGTTACGCACAAAGATACCCATTTGTTGATGGTTATATTTTTACAGGAACATCTAAACTAGGAGCAATAACCGAAGGTCAAAGAGCAAATCCAGAACTTACTTGGGAGAAGGAAAAGAAGGCAAACGTGGGGTTTGAAATGAATTTTGCCAAAGGCTTTGGTTTAATTGTAGACTTATTCCAAAATAACAGGTTTGACATTCTAGATAAACCGAATTCAACAATACCATTAATAGTTGGTTACAATGGGGTTCCAGAGACCAATTTAGGTAAGGTTAAAAATAAGGGTTTGGAAGCAATGATTTCTTATCAAAGTAACCAATCAAAAAAGCTACAATTCAACTTTAATGCACAAGCATCTTATAATAAAAACGAAATAGTTTTTAATGATGAACTTACACAGGTAAATGCTGCACGAGTAACAACGGGTATGCCAGTAGGATACGGATATGGTTTAGAGGCAATTGGTTTTTTTAGCGGAGCTGATGTAAGCGACAATACAATAGCTCGCCCGACGGGGTTGGTAATAAGACCAGGTGATATTAAGTACAGAGATATTGGTGGGCCATTGGGCGTACCAGATGGTATAATTGATGATAATGACAGTGCTCCAATAGGCAACTATAATCTTCCCGATTGGACATTTTCATTCCAATCTGGTGTAAGTTATAAAGGTGTAGATCTAAATCTTGTTTTTCAAGGTGTAACCGGCATAAACCTGAACCTGAGTGGAAATAGATATTATGCTTTTCAGAATAATGGGAAGGTTTCAGAAATCGCTTTAAAAAGATGGACTCCTGAGACAGCATCAACAGCAACTTATCCAAGGCTCTCTTCAATAGATAATACCAACAACTTTAATAGCTTCTCTACATTTTGGAAAAGAGATGCAAGTTATCTTAAATTGAGAAGTGCAGAAATAGGATATACCTTACCTGTAAAGACGCTTAAGCGATTGGGTTTACAGAAAACTAGAGTATTCATCAATGGTACCAATCTATTTTCTTTAGATCATTTAGATGAGGCTGATGTAGAGGCTCTGGGTGGTTATCCAGCTTTAAGAACAGTTTCTTTAGGGCTTAATCTACATTTTTAGTTGAACAGGTTATTGAATATATATTATTAAAAAATACGATAATGAAGATCAAAAATACCAACTATATATTTCTAATTGTGCTGATAGTATGCGGTTCATGTCAAAAACTAGACCGTGAGTTAGATACTGATCTAACGAAAGATCAATTAGAATCTACTTATAACAGCCTTCAGAGCTTGCTTACAGGCGTATATTCAACTCTTCCATATGGGTTAACACAACTGGATAGGGCAACTATGGCTTCTGCTACAGACGAAGCAGAATTTACAAATGAGACAAATCGTGTTCAGCTTCTCAATCAAGGTGCATGGACGGCCATCAACAATCCTGCAGACGTTTGGGGTGCATTTTATCAGGGCATCAGGAGAGCTAATTTATTTATAGAGACAGCAGATCCTGCGAAAGTGAATTTGGACATATTTAAGGGTACTGCCAATTATCAAATTAGGATAGACGAGATAAAAAGATGGGAATTTGAAGTTCGCTTTTTAAGGGCATTCTATTATTTCGAACTCATCAAACGTTATGGTGGAGTTCCTATCATCACTAAAACTTTAAATGAGAATGATGTTGCAAGCCTTAAAAGAAACACTTTAGAAGAATGTGTAAAATTTATTGCTGATGAATGTGATTTAGCGGCAGCCAATTTACCAGTTTCATCTGGCGCATATGCTACTGCAGATCAGGGCAGGGCTACAAAGGCAGCCGCGTTAACATTAAAGAGTAGGTTACTTCTTTATGCGGCCAGCGATTTGTTCAATACCCCGTCATGGGCTATCGGATTTACAAATACTCAACTTGTTTCTTTGCCAGCAGGAGATCGTATGGCTAGATGGAAAGCAGCGGCTGATGCTGCGAAAGCTGTAATTGATTTGCCAGCAGTACCTGCTCTAACTGCTAATACTAACTACCGAACCTTATTTACTACTCCCTATGCTACTGGAGTTATTTTTGCCAGAAGAACCGAAGCTAATAATGAATTTGAACTTGCTAATTTTTCAGTAGGATTTGATAGAGGGCAAGGAGGTATTACTCCAAGTCAAAACCTTGTAGACGATTATGAAATAAGAATTGGTACAACCTGGGTTGATTTTGATTGGAATAATCCTGCCCATAGCGCTGCACCATATACCAATCGTGATCCAAGAATGGCATTAACTGTGGTAACCAATGGATCGTCGTTCCAATCAAGGGCAGTTCCTATTCAAACCTTTACTGGTGGATTGGACGGTGCTCCTAAACCTAATGCCACTAAAACTGGTTATTATTTAAGGAAGTATGTAAACGAAGCAACTAACTTAACAACTGGAGCAGGGAATGCCGTACATAGCTGGATATATTTTAGAATCGAAGAAGTTTTTCTCAATTACGCAGAGGCACTTAATGAATATGCTCCAGGAAACCCTGACATTAAAATTTATTATGACAGGGTAAGGACAAGGGCGGGTGTTGCATTAACTGGTTTGAATACTACTGAAAATCAAGTAAAGGTGCGTGATAGAATACGTAGAGAAAGAAGGGTTGAGTTTGCCTTTGAAGATCATAGGGCATGGGATGCCAGACGATGGATGATTGCACCAACAGTATTTAATGCTCCCTTAAGAGGAGTAACCGTCGCCAATACAATGCCTGCGGCAACTTATACACCATTTAACCTAGAAGCTAGGAACTTTACTCCAAAAATGTATTTATTCCCTATACCGTTAAATGAATTAAATATTGCTAAAGGTTTGGTACAAAACCCACTTTGGTAAATGGTTTATTCCCAAAAATAATTATAATAATAATGAAGATATTTAAAATAATCCCGGTTTTTGCAGTTGTTTCTACGCTGCTATTCTCTTGTTCTAAAACAGAAGATGTGGTTGATGCTGCCTATCTCCCGCAACAGGTTTACCTACCTGCCGCAAACCCAAGTAACGCACCAACTGGTGTTTATTTTGTTAACTCGGTAGCCGTACCAGGACAAACTTTCCGTTATACCATTGATTTGCCTACCAGCAAATTCAACATTCCTCTATCTGTATATCGTTCAGGAGTAGATAGAAAAGGAGTTGTTACGGCAAATCTTTCTATAAATGCAGATACGGTTGCCAAATTATTACTTGTTCCTGGAAAATTTCCAGTTGGAACAGAAGCCTTGCCGACTGACAAATATACCTTGACGCCAACAGTAAATATTGCCGATGGGGCTGATATTGCATTATTTTATTTAGGTGTTGATCTTAATTATTTGAGAGCCAACCTTACTAAAAAGTTTGCAATTGCAGTTAAGGTAAGTAGCACTCAAGTTAGTACAAGTAATTTGAGCCATGCTGTTATATTAATCGATCCGGCTTTTTTGGTTCCAACAGCTAATTTTACTGCGGTTGCTAATGCAAAAGTGGCTAGTTTTTCTAACACATCATTAAATGCAGTTACTTACTCATGGGATTATGGAGATGGCACAACTGTTTCAACTGCCAAAGAAGCACCGCATACCTATGCAACTGCTGGCACTTATGTGGTTAAATTAACTGCATTTGGGCCACTTGGAGAAGTAAATAAAGCTGTTAAAACTTTATCAGTAGTAATTAATTAATATCTACTTAGCTATTCGTCATGATTAAAAGCAGAAGGGACTTCATCAAAAATATATCTATTGCAAGCAGCAGTGTTTTATTTGCCCCATCATTAGCATCAGCCAACAGTTTTTTTATGGGTTCACCGAATGATAAAGTTCTGCTAGGCATAATGGGCGTAAATAGCCGTGGAGATTTTTTGGCGAAAAATTTTGCCAAACTACCGAATGTAGAAATTGCGTATATCTGCGATCCTGATGCAAAAGTTTTAGCAAGAGCTATAGAGGCCATAGCGAAATTAACTGGTAAAAAACCACAAGGTTTCGCTGATGTGAGAAAAATGCTCGAAAAGAAAGATTTTGATGGAATGGCTATTGCAGCACCCGATCATTGGCATGCACCAGCTGCAATTATGGCATTACAAGCTGGTAAGAACGTGTACGTAGAGAAGCCATGCAGTCATAATCCAAGGGAAGGTGAATTGTTGGTTGAGGCCAGCAAGAAATATAAAGGCCTAGTACAAATGGGCAGTCAAAGGAGAAGCTTTAACAACGTTAATGAAATGATAGCCAAGCTCCATCATGGAGCCATAGGTAGAGTATATTTTGCAAGGGGATGGTACACAAATAATAGGGCATCAATAGGAAAAGGTAAGGTTATTCCCGTTCCAGAACATTTGAACTTTGATTTATGGCAAGGGCCTGCACCACGTGCTGCTTATCGCAGTAATTTGGTTCACTATAATTGGCATTGGTTTTGGAATTGGGGTACCGGCGAGGCATTAAATAATGGAACACACGAACTTGACGTTATTCGCTGGGGCTTAGGTGTTGATTACCCAATTGAGGTTACCTCATCTGGCGGCCGCTTTCATTGGCAGGATGATTGGGAAACGCCAGATACCCAAACTATTACCTATAAATTCCCAAACCAAACTGCAGCTAGCTGGGAAGGAAGGAGTTGCAATGGATATAATTCTGAAGGTTCTGGAAGGGGAGTGGTTTTTTATGGTGATAAAGGAACGATAGTTTATGGTGGGGCCAATAGCTACCAAATGTTTGACCTTGCCAATAAGTTGATTGCAGATGTAAAAGACAATACCAAGTTTGACCCAACAAATAAGGTAAGCCCTACCGAAAATTTGGATGCATTACACTTATTGAATTTTGTTGAAGCTATTCGTGGTAAAGAAAAAATTAACGCACCAATTTTAGATGGACATAAATCTACATTGCTTCCCCAATTGGGAAACATAGCCTATCGGGTAGGAAGGGTACTTAATTGCGACCCTACTAATGGACACATACTAAAAGATAAGGAAGCCATGAAACTATGGAGCAGAGCTTATGAAAAAGGCTGGGAAGTTAAAGTTTAATGTTTAAAAAATTTTAATATGCAATTTACCAAGCTGAAAGCCTTGATACTACTGTTATTGCTATGTGATAACGCCATGGGTCAGGATAAAAGTTTAACACAAAATAAGCTAACTAATAAGGAAGTAAAAAAAGGCTACCAACTTTTGTTTGATGGGGAAACCAGCAATGGATGGCGAAGTGTATCTAAAACAACTTTCCCCAATAATGGTTGGGAAATTAAAAATGGGGAGTTACGCATACTTCCCGCGGCAAAAAACAGCCATGTTGCCAATGGTGGAGATATTGTTACGCAAAGAAAATTCAAATATTTTGATTTAACCTTAGATTATAAAATCGCCCCTGGAGGCAATAGCGGCTTAAAGTATTTTGTTACAAATGAGAAAGGAGCTTCACTAGGGTTAGAATTTCAGATTCTTGATGACGTACTTAATGATGATGCCAAGGCTGGTGTAAATGGAAATCATACTTCATCATCATTATATGATATGATTACTGCAAAAAAAGCAAAAGCAAAAGAATTGGCTGCGGGCAATTGGAATAACATTCGGTTAGTAGTTTACCCTAATAAAAGAATAGTACATTATTTAAACGGAAAAATTGTGGTTGACTACATCAAGGGCTCTCCAAAATTTACAGCATTAATTGCCAAAAGCAAATACAGCAAGATACCCAATTTTGTAACCAATAATGAAGGTCATTTGCTGTTACAGGACCATGGAAGTGAAATTAGCTTTAGGAACATAAAAATTAAAGAGCTTAACTAAAATAAATAGTTTGCTTACCCGCACTGTATATCATTTAATAAAAACTTTTAGCATAAGAGCCGCTCCCGTTTTAAGAACATATTTACCTTATGAAGATTGAATTTAAAAAAAATATCAATAGCTGTATCCTAATTTTGCTATGCATATTTAGTTTCAAGGCATCTGCACAAGAACAAGTTTTTGGCAAGCCAGGAACCTTTATGGTGGGCTGTAACTATTGGGCATCTCATGCAGGAACCCACATGTGGTCTAATTGGCGTACTGAAGTTATTGAGGCAGATTTTAAGCAATTAGCTGCAAATGGAATAAAGGTACTACGCGTATTCCCATTATGGCCAGATTTTCAACCTATAAATAAGATTTATACTTCTGGTGGTGATGTGAAATATATTTCTTTCAAAGATGAATCTTTACCGCTAACCGAGGTTGGGCAAAATGGGGTAAGTGAACAACAACTACAACATTTTGAGGTTTTAACAAACTTGGCAAAAAAATATAAATTAAAATTAGTAGTTGGATTAATTACAGGCTGGATGAGTGGACAATTATATGTGCCACCTGCGCTAGAGGGAAAAAATATTTTAACCGATCCCGAATCTTTAATGTGGCAGCAAAAATTTGTAACCACTTTTGTTAAAAGGTTTAAAGATAAAACCTCTATTGTAGCTTGGGATTTTGGCAATGAATGTAATGTAATTGAGAACGTTAAAAATCCTTTTCAGGCGTACGTTTGGTCATCAGTTATTTCAGGAGCTATAAAAAGTATAGATCATTCACGCCCAATAGTTTCTGGCATGCATGGCTTAACCGCCGACGAAAAAGGACCATGGTTAATAAAAGATCAGGCAGCGCTAACAGATATATTAACTACCCACCCGTATTCTTTATGGACACCCTACGCAAGTCAGGATCCAATTAATAGCTTGAGAACAATTATCCATGCAGCGGCCGAAACTTCTATGTACAGTGATGTAGCTGGCAAGCCATGCCTGGTAGAAGAAACAGGAGTAATGGGGCCTATGGTTGGCGGTGAAACGGAAAAAGTAGCCTTTGCCAGAACCGCATTATTTTCTAACTGGGCAAATGACGGTTTGGGTACATTTTGGTGGTGTGCGTACGATCAGACCAAGTTGCCATACGCACCTTATAACTATGCTTCGGTTGAAATGGAATTAGGCCTGATTAAAGAGGATAGGACTCTAAAACCTGTATTGGGAGAGTTTAAGAAATTTAGTAAGTTTATTGATCAATTGCCATTCCAGATACTTCCCTCAAGGAAAAAGGAAGCAGTCTGCATTTTAAGCAACAACCAAGATAATTGGGCAGTAGCTTACAGCAGTTATATTTTGGCTAAACAGGCGGGATTTGATTTTTCATTTCAGAAGGCCGGGCAGGAACTTAAAGATGCACCACTCTACCTATTACCCTCTATTAAAGGAATTGATGCGGTTTACAATGACTATTGGACCAAACTGTTGTTAAAGGTAAGTAAAGGAGCTACTTTATATATTTCTTTAGATGATGCCTATTTACCTTCGTTTACAGAACCGCTGGGTATTGAAATAGCTACAAATAGCAAAAGAGCTGGCCTAATTAATTTCATCTCAAAATTACCTTCTGGTGAAAATTTAAATTTTTCTGCTTCCGCTGAACGTCGCTATCAAATTAAAAACAAAACTGCCACATTACTGGCAGCAGAGGCTGATGGGAATCCCTCTTTTTTACAAGCCAATTATGGAAAAGGTAAAATATATCTCCTCACATTTCCATTAGAATTAAACCTAGCTAAAAAACCTGGCGCTTTTGATGTTGGGCAACCTAAATATAGCGGAATTTATCAAACGATAGCCAATTCGTTAATCAACGAGCGCATACTTACTCAACAGCATCAGAGTGTTCTAACAACTGAACATTCGATAAGTGATAGTGAAAAAATAGTCATACTAATCAACTATAACCCTTTAGATGCAGATACTAAAATACAGTTAAAAACCGGATGGAAGATTGAAAGCAGTTTATATGGTGATTTGCCAAACGAAAATGACGCGAGGTTGAAAGGAAATGATGCACTGGTTCTTCACTTAAAAAAATAAAATATGTATAAGATAAAATACTTTTCAATTGGCTTTTTCTGGATAGCTATGGGATGTCATGTCAGTTTGCAGGCACAAACAAAAAAACAACCTGTTGATTATGTTGATAATTTTATTGGGGTAAGAGACGAAAATACCAGTACTATATTAGGCCCTCAATTGCCTAATGCGCCTATAAATCCAAGTCCGCAAACTGCCCCCGGTAAAATCAATTATGATATGGACGGATATATTATGGGGCATGATATACGCGGTTTTGGGCAACTGCATGTAAGCGGAACAGGCTGGGGAAAATACGGGCAAATCTTTCTTTCTCCACAAGTAGGGTTGGCAGTTGGCGAGAATCAACACGACTCTCCTAAAAAAGATGAGATAGCTAAGCCTTATGAGTATGGTGTTACCTTAACCAAATATGGGATAAGGACAGAATTTACGCCTTCTCAGCATAGTGCTATTTATAAATTTACTTTCCCAAAATCTGACAGTTCTAACATTTTAATAGATATTAGCCATAATATCTTAGATATAGCCACTGTAATGCAACAAGGACGTTCGGGCTTTGAGGTTGGAGAAATTGAATTTACCAATAAAGAAAAAACAGAAATTAAAGGTTACGGAAAATATGTTGGGGGTTTCTCTGACGGTTTATATAGTGTGTACTTTTCTGCTAAACTAAGTAAAGTTCCTACTCAAAGTGGTACTTGGTTTAATGGTGATATCAATTATGGACAAATCAAGCAGCTTTCAAAAAAAGCAAACGATAGGATAGGGGCTTTTGTAAATTATAATACTACAGCAAATGAGCGGATTTACCTTAAAATAGCTATTTCTTTTAAAAGCATTGAACAAGCAGATGACTGGCTAAACAATGAAATTCCTGATTGGAATTATGAAAAAGTTAAAAACACGGCAAAAGAAATATGGAATACGGAGTTAGGCAGAATTAAGGTGGAGGGCGGTTCCGAAACAGATAAGAAAATATTTTATACGGCTGCCTACCATGCTTCCATTATGCCAAGAAATAAAACCAATGATGCACCTGATTTTGATAAAGGAGTGCTAGTTTGGGATGACCACTTAGCTGTTTGGGACACTTGGAGAACCCTTTACCCCTTAAAAGTTTTGACAAACCAAGCTATGGTAAGTGGTACAATTAATTCATTTATTGCTAGGTATAAAAAGTACAAATCGGTTAAGGATGCTTATGTAGCATTAAGAGAAATGAATGCCGAGCAAGGCGGAAATGACGCAAGTAACATTATAGTTGATGCTTATGTTAAGGGAGTAGAAGGAGTAGATTGGAAAGCCGCTTATGAAGTGGTTAAGTTTTTAGCAGATGAGGAGCGCAAGGGTATTGCAAATACTGATAGCGGTAAAATGTATAAGCAATTAGGTTGGATTCCAACCGGAAAAATGAGTAATTCTGTGACATTAGAATATGCTTATAATGATTATGGTGCGGCTTTAATGGCAAAAGATTTAGGTACAAAAGCAGATTACGAGAAATACTTAGAAAGAAGCACTAAATGGATTGCTCTTTGGAATCCAGAAGCACAAAGTGATGGATTTAAAGGTTTTATAGAACCTAAAAAACTGAATGGGGATTTTGTCAACATAGATTTAAAAAAGAATTGGGGCTCGTGGAAAAATTATTTTTATGAAGGGAACTCATGGACCTACTCGTATTTTGTTCCTCATCAGTTTGATAAACTGGTTAATTTAAGTGGAGGTAATGAAGCTTTTGCAAAGAAACTTCAATATGGCTTTGACCATAATTTAATAGACTACGGGAATGAACCATCATTTTTAACTGTGCATAGCTTTTTGTATGCAGACCGTCCTGATTTAGCCAGTTATTATATCCGAAAGCTAATGAAAGAAAGATTCTCTTTAGATGGAAGTATTGAAAACGATGATAGTGGTGCAATGAGTTCTTGGTATATGTTTTCTGCCATGGGTTTTTTTCCCAATGCTGGTCAGGATATCTATTACCTTACTGGGCCTTCATTTAAAAAAACTAAAATACATTTAAGTAATGGCCGGGTATTAACAATCGAAGCGCCAAACGCTTCTCCCCAAAATATTTACATTAAAAGTATTTTAGTTAATGGTGTAAAATGGCAAGGAAACATCATTACGCATAACATTATCCAAAAGGGAGGAAGTATAGTTTTCGATATGACCAACAAGCTTTAATAGAAGACATTAAATAATTAAGGAGCTTGGCAGAAAATATCACTTCTACTATATGCATATCCTTTGCCATAATAGCGCTAAGCCATGAACCAATATGAAAAGATAAGCCTTAAATAAATACAAAACCATATTAAAACCACTATAATGAAAAAATTATTTCTATCTCTTTGCATGCTATTTTTAACCTATTTGGCTTCAGCACAACAAATTTGGTTTGTTTCTGGGAAAGGAAATGATCAAAATTCAGGTAAAACCGAGTTAATGGCATTTCGTAGCCTTCAAAGAGCTGCAGATTTAACCAAACCAGGCGATACGGTGATTGTAGCAGATGGAATTTACGATAATACTACAGCAAATAATGGACATTCCATTTTAACCTTGCGTACTTCTGGCACGGTGGATAAGTATATTACCTTTAAGGCAAAATTAGGTGCTACACCTGAAATAAGACCATCCTCATGGGGAGGTATAACTATTTTAGGCTCCTATATAAATATTGAAGGGCTAAAGGTAATAGGTAATAATGATAGCATTACACTGATAGATGCCATAATTGATACCAAAAATAAAACGCCAAATGCCAAGTACAATACCAACGGAATTATTGTGGAAGGTAGGGAAAATGCTTCAGATAAAAAGCCGCATCATATAAGAATTAGTAACTGTGAAGTGGGTAAATGCCCTGGCGGTGGAATAACTGTTTTAGAAGGCGATTATGTAACCATTGAGGATTGTAAAGTTTATGAGAATGCCTGGTACATGCGTTATGCTGGATCTGGTATTACCACTTTAAACAATTGGGCATTTGATGACAAACCTGGCTACCATATCATTATTGTACGCAATAAGGTTTGGAACAACAAAACACTTGTTCCGTGGGAAAAAACGGGTAAGTTAAGTGATGGAAATGGAATTTTGCTTGATGTTACCGATCAAAAGCAGGGAGCTACAAATCCCAATGCTGATGCTGCAGTTGATACGACCGTTAAAAAGGCACAGCCTTTAAAGCCACGCCGACCAGAGTGGAAGGGAAGAGCCTTAATTGCCTATAATCTAAGTGTGTATAATGGCGGTTCTGGCATACACACATTTCGTACCGCCCACGTTGATATTATCAACAACACTACTTATTGGAATGGTCAGGTTGTTGGTTATCAAGAATTGTTTCCAAATAGGTGTGACGATGTTGTAATCATGAATAACATCATTGTTCCTAAGCCCGGAGGAGCAGTAACGTCTGATAACAAAAATACCAGGGTAAGGTGGGAGTATAACATTTATCCCAAAAATCAAGATTTTTTTACCGGCTCCAATAATATCGTAGCCGATCCTCTTTTTATTAATCCTGGAATTGACCCAACAAGGTATGATTTTAAATTGGCGCCTAAAAGTTTAGCTATAGGTTCGGGAAGCTTGGAGTTTAAGTTTGAAAATGACACAGCCCTAAAACTGTTAAAACATAAGGGAAATTTAAATAGAGGCTATTACAGATAATCCAATTTAACTCATACTCAAAAGCATGAAATTTAAGAAGAATTGGCTAGTAAGCAGCACAACAAATCGCTATCTATTATTGGTAGTATTAGTGTTTATAGTGATTTGTTTTGGATTTAAGAACTTTGATACTAGATCTCACGGATATAGCAGGATTGAAGTTGAATTAAAGGATGACAACATTAATGCTGGTTCAAAACACATATTATATACTGGTAGGGTAAGTTATAATGATACAGTTGCAACTTTTGTGAATGCGGGCACAAGTATAGAGTTGAATTTTATTGGTAGTAAAATATCAGCAGAATTAAAATCATCTAGCTTGGATAGTTGTTTCTTAATCATAATAGATAACGATTTTAAAAAAGCCAGAAAAATATTAACAACTCCAACAAAAGCTACCCATGTGCTTGCCACTGGATTAAAAAAAGGTAGGCATCATTTAAGATTGATTAAAATTATGCCTAATTGGGTGAAAGGCTATTTTTATAAATTTAATATTACTTCAGGCAAAGCCCAGAAAGCACCGAAACCATTGTATCGAAAAATGGAATTTTACGGAGATTCACAGACTGAAGGATCAATGGTAGAAGCACCAATTGGACCAGATCCAACTAATAGCGGAAATACATTTTATAATTCAGAGCTTACCTATGCTGCGTTAACAGCAAAAGTTTTTAAAGCTCAATATTCAAATATTTCTTATAGCGGCGTAGGCTTGGTTGCGGGTTATACCAACTTTACGATGAACAAAGTATTTGATTTATACGACCCAAGAAATCCTGGACTAAAGTGGGATTTTGCAAACTATACCCCAAATGTTGTGGTTGTTAATCTTTTTCAAAATGACCAAGGAATTGCAGGTAATCCAACTTCTAAACAGTATGATACGCATTTTACAATTATAGGTTTAAAGCCTTCAGATTCGCTCTTTATCAATCGTTATAAGTTATTCATCAACGCCTTACATGAAAAATATCCTAATTCGCACATCATCTGTGCACTCGGTAGTATGGATGCATCAGCAAAACCAAAATGGAAAGGTTATCTGACCACGGCAGTTAATGAGTTAAAGATTGAAAAAGGAATAAAGAAAATATATCCACTTTTCTTTCCCTATAAAGCTACACCAGGCCACCCCAAGAAAATTGAGCATCAGGTTATGGCTGATACCTTGGTTTCATTTATAAGACAAAATGGAATCTGGAAATAATAATAAGATCAACTAATGAATGCAGCTGTATTCAATTTATATTAAAAAGAATGACAATCAATTTTTATAAAAGCGCAAATAAAATCATTTGCTTACAATTACTCTTGGTAATTATGCCTGCCACTTTGTTTGCCCAGGGCAAGTTAAAACAAGTTTACAAAGATCCTAAGGCGCCAATACAGGTTAGGGTCAAGGATTTATTGAGCAAAATGACCATCGAGGAAAAGGCTGGACAACTCAATCAACTCAATAGTGGCGATCTTACAGGTCCCGGACTTAATGCCACCAGCCAACAAGAAAAACTAATCATGTTAAAGGCTGGTAAAATAGGCTCTTTTTTAAATACCATTGGCGCATCAACCACAAGAAGTGTGCAAAAAATCGCGGTAGAGCAAAGTCGATTGGGCATTCCCCTTTTATTTGGGTATGATGTAATTCATGGTTACAAAACCTTGTTTCCCATTCCTTTAGCTGAAGCCTGCAGTTGGGATTTAGATCAAGTAACAGAGAATAGCAAAGTTGCCGCGAAAGAAGCTGCGGTTTCAGGATTGCACTGGACTTTTGCACCAATGTGCGATATAAGCACAGACCCTCGTTGGGGTAGGGTAATGGAAGGTGCTGGCGAGGATCCCTATTATGCTTCACTGCTTGCGGTGGCCAGGGTTAAGGGCTTTCAAGGAAATCTCGAAAGTGAATTTAATGTATTAGCCACGGTTAAACACTTTGCAGCTTATGGTGCAGTTGAAGCTGGGAGGGATTATAATAATGTAGATGTTTCTCGTTCTAAGCTGTGGAATACTTACCTGCCACCTTATGAGGCGGCAGTAAAGGCTGGTGCAGCAACCGTAATGAATTCTTTTAATGTTTTAGACGGAATACCTGCAAGTGGCAACAAATTTTTACTTACCGAAGTGTTAAAAAATAAATGGGGCTTTAAAGGTTTTGTGGTAAGCGATTGGAATTCTTTTGGTGAAATGATTCCTCATGGATTTGCAGCCGATTACAAAGATGTTGCACTGAAAGCCTTGCAGGCAGGTAGTATGATGGATATGGAAAGTAAAAGTGTGATAAACCATTTGCCGCAATTGATAAAGGAAGGGAAATTGAACATTGCACAAGTAGATGATGCCGTTGGTAGAATATTGTATTACAAGTTTAAGCTTAGCTTATTTGAAAATCCTTACAGATTTTCTGATGAACAAAGAGAAAAGGAAAATTTATTAACGCCAGCCAATAGGAAAGTGGCCAGGATAGCAGGAACTAAAAGTATTGTTCTCCTCAAAAATACGGATCAACTGCTTCCCCTGGCCAGTAAGGACAAAAAAATTGCTTTGATTGGTTTTTATGCAAACAGCAAAGCA
Source organism: Pedobacter psychrodurus (assembly GCF_004331735.1). Taxonomy (GTDB): domain Bacteria; phylum Bacteroidota; class Bacteroidia; order Sphingobacteriales; family Sphingobacteriaceae; genus Pedobacter; species Pedobacter psychrodurus. Next base: position 377,533 of record NZ_SJSO01000004.1, read on the forward strand.
GATATGGTGGATATGTGGAAAGGGACAAGCGATTACAATACTTACGTAACTGTTTATGATGGATTAAAAGCACAATATAAAAACTTGACTTACGCCGATGGTTACAATTCGGAAAACGAGACTAGCGAAAAATTAATTGCTGAAGCAGTAAATAATGCCAACGCTGCTGATGTGGTAATTGTGAATATAGGAATTTCGGGAAAGGTTTCTGGAGAGGATAAATCACTTGCAGATATTAATATACCAGCTGGGCAAATAGCATTGTTAAAAGCATTGCACCAAACAGGCAAGCCAATTATTGCACTGGTTACTGCAGGTAGGCCACTGGTGCTAACGCAAGTTTTGCCTTACGCCGATGCGGTTCTATATTGCTGGTTGTTGGGTACCGAAACAGGTAATTCTGTTGCAGATGTTATACAGGGGCTTTATAATCCTACGGCTAAAACTGTAATGAGTTTTCCTTATGCAGTTGGTCAGGTGCCAGTTTACTATAACCATTTTAATACAGGTAGACCTGCTCCCGATCCAGGAGGGGATAGCTTTTATTCTCGCTACTTGGATATCCCAAATCAACCCTTGTTTCCGTTTGGTTATGGATTGAGCTACACGACTTTTAATTACAGAGATTTATCTCTCGGTTCATCTGTATTAACTAATGGGCAAATTCAAAATGTTAGCGTAATCGTAAAAAATACAGGAAAATATGATGGCGAAGAAGTAGTGCAATTGTATATAAATGACATTACTGCATCTATTGTAAGGCCTGTAAAAGAGTTAAAGGCGTACAAAAAGATCGGCCTTAAGGCTGGAGAAGAAAAAACCATCACTTTTCAACTCGGCACAAAAGATTTGTCATTTTTTGATGAAAAGGGCAATGCAATATTGGAAAAGGGAAAATTCAAAATATTTGTAGGTGGTAATTCTAGAGATGTCTTGGAAAAGACATTCGAACTTAAATAGTTAGCAGCAGACAAGGTTCGATCTTAATTTAAAAAAAAGTAACATGAAAAAGACTTTATGGGTAATTGTTGGGGTGTTTTGTTTCATTATTAATGAAGCATTTGCGCAAACACGGGTTTCTATTTCAGAAATTGCCAAAAAAGTTTTAAATAAAGGGCTCGAAACTGATCTAGGTACATATCAAGGTAGCTTGCTTTTACAAGGGCAGAGTGAATTGGCATTGGCTTGCTCAGATCAAAATATACTTTCCCAGGCAGTAGCTACTTTTCAAAAATTTGGTCAAAAAAAAATCGATGGCAAGGGTAGTTTCGTCAGCTATAAAGCTGGTGGAAATGGAGCTGCATTTTTGAGTTTTAAGCGTGCAACATCATTATTAGCTACTCAAGTAAAACTTGGGGCAAGTCAAATGTTCAATCAGCAAAAACGCTCAAAAGAAGGTTTGCTTATTCCAGGATGGATTGATGAAAAGGGAGATCAGGTTTTTATAGATATGGCATTTGCAGTAACACCATACATGTTGTATGCCGGTCTTGTAGAAAAAAACAAAGAATATGTAGACCTGGCGGTGTTCGAGACTTTGGAGCTTTTTAGCATATTAAGAGATGATAAAAATAAACTTTTACATCAGGCAAGGGGCTTTAGTAAAGCTGGAAAATTATCTGAAGACAATTGGAGCCGTGGTAATGGATGGGGTGCATTAGCCTTGGCTATATTGGTCAGGGATTTGCCAATGGATCACCCAAAAAGGAAGGAAGTTGAACTACTTGCTGCTGAGTTTTTTGCTGCTGTTATCAAACATCAAAATAAGCAAGGTCTCTGGCATCAAGAAATGACAGATAAATCATCTTTTGTAGAAACCTCTGGTAGCGGTTTATTGCTTTATGGTATGGGTATAATGCTCGAAAAAAAAATGCTCAGTAATAAATATCAGTCTAATTTTTTAAAAGGGATTAATGCATTAAGCAGTTATGTAGCTAACGACGGCTCGGTTAGCCATGCTTGTTTTAGTTGCTTAGCACCTCGCAATGGCACTAAAGAAGATTATAAAAACCATGTTTGGATATACAATGACCCTCATGCATTTGGTCCAGTTGTATTGGCATTTTCTCAAGCCATAAAAATGGGAATTACAAATTTTAATAATAATATTTTAGGTAAATATGGGGTGTTAGATACCCTGTCAACCGAAGTGAAGGCCTATGTAAAATATGTGCCCGAACGTAACCAGGATATAGCGTGGGAAAATGACAGGATCGCTTTTAGATACTATGGGCCACCTGTGCGTGATAAAGTGAGCAGTGGGGTAGATATTTGGACTAAATCTGTCAATTATTCTATTATAGATAAATGGTACAGGTTAAATGGCAAAGGCTTAGATTACCATGTTGACCGCGGTGAAGGTGCAGATTTTTACCATATGGGATTTTTAAGGGGAGCTGGTGGAAGTGCGGTATGGGCTAATGATAAACCTTATCCTGCAGAAACCTATGCCAACCACAACATTATAAAAAATACAAAAGAAGAAATAGAATTTGAGCTAAAATTTGATGCTTGGGATGTTAATGGGTTAAAAGTAACCGAATTCAAGCGGATAAAGATGGTTAACGGTACAAATTTTTATAAAGTTACCAGCACCTTTACCACAGCTAGCAAAGATAACTTGATTATCGGGATTGGCCTTACGACTTTTGGCAAGCCCATGATAACTAAGAACGCAATTGGGCAATTATCAACTATAGAACTAATAGAACAAAAATGGGGCAAATTGGGCACGGCCATAGTGGTTGATCCAAGTCAGTTTAATAGCTATGCAGACAGTGGTAATGACAGGTATGTGCTGGTAAATGTTAAGCCAAATGTGCCTGTTACCTATTATGTTGGAGCAGCCTGGGAAGGTAATTCATTGTTTAGAAATGATAGCGCATGGTGGCAACACCTGCAAGGGGTAAGCTGGAAACAATTACAGAAAATTTATAGGTAACCTCATTAAAATTCCACAGCCAAATAAATTTTAACCAACAGAAAAATCTCTTAGCATACAAATGCCATCAATAGGTAAATACTCATTAATACAAAATAATCAAAATCATGAAATATCTTTTATTTGTTGTTTGTTTACTTCCAATAGCGGTAATGGCTCAAAACGATAAAAAATTAATATATAAAAATTCCTCTTTAAGCACTTCTGCTCGTGTAAATGACCTTTTATCAAGGATGACCTTGCAACAAAAAATAGGTCAGCTTAACCTAATAACATTTGTAAATGAGAACAATTCTACCAACCCGTTAGATAATAAGGTAATGCAGGCAATGTTGGCGGAATTTTAAAGAGTAATGGGGTAAAACAAAATTTAAGAATACAAAAGATTGCTGTGGAGCAGACTAGGTTAGGTATCCCTATACTTTTTCAGGAAGATGTAATACATGGTTACAAAACAATATTTCCAATCCCATTGGGAGAATCTTGCAGCTGGAATTTAACCGGCATCTCCCAAACGGCGGCGGTTGCAGCAAAGCAAGTAATATTTTATTTAACACGATTTTGAAATTGCTGCCAAATAGCATAAAAACTAATTAATATGAAGATCCGCTTAACCTTACTCTTTATTCCCTTTTTATTTTTACAGGTGTCTGCACAGGTTCATTCTCTGGTAAAAGCTGATTTGATACCTAGCGATTACTGGAAATCATTGCCCGATCACCCAAGGTTGTTTGCGAAAAACGCCCAGCTATTGGCTATTGCTGAACAAAAGGACAGCATTAGCTTAAAACTAAAGTATATCTTAAAACAAGATGCTGAGGGTAAACTTAAAGCTGCGAACATCGAGTATCCTTCTGGCATTAGTAACATGGGTACCTCAAGGGCAGTGCAAGAACGCATATTGTCACTTGCGCTAGATTATCGATTGTTGGGCAACAAGGCAAGTTTAGAAAAAGCAAGAAAAGAGCTAATACAGCTTGCGGAACTCAAAAATTGGGGAACAGGACATTTCTTAGACGTAGGGGAAGCAGCACTAGCCGCTGGCATAGGCTATGACTGGTTGTACAAAGAACTTACTTTAAACGAAAGAAAGAAAGTTGTGGAGGCCATAAAGAACAATGCAATTATACCGGCCCTAGCGGCAAAGGAAGGTGTGGATAGTTGGGTAAACGGCAATTTCAACTGGAACCCAGTTTGTAATGGAGGCGTTATGGTAGCGGCATTGGCCATTGCAGAAGAGGAGCCAGAACTTGCTCGCAAGATGACAGAACAAGCCATAAAAAACATTCCCTATGCAGGCGTAACGTATGCTTTGGATGGTGCATTTCCTGAGGGGCCAAGTTATTGGGCGTATGGAACTTCTTTTTATGTGATTGCTATTGAGGCTTTGCGTTCTGTGTTTAATACCTCATTTGCCTTAGAGCAGATGCCGGGCTTTTTAAAAACTGCAGATTATAACAACCAAATGGTTGCTCCATCTGGCGAAGATTATAATTATTCTGATTACCACACCGAGCTTCAAAACGAGCCAATTATGTTATGGTTTGCCAAGCAATTAAAGCGTCGGGATTTAATAAGCGATGAAATTAACGACATTAACCGCTATTACGAGTTTTTGTTGACGGGTAAAAACACAAAGCCAGGTAAAAAAGTAGAATTGGGCCGGCTTTCGCCACTAGAGATATTGTGGTGGGATCCATCCCTTTTGCAACGGGTTGCCAATAAAGCAGCCCCGCTACATTGGTCGCCAAAAGGCCATTTATCTATGGGAGTAATGCGATCTTCCTGGCAAGATCCGAAAGCAACGTATGTGGCACTAAAGGGTGGTACGCCAAATAACTCTCACGGCCACATGGATGCAGGTAGTTTTATTTTGGAGGCCGATGGTGTTCGCTGGGCACTTGATCTTGGCACAGAGAGTTACGATAAGATGCGTAAAGCAAAGCTTGATTTGTGGAATTATACTCAAAACAGCAGTCGCTGGACCACATTTAGGGTCGGGCCGGAGGGACATAACATTATCCGTTTTAACAACGAATACCAACTCATAGATGGGGAATCACAAGTAGTGGCAATTCCCGATGTAAAGGGAACTATGGGTAATAGGGCCGAATTGACTTCTTTATATTCAAACTTTGCCAAAAGAGTAAATCGTACCATTTTACTTCATCCCGATCGTTCCGTAAGCATCAAAGATGAATGGACAACTGATAAGAAGCCTGTCGAATATACATTTCAATGGCTTACCAAGGCTAAAGTTACAAAAACAGTTTATGGCCTTTTATTGCAACAAAATGGTAAGCAACTACAGTTAAAGATCGATCAAGCATTGCTGAAAAAAATTGCCATCACCGTTCAGGATGTTTCGGTGGCTCAACATATTCAGGACTCTGACAATCCTTCGCTTAGTCGTATCGTCATCAAATTAAAGACGTGGGCAAAAAGTAATGGTCAATTGTTGATCAAGGCTTACCCTGGTAGTGCGAAATAATTTTTAAGCTTGCGAACCTGCCAATGAAATAGTTGTTTGATGTACCTGAATTCTAATTTCAATGAAAAAAAACTTACTCCACGTTTCTAGCGGTAGCTTGCTTAGCTGTAAAAGCTCAAAAGATAGCGTCTTCGCCAGAGTATTTTAAAGCCCTTTGAACTAATCTTTTAAAGCCCGATGAGGTTCATCAGTTGATATAAGATTAAGGAAAGATTTTACAATTAGGTAGAATTTTATTTTTTAGCAATTGAACTGATTTCTTGCAAAAATTGAGTAGGTGTTTTTCCAAATTCTTTTTTAAAGATTGTACTGAAATAGGATTGAGACAAAATGCCTACTCTATACATTACCTCAGTAACCAAAACATCTTCATGGGTAAGGATGTGTAAAGCTGTTTTTAAACGTATGCTCCGTACAAATTCACTTACTGTCTGCCCAGTAATTTCTTTCACTTTTCTTAACAAAGTAGTTTGGCTCATTCCAATTTCCCTGCTTATTTCTTCTACATTAAAATCAGGGTTCTCGATTTGACTTTCAATCAGAGTGCTAATTTTTTCTATAAACTCTTTGTCCTTGATAGAATATGCCAACTCTTTGGCCGTTATGGAATAATCTTTTAAATACTTTTGTTTTAGCTTTTGTCTTTGGTCAAATAAATTTTGGATTGTTAAGGATAATAAATCAATATTGATGGGCTTACTGAAATAATGATCTGCTCCATAACCTATCCCGTTCAATTTTGTTTCCATTGCATCCTTTGCTGTTAGCAATATTATTGGTATATGACTAGTTTCTATATCTTCCTTTAAAGATTTGCAGAATTCAATACCATCCATTACAGGCATCATAACATCACTAACTATCAGGTCTGGACATTTCTCTTTTGCATTCTCCATACCTTGTAGACCGTTTATTGCTTCTAATATAAAATACTTATCTTCAAGGCATTCTCTAAGAAATGCCCTTAGCTCTTCGTTATCATCAACAAGAAGTATTGTTCTCTTTTCTTCCGCATTTGCTTGAGGTAAATTAGCTGAATTTGATAACGCAACTAAGGGAGACAATTCATTTTTGTATTGTATGGTTTCAAGGTGGATTAACGATTCATCCACAGCGCCATCAGTTTTCTCTGTTTCTTGGTAATCTTCCTCACTTATCGGTATCGCAACTACTATTTGAGTACCCTTCATCTTTTCGCTGAAAACGTAAATTTCACCTTTGTGTAGAAATACCAGGCTTTTAACAAATGCTAATCCCAATCCTGATCCAAGATGTGTTTGGTTAACCCTGAAATATCTTTCAAACAAATGAGATATGGACGATTTAGAAATGCCCACCCCGTTATCGGTTACACATATATAGGCATATTGTTTAGCATTATAACCACTTTTCAAAATGAGTTCATCCTTAAATTCTGGTTTTAATTCAACAAAAGAATCAAATATTTGTATGCTCACCGTGCCTCCAACATCTGTATATTTTAATGAGTTATGTAACAAATTGATAATTATTTTTTCGATTACCTGTTTGTCGAACCATACATTCTTGTATTTGCTTGTGCTTGTAACTAAATCTATCCCAAGTTCAGTAGCCTTATCAGCAAAATCCGTAGCAATGTCGTTTATAAGTAGTGCTAAATTTTCATTAGAAACCTTTAGTTTAAGATTACCAGAAGCGACTTTTCTAAAATCAATTATTTCACTGATCAATTTCATTAACCGTAGCGCATTTCTATGCATCGTTTGATAAGACTGCCTGATAGAATCACGGCCATCCTCTTTCATCACTCTTTCTAAGGGCCCTAATATTAACGAGAGCGGGGTTCTTAATTCGTGCGATATGTTTGTAAAAAATTGAAGCTGTGAAAGTTGTATTTCTTCCCTTTTTTGTTCCTGTAGTTGTTTGAGTTCAAATTTTCTCCTAAAATATAAAAGTGTAATAGTGGCTGTAATCAAAGTCAAGGTCATTAGTGTTCTAAACCACCAAGTCATATAAAATGGTGGAATGATTTTTAAGTCAATTGTAGTAAATGCCTCATTCCAGTTTCCATTGGCATTTGTAGACTTAACCTGGAAAGTGTACTGACCTGGGTTAAGATTAGTGTATGTAGCTCTTCTAAGGTTGCCAACAAAATTCCATTCCTTATCAAACCCCACCATTCTATAAGCATATCTGGTCTTCTCAGGGTTAAATAGATTGAGCGCAACGTACTCGAAAGAGAATACAGATTGACTATAATCAAGTACTACTTCCTTTGCTTCTCCAATGTGTTCGCTAAGTGGCGACGCTGCACCATAGTTTACAATACTTTTGTTAAATAACTGAAAATCAATTAAATGAACTGGAGAAACAAAATTAATATCCTTGATGTCTTCCGCCTTAAAATAATTGAAGCCACGGTTTCCTCCAAATAACATTTCTCCATCGGTAGTTTTGTAATAAGCATTTCTAGAAAATTCAAGACCTTGAGCACCATCTTCATTTGTATAGTTTTTAAGGTAATTGCTGTCAGGATTATATTTAAAAAGCCCTGCTGTTGAACTTATCCAAAGATACCCATCATTGTCTTCGAGGATCCCAAAAATAGTCGTGTTTGAAAATCTATTGCCAAGGCTTGGTATTATAAAATTCTTTGTCTTTTCATCAAAAAGCATAAGGCCATTTTTACCAATCCACATTCTGCCCTTTGAGTCGGTAAACATTATTTCAACATTTCCGAAGAAAGACCGGTTTCTTTGTGCTGTAGGATAAAAATAATTCTTTAGTTTACCTTTGCTTACATTGTAGTTATAAAGCGTGGATTCGTTGGTGCCAAACCAAAGCCCTTGGTCCTTATCCTCAAATATGCTTAAGAAACCCTTTTTTGAAAGATCAATTTTTTTGTCATTAATAGCTCTAAATTGCCGAAAAGATAAATTTGTTCTATCAAGAATATTCAGCCCACTTTCAAAAGTACCAATCCAAAGGGTTCCTCGGCTATCTTCAAATATTTGTGAGATATTATTGGAGGAAATAGAGGTCTTGTCCTTGGGATTATTCATAAACCGCGTAAAATCATTGGTTTCTGGGTTAAAGCGATTAAGGCCTCCTCCCCAAGTGCCCACCCAAACTATGCCTCGAGAATCCTTGTAGATGGTTAATACGGCATCCGAACTGATAGAGCGAAGGTTTTGTGAGCTAAAACGATAGGTGTGGAAACTGTTTTTATTTCGCTGCCATACATTTATACCTCCTCCGTCTGTTCCAATCCATAGAACGCCATTTCCAACTTCACAGAATGCTTTTACATCACGATGTGAAAGTTGGCCATTTGTTGGATAGTCTGCCATTAGGTTAAATTGGTAACGATTAGGATTGTACACGTATAATCCACCACTATGCGAACCAACATAAACATTGTGTTGCGTATCTTCTAGCAATCCACATGCTGAACTTTGAGAAAAGCTTGATAGATCTGAAGGATTGCCTCTGTATGGAAGTATTTGGTTGGCGTCGTAATCGTAAAAATGAATTCCTCCATTTTCTGTTCCAATCCATAGATTGCCTCTGCTGTCGGCCAAAATGCTCTTAATAACATTACTAGAAAGACCAGAACGATTTTGAATACTGTGAAATTTGCGTGCTAGTAAAGTATTAACGTTGAAATAGGACAGACCTGAGTCTGATGTGCCTATCCATAGATTTCCTTTTTTGTCCTGTGTTATGGTACTTATATTATTACTACAAATTATGTTTGATTTTTCGGTTACATAAGAACGGTAAGTGCCATTTTGGAGCGATAAAAGCCCATCTCCCTTAGTGCCAATCCATATTTTGCCTTTTGAGTCTTCATAAAGACAAGAAATATTATTGAATTTTGTAGATACCTTTCCCTTTTCTAGGAAATTAATTTTACCAAAGGTCGATTTCCCACGTTCTAAAATTCTAAGCCCTCCAGTCATAGTTCCAACAAACAATGTTCCTTTCGAATCACACAATATTGAGGTGATAATATTATTGCCAATACCGAACTTATTCGTCCCATCATTTACTATACGTATGAAAGTGTTTTTTTTTCTATCGTATTTGTTCAATCCAAGGCCGGTGCCAACCCAAACGTTATGATCCTTATCCTCTGCTATAGAGTTCACATCATTGCTGCTCAAAGACCTCTTGTCATTAGCATTGTAATAAAAGGTGGTAACCTTGTAACCATCATAAAGGTTAAGTCCTTGTGCTGTGCCAATCCAAATATATCCCTTGCTGTCCTGAAAAGTGCAATAGACCTTACTACTGGATAAACCTTGATCCTTTGATATGTTATGGAACTTGAGCTTTATTGGTAACGCAGACGCAAATGACTCATTTGTTGAAATAAATATAAAAACTATTAACAGGATGACTATATTTTTTGCCTTTTGCATTAGTACCAACAAATTATAGCGGGTTATTTCTAGCCCAAAATACGAAAAACTATTTGGTTAATTTTTTTTCCAATAAGCGAGCTTGCTCAGATATATTTACGTTTTCTCGTGAAGTTAATTAAAGGTCATGATTAATAACAAAGAACTTTACCTAAAACGCTGTAAGGAGATTTTTAATCTCATATGTTTCCAAAATGTGTTTTATTTCGGCAGTTCAATTTATTGTTTATTGCCTAATTCCAGCAAAAACTACAAGGATTTCAGCAAGCCAATATGGTTTAAAACATATTCATTTGTAATATAAAATAACACTAAACTCAATAACCAAATATTTCTCCAAGACAAGTAATTTCTTTAATAAGGAAGAGCCACTAATTCCTTTAAATAATTGTAGTCTGAGTAAATGTTTTTAGCTAATAACCTAACAAACAGCATATGGAAACAAGTTTGATGCAAAATAGACCCCAACTTAGCACTTCTCTTTTCACAAATTACGATGAAATAAAAACGTCTAATGAAAAACTCCATACTCATCCTCAGTACGAACTAGTTTTTACCATTGGAGATGAAGGTACCCGTTTCGTAGGAGATAACGTGAGCTCATTTTTTTGTCATGACTTAGTTTTAGTTGGACCAAATCTTCCTCATTGCTGGCAAAGTAACAATTTATCGAATTCAATTTCCGATACAAGGGAGGTTAAAGTACACTTTGACCAAAGTTTTTTTGGAAAAGAATTTTATGAAATGCCTGAGATGAAGAAAGTTAAAAACCTGCTTCTTTTAGCCCAACGCGGTGTTGTTTTTAGCAATGAAACAGCTGCTAAAATGGGTAATAAAATAATGCAGCTTTCTGGTAAAAGTAATTGGTTAAGAGTAATTGAGCTACTTTCTATTATATGCGAGCTGGCCGAAAGCGACTTTAAAGTTTTAGCTTCAGAAACTTACACTAAATCATATCAACCAGGCGATGATAGGCTTTCAAATATATACAATTATTTAATGGAGAACCATCAAAGAGATATCAATTTGAAGGAAATTGCAGATTTTTCAAATATGAATACTGCCTCATTCTGTAGATATTTTAAGAAAGCCACCTCCAAAACTTTTTCGGATATCCTAAATATAATTAGGGTTGGTTTTGCCTGTAAAAAATTGTTAGACACCAAGCTTAGTATTAGTGAGATTGGATATTCATGCGGTTACCAAAATATTACTTATTTTAATCGTCAGTTTAAGGATATCAAGAAATTAACGCCAACTATCTATCGATTGAAGTATAATAATTGTGCCTAGTCGTTATATTTAAATTAAGCAATTGAATTTAGGAAAATCTAGAGCCATAATCTGATATTAAAAATTAAAAAATGAATAATCGCAGAAAATTTATAAAGAACACTGCTCTTTGCTTAACTGGTACCTTCATAGCCACAAAGGTAAATGGAATGTCTGGATTTTTTAAAACTCTTGGACCAAAACCCCATATTATTGTACGTTCTGGGTGGCAAACAGAAAATATTGGTGACATAGCACATACTCCAGCATTAATGGCTCTGATTGAAAAGTATATTCCTTCAGCAACAGTTACTTTCTGGCCCTTTTATGATTATCTTCCCGATAACGAAGTAGAAATGTTAAAAAAGCGTTTCCCGAAAATGAAATTGGTTAGGGGGAAACTTAATAAAGATGGAAAATCGACCACCGTTGAGTTACAACAAGCAATTTCTACCAGCGATTTAATGATACATAACTCGGGTCCCGCAACTATTGCTTGGGCTGATCTAGAAATATTCAATAAATTTACAGGCAAGCCTTTTGGGGTATATGGAGTTACCTATGGTTTGTATGGAACACCAGAAACCAATATTTTGAATAAAGCCTCTTTTGTATATTTTAGAGATTCTGTTTCACTTGAAAAAGCAAGAGTAGCTGGGGTTAAGGCTCCAGTTATGGATTTTACACCTGATGCTGTTTTTGCTATTGATGTTACCGACGACCAGCGGGCAATAGCATTCTTAAAAGAGAATAACTTAAAAGATGGTCAATTCTTGTGTTGCATTCCAAAACAAAGACATACCCCCGTTTGGTTGCACCCTCATAAAAACAGACCAATTGATCCTATAAAAAATCAGCGTAATGAAGATATGAAACTGCACGATCACCAACCATTGATCGAAGCAATTATTGCAGTAATCCGCAAAACTGATTTAAAGGTGCTGATTACCCATGAAGATGAAACAGAAATGCAGATTGGAAAAGATTGGCTTTTAGATAAGCTTCCAACTGATGTTAAAAAAAAGGTAGTTTGGCGAAATACAGCTTGGCTTACAGATGAAGCAGTGAGTATTTATAAGCGATCTTCAGGGTTCTTCGGATCAGAAATGCACAGTCCAATCATGTGTATAGCCCAGGGTATACCTGCCATTGTGGTAAGATGGCAGGAGCAGAGCAGCAAAGGAATTATGTGGCGTGATATTGGCCTTGGAGAATGGTTATTTGATTTTGATGATGAAGATGAAGTTCGTCGTTTTGTGCCAACGGTGTTAAAGTTTGCTAAAAATCTCAAGGCTGCTAAGATGAAGGCTGTGGCAGCAAAAAAGTTTGTAGACAACAAGCAAAAAGAGTCTTTTTTGGTCGTAAAAAATACCTTGAAGAAATAAATTAAAAGAAATTAACTTTTTAAAACCTAAACATCATAAACAGCAAGTTCTTCAATAAGTAGCAAATGAAAGGGTTTGAAAATAAATTAATTTGAATGAATTAGGCAATCGTCTCTATAATCACAATACACATTTGGCTCATAATTTTTATATAAATAAGCACTATGTTCATACAATTCCAATCACATATTAATAGGTTATTATTTTTCAAAGTAATGCGGTTAGTTGTTATGCTAGCTTTGTTAGCAAATAATGCTATTTCACAGCAAATTAAAAAAGATCTATGGACAATTAATGCTATAGATACGGCTAATTATACACCCGCCTATTTAGGTAATGGTATTGTGGGCTTAAGAAGTCAAAAAAGTGGCTTAAGCGCAGAACGTGTGATTGTTAATGGGTTATATGATCGGTCTAACCTTGGAGATTATGTAAGGCTGATTAACAATTATAACCCTGTTAATATCAAGATTGTTTTCAACGATAAAAAAGAACTGGAGTTTGGCGCTAAAGTTAAAAACTGGAAACAAACCATGAAACTAAAAGAGGCCGTATTAGAAACATCTTACACCTATGGAACCCAGATAGGCGTAAAGACCCAAATGCTAGCTTTACGTAATATACCAATGGCAGCGATGATGATTTATGAGTTTGAAGCGTTAGAAGACATTGAATTTACTGTACAAAATGCAATTACCATACCCGATCGCAGTAAAAATCAAGGTATTTATAAGGCCAACCTTAATTATGGGATGTATAGTTTAAGTACAACTATAAAAGAAAAAATTCCGGTGATGTCGGCGGCTTTCCCTACAGAAACGGGTAACGATTGTGTTTCTGGTGCTAATACATTTTTTTTTAATGGACATGTGCCTCAGCTTAACTACACAAAATTAAATAACCTAAGCCAACAGTTGGCATTTACGGTGAAACTAAAAAAGGGTGAGAAATACTCGTTTTGTATGCTCAGTGCATTTACGCACTCAAAATTTACCAGCGATCCATATAATGATGTTGTACGCATTTGCAGTAGAGATTATAATTTGGGCTACAAACATTTACTAGAAAACCATAAGGCTGCTTGGGCAAAATTATGGGAGAGCGATATAGAGATTGAAGGCGACGATGAAGCACAAATTGATACCAGACTTGCCCTTTATTCTTTATACTCTTCTATCGCTAAAGGTTTTGAGTTAAGTATCCCACCCACTGGTTTAGCAGAAACTGGATGGGGTGGACATATTTTTTGGGATGCCGAACTTTGGATGTATCCGCCATTACTGGTCATGCAACCAACTTTCGCCGCATCTATGGTTGATTTTCGATTTAACACCCTAGCCCAAGCAAAAAAACGAGCTGCACAATTTGGATATCAAGGAGCTATGTATCCATGGGAATCAGACTTGGAAGGGAATGAATGTACGCCAATTTCTTATAAATTGGATATGAATGAGCATCATGTAACTGCTGATATAGCGATAGCCGCATGGAATTACTATAAAGTTACTAAAGACAAATTGTGGCTTAAACAAAAAGGTTTCCCGTTGATCAAGGATATAGCAGAGTTCTGGGTTTCTAGAGTGGGTAAAGATGAAAATGGCAATTATCATATTAAAAATGTGGTTGGCCCAGATGAATACTTCGAAGATGTAGACGATGATGCATTTACCAATGGTGTGGTAAAAGTGGTTTTAGATGCTGCAGTAAAAAGTGCAAAATTGTTAAATGAGTCAATAAACCCCCAATGGCAAGAAGTTTTTAACAAAATAGTGGTCTTAAAACATAAAGACGGGCATACTTTACAAAATGCGCAATATACCGGACAGCGGATTAAACAAGCAGATGTTAATTTATTGGCATTTCCACTTGATTTTATCACAGATAAAAGTCAAATATTAAAAGATTTACAATATTATGAACCAAAGATAGATCCAAATGGACCTTCCATGAGCTATAGTGTACTAGCCACTTCTTACGCTCGTTTAGGGCAAGTTGATAAAGCATATCAACTTTTCCGAAAGGCCTATCAGCCAAACCGAAAGGCTCCATTTGGTTTGATATCAGAGAAGCCAGGTAAAAGTGCTACGGTGTTTTGTACTGGATATGGCGGCATGTTACAAACCATCATTTTTGGTTTTGCCGGAATGAAGATAGGCGAGAATGGTCTTTACCAAAAAAAAGCTAATTTGCCACTTCACTGGGAAAAGCTAACCCTTAAAATGAGCGGACAAGAAGATATTGTTTGTGGCCCAAGTAAGTAACAACAATATTGAATCTTTCTGGTTTGGCATATTTAAGATGAATTAGCTGTCTTTTCATTAAATAGGTGAGATAGCCTCTTCTTGAATATTTTAGCTTCAATCCATGCGGCAAAGTCAAAGATATTCAGGACCTGGAGTTCATACTTATGTTCTGCTATTTCATCGAATTTTTTCTCGATCGCATCCCAGATGACAATGCGCTCTTTAATGGATTTTGGCGACATTTGCATTAATAGAAAGTTGAAGATGATTTTTTCTAGGAGATAGGCTTTCTTGTCATTGTCTTTTAAGGTTCTCTTTATGGATCTGATTTCATATTGGATGTAGTCATGGTTTCCAAGTTCGTAATGGATAAGCAGATTAATCAATCGGGAAGTTCGGTAAACCGGTAAACTATAAAAAATACTGCCTCCCAAGAGGATTTTATTCAAATTGGCATGGGCCAGGTCAATATTCTCCTTCATGAGGTGAATTAATGAGGTATAGAGGTAAACTTCGGCTTGTTTTCCAGGGTTAAGCAGATCAATTTTATTAAATAACTTCTCATCTAGCGATAGGCTGAGTCGTTCTGCCTCCTCGATATTACCCGTATTCAATAGCCTTACCGTTTTGTATATATAGACTATTCGGTTACGGTTTAGCGATTGGAAATCTGAAATATGGTGTAGGGTATTTAATTTATCCAAGAAAAACTGCATTGCGTCAAATTGCCTAATGCTATGCAAGCTATTTAAAACACCTTCTATGGTAGTTAGGTAATCCATTACCGAGGATTCCTTTATATTATCATCGGCCTCAAAAAGTAATATTAACTCTGCAAAAGTTTTAAATGCCGCTTTATAGTCGCCAATGCTCATTAAAAAATAGGCCTGAAACAAGAAATGATTTTTTTTCCCCTCGAAGGTGGTAGAAATCGGTTTCGAGATAAGTGAAAGCTCTGAAACCAACAAATCATTTAGTTCTTCCTTTTGTCTCTCGGTTCTTACATTACCCTTATATAATAATCTATGATGAGCCAAGTGGTATAATGAAGCGTGCTGAAAGATTTGTTGGGTATGTTTTAATAAGGTCTGCACCTTCATTTGCTTTTGAACAAGCTCCTTTTCATTGACAGTGTGAAAGCCTAAGTTGCTGATAAATGTAAGCTCTATAATTGAAGCCCAAATTTGAATGGAATAAAACTCATTCTTTTTCGCCTCCAACTGTACTTTTTGGATTTTTTTAAAAGCCTCAACATACAAACCTCGCTCAAACAACACCATTATGGTCAGTATTTCAGAAGTTAATTTAAAAAGCATTTGTTTATCGCGTTGTAAATGGATGATGGCATCCAAAATAACTTTGAACAAATACGAGCTTGTCGTATTGAATGAGGCATTTGGGCAATAGGAAGAAAAACGTTTCTTAACTTGATCAATATCTTTTTCAGCCAAAAACACTTCAAGTAGCTGTAGGTAATCCTTTTTCCCCTCATGTAAGGTGCCGTACAATTTAAGGTATCGTCTTTCACTTTTTGAAAGTGAGCTAATCAGGGTGGCTAGGGAAATGATGTTACTCATTATATTTTGGAATTATATTTTTTGTAATGGTATTTTCTTGTTCCTAATTGTAAAATTAATATTTTTTGGTGGTTGATTAGTTAATTATTAATTTTTGGAATTATTTTTTGATGCTTAATTGTGTGCAGATTAATTAGCTTTATTCATTATTTTTATAATTGATTTAAAACCAAATATAAATTCTACTATGAAACCATCTATCCTAGTTGTAGGAAGTTCTAATACAGACATGGTAATTAAGGCAGATCACCTACCGAGTCCAGGAGAAACCATTTTAGGCGGAACGTTTTTGATGAATCCCGGGGGGAAAGGCGCTAATCAGGCAGTCGCAGCAGCTAGGCTTGGTGGTTCGGTAACCTTTATTTGTAAAACAGGAAACGATATTTTCGGTAAACAGTCTGTTCAACTTTTTGAAGATGAGGGAATAGATGTTTCACATCTATTGTCAGATTCTAAAAATCCTTCTGGGGTTGCATTGATTACAGTTGATAAAAATGCCGAGAATTGCATCGTGGTTGCCTCTGGTGCAAATGCATCATTAAGCGTTGCCGATCTTCAACAAACTGATGCGGTTATAAAGAACGCTGAAATTGTGCTCATGCAATTAGAAATCCCGCTAGAAACCGTTGCTTACGTTGCTGAAATTGCTTACTTTAATGGAAATATAGTTGTACTGAATCCAGCTCCAGCTTGTAAATTGCCAGATTCGCTTTACAAACATATCAGTATCATAACACCCAATCAGCATGAGGCAGAACTTTTAACAGGTACAAAAGTTATTGACCTAGAGAGTGCAAAAATTGCTGCAAAAATTTTACGAGATAAAGGTGTAAAAGATATAATAATTACGCTAGGTAAGGCCGGAGCACTTGTATATAGTAATTTACTATTTACACATATTGCTGCAGAAAAGGTTATTGCCTTAGATACGACTGCTGCTGGAGATGTATTTAATGGAGCATTAACAGTAGCTATTGCAGAAGGGAAGAGCATTGAAGAAGCTACGGTTTTTGCATGTAAGGCTTCTGGAATTGCCGTTACTCGCTTAGGTGCACAATCGTCTGCTCCCTACCGTAATGAAATAAATTCGGCTACCCATCAATCAATCAATTAATTTTCACCTAGTCAACCAACCAACAGATGTTTATCATACAATCTTATGCCACTGCCATTCTATTTTGTTTTATTACAATGTTATGCTGGGGTTCCTGGGCTAACACGCAAAAGCTCGCTGCAAAGACCTGGCGTTTCGAGCTATTTTATTGGGATTATGTTATTGGGATCTTACTATTTTCAATCGTGTCTGCGTTTACCATAGGTAGCTTTGGCGACCAGGGTAGAGGGTTTCTTGTAGATATAAACCAAGCTAATTCTTCAAGTATATTTAGCGCACTTTTGGGAGGGATAATCTTCAATGCAGCAAACATATTATTTTCTGCCTCTATAGCAATTGCAGGTATGTCTGTAGCATTTCCAATAGCAATTGGGCTGGCACTTGTACTTGGTGTTATTATTAATTACTCTGCTGCACAAAACAGCAACCCAGTTTTACTGTTTGTGGGCGTGGCACTGGTCATGGTTGCCATTTTGCTAAATGCTGCTGCCTATAGAAAGAAAAGTGCAACTAATCAAAAGGTTTCAGGCAAGGGGATATTCCTGGCATTAATTGCAGGGGTATTAATGTCTTTCTTTTATAAGTTTATTGCCAGCGCTATGGATCTGGACAATTTCGTTTACCCTGCCGTAGGGAAGATGACGCCATACACCGCGGTATTCATATTTTCCATTGGTATATTTTTAAGCAACTTCGTATTCAATACCATACTCATTAAAAAACCATTCGTTGGCGAACCAACTAGTTACAAGGCTTATTTTAACGGGAATTTTAAGACCCATTTAACAGGTATTCTTGGTGGGTTGATATGGGGGCTGGGCAACTCACTTAACCTAATCGCTGCAGGGAAGGCTGGTCCTGCTATTTCTTACGGATTGGGGCAGGGTGCAACTTTGATTGCCGCTTTATGGGGCGTATTTGTATGGAAAGAATTTAAAAATGCTCCTAAGGGGACAAATATACTTGTCAGCGCCATGTTTCTGTTTTTTATTGTTGGCCTTTCTCTTTTAATATTATCGGGCGTTTAATTTTAATCACTAAATCTATCATGAACATAAAATATAAATTACTTTTTCTTTTTGCTTTCACTACAAGCATGGCATTCGCACAGTTGCCATTAACGGGACCATGGCGTTATTCTTTTACAAATGATAAATCGAGTGCAGAACCTGGCTTTAATGACTCGGATTGGAAGACCAAGGCGAGCGATAAATTAAAGTGGGATCAAGAATTACCTAAAAGCAGCAATGTTGTCTGGATACGAAAGAAAGTTGTTATTCCTTCCTCTTTAAAAAATGAACTTAAAAAAACAGGGGTCTTGGTATTATACCTTGGGCGAATCAAGCAAGAAGATAAATTTTACCTAAATGGGAAATTCATGGGAGAAACCAATTCTGGTGATATCAAAAGGGCTTATGTAATCAATGAGAAGGATATATCATGGGATCAGGAGAATACGATAGCGGTAAGTATCAGTCATTGGGGAGGTAGTTCTTCAGTAGAGGCATCACCCATTATCACTGCTGCAAAACCTCAACAGGTATTTATCATGGCTGCAAAGGCCACTGGAGCAACCAATAAGCATAAGGTAAATGGTAAAGAAGTGGTTTACATCGGTACGCTAAAAAACAAAGCCGAAAGAACTGTAAATGGAACAATGACGGCAGATTTTTACGATCTAGATCAAAGGAAATTGAAAAGCGTTGTAAAGAACATAACTATAAAAGCTGGCGATAATACCTATTCATTTCCCTACAAATCGCCTTCATCATTTCTTAAGGTTCAGTACACGCTTTCAATCCCTACATATGGCTATAAAGCGCATTGGAATGACGAATATGGTTTCATGGACATTAGCTATAAACCTGCAATCCCTGTGGTTGCCTACAAAGCAAAAGAAACATTTAATCCAGCGTTACTCGGCCAACAAACAATTCAGGGTTGGTTGGGCGAAAAGCTAAAGGCAAATAAAGACCAACGTTTATATAAAGTTGATGAAGCCGGGTTACTTGCGGGTTTTATCAATAAACCAGGTGTGCATCCATGGATTGGAGAACATGTAGGCAAGTTTTTAGAAACTGCATGCAATACCTATCAGAATACAAAAGATCCTCTATTAAAAACTCAGTTAGATCGTACTGCTCAACAACTTATTGCAGCGCAGTTAACAGATGGTTATCTGGGGACTTATGACAATGAAAGCCAGTGGACAAGCTGGGATGTTTGGTCTCATAAATATGATTTGGTTGGCCTTTTAAGCTATTATGAATTAACGGGTTATCTACCTGCCTTAACTGCATCAAAAAAAATAGGCGATTTACTCTATAAAAGATTTGGGAATAAAGCCGGGCAACTGGACATCATAAAATCCGGGGCACATGTTGGCATGGCGGCAACAAGTGTGATAGATCCAATGACTGATCTATACCGCTTCTCTGGCAAGAAGGAATACCTGGATTTTTGCTATTACATTACGCAAAGCTATGACCAAAAAAATGGGCCAAAAATACTCTCAACACTTGATTCTTTAGGTCGTGTTGATAAAACCGCTAATGCAAAGGCTTATGAAATGATGTCGAACCTGGTGGGTCTAGTCAAGTTATATCGTGTGACAGGAGATGAAAAAATACTAAAGCCTGTGCTAACCGCTTGGAATGATATAACGACAAAACGTTTGTACATTACTGGTACAACCAGTTCTTTCGAGCATTTCCAGGACGATCATTTATTGCCCGCTAGTAAAAATGATAATATGGGGGAGGGTTGTGTCACTACTACTTGGGTCCAGTTAAATTTTCAGTTACTTAGCATATTTGGTAAAATGGAATATGTTAACGAATTGGAACGTGCCGTTTATAACCATTTGATTGGGGCAGAGAATCCGCAAACTGGCTGTGTAAGTTATTATACACCTTTAATGGGTGCTAAACCCTATGGCTGTAACATCACTTGCTGCATGTCCAGCGTGCCTCGTGGCATTGCCATGATTCCGCTGTTTACCAATGGAAAAATCAACGGAAGCCCATCTATTCTTTTCTACCAGCCAGGTGTGTATAAATCTTTTGTTAACGGAAAAAATCTCGTTGAATTTACCACTCAAACCTCTTTTCCAGAAAATGGAGACGTTACCATTAACGTAAATCCGGCTGTCAATTCAAAGTTTGAAGTGTTGCTTCGCAAGCCATATTGGGCTGGCGACTTTAAAATCGCGGTTAATGGTAAGGAACAAACAGTAACGACTAATGAGACTGTTTCTTTAAATCGCTTTTGGAACAAAGGCGATAGGATAAATGTGAGTTTTACCTTGCCGGTCAAAGTGTTAGATGGTGGCATAAGTTATCCTGGTTCAATTGCTTTTCAACGTGGGCCGCAGGTGCTAGTTTTTGATAAAAAATTAAATCCAACTTTACCAGAGGTGTTTACCGTTCAGCCAAATTCTGTTCAATTAAATAATGCACCATGCGTATTGCCAGCTAAATGGATAGGTACTCAAGCTTATCAGGTTAAAGCAGAAGCGGGTGGCAAAACCGAGAATATTATTTTGGTTCCTTATGCTGATGCCAGCCAAACAGGTGGTGAAGTGAGTACATGGTTAAAAAAGCAGTAAAAAATCCCCATGTCAATCTGGAGAGCTTTTACAAGACATAACAAAATAGGTGCCATGAAAAATAAAATCAATATTATACTTTTTGCAGCTTTTTTTTTGTGTGGTGCACCTTATGGTGCTTATGCCCAGGTTAAAGGCGACAGAAAAGCTATTTCGATTGCTGCTGAAATAATGGTTGACAAAATTCGTGGTGGTTTATTGGGACAGATCATAGGTAACATAAACGGGATGCCACATGAATTTAAGTATTTTGAAGTGCCTGGTGCCATAGAAAGCTACAGACCTGCTTTGCCGGATGGGGGAATAACTGATGATGATACAGATTTTGAATGGGTTTACATCTACCAAATGCAAAAAAGCCGTAATGCTTTTATCCCTTATAAAGATATCAATGCATTATGGACTAGTCGTATCAATAGAAATATTTGGTGTGCCAATCGTTTTGCCCGACACTTGATGGATCTGGGATTCCAACCACCGTTAACTGGAAACATCACGTTAAATCCTTGGGCCGAATTCAAATAATTGTACACGTCTGCAATGATATCGGCGGGTGGGGAAAAGGTTTTGTGATGGCAATCTCAAAACGTTGGAAAGAACCAGAAAAGAGATATCGGGAGTGGTTCAAATCAAAGACTGGTTTCTCCCTTGGCGAAGTCCAGTTCGTGAAAGTTGAAGACGACCTTTGGGTTACCAACCTGATTGGCCAACATAAAATAAACAAAGACGAAATGGGAAATGCACCAATTCGGTACGAGGCGATATCCAAGGGTCTAGAAAAAGTTGCCCAGTTTGCATCTGAAAATGGTGCAACGGTGCATATGCCTAGGATTGGATGTGGTCTGGCTGGCGGTACATGGGATAAAATCGAGCCATTGATCAAATCGGCTTTGGCTGAAAAAAATATTGAAGTAACAGTTTACGACTTTTAGCATGTGGACACCGATTTCATTAACCGAATTAGAAGGATGGATCTCAAGGGGAGAATCAAAACTCGATGGTGAGCCATTGAACTTTTGGAAGTTGATTAAAATTCCACCCCAGAAATGGCAGGAAAAAGAATATGGAAACGAGGGCGGAGGATTTTGGGTTGTTGCTGTTTTCGGAAATACAGTAATTTTTTATAATGATATCGAAGATGGGTTTAATATTTCGCCATATGCAGTTTACGGACAGATTAGCGAATATGCATGTGAACAAGACGAACTTGATTGGATAGTTCTACTGCTTTACAGGCAGATTAAAGGAGAAAAAGCAGTAAACACAGTAACTAACTAATGATAAACCCCTAAACAAGTTGAACTTTTTAAACAAGTTATTTGCAAAAAAAACTCCTGTAGTTGATTGGGAGATAGTAAAATATTCGGATCAGATATATCCGAAACATTCTTTTACCCTCTTAAAGCTAACCATGCAAAATGGCAAGCTAGGCACTGGCTGGGTTGATAAATCATGTAGAAAGTACGAGTTCAAAGAATTTTGCCCTTATCATATCGGATTAAGTATTGATCTCACTGATAAAGTTGCCGAGAATAATCCCGACTTGGATATGGGCACAATTGAGGATTTCTTTTCAGATGAATTGAAGAGGATATGCATTTGCCACTTGGTTTCTAGGCTGGTATCAGATAGAGGAATGGAAATCGAATGTTATTCGGAAGAGAATGAACCTATCGAGCAATTTTTAAGAAAGGTTAGTCTGGCAGAAAACAGATTGGTATCTTTTACCTACGAAATAGATTTTGACCCGAAGTGGAAGCGAGTAAATCGGTTGTTAAGTTTATAGTGGATTATATTTATGTTTCGCCGAATTAAAATATCCTTGCTTTCACACTAATGGAAAACAAAGTAGCATGCCTTTTATTTGTGAATTAATGAAGTTAATTATTCCGACCATAACCGTAAACAGAAAAAAATGAGAATAGAAATTTTGATAATACTTTTTACGTTTAACATTTTAGGACATAAGGACGAGATTAAATTTGAGAATCCAAATTTCGAAAGAATAGTATTAAGCAAATATCCAGAAATTGACTTAAACAGTAACGAAAGGATTGAGGTAACAAGGTAAAAAGAGTTGAGCTGATGGTCTTGCATCAGCGTCTGGATTAGATCCAGTGTCCCTGGTGTAACTGTTTCTTTTTGTAACATCTGAGTTTTTCTTTGCTCAACTGAAAATATTTGCAAACGGCCTCCATGGTCATATCAGAAAGATAGGTGATATCTTGTCTGAGAGCTCGAATTACGTTTTCTCTACCATAAAACCTGATCATCTCTTCCCAATCCATTGTATTGCCTTTATCCAGCACCCGTTCGATAACGGTTTTGTAACTCCTGCTCCAATCCAGTTTATCAAAATCAAAATCCCAGAACAATACCTTTGGAAGGTCTGGTCTTCTTACCTTTTGTATCAGTGGCTGTCTTTCAATTTTGATTTCATCGTTTTCGAACGGAATCTTCCTTTTTGAAAGATAATTGTTCAATGTATGATAGTTATAGGATGGGTAGCTGTCGCAAAATCCCTTCAGACTTGAAAATACATCGATATCTGTACTGGCGAATCTTTTCCAATGCACCACGATCACTCTTTTGTTCAATTCCTTTAACATCCTACAAATCTAATCAAAACAGGAATTAATGCCTAATATTTTCAAATATTTGTCAGTTATTAGTTTTTTATCTAGTTATATTTATCCTTTAGAAGGGCCATATCTGCACTTACCTTGATATCCAAGACCTTTGCATACATCTGGGTAGTCCTGACATTGGTATGGCCGAGCATCTTCGATACGCTTTCTATCGGTACACCATTCAATAGCGTAACGGTAGTGGCAAAGGTATGGCGGGCAATATGCGAGGTGAGTTTTTTCTCAATTCCGCACAGGTCGGCAATCTCCTTCAGGTATTCGTTCATCTTTTGGTTGCTAGGAACTGGAAGAAGCAAGCCTTTATTGAGACAAACTTTGTTGGTGGAATATCTATCGACAATCTCAACAGCTGTTGAAAGTAGCGGAACTGATGACCTTGTTTTGGTTTTCTGCCTATTGGTAAAAATCCATCGGTCGCCATCAATTCCCTTTCTGATATTCTCCTGTTTCAGTTTGAAGACATCGACATAAGCCAAACCAGTAAAACAGCAGAAAATAAAAACGTCTCTTACCTGCTTCAATCTCTCCGATAAAAACTCTTTTGCTGCGATATGAGTCAATTCCTCCTTGTTCAGACAAAAGCGGTCAACATTCTTCGTTTTGCCTTTATACGCCGTAAATGGCGATTTGTCTATCCATTCATTCTCCATACAGATGCGAAGGATTTTCCCGAGGTTTTTGATGTTTTTTACCACATAATTGTTCGCACAGCTCTTGTCAGATCTCAAATAATGGTCAAATCCGTTCAGAAATGCCTGGTCGATAGTTCTAATGTTCATATCGGCTACACCATATTTCAAAGGAATAAAAACCTTAAGGTGTATTTCCAAAACTTTATAGCGGTTCAATGTGCCACGATCGAAATCTTTACCGACAAGCTGTTCCATCTTTAAATTATGGTCGGCAACCGCTTCCAATAGGGTATGTGAATTAGTAAGCGTACCCAGATAACTTGATTTGATGGCATCGGCAGTAATCGGCAACCCCATATCGAAAACACGTTGATGGGCATAATAAACTGCATTCTGCAACTGGTCAAGATGGATATTCAACACCTTGATCTCTTCTTTTGAGCCTATGGCTCTGCCGCCCTTGGCATTCCATCGTTTGGGATCGCAGTGACGATTAGTTGCAATCTCTGCACGATTTCCTTCTACGGTAATCCTCATGTAGATCGGCACATTTCCACTCACATAGTTCTTTTGCTTTTTCAGATAGAAAAGTAGGCTAAAATTGGTCTTCATAATCTCTCGATTTTAGTTAAACAAACATAGCTTTGCTTCTTAAAATACACAAGATGTTCAGTTTATAACAACCTGTTCAATAGATGTTTATATACCATTCGGTGAGTCAATTTTAACCGTTTTGCCTTACTCACCGAATCACGGATCAAGCAAAAAAGTTGGGGATTAATACTAGGCATAAATCTTAGCTAATCTGAATAAGAAGAACTTTACACTTCTTACTCCCCTAAACTGTGCCCTGAATGCTTTTATTTTAGCATTGAAAGATTCAGCAGAAGCATTGGTACTCCTATTTGTAAAGTAGTTTAATATGGTTTCATAGTTGTTCTGTATCGTTCTTGAAATGGTGTTAAACGACTTGAATCCAGCGGCTTCTACCTGATTATACCAAATTGCCAGTCTTTTAAAAGCAACTATTCTGTCTTTGGATGTACTGAGT
>NZ_SJSO01000040.1 GCF_004331735.1 Pedobacter psychrodurus
TCATGGATATGACAGGGCGAACTCCTATGGCCTGGAAAGCATGAAAATGCAAGGTGCACTTGCGATATTCGTGGTTAATCTTAAAAGAATCCTCAAATTCTAAAAAAAGGATAATAATCCAAAGAATCTTCTGGGAAAAACTAACAATGTGCTCCAGTTCTCAATGTCGAACGTAAAGTTCGCTATCAAATAAGAAAAATGAAATGCCTCAAAAAAGAAAGCGGATGAAAAACTCTTAAGAGCTATTCATCCGCTTTTCTGTTTGAAGACCATTTTATGTCTACTTTTTCAGTGCCCTCGCGAATTCTTCAGAGGCTTTTTTGGTTTTTATCTAAACCTATAAGGTTTCAGAAACCTTATAGGTCTTTAGAATATTTATCTTTGATATTATGTTAAAAGCAGAAATAAGAAAGCAAGCGTTACAAGATAGATTGTTGTTAAGTGACACAGGATACGAAGAGCTCAACGAAACGCTTTTAAAACAGTTTAAAACGCTTGATTTTAGCGAAATTAAAACACTACATATCTTTTTGCCTATTTCAGAAAAAAAAGAGCCCAATACCTTTTTGCTGATTGAATGGCTTAGCAAAAATCACCCAGAAATTAGAATCATTGTACCAAAAGCCGATTTTGAAACCGCTTTAATGACCAATCATGAATATTTAGGTGTAGGTGATTTAAAGAAAAACCTTTATAACATCCTGGAACCGCAAAAAGGAAACCTGCATGAGGGCGAGGTAGATCTTGTTGTTATTCCACTTTTAGCTTTCGATAAACAAGGTTATCGGGTGGGTTATGGCAAGGGCTTTTACGATCGTTTTCTTGAGAATTTAAATGCTCAGAAAATAGGCTTATCTTTGTACCCTGCTATTGAAAAAATTGATGATGTAAATGAACACGACATCAGGTTAGATTTTTGCATTACACCAACAGAAATTATAAAATTTTAAGCTTACCAGCATGCCACAGGAAATCGTTATCAAAACCGAAAAACAATACGAAGACAATATGATTGCGGTATTCGAGTTACAGGAAAAGGAAGAATTAACCGCCGAAGACCTAAAACAGATTGAATTAATGCTTCAGGCTGGAGAAAAATACGAAGCTGAGCATTTGTAGGGCTTCTGGCCACGAATCGTCATCCTGAATTTGTTTCAGGATCTATGTGCAAGAAATCACTTAACAGAAAAGACCCTGAAATAAATTCAGGGTGACGATCTCTCTTAGGAACTATACCCCTTAACAAAATCACTCACTAAATAAGCAACCAGTTTAGACGTTAGTTTACTCACCCTTCCATCCAACATTCGGGTTGCGCCTTCGCTTAGGTGCAGATAAGAAAATTTATTTGCGCTAGTCAAAATCAACTTCCTAATGTCGTTAACGGCAAAACCAGATGGTGTTTCGGCACTTGAAAGTACATTCTGAATACAGTCTAAATCGATTTCCAAACCTGCAACTGATCCTATTTCATTCATCATGTTAGTAAAATCAGCTCCTGTTAAAATATCGTCGAAAAACACAGCCTTAAGCTTTGGATTAGTGTCTATTTGATTTAAAATAGCTTCATTATTATAGTTTTGATGCAAGCCATACATAAAATAATTATTGAGATAATTTTCTTTTAACGCATAAGAAAATCCATTGCCGCTATGTCTACCTTCTAATTCCCTTAAATCAGCATGTGCATCAACATTCAAAACCGCTATTGGGCTTTTATATGCTAAAGAAGTGCCCTTAATCATCGGGTAGGCATTATTGTGTCCACCACCAATTACAATAGGTATTTTACCTGCAGCAACAATTTTCTTAATTACGGGATAAACCAGGTCATCAATCTGCTTTACTTTGTTTCTCAAACCTATTAGGGAAGAATCTTCGGGCTCATCGATTTCGAAATGTCCTAAAACTAAAACTTCCGCCCCGTTTAAAAACCGATTGCTCTGGATATTTAAAAAAGCCGTTAAACTTGGCTTCCAAGTAGATGCAGCACCTGCAATACCTAAGTTTGCACGTACACCTATGTCTTCTGGAATACCTAGCAGTACAAATTTAGCGCTACTGACATTTAATCCTTCTTCCGAGATTCCCTCAATCAAAGAAGAAGCTCCCTCATCATGACGGTATATATTAACCCTTTCGCCCAGTTTGGTTTCACCATCACGAGAGATAATCAAACGATCGATGTCGCCCTGCGAATATATTTTAAGGTTATCCATTATAAATTTCACCGTTTAAAATAACAGTTTCTATTTGCATTTCGCCAAAGCTATATGGCAAATAGGCAATTGAAGGCATCGGTTTGGTAATAAACAGGTTTGCTTTTTTACCAACAGTAATGCTTCCATAATTTTCGCTTATCTCCATTGCAGCTGCGCCGTTTAGTGTTGCAGCATTTATGGCCTGTTCAGGAAACATCTTCATCTTAATGCACCCAAGCGACACCACAAAATTCATATTTCCTGAGGGTGTTGAACCAGGATTGTAATCGGTAGCCAAAGCAACTGGCAAATCAGCTTTAATAAAGCTTTTGGCATCAGCAAAAGGAATACCTAGGTAGAACGAACAAGAAGGGAGTAATGTTACAATCGTATCAGCATTTCTTAACGTCTGGATAGTTTCTTCATCGCTTTCTTCGAGGTGATCAACCGAAATGGCTTTATTTTGCACGGAAACCTCAACTGCCCCCGAAACTGAAAGCTGATTGGCATGCACTTTTGGTTTTAGTCCGTGCTTTCCACCCGCCTTTAATACCTGATCAGTTTCTTCAACAGAGAAAAACCCTTTTTCGCAAAACACATCAATATAGTCAGCCAGTTTTTCTTCTGCTATTTGAGGCAGCATTTCATTAACGATTAAATCGATATAACCTTGATGATTGTTTTTAAACTCGGCTGGATAGGCATGCGCAGCTAAGAAAGTTGCCTTTATAGGAATCGGAAAATGATCTTTCAACCTGCGGATTACCCTGAGCATTTTGATTTCACTTTCAGTAGTTAAGCCATAACCACTTTTAATTTCAACAGCCCCCGTTCCCTGCAGAATCATCTGCTTTAACCTAATGGAAGCTCCTTCAAACAATTCATCTTCTGATGCCTTTTGGAGTTTATCGGCCGAATTTAGAATTCCACCTCCTGCAGCTGCAATTTCTTCGTAGCTTTTGCCCTGTATTTTCATAGCAAATTCCTCCTCGCGTGAAGCTGCAAAAACAATGTGCGTATGGCTGTCGCACCATGAAGGGAAAATATATCTGCCTTCTGCGGAGATATGAGAGGCGAGATTTGAGATATGAGATGGGATTGAATCCATTTCGCCGAAATCTTTAATCAGACCATTTTCGATTAAAAGCCAGGCATTTTCGAGAATAGGTAAATAATCTAATTCACCGCCACGTAGTACTAATTTATCTTTAGAGTGTAGGCCCACCAGGCCTTTTATATTTGTGATTAACATCTGGCTAGATTATGGTTAATTGTTAAAACGGTATAAATTGGTAATCGGCATCAAGTTTACAGTTAACCAGTTTAAACAATTAACCAGTTAACCCAATACATTACTCCATTTCGAGTAAAACCGGACAATGATCGGAATGTATAGCGTCGGGTAAAATTCTAACATTTTTCAAGCGGTTTTCCATGGGCTTGGTAACCAAATGGTAATCGATCCGCCAACCCAGGTTCTTCCCTCTCGAGCCTGCACGATAACTCCACCAGGTATAATGGTGTGGGTCTTTATTAAAATGACGGAAGGTATCGATAAAACCATTATCCAAAAATAACTGCATCCACTCCCGTTCTTCAGGTAAAAAGCCTGATGAATTGGCATTCGATTTTGGGTTATGAATATCTATGGCTGTATGGCAGATATTGTAATCGCCACTTACAATTAAGTTAGGGATCTCTTTTCGCAATTCTCCGACGTATACATCAAAAAACTGCATAAATTCGTACTTTTTAACCTGACGCTCATCTCCACTTGAGCCAGAAGGCATATAGAGGCTCATTAAAGAGAAATCGTCAAAATCAGCCCTTAAAACCCTCCCTTCTTTGTCGATCCATTCTTCGCCACATCCAAATTCAATATGATTGGGTTTAATTTTCGATAAAATCGCCACGCCACTGTATCCTTTTTTTTCTGCCGGGAACCAATAATGATGGTAGCCGAGTTGCTCTATCAACGCAATAATTTCAGGAATTTGCAATGGCAAGGCTTTTACTTCTTGCAGGCAGACCATATCAGCATCTGTAGCTTGTAGCCAACCAAAAAAGTTTTTGGTACTTGCCGCCCTAATACCATTAACATTATAGGAAATGATTTTCATCAGTTAAATTATTAATTTGTTGCTCATTGTTTCCAATGGCATTAATGAGCTCGCAAGCTCGGTTCAGTTTTTAATGGTGATGAAGCAATCATGATTTTCTTTATCCCTGAGTGATGGGGTAAATCATGATGGTTTCATTCAGTAATTTCAATTGTTGTGGGCGGTAAATTTAGAAATTAATTGAATAAATGCTTAGTAATTAAAGTTCAATTTATACTATGCCTCAAACTCATTTTGGAGATGGCATGAACGGTCGTCACCCTGATCCGATAGCTATCGGATTTATTTCAGGGTCTTAATAGCAGGAAAGATGAGACTGTATCATAGCTGTAAGTCTATTTGAATTTGTCACATTGAGCTTGTCGAAATGCTTTGTGAGGCACTTAAACAAGTCCTTCGACAGGCTCAGGATGACAAGTCTATAATTATGATAAAACCTGATGACCATCGCA
This sequence comes from Pedobacter psychrodurus, assembly GCF_004331735.1. Classification (GTDB taxonomy): domain Bacteria; phylum Bacteroidota; class Bacteroidia; order Sphingobacteriales; family Sphingobacteriaceae; genus Pedobacter; species Pedobacter psychrodurus. The sequence continues at coordinate 4,774 of NZ_SJSO01000040.1, forward strand.
TCTAACGAAAGAGCCAAGGAGCGGTTATGGCAATCAAATATCAATCAAGACTCATTTGCTTAAGAACCCATAACCATTTTATCTTTCAAAGTATTTTGAAAAAGTTGTTTCTCTAACTTTTTCGCCGCTCTTCTTTTCAAAATTGTAATTTCCATTTTCACATCCTGTTTTGGGCGGTTATTTTTATCGGTTGCCAGAACGGCTATTTTATCTACCATATCCAAACCAACCACAATTTCACCATAAACGGTATAGTTTCTGTCTAAATGCGGCGTACCGCCTATCGTTTTATATACCTCACGCTGCCACACAGGGATTTTGAATTTCAATCGCTTTTCTTCCACATTATCCAATTGCTGATCGGTAAAAACTTTTCCTTGGACCAGATAAAACTGACTTCCACTTGATGCTTTGGCCGGATTAACATCATCACCTTCTCTAGCCGCAGCCAAAACCCCTTTCTTATGAAACAAACTATCGTTAAACTCTGCCGGAATAGTGTACTTGGGACCACCCTCTCCTAGTAAAGAATCTGGTTTTGCATTTTTAGAATCCGGATCTCCACCCTGAATCATAAAATCTTTGATCACCCTGTGAAATAAAACGCCATTATAATACCCTGTCTTCGTTAATTTTAAAAAATTATCGCGATGTAAAGGAGTTTGGTTATACAACTTTACGATGCATTCTCCAAATTCAGTTTTAATGCGCACATATTGATTTTTAGGCTTTGCTGCAAAGGCTGAAAGCACTGAGAAAGTGCAGAGGAATAATAATATTTTCTTCATTTGATTGGTGTTTAAGGCTAAAGTAAGCTAAAAAATGAAATTCAATAAATAATTACTAGTATTATTCGATATTTTTTGCTTTACCTTTGTGTTAATGAAGTTAAAACAAAAAATAGCACTTTCTTTGGCTGTATTCTATGCAGTTAGTGTTATGGGCTTGGCTTTAAGTCTCCATTTCTGTGGGGGCAAACTAGAAAACGTTAAACTTTTTAGCAATGAGGTTTCATGCAAATTCTGCAAGGAAATTCCAGCCGAGAAGAAAGATGATGGTTGCTGCAAAAATACCCAGGTAACCGTAAAAGTTAAAGATAGTCACCAAGCAGAGGCACAGGTACAAATGCCGAAGTTATTTTCTATCCAGCTTTTCCTTCATCCTCCGGTTTTAGAATTTCTGACTAACATTACACCTAAGTTTTTCAGTAAAATTTCGAATAAAGCTCCGCCACTCTCCTCGCGGATTGCCTTGCATATTTTCAATTGCATTTTTAGGAATTAGGATTCTTTTTTTTTCGTCATGCTGAACTTGATTCAGCATCTATTTTGCTATAAGACCCTGAAAAAAATTCAGGGTGACGGTGTCTCAAAAATTTATTCTAATTCAAAAAAATCATGAAAGCAATAAAAATATTCAGCATCATTATGCTATTCTTCGCCGTTAATGTTTCGGCACAACAAATATCTTCAGCAGATCTACAGGTAACTGGCTTAACCTGCTCAATGTGCTCAAAAGCAACACAAAAATCGTTAGAAACCCTAAGCTTTATCAGCAGCGTAAAACCCGATTTAAACAAAAACATCTTTGTTTTAACCTTTAAAAAAGACGCCAACATCAGTCTTGATCTGGTTCGTAAAAAAGTTCAGGATGCAGGTTTTTCTGTAGGTGGTTTAACCGCAAACTTCAATTTTAATGAGGTGAAAGTAGATGATAAAGGTCAGGCCGTTGTAGGTGGCAATGTGTACCGTTTTGTAAATGCCAAAAGTAAAACGCTTAATGGAACTGTAAAGGCCAGTGTAGTAGACAAAGATTTCATTTCGGGCTCAGCATTTAAAAAACAAGCAGCAACCGCTAACTCTGATGCCTATGCTAGTGGCACTGGTGTAGTTAACGGAAAAAAAACACGTATTTACCATTTAGTTCTTTCTTAAGATGAAACGGATATTCGTATTGGCGTTGATAATTATTGGCGCCTATATAAATGGTTTTGCACAAGAGCTATATGTATTTACTGAACCTGCAAGTAATATGCCGACCAAATCGATTGGTGTAAGAATTACGAATGAAGGCATGTTTAACTATCCCGGCTATGTAAGCAGGACTATTCCGGAAGTAATGATCGGTTTTAACAAAAATCTGATGATGCATGCTCAAGGCTTTTTATCGGATATGGATGGAAAATACCGTTTAGAAGGCGGGAGTCTCTACGCAAAGTACAGATTTTTATCTCTGGATGAAGCGCATAGCCATTTTAGGGCATCGGCTTTTGGAAGGGTAAGCACAAGCAAACGGCCAACCTACACCAGAGATATTAACCTCGAAGGTGACAATAGTGGTGTACAGGGTGGATTAATTTTCACGCAACTTTTGCACAAACTGGCATTATCAACAACTTTGGGTTACGCACATGTTTTCGAAAACAACGACAGGCAAATTGTAGGGATGCCGCAGCCAAAAAATATGCTATCGTATAGTTTATCGTCGGGTTATATGGTTTTGCCAGTGGTTTACAAGGATTACAAGCAGCCAAACTTTAATGTATATTTAGAATTATTGGGCAAAACGGATCCAAGCAGTGGCCAATCTTATTTGGATATCGCTCCTGCTATACAGATGATTTTGAACAGTACAACCCGTATCGATTTAGGCTACCGCTTTCAGGCGACTGGCAATATGGATAACCGGTACACCAAAAACATGTACCTGCTTAGGGCAGAATTTAATTTCTTTAACGTTTTAAAATAAAAAAACCATGAAAAAAATATTAGGATTAGTTGCCATCATGACAATCGCAACAACAGCTTTCACCTACGCACAAAGCAAAACAGATGTAGCCTTAAACCAGGCGCTAACGGCTTATTACGATGTAAAAAATGCCTTAGCAACTGATAAAAAAGACTTAGCCATAGAAAAAGTAAAAAGTTTATCGGCAAAAATAAATGCGGTTAACCATAAAGATTTGCCAGCCGACCAGCATAAAATATTTTTGGAACAAGCGGCCATCATTAAAAGCAAAGCCGCTCAACTTGCGGGTTCGAATGATATCAAAACGCAAAGAAAAGCTTTTGAAGGCATTTCTTATGCCATGATCAAAACCTTAAAGGGTTTAAAATTTAATAGCCAAACGGTTTATGTTCAACATTGCCCAATGGCTAAGGCAAGCTGGTTAAATGAAAAAGAAAACATCGAAAATCCATATTATGGAAGTATGATGTTTGATTGTGGTGATGTTGCTGAAACCATAAAATCGAACTAATGAAGCTGCATATCAAAAACATGGTATGCAACCGTTGTAAAATGGTGGTTAAAGCTGAGCTAGAAAAGCTCGGCTTTAAACCATTATTGGTTGAACTTGGTGAAGTTACCTTGGCCGACAATATTTCGGCGGATGATAAATCCAAAATATCAGAAAATCTGATCCATTTTGGATTCGAATTGCTTGAGGATAAAAAAACTCAGATTGCAGAGCAGATCAAAACCACCATTATTAATCTGGTCCACTATACCAATGAGCAATTAAAAATCAATCTTTCGGCCTATTTAAGCGAGCAATTAAAACTAGAATACACCAATTTAAGCAGTATTTTCTCTGAAATTGAAAACCAAACCATCGAGAAATATTTCATTGCGCAAAAAATAGAAAAGGCAAAAGAAATGCTTACTTATGGCGAACTTACCCTTAGCGAAATTGCTTATCAGCTAAATTACAGCAGTGTTGCTCACCTATCAGCACAATTTAAAAAAGTGACCGGAATTACGCCTTCAGTTTATAAGGCAGCATCAGCAGATAGACGGAAAATGCTTGACGAGATATGATGAGATATGATGAGATGTAAAATGGAAGAGGTAAGATGGGTGATGAAAGCATATGTTGTCAATGATTAATAGATCATGATTGATAGCCTGAAGGTATTTTCCATCAACTATAAGACGATGAACCAGAAAACACTATCTATGAGCAAGTTTTCAGTTACAATTAACCAGTTAACCAGTTAACCGATTAACCTCGGTGCCCAATTTCTTACCATAAATCAAGACTAATCAGCTGATTCTGTGATAACTTTGTGCTTAAATAAATTACTAGGCATGAAAAAATTATTCTTATTTCTGATCGCTACCTCAATCAGCGTGGCATCATTTGCACAAACAAGCTGGAAAATAGATCCCATGCACTCATTTGTGAACTTTTCGGTTAAACACATGGGCATTTCTTTTGTAGATGGTTCATTCAAAAAATTCGACGGAACGGTTACCGCTTCGAAACCAGATTTAACGGATGCTAAAATCAGTTTTACCGTTGATGTAAATAGCATTACTACAGGTGTTGATATGAGAGATGGCCACTTGAAAACTGATGATTTTTTCAATGTAGCTACTTATCCAACAATGAAATTCGAAAGCACTTCATTCAAAAAATTAAGCGGTAACAACTATGAGTTAGGTGGAAAATTAACCATCCGCGACGTAACCAAAGACGTAAAATTTGCCGTTGTTTATGGTGGTACAGCTAAAGACCAACAAGGAAACACAAAAGCTGGCTTTGGTGCTACAACAAGCATTAACCGTTTAGATTATAATATTAAATATGATCCAACTGGTGCTGGCGTTGCAAAAGATGTTGCTATTAGTTTAAACCTGGAGTTTGTTCAGGGAAAGTAATTGAGAAGATTGTCATTCCGGGCTTGACCCGGAATCTTCCTCATTAGATCTTGAAACAAGTTCAGGAGGACGATTATTTAAATTCCATTGGCAAACCCAATAATCATGTCTGCACTATCACAATTCAGAAACTTTACTCAACGCTTGCCTCAAACCGAGTTAATGCCAACACTTTTTATTGGTCACGGCTCGCCAATGAATGGCATCGAAAACAATGAGTTTAGTCAAAGTTGGGCCGATTTAGCCAAAAATATTCCTGTTCCAAAAGCAGTGCTGGTGGTATCGGCGCATTGGTACACTCACGGCACTTTTGTCACCGCGATGGATTTCCCAAGCACCATCCATGATTTTGGTGGTTTCCCGCAAGCGCTTTTTGATGTTCAATATCCTGCTCCCGGTGATCCAAAACTGGCAGCTGAAATACCAAATTTAATTCATTCCACTCTTGTGGGTTTAGACCACGATTGGGGTTTGGATCATGGTACCTGGACAGTGGTAAAACACATGTACCCAAATGCCAATATTCCTGTTTTGCAATTAAGTATCGATTATACCAAATCGCCTGAACAGCATTACGAAATTGCCAAAGAAATTTATGCTCTCCGTAAAAAAGGGATATTGGTTTTGGGTAGCGGAAACATGGTACACAACCTGCGCATGTTAAGTTGGGAAATGATTAACGGAGGCGGTTACGATTGGGCGATCGAAATGAACGATAAGTTTAAAAACTTAATTGCGAATGGCGATCATAAACCTTTAATTAACTACCGCAATCTCGGTACCGATGCGATGTTGGCCATTCCTACCCCAGAACATTATTTACCGCTAATTTATACCCTCGGTATGAAAAATGATAAAGAAGATGTTTCTTTCTTTAATGATAAGGCAGTTGGCGGTTCGTTAACCATGACATCGGTTTTGGTGGGATAAGCAGAGGTTTAGGGTTTAGGGTTTAGGGTTTAGGGTTTAGGGTTTAGGGTTTAGGGTTTAGGGTTTAGGGTTTAGGGGGAACAGATCACTTAATAAGTTTGTTTTATTGTTTTTGAAACAGTGAGCAAACCTTAATTTCTTAACTCCTTAATGATGAAAAACAAATTAGCTTTCTTTACCATTGAGAAATTAAGTATATAAGGAAAGAGTCTGCCTATAGATTTCTAGAATACGCTCGAAAAGACGATCATTCGCAGAATGATAATCCGCTAAAATTCTATAAAACTTTATGATTATTCTGTAACGTTTATCGGTTGGTGAAGCGGTAATTTTGTATAAAGATTTTAATCATGACACACACCTATCAACTTACCGGCATGACCTGTGGCGGTTGCGAAAATAAAGTAAAAAGTAACCTGCTCGTTTTACCAGATGTTACCTCAGTTGAGGTTTCGAAAGATACAAATTCAGCTACCATTGGCATGGATAAACATATTAGCTTAGATACGCTACAACAGGCCCTGGGTGGATCAGATAGTAAATATCAGATTTCAGCAACCCACCATAGCGAAACATTAGAAGAAGCAAAATCGTGGGCCGAAACCTATAAGCCCATTTTATTAATTTTTGGATACGTCACCGCAATATCACTAGTGGTTTCCTGGCAAGAGAACACCATCAGCTTTATGTTGTTTATGCGCATTTTTATGGCAGGCTTCTTCCTTACTTTCTCATTCTTTAAAATGCTGAATCTAAAAGCATTTGCCGAAAGTTATGCCATGTACGATATTGTAGCCAAAAAATTTAGCCTATGGGGCTATATCTATGCTTTCATCGAACTCGGATTAGGATTGTCTTTTGCTTTAAACTTATCTCCTGTTATCATAAACTGGATTACGCTGATTGTAATGACAATAAGCATCCTCGGTGTTTTGGAAAGTGTTATAAACAAGAAAAAGATTCAGTGCGCCTGTTTGGGTGCTGTTTTTAACTTACCCATGAGCACCGTAACTATTGTTGAGGATGCGATTATGATTGCGATGAGTGCAGCCATGCTGATTTTGATGTAATTATATTTTTGTCAAAAGCGCGTCTGGTGGAAAGTTTATAAACCCCAAATTCATTTATAAGTGCTTGCTTTCAAAATAATTACGAAGTTCTATTTCTTCATCAAAATCATTTGATAATTCAACTTTTCCTACTATATCATTTAATTTCGATGATGGAATAGGCTTTTCTTCAGACGCAATATCGTCTATGTCGTTAGCGCTCTCTTTATTCGAATTTATAGTCAATGTTTGGTTAGCATTCATAATTATTATTAAGTAGAATTTGATGATATTTCAACGGAAAAAATATTTTTTTGTTCATGCAAGACACGATCGTCCTTTAGATTTGTTTTGATATATTATTTAAGAAAATCTAATATTTATTTTACTTAGCTTAATTATCAGATTACCTAAAGCGGTAGCGGCACATTAATATTTCGTCAAGGTTTTTATACCTATAGCATGATGCAATCCGCTACCGTTTTTTCCCTTAGTGACCAGATAACAATTAGGGCAATACCCATTATTAAGGACTAGGATCGATGGGGTAAAAATTAGGTAACTATTACAAACATAAAAAATAACAGGATGATTGTCTCTACAAATTTTTTTATTGGGATTGATGTTT
>NZ_SJSO01000041.1 GCF_004331735.1 Pedobacter psychrodurus
TCTTAAAAGAAACCCTTCAGCAGGAATGCTCAAGGGTTTTCTTGGTTTATAAGCATTCTGTTTGGCCTATTCTTTGTTTGCTTACCATTAAGCAGTTAAGAAAAATTAAGGGACTGGATATATTCTTCTTAATGTCCTGAATCCCTTAATGGTAAAGGGAATTGTAATAGCGGTTATTTCTACCATTAAGCAGTTAAGAAAAGTTAAGTTTCTAGATACAGGACTAGACCACATAGCCCTGATGGAAGTGGGCACGGAGCCAATTCTTCATTGGCGAAGTAAAACGGACAGCAGGACGGGACCCAAGCTACCTATTATAACTATTGCGCTCCAAAAAAACACTACCTGAAAAGATTATACTTTATCGAATTGGAATATTAAATGATAGAATTAAGCGTTAGCTTCTTCTTTAACCGCTAGCTGGCCACAAGCAGCATCAATATCTTTACCACGGCTACGGCGGATGTTAGTATTAATGCCCTGACTTTTTAGATAGTTAGAAAATGCATCGATCTTATCTCCTTCGGCATTAGTGAAATCGGCGAAAGAAATAGGGTTATATTCAATGAGGTTTACCTTGCAAGGAATATGTTTACAGAATTTGGCTAAATCCATAGCATCAGAAATTTCATCGTTAAAATGATTGAAAACAATGTATTCGTAAGTTACCGGATTTTTGGTTTTAGCGAAATAGTATTTAAGTGCATCAGCCAATGCTTTTAAAGAGTTGGCCTCATTGATCGGCATGATCTCATTACGCTTTTTATCATCAGCAGCATGAAGCGAAAGTGCTAAATTAAATTTTGCACCGTCATCGCCTAATTTCTTAATCATTTTAGCAATACCGGCAGTAGAAACAGTAATGCGTTTATAGCTCATGTTTAAGCCGTCAGGAGCTGTAATACGCTCAATTGACTTCAACACATTGGCATAATTCAACAGCGGCTCTCCCATGCCCATATACACGATATTGGTAAGGGGATTGTTATAGTTCTGTTTAGCCTGCTTATCGATCAATACTACCTGGTCATAAATCTCATCAGCGTTTAAATTACGCTTACGGTCCATATAGCCCGTAGCACAGAATTTACAGGTTAAACTGCAGCCTACCTGTGAACTTACACAGGCTGTCATACGGTCTTCTAAAGGAATTAAAACCCCTTCTACAATATTACCATCTGCTAACCTGAAAGTATTTTTAATGGTATGGTCGTTACTGAACTGAGAATTGTTAACCTGAACAGCATTAATGGCAAAAGTTTCATCAAGTGCTTTACGCAGATCTTTAGAAAGATTACTCATCTGCTCGAAATTCGTTGCCGATTTTTCCCAAAGCCACTGGTAAATTTGCTTAGCTCTAAATGCAGGCTGTTGCATCGCTACAAGGTGTTGCTGCAATTGAGGTAGATCTAATGCACGGATATCGGTTTTTTTTGCTGTTACCATTTGTTGCAAAGGTACTTAAAAAGCTTTTAAGCTGAAAGGTTAAAGCCTAAAGCAAATTCCTGTAATTCAGAATTTTACAATTCATTAGCTTATCTTCCCCGTTGTTTAGCGGTTGATTTACCTGCAGATTTACCTTTTGCTGGCCGAGCATTTCTATTTGAAGAACTACTTTTATGATGACTGGGCTTAGGCGATGAATGCCCAAAAGACTTTTTACCGGCTGATTTTTGCGCAGGTTTAGCCGGCTTGAAATGTTTTTTTGGTTGTTCTTCTCTAAGTTCAGGGATTTCTTCCCATGCATTTGCTTTTTTCTTAGCGCTTTTGGGTTTGGCTTTAGCCTCTGATGATGAGTTTTCAACGCTCTTGGTGATGCTCTGCATCTCATCTTCTGTAAGCTCTCTAAATTCTCCTGTCGGAATACCTTTTAAATTGATATTCATGATGCGTGTACGCTCTAGTTTAGTCACTTCATAACCAAAATGCTCGCACATTCTACGGATCTGCCTGTTTAAACCCTGGATTAAGATAATATTGAATACAAAGGTGCTGATTTGACGTACCTTACATTTACGTGTATTTACCCCTAAAATTGGAACTCCATTACTCATCTCGAAAATAAAGTCTTCGGTAATAGGTTTGTTAACCGTTACCATATATTCCTTTTCATGCTTATTTCCTGCCCTTAAGATTTTGTTGACGATATCGCCGTTGTTGGTCAGGAAGATCAGACCTGATGAATCTTTATCCAATCGACCAATTGGAAATATCCTTTCACTATGGTTTACATAATCTACAATATTATCGCGTACGCTGCCCTCGGTAGTACTGGTAATGCCAACAGGCTTATTAAAGGCCAAGAGGATAAAATTACTTTCTTCTTTAGGTTCGATATTATGGCCGTTAACCATCACTTTATCGCCTGCAAAAACCTGATCTCCTACTTTAGCTCTTTTTCCGTTGATGAAAACTGTACCCTTTTCGATATAACGGTCTGCTTCACGGCGTGAACATAATCCACTTTCGCTGATGAATTTATTTAAACGGGTGGCAGAGTTATTATTCATGCTGCAATTTTACGGAAATAAATCGTGTTATCCATTCTTCATAATCGCAACAAATGAATCGACAGTGCTTTTAAGTGCGGCTAAGGTTTCATCATCCGTAATCGCCGCCTCATTATTGATCTTCGCTTTTGCAAATGAGATAAGCTGAGGCGATACCCTCGCTTCAATTACGGTTAAAATATCGATGATGGATTGATAGGCCTTTTCGCCTTGAGTTGAGGCAACGAGTGCTAAAACAGGTTTCCCAGAAAATGATGCTGAACTTACGGTCCAATCGAGTAGGTTTTTTAATGAACCTGGTAAACCCATGGCATATTCTGGTGTAGAGATGATGATGCCATCTGCTTTTTGGAGGACTAACCGAAGCTCTTCGATAGCCTTTGGTGGGTTTTCCTGGTCTAAATCAGGATTGAAATGTGGAATATCCGCAATGGATGAAAAGTTTATTGCCTCGAAGTCTCTGCCCAAAAGCCTGGAGATGGCAGTTATGTAAAGTGCATTTGTTGATACTGCTTTCGTGCTTCCAGAGATTGTCAATATTTTTTTCATTGCTAAAATTAACAAAGTGGAGATATACCGCAAAGCGGATGAGGTAATTCAATCGTCATTTCGAAACGGGGCTATTGAAATGCACCAGATTCCAATAGCCTATTTGAATTATAATAATAGCTCATTCCCGATTAGTTATATTCAGGAACACATTGAAGCTGCGAAAACCATTTAGACTGGTGTCATTTTTAACTTTATTGGAATCGCAATGCAATAAGCTTTAAGATTCCCGCCTGCACGAGAATGACGATCATCTTTTTAAACTAAAAGCTCTGGTCATCGGCACTTGGGCCATAACTTCCGGGAATTGGAATATTCAATAGCCTTAAATAAACGCCCAGTTGTGCCCGGTGGTGAGTGGTTTGGCTTAAAGAGTGGCGGATGGTTTCATATTTAGAGTAGTCGGCCAGAACCTGTTTGCCCATACTCAATACCCAACGCCCATTCAAATTTTCTTCTGTAGCTTTTTCCAATTCCATTTTTCCTTTGGCATAATTTTCTTCCAAAATTTTAACCAGGTCATCGGCATTTTCTACAGCTTGTTCTACATAAGGTGCTGTCTCGAAATCAAGCCCATCAGTAGTTAAAGCCAATGAAACCCAACTCGGCAGATCGGCAATATGAACCGCAAGCGATTTCATTTTCATGCTTTTTTCGTGTGGTGCCCAGTCAAATTTATCTACCGGTACAATAGCCAGGAATTTTTTTGTGGTATTAAATTCGGCTGCTAACTCTTTCAATAATAATTTAATAATGTCCATATTTTTCTGTTTTGTTTTTTCTGCGGTGTTTAAATCCATTAGTAATAAATCGGCTATACTCATGATGTTGATGTTTGTTTACACAAAGAAAATACAGCCCACTGACAACCCTATGGCAGCGTGAAAAATATTATTTTAATAATTTACAGGGAGCAGGTGCATGTATTCACTCAGTGGCATGTGCTGCGTTTTTTTGAAAGGAATACCGAGGTTTTTAAGGCAGATAATGCGGGTGAGGTTAAAATCACGATATTCATTCCGGTAATGACACCAGGCAATTAAATGCCAGCTAAAAGCATAGAAAATCAAGCCAATTGGCTCTACTTCTCGCCTGCTCACTTCCTCTTTATTGTTTTTATAATCAAGTTCTATCAGGTGTTTTTCGGCTATGGCATGCTGAATAAGTGACAAGTATTCGAAGTTAAAATTTAACCTTTCGGGAATCTGCAATTTAATATGCTGATTTAAAGTTTCGAGCTTTTCTTTTTGACCCGTTTTTAATACGGCTTTTACCTTTGTCAACGCCGTAGAATAATGGGTGCGAATAGAATTATCGGCAAATCCATTCACTAAACTTTCAACCAGTAGAAGTGCATTGGCTTCGTCCATATTAAAAGAAACCGGTGGCAGGAAATAGCCCTGGACTAAATAATAGCCTTTATGCTGCTCAAAACTTACTGGTATACCTTGTTCCGCTAATGCTTTAATATCTCGATAAACCGTACGAACGCTCATGTCAAACCTTTCCGCAATTTTTTCAGCGGTAATGTATTTTCTGGATTGAAGCAGGGTTAAGATTCCGAAAAGTCGGTCGATACGGTTCATAGTCTGTTTTTTTAGGCAATTAAAAATAAAGTTTTTTAATCAATTTTTCTTGTGGTACGTTATTTGTAAAAGATAAACACATATCAATTCTACAGGTTAAACCGTTATAATACTGGTTTAACGTATATAATCTGAATTAAATGGCTGCTGTTATCCAAAAGCGTTTCTTCCGGGCAATAAAAAGTAAAGTAATTATAGGTTTTTTATTTGCCTGTTTTGCTTTGTTATTGGCGTGGGGTATCAGCAAGTTTGCTTTTACAAGAATGCTTGATACTGTTGAAGAAATTTCAGCCCCGAACGACCGTTTAAGGATTGTAAATGATCTTTCGCATAAGATTGCACGGTTAGATCAGTTACAAAGAGATGAGGCTTTCAATAAACAAGGTACCTATAGTTTTCTTAAAGAATCTCGTAAGTTAAGGGCCAGTTTAGATACCTTACGTAAATTGTACAGAGGCGATTCTGCTCAGCTGGCGAGGATAAAGTCGATCAAGAATCTGCTAACCGATCGGGATAAGCAATTTGTCAATTACTTAAAGGTGAGAGAAACATTGGTGAATACCAAATCGTTCTCTGATGAGGTTCAGAAATTAAATGAACTGGTTGCCATAAGGGCAAGACAAACAGATAGTGCCGTTTTAACAACAGAAACAACCACATCGACCACTACAGTTGCGCCTGAAGAAGAGAAGAAATCACGAAATTTTTTTACCAAGCTTTTTGGAAAGAAAAAATCTGAAGTATATAAAATTATTAATGAAGAGTTTAAAGTAAAGCGCGATACTTTAAACGCCAAGGCTGAAGACAGCATTATGAAGAGCATGACCGGTTCGTTAAAAAACATCGAACTGGAGCAACGTCAGAAAAGCCAGAAATTTTTAAAACGTGAAGCAGATTTATCAAATGCCAGTAATGCTTTAACTGCTCAAATGCTGCAGATTTTAAGAGAGGTTGAGGGCCAAGCGGTGGCCCAGGTAGATTTAAACGGTATCCAGGCCAAAGAAGTGGTAAATGATGGAATTACACAGATCACAACCATCATCATTATCTTTTTTCTATTAACGGTTATTCTGCTGTATTTAATTTTGGCAGATATTACAAAAAGCAACAGATATAGAAGAGCATTAGAGCTTGCTAAAGATGAAGCAGAATACCATGGTAAAGCGAAGCAACGGTTCTTATCTAACATGAGCCATGAGATCAGAACACCGTTGCAGTCTATTTTAGGTTATGCCGAACTGATTACCCAGCAGGATGTGCCCAATAAGAAAGATATAGATGCCATTTATCAGTCATCCATTCATTTACTTCAGATTGTGAACGAGGTATTAGATTATAACCGGATTATTTCGGGTGAATTTAGTTTTAATAACCAGGTATTTAATATCGGGAAGGCATTGGATGAAGTTGTTTCGGTAATGCGGCCATTGGCAGAACAGAAATCGCTGCAATTAAACGCAAAACTTGATCTTGCCCAACTTGAATTTGTAAAAGGCGATGCATTTAGGTTAAAGCAGATATTATTTAATTTGTTGGGTAACGCTGTAAAGTTTACCCTGAAAGGTGAAATTAGCTTATCAGTTTCGTATAAAAAACAAGGAGAGGATCTGCATTTCCATTTTACGATAAAAGATACCGGGATAGGGTTTGAAGAAAAAGATATTCCTAAAATATTTAATGAATTTGAGCAGATAGAATCTCCAGAGAAATATATTATCAACCAGGCCGGTACAGGTTTGGGGCTCCCCATTGTTAAATCTTTGATCGAAACACAAGGTGGAAGAATTTATGTGAAAAGTAAACCGGGCGTGGGTACCACATTTAATATTTACATGAAATATGAAAATACTACCGAGCGTGTAAACGATACTTTAGATTTAGAACATTATGCGATTGTAAACCCAGGCACAGTTTGGGTAATTGATGATGATAAACTTATTCTCGATTTATGTGGAATGATTTTTCAGAAAAACGAAATCCCATTTAGAAGTTTTACCCAGGTGGCTGATATCTTGCACGCAGCACCTGAACCAGATTTAAAATACATATTGGTTGATATGCGTATGCCCGAAATGACAGGTTTCGAGCTTTGCCATTTATTAAAAAAGAAACTCCCTGGGCATATTAAGTTTTACGCCATTACTGCGCAGGTTTTACCCGAAGAACGCGAAATGGTTTTGAGTGAGGGTTTTGATGGGCTAATTATGAAACCGTTTAGAGCTGTAGATATCCTTTCTATATTTGATAGAGCCGAAATTTTAACCGAGCAGCCTGAACTGGATTTTTCTTCTATTGAGAAAATGACCTTTGGTGACCAGCAAATGTTGGAGAAAATATTGAATCGTTTTAAACAGGATTCTATAGATGATGCTGCAGCGCTGAAAAAACATTTAATCGATAACGACACAGATCAGACGAGGTTATTGGTTCACCGACTTGCCGGACGGACGGCGCAAATGGGTTCGAAAACTTTGGCAAACGCATTCCGGATGCTGGAAATAGAAATTGCCGAAAAAGGCTTAACTCAAAATATTAAATCTGAAGTTTTATTACAGATTAGAAAACTGGATAGATTAATTGCATTTATGGAAGAAATCGACTACGCTAATGCCGAGTAATTATTCTATGCCGTATCGTTCCATTTTAGCGTAAAGCGTTTTACGGTCGATGTTTAAAATCTTCGCCGCTTTTGATTTGTTATGCCTCACTTTAATCAACGTTTCAGTAATCAGCACTTTTTCATTCTGTTCATTCACAGCTTTCAGGTCGGATGAATTACCTGGCGCTGATTGGTGATGGACAGAAATCATCATTTCATCAGGTAATGCGCTAATCTGGGCAATATCACCAGGGCTTAGTAAAACCATACGTTTAATCACATTGCTAAGTTCGCGCAAATTTCCTGGCCAATCGTAACTAAGCAAAAGTGATTTTGCCTCATTAGAAACGCTTTTAACATTCCGCTCTAAATCGCGGTTTGATAGCTGTACAAAGTGGTTGATAAACAGTTCTAAATCGCCACCTCTATCTCTCAACGGCGGGAGCTGGATTTTAAACTCATTTAAACGATGATATAAATCTTCTCTAAAATCTCCTTGTTGCATACTATTGGCCAGATCATCATTCGTAGCCGTAATGATGCGAACATTAACAGGAATTTGTTTGGTACTGCCCAAAGGCTGGATTACCCTTTCTTGTAATGCTCTGAGTAATTTAATTTGTACTTCGTAACTCAGGTTGCCAACCTCATCTAAAAACAAAGTTCCTCCGTTTGCAGCCTCAAACTGACCTTTTTTGTCGTTTAACGCACCTGTAAAAGCACCTTTTACATGCCCGAATAATTCGCTGGCAGCTAAATCTTTCGATAATGCACCGCAATCTATTGCAACGAAAGGTTTATCGGCACGTTTACTCTGCTGGTGCAGGGTTCTGGCAGCAAATTCTTTTCCCGTACCGCTTTCGCCTTGTATAATTACCGACATGTCAGTTGGGGCTACCAAATTGATATGTTCATACAGTTTATCTGCAATCGCACTTTTCCCTTTTATAAAATCACTGTTTGTTTCTTTTGGTTCAACACTTTTTAAATCCTTTTTAGCTAAAGAATTTTTGATCACCATCAGTAACTCATCTGGATTAACTGGTTTGGTAATGTAATCAAAAGCACCCAATTGAATAGATCTAACCGCAGTCCGTACATCATTAAAACTGGTCATAATGATTGCAGGTATAAACAGGCCCAGATCACGGATGTGGGTAAGCACTTCAAGACCTGTCCCATCTGGAAGACGGTAATCGATTAAAAGTAAGTCGAATTCATTGTTTTCAACTTGCTTAAAAGATTGCTTTACCTGGGTTACAAGGGTAATTTCATGACCGTTTTTTGTTAAAAAACCTTCAAGTAATTGAGCAAATGTGGTATCGTCTTCTAAGATCAGGATTCTCGCCATGTAACAAAAATAAGAAAAGCCGGACATAATCCGGCTTTCTTGTAATAGGTAGATGTAATTATTTGGGTTTTATTGTACTGGCTTACCGTCTTTATCAATTTTAACCGAACCAGTTTCTGCTTCTTTTTTAACATTGATTAAGTAGTATTCTTTTGTTCCTTCTTTAACAGACCAAGCTTCTGTAGCTGTCCATCCTTTGTAAGCATCAGATTTTAATGCTGTTGCTACCGGCTCAGGAAGCTCTTCCAATTTAACGGGAGTTTTTACTGCGCTATCTTGAACTGCAACAATTGCAGCATTTTTGATTGTATTAACTTCACTTGCCTGTACTGCTGAGAATCCTGCAAAAGCTAAGAACGCAGCTGATAAAATTAATTTTTTCATCTGTTTAAATTTTGTTTTTATTTGTGATGAACTGCCATGATTTAATCATTACTGTGTGATTCTGAAAATCATGACGGTTTCATGGTATTTATATTTTTAGTTTATGCGCAGCCCGAAGGCCACGCTTATATTGATTATGCCTGTGCGGCGTATTTATTTGAGATTATTGAACTGGTTTACCGTCTTTGTCGATTTTAACTGAACCAGATTCTGCTTCTTTTTTAACATTGATTAAATAATACTCTTTAGTACCCTCTTTAACAGAGAAAGCTTCAGTTGCGGTCCATCCTTTGTAAGCATCAGATTTTAAGGCTGTTGTTACTGGGGCAGGAAGTTCTTCCAATTTAACTGGAGTTTTTACTGCACTATCTTGAACTGCAACGATTGCTGCATTTTTGATTGTATTAATTTCACTTGCTTGAACTGCTGTGAATCCTGCGAATGCTAAAGTAGCGGCTAAAATGATCTTTTTCATGATATTCTGTTTTAAATATGGTTTGTAACTCGCGTTACATTAAATACTCGTTAATTATGGAGCGTTAACCAATTTTATTTATTGAACTGGTTTCCCGTCTTTGTCAATTTTAACTGAACTGGTTTCAGCTTCTTTTTTAACGTTGATTAAATAATATTCTTTAGTACCTTCTTTAACAGAGAAAGCCTCAGTTGCTGTCCATCCTTTATAAGCATCAGATTTTAATGCTGTTGTTACTGGCTCAGGAAGTTCTTCCAATTTAACTGGAGTTTTAACTGCGCTATCTTGAACTGCAATGATTGCATTAGTTTTAAAATCTTTTACTTCACTTGCTTGTACTGCTGAGAATCCTGCTAATGCTAATACTGTTGCTGCTAAAACGAACTTTTTCATAGTATATATTTTAAAAATTTAATTTGTGTAACAATACTTGCTAGTGTTTCACAATGATGCCAAACCCTTGTTTTTGTTTAATTCGTTGTTTTGCAGGTGTTTGTGTGCGTGCCAAAGTTTTGGTGCTGTAGAGTTTCTCCACACTTTGGGGTGAATGACTACAGGTTTTGCAGTTATTTCTGACTAAATAACATCTTAGCTCATTAGTTAAGTAGCTCAATGCCTGTAAATGATAGAAAGGGTTCGGTCCTTGTGCCGTCAGATGTTACCATCTGATGGATTCTAGATTTTTGGAATTGCAATATTCTTGGAATTAACTAGTTGTCAGATGGCAACATCTGACAGCACCCAAAAAAATAATTTTCAATTTTTAAAAAAGAAGATTTTTTCTATCATTGCAGCCCGATTGAAAGCCTCCTTAGCTCAGCTGAGGGCACTGAAAAAGTAGACATAAAATGGTCTTCAAACAGAAAAGCGGATGAATAGCTCTTAAGAGTTTTTCATCCGCTTTCTTTTTTGAGGCATTTCATTTTTCTTATTTGATAGCGAACTTTACGTTCGACATTGAGAACTGGAGCACATTGTTAGTTTTTCCCAGAAGATTCTTTGGATTATTATCCTTTTTTTAGAATTTGAGGATTCTTTTAAGATTAACCACGAATATCGCAAGTGCACCTTGCATTTTCATGCTTTCCAGGCCATAGGAGTTCGCCCTGTCATATCCATGA
>NZ_SJSO01000042.1 GCF_004331735.1 Pedobacter psychrodurus
TCTTAAAAGAAACCCTTCAGCAGGAATGCTCAAGGGTTTTCTTGGTTTATAAGCATTCTGTTTGGCCTATTCTTTGTTTGCTTACCATTAAGCAGTTAAGAAAAATTAAGGGACTGGATATATTCTTCTTAATGTCCTGAATCCCTTAATGGTAAAGGGAATTGTAATAGCGGTTATTTCTACCATTAAGCAGTTAAGAAAAGTTAAGTTTCTAGATACAGGACTAGACCACATAGCCCTGATGGAAGTGGGCACGGAGCCAATTCTTCATTGGCGAAGTAAAACGGACAGCAGGACGGAACCCAAGCTACATATTACAACTATTGCGCTCCAAAACATCAAATATTTAATCATCTGGATTATGCCTAATACCTAAGCTAAACTATGCTTTTAACCATTTAAAGGGTATGTTGAAAATTTCAACTATTTTTAAAACTGAATTCGTGCTAAATATGTTAATATGATAAGGTTTGCCATAATATTTGGTTATCTTTGTTTTTAACAAAAATATAAGCATAAGTAATGAGTTTTTTTGCAGATAAAAGAAGGGAAGTAATGGTGCATATTGAAAAATATATGCTGGAGTCGATGGGAACTTATTTGAAACCGATCGATACCAACTGGCAACCTTCTGATTTTTTACCAGATTCTACGAGTGAAACATTTTATCAAGATATCAGAATTTTAAGGGATAATGCAAAAGACCTTTCTTACGATTTAGTGGCCGTTTTAATTGGCGATACCATTACTGAGGAAGCTTTACCAACATACGAATCGTGGTTAGCCATGGTTGATGGACATAGCAAAGATGAAGAAGGTGGTTGGATGAAATGGGTTCGCCATTGGACTGCTGAAGAAAATCGTCATGGTGATTTGTTAAATAAATATTTATACCTGTCAGGCCGTGTAGATATGCGCCAAATGGAAATCTCTACGCAATATCTTATTGCTGATGGTTTCGATATTGGTACTGGTCATGATCCATACCGTAACTTTATCTATACTTCTTTTCAAGAATTGGCTACCAATGTATCGCACAGAAGGGTAGCTTCATTGGCAAAAAAAGATGGTGATACTTTATTATCTAAAATGTGTGGAGTAATCGCATCAGATGAGGCTAGACATGCAAAAGCTTATAAAGATTTCATGAACCGCATTTTCGAGGTTGATCCTAACGAAGCGATGTTGGCTTTTGAAGATATGATGCGTAAAAAGATTGTAATGCCAGCACATTTCTTACGTGAGGTAGGTTTGAAAATTGGTCAAACATTTGGTCACTTTACAGATGCTGCACAACGTTTAGGTGTTTATACTGCGATTGATTATGTTGAAATTATGCAACAGTTGATTGAAGATTGGAAAATTGAGGGTATGCGTGATTTAAATGAAGCTGGTGAACAAGCCCGCGATTATATTATGGCTTTACCTACGCGTTTATTACGTGTTGCCGAGAGAATGAAAAACCCAACTATAGATTATAAATTTAGCTGGATTGCTGGTTAGGATATTAACTTTAGTTTAAATTATATGAGCCCTTATCAAATCGATAAGGGCTTTTTTTTATTACATGTTTCTTCTATACTGGCCGCCAACTTCGTAAAGTGCATTACTGATCTGTCCTAACGAACATATTTTACATACTTCCATCAGTTGCTCAAAAATATTATGGCCTGCTATGGCCGATTTTTGGAGTTGTTTTAAGAGATCTGCTGCACGGTCTGCGTTACGATCCTGAAATTTTTGCAATGCCGAAATCTGATATTGTTTTTCATCTTCCGTAGCGCGGATTACTTCACCTGGAACTATGGTAGGTGAGCCATTCTTATTTAAAAAGGTATTTACACCAACAATCGGATATTCGCCTGTGTGTTTAAGCGTTTCGTAATATAGACTTTCTTCCTGGATTTTACTACGCTGGTACATCGTTTCCATAGCACCTAGAACCCCACCACGATCGTTGATGCGTTTAAATTCGGCAAGCACAGCATTTTCTACCAGATCGGTTAATTCTTCAATGATAAAGGCACCCTGCAATGGGTTCTCGTTCTTAGCGAGGCCCAATTCTCTGTTAATGATCAATTGAATGGCCATCGCTCTCCGAACAGATTCTTCTGTAGGTGTGGTAATGGCTTCATCATAGGCATTGGTGTGTAATGAATTACAGTTATCATATATTGCATATAGTGCCTGTAAAGTGGTACGGATATCGTTAAAATCGATTTCCTGTGCATGTAAGGAGCGGCCAGAAGTTTGGATATGGTATTTAAGCTTCTGTGAGCGGTCATTTCCTTTGTATTTATTCTTAATGGCTTTGGCCCAGATTCTTCTAGCTACGCGGCCAATAACGGCATATTCTGGGTCGATGCCATTTGAGAAGAAAAAAGATAGATTAGGGGCAAAGTCATCAATATGCATGCCTCTGCTTAAATAATATTCAACAAACGTAAAACCATTGCTTAGGGTAAAGGCAAGTTGCGAAATGGGATTAGCACCCGCTTCTGCAATATGATAGCCCGAAATAGATACCGAATAGAAATTCCTAACTTTTTCATCAATAAAGTATTTCTGAATATCACCCATCATCCTTAAGGCAAATTCTGTAGAGAAGATACAGGTATTCTGCGCCTGGTCTTCTTTTAAAATATCTGCCTGAACGGTTCCTCTAACCGAACTAATGGCTTTGGCCCTTATCTTGGCATAAACATCGGCGGGTAGAACTTGATCGCCGGTAACTCCTAAAAGCATCAAACCTAAGCCATCATTTCCTGCTGGCAAAGTACCATTGTATGATGGTCTTGGTATATTTTTCGACTTATAGATTGCATTAATTTTATGCTCGACTTCTTTGGTTAAATCATTTTCAATAATGTATTTTTCACATTGTTGGTCGATTGCCGCATTCATGAAAAAGCCTAATAACATCGGGGCTGGACCGTTAATGGTCATGGATACCGAGGTTGACGGCGCACAAAGATCAAAACCCGAATAGAGTTTTTTAGCATCATCCAAAGTGGCAATACTTACACCCGAGTTTCCGATTTTTCCATAAATATCGGGGCGGATATGTGGATCTTCACCATAAAGGGTAACAGAATCAAAAGCGGTAGATAAGCGGTGCGCCGGCTGGCCTAAAGAAACATAGTGGAAACGTTTATTCGTTCTTTCGGGGCCACCTTCCCCTGCAAACATGCGAGTTGGATCTTCTCCTTCTCTTTTTAGTGGGAATACGCCAGCTGCATATGGAAATTCACCAGGAAGGTTTTCGGTTAACAGCCACCTTAAAATATCGCCCCAATCTTCATATCTTGGTAAAGCGACTTTCGGGATATTCAGTTTTGAAAGTGATTCGTAAAATAAGGGTTGTTTAATCTCTTTATCGCGGACTTTATAAATGAAAAATTCCTCTTTATAAGCTCTTTTGGTATCAGGCCATTGGCGTAATAAACGTTTGCATTCGCCATCTAATTGTTCTTCGAAGTAGTGGTAAGTTGCATTTAAGTTTTTTAACATCTCTTCCTGTGAAAATCCCTCTGCGACAGGGGAATTATTATCGCCTAGTAAATCAATCACACCTTTCAGTTGATATATTTTCCGGGCGATAGTTGCCTGTTTATCTACCCATTCGTTGTACGTTTGACTTGCTTCGGCAATTTCTGCCAAATAGCGGATTCGATCGGGGGGGATGATGTAAATCTTCTCTGATTGATCAGCCGTTAATTCCATTTTGGCCTTAAAATCGGTTCTGGTTTTTACCTTGATCTGCTCCATTAAGGCAACAAACAGGTTGTTCATGCCCGGATCGTTAAATTGCGAGGCCATAGTGCCATAAACTGGAATTTCATCATCCTTGGCATCAAATATATTGTGATTACGCTTATATTGCTTGCGCACATCTCGCAAGGCATCTAAAGCACCTCTTTTATCAAATTTGTTAATAGCTACCAGATCAGCGAAATCTAACATGTCGATTTTCTCCAATTGTGTAGCGGCACCAAATTCTGGGGTCATTACATAAAGCGATACATCACAGTGTTCGGTAATTTCGGTATCTGATTGACCAATGCCTGAGGTTTCTACAATAATTAAATCGTAACCAGCGGCTTTGCAGATATCGATACTTTCCTGTACGTTCTTCGAGAGGGCAAGGTTTGCCTGTCTTGTAGCTAATGAGCGCATGTAAACCCTAGGATTGTTGATCGCATTCATCCGGATACGATCTCCCAATAAAGCACCTCCGGTTTTCCTTTTTGAAGGATCGACGGAGATAATCGCTAAGGTTTTATCTTTCACTTCTACCAAAAAACGGCGTACCAGTTCATCTACCAATGATGATTTTCCGGCCCCACCGGTTCCGGTAATACCCAAAATGGGAGCGGTGTTATTTTTTGAGCGCTTTTTTAATTCATCAACAAACTTCTGTGCACCTTCGGGATCATTTTCTGCAACAGTAATGGCTCCGGCAATGGCTTTAATATCTTTTGTAGGTATGGTTTCGAGCTCGTTAGTGATATTGGCTTTGGTGATGAAATCGGTTTGTATTAGCATATCGTTGATCATGCCCTGCAAACCCATCCTACGCCCATCATCGGGAGAGTATATTTTAGAAATTCCGTAGGCCTGGAGTTCTTCAATTTCTGAAGGTAAAATTACGCCACCGCCACCTGCAAATATTTTAATATGGCCCGAGCCCCTTTCCTGCAGGAGATCGTACATGTATTTAAAATATTCGATATGTCCGCCCTGATAAGAAGTCATTGCAATGCCCTGAACATCTTCTTGAATGGCACAGTTTACCACTTCATCAACCGATCTATTGTGACCAAGATGGATAACTTCAGCCCCTGAAGATTGAAGAATACGACGCATGATATTAATGGTTGCATCGTGTCCGTCGAAAAGAGAAGCAGCGGTTACAAAACGGATTTTATTTTTAGGTTTATAGATTTCTACTTGTTGCATACTATGGGATTTTAGGGTCGGTATGCGCTGATGACCGATCCTTGTTTCCAAATATATTTGGTACGCAAATGTACTAAAATAAGCAGCTTAAACAGCGAATACCTTATACCGTTATGGCTTTTGGTTCAGCTATAAATCTTGCCCAAACTATAGTAAATAACCGTTCTTGTCGTAAATGGCAAACTCTCTTATGCCGTATTCGAAATCTTCGAACGGATAACAGATTTTGCAGGCATCTTTTGAGCTTTTCCAGAGGGTTTCTACTTCATTTGTTTTAATATAAAGTGAGCCACTCATGATCGATTTAGGAATATTGCGATGCTCGTTTGGGTACAGAACATGATTTCTATCTCATCTTTTCGGAGGGTTAACCAACTCAGGTCATCGAATTTTGTTTCGCAGGTGAAGTTTAAAACTTCTGTATAGAATTTTAATGTTGCCAGCATATCATGCGACTCGAGCATTGATGTAAGTTTGGTTGCGGTGTAATTTGACATCATCTAAAATAATAAAAAGCGCAATTTTTTACCATATACGATATTAGAGGAAATGTAAGCCTTAGTTAGATTGATATTTATTCATAAGGATTAATTTATTCCTTTGCAACACGCAATCGTCATGAGGATTCGGGTTTTTAGAAAAATATTGGATTGGCGATGCGATTTACATACTGGAGCGTCATTCCCAACTTGATTGGGAATCCGTAATGCCATGGTAGAATTTGTAGCTTGCATTAAGATTCCCGCCTGCGCGAGAATGACGACCGTTGCTCAGAATCTTTCGTTGGTAATTTATTTCAGCATCTTTCTGCAAAAAATAGACCCTGATCCCGATGTGAAAATCGGGACAGGGTGACGACTCTAGTTTATATAAATCTCTCTAAAATAAAAAAACTATGCTGGTGGGCATAGTTTTTTGAATTATTTATCGGTAATCTCGGTGATCGGTTCTCCAACATTACCATTTGGCATTTGAATATGGAGCAGTGCAGCCAGTGTAGGTGCAATATCGGTCATGTAATGTGTTTTATTAGATGCTCCAGCTTTGATTCCCCAGCCCATAAAAACCAATGGGATATGCGAATCGTACGGGTTCCAGTTTCCGTGCGTGGTACCCGTATTAGTACCATTAAACCAATTTGGGTCTAAAACATAATAAATATCTCCGCTTCTACGGGCGTTGTATCCGTTGGTAATCATTTTTTTCTGGATTTCCTGAATTGTAGATTGTGATATTTTAGAAATATCAACTGCGTTTTGGAACCCATCCAATCTTTTTAGGAACTCTACAGATGCTGATTTGATCACATCGAAACTCACATCGCCTTTGTCGGTTTTATCATGATCGAAAATGATCTGATTATTCATCGATCTTAAAACAACATTGTTTACCTTGAATTTATCATTCAGGTAAGCATTTAATTTGTTTGCGATATCGCGGTCACTCACTACCCCTGAAGGCAATTTGTTCTCTTGCATAAAGCCTGGTACATGGGCAGCGCCATGGTCGGCGGTTAAAAATATGGTATAGTTTCCTTTACCTACTTTTTTGTCCAGATAGTTGAAAAACTCTTCGAAATCTTTATCTAAACGTAAATAAGTATCTTCTGCTTCAACTGAATTCGGACCGTAAGCATGACCAATATAATCGGTAGATGAACAGCTCACCGCCAAGAAATCGGTAATGTTGTCCTGTCCTAAATCTTCAGAAAGAATCGCCAATTTAGCCAGATCTAAAGTGATGGTATTGCCATAAGGCGTACTTCTGATGGCATCGAAGTTTTTATCGATGTTTTGAGTAAGCTGGTGTGGGAATGTACTTGCTTTACCTTCGTAAGCTTTCTCATCTGCGGTGCTGTTTACATAAGTATTCATTGGGTACAACGTTTCCCAGTTTTTTGCGTAGAACTTGTTCGCTAATTTCAGCTTATTGTAATCGGCAATCCAGGTTGGTACTTCTTTCATGTAATAGGTACTGGTAATCCAGTTTCCGGTGCTACCTTGATACCAATATGCAGCATTTGCCGCGTGGCCAGCTGGAAGGATCGAACCCCTATCTTTTATTGAAATGCCAATTACTTTACCTTTAAAATTCGTAGCTAACCTCAACTCATCAGTAATGGTAGTGGTTAACATGTTTTTTGGCGACATATTGCCTTCAGAAGATGGCGTACTACCAACGGTTGATACAGTTGAATCTTCCGTACAGTACACGCCTTTTTTGGTTTCAGGATCATACCAGTCATTACCAATAATACCATTAACAGCCGGAACCGAACCAGTATAAATACAACTATGGCCACATGCAGTATAAGTTGGCGTATAAGGGATAAATGTATTTTCTACCGAAAAACCCTCATTGATTAATCTTTTAAAACCACCGTTGCTATAGCGGTTATAGTAGCGGTATAAATAATCCCAGCGCATTTGGTCAACCACTAAGCCAACCACCAATTTAGGGCGTGCAACTTCGGCGGGAAATGCTTTAGTGGGTGCTGTGGTAGGTTTTTTAGTTTGAGCAGAAGAGAGCGAGATCGAAAAAATAGAAATGGAAAAGATTAGACAGGATATTTTCTTCATTGTGTTTTAGTTAAAGGGCTAAAGTAATAACTTTTAGATGAAGATATTTTGAAGTTTATGTAAAGATTTTATATCGCTTCAGCTACCACAAATGTACTTCCACCAATAAAAACCAAATCTTTAGGGTCGGCTGATTGAATGGCGTTTTCTTTCGCTTCAGCAACAGACGCATAACTGTTTCCAATTAAATTAAATGTTGCGGCTTGTTCTTTAAGTTCATCGGCTGCTAAACCGCGCTCTAAATCTGGTTTGCAAAAATAGTAAGCAGCATTTTTTGGCATCAGGGATAAAACTTTCGAAATATCTTTATCTTTTACCATTCCAAAAACAATGTGCAGGTTTTGATAAGGGGTTTGTGAGATGTTTTTAATTACCTCGGTAATTCCAGCTTCGTTATGGCCGGTATCGCAAATAACTAAAGGATTTTTAGCTAAAGTTTGCCAGCGTCCTTGCAAACCAGTCTGTTTTTTAACCTGGCTTATTCCTTTATAGATTGATTCGTGATCAGTTTTAATTTCTGTTCTTTCGTTCAGCACAGCCAGCGTTTCTAGAACGGTTAAAATGTTTTTGTGCTGATAAACGCCAGTAAGATCGCTTTGAAGATTTTTGTATTTAATTTCCCCTTCCTGATAAACAGATAAGGAAAGTTTGTTGTTCCTGATTTTAAAATCTTTTGCGAATAATACGCTATCTGCAAAAACAATTGGTGCAGCTATTGTTTTTGCCTTGTTTATAAATACTCGAGCAGATTCTTCTTGTGTTTCGCCAATTACAACCGGAATATTCTTTTTAATGATACCTGCCTTTTCGCCAGCAATTTCTGTCAGGGTATTGCCCAACATATTCATATGATCGAGGCTGATATTGGTGATGACTGAAATTTGCGGGGTAATGATGTTGGTCGAATCTAACCTTCCGCCTAAACCCACTTCAATTACAGCTACATCTACCTCATGTTTTGCAAAATGATCGAATGCCATGGCAACGGTGACCTCGAAAAACGAAGGCTCAGTTTTTTCGATCAATTTTTGTTGATCTTTTACGAACGATACGACTTCAGTTTTGCTCATCATTTTTCCGTTGATGCGGATGCGTTCGCGGAAATCTTTTAAGTGGGGAGAAGTGTACAATCCGGTTTTATAACCCTGCGATTGCAGTACGGAGGCCAACATGTGCGAGGTTGATCCTTTTCCATTTGTACCCGCCACATGGATACTTTTAAACTTATCCTGAGGATTATTTAAAGCTTTGCAAAGGAGGATGGTATTGGTTAAATCTTTTTTGAAAGCAGACGCGCCAACTCGGGTAAACATTGGGAGTTTACGGTATAAAAAATCAAGCGTTTGTTGGTAGTTCATAATATGCATCAAATATAAGTTGACTAGCGTTATTATGGAATGAAATGAGAAGATTTCTTCTGAAGTTTTAAAGGACTTTGCGTCGGGAGACTTCTTGTAGGGATGATGTGCAGTCTGATGTTACCATCTGACTGGTAATCAGGTTATAATTGGTGATAATTGTTTGTCGAAAATTTTGATATAATTGCTAGATAGGAGATAAGTCTTGGGGCTGACTAAAAAGGGTATAAGAAAGTACAGCCGTTGCTTGAAAAAGCAGCGGCTGTTTAGTAAATTTAAGTGCGAAAGAAATTTACTATATGGCTAAGATACAAAGTTCAGCACAATTCAAAAGCTACCAACCTCAACAAATTCTATTATTACCTCCTTCGCTTGATGAGTTAATCGAAGAACATGATCTTGTAAGGGTGGTTAACCTTGTTGTTGATTCGCTGGATATCAGCGGGCTGATCAACCAATACAAAGGCGGTGGAACAACAGCTTATCATCCGCGGATGTTATTGAAG
>NZ_SJSO01000043.1 GCF_004331735.1 Pedobacter psychrodurus
GAAACATCAATCCCAATAAAAAAATTTGTAGAGACAATCATCCTGTTATTTTTTATGTTTGTAATAGTTACCTAATTTTTACCCCATCGATCCTAGTCCTTAATAATGGGTATTGCCCTAATTGTTATCTGGTCACTAAGGGAAAAAACGGTAGCGGATTGCATCATGCTATAGGTATAAAAACCTTGACGAAATATTAATGTGCCGCTACCGCTTTAGGTAATCTGATAATTAAGCTAAGTAAAATAAATATTAGATTTTCTTAAATAATATATCAAAACAAATCTAAAGGACGATCGAGAGTATAATCGAGTGAAACATCAATCATTATTAAACTCAGGTTATGATTTAAACCTATCAGGTTTCAAAAACCTGATAGGTTTGATAGCGCAAGCGCAACAAAAAAGCAGCTACAAATTAATGCAGCTGCTTTGTAAGTTTATTGTTCAGATCCGCTTATTATTGTTGTGGACCCTGTTGTGGGAAAAACATCGACAGGCGGCTTTCTAAACTGTTAAACGTTTTCTGTAGTTTATCACTTAACTTATCCTGCCCTGCAGCTTTACTCGTTTTTATCATTCTATCCAGGTAGTATAAACCGGTTTGAATGTTCTGTGATCCGGTTAAACCTTTTGATTGTGAAATATCAGCCAGGTAGTTTAATTCCTTATTGATATAATCGCCAGATTTGTCTAAAATATCATTGGCTCTGGCAGTTTCCCCTAGTTTATATAAGTTTTCAGCCATGTAGAATTTCACTACAACTGTACGGATACCGAAGAATTTATCAGGCATTACCGCAAAATATTTATCTACTACTTTTTTGGCATCAGCAATTTTACCTTCTTTAATTAAGCTGTTGGTTAAGCTACTGAAGATATTGGTGAAAATGAAAGTATCATCTGATGACTGTGGATCTAAATATTTAGCGGTTTTCATATTTCCCCACTTAAATTTAGTCATCACATTATTGTACAATACAGGAGTATTTAATTGCTCTGGTCTATCCTCAGATGCTGTTGTATCAGCTTTAAGTGGCAATAAACGCATGGCTAAACCTTCGCTGTATAAATACTTATCTAAGCCGTTATATTGCTCAGAAGGTACTGTAGAAGCGAAATAAATTGGGCGTTTCCAGTTGTTATGTGCAAGGATATCGAACATGGCCAAAGTTCCTTTAGTAACATAACCTTTATTAAATTTCCAATCCATTGTGGTGGTAATTTTTGAAGCATCAGCTGCTGAAACCGTTCCTGTACTCACCACTTGTTGCGGATCTACTGTAATTTTAAGGTTTTTAGTTGGCAAGAAGTTAGATTTTGATCCATCCTGCATTGGTACTTTATCGCTCTCATCGTTTGATAACAATAAATCAACTACATTTTTAAGTTCAATACTACCTGCAATTTTGTAATCATCGTATGGCATTACATCTCTTTCTCCTTGTACATATTGCTCAGGTTTCATTGAAATTGGCAATGGAGCAGATTCATTTTGTTTTTGTCTTAGGCCGTTAATGTACCAATCTGTATCGAATAAACTTAAGTTTACAATACGTACGTCAGGGCGAACATTTTCTACCTCTTGGATATACCAAAGCGGGTAAGTATCATTATCGCCATAAGTAAATAAGATAGCATTTGGCGCACAAGATTGTAAGTAGTCCAAAGCAATATCATGTGGAACCATTTTCGTAGAACGGTCATGGTCATCCCATCCCTGCTCGGCCATAATTACCGGTGCAGCCAATAATCCAATCACCGTTGCGCCGATGGCACCGGCAGTTGGGGTTAGTTTTTTAAACAACCACTCTTTAATAGCGAGCGCCCCAAGCCCGATCCATATCGCAAAGGCATAGAACGATCCTACGTAAGCGTAATCCCTTTCACGGGGCTCCAATGGTTTTTGATTTAAGTATAATACAATGGCAATACCGGTAAAGAAGAATAATAATGCAACAACTCCGGCATCTTTTTGGTTACGTTTGAAATGCCAAAGTGCACCAATAACGCCTAAAATTAATGGTAAAAAGAAGAAACGGTTATACGCTTTATTATCAACAGTTGATGGTGGCAGATTAGTTTGATTACCTCTCAACATTGCATCAATTGGTTTAATACCGCTAATCCAGGTGCCTTCATGTCCGCTACCTTGACCCTGCTCATCATTCTGACGGCCAGCAAAATTCCACATGAAATAACGCATATACATGTAGCCAATCTGATAGCTGAACAAGAAACCAACATTATCTACCAAATTAGGATTTTTGGTGTCATCTAAGCGCATCCATTCTTTATAAAAAGCCGCATGTTTAGGGTCATCGCTATACATGCGTGGCAATAAAGTGTTGTTGTTATACTCGTAATCGGTTTTTTTACCAGCTACCTCGTATTTTTCTTTTCCTTTTCTCCAAATGGTTTTACCTTCAGTAACACCTACTCTTTCAGAGTTATAATTAGGGCCGTAACCTAATGGTCTATCGCCATATTGCTCACGATTTAGGTAACTTAAGAAAGAGAAAGCATCTTTAGGCGCACTGTTGTTTAAGTTCGGATCGGCCTTTGCCCTGATGATGATCATCGAGAAGGATGCATAACCGAAAATGATTAAAACGGTAGAGATTAAACCTAAGTTTAATAATTTCTTTTGGTGTTGAATCGAATAGCGGATTCCCCAAACCAAGGCGCCGATTAATAAAATGGCGAAGAATAAAACACCCGTTCCAAAACCAAGACCTAATGTGTTAACAAAGAATAAATCGAAATACGCACCGAATGAAACCAGGTATTGGATAATACCATATTGGATTACCGCTAAGATTAAAATACCAACAATAAGGGTTTTTATAATTCCTGATGTTGTTGCTTTATCGGTTCTTTTGAAATAATAAATAAAAGCAAGTGCTGGGATCGTTAACAAGTTTAACAAGTGGATACCAATTGATAAACCCATAATATAGGCAATAAACAATAACCAACGATCGGCGCGTGGCTCATCCGCATGTGCTTCCCATTTAAGGATAGCCCAGAATACAATCGCTGTAAATAATGATGATTGTGCATAAACCTCCGATTCCACTGCCGAAAACCAAAAACTATCAGAGAAAGTATAAGCCAAAGCGCCAACGGCACCTGCACCCATAATACTGATCAATTTGCCAGTTGTTAGTTCTTCCCCAGCTTTTAACACTGTTTTTTTAGCCAATGCAGTGATGGTCCAAAATAAGAATAAGATAGTTGCCCCGCTCGAAACAGCCGAACCTACGTTCATCCAGTAAGCGATTTTGGTTAAATCTCCAGCTGCAAAAATGGAGAAGAAACGTTGGAGCATTAAGAATAAAGGTGCACCTGGTTGGTGAACAACCTGCATTCTAAATGCCGATGCGATAAATTCACCGCAATCCCAAAAACTGGCAGAAGGCTCTAAGGTTAAAACGTAAGTTAGTGTAGCAATTACAAAGCAGATCCAGCCTACTATATTATTAACTTTTGAATAATTCATTGGTTTGTTTAATGATATTAAAAATTGTTTTCACATAAAAATGCTGCCGAAATTAACTATTCTAGTCGATAAAACAGGTAAATTTTTCGATTGATTTAACAATTTTTAACGGCTTAAGGCCTTTAACATAAAGGATTTTAATTTCTCTGCGAAGCAAAAACCCATAAGCGGAAATGCAAAATCTGCCTATGGGTTAAAAATTAGAATGTTTTTTGCTTAGCCTGCTGCAAATGGGGTAAACCTTGCAATCAGATCGTTGTATTGTTTTTCGAGACTTTTGCTCAGCTCAGCTTGTTTAAATACCTCAGTTAATTTTGCCATTTGTCCCAAATAGCCAAGATAGAAACGCACATCCTGCTCTGATGCTAGCTGGTTTTTGCTCTCTGAAACATCAGCCAGGTGGGTGAGTTCTTTGCCTAAATAATCGGCCGTTTTTTTGATCATCGCATTTGCACGGTTTAAATCATTTAAGCGATATAGGCTTTCGGTGAAATAATAAGTACTCATTACCTGACGCATACTATGAAATTTAGCAGGAATCACCTCAAAATATTTATTAGCCACTTTTTTGCTTTCGGTAATTTTACCTTCATTTATTAAGCCAGTTAATAAACCGTTAAACATATTCGAGAACATGGTTACATCATCAGCAGATTGCCTGTCTAAATGGTTGGCATTTTTAATGTTGCCAAAGCCATATACATTCATCAGGTTATTGTACATCGGTTTCAGGTTTACACGATCAAAATCTTGTGTAATTGCGGTATCGGGTGTTAAGGGCAGTAACCTTTTGTTTAAGCCTTCCGAATAGAGGTATTTGTTAAGCCCTATGTATTGCTCATTTGGCATTGCACCGCTAAAATAAATCGGTCTTTCCCAATTATTATGTGTTAAAATATCAAATAAAGCTAGGGTAC
The DNA here is from genome assembly GCF_004331735.1 of Pedobacter psychrodurus. GTDB lineage: Bacteria > Bacteroidota > Bacteroidia > Sphingobacteriales > Sphingobacteriaceae > Pedobacter > Pedobacter psychrodurus. Next base: position 4,419 of record NZ_SJSO01000043.1, read on the forward strand.
CTTTGGTTACAAAATTCGAATTGTAAGTCCATTCCATGCTGCTTGCAATTTTGCCTGCATCTTCCTTTGGTACGGTTCCGGTATCTAAGACCTGCTGCGGACTTACCGCCAGTTTAAGGTTTTTGGTAGGCAGTACATTGTATTTAGAACCATCAGTCATGGTTACTTTATCTTCGTCATGATCGGATAGGAGCACGTCTAAAATTTCCTGTAACTCGATATGTTGCGCAATCTTATAATCCTGATAGTACATAATATCCCTCGTGCCTTCAACATATTGCTCATGCTTTAAGGTGATGGGTAAGGGAGCAGATTCATTTTGTTTTTTTCGCATCCCATCGATATACCAATCGGCAGTGAATAAACTAAGGTTTACCACCCGCACATCCGGACGGATATTCTCTACTTCCTGCGCATACCACACCGGGTAGGTATCATTATCACCATAGGTGAATAAGATAGCGTTAGGGGCGCAAGATTTTAAATAATTAACAGACATATCCCTCGCCAGGTGACTATCAGAGCGATCATGATCATCCCAGCCCTGGTTGGCCATAATCATCGGGGCACCTAACAAGGCTATAATCGAAGCAAAAATATTGGCCCGCACAGGTGTTAATTTTTTGAAGATAAAGTCTTTTAATCCAAAAACACCTAAACCTATCCAGATTGCAAAGGCATAAAATGAGCCCACATAGGCATAATCTCTTTCGCGTGGCTCAATAGGAACAGAGTTGAGGTAAACGACAATAGCGAGGCCCGTAAAAACAAACAGCAGGCCAATAATGCCTGCGTCCTTTTGGTTGCGTTTAAAATGCCAAACAGCACCAATTAAACCGATAATTAATGGCAAAAAGAAAAATCTATTGTATGCCTTATTTTCTACAATAGATGGTGGAAGGTTTTTTTGATTGCCAAGCCTGATCGCATCCAATGGTTTTACACCACTAAGCCAGTTTCCGTCCTTTCCACCAAACTGTCCATCTTCATTATCCTGTCTGCCTACAAAATTCCACATAAAATAACGTATGTACATTTGCCAGGTCTGGAAAGATAACATGTATTTTAGGTTATCCAACAAGGTAGGTTTGTGCTCATCATTAAAACCCATATAGCTTTTATAAAAGTTGATGTGTTCCGTTTTGTCGCTGTACATGCGTGGCAGTAAAGTTTTATCGGCAAAAACATATGCCGATTTTGTTCCGGCGAGTTCGTATTTTTTATCGCCTTTACGGATAATCTTGCCCGTTTCTTTAATGTCGGTTTTTTCTGAATTGTAGTTCTCTCCATAAAACAGTGGCTTGTCGCCGTATTGGTCACGACCAACATACCTTAAAAAAGAATATACATTATCTACATTATAGTTGTTTAGGTTTGGTTTTGCCTGCGCCCTGATAATGAGTAACGCAAAAGAGCTATATCCAAAAAGCAGCAAAACGGTAAATAACATGGCCAGGTTTAAAATCCTTTTATTTTTAAGGATAGAATAACGGATGCCATAAACCAAACTTCCAATAACGAGAACTGCAAAGAACAATATGCCCGTTCCAAAACCTAAGCCCATGGTGTTTACAAAAAAGTAATCGAAGTTGGCTGCAAAAGATATTACATATTGGATGATGCCAAATTGTACGGTCGCGAGGATAGCAATCGAAACAAAAAATACCTTTAAAATGCTTTGCCAGTTGGGCGATGGGTCCTTTTTGAAATAATACACAAATATTAAGGCGGGGATGGTAAGCAGGTTCAAGATGTGTACACCAATAGAAATCCCCATCATATAAGCCACGAAAAGTAACCATCGGTCTGATTTTGGTTCATCAGCCTGCGATTCCCATTTTAATATGCCCCAAAATACAATAGCACTACAAAGCGACGACATGGCGTAAACCTCAGCTTCTACAGCCGAAAACCAAAAGCTATCTGAAAAGGCATAAGCCAAAGCCCCAACAAAACCTGAGCCCATAATACCGATGATTTTTTGGTTCGTGATTTCTTCACCTTTTTTAAGCACTGTTTTCTTGGCCAATGCGGTAATGGTCCAGAACAAAAAGAGGATGGTGCCTGCGCTTGCAAGCGCAGAAGATATATTAACAAAATACGCTACTTTGGTTTTATCGCCAAAAGCAAGTGCCGAAAACAACCTTTGGATCATCGAAACTATTGGGGCGCCCGGCTGGTGAACCACTTCCATTCGGAAGGCTGAAGAGATAAATTCGCCACAGTCCCAGAAACTTACAGATTGATCTAAAGTTAAGATGTACGTGAGTGCGGCAACGATAAAACAGAGCCAGCCTCCAATGGTGTTGATCCTTGAGTAATTCATAGTTTAATTTTAGTCTTTGATAATAAATGATTTAAGTGGTTCGCAGTAAAAAAAGTCGCATAAAAAAAGAAAATGTTGCACGCTATATGATGATTTTTTTATCTTTGCATCGCAAACAGGAATAGCGGGAAAGAAATTAAAAATATTTTAAAATCACTCTTGCATATTTAAAATAAGGTTCCTACATTTGCATTCCCTTTCGAGGAGAATATCCTTGATAAGTTTTTGTCCGATAGTATAAGGGTAGTACAACGGTTTTTGGTACCGTTTGTCTTGGTTCGAATCCAGGTCGGACAACGAAAATTTAATATCGGATCATGTTTTAAATGGACATGATCCGATTTTTTTTAACCGTAAACTACACGAACCCATGCCATTGCAGTTTAACCCGGTAAAACTTTTTTCCGGAACAGGTTCTAAGGGATTATCACTTAAGATTGCCGAACATTACGGCAAGCCACTTGGTAGCGTAACCATTCACAAATTCAGTGATGGAGAGTTTCAACCTTCCTTTGATGAGTCAATTCGTGGTAGTGATGTTTTTTTAATCCAGTCTACTTATCAGCCCAGCGATAATTTAATGGAACTTTTGCTAATGGTTGATGCTGCTAAAAGAGCATCGGCACATTATATTACGGCAGTTGTTCCTTATTATGGTTTGGCCCGTCAGGATAGAAAAGATAAACCGCGTGTAGCAATCGGCGCCAAATTGGTGGCTAACTTATTAAAATCAGCAGGTATTCACCGCATTATGACGATGGACCTACATGCTGCACAGATACAAGGTTTCTTTGATATTCCGGTTGATCACTTAGATGGATCGGTAATCTTTGTGCCTTATATCAAAAGCTTAAAATTGAAAAACTTAACTATTGCATCGCCAGATATGGGTGGTTCATATAGAGCACGTACTTTTGCTAAGTTTTTTAATGCTGAGGTAATTATTTGCGATAAACGCCGTAAACGTGCCAACGAAATCGAATCAATGTCGATTATTGGTGATGTGACCGGACAGGATGTGGTATTGATTGATGATATTTGCGATACTGCCGGAACCTTATCAAAAGCTGCGGCTTTGATTATGGAAAACGGAGCAGCAAGTGTAAGAGCGGTTTGTACACATGCGGTATTATCAGGCAAAGCAATAGAAACGATAGAAAATTCGGTATTAACCGAGTTAATCGTTACGGACACCATCCCGTTGAAACAGGAAAGTCCGAAAATCAGGGTGCTAAGCACCGCCAGTTTATTTGCAAGGGCAATTGCCAATGTAAACGAACATGGTTCAATTAGTGATCTGTTTAGGGTATAGCGTTAAGCGTATTGCGATAAGCGTTTAAAACGCCAGCCGCCAAACGCAAAGCAATAAAAAAGAGTTTAAATAAGGTGGAGGGTAAAAGGTTAAAGGCTTAAGGTCTTGATACTCGATACTTAATATCGACTACTAATAAAGATAAAATAAAAATAAAATGAAAACAATCGCAATTAGCGGTTCTCCAAGAGAGAACGTAGGGAAACGCGATGCCAAGGAACTTCGTTACGAAGGTAAAGTTCCGGCGGTATTGTATGGTGGAAAAGAGCAACAACACTTCGCTGTAGTTATTGCTGACTTAAGAGATGTTATTTATACCCCGGATGTAAACTTTGTGGAGATTGAGGTTAATGGTACTAAAACTAAAGCTATCGTAAAAGACACTCAATATCACCCACTTACCGACATCTTAATGCACATCGATTTTCTTCAGTTATTTGATGAGAAAGAAATCGTTATGGAGATCCCGGTTAAATTAACAGGAACTTCTCCAGGTGTTAAAATGGGGGGTAAATTAATCCAGAAATTACGTAAACTACGTGTTAAAGCATTACCAGCTGATATGCCACAAAACGTAGAAGTAAGCATAGAGAAATTAGAAGTAGGTAGTTTAGTTCGTGTTCGTGACCTTAAAGGTGATAAATACGCAATTACCAACACTCCTGAAGATACTATCGTTTCTGTTGCAATGTCTAGAGCATTAAAACAAGCAGAAACTGAAGCTGCAAAAGGTAAAAAATAGTACAGGGATTTCACTGATTAATGTGATTTCACAGATTAGAGCGGTGCAAAAGCAATTTTGCACCGCTTTTTTTGTTGAATTTTTGATTAGTCTACGCTAAATGCCTAACGCTATCCGCTCAGCCATCCATTAAAAACCTGTTTGAAAATGAATGAGTTAAATTCTTGGTTTAGACTCCCGACTTCGGACTCCTGATTTCAGACTTTTCGCTTTAGTCTTTGGGGATCAAGCAAAAAAGTTGGGGATTTGAGAATTTTATTTAATTTTGTTCAACATTATTATTTTGGACACCTCGATACTATCTTTTATACTTCCTGAAGGCTTAACCGAATACTTTGAACTTGATAAGTTTGAACTTTCTGAAGGCTCTTATCATATTTATCTTTTAGAAAAAAACATTCACCCTGAGGAGTATTCAGGTGAGAAATTGATTTCTAAAGGCTTTTTCGATGAAATTACCGTTCGAGACTTTCCCTTACGTGGCAAGCCTTGTTTTTTGAAAGTGAAGCGACGTAAGTGG
>NZ_SJSO01000044.1 GCF_004331735.1 Pedobacter psychrodurus
CTGCTGCATTTGCATTAACTAAAGGAAGCTGAACAATTTCTTTAAGCCCTTGCTTCTTTTCTGTGTTTTTTTGACCTTTACTCATAAAATTCATTTTTAATAAACATCCTGCAAAGTCGGCAGGCTTGAAGATTAGTTTACTATACGAACTTCAGTGTTCAATCGACAACTTCAACTGCTGACTTGGTCAGATTTGACAATGACTTGGGGGTCAGTAAGAATAACGACCTTATGCGGGATGTTTTTTCCCAAAGTTATTATTCTCGCAAACTGAAGCATCGTTTAAATGATATTTGACAGCAAAAAGACCAGCACAGCTAGCTTGAATGCCGTTGAAAACATAAGGGCCCATGAAAAAACAAAAACTGCCGGCTGAAAATTTTTCTTTTGAAGTTAGTGCGAAGGCCTTAGGTGTGCTGTCCGAAAAATTTGTTAGGCCGGTTTTAAGTAGAACGTGGATGCGATACTTTGGCCTAGCTGGATGGAAAAGCATAATTGCCAGAGTATTAGTTGAATTTCAAAATGTAGAAGAAGCAGGAGTAACTTTTATAATTGGTGAAGCCTAACTGCCCTCTCTCCCTAAACCTGATAGAGCCAAATAGCTCCCGATTTTATCGAATATTTTATATTTAAAAGCGTATCTAAATCGGGACTATAGGTGATAGCAGGACTGCAAAAACCGAAGGATTACAATGCCTTCCTTTTCTAATAAATCATTATAAATTCTCATATTTTATAGAACTATTTCTAAATATCAAAATTTTAATTAAAATTATTTATCTGATATTCAGGTATTTGTAAGTTAACTTTGATTTATTTTAGTACTATGTATTGCATGGTAGTATATAAAACATATATCTTTGTTATATGATAGCAGAAAATACGCAAACACAAATGCGGAAGGGAATTCTGGAATACTGTGTTTTATCAATCATCTCCCGGGGCGAGATATATGCTTCGGATATTATTGCCGAGTTAAGGTCGGCGAAGCTATTGGTGGTTGAGGGCACATTATATCCATTATTAACCAGGCTTAAAAACAATGGTTTGTTAAGCTACAACTGGGTAGAATCTACCTCAGGCCCACCGCGTAAATATTATACCTTAACCGAAGATGGTCGGGGCATTTTATCACAATTAGATCAAACCTGGCAGGAGCTGGCTTATGCTGTAGGTATTTCACAAAAAGGAGCCAATTCATAATTATTAAAAAAGAAATGGAAAAGACCATCATCATAAATATAGGGAACACGATTATTCATATTGAAGAAAGTGCCTACGAACTCTTAAAGGCCTACCTGAACGAAGTAAAACAATATTTTGCCAACCATGCAGATGACCTTGAAATTGTTACAGATATCGAAAACCGCATTGCAGAACTGTTAACCGAGCAATTAGAAGAGCAGAAAAAGCAGGTTGTAGATTCGGCCAATGTAAATTCGGTGATTACACAAATGGGTAAGGTGCAGGATTTTGATACGGTAGAGGAAGGTGAAGAAGAACCTGTAATCAATAGCGGCTACCAACACCAGTATGTAGAGAAAAAATTATACCGCGATATGGACGACCGCGTAGTGGCAGGTGTTTGCGCCGGTATTGCCCATTATGTAAACGCAGATCCTAAATGGATTAGATTGGCAACATTGTTAATCAGCTTTATTGGCGGATTTGGAATATTGGTGTACGCCATCCTTTGGATTATTATGCCGAAAGCCAAATCGCGCATTGAGCGTATGGAGATGAAAGGCGAACCCGCAAACCTGCAGGGTTTTCAGAAGAACCTTGATGAGGAATTACAGGCAGTTAAAGAACGTTTAACTGAAGTAAACAGACACGCTCAACCAATATTTGGCCGCCTGGGTATCTTTATCGGAGAGTTTTTCGAATGGCTTGGCCGTTTTATATCGGGTACAGGAAAGGTGATTTTTAAAGTTATTGCCGGTTTTATTATCGTTTTTGGAGCACTGTTTTTAATTGCTTTAATTATTGGTACGGCTGCTTTTCAAGGTTTTTGGGATGCGAGTATTTATGAATATTTCCCCTTCTCGATTGTTAATGAAGGCAATAGGGGTATCATTTTGTTTGGTGCATTTGTGGTGCTTTTTGTGCCGATTTTAGCCTTAGTGTTATTCTCGATCAGGGTAGCTTTTAACAAACAGGCCATTAACAAAACACTTTCTTTTGCGCTGTTAATTATCTGGTTGGCTGGGGTAGCCATTACAGGCTATCAAGCGGCTAAAATATCTTCAGAATTTAAGCAACATGCAGAGTTAACTCAAACCGTTGATTTGAAATCTTTTTCTACTTATACCCTAAATATCGATAAAAGTAAATATTTCAGCAAAGAAGATAGTATTGCATATCATATTGATGCGAATCAGAAAAATCGAATTGTGGTTGATGATTTCGAAGATGGACCATTTGTTTCGCCGAATCGCATCCGCATCGACATTAACAAAAGCGAAACGGGAGTTACACGTTTAACACAAAAATACGAATCGCAGGGTAAAACTTTTCAAAGTGCATTACAGAATGCGCAGAACATTAGCTACAGTTATGAAATGAAGGATTCGGAGTTAATTTTTAGTCCGAGGTTTCAATTGAGAAAGGGAACCATTTGGCGAAACCAGGAAGTAAGGTTAAATCTTGAAGTCCCGGTGGGTACGAAATTAATTTTAAAGCAAGATACTTACCGCTACATTAATAATTATTGGACCTGGGAATGCAACGACAGCGAAAATGACCACAATGATTACAGCGTTTGGATTATGACAGACGATGGCTTGAAGTGCGTTGCGAAATTAAAAGAAGAGGCCATAAAAAATAAAAAATTACAAGAAGAATTACTCGATTTAGAATCGTTGCACAACAATAAGCCTACTGATACCATTTACCAGGATTCTGTATCAAACCGGATTAAGGAAGTTAAAGAAGAGTTGGGTATAGCGCCTGAATAATAGTTCCGTCATTTCGAGCGGAGAAACCTACTATAGATCTCTCCGTTTCACTACGCTCCAGTCGAGATGACGATCATACCTAAAAAGAAGAAACCATGAAAACATTATTAATGCTAATGGCATGCCTTATGGCATGTGGGGCTTCTTTTGCCCAAAAATTAAATAAAATTACAGGTAAAATAGTTGATGAAAAGACTGTTCCGGTATCGTTTGCGATTGTTAGGGTTCTGAATTATCCTGATACTACCCTTGTTAAAAGCGTTTCTACCAATATTGAAGGTGAATTTGCGATTGATCAGCTGAAAAGTGGTGAATATGTATTGTCGGTTTCTATTGTTGGTTTTAAAAGTAAAAAGACCGATCATTTTTCGCTTAACGAAGACATGAAATTACCTGCCGTCACTATCGAAAGTTTAACCAAACAATTAAAAGAAGTGAGCGTTCAGGGCAAGAAACCTTTTATTGAACATCAGATTGATAAAATGGTATTGAATGTAGAGAACAGCATTATTGCAACTGGAGGCACGGCGCTCGAAATTTTAGAGAAGGCGCCTGGTGTACAGTTAGACAGGCAAAATGACCAGATTTTATTGAACAATAAATCGGGTGTAATGGTGATGATTGATGGGAAGAACAACTTTTTATCGAGTGCCGATTTAACGGTTTATCTAAATGGCTTAAGTAGCAGCCAGATTGCTACCATCGAAATTATTACCAATCCATCAGCTAAATATGATGCTGCTGGTAATGCGGGTATTATCAACATTAAACTGAAAAAGAATAAGGCATTTGGTACCAATGGAAGTATTTCATCAACCTATCGCAATGCCATAAGGGCGAACTTACCCACCAATATTTATGGGTCGGAGCTTAACTTCAATTTAAATCACCGTGTAAAAAAGTGGAATTTTTTTACCAATGCAAATGCTTCAAAAAATAATAATTTTTCGAATTTATTATTAGAGCGGAGTACCAATGCCAATGGTTTACAGAGCAACTTTAACCAAAATTTTCAGAAAATATATACAGGATCGAGGTTGGCCGCAAAGCTAGGTGCAGATTATTATGCAGGTGAAAAAACAACCATTGGTATTATGCTTGATGGCAGTACGAGTACACGTAAATTGGATAATTTCTCTCAAACTTTTATAAATGAAATTAAAGAGGGAGTTGCCGGCAATAATTCGTTAATCCAATATTCTGATGCCAATACACCCAATAAAAATTATAGTGCAAATTTTAATATCAGACATGATTTTAAAAAAGAGGGTGCAAGTTTAAACTTTGATGCCGATTACTCTGGTTTTGATTACTCAGGACTGGAAAATTTTAACACCAATTTTTACGATGATAAAGGTGCTGTTTATAATACTACAATGATTAGAAATAATAGTAAAACAGCCATTGATATTTATGCTGCAAAAACTGACTTTACCTGGCCAATATCAAAGACAACAAAGCTTGAAACAGGGCTGAAAAGTGCTTATGTTAAAACCAATAACGATTTTTTATCGTTGGCATTGGTAAATAATGAATGGCAAAATGTTTTAGGGCAAAGCAATAATTTTATTTACAAAGAAAACGTAAATGCAGCTTATGCAAATTTATCAACAGATTTGGGTAAGTGGCAAGTTCAGGCTGGTTTACGGGCAGAGTTTACACAATCTACCGGAACATCGGTAACCAATAATACATCGGTAAAACAACATTATTTATCATTATTTCCAACGGTTTTTGTTAATCAGAAAATTTCTGAAAGTAGTAATTTGCGTTACACCTATGGCCGACGGATAGATCGGCCAAATTACCAGCAGTTAAATCCATTTAATTTTTATATGGATCCTTACACCATAGCACAAGGAAACCCATACTTAAAACCCCAGTTTACCAATAATTTTGAGGTGAGTTACAATTATAAAAGCGGATTATTTTTTTCATTGAGTTATGCTAAAACAAAAGATTTAATTTTAGATAGTAAAACCGCACAAAACGATAGCACAAGGATAGTTACCGTAGGGCAAGGGAATATTGGCAGCGGAGAATACTATTCGGCCGGCTTATCTGTTCCGGTAACCATTGCCAAATGGTGGAATTTGCAAAACAATTTTAGGGTTTCTTATAATAAATTTAATGATGATAATTTAGAAGGCGCCCCCTTTGTTTTAAGTAAAGTATTCTACAATTTTAATACCGTTAACTCGATTGTTTTAGGCAATAACTGGGCATTCGAAACCAATTTCTGGTTAAACTCACCAAAAGTTAGAGGCTTAGAACGGACCACTATTTATCAGTACGCTTTAAATATTGGTGTGCAGAAGAGTTTCTTGAACAAAGCTTTAAAACTTAAGTTAAATGTTGATGATATTTTTCAAACCAACTACTGGAAAGGAACGCTCGATTATCAAAATGTGAATTTAAGGGTGCAGAATAATTACATCAGTAGAAGGGTATCTTTCAATATCAGTTATAGTTTTGGTAACCAAAATTTAAAATCAAACCAGGACCGGAAAACGGCGGCTGATGATGTTAAGAACAGAGCTGGGGGCTAGGCCGGAGTCTTGAGTCCATAGTCTAAGTTTGGAGTTTGGAGTTTGGAGTCGGGGGGCCGTGGTTGGGAGTCAGAAGTCTGGGCGAAAAACCCAGTCTCCTTTTAAAGGGGGTAGGGGGATGAAGTCTAGGTTTGGAGTCGGAAAGTTTGGGTGAGAATCCCAGTCCCCCTTTGAAGGGGGTAGGGGGATGAAAAAAACAGTTAACCAATTAACTAAAAAACATGAAAAATATAATATACAGCATAGCGATTTTATTAAGCACTTTAGGCTATGGATGCCATAATAGTGGGGGTTATTTAGCAATAAATGCTACAGACACCAATACCGATTTCAAATTTGAAGCAAAATACGCTGAAGATAAAATTGGCAAACTAGAAAAATACCTGGATAGTGCCCTGAACAATGAGCTGCCTTTGGATCAGAATATCGATCTGTTCGTGAATTTAAATGGCAGCGATAAGTTTAACCTTAAAGCCAAAAAGGGCTGGTTAGTGATCGATTTCGATAAACGGAATGGCTCTTTGGCAGGCTATATGAAAGTTAAAAAACTTACTGAAGGGATTAAGCAGAAGTTAATGGAGTAATTGTGTTTTAACCGCAAAGATCACAGAGAGAAGGCGCTGAGGACGCAAAGTTGAGCAGTCTTCGTGTACGCTCAGACTGATTATTTACAGAATAGATCAGTGTAATTAAGTGGAGTTCTTCTGGTTTTCTCCCGCAGATTTAAGGTGATTAGCGCAGAATTTAAAGACGATCGCCATTCCCACCCAGATGGGCACTATATAATGCTCAGAAAATAAAGCTTGGACCATTCATAAAGAAAGATTCTTCGCTGTGCTATCATTGACAGTTCTACAAAGAAAATCGTCATTGCAAGGTACAAAGATAACCGAACGAAGTGAGCTCATGAGTGCCTTTAAAAACAACGGCAAAAATGAATAATCTTAAAGCACACGCTAGTAGCGATCGTAGTAAGATTGCTTCGTCGGCTGAAAAAGCCTTCTCGCAATGACGATTCCTCGCTACCTACAATTCCCTAAAAACCTTCATGTCATTTATATTGATTTTCATACAATAAATTAATCCTCAGAATAACAAGCTACTTACTTTTGGACATTCTCTTGAGTGATGTTTTCTATTTCATTTTTATTAAAATCGCCATTCTTTAATACCTCTACAATAAAAGGCGTTTTATGTTCGATATATAAATTGATATCGTATGGGTTTTCGAAGGCCAATTTCTTTTTTAATTCACCATATGCTTTTGCTTTTTCGGGATTACTGCGCAGAAAATCGCGCAATGTTAAGTGGTTTTTTAAGCTTACACTATCCGAAGGGCAAACGTATAAATGATGCTTAGGCCAAATTTTCATTGTGCCATCAATTGGTGTATGTTCTGTTTGGCATTTAAAAGCTTCGCGATCAGAAATTCCTAAGTTACCCCGATGGATGTAACCCAATGATATCAGTTTTCTAATGATGGCGTTTAGATTTTCCTTCTTATCAATAATAATATCGATGTCGATAACTGGTTTTGCAGCTAGTCCCACAACAGATGTGCTGCCCACGTGTTCAATGCCGATGATAAGATGATTTAAGTGCAATTGATAGATCGCCTTAAGTTGTTCGAATGTAACCGCCCATTCTGGCGAATAATCTTCAATTATTATGGATCCTGGCATGAAATGATAAATTGAAGGTAAGTTATACAATATGTAGAATAGTGCAAAATGCATTGTTATGGAAGCAAATTCTATCAGCGTAAATCTGTGTGATCTACGGGGAAACCTTGTGCGTAATTTGTTCCCGCAGATTAAAGGTGATTAGCGCAGAAACTAAAGGCGATCGTCATTCCCGTGGCTTTTTTAACCGCAATTACACAAAGAGAAAGGCGCAGCGGGCTCAAAATTGGGCGGTCTTCGACGACTATCATTGACAGATTGTAATAGAGACGTCGTCATTTCGACTGAAGCGCAGTCCCGAACTTTCGGGAGAGAAATCTTTTTACATAGTTCAAGATCTCTTCCGAAGGTGTGTTTGGTTATGTGTAAATATACCGAACTCCTTGTCTCTCAAATTGATTTGAATTAGCCAAAGCTATTTCAGCTTAATTAGCCCATTCTCCTTTAGCATGATATCCTTTTCGTTCCAGCTGTATGTTCGCTTAAATTTTAGTTGCTTAATGTTCAAGGCATCGGTTAAGAGAATGTTTTTAACCGAAGATTTAAACAGATCGTATTGAAGCGGTGGCTCTGCCCACTCCAATGTGTATTGATAAGCATCTATAATTTTGTTGTTCTGTTCTGTTTTGATAATCAGTATGTTATGGAAGTCTTTGATTGTTGTTGCTTCACCACCATTATAAGCTTTGCCCTTAAAGGTTGCCAGAAACTGATAATAATTAAAAGTTCCACTAATGGGTTCGAAAATAGGCATCAGATTTTTAGTGTTGATGGTACCTTTAGTGTTTTCATCAATGGCATTCAGTTTTGAATAGTTAAAATCGGCATTTTTAACCTGCTTTTTAAGTACATAAACTGGAGTTGCTGTTAATGCTGTTGCAGTTTCTGTTTTGGTATTTTCGAAAACGACCTGTACCGGTTTAGATTGGCAGTAGGATAATGCTGCGATAAGATTAAAAATGAGGAGGAGCGTTAGAAATGATTTCAATTCGTTTTAATTGTTATAATGTAACCTGTTGGCGGAATTAATTTTTAAAAATAATTATATGCATCCTAATAGGGTGCATTTTTTTTGACAATGAAATCCTTAATAATTTATAATCAATAGAATTTTATAGATTTGTGCTGGCCAAAATTTTTGGCTAAAAAATTATAGAAGCGTTAGCTTATTCTTGCCTTTAGAAATCTGGTAAATTTCAAATCGACGGCACACGAATAGAGTTTTAATGCCTACGTCAAAAGCGTGGGCTGAACTTGTTTGTGTCGTCGGCTTTACCAGAGCCTCTAAAGGCAGATGAGATTTCAGTT
>NZ_SJSO01000045.1 GCF_004331735.1 Pedobacter psychrodurus
GATAACGAAAAAAGATTGAAACAAACGAAAACATGTTTAAGACGAATAAGACTTAAACGAACTGAAGTTTGAAGATATATAAAAAGACCAACCGCGAGGTTAACGGTCGATAAGTTCTTAAAAGAGATGTCAATGTAGCGTAGCGAGGTAATGGAGTACTGATCAAAGTACATGATTACGTAGCTTTATTTTAAAGGTGGTGTCTAACAGACAACATAACAAAAAAGAAGACTATTTTTAACAATAGTTAAAACTGGTCAGCATCTTACAACACATTTTACAATGGAGAGTTTGATCCTGGCTCAGGATGAACGCTAGCGGCAGGCCTAATACATGCAAGTCGAACGATAGATAAGAGCTTGCTTTTATCGAAAGTGGCGCACGGGTGCGTAACGCGTATGCAACCTACCTTTATCTGGGGGATAGCCCGGAGAAATCCGGATTAATACCGCATAAAATCACAGGATGGCATTATCCAATGATCAAACATTTATGGGATAAAGATGGGCATGCGTGTCATTAGCTAGTTGGCGGGGTAACGGCCCACCAAGGCGACGATGACTAGGGGATCTGAGAGGATGGCCCCCCACACTGGTACTGAGACACGGACCAGACTCCTACGGGAGGCAGCAGTAAGGAATATTGGTCAATGGAGGCAACTCTGAACCAGCCATGCCGCGTGCAGGAAGACTGCCCTATGGGTTGTAAACTGCTTTTATCCGGGAATAAACCTGAGTACGTGTACTCAGCTGAATGTACCGGAAGAATAAGGATCGGCTAACTCCGTGCCAGCAGCCGCGGTAATACGGAGGATCCAAGCGTTATCCGGATTTATTGGGTTTAAAGGGTGCGTAGGCGGCCTGTTAAGTCAGGGGTGAAAGACGGTAGCTCAACTATCGCAGTGCCCTTGATACTGATGGGCTTGAATGGACTAGAGGTAGGCGGAATGAGACAAGTAGCGGTGAAATGCATAGATATGTCTCAGAACACCGATTGCGAAGGCAGCTTACTATGGTCTTATTGACGCTGAGGCACGAAAGCGTGGGGATCAAACAGGATTAGATACCCTGGTAGTCCACGCCCTAAACGATGAACACTCGCTGTTGGCGATACACAGTCAGCGGCTAAGCGAAAGCGTTAAGTGTTCCACCTGGGGAGTACGCTCGCAAGAGTGAAACTCAAAGGAATTGACGGGGGCCCGCACAAGCGGAGGAGCATGTGGTTTAATTCGATGATACGCGAGGAACCTTACCCGGGCTTGAAAGTTAGTGAATCATTTAGAGATAGATGAGTGAGCAATCACACGAAACTAGGTGCTGCATGGCTGTCGTCAGCTCGTGCCGTGAGGTGTTGGGTTAAGTCCCGCAACGAGCGCAACCCCTATGTTTAGTTGCCAGCACGTAATGGTGGGGACTCTAAACAGACTGCCTGTGCAAACAGAGAGGAAGGAGGGGACGACGTCAAGTCATCATGGCCCTTACGTCCGGGGCTACACACGTGCTACAATGGATGGTACAGAGGGCAGCTACATAGCAATATGATGCGAATCTCACAAAGCCATTCACAGTTCGGATTGGGGTCTGCAACTCGACCCCATGAAGTTGGATTCGCTAGTAATCGCGTATCAGCAATGACGCGGTGAATACGTTCCCGGGCCTTGTACACACCGCCCGTCAAGCCATGGAAGTTGGGGGTACCTAAAGTATGTAACCGCAAGGAGCGTCCTAGGGTAAAACCGATAACTGGGGCTAAGTCGTAACAAGGTAGCCGTACCGGAAGGTGCGGCTGGAATACCTCCTTTCTGGAGTAGCACCGCCTACTCGCCACGCAACATGATATTTCGAATTAAGTTAAAAGGTAAAAGACCAAAGCTGAAAGGCCTACCGTGCAGATACCAATTACTTTAAAAAAAAGAGAAAAAAGAAACACCCAGAAGACAACGGTGGGCAACCTATAAAGGTAAGCACAACGGAACAACGCTGAGGTAGCAACAGGAAAGCGGTAGCGGTAAGATACTATATACTGCATACAGAGCTGCCTACAAGCAAAGTCCCGTAGCTCAGCCTGGTTAGAGCACTACACTGATAATGTAGGGGTCTCCAGTTCAAATCTGGACGGGACTACACATTGAAATCCTTTTGGGGGATTAGCTCAGCTGGCTAGAGCGCCTGCCTTGCACGCAGGAGGTCAACGGTTCGACTCCGTTATTCTCCACCATTGAGCTTAAAGCTTAAAGACCAAAGCAGAAAGCTTTCAAAAAACACAGAAATAAAAGATTACCGGGATCGGTAATATACATTGACATAAAGATTAAGAAAGAAAGAAACGCCATGGGGCACATATATATAGATATAACCATATCAAAAATATGAAACGGTTCGAGACCGCAGTTTTTTACTAACGAAGCTGAAACAAGGTTTAAGGAAGGGCACATGACACCCTGACTTTTATACCCTTGCCCTTCAGCCTCAGTAAAGTTCTTTGACATATTGGAAGAAGTTAAAAAAGAAGAGCAAACAACAATAGGCGACTGTTGTGTTTGTGCTCGCCAACCCAATGGGCAACCAGACGGAAGGTATGAGACATCATAACAAGAGCAAAAAAAGCATACCATATGGCGCAAAAGGCATATGAGTAGAAGAAAGTAATAAAGAGTACACGGGGGATGCCTTGGCTCTCAGAGGCGATGAAGGACGTGATAAGCTGCGATAAGCTTCGGGTATTTGCAAATAGGAATTAATCCGAAGATTTCCGAATGGGGCAACCCGGCTAGTTGAAGACTAGTCACATATAATGAGCAAACCTGCCGAACTGAAACATCTAAGTAAGCAGAGGAAGAGAAAATAATAATGATTTCCTAAGTAGTGGCGAGCGAACGGGAAAGAGCCCAAACCTACCTTGTTACGGCAAAGTGGGGGTTGTAGGACTGCAATGTGGCATTAGCAAACAGAAGTGGAATGGGATGGGAAGCCCAGCGATACACGGTGATAGCCCGGTACACGTATAGAATGCTAGCCTAGCAGTATCCTGAGTACCGCGAGGTCGGAGACGCCTTGTGGGAATCTGCCGGCACCATCCGGTAAGGCTAAATACTCCTGAGAGACCGATAGTGAACCAGTACCGTGAGGGAAAGGTGAAAAGAACCCCGAACAGGGGAGTGAAATAGAACCTGAAACCGTGTACTTACAAGCGGTCGGAGCATCCAAGTGGTGTGACGGCGTGCCTTTTGCATAATGAGCCTACGAGTTACTCCTCTCTGGCAAGGTTAAGTGTCTAAGGCACGGATCCGAAGCGAAAGCGAGTCTGAATAGGGCGTATAGTCAGAGGGGGTAGACGCGAAACCTTGTGATCTACCCATGGACAGGTTGAAGGTGCGGTAACACGTACTGGAGGACCGAACCGATAAACGTTGAAAAGTTTCCGGATGATCTGTGGGTAGGGGTGAAAGGCTAATCAAACTGGGAAATAGCTCGTACTCCCCGAAATGTTTTTAGGAACAGCGTGGATATTAAGTTTCATAGAGGTAGAGCTACTGATTGGGTGCGGGGGAGTCAAATCCTACCAAATCCAGACAAACTCCGAATGCTATGAAATATGATCTGCAGTGAGGCGCGGGGTGCTAAGGTCACGCGCCGAGAGGGAAAGAACCCAGACCATCAGCTAAGGTCCCCAAGTTACAGTTAAGTTGAACTAACGAGGTCCGATTGCACAGACAGCTAGGATGTTGGCTTGGAAGCAGCCATTCATTTAAAGAGTGCGTAACAGCTCACTAGTCGAGCGATCGGGCATGGATAATAAACGGGCATTAAACTGTACACCGAAGCTATGGGATTGAAATATATCGGTAGGGGAGCATTCTAGCGGCAGCGAAGGTATCTGGTAATGGGTGCTGGAGCTTCTAGAAAAGCAAATGTAGGCATAAGTAACGATAAGGCGGGAGAGAAACCCGCCCACCGAAAGGATAAGGTTTCCTGATCAACGCTAATCGGATCAGGGTTAGTCGGGACCTAAGGAGAACCCGAAGGGGAAATTCGATGGACAACTGGTTAATATTCCAGTACTTTTTATAACTGCGATGTGGGGACGGAGTAGTGACACTGCCGCGATCTGACGGAATAGATCGTTAAAGACAGTAGGTATTAGAACGGTAGGCAAATCCGCCGATCTAGCTGAACGTCGATAGTACCGCGAGGCTTCGGCTGAGTGGATAGCGCAGGTAATCAGACTTCCAAGAAAAACCGCTAAGCTTCAGGTTATAAAAACCCGTACCGCAAACCGACACAGGTATCCGGGAAGAGGATTCTAAGGTGCTCGAGTGAATCATGGCTAAGGAACTCGGCAAAATGGCCCTGTAACTTCGGGAGAAGGGGCGCTGGCAGCAATGTCAGCCGCAGTGAAAAGGCCCAGGCGACTGTTTAACAAAAACACATGGCTTTGCAAAATCGAAAGATGAGGTATAAGGCCTGACACCTGCCCGGTGCTGGAAGGTTAAGAGGGGATGTCATCCGCAAGGAGAAGCATTGAATCGAAGCCCCAGTAAACGGCGGCCGTAACTATAACGGTCCTAAGGTAGCGAAATTCCTTGTCGGGTAAGTTCCGACCTGCACGAATGGTGTAACGATCTGGGCGCTGTCTCAGCCATGAGCTCGGTGAAATTGTGGTCCCGGTGAAGACGCCGGGTACCCGCAACGGGACGGAAAGACCCCATGCACCTTCACTACAATTTAACATTGACATTGGATACAGGATGTGTAGGATAGGTGGGAGGCTTTGAAGCGGCGTCGCTAGGCGTCGTGGAGCCAACGTTGAAATACCACCCTTTCTGTATTCGGTGTCTAATCCCGCATAGCGGGAGACATTGTTTGATGGGTAGTTTGACTGGGGTGGTCGCCTCCAAAAAGGTAACGGAGGCTTTCAAAGGTAAGCTCAGTACGCTTGGTAACCGTACGCGGAGTGCAATAGCATAAGCTTGCTTGACTGTGAGACAGACAAGTCGATCAGGGTCGAAAGACGGATATAGTGATCCGGTGGTTCTGCATGGAAGGGCCATCGCTCAAAGGATAAAAGGTACGCTGGGGATAACAGGCTGATCTCCCCCAAGAGCTCATATCGACGGGGAGGTTTGGCACCTCGATGTCGGCTCGTCACATCCTGGGGCTGGAGAAGGTCCCAAGGGTTCGGCTGTTCGCCGATTAAAGTGGCACGCGAGCTGGGTTCAGAACGTCGCGAGACAGTTCGGTCCCTATCTGTTGTGGGCGTAGGAATTTTGAGTGGGGCTGACCTTAGTACGAGAGGACCGGGTTGGACTAGCCTCTAGTGAATCTGTTGTTCCGCCAGGGGCATTGCAGAGTAGCTACGCTGGGAATAGATAAGCGCTGAAAGCATCTAAGTGCGAAACTAGCCACGAGATGAGAATTCCATATAGGACCGTAGAAGACTACTACGTTGATAGGCTACAGATGTAAAGCTGGCGACAGCACAGTCGAGTAGTACTAATCATCCGAAGCTTTCAAAGCAAACAGACTGTTGTTTGTTCTTCATAATAACTTCTTTCAATAATATGTCATTTAAGCGGAAAGCTAAAAGACTAAAGACTAAAGCGAAATACAGTAGCTTTAAGCTTTGAGCTTTATCCTTTCAGCTCAAATAAAAACATTTAGGTGCCTATATCGGTGGTGTCCACCTCTTCCCATTCCGAACAGAGAAGTTAAGCCCACCAGAGCCGATGGTACTGCGGTAACACGTGGGAGAGTAGGTCGGTGCCAAATCTTAAAAGAAACCCTTCAGCAGAAATGTTGAAGGGTTTTCTTGGTTTATAAGCATTCTGTTTGGCCTATTCTTTGTTTGCTTACCATTAAGAAATGAAGATAGTTAAGTTATTTCAACCAAGATTGAAGAAAAGTTAAGAGTTTGCATACCGGAGCTTGTCACATAGCCCTGATGGAAGTGGGCACGAAGCCAATTCTTCATTGGCGAAGTAAAACGGACAGCAGGACGGAACCCAAGCTACATATTACAACTATTGCGCTCCAAATCATCAAATATTTAATCATCTGGATTATGCCCAACATCTAAGTTAAACTATACTTTTAACCATTTAAAGGGTATGTTTTTAGTGATTATCGTCCCGATGACCGTGTACAGTGATAGGTTTAGTAAATAGGTTCTATCTCTAGAATACTGTTTTAGCCCATATAGCCTTAAAGATTTGAATATGATTGTCTAAATCTGGAAAGGATTTGATATTTTGCGGCATAATTGATTTAGATATGGCTTCAGGTTTTTTTGCGATTTTGGATGATATAGGTGCTTTAATGGACGATGTAGCAGTAACAGCTAAGGTAGCGGCCAAGAAGACTGCTGGTATTTTGGGAGATGATTTAGCGGTAAACGCAGAAAAATCAACTGGTTTTCTTGCCTCGAGAGAATTGCCCGTGCTTTGGGCAATAACCAAGGGATCTTTTATAAATAAGCTTATTATTGTTCCTGTTGCGCTATTGCTCAATTTCTTTTTCCCGGTAGCGATCAAAGTAATCTTGGTATTGGGCGGGCTTTATTTGGCCTATGAAGGGGTGGAAAAAATTGTTGAATATTTTATTCATCGATCAAAGTCCTCGCATGTAGAAGCAAAAGAAATTATTCAAGAAGGTGAGGAAGCAGAAAAAGCAAAGATTAAATCTGCTGTCATTACCGATTTTATTCTATCGATAGAAATCGTAATTATCGCTTTGGGAAGTGTGCTCGAAGAAAAGCTGCTTATACAAATTATGACCGTGTCAGCTGTAGCCTTGTTGGCTACCGTTGGTGTTTATGGTATCGTAGCCCTTATTGTAAGGATGGATGATGTTGGATATCGATTAATGAAAGCCTCTGGTGAAAAAGGTATATTTTCATCTTTCGGAAGCCTACTGGTTCGTTCTTTACCGGTTATAATAAAGATATTAAGTGTTGTAGGGACGGTAGCGTTGATCTTGGTTTCAGGTGGGATTTTTGCGCATAATATTGGCTTTCTACATCATGTTCTCCATACTTGGCCTTCGATTCTTAGAGAATTTGCTTTTGGATTAGCTGCTGGACTAGCCTCAGTGCTTGTTATAACTGCGGGTAAAAAACTTTTAGACATTGTTAGAGCATAAAGAATTAGAAGCTAAATTTTGCATGTATTAATTTCTTTATTTTTTTGGAAAGCAGGTTTGTTGCTACTATATAAGTTTGTTCCCGCCATTCGCTGTAGCCCCAGTAGAAAAACCGTGGGCTGCCACTGCTGTCGGGTTTAGGTGGCATAAACTTCCGAAGTTTTCAGGGGCGGGGAGCCTGGGAAACTTCGGAAGTCTAAATGGCTGGGCCGCTTTAACACCTATTATAACAAAAAGTTTTGCCTGTTGTATTATTTTTTCTAGTTGTAAACCATCTACTTACGTTAAGTTCTTCGGTAATCTGGAAAAAAGCTTTGCTTGTGTGTTAAAAATTCCTACTTTTGCATCCCGCTTCGACGGAAAGCTGAATAAAATTAGCGTATTGAAATAAGGTTAAGAGGAAAAAGAAGATCAAAAAAATAAAATTTATTTTATTTGGAAGTTTAAAAAAGATCCTTACCTTTGCACTCCCAACCGAAAGGGAAGGGAAAAATCGGAACGGCGGATGTCGGAAGGATAACGAAAAAAGATTGAAACAAACGAAAACATGTTTAAGACGAATAAGACTTAAACGAACTGAAGTTTGAAGATATATAAAAAGACCAACCGCGAGGTTAACGGTCGATAAGTTCTTAAAAGAGATGTCAATGTAGCGTAGCGAGGTAATGGAGTACTGATCAAAGTACATGATTACGTAGCTTTATTTTAAAGGTGGTGTCTAACAGACAACATAACAAAAAAGAAGACTATTTTTAACAATAGTTAAAACTGGTCAGCATCTTACAACACATTTTACAATGGAGAGTTTGATCCT
>NZ_SJSO01000046.1 GCF_004331735.1 Pedobacter psychrodurus
ACTCAGTACATCCAAAGACAGAATAGTTGCTTTTAAAAGACTGGCAATTTGGTATAATCAGGTAGAAGCCGCTGGATTCAAGTCGTTTAACACCATTTCAAGAACGATACAGAACAACTATGAAACCATATTAAACTACTTTACAAATAGGAGTACCAATGCTTCTGCTGAATCTTTCAATGCTAAAATAAAAGCATTCAGGGCACAGTTTAGGGGAGTAAGAAGTGTAAAGTTCTTCTTATTCAGATTAGCTAAGATTTATGCCTAGTATTAATCCCCAACTTTTTTGCTTGATCCGTTACTAGGCCATCATTGCTGCTTGGATAATGGCATCTGCAAATGCTTTAGGTGCTTCCTGAGGAAGATTATGCCCAATGCCACCACTTAGGTTGTAGTGTGCATATTTGCCTTTAAACTTAGCCGCATAATTACTTGGGTTACCATGTGGTGCACCATTGGCATCGCCTTCGAGCGTAATGCTCGGAACCGTTATAGCTGGAAATGTGGCTAGCATTTTTTCATATTTATCATATTTCGCTTCCCCTTCTGCCAGCGCCAGTCTCCACCTGTAATTATGGATTACAATGGCAACATGATCTGCATTATCCAATTCCGCTGCAGACTTTTCGAAAACGGTATCACTAAATTTCCATTCTGGAGAAGCGGTTTGCCAAATCAGTTTTGCAAAATCTTTTCGGTTAGCTTCATATCCTAAACGGCCGCGTTCTGTTGCGAAATAGAATTGATACCACCATGATAATTCTGCTTTTGGCAACAAGGGGCTCTGGTTTACCTCCTGGCTTCCAATAAGGTATCCACTTACCGAAACCATTGCTTTACAACGCTCAGGCCACAATGCAGACATAATATTGGCCGTTCTTGCTCCCCAATCAAATCCACCAATTACTGCTTTATCTATATTTAAGGCATCCATCAAGGCAATAATATCTGCAGCAATAGCCGATTGTTGTCCATTTCTTGGCGTTTTTGCCGAAAGAAACTGCGTACTGCCATGGCCGCGAAGGTGTGGAACAATTACCCGATATCCTTCTTCAGAAAGCAAGGCTGCTACATTAGCATAACTATGAATTGTATAGGGCCATCCGTGTAACAGTATAATTGGCTCACCATCTGCTGGTCCGCTTTCTGCATAACCCATATTTAACACGCCTGCATGAATCTGTTTTATCGAATCGAAGGATGTATTGCTGTGCGTTTTATTGTTGCTGTATTTGTTCTTTACATTTTCTTGCGCGTTTAAAAGGTTTAACCCTCCAAGTTCTGCAACAGCCATGGTTAAAGCGGCTACACTTAAAAAGCGTCGGCGGCTATAATTATTTTGATTTTCCATAGTTCTAAAATTTGTTGACGATTAATGTTTTACTCCCTTAGTTATGTCAAAATTAATGCGGTTACAAAGAATAGATTACCCTTTTCGGGACGAAATAGACAAAATAGGTTTTGACTTATACATTGTTAAGCCTGAGTAGGACTGGAATTGAGTCGAAAGGAGTGGTTGCCATTTTGTGTAGGCGATCGTGTGGATGTATCTTTTTTTGCTAGCTTTTATGCGCTTTGATAATCTACTTTAACAAATCACAGCTCTTATCGAAATAAAAAATACAATTCTTCTGCTGATTTAAGTTTGGTATTGTCTATTTCATCAACCAATTTGTCTAGTTCAGCTTTGGAATTATTTAACTACATGATGTGGGTACTTAGTTTCGCTAAAAAAGAAGAAATATATGTGATGTAGATTGAGATGAGCACCATCATAATCTTTTAAATTTAAGCGTAATAAATTATTATTTTTGATTACCCCAACCTAATTAGCCAGGCTAAAAACTGATATGACTAAAAGCCCTTTAAAAATTTCGCCTACTATTATCTGGGTAAGTTCCATTTTTCTTGGACTTTTATCTTCTGTTCCTCAAATTGCAGAGCGCCATTTTAATGCAGCCGAAGCCGCTGTTAATGCGGGTATCACAGCAATATTTGCTTTGTTAATGTGGTATTTAAATATTTATATGCTGTCGCGAAAAAGCAGCAGACCCAATAAACAAGGGATTTCCTATTCCAAGTTGTTCAAAAGTCTTTTAATTGGTATTGGGGTTATGCTTTGCCTGGCGTCGATTCAGCAATTAATCCTTTCACACATTAATTTTGGCCCTACGATGTTGATGGTCGAGGTACGGGGGATATTGATCAATTTAATTTTTTATATGTTCCTCCATCTGTTACAGCAAAATTACGAAAATCAACAGGTGAGCATGGAATTGGAGAAAATCAAAAGTGATAGTTTGGGTGCTCAGTACGAATTGCTTAAGCAACAGGTTAATCCCCATTTCCTTTTTAATAGCCTCAATACCCTAAAGGCTATGGTAGAAATCGGCGACGAAGAGGCTGTTGATTTTATCCTTAAGCTTTCTAATTTCTATAGATATACCCTTGAAAGCCGTAAATTAGACCTGATTCACGTTTCAGAAGAAATGGAAATATTGAATGCTTATCTATTTTTACAAAAGGCAAGATTTGATGGAGGCTTTAGCTTTACTTCTACTTTAAAAGAAGAAATTTTACGCACCTTAATTCCTCCCTTTACACTGCAGCTCTTAATCGAAAATTGTATCAAACATAATGTAGTTTCGTTAGATAAACCTTTGCACATCAGTTTGTATGCCGAAGACGGGCAAATTGTTCTGGAAAACCCTATACGTTTAAAAACAGCTAATAACAACTCATTGGGTGTGGGGCTAAAAAATATCACGCTACGCTACCAACATCTTCTTGAAAAGCCAATTGAAATTAGTAATGATGGCCAAATTTTTAAAATTAAACTCCCATTAATTCATGAACATCATCATCATTGAGGATGAGCTGAAAACAGCTAAATCACTCGAAAATATAATTTTGAGCCTTAGACCCGATGTTAAAATAGTAGGGCAATACCAGAGTATTGAAGGATCAGTGAAAGCACTATCGGAACAGCCACAACCTGATCTGATATTTATGGATATTCAATTGGCAGATGGATTATGTTTTGAAATATTTAAACAGGTTAAAGTAAATAGTCCAATTGTGTTCTGTACGGCCTTTGATGAATATTCGTTAGAAGCCTTTAAACGTAATGGAGTAGATTATGTGTTAAAGCCATTTTCTAAAATAGATATTCAAGAGGCCTTTCAAAAGGTAGACGGCCTTCAGAATTTTTTTCAGCAAAAGGTAATACCCGATCTAAGCAATTTATTGACAAAATTGAGTAGCCCAGCTGGAAAGGAGAGTTTTTTGGTGTTTAAAAACCAGAAATATACCACTGTTCAAACCGAAAATATTGCTTTCTTTTATATCAGAAATGACGCTTCAACAATTATGTGTTTTGATAAGCAAGAATTTGCATTGAGCCAATCTCTTGATCAGATTACGATGTTGGTATCCTCCAAACAGTTCTTTAGGGTTAACCGACAATATTTAGTGAATTTTAAAGCAATTAAAGAAATAGAGCATTATTTCTTAAGGAAGTTATTTGTAAAACTGGTGATTGAAACTCCAGATAAATTGCTGATTAATAAGGAAAAAACGCCTGCTTTTCTTTCGTGGATGGAAGATAGGTAATAGAAATCCACATTTATCTGCTATAAGGTAACGAGTTTGGTCAGAAACGGATATCCGTTTCTGGTCTTTTTTGCTTTAGGGCATGCTAATAGCTAATTTGTCTTGCTTACCGGCTTCTTGTCTAGCTCCTCCGCTAATTTGTCCGGTTCAGCTTTTTCCACCTAATTTCAGGCATATTGATCGCTTATTTTTGATCAAAAAAGAATAGAAATTATGAAAACACTAAAAAGAATAGCGATCGTAAATGCAGTCATTGTGGCGGTAACAGCACTTAGCGCCTTTATTTGGGTAGGATCTGCACGAGAAAAAAAAGCAGAACACCCTGTTAAAGGAAAAGGTTTTGCCGTTTTGGAATTATTTACATCTGAAGGATGTTCGAGCTGTCCGCCAGCAGAAGAACTACTGGCCAAAATGGAGAAAGAATCTAACGGGAAACCAGTATATGTACTTGGATATCATGTCGATTATTTTGATAATTTAGGTTGGCAGGATGTTTTTGGAAGCCCGGAAAATACAAAAAGGCAAAAAAAATATAGTTCCTGGCTAAGTGCACAGATTTATACGCCTCAATTGGTGATTAACGGCGCTCAAGAATTTATAGGATCTAATGAAAGCGATGTGAGAAATGCCATTAACAAACAGCTAGTGAATAAACAACATACAGCCAGTTTAGCTTTTGATACCAGAAGGGATGGAGATGTACTGAAAATAGATTACGAAACCAAAGATACTCAGGCGAGCGACGATCTTCTTTTTGCACTGGTACAAAAGAACGGTAGTACCCATGTACAACGTGGGGAAAATGCAGGACTTAAATTATCTCATGTTCAGATTGTACGCAAAACCTTAACACTGTCTCTAAACAATGCGAAATCAGGAATTGCAGTATTGAAAATTCCCAAAAGTAGCAATGCCGAAAAATGGGAAGTAATCGGGATGGTTCAGCATAAAACAACGGGGATAATTTCTGCCGTAAATGCATCAGCAACTTTTTAATCGAACACATCATCATGGAAAATCATCAAAATACCACGACCAACAGTTTACTGGTTGGATTGGCAAGCTTAATGTCGACACTTTTCCTGGTTAGCCCTCCATTTGAAAAAAATCCACAGCAATGTGAAATGGTGCAAAGCATAGGAAAGAGAAAGCAGAAAGGACAAGAGAATGAACCTGAACCAATTTTATAGCATTAAATCTTATCACAATTCATAAACAAAGTTTATAAGTTAGGAAGTCGTCATATATTTGGCGACTTTTTTATTTAAAAACAATGCGCTCTGCGCTTTAACCACCAACACAGAGAGGGACTAAGCGTTCACAGCGTCAGATATTTGTTACGGATAAAATCCTCCTGAATATTTATTTTAGTTCGATATTGTGAATTTGTTTACAGTTTAAGTAAATACATCCGCCAGTATTTTATAATGAAAATCAAATTAACACCATAAATAAATCAACTAATGTCGAATCGAAACAACGCAGCCGATACTACTGGAGCCTTAACTGATGCTGGGATAAGCCCAGACAAGAAAACATTTTTACAATCTCTTACCGAAGATTGGTGGGCAGTTATATTGGGAACGATTATTATTGCCACCGTACTTTATTTAACCAGCAATGGTACTGTAATAACTTTACCTGTATTTAAATGGGCAAATAGCGAAGATCTTTTAGGTAAAATATTATCAGCATCTAATTTATTGTTGATTGTTGAAATGGGTGCAGTTTTTCTGGCCTTAGCTTCGATAGCTATAGGTTTATCAGGGGGCAATGTTGCACGGTTTGCTGGTGGTTTTGCACTCATTTACTTTTTAGCTATCGTTTCCTTTATTATAGGAGGTAATAAAAGTGTATCCTATTTTGGATTAGAATATGTGGTATTTGCATTGCTTATTGGTATCGCATTAGGTAATCTGGTCAGGTTGCCATCCTGGCTAAAAGAAGCAGTACGATCAGAGTTTTATATTAAAACAGGTTTGGTGATATTGGGGACAACTATTTTATCGGCCGATTTGATTAAGGCTGGGCTACCGGGTATAATACAGGCAGTTATTGTAGTTACTGTGGTTTGGTTTTTTTCGCTGTGGTTAAGTCGCAAGTTAAAGGTTGATGATGAATTTGGGGTAATATTGGCCTCTGCCGTATCTATTTGTGGTGTTTCTGCGGCTATTGTAGCCGCTGGAGCAATTAATGGCGATAAACGTAAATTATCGTACGTAACCACGCTGGTGTTGATTATGGCTATCCCGATGATGATTATTTTGCCTTGGGCAGTAAAATATTTTAATATCCCTGAAGTAATTGGAGGAGCATGGCTGGGTGGTACTTTAGATACCACAGCAACAGTAACTGCCGCTGGCGATTTGGTTGGGCCAATAGCGGTTAAGGCTGGCGTTATTGCCAAATTTTCGCAAAACGTTTTTATTGGTGTTGCCGCTTTTTTTATTGCAATATGGTGGGCCTATAAAAAACCTAAGGTTGAAGATGGTGTACAACTTAAAGTAGAACGCCCGGGGTTGAAAATTGTATGGGAGCGATTTCCGAAATTTGTATTGGGTTTCGTTGCGGCCTCTTTGGTCTTTTCTTTTCTGTTATCTCCCACAACTGCAAAAAGCGTTGCACAAACCTTAAACGGTTTACGTACAGTATGGTTTGCAATAGCATTTATTTCAATTGGTATGGAAGCTAAATTTTCTTCACTGGTGAAACTTCAGGGTGGAAAACCCGCATTCACATTCGTTACAGCACAAATATTCAACATATTCTGGACCCTTTTATGGTCGTATATTTTATTTGGTGGATATGTATTTCCTATACCTGATTTTAAATAGTGAGAAATTGAGTTTAAGAAAATCCTTCAATAAGCGCACGGTCAATGTCATTAAATTATGAAGAAAACAAAAGCATTATCATCCTGAGGAATAATTTATTGTATAAAAATCAGTATTAATGATATGAAGAATTTAAAGAGAAATAAATGGTCTCAGGTTGTCGTCATTTCGATCTGATAACTATCGGATGAAGCGCAGTCCCGAATCTTCGGGAGAGAAATCTTTTAACATAGTCCAAAGATCTCTCCTCCGAAGGAGTTCCTTTGGAACGCTGCGGTCGAGATGACGACCATTCGTCTGAATCCGACAATGGTAGAGGTTAGTTTTTGATAAAAAACATTGGGGTGGAAATGACATTTACATATCGTAGCGTCATTCCCAACTCGATTGGGAATCGTAATGTGGAATTGCAATAGTCTACTAGAGATTTTTTGTTGTCATATTATTATTTTTATTGAGAAGCATTACTTTAGATTTTTTTCTTTTTTAAGCTGCGATTTTAGGGTTTATTGAGCTGTTTGCAAACTCTAATGGCGATAAGTACCCCAAAAAAGAGTGTCTTCTTTTTCTATTATACCATACCTCTATATATTCAAAAATGGCTAAACTGGCCTTCGATCTTGTTTTATATATCTGCTGGTATATCATTTCTGTTTTTATAGTTTTAAAGAAACTCTCTGCAACTGCGTTATCCCAACA
>NZ_SJSO01000047.1 GCF_004331735.1 Pedobacter psychrodurus
AATAAGCTGGATGAATGGGCAAAGGAAAACAATGTTGAACTGCTTTTTATCGAGCCTGGAGAACCAACACAGAACGCATATATAGAAAGATGCAATGGAAGCATCAGAAGAGAATTGTTAAATGCCTACATATTTCACTCCCTGGATGATGTGAGGGAGAAAGTGGAGGAATGGATGATGGACTATAATTACCATCGACCACATCAAGCGTTGAACTTCAAATCTCCCATCGATTTATTGAAGGAAATTTGAGGACAAAATTATACTTTTGAGTGGTCTGAAAAACAGGGGAGCTTACACTGCCAACACAGATAGGGCCAAAGTTTTCAGCTTTAGCGATAGGCAAAGCATTTACTGTTACGGTCAAGGGTTCCGATATTGCTCTGCAATAAGTTCTATCAATATTGCCATTCATAGCCGTAATTAACCGGTATTGATAGGTGCCTGGTAAACGGTTCGAAAAATCTATCGAAGCTTGTTTCGTGGTTTTGCCAACAATGTCGGTCCAGCCGTTACCTGTATTTTCCTGCCATTGGTAAACTGCGTTTGTATATCCAGCAGAAATATTTGCATCTAAAATGAAATTACTCGTATTGCCTTCACACATATTTAATAAAGCGGTATTCGTGTTGAAAAATGGGGCGATAGATGGACCGCAAGCTTGTACGGTGATATCATCCAAAGCAAAATCGTTGCCGCTATTTGTTGGTGTTCTGTTGATTAGTTGTAAGGTTATGGTTGAGCTGTTGCCATTGGTAAAATCTACAAAATATTGATGCCACGTGAGATCTGCGGGCACACTTCCAGTAGGTTTCTCATTTAATACATTACCATTAGGGTCGATGATGCGCAAGGCCATATTTGGATTTTGAGCATTAGCAGCAGGCGAATTTGTATTCAATACCCAAATGGATAAACGCAAAGTGGTGTTCGGGCACAAATTATCCATTTGTTGCTCAAAAAATACGGTTTGTGTAGCAATCCCGTCAATTAGAAGCATTAAACCATTAGGGTTTCCGGTGTGATCAGCATGTGGTTGCCAATAAATAGGGTAGGGATTACCAGGTGTTGCTGGCGTTTTTACCAATCCCGATTGGTTGGCAGTTAAATTACGTGGGATTACTCCGGGAGGACCAACGAAAGTTGTATAGGTAGAAGCACCTGGTGCATATTGCGCCAATGGGCCATACCAGTTATCGGTATTGTTTCCCTGGCCAAAGGTTTGACTAATGAGTGGTTGTCCGAAAGTCCCGCTGCAAAGCTGCGCTTTTGCAAAATTTGCAAACAGGAAGATATAAAGAAAGAATAACGCTTTTGTTAGAAAGTGCATTTACTGGCTCAGGCTTAGTGCAATGTTAAAGAATTTTAAGATTTAATCGTAGGATTTAGCTTATTATTTCCATTAAAAGTAACAGGGCGAAAGTTAACGGATTTAGAAGTTTTTTTACCTCATCAGCATTATCCATCCGCTATACGTTTTAAAATCCTCGTTTAAATAGACGGTGTAATAATATACTGCCGGAGGGAGATCTTTCCCATTCATTTTCCCATCCCAGGGCTTGAAGGTACCTGTACTTTGATACACAAGCTGGCCATAACGGTTGGTAATTTTTACGATTGGGTTGGGAAAGGTGGCAGCAGCAGGGATATTCCAGGTGTCGTTTATATTATCGCCATTTGGACTGAAGGTATTGGGGATCACTACTTTTGGATACACTTTTATGAAAACCTTATCGATTGCACTGGTACAGCCTGAATTTGAGATCGCGTGTAGGGTATAGGTAATATCTTCAGTTGGTTTAGCAACAGGGTTTAGTTTGGTTGGGTCGTCGAGATAGTCGGATGGTGACCAATAATAGGTAATATCATCGCCACTTACTTTGCCGTTTAAATTTATTGATTGTCCGGTTAATATCTTCTGGTCTGCGCCTGCATCGGCAGTTGCATTTTTATTTATGTTAACGGTGATTTGTTTGGTTTCAAAACATGCATTATTAGAAATCTTGACAATATAAGTGGTTGTCTCAGTTGGCGAGGCCACTGGATTGGATATCCGGGAATCTGATAAACCGGTTGATGGTTGCCAAAGATAAGTAGCACCTCCTGAGGCTTCCAGTTGAATGGATTTACCCTCGCAAATAGTTGCAGTTTGAATGTTGGTTGCCGGGATGATAGGATCTTTGACTTCAACATGGGTTGTTGCGTTTTGTGTGCATCCGTTTGCCTTAACCTCTACAGTGTAAGTGCCTTCCATCAATTTGGTAGCATTGGGAATAGAGGGGCTTTTTTCGGTAGATGTAAATTGGTTTGGCCCCGTCCAACGGTAGCTCGTTCCACCAGATGCATTGAGCTGAATAGTAGCGCCAATGCAAGCGGAACCAGAATTTTTAGCTAAGGGAATTGGTAATGGATTCACGGTAAGGGTTAATGGTGATCCGGCTATCCTGCAATTTGGAGAATTGATGTTATTGCCATCACCTGCCAACATACGGTATTGATATACACCTTTAACTGCATTTTGGAACGAAACAGTTAATTCTGGCATTTGCTCATTGGGTAAGTCCGTAAAGCCACTACCTGTATTTACCTGCCATTGATACCTGGGATTTTGATAAACATCAGTGGTAATGTCAGTTTTGAAATGGAACGTAGCATCATTTCCTTCGCATATTTGAGCAGATGTTGATGTATTGTCTGCTATGAATGGTGTAAGGGTTGGCCCGCAGGCACTAAAGGTGATGTCGTCTAATGCAAGATCATTTCCGCCTCCACCAGGGGTTAGATTGGTCATTTTTAAGGTGATTGTACCTAAATCAGTCGGGGTAACAAATGTTTTTGCATACTTGATCCAGCCTGTATTTTGTGGAATATCTTCGGTTGCGAACTGGAGAATTTCGACACCGTTATTTTCTATCGTAAATTTAACATTTGGCTGTAATCCTGTGTTTTTTAAAATATTAATAATCCACGCAGAAAATTCGTAGGTGGTATTTGGGCAGAGGTCGGTAATGGTGGTTTGATAAAATATCCCAAGATCTCTTGAAGCATTTACGACCATCATATATCCGTTTGGATCGTTGGGGGTATGGTTTACAATACTCTGGTACCAACCTCCGTTTAATCCGGATATGGTTTTTGCTATAGTGTATTGCCCATCTTCTGGTGAGCCAGTAACATAAGTATAATTGGTAACGCCATTGGGTAGGGAAGAACCAAAAGTACTTGTGCCTGATCCGAATGTTTCATTTTTGATCGGATCGCCCAGTGTTCCGTTACATTGCGCCCATATACGATCGCCAAAAAACAGGATGAGAAAGAAAACTAAAGATATGGGGAGATAACGCATTGCTTAAAGGGCATTTAGCGAATATCCATATAAAAAATAAGAAATGCCTAAGATTTTAACGATAAGTTTAGTAATATGCTTCAATCATAATTATATGGAAATTTGCATTATTTTGCATCCATAAATCAATGAATAAATTTATAATATTACTGTTGTTAATTACAGCGTTCATAACAAGCCATGCCCAGAAAAGAGATGAATCTACTGCGATGCATAAATTTATGCAGGCCAATGCCGATAGTACAATTATAGTTCAATATACTGGAGCCTGGATAAACCCTCCGGTTTTTTATTTGTTGAGCAAAAAGGGAGATACATTAACCTGTTATCTTTATAAAGACACCAGGAGGTATAGCAGTATCAACAAGGTTCCCCGAAAAATTGCGATGGCGATGTCTTCAAGAATGATGATGGATATTTATAAGACACCGGTGGATATTAATCGGTTTTTTAATATAAGAGATATTCAGCCAGATAGTTTGCTTAAGTTCTGGGATGAAGTTTCAGCGCTAAAACCCTGGTTGTTAAAGGATGATGCGATTGAGGGGGCGGCCTGTCCGGTTGGGAAAAAAGGTGAGGTGTATTCGATTGATGATGGTGGTGGTATTTTGGTACATCTGGTTACAAAAGAACAGATCAAACCGCTAAATTTTTACGATCCTGATGGTTTTGAAAAATTATGTCCGGGCAGAAAGGGCCGTCAATCTATCATTAAATTTACGGCCCTTTTTCGGAGATATTTTAAATCATTATAATTTATTCAAAAACTCAACCGTATTCACATTATCTGCATAATCCCAAAGTTTTGGGTGCTGACTTTGGCCGAAACCAAAAGTGTTAAAACTTAGAGGTGATTTAGTAATCACACACTGGATGTTTTCTGCTTTATCCTTTAATTTTTCTTCCACTTCTTGAAGATTGTCATATTCCTCGTAAAAAAGAACGGCCAAAGGTGAGGTAAGGCTCTCATCTTCTTTTAACAGCAAAAAGCCATTGTCGAAATGTTTGGCTGCATTAACCAGATAAATGGATTTATTGTAATCGTAGTTGTTATTGTATTTAAAGTGGTTGATAATGGGCTGAAAACTTTCAATCCCTTCGTAAAGATTTGCGATATCGTAACCTTTCGGGAAATAGATTTTTGATACATTTCTACAGCCTAAACCGAAATAATCAAAAATATCAGCACCTAGATTTTGAATATCTTCGAAAGTTTCAGAACCATCTAAAACCGCTACACTATTTCTGTTTTTCCTAATGATGTTGGGCACTTTACTAAAATAATAATCAAAATAACGTGATGAATTGTTACTCCCAGTCGCAATAACCGCATCAAAATCCTTCAAGCGTTCTACATATTCTATTTTATGTTCAAAGGCAGGTTCTATTGTGATGAGTTCAGTAATTATGGCTTTAATCAACTTATCATCAACTGAAGAAAGTTTGATTAGTGCGATATTTCCTGTGGCCAATACGCTTAAAACATCGTGTAAACCCACCATTGGTATATTTCCTGCCAAGATTAATCCAACCTTTTTAGGTGATGTAATAAACTTAACCGATTTAAACCAAATGGCCAAATCAGCCTCATTTAACATCTCAGCAAATGATAAAATAGATTTTTTTATGTTTTCTGAGGTAAACCATGCATTTGTACTTTCAGCGCTATAAAATGCATTTCCTAGTATGTCAGTAGGGTTTGTAAGCAATAAGCCCAGTTTGTTGAACGCGATTATTACTTTTTCTTGAGTTAATGCTGACATATTTAGAATTATTATTAAGTGATTATATCTTATATTTGCAGCGCAAAGGTAAACTAAGCAAAAGAATTAGACGAAAACATGGCGATTAAAATAACAGATGAGTGTATAAATTGTGGGGCTTGCGAACCAGAATGTCCTAATAACGCAATTTACGATGCCGGTACTGCATGGCGTTTTTCTGATGGTACTAACTTAAATGGTATCATTGATTTTGGTAATCAACAAATTGAAGCTGATGCAGCTCAAGAAGCAGTTTCGGATGAAGTTTATTACATTGTGTCCGATAAGTGTACAGAATGTAAGGGCTTTCATGACGAACCTCAATGTGCGGCAGTTTGTCCGGTAGATTGTTGCGTAGATGATGAAGATATTCGCGAAACCGAAGAAGAATTATTGGCTAAGAAAGCTTGGTTACACCAGGAAGGATAAGGCCTTATAAAATATTTACAAAGAAAGTCCCGCAAATTTCGGGACTTTTTTTGTTTCCTACCTAATGAACCAGTTTTGGATCAAGCAAAAAAGTTGGGGATTAATACTAGGCATAAATCTTAGCTAATCTGAATAAGAAGAACTTTACACTTCTTACTCCCCTAAACTGTGCCCTGAATGCTTTTATTTTAGCATTGAAAGATTCAGCAGAAGCATTGGTACTCCTATTTGTAAAGTAGTTTAATATGGTTTCATAGTTGTTCTGTATCGTTCTTGAAATGGTGTTAAACGACTTGAATCCAGCGGCTTCTACCTGATTATACCAAATTGCCAGTCTTTTAAAAGCAACTATTCTGTCTTTGGATGTACTGAGTAT
>NZ_SJSO01000048.1 GCF_004331735.1 Pedobacter psychrodurus
GCTTGGGCTGAAAGATGAATCGATGCAGGCAGCAGATGTATTCAGTTCGAACCAAATAGATTATCTAGATATGGTAAGACAACGAGTGGAAGGAGGCACAGAATTACAGAAAAATCCATACAAAAAGCAAACCCTGGCTTGGGCCACATGGTTATTAGCTAGACTGGCAGGATGGAGCGGATATAAATCTCATGGTCCACCAGGATATATCACAATCAAAGAGGGGTTAGATAAATTCAACCAACAATTTATAGTTTATGCACAAGTAATGGAACACAAAGATGTGTGTAAAGATTAGCCTTGAGGAGAGGGAATGAACAGCCTTTGCCATAAAGCACTACCGTTCATAGGGTGAGGTGTTGTAACATTTCCATTTCCTTTTAAAATTAGGTCACGCTTTACCTAAATTGCAACCAAACCTAAAATTCATGAAGAAATATTTACTTTTCCTTTTGCTTTGCACGGGCGAATATACTTTTGCACAACAACTAGCGCCCTTAACCGTCGAAAAAATAATGCGCGACCCAAAATGGATGGGCGTTGCACCAACTAATTTCCGTTGGACAGCGGATAGCAAAACACTTTATTTCAACTGGAACCCCGAAAATAAAGTTAAAGAAGAATTATTCAAAGTTTCGGCAAGCTCTACAAAACCTGTTAAAGCAGTAGAAAAGGAAGATGAAAAACTATTAAGTTTAAACTATACCTATAATAGTAATCGTTCTCTTGGTTTAACCGAAAAAAGTGGAGATATCTATTTGCAGAATTTCAAAGCCAACAAAGAAACGCGGTTAACCAGTACGCAAGAGCGAGAGAACAGTCCTGTTTTTTTAACCAATGGAAATATCGTTTACCAATTGGGCGATAATTTATTTGAAGTAGATTTAAAATCGGCCGAAACCAAACAGCTCACCAATTTCGTTAAAGGTAAAAAAGCAGGCCGACCAGAAACCAAGCCACTCACCGAGCAGGACAAATGGCTGAAAGCACAGCAGACCGAACTGTTTGATATCATTAAAAAAAGAAATGCTGAAACCAGAAATAGTTCCCGGGCAGGAAGAGGCCGTTCAGGTGCAGCTGTTGGAGATACAAAGCCATTAAAAGAGCTTTATACCGAAGATAAGTTCTTGAATGGCGTAAGCATTAGTCCCGATGGGCGCTTCATCACTTATAAGCTCACCACTCCGGCCCAGAATAACCACAGTACCATTGTTCCCAATTATATTACATCATCGGGTTATACCGAAGATATTCCTGGCAGAACAAAGGTTGGCGAAAATGAAAACATTTCGCTGGGTTTTATCTACGATACCCAAAAAGATTCTGTTTATGCGATTCAAACTTCAACCATTGCAGGTATAAAAGATCTCCCTGATTACCTAAAAGATTATCCAAAAGAATTAGATACCTTAAAAAAGAAAAATGCAGATAGACCCGTAAATTTCTTTGGTCCGCTTTGGAACGATAACGGAAGTACTGCAATTGTTGTGGCCACTTCTACTGACAATAAAGACCGCTGGATTTTAAAGTTAGATGCTTTAACCGGCAAATTTTCTTTAATAGACCGCCAGCGTGATGAAGCCTGGATTGGTGGTCCCGGCATTAGCGGCTTTTATCAAGGCAGTACTGGATGGATAGATAACAACCGTTTTTATTATCAAAGTGAGGCTACCGGGTATTCACACCTTTATGTAGCTAATATGGCCACGGGCGACAAAAAACAACTTACTTCTGGCAAATGGGAAGTACAATCGGTTGGGCTATCAAAAGATAGAAGTACATTTTATCTTAAAACAAACAAAGAGCATCCAGGGATTACAAACTTCTTTAAAATCAGTGCCAATGGGGGCGAACTTGTGCAAATAACCACCATGAAAGGCTTGAATGATATCACCCTCTCTCCTGACGAAAAATACATTGCCATTAATTATTCTTTCATGGACAAACCTGGAGAGTTGTATCTTCAGCCAAATAAGGTTGGTGCTAAAGCCGAAAAAATTACCCGATCTACTTCTGCCGAATTTAATTCCTACAAATGGCGCCAGCCAGATATGGTAAGTTTTAAAAACCGTTATGGCGCAGATGTTTATGCAAGAGTGTATAAATCGGATCATCCACATGCTAACCATCCTGCTGTAGTTTTTGTTCACGGTGCCGGTTATCTTCAAAACGTTCACTTTGGCTGGAGCACTTACTTCCGCGAGTTTATGTTCAATAATTTACTGGCCGATAACGGTTACACCGTAATCGATATTGATTATACCGGGAGTTCTGGTTACGGCCGCGATCACCGTACGGGCATTTACCGCCACATGGGTGGAAAAGATTTAACCGACCAAGTGGATGGCGTTAAATTTTTGGTTGAGAAATATGGTGTTAATCCTCAGCATGTTGGTTTATATGGAGGCTCGTATGGTGGTTTTATTACATTGATGGCGATGTTTAACGAAGCAGATGTTTTTGCCAGCGGTGCGGCTTTACGTTCGGTTACCGATTGGGCGCATTACAACCACGGTTATACCTCAAATATTTTAAACGAACCTTATAACGACCCGATTGCCTACAAAAGAAGCTCACCGATTTATTTTGCCGATAAGTTAAAAGGCAACCTTTTAATGGCCCATGGAATGGTTGATGTAAATGTTCATTTTCAGGATATTGTACGCATTAGCCAACGTTTTATAGAGCTTGGAAAAAACAATTGGGAACTCGCCGTTTACCCCGTTGAAGACCACGGTTTTATTGAGCCCAGCAGTTGGACTGATGAATATAAAAGAATATTTAAACTGTATGAAAATACGTTGAAGAAGTAGCTTTTCCTTAAGCTGGTCGTCTTTTCGAGCGAAGTGCAACGCAGTCGAGAAATCTATCTCCATAGATCTCTCCATTTCGCTACGCTTCAGTCGAGATGACGGCCATTACGTATAAATTCCTCAAAGATGCTTCGTACCTCAGCATGACAGCAAAACAAAGGAATAGAACTCAGCTATATTTTATTTCAATAATATAGTTTTCATCTATATCGTTATCAATAAATACAATTAACAATTAGTAAAACGGGGTTGATTGACTCCTCTTTTAGCCTTACCTTTGCAGCATAAAATTAAAAATAAAAAATTATGGCAATAGTAGGTAAAAAATTCCCAAGTGTTAGTATTGATGCAATGTCAGACATGGGTGATGACTTGAAAATCAATGTATTTGAAGAGGCTGTAAACAAAAATAGCAAGGTATTATTGTTCTGGTATCCAAAAGATTTTACTTTCGTTTGCCCTACAGAATTACACGCTTTCCAAGCTGCTTTACCTGAATTTGAAAAAAGAAATACAATTGTAATCGGTGCATCTTGCGATACTAACGAAGTTCACTTCGCATGGTTAAACACACCAAAAGATAACGGCGGTATTGAAGGTGTTACTTACCCGATCTTAGCTGATACTCACAGACAGTTATCTGGCATCTTAGATATTTTAGACCAAGAAGTTAACTACGATGAAGAAGGAAACGAATCTTTCTCTGGTTCGAATGTTTCTTTCAGAGCTACATATTTAATTGACGAAACTGGTAAAGTTTTCCACGAAAGTGTGAACGATATGCCACTAGGTAGAAACGTTAAAGAATATTTACGTTTAATTGATGCTTATGCTCACGTTCAAAAACATGGCGAAGTTTGTCCTGCAAACTGGGAAGAAGGAAAAGAAGCAATGAACGCAAACAGAACTGGCGTAGCTGAATATTTAGCCGCTAACTAATTAAACAAAAGGTTATGTTTTTAGAATTAACAGAAGATAATCTTCAACAATATTTAGCCGAGAACTCGAAGGTTATGGTTCAGTATGCTGCATCTTGGTGCGGAAACTGCCGGATCATGAAACCGAAGTTTAAAAAACTGGCTTCAGAAAATGAAGATGTAGCTTTCTTGATTGTTGATGCCGAAAAACTTCCAAACTCACGCAAATTTGCAAACGTTGATAATTTACCAACTTTCGCAGCTTTTGAAGGCGGTAGCTTGGTAGATCAGGTGCAAACCAACAAAGCAGAAGGTTTAATAGAACTATTTAACAAGATAAAGTAATGAAGATTCCGGTTATAAGACAATTATTTCAAAACACCACTCCGGCACAATTGGAGACAACTTTAGAAGTTTTAGAAGCATTTTGCGAATTTAGAGGGGTTAGCGAACACGAAGTTGATGTTGCAGGCGAAATGATTACCAATATTTGCGGTGCCTTAGAAGTACATCAAATGGTAAGTGAAGGTGCAGCAGAAAAGGACGCACTAAATGCTTTCGGCCAAAAAGTTATGGGTTCGATTGATCGATAATCGTCTTAAAGCTTTAATCTGGCTTTTTCAAAATATAACCCCTCGTAGATGTAAATCTGCGGGGGGGTTTTGTTTGTCAAACTGATTCGATTATATGTGGTCTATATCAATTTTTTAGCTCATTTCTCTAAGACGATCGTCCTTTAGATTTGTTTTGATATATTATTTAAGAAAATCTAATATTTATTTTACTTAGCTTAATTATCAGATTACCTAAAGCGGTAGCGGCACATTAATATTTCGTCAAGGTTTTTATACCTATAGCATGATGCAATCCGCTACCGTTTTTTCCCTTAGTGACCAGATAACAATTAGGGCAATACCCATTATTAAGGACTAGGATCGATGGGGTAAAAATTAGGTAACTATTACAAACATAAAAAATAACAGGATGATTGTCTCTACAAATTTTTTTATTGGGATTGA
>NZ_SJSO01000049.1 GCF_004331735.1 Pedobacter psychrodurus
AGCCACCTTCAAGAATATCATCATGTTCCAATCGCTTGTTCGATAGCATACGATAGAAGGCAGCTTTTAAGGAATGGGTTGGAGCTAACCGATTGATGACTGCTGTTCCCGAAGATAATAAATCTGACAAACAATTTTCTAATCTAACTGCAATACGACTATCTGATAAAAAACCTTTATAAACACCTGAATAACAATGATCTAACATCATTAAAGAT
The DNA here is from genome assembly GCF_004331735.1 of Pedobacter psychrodurus. Classification (GTDB taxonomy): domain Bacteria; phylum Bacteroidota; class Bacteroidia; order Sphingobacteriales; family Sphingobacteriaceae; genus Pedobacter; species Pedobacter psychrodurus. The sequence goes on from NZ_SJSO01000049.1 coordinate 219, forward strand.
ACAAAAAATAAACCACAAATAATTGATAATCAGATCGTTATAATATGTTTTCTATAAATAAATGTGTGTAAAGATTAGCTCCTCAAGGAGAGGGACACGGAAGACAGAAGTAGCTGCATTAACTTACATAGGGTGAGGTTAGCGAATCACCCTACCGGTTTTATCTACGTTTACATCATCAAAAGGCTTTAAGTACTCGTTGATGATTACCGCAAATTCACGCCTTGTTAACACTTTTTTAAGGTCGTATTTAGATGCGAACCTGTAATTTTTGTTCCACTTTTTTTGGAGTTCTGCCTTCGTAGCATCAATTGATTTATTCCCGACATAACAAACCAGAGCAATGGTGTTTTCTAAATTTATGGGTGTGTTCTGATGATCATCTAACCAGATCTGAGCCTTGTAATAATAATCTTTGATCGGCTGCTTAATTTCATCGTATGTAACTTCTTTTTCGGGATTGAAATAGGCTTTATCTTGCTTTATTTCAGCCTTAAGAATGCCCGTTATCCCAATTTTTTGAATTGCTAGCCAATTAGAATCTATCACTTTTACATCTTCGAACGGCATTAATGCATGTTTGTAACTTAACAATTCACCCTGGATCCTTTTCAGGTTCGAAAAACTGGTTTTGGTGTCGAAAAATGCCGCGTAGGCTGCAGTTGCACCAGCGGCAGGGCCAATTTCAAACTGATCTGCAGGAATATATAAGAGGTTTTCCTGGTTTGGGATGAGTAAGTTATATAGCGATAGGAAACGCGCACCGTTCGAAGAAATGCTTGCTAGTGAAGTTCTATAAAGGTTTTCGTTATAATTTAATGGGCTTGAAGCGGCGGAATTTAAGTTTGTTATTTTTAATGTAGCCATTAACTGATCTGGTTTATCGGCCAAAACGAGGATTTTTGCCTTAATGCTGTTGTCTTTCGTGAGTTTCACTTCCCAGCCACTACCTGATCGTTTAATTTCGGCGTAAGGAGTATTGTTAATTACATTCAGTAGCTGCGTGCTATCAACCATCACTTTTACAGGCTTCTTTTTATCAGGTTTTTGTTTGGGGGTCTCTAAGCTTTTTGCATTTTCGACTTCCCTTTTCAGAAAGATCAGATAGAAAGTAGTCTCTGTTTTAGACCTGCCTTCAGAAACCTTCTTAAGATCGAGCTGTTCTTTTTGCGTGAGGAGAATGGTTTTAACACCAGATTTGAACGACTGAAAAGATGCGGCATAGGCGGCATCACCACTACCAATAACCAATACATCTGTTTTTAGGGTTTGAGCATGTATAACCAGGGGAATTATGAATGCGAAAACAAAAAACAATCTTTTCATCTGTTAATATTAAAATTTGCTGCAATATGCTTTAAATGAATGAATTTTTAATGAAATGGATGCATTTTAACTAAATTTAACTCACAAATTGGGTAACTGGATTAACCATTTAATTTTCATATAACTCCAAAACCTTATATTTTCTTAAATTGCTTATATGGTAAAAATTGTTAGCGTTTGTTAATTATGGAAGAACAGATAAGATCAGTTTTCGATTTACAACAACGACATAAATTCGAATTGCGTAAAACAGATGCTAAAACCCGTATCGGAAAATTAAAGTTGCTGAAGCAAGCTTTAGAAAAAGCCGAAACGGAAATATATGTGGCATTAGAAACCGATTTGCGCAAAAATCGTTTCGAAACCGCAGTAACTGAGCTATTTTTTACCTATGCTGAAATAGATCACGCTATAAAAAAACTGCACAGCTGGATGAAGCCAAAATCGGTTGGCAGGACCATGGGTAATCTTTTCGCAAGTAACAAAATCTATTATGAACCAAAAGGCGTTTGTTTGATTATTGCACCCTGGAATTACCCACTTCAATTAATTATGAGTCCATTGGTCTCGGCAATAGCTGCGGGGAATTGCGTAATCCTGAAGCCGTCTGAACTGAGTGGAGCAACGGCAGGCGTAATCAGCAAACTGATCTCCAATACTTTTGATCCAAAAGAAATTGCCTGTTTTGAAGGTGATGCCGAAGTTTCTAGAGCGCTGTTAAAACTTCCTTTTGATCATATATTTTTTACCGGAAGTACAGCAATCGGTAAAGTTGTGATGGAAGCTGCGGCAAAAAACCTTACTTCAGTTACCTTAGAACTTGGTGGGAAATCGCCTGCTATCGTAGATGAAACCTATGATTTGCAACAAGCAGCTGAAAAAATTGCCTGGGGCAAATTGGTTAATAGCGGCCAAACCTGTATTGCCCCAGATTATGTGCTGATTAAAGAAAACATGCTGACTGATTTTGCAGCACATTACAAAACGGCTGTTCAGAAAATGTTTTTTGAAAAATCGATAATTAACAAAAATGATTATGCCAAAATCATTAACCTTAAGCAATTTAATCGCTTAAATAAATTAATTGAAGAGGCTGTTCGTGATGGTGCAGTATTGGCCTTCGGCGGAAAATCGGATGAACAAGATTTAACCATTACACCAACGCTTTTAACTTTAGTGAATGAAAAAAATGCCATCATGCGAGAAGAAATTTTCGGGCCAATTTTGCCAGTTATTACGTACAATAATCTACAGGAGGCCATTGATTTTGTGAACAGGAAAGAAAAGCCTTTGGCACTTTATATTTTTTCTGACAGTATGCCAAATCAGAATAAAATCATCAACGAAACCAGCGCGGGTGGAACCTGTGTGAACGATGTACTGGTTCATATTAGTAATCCTAATTTGCCGTTTGGTGGGGTTAACAATAGTGGGATAGGTAGCTGTCATGGTATTTTTGGTTTCAAAACCTTTTCGCATGAAAGGGCGGTGGTTTTTCAGTCTAAATTGGGGTTAACTAAGATGATTTATCCTCCATATGCACCAAAAATGGGCTTGTTAAAGTGGTTAAAGAAATTGATGTAAAAATATTCCATGGATTCCGTGTTTCCGTGGCAAAATAATTCATGCAAAAAGCCTATTTTGGTTTCATGGATTTAGAACAGCTTAAATACCCCATTGGCCAATTTTCAATGCCAGACGTTTTCGATCAAAGACAAATCGACATATGGATTTCCGAAATCGACACTTTACCTAGCCAACTAAAAAAGGCTACTGAAAATTTAACCGATGAAGAGTTAAATCAAGTGTATCGCCCCGAAGGTTGGACCTTGAGACAAGTCGTTCACCATATTCCAGATAGCCATGTGAATGCTTATATTCGTTTCAAACAAGCCATTACCGAAGATGTTCCCGTAATCAGGCCATATTACGAAGAGCGCTGGGCCGAAACAGGGGAAGCAAAGAATGGAGATATTAAACTTTCTATAGATTTATTGGCTGCTTTACACCAACGTTGGGTTGCTTTTTTAAAAACATTGAAACCGGAAGATTATCAACGAAAGTATATTCATCCTGCGCAAGGAAAAGAACTTACTTTAGCAAATATGCTGGGTATGTACGCTTGGCATGGAAAGCATCATTTGGCACACCTTACAAATACGATAGGAAAATGAAAAGAACTCGTTTAAATTTCATGGTCTTAATTCTTATTGGCTTTTTCACCAATGTGAAAGCACAAAAAGACCCTTCAAAGGCCTTTGCTTTTATTTTAGGTTCATGGGAAATGCAAGCCGCCAAGGGTAAAATTATAGAGCAGTGGATCCAAAATCCAGATAAAACGCTTAGTGGCAAAAGCTATCGAATAAATGCCAAAGGGGATAGTTTGCTTACAGAAACCCTTCATATCAAAAAGATTGGAAAAGAGATTTTTTATTGCTCAACCGTAACCGGACAGAATGGAGGGAGGGAGACTTGTTTCAAATTGATCTCTACAAAAGATGAGGCCTATATTTTCGAAGATAAAACACATGATTTTCCGCAGAGAATAGTTTACCAAAATCACGGTAAAAATGAAATGCTTGCCTGGATAGAAGGCGAGTTGAATGGTAAAAGTAGGAAATCGGAGTTTAGGTATAAGCGGCAATAGATTTGATCTCTCATTTTACCAAAATCACGGTAAAAATGAAATGCTTGCCTGGATAGAAGGCGAGTTGAATGGTAAAAGTAGGAAATCGGAGTTTAGGTATAAGCGGCAATAGATTTGATCTCTCATTTTACCTTTAAATGAATATATTTTTAAGGTAAATTGAGATTGATAATATTTGCGTAAAGAATATTATTTGAAATTTTTATCTTAGTTGTCGTCACCCTGAATTTATTTCAGGGTCTTTATAGCAAGAAAGATGCTGAAATAAATTCAGCATGATTGTTATGATAAAAACAAATTTTAAGCAGCCATATTATAGTTATTTTTATAGCTGGCTTGATTTTTTATAACTGCAGCAACTCTTAGTGCTATCTTGTTTCTAACAGCATTAATTATGCTCATGCTATGCTTCCCTTCATCCTTTTTTCTATTATAATATGTTTTGAATTCCGCATTATGTTGAATTAGAGATAATGCACACATATGCAGCAATCTTTTAAGCTCTTTATTAGCCATCCGGTGTACCCTGGTTTTACCTTTGATACTT
>NZ_SJSO01000005.1 GCF_004331735.1 Pedobacter psychrodurus
AAATATTTAAACATGCGTACCGGACTCTCAGCGTTACGCCCGTTGTCCGGACAGTACTTGCCCATTAGCTCATCATAGATAAAGCTAAAATCTATAAGCTCACTAATCTTGCGAAGTAAATTCTCCTTAGGAATAATTAGGTCATAAAGCTTGGAAAACTCACTAAACTGGATTTGTTGTTGTTGAAGAAGCATCTTAAAAGCAGTAATAATATACCTTAAAATACAAAAAAAGGAGTAGAAAAACTAGTTTTCTACTCCTTTTATCCCTTTTCAAAAAGAGACTTTTTCAGTGCCCTCGAATTCGCTTCAGAGGCTTCAATGTATTTTGCTTAAAACTACTTTACACGCTCAACGTATTCGCCTGTACGGGTATCGATTTTAATTTTATCGCCTTGGTTTACAAACATTGGCACTTTAACCTCAACGCCATTTTCTAACGTTGCTGCTTTTAAAGCGTTTGTAGAGGTATCACCTTTAACCGCTGGCTCCGAATAAGTGATTTCGAACTCAGCAAAGTTTGGTAATTGAGCCATAATTGCTTCTTCACTTTCCATAGAAACAATAATGTTCATGCCTTCTTTTAAAAATTTAATAGCCGAACCAAATAAAGATTTCTCAACGTTAAACTGCTCATAATTGTTGTTATCCATTACTACCAGATAGTCGCCTTCTTCGTATAGATATTGATAATCGCTGGTTTCTACCCTGCAAATTTCTACTGCCTCGTCGGTATTCATACGTGCCTCAACAATTCTGCCTGATTTAATGTTACGGAATTTACCAGTGTAAAATGCTCCACCTTTTCCTGGTGTGCGGTGATTCCATTCGTCAACAGTAACCAGTTCGTTGTTTATGCGAAGAATGTTACCTGTTTTAATTTCTGATGCTTTTGCCATATTGTATTATCCTAAATTGGATTTATATTTCAGTTTTTCGTGACGGCAAAGGTAAAATTATTTTGATAAAAACCTATAAAGGTTTAAGGTATAAGGCTTAGGGTTTAAGGAAATTTAAACCTTTAATTACACTACTTTACCCTTTCCATATATTCGCCGGTCTTGGTGTCAACTTTAACCTTATCGCCCTGGTTAATAAATAAAGGAACCCGTATTTCTGCTCCAGTTTCTACAGTAGCATATTTTTGTGCACTGGTAGAGGTATCGCCTTTTACGGCAGGTTCAGAGTAGGTAATTTCTAATTCTACACTATTGGGTAATTGCGCAACAATAGGTTCGTCACTTTCAAAAGCGATGGTTACGTTCATCCCTTCCTTTAAAAACTTAATAGCGTTTCCGAAAAGCAGCTTAGGGATATTGTACTGCTCAAAAGTATTGTTATCCATCACCACCAAATAATCGCCATCTTCATAAAGGTATTGATAGTCGTTGGTTTCTACACGGCAAATGGTCACCTCTTCATCAGTCCTGAAACGGTATTCAACAATTTTTCCGGTTTTTACGTTGCGCATACGCGCCTGATAAAAAGCCCTTAAATTTCCAGGGGTACGGTGGATGTACTCTTCTACACTTACCAACTCTCCGTTAAAACGAAGTACATTTCCGCTTTTTACTTCTGATGCCTTTGCCATATTATAATGAAATATTGTCTTCTCGGTTGTTTTAAACGTCGAAGTTAAATAAATGGATTATGATTTGGAAAGCAAAACCTAGATTAATCGGTTACGATAGCCCCGCTTTTACTGCAATCTTTTTTGCTATAAGCCTCGTAGGTTTTTAAAACTTGCGAAATTTACAAAAAAGGATTTCCGTGCAATCGGGTTTAGAAAACATAATGTTGTGTAAAGAACAGCGGCTTGCTCCTGTATTTCGCCGTGCGTTGAGGAGCAGTTTGTTTTTTCTGTTCGCTCGCATCAGCATAAATCAATAAAAATCCTCTTATAAAAGAAATGCCTTTGGGAACCACTCCAAAGGCATAATCAACCTAAACCTCAAACTAAACTATGAAAAACTCTTTGCCTTTAAGGGCTATATATTTTGATTCCGAAATACGGAAAATATGATCTTTTACTTAAAGAGATAAATTAAATAATTGTTTCTCTTTTTGGTGGTGCAAAGGTAAGAAGAATTTAGTAATTACAAAATGTTTTTAAAAAAAAATATTTTTAATACAAATGTATGACAAAACAGACGTCTAGTAGATAGCGGAATTTTGTGTTAACTTACTTATAATCAGATATTTGTATCTGATTTGTACAGAAATCGTATTCCTGTATTTGATTAGAGCCAATTATTGTCAGGCGGTCCTTTCCGAAATTTTCGATCAGTTCGCGGTACCAACTTATTCCCTGAACGTCTAAATTACTCGTTGGCTCGTCTAAAAATAAAATTGGTGTATCGGTACAACATGCCAAAGCTAGTTTGGTTCTTTGCTTCATTCCCGATGAAAAGTACTTGATTTCTTTGTTCGCTGCTTTTTCTAATCCCAGTACGGTGATTAGCTTTTTTGAATCAAGGCCTGGGGCAAAATTTTTGAACTTAAAATGAAAATCAATGCTCTCTTTCAAGGTAAATGTTTCCACCAGTTCGAGATATGGAGCCGCCAAGCTGATGTACTTATAGATTTTTTCTACAGGAATCTCTTTGGTGTCTGAGAATGAAATTTCTCCTTCAGAAGGAGATAAACTACCGGTTAAAACACTTAATAATGTTGATTTACCAGAACCATTGGGCCCGAGTATTGCATAACTATTACCAGAGGTGAATTCAGTGCTTAAATTTCTAAAAATCCACTCTTTATTAAACCTTCTGCCAGCGTTATTTAATGCTATTTTCATTTGTAGCTAAGCATTTAGGATTTAACGGTAGGCAGTTTAGTCATGCAAATGCTGTTATCAACGCCGATATACTGTCCGTAGTTGGGCGTAATATGGTAACCTACCTTTTGGTAAAGCGCAATGGCTTCTGGCTGTTTTTTGCCTGTTTCTAAAACACATGCAGCAAAGCCCATTTCAGTAGCCCAGTTTTCTAATTCGTTTAAAACTAAAGCGGCAATTCCCTGATTTCTGTGCTCGGGATGAACAAACATCCTTTTCACTTCTGCTTCGGTTGCCGAGAAAGGTTTTATCGCACCACAAGCAACAGGTAGGCCTTGTTGATAGGCAACAATCACTTCCTTAATGGCATCAACCTTGTTAAATTGAGCATAAAAAGCATGGTCGTCGCCATCTCTAACCGCTAAATCATTATCCAGTAAAGCAACCAACTGTCTAAAATCGGCATGATCTGAATCGGTTCTGATTAGCGTTAAATCACTCATGAATATTTATATTGCTTTAAGCTTTGGTCTTTCTGCTTTAGGCTTAACTTCCCATTCCGAAACCCTTCATTACCCCACGATTAGAATTACGGATAAAATCTACAATTTCATCACGGATTTCCGTTGGTTTAAATTCGGCTTCGATCATGTCTAAAGCTTTAGTTACGTTATTGTGTTTTACGAAAAGTACACGGTAAATTTCTTGAATCTCGTCAATCTGTTCGTTGGTAAAACCTCTTCTGCGCAAACCAACTGAGTTGATGCCTGCATAAGAAAGTGGTTCGCGAGCTGCTTTTACATAAGGAGGAACATCCTTACGTACCAATGAACCTCCGGTTACGAAAGCATAAGAGCCCACTTTAACAAATTGATGTATCGCTACCAAACCTGCCAAAACCACATTGTTTCCAATGGTAATGTGGCCAGCTAAAGTGGTGCTATTAGAGAAAATACAGTTGTTACCAACCTCACAGTCGTGCGCAATGTGCGAGTATGCCTGAATTAAACAATTGCTGCCGATAGTGGTTTTCCATTTATCTTTAGTGCCGCGGTTAATGGTAACACACTCACGGATAGTAGTATTGTCGCCAATTTCTGCTGTGGTAACTTCACCAGCAAATTTTAAATCCTGCGGCTCACCAGAAATAACAGCGCCAGGAAATATGCGGCAGTTTTTACCAATACGTGCACCATCCATAATGGTAACATTCGATCCGATCCACGTTCCTTCACCAATTACAACGTCTTTATGTATTACTACAAATGGTTCGATTACCACGTTCTCGGCAATCTTTGCCTGGGGATGTATGTATGCTAAAGGTTGTATCATTATTGGGCGGGTTCTGCTTGTTTAATTTTTGAAATTTGAGCCATCATTTCGGCTTCGACAACGATTTTTTCCCCAACCATACCTACACCTTTCATCTGGGCAATGCCTCGTCTAATCGGTTCAAGTAAATCGCAACGGAAAACAATAGTATCGCCAGGAAGTACCTGAGCTCTAAAGCGTACGTTATCTATCTTTAAAAAATAAGTTAAATAATTTCTAGGATCTGGAACGGTACTTAACACTAAAATACCACCAACCTGAGCCATAGCCTCAATTTGAATTACACCCGGAAAAACCGGTGCACCAGGAAAGTGACCTTTAAAAAACTCTTCGTTCATGGTTACGTTTTTAACACCTACCACGTGATTTTTAGAAAGTTCTAATATTTTATCAACGAATAAAAATGGCTGACGGTGAGGCAAAATATCCATAATCTGAACAACGTCATATAATGGTTTTGCACTTGGATCGTACACCTTTTGTATTTTTTTGTTTTTCTCTTTTTTAATTGCTGCTTTAATCTTTTTTGCAAAAGCAACGTTTGCTGCGTGACCTGGGCGGGCAGCCATAATATGGCCTTTTAAATGCATGCCAACTAAAGCTAAATCGCCAATCATATCTAGTAGTTTGTGACGGGCAGGCTCGTTTTGATAACGCAGTTCCATGTTGTTCAAAATCCCTTGTGGAGCAACATCGATATCTTTACGATTAAATAATTTAGCCAGGTGGCTTAATTCATCCTTAGTAACTTCTTTATCTACAATTACAATGGCGTTATTTAAATCGCCGCCCTTAATTAAATTGTGGGATAACTGATATTCCAATTCGTGTAAGAAACAGAAGGTACGACAAGAAGCAATTTCTTTCTTAAACTCTGCAATGGTGTTAATACCCGCATGCTGACTGCCCAGAACAGGAGAATTATAATCGATCATACACGTAAAACGATAGTCGTCTAACGGCATGGCTACAATTTCTACTTTTCTATCTTCTTCGGTATAAGTAATGTTATGTGGAATGGTGAAATACTCACGATCTGCATTTTGCTCAACCGTACCTACTTCTTCCAGTAAATCAACAAACTGGATAGAGCTACCGTCCATAATTGGAGTTTCTGGTCCGTCTAATTTAATGAGTACGTTATCGAGGTCCATACCAATCAAGGATGCCATTACGTGTTCTACGGTACTTACGCTAGCACCATTTTGGGTAAGCGTAGTACCTCGTGAGGTATCTGTAACGTTATCTGCATCAGCTTCTATAATCGGGTGGCCATCTAAATCAATACGTTGAAATTTAAAGCCATGATTTTCGGGGGCCGGGCAAAATGTTAAAGTAACATTAGCGCCTGTGTGTAAACCCACACCAGATGCTGATATTTCTTGTTTAATCGTTTTTTGTCTAACGTTCATTGTGTAATGTATTCTTTTCCAGTTCAGCTGTGAGCTTTTTCAATTCCTCTTCGAGCGCATTTATTCTTTTTTCTACATCTGGAAGATGTTTGAAAATTACTGAGGCACGCATCCAGTTGCGCAATGGTTGCGCCGGACTACCATGCCATTGTTTATTTTCTTCTGTAATATTAAAATTGATACCGGCTTGTGCGCCAATTTGGGTGCCTTTTGCTAATGTTAAGTGCCCGGCTATACCAACTTGTCCGCCAACAACACTGTTAGGTCCAATTTTTGTACTTCCTGATATCCCTGATTGTGCAGCCAAAACGGTGTTCTCGCCAATCTCTACATTGTGTGCAATCTGGATCAGATTATCGATTTTTGCACCTTTTTTTACAATTGTTGATCCCATTGTTGCACGATCTACAGTTGTATTCGCGCCAATTTCTACATCATCTTCGATAATAACGTTTCCAATCTGCGGGATTTTATTGTAAGTGCCATCTTTTTGTGGGGCAAACCCAAAACCATCACTTCCGATAACGGTATTGGCATGGATGACAACTCTGTTACCGATTATTGAATTGTGATAAATTTTTACACCAGGAAAAAAAGTGCTGTTATTGCCGATTTTAGAATTAGCGCCAATAAAAGTTTGCGCATTTATTTTACATCCATCTGCAATTTCTACGTTTTCGGCAACATAGGCAAAGGCATCGATAAATACATTTTTGCCAATTTTTGCTGTTGGATGTACAAAAGCCAGTTTATCAATTCCAGATTGTGCAACCTGTGCGTTTACCGCCTCGTTATATTTATCCAACAAAATGGTAAAGGCACTATAAGGATTTTCAACCCTGATTAAGGTGCTGGTATATGGTTGTGTAGGAGCGAAATCCTTTGATACGATAACGACAGAAGCCTGAGTAGAATACAAGAAGTTTTCGTACTTAGGGTTCGAAAGAAAAGACAAAGAGCCTTCCTTTCCATCTTCTATTTTAGAAAGTTCGGTAACGGCTACATCAGGGTTACCATCAATGGAACCGTTTAGAAACTGACTTATCTGCGTGGCAGTAAATTGCATCGTACAAAGGTATATGTTAAATTGATATGAACAAAAAAACCTGCTAGGGTTAAAGTGTGTATATTTTACACAATAATAAGACTTAAAACGGCACCAAAAGTTAAATATTTTGTTAAATAACCTTAAATCCCTCTGGGGTAGCAGAGGATATATTTTTCTACTGTTTTTTGCAACGACTCCAGATTAGACAAATCAGAGGCCTTTGCAATATCAACAATATCGTTATTTTTCATCAAAATCTTAATATTTCCAACGCCTGCATTATAAGCACGGTTTTGTATAGAATCGGTAAAAACGAAATATCGGGCCTCTTCTGCCTTGATTTCTAATAAATTAACAGCGACATCCTGCAAAAATTTTACACGGTCGTGATCAGCCATTTCGTTACCCATTTCTACTTTATAAAGATTTCTGGAAGTAAGCATTTTACATAACGTAGATAAGATTTTATCTGGATGTTTGGTCCAAACCTTAACTGCTGCATAAATGTCCTGATCATCCAGGTTAGTAAAATGTTCAAGATTTTCGTGCTGAGCGAAGAAATTAGCCTCGTTAATATCGTTTTTTAAGAAATAATTTAACGATGGTGAAGCAAATAAATCGGTTCCTGCGGCTGATAATTCTTTTGCACGCTCTAATAGCTTTACCAAAATCATCTCGCCAGAAATAACGGTTTTGTGTAGGTAAACCTGCCAATACATCAGTCTGCGGGCAATTAAAAATTTCTCAATAGAATATATGCCTTTCTCCTCAATCACTAAATCATCATCGTAAACGTTGAACATTTTAATAATCCGATCGAAACTGATTACACCTTCACTTACGCCCGTAAAAAAGCTATCGCGGTTTAAATAATCCATCCTATCAAGATCTAACTGACCAGAAATCAATTGATGAAGAAATTTTTTAGGGTAGGTGCCGTTAAAAATTTCGATGGCATGCGTTAACCGCCCTTCAAAATGTGCGTTTAAATCGTGCATCAGTTTTGCCGAAATATCTTCGTGTCTAATTCCGCTTACCAAAGAATGTTCTAATGCATGAGAAAAAGGGCCGTGGCCGATATCGTGCAGTAAAATGGCCAAAATGGCGGCTTCTTCTTCGCCATCGGTTATGGTATGCCCTTTACTTCTTAAAAGATTTATGGCCAAACTCATTAAATGCATGGCACCTAAAGCATGGTGGAAACGCGTATGTAAAGCCCCTGGATAAACCAAATGAGTCATTCCAAGCTGTTTGATGTAACGTAAACGCTGGAAATAAGGATGTGAGATCACATCGTAAACTAATTCGGACGGAATGCTGATGAAACCGTATACTGGGTCATTTATTATTTTCTTCTTGTTCAATCGTTAAAAATCGTTAAATAGGTAGATACGGTACAAAAATTGCTATTTTTATTTATAGTTTGATTTACCTGCCAAAATTAAATGGCAATACTTACCTATTTTTACAAAAACATGCAAGAAACTAAAATATTATGGGCCGATGATGAAATCGACTTATTAAAACCACATATATTATTGCTAAATGATAAGGGTTATAATGTAACCACATTTACCAACGGGAACGATGCGTTGGAGGCATTTGGAAAAGCTCATTTTGATCTGGTTTTTTTGGATGAAAATATGCCAGGGATGAGCGGGATTGAAACCCTATCGGCCATTAAAAACCTTAATCCAGATGTTCCTGTTGTACTGATTACCAAAAGTGAAGAAGAAAATTTGATGGAAGATGCGATTGGTAGCAAGATTGATGATTATCTGATCAAGCCTGTAAACCCGAAGCAGGTTTTGTTAACCATTAAAAAACTGATTGATAACAAGCGCCTGGTAAGCGAGAAAACTTCTATGGCTTATCAACAGGATTTCCGTCGATTAGGTATGACGTTGGGCGATAGGCTGAATTATGAAGAGTGGGTGGATGTGTATAAAAAAATCGTTTTCTGGGAGCTGGAACTAGAAAAACTCGACGATCCTCAGATGCATGAAATTTTGACCATGCAAAAACAAGAAGCCAATACCCAATTTTCAAAATTTATTGAAGAACATTATTTAGGCTGGATTAAAGATAAAGATAAAGCCCCTTTGCTTTCTAACGAGCTGTTAAAGAAAAAAGCCTTTCCTCATATTAACGATACTACACCGGTATTTTTTATTCTGATTGATAATTTACGTTACGATCAGTGGAAAATCATCAATCCTTTAATATCAGAATATTTCAGAATTGATGAAGAGGATATGTACACTAGTATTTTGCCAACGGCTACACAGTATGCCCGTAATTCAATCTTCTCTGGAATGATGCCTTTAGATATGGAGAAACGTTTCCCTCAGCTTTGGCAAAATGATGACGACGAAGGCGGGAAAAACATGCACGAAGAGGCTTTTCTTGCGGATAATATTAAACGCAGCTTAAGAAAAGATTGCAAGTTCAGCTATAATAAAATCTTAACTTTTGAACAGGGAAAAGATTTGGTTGATCAGACAAATAATTTACTACAGAACGATTTCAATGCTATCGTATTCAACTTTGTTGATATGTTGAGCCATGCCCGCACTGATATGCAAATGATCCGCGAGTTGGCTAATGATGATGCCGCATACCGTTCGTTAACCCTATCTTGGTTTGAGCATTCGCCACTTTGGGATTTATTGAAAAAAATCTCTCAGAAAAAGGTAAAAGTGATCATTACAACCGATCATGGAACGATCCGTGTTAAAAAACCAGTTAAGGTAATTGGCGATAGGAGTACAAATACCAATCTAAGGTACAAACAGGGTAGAAACCTTAATTTTAATGCAAAGGATGTGTTTTTAATTAAAAATCCGCACGATGCTTTGTTGCCTAAGATCAATATCAGCAGCAGTTATATTTTTGCAAAGGAAGATAGCTATTTCGTTTACCCCAATAATTACAATCAGTTTGTGAATTATTACAATGAAACCTTCCAGCATGGAGGTATTTCACTCGAGGAAATGATTATTCCGGTAGTAACATATTCGCCTAGGTAGTAATAGATTTGAGAAATTAGATTTGAGACTTGAGACTCGTTATTTCGACTGGAGCATAGTCCCGACGTTAAGTCGGGAGAGAAATCTTTGGCGAGATCATTTGGAAAAGATTTCTCCGCTACGGTCGAAATGACGACTTATAAAAGGCAAAAGCAATGCAATTATGTATTACTTTTGCCTTTATTTTTTTAAAATGGATATCGAAGTAAATAGTTTAGCAGATTTACCTGCTGTTGCACAACAGCTTTCAGATTTTGCCGGGAGCCAAAAAGTCTTCATTTTTGAGGGCGATATGGGCGCAGGAAAAACAACCTTCATTAAAAATTTCTGTAAATATTTAGGTGTTGATGATGTGGTTTCGAGCCCTACCTATTCAATCGTTAATGAATATGAAAGTCCTAACGGTTCGGTGTTCCATTTCGATTTTTATAGAATAAAAGATATTCATGAAGCCTATGATTTGGGCTATGAAGAATATTTTTATGGTGGTGGCGTTTGTTTAATAGAATGGCCGGAGCGAGTGGAAGAGTTATTACCCGAAAAACATATTAAAGTTGAGATAAATGTGCAGGATGTTAACCGTAGGTTATTCAGGTTTTCGAAGGTATAACAATTAGTTATCAATAAATTAACAGATTTTCCTTACCTTGAACAACCTAAAACTATCAAAATTTTAATTCAACATGGCTACAGGATTACGCGAAGGAATGGCCGATATAGCTCGTCAGGGTTTACTACAAACGCAAGAGGCAAAGCTAGAAACCAGGAATAAAAAAAACAGTCTATACATCGGAATACCCAAGGAAATTTCTTTCCAGGAAAATAGAATTGCACTAACGCCTTTATCTGTGGCGCTACTGGTAAACAACGGGCACCGGGTGGTTTTAGAAAGTGGGGCGGGCACCGCGGCTAATTTTTCTGATACCGAATATGCTGAACAGGGTGCTAAAATTGCTTATAACAAAAAAGAAGTTTTCGATGCTGATATCCTGGTGAAAATTGCACCGCCCATGTTGGAAGAGATTGAGATGATGCATAAAGGGCAAACACTAATTTCTTCACTTCAAACGGGAACGTTAAAACAAGATTACCTTAAGGCATTAATGCATAAAAAAATTAATGCATTATGTTTTGAGAACCTTCGCGACGAAGGTAATGTGCTCAGTGTGGTACGCGCCATGAGCGAAATAGTTGGATCGACCTCTATTTTAATTGCTGCAGAATATTTGAGCAATGTAACGGGAGGGAAAGGTTTGATGCTCGGCGGCTTTACTGGCGTTCCTCCAACTGAAATTGTCATTTTAGGTGCTGGAACGGTTGGTGAGTATGCCGCCAGAACAGCTTTGGCATTAGGAGCCGAAGTAAAAGTTTTCGATAGTTCCATTTACCGCTTACGCCGCCTGCAGAATAATTTGGGCAGCAGGGTATTTACCTCAGTAATGCAGCCTATTGTTTTAAATAAAGCCATTGTAACCTGCGATGTGGTTATTGGGGCTATTAGAGCCTCACATGGCCGTAGTCCATGCATCGTAATGGAAGAAACCGTTGCCCGGATGAAACCGCACTCGGTGGTAATTGATGTAAGCATTGATCAGGGGGGCTGTTTTGAAACTTCTGAGGTGACAAACCACACCAATCCAGTATTTAGAAAATACGATGTAATCCACTATTGTGTGCCAAATATTGCTTCGCGTGTGCCAAGAACGGCATCTTATGCTTTGACGAACATTTTTGCCCCAATTTTATTGGATATTGGTGAATTTGGTGGTTTAATGAATATGGTTTGGAATAACCCAGGTATTCGAGAGGCACTTTATATTTATCAAGGTAATTGTACCAATAAAGATCTGGCAGATATGTTTAACTTGCCATTTAAGGATCTTGAATTGTTGGTGGTTTCGAATCAGTAAAACTTACAATCGCGAAGCTATTAATTTAGTAGGTACACGAACGAAATGTCATCCTGAGGAATAATTTATTGTATAAAATCAATATAAATGAAGGGTATTGTAATGAATTAATATATTGCGTGGAATCGTCATTCCCAACTTGATTGGGAATCGTAATGCAATATGTTTTAAGATTCCCCGCCTGCGCGGGAATGACGATCATTCTATTGAAGTCTGTCAATGGTAATTTGTCGAAGGACATTTTTCTTAATTATTCAAATGTAAAGGTCTTCGACTGGCTCAGACTGACAAGCGTTTTAACCTGACAGCAGTAATGACCTATGTCGAAAATAATTATATGAAATTCAATCTCTTTCCGTTATTTCTCTTTCTCTCAGTGGTTGTTTGCGCTCAGAACAAACCTGTTGCTGCAAAAAAACTGGTAATTATAAGTTCCTATAATCAATACCTGGCATCTATAAAAACGAATCCGGACAATGAATTGGTTGAAATCAAAAAAGCCATTCCCAATATCAAATTAGATATCCGCTATGCCACTAAGAATAACTTTATGCAGCAGGTGATGTATAAACAGGCGAGGGCTTTTGCCCGAAAACCAGTAGTAGAATCATTAAAAAAAATCCAAAAGGAATTAAATAAAAAAGGTTATGGCTTAAAAATATTCGATGGTTATCGGCCTTATGCTGTTACCGTCGAATTTTATAAAAAGGCCAGCGATAAAAATTTTGTAGCTAACCCGGCAAAGGGATCTAAACATAACAGAGGCTGTGCCGTAGATTTAACCTTGATCAATCTGAAAACCGGTAAAGAAATACCAATGCCAACTCCTTACGATAGTTTCTTAGCTGCTGCTGCAGCAAAATATGAAAAGGTATCGCCAGAGGTTAAGAAGAACCGCGATTTTCTAATCGCTATAATGGGTAAATATCAGATGAATGTACTAGAGAACGAATGGTGGCACTACGATTTTTCGGGATGGAAAAAGTACGATTTAATGGATATTCCCTTCGAGAAGCTTTAGCAGATTTATTGGTTCAGTAGTCATTGGTTCATTGGTTTGAAAGCATAGCCTGGCGTAGTTCGTCATTGCGAGGCTGGGCATGAGCGAGCCGAAGCAATCTTATAATGACCCACTTATCTTGTTTCAATTTGAAATATTGGTAGTAAGATGGTAACACCTGACAACACGTTAACCTGACAACACTCGACTATAAATGATGCGGCTTTCCGTATTGCTCCATTTTTACCCTAGCTTTATCTTCCTTTACTGATAATTCAAAAATGTAATCATAATCATCATCAGTCAATTCTTCTTTTGGTTTTCTGCCGCCAAGGGCTTCAATAATCTCGAGTACGGTATTAGAATGGCCTGCTATAATAATAGTTTTGCCAACATAATTGGTTTTAATGCTATCAACAAGCGATTTAATGTCTTTATAATCAATCACCTTTGGAATTACCAACGAATCTAATGTTTGGTGCGTTCTTTTTGTCGGCGTGGCAAAAGCAACATCAAACTTTACCTTTTTTAGGTAGGTTGCTAAATCTCCTGCACGAACCCTTCCTTCATCAGAGAGATTTGGGTTGGTATCCTGTGGATCAGACTTGTCTTTCTCTGCATGCCTAACAATCCAAACATTGGTGGTTTGTGCAGAAATTGTATTAGCAAAGAGAAGCGTTAACGACAATAATACGAACAGTTTTTTCATGTCATAAATATTGAAAAATTAATTGGATAAGGAAAGGTTAAAAATTTATGGATGTTATCAGCTTTTCAATATCCTCTTTATTATGCCAGGAGGAAAGCACTATACGATCTAAAGGCTCATCAGTAGGATTTGGATAAGGAAAAGATGAAATTAAGATTTGCCTTTGTAGAAGGCGTTCTGAGAAATTAACATCGCCGAGTAAATATACAGGAAAACCATATTCGTGTTTCCAGGTAAGATTTAATGCTTTTTCAAACATCAGCATGTTGTTTTTCAGTTTCTTGAATGCCTTGCAATATATTTCTTCGGCATGGATAAATGCATAAAGCCCTGCAGGGCTAGACGGAGAAGCGCCAATAAAAGTATTTGTATTTTTAAGTGTATTGATGATTTTATTTGAGGCCAAAACAATACCCGCATCTACACCTAATGCTTTTGCCATTGAGGCAACTACTACATTTTCGATGTTTTCTTGTTTGGGAAGGTTTACAATGGCACCCATACCATTATTGTTTACGCCTATTCCATGCGAATCGTCAACAATAAGAATTATATTTTTATCCTTACGGATTTCTTTTACAAAGTCGAACTCATAAATTTCGGGTAAAAGATTGTTCATCGAATTGCTGATCAAAACCCAGGTTTTTTCTTCCGATGAATTTATCATTTCAATCGTTTCCAGTTCCCATGCTTTAAACGACATTAAATTTCTGGCTTGATTTTCTACTAACCATAATGAAGGGTGCGTGGCCGGGGCATAAATAACCCTTCCTAATTTCGATAAAGCTTTAACGGTAAGCTGCGCTGCTAAATATCCGCTTGAAGTAATCAGGGCGGCTTCTGCTCCGTAGCGTACTGCAGCTACTTTTTCGGCCTCATCATAAACACCAAGCTGAATGTTATTGGTGCGACTTGTGCCGTTGTTTAAACCAAATTTTTTAATCCCTTCGACATATAAATTAATAAAATCCTGATTTTTGGGAATGCCCAAATAAGCAGTTCCTCCAAAATATAGATAGGTGTTTCCCTCAATATTTATTTTGTTAGAAAAAGGTTGATCAATCGATTTAAAATTAGGCTTCATATTAATTATAGTTTCTTCCAAGCTCATCATTTGCAGCACGGATAATAGATTTGTCGCCATTGTCATCATGATAGAATTCCCAGAACATAATTCCATTTGCAATATCTTTGGCGAGTTTTGCTTTTTTCTTAGTGGTTAAGATTCCATTAAAGTAAAATTGAACACCATCAATTAATGCATTATCTAAACTTACATCAGCACCCGCTGTTACAAAATCTCGATAGGCCTTGGCTGAGTTACTGGCATTTTTACCATAAGCTGGGATACCCAGAACGGCTTTCTCCTTTGGCATACCACGGGTGCTTAACCAATAATTTAAACTGGCAATAGCCATATTGTACGATGCATGTTGAATAGGCTCATTTTTATCCCAACCAATGCCATCGTACACCATAATATTAAAGAAATCTACAACAGGGAAAACTTCCGATTTTAGTCCATCGCGAATGCTGCCCGCATATACGCCGGGTGTTATGGCTGCGCTTAAAAATTTGTGGTATTTATGTAGTGAATCTGAAAGTTCCTTCATGAGCAGCACGTAATTATCTGCCGATCCATCGCTGGTACTTGGATATTCCCAATCCATATCTACACCATCCAGATTGTTTGTTTTTGCAAATGTCAGCACATTTTTTACAAATAGGCTTCTGGCCGTTGCAGACGCCGCCATGGTTACAAAAATACTTTTCGTGCCTGATATCGAAATGCCTGTTTTTACGCTGTTTGCCCTTGCTTTTTGCATTACGGTTGTAAATCGGCCGGGCTGTTCTAATGCCACTAAACTGCCATCAATATTGGGGTTTAGAAAAGCATAAAAAAGGTGCGTAATCATTTTGAACTTCGAATCGGCAACACCAGCAGGGTCTCTGTAGCTTGGAAAGTAGCTTACAACTTTAAAACTATTGTCGGGTACGTACGGTGTTGCTGGTATAGGAGGCCCCGTAGGAGCTGTTGTCGGGTCGTTTTTCTTGCAGGATGATATGACCAGCAGGGTAGAAATGCCGATCAATAAATAGGATTTTTTCATAGGTTAGGTATTAATTGATGCTACATATCATTAAAAATTATCATGTATATAAGTTACTATTCTTACCATTTCTGCACGTACTTCGGCAGTTGGTTTTACAAAGCTGTTGTTCATAAAAGAATAAATGTAGGTTTTACCCTTTTTTGTCAGTACATATCCACTTTGGTTATGAATACCGCCCAGCGAACCCGTTTTACCGTAAACAAAAGGATTTTCGGTTTTTGGGTAAGCGTTTTTTAAAGTGCCGCTTTTACCACCTGCAGGTAACAAACCAAAAAGCTTTTCTGGATTGTTTACCAGCCTATAAATAGAATCGAGAAGGTATACATTATCACGCGGAGTAAATAAATTCTGACGGGACAAGCCAGACCCATCAGCCCATTTTACTTTATCGGGCAAAAAAGAAAGGTAGTTTTTCGTAATGTAATCAATGGCTTTCGTGGTACTTAATGTATCGCCAATCTGATTAGCACAAACCAATAACAAATGTTCGGCAATAAAATTATCGCTGGGTAGCATCATGTGTTTTAAAACCGAATCGCGCTTTGCGCCTGATAAAGTTTTAGCGTACGGGGGTATTTTAAGGTCGATAATACCTACAGGTTTGTGCAGGGTATCTGATAATATTTCGACGGTAACCTGTGCACTGGTTTTATATGGGTTTTGCTGGTTGTAGCCTGGTTGCACTGATACGGCGGGAAAATGAAAGCGATTGGTTAAAAAATCTCTGCTTACCTGAAAACTGCCGGTTTTTTTAGTAGAATCTATTTCGAAACAGGGGGCAAAAACCTTTGGTTCAATATTGATTTTATTTGGACCAGCATAGGTAGAGGTAACCATGTTATCCATAATTGGCATCTCGGTAATTTCTGGCTGATAATAATAATCGTAATCATCCCAGGACCAGCCATCGCCAAAAAAACTACCCGAATATCGTCCGGCAGAAAAGAATAGCTTTTTATTCGACGCCAAAAGAAAATTGTACGCTGATTTGTCTTTTACTGCAAACTGTAAGAAAGCCGGATCTCCGGTACCCCAAAAAATCAATGAATCATTTCGCTCAATATATTTTAAAGCAGGCATTAAATCTGGCAGCATTTTTAAACTCGCAAAAAAAGTATAAAGTTTGGTATTAGATGCAGGTGTGAAATACTTATCAGCATCTTTCTGAAAAACCATTTTTTTATCTGCCGGATTGTAAAGAGCGAAGCCAACCTGATATTGTTTGATTACCTGCGAATTTTTAAATTCTTTAGCTACTTTTTTTGAAATGATTTTATTGGTTGAGCAACTTGTTAATAAACAAATAGATAGTGCAAAAGCAAGAAAAATAAAATTATGATTTTTTAAGGGAAACATGTTCTAAATTTAGGAGGACATAATTATCAACTAATTTATTAAATTTAGTTTAATGTTAACCAAATATAACCCTGTTGTAATAATCTGTTTACGCAAATTCACAATTTGTTTGGGGTTGGTATTTCTTGCTTTTTCTGGGTTTAGCCAGGAATTTCTTTTTAAAAGAAACCGGCAAAAACAGTCAATTTCTTTTAAGTGTATCAAAAACCTAATGATTATTCCGGTATATGTAAATGGAAAGGGACCATTTGATTTTGTTCTCGATACCGGAGTTGGGCCAATGATTATTACCGATCCATCTATTATCGATTCGTTGAATTTTAGTAAGCTCCGTAAAATTAGAGTTTCTGGCCTTGGCATAGACACCGTTGAGGCCTATGTTTCTCAAAGTCTCGATGTTAAAGTAGGCAGTACAAGCATTGAGCGTATACCAACGGCAATCTTAAAAGAAGATCTCTTTAACCTGTCGGGGCATTTGGGACTGAAAATTTACGGCTTGTTGGGTTTCAGTTTTTTTAACAGCTTTATTGTTGATATAAGATATAGTGAAAATAGGCTGATTATTTACGATCACGATGCCAAAATTAAATACCGCGGAAAAAAAATACCCATTGAGATAGATAATCAGAAACCATATATTTTAGCCACGGTTGATGTTCCAGGCAGCAAAGCCGTTGAAGCCAGGTTTTTAATGGACACCGGAGCCAGCCATGCTTTATCGCTCGAAATGCTAAATGGAACCGAATTTCCGCAACCTGAAAAAAAAATCAAAGCAAATTTAGGGATGAGCCTCAGCGGTCAGATTAAGGGGCATGTTGGCCGTGTAGGCAAGTTTACTATAGGGGGCTACGCTTTTAAAGATGTTGTTGCCGGATTCCCTGATTTTAAGAGCATTGCGGATAAGATCGATTTATCAAAACGGAACGGAAATTTAGGCGCGGATTTACTGCGGAAATTTAATATTCAGTTTAACTACCAAGAGGGTTTTATTTATGTTAAGCCCAATGGTTTAAGTAAAGCCCCTTTCGAGCATGATATGGTAGGCATGGTGATTTATCTCGATCAGAAAGAGTATAAAAGGGTATTGATTGGCGAAATAGACGAAAATAGTCCGGCGGAAAAAGCGGGATTATGCCCTGATGATGAAATTATTGCGGTAAACTTCAAAAGCGTAGATGCCTATTCTTTAAACGAGCTTACCGAAATGTTTAAATCAAAAGCGGATAGAAATGTAATTTTTGAAATTTTTAGAGGCAATCAAGTCTATTTTAAAGTAGTTCGCCTTGAAAAGAGGATCTGAGCAGCGTAATTTTCCAGTTACAAAAGAATTGTCGTGTAACAAGATTCTAACTTTAACCTCTTATTATCAAGCAAACTAACTTTTATATACACATGAAGAAAAACTTTAAGGTACTTGCCCTTGCAGGTATCGTATTACTTGGTGTAGCCGGATCAGGTTCCGTATATGCTCAGAAAAAATCTAAAACGACAAAAGGAGCTGCTCCAGCTGCTCCAACTACAGCTCCGGCAGCAGCCCCCAAAAAAGAAGGAATTAAACCATTTTCTGAAGTAATTACCGCAAAAGCCAGAACAACAAATGGTTTATTCAAAACACACAAAGTAGACGATAAATGGTATTTTGAGATACCAGATTCGATGATTAACCGCGAAATGCTTGTGGTTACCCGGTTGGCAAAAGTACCAGCAGGTGTAAAAGTTGGTAACCAGCAGTATGGTGGTGAACAATTAAATGAACAGGTATGGAAATGGGAGCGTAGAGGTAAACAGGTTTACATCCGCGTACCAAGCTATGCTACTAAAGCCGATCCAAACAGCGATATGTACGAATCGGTACAAAACTCTAATCTTGCGCAGATTTTAGCCAGTTTTGAAATTAAAGCCTATAATAAAGATACTACAGGTGTTGTGATTGACGTGACCGATTTTTATAACGGTGATGTAATGGCAATTGGCGCTACCGATCAGATCCGTAAGGCTTATAAAGTTACCATGTACGATGCAACACGTTCTTATATCGATACGGTAAAAACTTTCCCTATTAATGTTGAAGTAAAAACAGCTAAAACATATCGTGCAGCAGAATCTCCAACCGATAACAGTAATGGTGCAGTTACTTTCGAATTCAATACATCGATGTTATTATTGCCAAAAATCCCTGTAAAAGCCAGAATAATGGATAGCAGAGTTGGGTTTTTTGGTCAATCTCAGATTGATTATGGAAGCAACGCACAAAAGGCAGAGCGTACGGCCTACATTCACCGCTGGAATTTAGTTCCGAAAGATACAAACGCTTACAAACGTGGCGAATTGGTAGAACCGTTAAAACCTATTGTAATTTATATCGACCCTGCAACACCAAAGAAATGGGTGCCATTTTTAATTCAAGGAATTAACGATTGGCAGGTAGCATTCGAAGCCGCAGGTTTCAAAAATGCCATTATGGGTAAAGAGGCTCCAACCGCGCAGCAAGATCCTCAGTTCAGCGTAGAAGATTCTAGATATTCGGTTGTTCGTTATTTCGCATCAGATATTGCAAATGCTTATGGTCCGCATATTAGTGATCCACGTACCGGACAGATTTTAGAAACGCATATTGGTTGGTACCACAATGTAATGAACCTATTGCGTAACTGGTATTTTGTACAAACTGCAGCCATTAATCCTGAAGTGCGTAAAGCTAAATTTACTGATGCACAAATGGGCGAATTAATCCGTTTTGTTTCTTCACACGAAATTGGCCATACTTTAGGTTTACCACACAACTTTGGCTCAAGCTACGCTTACCCAGTTGATTCATTACGTTCAAAAGCATTTACGGATAAACATGGTACTGCACCATCGATTATGGATTATGCACGTTTTAACTACATCGCTCAACCTGGTGATGGCGTAACCAAACTTCACCCTCAAATTGGAGAATACGATAAATGGGTAGTGAAATGGGGATATTCTTGGATTCCTGGAAACAAAACTGCAGAACAGGAAAAAGAAATTTTAGACCAGTGGACGTTGAAAAATGCAGGTAATCCTTTATATTTCTATGGCCGTCAAGGAACTTCATTAGATCCTCGTTTGCAGAGCGAAGATTTGGGCGATAATGCCATGAAAGCAAGTACTTATGGTATTGCCAACCTAAAACGCATTTTACCTAATGTAGAAAAATGGACTTATCAAAAAGGAAAAGATTATAGCGATTTAAAAGAAATCTACACTGAAATTGTTGGCCAGTTTAACCGTTATATGGGGCATGTGGCAACAAACGTTGGTGGGTTAAGCGAAAACTTTAAAACCTACGATCAAAAAGGGCCAGTTTACGCCTATTTGCCTAAAGCAAAACAAAAAGAAGCCGTTACTTTTTTCAATCAACAATTATTTACTACGCCACTTTGGTTAATCAGCAATGATCAGCTTAGTAAATTTGATAATGGTGTATTGTTAAACCGTATTAAAAGTGTTCAAGCGAATACTTTAGGCAACTTATTATCCGCTCCACGTATTGCACGTTTGTTAGATAACGAAACCAAAAACGGGGCAGCGAAAGCATACACCTTACCTGAATTGTTTACTGACTTAAGATCGTCGGTTTTTGTTGCAGGAAGAGCAGATGCATTTAAACGTAATTTACAACGTGCTTATGTAGACCGTTTACAGGATTTAATGACTAAAGAAGCAGAACTTCCGGTTGGATTCCCTGTCGATTATGCAGCAAGTTATGGTTTAACCCCAATCAATGTTGGCTTATCTGATATCAGGCCACTGGTTAGAGCAGAGTTGAAAACCTTATTGGCTACTACAAAAGCTAGAGCAGTAGCAGGCGACGCCATTACCAAAGCACATTACGAAGATTTGAATATCAGAATTAAAGATATCTTAGATCCTAAGAAATAATGACTGAATGAGTAAATGATTGAATGGATAGCAATACACCATTCAATCATTCAAAATTCCCTCATTTAATCATTAAAAAAGCGGAGCGATCATTAAATTGATCGCTCCGCTTTTTTGTGTATTCATTTGTATAATTCTTGATGCTTTAAGCTAAACACACAACAGTTTTTTAATTTTATGATCAAAACGGCTATTATGCTTAAAAAATTATTATTTGCCACTGCCTTATTTACGTACAGTTTATCTGCTTTTGGCCAAAGTGCAGATTCGTTAACGATTGTAAAAACCAAATGGCATAAAAATAGAATTGCCAAACAGGTGGTTTTATTCCGGCATCACTTTGATCAGAAAAATCTTTTCGCTGCAAATGAAAACATTTCGTTTTTAGAAATAAAAAATACTGGCCGCAAGGCGGTTTTTGCCTTCGGGGCAGAAGAAAAAGAACTAATTACTACCAGTAATTTTGGATTACGAAATACCGCCATTGCTGCGGTAAATGGCAATTTTTTCGATGTAAAAAACGGAGGATCGGTAGATTTTGTTCGCGTTAATGGAAAAGTCATTAATACTAACCGCCTGGATAAAAATGGAAATCGGGCAAGGCATCAGGAAGCAGCGGTTGTAATTGAAAACGGAAAAATTTCGATCAAAAAGTGGGATGGAACAACCGACTGGGAAACAAAAATAACCGCTCAAGATGTTCTGTTAAACGGCCCTTTATTAACTTTAAACGATGTTGATGAAACGCTAGATAGGACCGGCTTTAACCGTTTGCGCCATCCGCGTACCTGCCTGGGTATAAAGCCGAATGGAAGGGTAATTTTGTTAACTGTTGATGGGAGAAATGAAAACTCTGCAGGCATGAGCTTATTCGAGCTAACAAAATTAATGCGTTGGCTCGGCTGTACTAGTGCCATTAATTTTGATGGTGGTGGTTCTACAACCTTGTGGGTGAATGGAATGCCTGATAATGGTATTGTCAACTATCCAACGGATAATAAAAAATGGGACCATGAAGGGCAGCGCAAAGTAGCTAACGTCATTTTGGTGAAAAAACAAGCCCGGAGATAAACCTGCATCTATAACAACCATGTTTAGCTCTGGTTAAAAAAACTTATTTTAGCCAAAGATTTTTGTTAAAATGATTAAAAATACGATATACTTTTTCTTTTTTGTGCTGATGCTTTCTGCCTGTAAGTTTGGCTCTAAAACCAGCGATCCAACTTTAAGAGATTTTACTTTCGAGCCTGTAAAAGGCATCCGTTACCAAGAGGTAAAACGCCGGTTTAAAAACGGACTCTCTTTTAACGGAGAAGGTTTTATGCAAAAACCATCTTGGATCATTGAGGTAGTTAAAGAAGATACCATGTCGGCCTGGAGTCCACAGAAGCAAAGAATGCAAAAATTCTACATGCAGTACGATCATGGAAATGTATATAATTTTGCTGCCGAATTTTTTAAAGTAAAACATATCAGTAAAGATAGTTTGGTTTTTCAGCGCATTCAGGTTGATGGAAGGGTAATTGCTGCCGATTTACGCTCGGATGTAAACATGACTTTTTACGCACAGGATTACATTAAAAATAAATTAAAAACTTCGGCAGCTGACCTACAAAAACCGACCAAAGCTGATACTGCTTTTATTGAGAAACGCTCAGCTAGGGTTAACTCGAATAGCGATAGCGCTTTTGCCGCTACAGACCCTGTTCAATTTATTCCTAAAAGTAAAATTGTAAGGGTAGAAAAAATTAGTACAGTAGACAGGGCAAATAATAGAACCGAGGCTTACGATTATATGTTTCCACAGTATATTATTCGGATAGACCGGGCTTATAAAGATTTTGCCTACCAGGTTGCCGCGGTTGTCGATTTTCAGGGAGGGATACATGTAAAAACGATTTATAATGTACTTCCCGAAAATGCTGAAGCTAAGAAAAAAGTGGCTCAGGGAATAGCCGATATTTATGTTAGAAACCTTTTTAATGTTGCTCCAGGAACTACGCTGGGGATTCCGCATAATAGCGAAATTACTTTAACAATAATTGGGAAGGTAATTAAAAGGCCTTAGTAATCTGCTATTTACAAAATTTTAACGTTAAAAAAATGTTAAAATTTATTTTGATTTTAAAAATTAAAACTTACCTTGCATACTTAATTTTAATATTTAATACAATGCAAGAAGGCACAGTAAAATTCTTCAATGTAACTAAAGGTTTTGGCTTTATCGTACCTGCGAATGGCGATAGCGAAATTTTTGTTCATTCAACAGGTCTTATCGACGAAATCCGTGAAAACGACAAAGTACAGTACGAAGTTGCTAACGGTAAAAAAGGCTTAAATGCCGTTAATGTGAAAGTAATTTAATTTATTTATCATATTTACAGAGAAGGCTGCTTTCTTACGATGGCGGCCTTTTTTTTGTTTTATTTTTCGCTGTCTGAATTCATTCAGGATCTATTCTCACTTATTATGACCTACTACTTTATTGTTCCTGGTTTGGGTAATTCAAGCCCAGATCATTGGCAAACTCATTTCGAAAAATCTGGAGATCATTTTATCCGAATTAATCAGCGAGAATGGGATGAACCTGTAAGCAAAGATTGGATTGAAACGATCGATCAGGGCCTTTTGGGGTATGATTTGGACGATGTAGTTTTAATTGGCCACAGTTTAGGCTGTGCAATCGCCAATTGGGCAAAACAATATCAAAAGAAAATTAAGGGCGCATTATTGGTAGCACCCAGCGACTTGGAAGCGCCGCGTTATACTTTCGATACGGTAGGTTTTGATCATGTACCTTTGGATAAAATAAACTTTAAAACCATAGTTGTGGCCAGTTCTAACGATGAGTGGGTAACATTAGAAAGAGCTGAGTTTTTTGCTGAGAACTGGGGAAGCGAATTTATTAATATCGGCAATGCAGGCCATATTAAATGCCGATGCAGGATTTGGTGAGTGGCCAAAGGGATTGGAAATTTTGAAAACTTTGGGGTAAAATTTGTCTTGCGGAGTTCCCGCAGATTTCGCGAAAGGCGCAGATGACATAAATCTGCGTAAATCATTTTGATCTGCGGGAGCTATTTAGCTTTCCTACTTCTGAGCCGCTTTTTTCCTTAAAAACTGATCAAGAAAAATTAATCCGATCACCAGATCTGCAAAAAGAAAGGCATAAATAGCTGTAGGCGTAATGTATTTCTCTAAATGGAAATCGAAATTCACCTTCAAATCGAATTGAGGCATTTTGAGGTTAGCGTTATAAAACACATAACCCAATAATGCTAGTAGCGAGATCACGAAAAAGCCCCCAATGCTGTAAATAATTTTTTTGTCGACCTTTGTTTTCATCGCTACCGGGGCAGGAGCTAAAGCAATAATTTCCATTACATTCCTATTGAAAGACATGGAAGGTTCATCAAGATCGAGCGCATTAAAAACTAAATTAAGCTTTAGCAGATCCTCGTACTGCGATTTAATCTTAGCATTAGATTCAATTTTTTCTTCGATGGCTTTTTTTGAAGAATCATCCAAATTCCCATCTATATAATCCCAAAGCTGTTGTTCTATTGTATTCATAGTAACTCCTTTACTTCATCTTTTAACAAATATTGTAATTTTTCTTTAAGTCTTTGCCTGGCCCTATGCAACTTTACTTTAATGGTGTTGGGTTCCATGTGCAGCGCTTCACCAATTTCTTCTAAACTCTGTTCGCCTTTATAAAATAGCGTAATAATAGCGGCATCGTCTGGTAAAAGCTGGGTAATGGCAATATTTAAAAAAGCATGGCTATCCTGCTTCTCGTAACCATTAGCGTTAAAGCTCGAGGTCTGGTTTTCGAGCTGTAAAATGGTACTTTCATCATGTATTGATGTGGTATCTAAGCGGTTTTTCCTTAAAAAAGTCATCGCCGTAGTATACGTTATCGTGTACAGCCAGGTACTAAATTTAGCCGTTTGTTTAAAGGTACCCAATGCTTTATATGATTTTACAAAGCAATCCTGCGCAATTTCTTCTGCATCTTCCCTGTTTTTCGAAAACCTTAAAGCAAGCGTAAATACAAACCGCTGATGGCGTTTTACCAACAAAGCATACTGATCGGTTTCGCCGTTCAATACATTCTGGATCAGCTCTAAATCTGTAGGTTTTTGCTCCATGTTTAGCAGTAAGACTACATTAAAGATAGGTAGGTTACACGTGAAACATAATTAAATAATCTTCTATTGCGCTCGACAGCAAATAGATTAGATGTTTTAGGTTTTGGAAATGAAAGGGCAGCTTTTCATTGGAGATTGCTGTCCTGCTGTCCGCTTTAGTCCCAATGAAAATCGGGAGCTGTCGCTACCATCAGGTTTACGAACAGCGTAAGTGCACTTAGCAAACCCCAAAAATGAAACACTGTTTTGGCCACTTAGCCCTGGGTGAAGCGATACCCTGCAGGCTGAGGTACGAAGCTGAAGCGTATAAGCGTAACACAGGAAGTAGGTTGGTTTCTTGTACTGGCACTGCGCTCCGAAAAGAAAATTAGCTGATAAATAGACGATACAATTTTTATTGATTGGAAATGAAAGGATGGTTTTTCATGGCGGATTGCAATCCTGCTGTCCGCTTTAGTCCCGATGAAAAATCGGGAGCTGCCGCTACCATCAGGTTTACGAACAGCATAAGTGCACCTTGCAAACCCCAAAAATGAAATACTGTTTGGGCCACCTAGCCCTGGGTGAAGCGATACCCTGCAGGCTGAGGTACGAAGCCGAAGCGTATAAGCGCAACACGGGAACGAGGTTGGTTTCTTATGCAGGCTTTACGCTCCGAAAAGAAAAAATTTCCTTTAGGGACTGGCGAAACTTCCGAAGTTTTCCTACGCTCTGGGCCTGATAAACTTCGGAAGGTGGCACGCGCTAATGTGAAGCGAAAAATTTTAACCCTGCAATTGATCCAATAAGCGTACAAATAAAAAATATCCGCCAAAAAGTTGCCGGTTCATTGAAATAAAAAATCCCGATAATTACCGTTCCTACTGCACCGATACCCGTCCAAACAGCATAAGCAGTTCCCATGGGTAAAGTTTGTGTTGCTTTATTTAGCAATAAGAAACTTAAAATAATACAGACAAAAAATGCTGTACTCCATTTTACATTTGAAAAATTGTTCGATAATTTAAGGCAGGTGGTAAAGCCAACTTCAAAAAGGCCGGCAATAATTAATATAATCCAGTTCATAATAAATGTGTTTCTGCAAATTTAAGGCACATTTACCGGGTAACATTTTACAAATGTTAAAAAATGATTTTATTTATGAGCTGCTCTTATTCTACTCAAAGTAACCTGTGTTACGCCTAGATAAGAGGCAATATGTTTTAAGGCAACCCTTTTAATCAGTTCGGGAGATTGATTTATAAAATCCTGATAACGTTCCGCTGCCCCTTTAAAAGCCCTGTCAATTAATCTTCTTTCAGTAGCAATTAGCTCCTGTTCGGCAATTTTTCTGCCCCAGTTGGCAATTTCCAGATTGTCCTCGTAAAGTGAAAACAGATCGCTTAACCTGATCTGTATTAAAGTACTGTTTACTAAAAGTTCTACGTTTTCGTAACCTGGCCGATTGTTAATGTAACTATTAAAAGAAAAGAGCACATTACCACTTTGTCCAAACCAAAAGGTTATCTCTTGGTTTTCGCCATTGCAATATGCCCGGGCAATGCCTTTTTCAAGAACATAGAAATGGGGTTCTATCTTGTCGGCGTGAATAATTATAGTTCCTTTTTTGTATTTAACATGCTCAATATGGTTAGCGAGCTCATGTAATGAACTATCACTTAATGAGGTAAAAATCTCTATATTTCTAAGTTGTTCGATCAAAATCTGTGGCTATAGAACAAAAATAGGAATGTTTTAGCAGGGTAGCGCCTCGTGATTGACATTTATTATTTTTCTCTCTATGGTTTGGTGATTGACAACTGGTGATTGAATATTTTTTTTATAAAGGGTGTAACCTGATTAAAAAGCATGTAGTCATAATACACAGAACACGGTTCAATTTAGACAATAGAATATTTACAATTAAAAAATTATAATCATGATAGGTATATTAGTTCCCATCTCACTTTTTTTAGGCGCATTCGCAATGGTATTCGGAATGCGGTATTTATCAAATAAAGAGAAAATGGCAATGATCGAAAGGGGAATCGATCCTGGTGTGCATAAGGCCACACCAAAACCGTTTTTAAGTTTAAAGTTCGGTTTACTGTTGGTTGGTTTAGGAATTGGTTTGCTGGTAGCACTCTTTACAGTTAGGGGAGTATTCGGCAGCGACATGACACATAGTGAAGAAGGACAATCGGTAGCTATTTATTTCGGTTGCATAGGCATTTTCGGTGGTTTGGGCTTAATTGTTTCTTACCTGGTAGAAAAGAAATGGTTGGATAACAATAAAATGCTTTAATATCAAAGAATTCAAGTTTCATAGCCAGTTTGCTATAAAACTTGACTTCTCGTGTTATCAGATATGCTGGTATTGTCAGATGTTGCCATCTGACAATTGGTGTTTTCAGCATTAAATAACTTGTTTTCTTAGATTTAAGTAACAGTCAGATGTAACATCTGACGGCACATTTATTGCGGTTTGTTAATAATCGCTACGGTTAAGCGGCTAATGCAGTTCATTTTTCCGCGTTCATCGTAAATTTTAATTTCCCAAACCTGGGTTTTGGCACCAATATGTAAGGGCTTGCAAACGCCTTTAACCAAACCGCTTTTTACAGGACGTAAATGGTTGGCGTTCACTTCTAAACCAACCGCAACATACTTCTCCGGATCGATACACATATAAGAGGCAATACTGCCCAGTGTTTCGGCTAAAACCACCGAGGCACCTCCGTGTAATATACCAGCAGGTTGGTGTGTACGTTCATCAACAGGCATGGTTCCGACAATAAAATCTTCACCAATTTCGGTAAACCGGATATCAAGCAAAGCACCCAGATGATTTTTCGGACGGTTGTTCAAGTCATCAACAGTAAAGTTTTTAAACCACATGGTAACGTTCTTTTAAAATGGAAACATGGTGAATAATGTGCCCGCCAACAATAAACAGGATAGACTTTATATTAATTTCCCTGCCTGAGGCAATCCCTTTCCTATTTAACTCGTCTTCATTTAAAGATTTAAAAAGGTATAAATTGGCTTTCCGTAATGCAGTAAATTCTTCAATTAAATCTTCCAGATCGCGTTCGGCAAAGCGGGCATTTATTACATAGTCATCTTCTTCGAAACCTGGCAAAGGTTGCTGTTCTTTTCGGGCAAAACAGGTAATGCGAAAGGCAAAAACACGTTCAGCATCTATAATATGGCCTAACATTTCTTTCAGGGTCCATTTACCTTCGGCATAGGCATAATCAGCTTTATCGGCGTTTGCCCTAAACAAGGCAGGCAGACTTTGCATCTGATCGTTTAAAATCTCAAAAATATCTCGGTCTACTTTACTGATATAGGTTTCGCCCCAAGTTGGATATTCGTTAGGCTGTGGTCGGTTCATATCTTAAACTGCTTTTTAATATTATTCTAAAAGTTGTGCCTTTACCCAGTTCTGAGTCTTTCACAAAAATTTCTCCACTATGGTAATTTTCTACAATACGTTTGGTTAGCGATAAACCCAAGCCCCAACCGCGTTTACGCGTGGTATAACCGGGTTGAAAAACTGCATCGAACTTAGATCTTGGAATACCCTTTCCGGTATCGCTCACATCAATAAATACCTGCTCTTTGGCTAAATTTTCTATAATATTGATGGAAATTGAACCCTCATTTTCGATGGCATTGGCTGCATTTTTCAAAAGGTTTTCAATCACCCAATCAAACAATGGAACATTTAACATTGCCCTTACCTGCTCATCGCCAGTAATACTAAATTTAACCTTGTCTGATGTGCGCACTTTAAAATACCGGATAAAATCGCTTACTACGATATAAACCGTATGGTCTTCAAGTATAGGTTTAGAACCGATTTTCGAGAAACGGTCGGCAATAATTTCCAATCGTTTAATATCGTTCTCCATTTCGGCAATCAGCGGATCATCTTCTGCATCAAATTTAGATTTCATCAACTCTGTCCAGGCCATAAGAGATGATATTGGTG
This sequence comes from Pedobacter psychrodurus, assembly GCF_004331735.1. Taxonomy (GTDB): domain Bacteria; phylum Bacteroidota; class Bacteroidia; order Sphingobacteriales; family Sphingobacteriaceae; genus Pedobacter; species Pedobacter psychrodurus. The sequence continues at coordinate 28,722 of NZ_SJSO01000005.1, forward strand.
TACCCAGCTGGTGTGCTGTTTCTTTGGCTAAACCTACCCAAACATGGTCCTGCTCATCCCTGCGGGCAGAACTGAATGCTGCATAAGCCGTTAACAGGAAAAGGAAGATAACGCCCATCTGGATGTATGGGAAATACCTTAGCTGAGTTAAAATAAAAGAATCGCGATAGTAGGCCTTAAATTTTCTGCCAAAGATATTCATTTCATCAGGTGGGTGCTGTGCCTTCATCTGTCTTAACTGCCGAACAAAATATAAACTATCGTAAGTAAGTTTAGCATCCGAAATGGGATAGTTGGTTTTTGTACTGTCTAGCCCATTAAAGGAAGTAATGATTCCAGCCGAATCGGTCATAATTACGGGCGTTTTGGTGTTTTTTCTTACCGTTTCAACCACGGTGCGATAATCGTCATTATCATAAAGAAACATGGCCCGCTCTTGAATTTTCACCCAAAGGTGAAACTGGTCGGCCTCTTCGCGCTCCATTTTTTTTACGAAAGAATCGGTATAAAATACTGAGGCAATGCCAATTAAGATGGCAAAAATGAGAAGGAAAAACTTCCAACGGCGTTTTTTTTGATAAGGGTTCATGCTTTAGCTAGCCAAATTACAATAACAAAACGAAAAAAACATAAAACCATTATGCTTTTTCAAAAACCTTAAAGCAATCATTTCGAATGTATAATAGCTTCATCACAGATGAAAACACTGTAAAATGGATGAAAAACATATCTTTGTGCCGAGCATAGTGCATAGCGCATAGCGCACGGATTGCACCGTACCCTTTGCCCTTAACTCCCTGCTCTTTGCTTAAATTATGGATAAGAAAGTTAGAGTAAGATTTGCCCCAAGCCCAACCGGAGGTTTGCATTTAGGTGGTGTACGCACTGCTTTGTTCAATTATTTATTTGCCAGAAAAAATAATGGAACTTTTGTACTTCGTGTAGAAGATACCGACCAAAACCGCTTTGTAGAAGGCGCAGAAGAATACATTGTAAACTGTTTAAATTGGTGTGGAATTACACCCGATGAAAGTCCTAATAATCCAGGTGCTTATGGCCCGTACCGCCAAAGCGAACGTAAACCTAGCTACCGCAAATTTGCCGAACAGTTAATTAGCGATGGTTATGCTTATTACGCTTTCGATACTACGGAAGATTTGGATGCTAAACGTAAAGAAATCCCAAATTTCCAATACGGGCAGGCTACACGTATGCAAATGCGTAATTCTTTAACCCTTACTATTAGCGAAGTTGAAGAGTTATTGGCGGCCAAAACACCTCACGTTATCCGTATTAAAGTGCCTACAGATGAAATTGTACATTTTAACGATTTAATCCGGGGTGATGTAAGTTTCGAAACCTCGTTGGTTGATGATAAAGTACTGTTAAAGGCTGATGGAATGCCTACCTATCATTTAGCTGTTGTGGTTGATGATAAAGCAATGGAAATTAGTCATGCTTTTAGAGGAGAAGAGTGGTTGCCTTCGGCACCTGTTCATATTCTACTTTGGAAATATTTAGGTTGGGAAGCGGATATGCCTGCTTGGGCACACTTACCTTTAATCTTAAAGCCAGATGGGCATGGAAAATTAAGCAAACGTGATGGCGACCGATTAGGTTTTCCGGTTTATGCCATGAGCTGGACTGATCCTAAAACTGGCGATGTAACCAAAGGATTTAAAGAAATGGGTTTTATGCCCGAAGCTTTTATTAATATGTTGGCCCTTTTAGGCTGGAATGATGGTACCGATGAGGAGTTATTTTCGTTAAAAGAGCTGGAAGAAAAATTCTCGATAGAAAGAATTAGTAAAGCAGGGGCTAAATTCGATTTTGAAAAGGCCAAATGGTATAACCATGAGTGGATTAAATCGCAGGGCGCTGAGCGCTTGGCGGCAAGCGTTAAAGCTGAGTTGGAAAAAGCAGGAATTGAAGTAGAAGATGATGCTTTTTTAAGTACTGTTATTGATCTAATTAAAGATCGCTGTACTTTATTGCCAGATTTTGTGGCGCAGAGCGGTTACTTTTTTGCTTCACCGGCAGAATATGATGTGAATTCGGTAAAGCCAAAATGGACAGTAGAAAAAGCTGATTTTTTTAAGGCTTTTGCTGGTGGTTTAACATTAACTGATGCGGTTACTGCTGAAGCAGCTTTTAAAGCCCTGGCCGAAGAAAAAGGCTTTAAACCCGGAGAATTGATGTTGCCTTTCCGCATTATGCTGGTAGGCGGCAAATTCGGGCCAGGTGTTTTTGATATTGCCGTATTATTGGGGGTAGAAGAAACTAAAGCGAGAATAGTAAAAGCAATAGCTGTTTTTAATAGCTAGTATATCCTTCAGGAAGTAAAAGGAAATAATAGGAGAAGTCAGGTTTAAAGCTTAACTTTTTATTTGCCACACCGCAAACAATAGATCAAAAAAAATAATTTATACTTTAGTATAACAATTGTCCCGTATTTAAGGTTATTCATTAAACTAAAAAAGTAGACTATGCAATGGTTTGGTAAAGGCAGTAATAATGTAGAAGACGGCAGAAGTGGTGGTGGCGGAAAAACCATCCTCGGTGGTGGCGTAGGTATAATAATTGTAGTGCTCGGCTTAATTTTCGGCAAAGATTTAACTGGTTTGGTTAGCCAGATTCCGGCTACCGCAGGAACTGAAGAAGTAAAGCAAGGCGTGCCTGCTAACGATCCACAGGCACAGTTTGTATCGGGTGTATTAGAGTCAACCGAGCAGGTTTGGGATAAAGAATTTCAAGCCATGGGCAAACAGTATGAGTACCCTAAACTCAGGCTATTTAGAGAAGCTGTACAAACGGCATGTGGGAATGCAGGCGCGAATGTAGGGCCATTTTACTGCCCTGGCGACCATAAGGTTTATATCGATTTGTCATTTTATGATGATTTAAAGAACCGTTTTGGTGCTGCGGGAGATTTTGCCCAGGCTTATGTAATTGCACATGAGGTTGGCCATCACGTTCAAAATTTATTGGGAATTTCAGAAAAATTGGATAGGGCCCGTGGCCAGGTTAGTGAAAAAGAATATAACCGCTTATCAGTCAAATTAGAGTTACAGGCCGATTTTTTTGCGGGTCTTTGGGCGCATAATGCTCAAAATCTTAAAGATTTTAAATTAGACGAAGGAGATATAGAAGAAGCATTAACTGCTGCCAATGCCATAGGCGATGATAAATTGCAAAAACAGGCTACTGGCGATGTGCAGCCAGATTCTTTTACCCATGGTACCTCCGCACAACGCATGTATTGGTTTAAAAAAGGCTTTGAAACCGGAGATATTAAACAGGGCGATACTTTTAATTCAAACAATTTATAAAAAATCAAAACTTTTTTAAAAGCGTTTTGTTTGTTTACAGTTAATGAGATTTTTATCTCAAAACCAAACATAATTATCCCGGCTTCTTATTTGTTTTAATAAAGATGATCCTTATAGTTGATGATAGGCCCGAAAACCTGATCTCGTTACAAAAAGTACTCCAAGCACACAATTTTGAGGTTGATACCGCATCATCTGGTGAAGAAGCACTGAAAAAAGTTTTAAAAAATAACTACGTCCTGATTATTCTCGATGTACAAATGCCAGATATGGATGGCTTTGAGGTGGCTGAAACCATTTCGGGTTTTAGTAAGGCAAAAGATACCGCCATTATATTTCTTTCGGCAGTAAATACAGAGTTAAAATTTATTACCAAAGGATACCTTAGCGGCGGATTGGATTACATTACCAAACCCGTTGATATTAATGTGCTTTTGCTTAAAATAAAAACATTTTATCGCATATACGAGCAGAATAGAAAGCTTAACGAGGTGCAGGAAAAGTTGCTCGAAGAAATCGAATTCAGAAAACAGGCCGAGCATAAAAAAGACGAATTTATCAGTATAGCCAGTCATGAGCTAAAAACACCTTTAACCAGTGTAAAGGGGTATATTCAATTATTACAGCGCAGCCTCAACCGAGATGATAAAGCCATGGCTCAGAACCATCTCGAAAAAGCGAGTATCCAGCTTGAAAAATTAAACCAATTAATTGTCGATCTGCTTGATATCTCTAAAATTGAAAGCGGCAAGATGAAGTTTAACATGAAAAGCTTTTGTGCTGATGAGATGGTGAACAACGCGATTGAGATGTTGCAGCAATCTAATCCCGATTTTAAGATCAGCAAACTGGGCAAAACAGAGGGGATGATATTTGGAGATGAAACGAGGTTGGAGCAGGTGGTGATCAATTTTATTACCAATGCCATTAAATACGCTCCAGGTACAAACCAGGTTAATATAACTACTCATATTAAAGATGAAAAGCTTTACCTGGCCGTAAAAGATTTTGGTATTGGTATTTCAAAAGAGCAGCAAGATAAAATTTTCGATAAATTTTATCGCGTAGAAGAAAACAGTAATAGGTTTAATGGGTTGGGAATAGGTTTATATATCTGTTCAGAAATTATTAATCGCCACGGAGGCACAATTGGGGTAAACAGTGTGCCGGATGAAGGTTCGGAATTTTATTTTATCATCCCCACTACAGAAGAAGAAATCCTTAAAAATCAAGTCTAATTATCCTTAATCCATATAATGAAAACAACGCTTAAAAACAATTTACGTTTAGGCCTTGGCTTATCGCTAATTATTCTATTTATTAGTTCACTGGCCTCTTATATAAGTATTGGCAACCTTATTAAAAGCACCGACTTGGTAAAACATAGTGACGAGGTTATTTTAAATACTGAGAATATTATATCGTATTTAAAAGATGCTGAAACTGGTCAACGTGGCTTTTTACTAACCGGAAATAAGGTGTTTTTAGCGCCCTATTACGGTGCCAGTGATTCGGCCGCTGCGATTCTAAAGAAAGTTGAGCTAGATACCAAGGATAATGCTTCCCAGCAAAAAAATGTAGCAGCGCTTAAAAATATTCTTTTTAAAAGAATGGATATTATTAAATCGACCGTAGAGATTAAAACTTTAGGCGGTGTTATCGATCCTACGGTTTTATTTCAGGGCAAGGTTTATATGGATGAGGCCAGGGCAATTGTAAGCAAAATGGTAAACGAAGAGAAAAGATTGCTTGAAGAAAGAACCAACGAATTAAATAAACTTACATCTTATACCCCGATACTGATTTTAATTGCAGCGCTTCTTGCCATTCTGATCACTTTGTTTTTTTACCGAAAAGTGTCAGTCGATTTTGATGAACGTGTTAAACTTCAACAAGAAATTGAAGATAAAAAATATGAAATGGAGAAACGTATTATTGCCATTAAAGAAATTGCCTATCAAATTTCTAGTGGTAATTATGGTGTAAAACTCGATAGCCAAACCCGGGATGATATTGGCGAACTTTCTGAATCGCTAAATGCAATGTCATCATCATTGAAAAAATCTTTCGATACTTTAGAAGAGAATGAATGGTTGCAAACTGGTGTAGCTAATTTAAACGTAAAAATGGTTGGCGAAAAAGATGTTTTCCACCTGGCAGAAGATATTATAGCGTTTTTGGCCCATTATACCAAGAGCCAGGTTGGTGCCATTTATTTATTTAAAGATGATGGATACCTGCATTTAAAAGGGCAATATGCTTTACAGGGACAAAATCTAACCCAAACCATAGAACTTGGCCAGGGCTTAATTGGCCAGGCGGTTAAAACAGGTAAGCAGATATTGTTGGATGATGTTCCCCAGAACGAATTAACCGTTACACACGCCACGGGGAATATTAAACCAGCACAGCTAATTGTGCTTCCAATTATTAGAAATGAAATTTCAATAGGCGGTTTAGAATTAGGTACCATTGGTAAATATAGCGATCTGCAATTACACTTTTTAAACTTGGTTTTATCTGATGTGGGCACCGCATTGTTGGGCGCACAGAACAGACAAAAGCTTCAGCAGCTATTAGAAGAAACGCAGGCACAATCAGAAGAGTTGCAGGTTCAGCACAATGAGCTAGAAGGCTTAAATGCAGAGCTCGAAGCACAGGCACAGAAACTTCAGGCCAGTGAAGAAGAACTACGTGTACAGCAAGAAGAACTGTTGCAAAGTAACCAGGAGCTGGAAGAAAGAAGCAGCTTATTAGAAGAAAAAAATGAACTTATAGAAGAACGCAATATAGAGATTCAACAAAAGGCTGAAGCTTTAGAACTAAGTACAAGGTACAAGTCAGAATTTTTGGCCAATATGTCGCACGAGTTAAGAACACCACTCAACTCAATATTGTTATTGTCGAGATTAATGGCCGAAAATGAGGCTATGGATCGAGAGCATCAGGAATATGCAGAGGTTATTCAAAGTTCAGGCCAGGGCCTTTTAAGTTTAATCGACGAAATTTTAGATCTTTCTAAAATTGAAGCAGGCAAAATGGAACTTGATAGAGCAAATATTAAGGTTGATGAGATCGTTCTTAACATGCGTTCGCTGTTTAACCCTTTGGCTAAAGATAAGAACCTGAACTTTGTTACCGAAAAATCGGCGGAAGTTCCTGAGTTTTTCCATACAGATAAAATGCGCTTAGAGCAGATTATTAAAAACCTGCTATCAAACGCCATTAAATTTACAACCGTAGGCGCTGTAACCCTAAATATCAATAAAAATGAAAAGTTAGGCGCGCTGGTATTTAAAGTTACCGATACTGGCGTAGGTATTGCACCCGAAAAGCAAGGCATGGTATTCGAAGCTTTTCAGCAGGCAGATGGTTCTACGCGCCGCAAATTTGGCGGCACAGGCCTCGGGCTTTCAATTAGTAGAGAGCTGGCTAAACTATTGGGCGGGTACATTGATTTAAAAAGCACGGAGGGCGAAGGAAGTATTTTTACACTAACCTTACCTATTGATAAAAATAAAGGTTTTGATGGTATTGTACCTAGTATAGATAAACCGATAATTGCATTAGAGGCTCCAGTAAAAAAAGTTAGCCATTTAACGGTCGAAAATATTCCGCAAGAGATTGACGATGACCGCCATAATATTCAACCTGATGATAAGGTGATTTTAATTGTTGAGGACGATACTCCTTTTGCTAAAACACTTTTAGATTTTACCCGAAAAAGAAATTATAAAGGTTTGGTTGCCGTTCGTGGTGATGTAGGTATTGAAATGGCGAAAACCTTTAAACCACTTGCCATCTTACTCGATATCCAATTGCCCATTAAAGATGGTTGGCAGGTAATGGAAGAGCTGAAATCGGATCCTTCAACACGCCCAATTCCAGTGCACATCATGTCTTCTTTACAGGTTAAGAAAGAAAGTTTGTTAAAAGGTGCGGTAGACTTTATAAATAAGCCTTTTGCTTTTGAGCACATGCAAGAGATATTTTCAAAACTAGAACATGCTTTAAGCCGCCACCCTAAAAAAGTACTTATTGTAGAAGAAAATGAACAACATGCCAAGGCGTTAAGTTATTTCTTAAGTAATTTTAATATCCAGACAGAAATTGTTAACCAGGTAAACGAAAGTGTTTCTGCCTTGCATAAACCAGAGGTTAACTGCGTGATTTTGGATATGGGCATTCCTGACAAACATGCTTACGAAACCCTGGAAGTGGTAAAGAAAACGCCTGGTTTAGAGAATTTACCAATCATCATATTCACAGGTAAAAGCCTTTCAAAAGGAGAAGAAAACCGAATTAAACAATATGCTGATTCCATTGTGGTAAAAACCGCCCATTCTTACCAACGTATTTTGGATGAAGCGGGCCTGTTTCTTCACTTGGTAGAAGAAAAAACCAAAGAAAAAACCAAAACACCTAAAAAGTTTTCCGAATTGCAGGATGTATTGGTTGGTAAAACCGTTCTGATAGCAGATGATGATGTGCGTAACATTTTCTCTTTAACCAAAATGTTAGAGCAGCATCAAATGAAAGTTGTAGCAGCCATAGATGGTAAAGAAGCCCTTAAACTATTAAATGAAAACCCTGAAATTGATGTCGTTTTAATGGATATGATGATGCCAGAACTAGATGGTTACGAAACCACAACGGCCATCCGGCAAGATATCAAATACCGGAACCTGCCTATTTTAGCCGTTACGGCAAAAGCCATGATGGGCGATCGTGAAAAATGTATTGCTGCAGGTGCATCTGATTATATTAGCAAACCAGTAGATATGGATCAGCTGATATCGTTATTAAGGGTTTGGTTATACGAAAATCATCATAAATCATAATCCACTTTTTATTTATGCCTCAAAAATTAATTCTTATAATTGATGATGATAACCGAAACATTTTTGCTTTAAAAGCTGTTTTAAAAGCCAAAGGTTTCGATTGCTTATCTGCTATAAGTGCCCAAGAAGGTTTTTCTATACTAGAAAAGCACGATAATGTTGCCATTGTTTTAATGGATATGATGATGCCGGATATGGATGGTTATCAAGCCATTGCAGTCATGAAAAAATCGGCTAAAATGCAGAATATTCCTGTGTTAGCGGTAACCGCCCAGGCCATGGTTGGAGATAAGGAACGTTGCTTAAGCGCAGGAGCATCGGGTTATGTTTCAAAACCCATAAATGTTGACGAGTTATTAATGCAAATAGAAAATTTTACAAAATAACAGGTGATAAGTGATGCGATAGATAATGAACAGGTAGAAATCCTGTTGAATGATGTTTTAGAAACTCACGGTTATGATTTTCTGGAATACTCTCATGCATCAATAAAAAGAAGGATTATACGCCTTTATGGACTGGATAATTTTGTGAGTTTCGCCGAATTTCGTTACACCGTTAAAACAGATAAGCAATATTTTAAGCGTTTTTTAGAGGAGATTACGGTTAATGTTACCGAAATGTTCCGCGATCCTTCTTTTTATAAATCTTTGCGGAATGATGTACTTCCTGTGCTGGGTACATATCCGTTTATCCGGATTTGGGTGGCGGGCTGTTCTACCGGAGAAGAGGCTTATTCGCTTGCCATTGTTTTAAAAGAACTTAATTTGCTTAATAAATCGCTTATTTATGCTACAGATATTAATCCATCTGTTTTAGATAAAGCAAAGAAAGGCATGTTCCCCTTAAATTATTTAAAGCAATATTCCGAAAATTATCTGCAATCGGGTGGGTTAAAAGATTTTTCTACTTATTATACTGCAAACTACTCTTTGGCAAAATTTGATGAAAGCTTAAATAGTAAAATGATTTTTTCTACGCATAACTTGGTTTCCGATCATTCTTTTAATGAATTTCAGCTAATTTTATGTAGAAACGTATTAATTTATTTCGATAAAGACTTACAGCATAAAGTATTTAACCTATTTGATGGCAGCATCGAGAAATTGGGGTATCTTGCTTTAGGAAGTAAAGAAAGTTTGGAATTTTGGCCAAAAGCTAAAGAATACAAAAGGGTTAAAATGGAGAAAATATGGCGGAAACTGTAGATTCTATGCCTTGTGGTGCATTAATTATTGGCGGTTCGGCCGGTAGTTTAGATGTATTGCTCGAAATTTTTCCTGCTTTGAGGAACGATATCGGTTTCCCTATTGTATTAGTGGTTCATCGTAAGGCAAGTAACGAATCTCTTTTAACCGATTTATTAAAATCGCGTACGACATTGGTAGTTAGTGAAGCAGAAGAAAAGGAGTTTTTAAAACCGGGTAATGTTTTTATTGTGCCTGCAGATTACCATATGCTGATAGAGGAGGACGAAAGTATATCTTTAGATTATTCGGAAAAAGTAAATTATTCCCGACCATCAATTGACGTTACCTTTCAATCAGCAGCTGAGGTTTTTAGAGAGAAATTAGTCTGTATTTTACTTTCAGGGTCTAATGCAGATGGGGTGGAAGGGTTAAAAAGTGTAAACAATTTTGGAGGTAGAGTGGTTATACAGAATCCAAATACGGCAATAATGCCGTATATGCCACAGCAGGCGGTGCTTAACGTTAAACCGCATGTGGTATTGGATAGCCACCACATGGCTGATTATATAAATAAGTTAAATGATTAATTGCTTTTCGGAGATTAATATGATAGTTGCGAAAAAGGTATTTGTTTTTGATGATAACAGGGACATTCTTGATCTCTGTACATTTATTTTGGAAGATGCCGGGTATGAGATAAAAACATCTGAAAATGCCAATAACATAGAAGAGCAGGTTGCAGCATATATGCCTGATTTAATTTTTATGGATAATTGGTTGCCCGATTTAGGAGGTATACAAGCAACTAAAGCACTAAAAAGCCATCCCGATTTAAAGCATATTCCGGTAATTTATTTTTCGGCCAATAATGATATATCTTCATTAGCTGATGAAGCTGGTGCTGATAGTTACCTATCGAAACCATTTGATATTGCTGCACTCGAAGAAATTGTAAAAAAACATTTGAGCTAGCGCCGAAGACTCACGAAGTTTCAAGAGGCTGGTGTGCAGGAAAAACTTCGTAAGTCTAGGCCCAGGCCTTGCTAAACTTCCAAAGTTCTTCCTTTTTCCTTGGCTTGGTTAAACTTCGGATTTACTCCTTTCCCCAAATCCTTGTATTTAGGTCTAACTCCCTAACAATATCATACATAAACTTGATGGTGGTAATATCTTCATTTACTGTTTCTGGGCTTAATAATGATTTAAAAACAGGCGCCTCGAAATAATTCCGGTTTAAAGGGAAACCGATGTACATTCTCGATTCGATAAAAGATAAACTAATGTTATACTTTGTTTGATGGTTCAGGTTTAGTATCCGCTCCATCATGGCAGGGGTAAGAATGTATCTAGATTCGACCTGATCGGAACCATAGGTCACAAAAGTCTTATCAAATTCTAAATTCTCCAATTGGATGACATCATTACTGCCAAAAGAAAACAGGTTTTTTGAAAACCACGCACCAAAAGCTGCTCCAAAATCTTTTGGTCTGACAATGGTTACACCATTAAATCTTTTGTTAAAATCGGCAGCAAAGATAATTCCTCTAAAAATGTCGTGCCACTCTGTTTGGGTTCCGTTTTTAGTTTGGGTTACCGTTTTATATTCAGCATGCACCTCAGCAAAGTAAAACCGGGTTTTATCAGCACATCCGGTTACTAGGTCTTCTGTTTTATAACGATCGGGCTCGGTGCTAAACAACTGTGTATACATAAATTCCGAAGCTTCAATTCCCTGGGAGGGATTAATGGATAAGCTTTCGTCTAAAAATTTAAGGGCAGCACCAATTACATTGGTTTTATAAGCATTTTGGTAAGTTGTTAAAGCATCATTGATCTTAAATAACAAAACACCACCGTAAATAAGAGGGATTAAACCACCAATTATACCGGGAATGGGAAAGCCCAGGATAAAGCCTAGAATACAAAGCAGAATGCCCGCGGCAATAAAAATATAGCCTTTGGTTTGGGTAGCGGCAATTCTTTTGCGTTCTACCTCCATAGTAGCCAAAACTTGCTGTAAGGCTACATTGCTTGCAATATCGAACGACATTAATTGTTGAAAAGTTCTTTTGCGCTAATGTTTTTGCGTTCCTCTGCAGCGGTTTCTAAAACGGCAATGGGTTGGAAATTTAACATTCCGGCAAATAAACTCCCCGGAAACATCATAATCGAATTGTTGTAATCTGTTACCGATGCATTATAGGTTCTTCTGGCAGCGGCAATCTGTTCTTCGCTTTCGGTCCAGGTGGTTTGCAGATTAATAAAGTTGGTATTGGCTTTTAAATCAGGGTAGTTTTCGATGTTCACCATTAAACCTTTCACGCTGCTGCTCAATTGCGCATCTAAATCAGCTTTTTCTGCATTGCTAATGTTTGGTGAGCCCGCTTTAGATCTCAGCTCAACTATTTTAGTTAACGTTCCCTGCTCGTAAGTAGTGTATTGTTTTACCACTTCAACAAGGTTTGGAATAAGGTCGAACCGTTTTTTAAGCATCACATCAATGGCCGAGAAGGCATTGGTTACCTGGTTTTTCTTCCCGATAAGCGAGTTGTAAAAGAAAATCCCAATAAGAAATATAAATCCGATAATAACGAGGGCAATAATCATAATTTTAGTTTAAGGTTTAGAGAATAAAGATAAGAAAAGGTTACAAAATGTTATCGCTTTTCATTTTGTTCTCGCGCCCTTTTTATCCGACGCTCTAATCGCTTCTGTTTTCTTTGGATATGATTAGTGCGCATAGCCTTAAACTTTGCAATATGCTCACGTACTTCATTCTGTTTTTCTTCCGTAATACCGATGCTATATTTTATGCCGGTAAAAAGGCTCTTCCAGATCATGTTGAAGAAAGAAGTATTTGCCGGCCTGGTGTAATTAACGGTTACAGGTACTAGCTTTCCGTTTACACCTGGGTTTTCTGATTTGATGATTAAAGCATTCGCTAAGAAAGAAAGAAAACCACGGGTAACCAAGTGATCTTTTTCAGGGTCGTTTTTCATCAGCGCTACCGAAAGGTCGTAGTAGGAGAAAGCCACCGTTCCTTTTGCACCTCGATCGTTCGCTTTAAAATTAAATTTCAATTTATCTACACTCCCGCGGTTAATGCGGACCAAGCCCAGCGGTTTGGTAATCTGATTTAAAACCCGTGCATTAAAATCGTGTAAAACCCCATTGTAAGAAAATGCACCATCCTTAGCGGTAAGATCAAATATAAAGTTTACATCCAGCTTTCCCTGGCCAAATAGGTAAGTGTTTAGGTTAACCTCCATAATGGGGTTTATGGCTTCAATTTTTTCGAGGTTGGTGGCATTTTTTATAATGCCCGAAGTATGCTCGAAAGTAATCTGCCCTTTCTGGTTACTCTCATTGTTGTAAACCGCATAATTAACATTTATATCTTTCAGTTGAATTTTCTGAACCAGAATAGGGGCATGAACCAGCTGCAAAAGTTGATGGGGAAATTTTCCGATCTTATTTTCCTGTGGTTTATTAGGTAGGCCATTATGGTTAAATACCGAAACGAAACCATTGGTAATGGCCATTTCCTTCGCCCAAAGTTCTTGTTTACTGATGTATAGCGGCAAATCAATCCCATTAAGCATAATGTCGCTCATCTTGATGTTGAAACGTTCCCTGGCATATTCTGCAACTTTGCCAAAGTTCATTTCATCATGTAAAGGCACTAAAGCGAAACTGTTAATCCTTAGCTTGCCCGTTGTAGCCCTAAAATCCAGTTTATCTAATTTGATATCGTACATCTTGTCTGGTGTACGGTATACGTAGTTGTTGAGGTTAATCACAATATCCTTAAGCAGATAAAAGCGGGATGGATCGTCAGCAGAAGTAGAATCGACCAATAGATCAGTTAAAGTAATGTTGAGGTCATCAATAGAAAAAGGAGTAGAGTTTATTCTGTTTTTATTGATGTATTTAAAGCTCACATCTTTAAACCGGATGCTTTTAATGCTAAATTCTTTCAGGTTTTTGGAGATGATATCGTAAGGCGATTTAATTGGCCTGGGCGCACGGCCCTCGTTAAATGCAAACTGTTGATTAACCATAGTTACTTCGGGTTTATCAAATATGATCTCTTCGAGCTGAAGTTTTTGTTCCCTGTATAAGGTTAAAGGATGGAAGCGTTTCACCACCAGTTTTTTTAAAGCAACTGTGTACAGATTATTTGGGGCTCTTTTTAAAGCAATAAGCTGCTTAAACCGATTGGTATCGGGCGTAATTTTTACATTTTGTAAAGTGGCATTACCTGTAATTACATTCGTAGAAACTTTGGTAAAACTTATCGTATATAGACTGTCTGTTGATTTATAGAGCAGGGTTTTTATCCTATCGGTTAATATAGGGCGCGATTTTACATTTAAAAACCAAGCAATACCTGCTAGTACGATAAAAATGCCAAGCAATATGCCAGCAATCCATTTAAAAACTTTATAACGGTATCTTTTTGTATCAGGCATTAAAAAAATGGAGGCTGTGGTTTTATTAGCAATATACGGTTATAAACATATATTTCAGAAATGTCAGATCAGTTTTTTTCTCTCCGTGCTTTCCTTGCTGCTTTTCTATCTGCCCGCTTCTGCTCCCTTATTTTTTTTGCGACTACTTTTTGTTGTTTTACAGGATTCTTTTCGGGCACTACGCTAACGCCTACAATATCCTTTATGCCCACAAAAACGGTCTTCCACATCAAATTAAAAAAAGATGCCGAATTAATCCTCGTATTGGTCATGCTAGCAGTTCTTAGGGCCTCACTCTTTTGTGGGTTTTCATTTTTAACTAAAATGGCATTGGCCAAAAAAGATAAAAATCCCTTTGTCTTGGTTCCTTCCCCATCAATATTGTCCGATAAGAGTTTTACTTTTAAGTTGGTGTATAGCATATTCATAGAACCTGCTGCTGATCTTAAATTTCCATTGGCCTTGAAATCGATATGTTGTATGTCTCCGCTTTCTATTTCTACTAAACCCAGCGCTTTAGATAATGGATTTAGGTTTTTCATGTCAAATTTGCCCAAACTCCCACTGTAGGTAAAAGCCCCGTTGTTATCGGTAAGGTTGAAATCGATTTTTACGTTCAGCTTTCCTGTGCCCATTAAAAGAGTGTTTAAGTCCGCCAAAGCGTGGTTCTTTTTGCTCAGTTGTAAACTATCGTTGGTTACATTCAAAATATTTCCGGTTACAGCTTTAAAATCAACCGATCCAATTTTTTTACTGGCGGGGTTAAATTCAGCATATTTTACGTTAACGTTCCTCAATTTTACCGTATCCATCAGGATAGGCATATTTAACCTTTTCAGTGCCAGATGCGGGTAGTTTCGGCCTTTATCAAAGCCTGGAGGTGGCGATTCGCGGCTCATAAAAACCTCTACAGTTGCCGGGCCAATCCTCAACGATTTCGCATGTAATTTCTGGTCGGTATTTAAACCGATAAAATCGACCCCATTAAATTCTATTTTATCAAAACTGAGGTTATACCGGTCTTTCTGAATCTTGTATTTTCTGGCAAAAGTAAGTTCATCGTACAATGGGGTAAGTTTAAATCCTTTAACCGTTATTTTTTTTGATGCGGTAGAACCTTTAACGGTATCCACCTTCATAGCATACATTTTATCTTTCATTACCGATTTATAACCAGCAATTTGAAAAGATGCATCTTTTGTATAGTAAAACCTTGTGGTATCATTTTCCGAAAGCGAATCCAATAAGAAATCGTTAATGGTAATATCGAGATGTTTAATCGAGTTTTTGGTTTTTTTTGCTGCGGTTTTGTTGATATAGTCGAAATCTGCATCTACAATTTTTATGCGTTTAACATGTACGGATTTAAAAGTTTTGGAAATTTGCTCATAAAGTGATTTTTCATCTTTTATGGTATCTGGTTTCTTGACTACTTTATTAAAAATCATATTGATAGATGGCTTTTGCAGAAGGATTTCGCTTACATCTACCCGTTTTTTAAAATAAGCTGTTAATATGCCAACCCTGCTGATCTGCAGTTTCTTCAATTTCAGTTCGAAGGTATGGGCTGGCGCCAGTTGTTTTTTCTTTAGGCTGTCAAACACGGCGCTGTCTGGCGTTAAGGTAACATCACGTAGCGCTAAACTTCCGGTAATTACATTTAGGTTAATGCTTTTAAAATCTATACGGTATAGGTGATGGGAGCCATTATAAACCCCGGCCTTAATTTTTTCGGTCAATATAGGTTTCCAACGGGCACTTAAAAACATCGCACCAAATGCTACAATTAATACCAGTATGCCGAATATGCTTCCTATCCAGGTCCAAATTTTGTTTTTATGCTGAGCTGTCATTTATTATGGCTTATCGATATGTAACAGATGAAGGATAGAAAGGTTTTTCTCCGCTCATCGTCATTATAAGGAGGAACGACAAAGCAATCTTAATGCACAGGATTATGAATAACTAAAGTTAACTTCTTGTTATGCAAATGGGTTGTCTTTTGAGTTTATTAAACAGAAAGTTTTTTGGAGCGCGAGGGCAGTACAAGAAACATCATTTGTTCCTTTGCTGCGCTTGTACGCTTCGGCCGTCGTACCTCCGGGCCTGCAGGGTACCGCTTCGCCAAGGGCTAGATGGGTTAGGACGGTGACACGGAAAACCCCCTCATAGTAGTAAGAACAGATGTAACCTAAACCCGACCGTAGCGGGATGCCCACAATTTTTCAATTGGGGCAGAAGCGGGGGCGGGGCTGCAACCATCCACTGGCACTGAACTGTACATTTCCAAAAACCTTTTACTTGATTGTAAGCATTGGGCGGTTCTATGGCACTAATCACATTTTTTATTAAAATAGCTTTTTGGAGCGCAAGGGCATTACAAGAAACATTATTTGTTCCTTTGCTACGCTTGTACGCTTCGGCCGTCGTACCTCCGGGCCTGCAGGGTACCGCTTCGCCAAGGGCTAGATGGGTTAGGATGGTGGCATGGAAAACCCCTCATAGTAGCAAGAACAGCTGTAATCTAAACCCGACCTTAGCGGGATGCCACGATTTTTTCAATTGGGGCAGAAGCGGGGGCGAGGCTGCAGCCCGCCATTGGCACCGAAGCCTACATTTCCAAAAATTTTTGATTTCTCTTAATAATAAATCATATACGGACTAATCTTAATGCTGTTGTTTTAACCCATGGTTTACGATTGCTTTGTGTCTCTCAATGACGTGAAAGGTCGAAGGATCATAATCGTACTGTAAACATTTAAACAAAATATGTCAATTTGTCACTTTTAATTTTATTTATGTATTTTTGCAATCCCCAAAATGTTTTTAAATAATGATTGATTTACAAGTACAGGATAAGACGCACGATGAAGCAAAGCAAGGTGAAGCTTTAATTTTAGATACACCAATTAAAGCCGATGCCCGTAAATTATATATCGAAAGTTATGGTTGTGCAATGAATTTTGCTGATAGTGAAATTGTTGCTTCTATTTTATCTGAAACTGGATTTGAAACTACAGGGGATTATCACCAGGCTGATGTAATCTTCATTAATACCTGCTCTATCCGCGAAAACGCAGAAACCAGAGTTAGAAACCGCTTATCGCAGTTCGGTGTCGAAAAACGCCGTAACCCGAAATTAATCGTTGGGGTTTTGGGCTGTATGGCTGAGCGTTTAAAATCTAAGTTTTTAGAAGAAGAACGTTTGGTTGATGTAGTAGTTGGTCCCGATGCTTACCGCGATCTGCCTAACTTAATTGAGCAGGTAGAAAGTGGGCATAAAGCAGTTAATGTTTTATTATCCCGCGAAGAAACTTATGCGGATATCAGTCCGGTAAGGTTAAACAGCAACGGAATTACCGCCTTTATTTCCATTACACGTGGTTGTAATAACATGTGTTCTTTCTGTGTGGTTCCTTTTACCCGTGGCCGCGAACGTAGCCGCGATGCCCACTCTATTATAGAAGAAGCAAAAGGTTTATTTGAAGCCGGTTATCGTGAGGTTACGCTTTTAGGTCAAAACGTAGATTCATACACTTGGACATCGGAAGATGGAACAGAAACCGTAAATTTTGCGCAGCTTTTGGAGCAAACGGCATTGATTAGTCCTGATTTAAGGGTGCGTTTTTCTACTTCACATCCAAAAGATATTACCGACGAAGTTTTACATACCATTGCTAAATACGATAACATTTGTAATTATATCCACTTGCCTGTTCAATCAGGTAATACCCGCGTATTGGAGTTGATGAATCGGACTTATACCCGCGAATGGTATATTAATCGTATTGATGCCATTCGCAACATTATTCCTGGTTGTGCAATTTCTACCGATATCATCGCTGGTTTCTGCACAGAAACAGAAGAAGAGCATGCAGAAACCCTGAGCATGATGGATTATGTAGCTTATGATTTTGCTTATAACTTCACCTACTCTGAAAGACCAGGAACTTTAGCTGCCCGTAAATTGGAAGATGATATTCCTGAAGAAGTGAAGAAACGGCGTTTGGCTGAGATTTTAGCTAAACAACAGGCACATTCATTGATGCGGTTACAAGAATGGGTGGGTAAAACCGTTCGTGTTTTGATTGAAGGCACATCAAAAAAATCTGATCTGGATTATTGCGGAAGAGGAGATAGCGGAGCCATGGCCATTTTTCCTGCAATTGAAGGCGTTAAGCCGGGCGAATATGCAAATGTATTTATAGAAAAATGTACATCAGCTACGTTAATTGGTAAAATAGTATCATAAAATCCCGTCATGCTGAACCTGTTTTACAAGTAGAAGTAGTATTTTAATTGTCTTGTAGCTACTACGTGGTCAGCATCTTAACTAGAAAGACTCTGAAACAAGTTCAGCGTGACGTAACTTTAGAAAGAATAAATGGATACACAAAATATTAAACAACGGTTCGGTATTATTGGCAACTCGCCATTGCTTAACCGTGCTATCGATATTGCAAGCCAGGTATCACCAACTGATATGTCGGTGTTAATAACAGGCGAAAGTGGTAGTGGTAAAGAGGTGTTCTCACAGATTATCCATCAAATGAGTGCCCGTAAACACGGTGCTTTTATTGCTGTAAACTGTGGTGCCATTCCCGAAGGAACCATTGATTCAGAATTGTTTGGTCACGAGAAAGGATCTTTTACTGGCGCACACGAGGCACGTAAAGGATACTTTGAGGTAGCAAACGGCGGAACCATTTTTTTAGACGAGGTTGCTGAACTGCCTTTGGGCACACAGGCACGTTTACTGCGTATTTTAGAAAGTGGCGAATACTTACGCGTGGGCTCGTCTAAAGTTCAGAAAACAGATGTCCGCATTATTGCTGCAACCAATGTTGATGTGTATAACCGCGTAAAAAATGGAAAATTCCGCGAAGATTTATATTATAGGTTAAATACTGTTCCATTGCGCATACCAGCTTTGCAAGAGCGTAAAGAAGATATTTATTTATTATTCAGAAAATTCTCTGCCGATTTTAGTGATAAATACCGTAGTCCGGCATTGCACCTGGAGCCAGATGCCATTCAGATCTTAACCAATTACAGCTGGCCGGGTAATGTTCGCCAGTTAAAAAATATTGCCGAACAGATCTGTGTATTGGAAAAAGACCGTAATGTAACCGGACAGGCTATTTTAAACTACATCCCGAATGAAGCAGGAAGTAACCTGCCAATGACGATTAATTCTCAGTCGAAAGAAGATTTTACAGAAAGAGATATTTTGTACAAGGTACTTTTCGATATGAAAAAGGATATGGTTGAACTCAAAAAACTAGTTGCCGAAATTATTCAGCACGGTGGAAATACCGCAACTGTTTTGGCAGATAACCCACAATACATCAATCAGCTGTATCGTGATGTAGAATTGCCTGCAGGGCAGGAACATGCCTTTACCATTCAGCAACCTGCACCAAGCAATAATAATATCAACAACAATAATGCAGATTATTTTGCGCACGAGGCTGAAGAGGTAGAAGAATCTTTGTCGTTAGTGGATAAAGAATCTGACTTGATTAAAAAAGCATTAAAAAAACACAAAGGTAAACGTAAGTTCGCTGCGCAAGAATTAGGTATCTCCGAACGCACCTTGTACAGAAAAATTAAAGAATTAAATTTATAGCTTCATCACCTTTAAAAACAATGAGCAATAAATTAATAATTATACAACTGATGAAAATAAAAATATTTGCTTTAATTCTTGTTGCTTCAATATTGAGCGCGTGTTCTTATAAGTTCAGTGGGGCATCAACAACGGGGTTAAAAACGGTTGTTGTTCGCGTATTTGAAAATAATGCACCGTTGGTTGTGCCAACACTAAGTAATCAGATCACTGAATCATTAAAAACCCGGATCCGCAATCAAACCAAATTGGTTATTTCTCCTACAGGTGAGGGTGATGCATCATTTGAGGGAAGAATAACGGGTTACGATATTAAACCGGTTGCGCTTCAAAATAGCGCTACACCTACCTCAGGTGCAAACAGATTAACAATAACGGTTTCGGTAAAGTATAAGAATAATATAAAAGAACACGAAAAAGAAAGCTTTGAAGAAAGCTTTACCAAATATTTCGATTTTCCGATAAGTGGAGCGCCTATTCAAACATTACTGCCTGGTGCTATTGAAAACATTAACAGACAATTATCGGAAGATATTTTTAACCGTGCATTTGCGCAGTGGTAAATAAAGCAGGATTCTAAAAGACAAAATTTTCAAAACCCGTCTACATTTTTTTAACTTAGCGGCAAACCTCGATAATGGATAACAAAAAGCTACTGGCAGATTTACTTGCGCAACCTGGAAAGGTTGGACCAGAGCATGTATCCATGTTGCAGGAAATGGTGCAGCAATTTCCATATGCTCAGCCCATCCATTTACTGTTGGCTAAGGCTAATCCATCAGCAGTGCCGAAGGCAGCACTCTATAGCCAAGGGCATGTATTGTTCCATGTATTAAATATGGTTTCAGTCCGAGAGACAGAGCAGGAAGAGGAAACAGAAATTAATGAAGTAGTTACTGATACACAGGATGAACAGGAGGTTTTTGAAGAAATAAGTGAATTTACAGAAGATGTCCATTCATCTATAAATCAAACAGCAAACGTAGAAACGCCAAATAACCTGCCAGGTATTGATAGTCATTTAATGGACTTACCTGCCGATGACGATTCTTTTATTGAAAGTATAGCCGCTACCGATTTCTTTGCCTTTGAGCAGAAATTAAGTACAGATGTAGTTGCAACCGTTCCAGAGATTGAAACTGTAGTTCCGGACGAACCTGAAAGGAATTTTGTTTCGCAATATAACGACGATAAGCTTCCGTACACGTTTTTATGGTGGTTGGCTAAAACCCGTAAAGAGCACGAACAGATTTTTCAACCTTATGCTCACCCTAACGCCGCTAAGGTAAAACCACAGCCACAAAATAACCAACAACAAGAAAGAGCTGAGTTTCAACAACAGTATGTTGAGCATATCTTTCATATTCAAACTCCTTTCGAAGTAGCCGATCATTTAGCTGAATATCCTTCTGCCGAAATTAAAGATGCAAAGGGCGCTGAAATTATAGAGAAATTCTTAAAAGAAGATCCAACAATTAAGCCTCCAAAGCCTGAACAGATAGATAATGAAAATAAGGCAAAGAAAAGCGCAGAAGACAATTACGACCTTGTTTCGGAGACTTTAGCTAAAATTTATATTGAGCAAATGCTTTATCACAAAGCCATAGATACTTATAAAAAATTAAGTTTGAAATATCCGGAAAAAAGCCGTTACTTTGCCGACCTTATCCAATCTATAGAAAAGAAATTTTAAAATATAATATTACCATGGTAACCTTTTTAATCATTTTATTAATTATTGCGTGTGTAGCCTTAGGCTTGTTTGTTTTAGTACAAAATCCTAAAGGCGGAGGTTTAGCTACAGGCGGTGGCACCAGTAACATGTTTGGTGTACAACGTACTGGCGATGTTTTAGAAAAAGGATCATGGGTATTGTTAACCCTAATAGTAGTTTTAACCCTTGCAGTTACTACAATTGCTAAAACTAGCGGTGGTACTGCTGCAGTTGGAAACTCAGCTATTCAAGAGCGTTTAGATAAAACGCCGTCACCATCTCCACTTGGCGGAAATTTAAACAGCACTAAACCTGCAGCTTCGACTCCAGCTAAAACAGATTCTACAAAGAAATAAGTAATACTTACCGTATTTTATAAAGTTTTCCCCAAAAAGGAAAGCTTTTTTTTGTTTTAACATTCCGCAAAAAAATGGATCAATCACCTTTATCTCTTAACACACATTTAACATAAAAAGCTTTAAATTGCAACATGAAATTAAGTGTGCTGGTCCTATTTACTGCTCTCGCCGTTGGTCTTTCCATCGGGATGGTTAATTTTTATTTTCAGCATAGTCTGTATTACATGGCTATTTCTTTTGGTGTATCCTTTCTGTGCAGTTTTTTGGTTTTTTATTATTTGCTGGAGAAATACATTTATACCAAAATTAAACTCATCTACAAACTCATCCATAACCTTAAATTAGGTAAAGATTTAAAAGATGCGCTTGGCGAGTATGTGAGTTCCGATCCGATTAATGATGTAGAGCAAGAAGTAAAGGAATGGGCGGGCGCGAAGAAAAAAGAAATAGATTTATTAAAAAAACAGGAACAGTTTAGAAGAGAGTTTCTTTCGAACGTTTCGCATGAGTTTAAAACACCACTTTTTGCCATTCAAGGTTATATTGAAACTTTACAAGACTGTTTGGTAGATGATCCGGATCAGGCTGTTTTATTTCTAAAAAAAGCAGAAAATAATGTAGAGCGCCTGAGTTATTTAATTAATGATTTAGACGTTATTTCAAAGTTAGAAACGGGCGAATCGCCAATTAACTACCAAAAATTCGATTTTGTGCAGCTGGCGAAAGAGGTAATGGAAAACCTCGAAGACCGCGCAGAAGCAAAGAATATTAAACTCTTTTTTAAAGATAAGTATACTGCCATTACATTGGTTTCGGCCGACCGTGAAAAGATTAGGCAGGTATTAATTAACTTAATGGTAAATAGTGTTAAGTACGGCATTGATGGAGGGGAGACGGCCATTAAGATTTTTGAGCTGCACGATCAGTTTTTGATAGAAGTTACCGATAATGGCATTGGGATTGAAGAAAAACATTTATTACGCTTATTTGAACGTTTTTATCGCATCGATACCCACCGGGCGAGAGAAGTGGGAGGCACGGGTTTGGGCTTAGCCATTGTAAAACACATTTTAGAGGCACACCAACAGACTATTTCGGTCAGAAGTACGCCGGGTATAGGTACTACCTTTGCTTTTACGCTACAAAAAGGCGGGTAACAATTGCCTTTACCACAGAGCACACAGAGAAGGTCACAAAGGGCACAAAGAAGTT
This sequence comes from Pedobacter psychrodurus, assembly GCF_004331735.1. Classification (GTDB taxonomy): domain Bacteria; phylum Bacteroidota; class Bacteroidia; order Sphingobacteriales; family Sphingobacteriaceae; genus Pedobacter; species Pedobacter psychrodurus. Next base: position 51,468 of record NZ_SJSO01000005.1, read on the forward strand.
GCTATGTTTTTGTGTCTCTATCCGTTTTTACCATAAAGACAAGGGAGTATACAAAGAACCTTTATTTCTAATTCCTAGGTAAATGACTTACCAACCTTTCTATGATAATACGAATTGTTATTATGGATACCGACAGGAAAATCAATCGATCAATGTTTTTCGGATGGCCGCTTACCCCAGTTCATAAACCCGATATAAGCGGCATCCCGATCTTTCATCGGATAAAGCGTTTAGCGGGACTGCCATTGCCGAAGAAGAAGTTTCGCCGTTTTCCAAATCCTATTCATCACATCACGGCTAAAAAAGTGCAGTTACCGCTCGCATTGGTTGGTATAATTAGCAAAATTTTCTTCTGAAGAATCAGCTACACTATTTTCTATGCCTTATTGATTCATTATCAAACACCTAAAAAATGTTGAAATGAACTCTGTATGACGAAAGACCAATCGATTTCGTTAATATAATTAAGAAATTAACATTAACTTAACATTGGGCTTGTAGCTTTGCAACATATTAAAAATTAACATGAACAATATTTTTAAGTTCTTTACACCTCAAGACAAAAAGTTTCATCCGCTTTTCGAACAAGCAGGTAGCAATGCATTAAAAATTGCTGAAACCCTTTTAGAAATGGTTAGCACGGGTGATGCTGAAAGCAGAAAAACAATTTTTAAAGAAATTGAGCGCCTGGAGCATGTAGGTGATGATATTACCCATTCAATTTTTCTTGAACTGAGCAGGAACTTTATTACGCCATTTGATAGAGAAGACATTCATGCACTGGCTACTGCAGTTGATGATGTTGCCGATTACATTTATGGTACTGCAAACCGTATGCAGATGTATAACATGAATACCATTAACGAGCCGATTGTTAAAATTGCCGAACTTTTGGTAGAAATGTGTACTGATATTGATAAAGCAATTAAAGAATTACGCAGTTTCAAAAACATCCGTGTAATTGCCGATGCTTGTATCCGTATTAACAGTGGCGAAAATCAGGCTGATTATGTATTTACATTAGCGGTAGCCCGTTTATTTGAATACGAAACCAATGCGATTGAATTAATTAAACAAAAAGAGGTTTTACAAACGATAGAAAAAGCGACAGATAAATGTGAGGATGTGGCGAATGTGCTTGAAACTATCTTGGTTAAAAACGCTTAATAAAAAACAAACATGGTAACTACCTTATTGGTTGTTGTTGTAATTCTGGCTATTGCTTTCGATTACATTAACGGCTTTCACGATGCCGCTAATTCGATTGCAACAGTTGTTTCTACAAAAGTTCTTACGCCTTTTCAGGCGGTTTTGTGGGCTGCGTTGTTCAATTTCGCCGCCTATTTTTATTTTACCGACCACAAAGTGGCTAATACCGTTGCTAAAACGGTAATTGAAAATTATATCACATTAGAAGTTATTCTTGCAGGTTTAGTTGCTGCAATTATCTGGAACCTTTTAACCTGGTGGTATGGTATCCCTTCAAGTTCATCGCATACCTTAATTGGTGGTTTTGCCGGTGCAGGTATGACACATGCTTTACTTACTGGCGCTAGTCCGATGGATGCTGTAAACATGGGTTATGTAGTTAAAATTGTATCATTTATTGTATTAGCTCCAATAATCGGTTTGGTAATTTCAGTGGTTTTAACATTGATTATCATCAATATCTGTCGTTATGCGAAGCCATCAACTGCTGAGAAATGGTTTAAACGTTTGCAGTTATTGTCATCTGCAGCATTAAGTTTCTTTCATGGTGGTAACGATGCGCAAAAGGTAATGGGAATTATCGCCACAGCATTAATTGCAGCAAAAGTAATTCCTGATTTCGACTCAATGCCTGCATGGGTGCCAATCGCTTGTTATTCGGCAATCTCATTGGGTACAATGAGTGGCGGCTGGAAAATTGTAAAAACAATGGGTTCTAAAATTACCAAAGTAACAGCACTTGAAGGCGTTGCGGCAGAAGGAGCCGGAGCAATTACATTGGGTATTACTGAGCACTTCGGTATTCCGGTTTCTACAACGCATACTATTACAGGATCCATTGTAGGTGTAGGGGTTGTAAAAAGTGTATCAGCAGTACGTTGGGGTGTAACTATTAATCTGATTTGGGCATGGGTTTTAACCATTCCGGTATCGGCTACTTTGGCTGCAATAATTTATGCAGCAATTTATTACTTAAAATAAAAACAAAATCTTTAATATATACTTAAAAAGACCAAGACTTAATTGTTTTGGTCTTTTTTTGTTTTATAATGATTTGGAAAGCAAGAGTGGAAGCCTTTGGTTTGGGTCCCGTCCCGCTAAACGCTTTATCCTGATGAAAAAATCAGGATGCCGCTTATATCGGGTTTAAATTACAATTGTTGTGGTTTTTGGGAGAATATTGGGTGCCGCAAATCTTTTTGATAAGGAGAAATCCGAAAATGAGTAGTTCGTCATTCCTACATAGGTGGGGGATCTTAAAGCTCATTGCATTATCCTGAAGGAATGCCCTTGGCATGATTCCCAATCATTTACGAATGACAGTTTCCAAAAATCAGGAGTCATTGCGAGGCACGAAGATAACCGAACAAAGTGAGCTCATGAATGCCTTTAAAAACATATTTAAAAATGAATAATCTTTCCAACTTGCGATAAAGATTGCTTCAGCCAATGAAAAATCGGCTTCGCAATGACGATCTCCTTAGGAGAAATTTGTCATCCCAATTCCTTTTGTTTTTTTTCTAAAACTGACATCTGGTAATGACGATTCGCCTTAAGTCTATTTAGAGACCTATCATCTCCTTAAAATCCCTTATATGCTTTGCTTGTGGAATGGTTTGAATACGATTAAAACTTAACGCTTATTTCAACTAAATCTGTTCCGTTTTTAGGTAATACCCAATCCGGACCATCTTGAATAAGTCGTTTCGCTTCCGCATCGGCTTTTTTGTTAAGCGATTTTATAACGGTAATATTTGTTGGCCGTCCGTTGTTTTTAACTTTGAAACTTAAAATTACAAATTGCTCCGGGCCTTTAGGGTTATAAAGCTTATTATTATTTTCTAAGTATTGGCTATAGTTAATGGTAGAAACCGGAATAGGTTTCGTAATATCATCGGCCGATTTTCCATCCAGGTTTTGTTCTGCACGCAGTGTAATTTTCGGCGCAGCAATATTTTCTTTTTTGTGCCCGTTCGAACCTGTAATTAATGCAATTTCGTTTAGTGATTTATTCCCACTTAAAGCACCTTTAATCGCATTAGGGTCTTGTAAGCCGGCTACAGGCAATTCCTTGAAACCAATGGCATTAATCAACAAGTCCTTATCTCTTGCATTACTATCGGCAGGTAAATAGAAATAACCTTTAGCATCTGTTGCGGTTACATTTTTGGAGCCAGCTAACTTTACCACAGCACCCTGAACAGGCCGGCCATTGCTTTGGTCTACAACGTTGCCACTAAATGCAATTTTACTTGAGCCTAATGCCGGCGCAGGTGCTGCAGCTACCACAGTTTCATTTAGTATACTTTGTTCTGCCTTTGCTTTATAAGCAGAGGCACCAAAGTTTTCTGCTTTTGCCGCTCTTGCCCGATTGTAATCTGAAACAGCTTTTGCTTCGGCAATTTGTTGTTCGGCAGGTTCTACAATAGGTTTGGTTTTAGTATTTTTTGCTAAATCACCTGTTTTTGCAGCTGTAATTGCTTTATCTATCAAAGCTGTCTTTGTCGAATTTTGAGTAAACGTATCTTTTTTAGGTTGATTTGAAGCAATTGCTGTTGTGCTATCCAATTGAACCATTACACCACCTTGTTTATGTGCTGCAAGTTCTGCGTTTCGGCGGTTAGTTTCGCGCATAAAGAATAAAATGCTCACCGCGATAAAGGCAACCGTTGCTGTTGCCGCAATACTTAACCTTTGCGTAGTAATGCCCCAAAGCTTGCGTTTTATAGGTTTCTCAGAAACACGGTCGTACAGTTGTTTTTGTAAAATAGACAGTGTTTGCTTGCGTTTAGGTGATTGTTTTAGTCCTTCCAATGCTTCGGCAACAAAAGGGTCCTCCAAAGCCTGTCTTTCTACGAAGTGCATAGCCTTAGCATCAAGCTTACCATCCAGGTAATCTTCCAGAACATCAATATCTAACCAATCGTTATTCACTACTGTTTTTCTCTATACAAATCTTTAAATTACGCTTACCGTTTTGGATGTAACTCTTCACTTTAAGCATATCGTAGCCAGTAATATCGGCCACTTCTTTATAACATTTTTCTTGTAAATAAAATAAATCTACGCTTTTTCGCTGTTCTTCAGGCAATGTTTCCATGCACTTTTCCATAATGGTAAGCTGTGTTTCTTTTGTGTTGTCTATATCCAGATGCACAAACTCGCTGTTTTCCACAAAAGTATCGTCTATTGAGACATTATTTTGCTTGGCCGATTTCCGTAGGGCCATTAAACAATGGTTCCGCGTTAAAACATGAAGCCAGCTTTTAAAATTTTGTACCTCATGTATTTTCAGCTTTTTTACCAGTTCTTCAAAAATTTGCATTACCGCATCCTTACTCTGCTCTTCATCTTTAAAGTAGTTTAAGCAAACCCCAAACACCAAATGCATATATTTATTGTAAAGCGTACCCAACGCGTCTAAATCGCCAGTATTTTTATACTCGGCAATCAATTTGGCGTCGTCTTGCTGGGAGTTTCCAGCTGTGTTTTTTATAAACCTCAAAAAAATGGTAGCTATTTCGAATTATCTTTCAAGTATAAAAAATATTTCTGAGTGATGAGACATAAACTAATTTTTTAGGAAGAGAAGGTGCTAAATATTTTACGTTCTTCACTATCTTTTTAAACGGTTTAACAATGTTGCCATGGGCAAAGGCTTATCTTTGAGGGTAAATAAAAAAAGTATGGCAGTTGTTTTGCTAACTATGATTAAACACACAAAATGAAAAAGATCAATATTTTAACGGCATCACTGGCCATGCTGGTATTTGCAAGCCTAAATGTTAGCGCACAGATTAAACTGAGTGATATATTTAAAAAGATAACCGAAAAACAAGGCACTACAACAGCTGCTACCGGAACACCATCTACTTTTGAAATAGGACAGGGGATTAAGGAAGCGCTACAAATTGGTGTTTCTGCTGGCGCTGACAGGCTTTCACTTAAAGATGGCTTTTTGGGGAATCTGGCTGTTAAAATCCTAATGCCTCCTGAAGCACAAAAGGTTGAAAAAACATTGCGCGGCATAGGTTTGAATAAACTTTGCGATAATGTAATTGTAAGCTTAAACCGCGCTGCCGAAGACGCTGCTACCGAAGCGAAGCCCATTTTTATATCGGCCATTAAACAGATGACTTTAACGGATGCGACTAATATCCTGTTGGGTAACAAAGACGCAGCTACCGAATATTTTAAAAGGGTGACAACTGCACAATTGATGCAAAAATTTAGTCCGATTGTAACCACAAGTTTGAATAAGGTAAATGCCACCAAGTATTACAGCGATTTAACTACACAATACAACCGTTTACCTTTGGTAAAGCCAGTAAATACCAACTTAACTGAATACGTTACACAAAAAGCGATAGATGGTTTATTTGTGGAGGTTGCGAAAGAAGAACTAAAAATTAGGGGTAACCTGAACTCAAGAAGCACAACATTGCTGCAAAAGGTATTTGGTTACGCTGATAGGAAAAAGATTTAATCTGTTTAATTGTTGTTCGTGAAGACACGAACCACGGCAGATAGAAATCGATTGCCTCGGTCTGTGTCTCCACAGGCCGAAATTAGACTCTTTTGGTATCGTATTGGTTTTTGAAAGATTTAATCGGTTTAGTTGTTGTTCGTGGGGACACGTGCCATGGCGAAGGATAGGATCGACCAACACAAAGTTTGTATTAAGTAAAATATAGCTTCTTTGTCCACTCAGCAACCGCAGACACAAAAACTATTTGTAAAATTGTACATGAGGAAAATCAGCACCACATTAATTTCTATCTTAATTCCCTGTGTTACATTAATCACTTCTTGTGGCAACAATAAATCGAAAGAAGAAAATACCAAAGCCATTTTAGATACTGTTTCATTAAGCAATAAAAATTTTGCTTTGGCTTATCAGGATGGTGATAAAATTGTAGCCACAAGTATCGATACCATGAAACAGATTTCGTTCGGTGGTGCTACCGATCCGGCAATTTCTCCTGATGGAAATAAATTGGCTTATACGCTTAGCGATTCTGTAGGAAATAGATCAATCTGGATTGCTGATATGGAAAATAAAAGCCAGGGGAAATTGCAGGTAAATAGCAATAATTATTATCAGGCCATGTGGTCGGCCAATGGAGGTGCTATTGCTTTCAATATTTTTAACAACAAAAACCTATGGAAGATAGGCGTAATTAAAGCCGATAATTCGGGTTATGTGATGCTTGATAGTGCATCTAAAATAAATGTTTATGCGCCAACCTGGAAAAATGAAAAGGAAATCATCGGGCAAGATCTTAATAACCTGTACACCTTTGATCTTTCCGGAAAATTAACAGATACCAAATCTATTGCAAGTTTAATCGGAAAAGACTTTTCGATAGCCAGTAGTAACCGATTCTTTTATACAAAAGATGGAGAAAAACTGATTTTTAATGCGGGGAATACCGATGTTCTGGATGGATTAACAGGACCGAGCGAAGCGGTTTATGTTTTAGATTTGAACAATAAAAAACTAATGCGTATTTCGCCAAAGGGTATGAATGTTCCTTATGTTTTTGTTACGGCCGATGATCGAATTTTTTATAGCGGAGCTGAAAAACCCTTTACGCAAAGCAAAATATATGTTTCTGATTTAGAAGGGAATATTAAAACTGTAGTGGATAAAGGAAATAACCCAACAGGTGCATTGAAATAATCTGTTTATCATATTTAGATTAACATGCTAAATAAAACAAGAATTGTTATTATAGGAATTGGTGGCGTAGGTGGGTATTTCGGAGGCTTATTGTCTAAGAAATACAACAACGGAGATGATGTAGAAGTTGTTTTTGTTGCCCGTGGCGAACATTTAAAGGAGATACAGAACAAAGGCTTAACTGTAATAAAAGGGAGCGAAAATTTTGTAACCAAGCCGTATCTGGCTACTGATGATTATAATAAAATTGGCGTTGCCGATTATATTGTAATCTGCACGAAAAGCTACGATTTAAAACAGACCATCGAAAAGTTAAAACCCTTAATTAACCATAAAACGATATTATTGCCACTTTTAAATGGTGTTAGCGCAAGTGATGAAATTTTAGAAATCCTGCCCAATGCAAATGTTTTAAAAGGCTGTGCGTTTATCGTTTCCAAAATTAAATCGACTGGTATAATCGAAAATTCTGGCAACATTCAAAAGCTATTTTTTGGTATGGATGGGCCACTTAGTGATGAGGTTTTACATCTGAAAGATTTAATGTTTGATGCAGATATCGATGTAACGGTTTCGGATAAAATATCTACCGCCATCTGGGAAAAATTTATATTTATTTCTCCTACGGCTACTTCTACGTCTTATTTCGATAGCACTATCGGAAAGGTACTGGAAGAAAATATTGAAACTGTTCTGAAGTTAATTGAAGAAGTGAAAAACCTTGCCCTTGCTAAAGGCGTAACCATTAGTGATGACATTTCGGGCAAAACATTAAATACGATGAAATCGATGCCCTACGAGGTTACTTCATCCATGCACCGCGATTATCTCAATCAAAAACCGCAAACAGAAGTTGAGTCGTTAACAGGCTACGTTGTACGGGAAGGCGAAAAACTTGGCATTGCTGTACCGACTTATCAAAAACTGTACGAAGGATTACTCAAAAAGAGATCACTATAAGTTCCTAAAAATCAGTTGATTTTGATTGAAAATGCCAATTTTTAAAAAAAAGTAAAGAAAATTTAAAGTAATATTGAGTTTCATCCGTTTACTGGGTTATTAAGCAAAATTTAGTGCCAACAAACGAACCTCAAAATATCATTTCAACGGTTGCCAATTATGGTAAGCGTTTATTCAGTTTCATCCGTGGAAGGGTGAATACAGATGAGGATGCGGAAGATATTTTACAGGACGTCTGGTTTCAGCTCAGCAATCAGCCCGAGGCTGGCGCCATTGAGCAAATTAGTGGCTGGCTATATCGGGTGGCAAGAAATAAGATCACCGATAAATATCGTAAGCAAAAAGAAGAATCGTTAGAAGATTTCACTTTCGAAGGGGAGGATGGTGAAATCAATTTTAAAGAAATTTTACTTGCTGAGGCTTACTCGCCAGAAGAAGAAAGTTTAAAAAAACTATTCTGGGATCAACTGTTTTTGGCCTTGGAAGAACTGCCGGAGAATCAGCGTTACGTGTTTGTTCAGAACGAACTGGAAGAACGTACCTTTCAGGAGCTGGCCGATGAAACCGGAGAGAATATCAAAACATTAATATCAAGAAAAGGTTATGCGGTAAAACACCTGCGTAACCGGTTACAAAATTTATATCAGGAATTTATTAACTATTAAATTTACAGACATGATGAATAGAAATTTTAATCGCGGTAAGAAATTCATGTTCTTTTTCCCTGTAGCGGTGCTTATTGCAGCGGTGCTGGGCTATGTAGTTATGTTTTTATGGAACTGGATTCTGCCAGAAGTTGCCCATGCAGGGCGACTTAATTATTGGCAAGCGCTAGGTTTACTCGTGCTTTGCAGAATATTGTTCGGAAATTTCAATAAAGGAGGGCATGGTGGCGGTTTCCGTGAGCGCGTACGGGGAATGCGTGCTAAATGGGATTCGATGAACGAAGAGGAGCGGGCAAAATTTAAGGAAGAATATAAACGGAGATGTGGCGGATGGGGCCACCACCGCAATAAAGAATAATTGGAAGCCTCGATTAAATTCGGGGCTTTTTTGTTTTACTGTCATTCTGAACGAGGTGTCGTCATCTCGACCGTAGTGCTCCAAAGGAGCTCCTTTGGAGGAGAGATCTTTGACTGTGTAAGATTTCTCCATTCCATTGTACTTCTGTCGAAATGACGATCTTTCTACTAATTCTATTCGGTTGATGGCTCACCGACCGACAAGTTGATTCATTTAAAAGATTTTTCGACTACTCTATCATTGACAGATTTTTAATAGAGTGGTCGTCTTTCCCGCGCAGGCGGGAATCTTAAAGCGCTTGCATTACGATTCCCAATCGAGTTGGGAATGACGATTCCTGGTAACCTAACATTTGCATAAAAATCAGCATCATATTGATTTTTATGAAATAATTATCCCTCGAAATGACGGACCTCTAAAAACTCATTAAAAAGATCCTTCGACTCCGCTCATGATGACATAACGAGGGAAAAAATTCCTTAGTAAATAAAAAAATCAAAATAATTTAAAGTAAAAATAAAGTTGCTCCGTCTTCCTATATAAATAACAAAAACAAAGATGTGTTAGTCAATTTGTTCATGATGAATTGATTACAATAAAAAATATAAACAGATGAAAAAAATATTAAAAACCATAGGATTCGGGATTGTACTTGGTGCAGTCGCTTTCTTCATCCCATTTGCGTTCAAATTTATATTCGCCATCATGCTGATCGGTTTAATGTTCAGGATTTTTATCGGTAAACGATACCATTATTTCCATTACCGCTTTAACGGCTTCGAGAATCATTACAACCCAATTGTACCGATCGATAACCAATGGTATAGACCAACCGTACAAAGCAATGGAACAGTTAACAATATTAACGTAAATGATTAACCGCCATGAAAGCATTTAGAATATTATTGGCATTGGCTGTTGCCGCAGGAACTTTTTACAGCTTAAATGTACTGGCCGTTCAGAATGGATACCGCGACCGGTTAGATTTTAAAAACAGGCATTATCGTGATGATTGCCAACAAGAACATCATAGAAACCATAGTTACAGTCATCACAACGGAAAAATGGATGATACCGTGATTACACCTATTGACAGTATAAACAAAGTAAATAGATAGCATTATGTCACAGGTACTTTTTTTAAGCGATCCATCTCAGGCCGATGTCAGTCCGATTTTGGGTATGGCAAACGAACTGATTACCAGGGGAGAGAAAGTAACTTTCTTTAGCTCGGATGAATTTAAAGCCCCTATAGAACAAATCGGCGCTGATTTTAAAGCCTACAATCGGGAACTGAATATTTTTCAAGGGAAAAAGGTTATGGATGAAGAAGAGAAACCTAAATCGGGACTGATCAGCGCACTGCTTGAACCAATGAAATTTATCGACGATATTTTGGTTCAGATAAGGGGTTTAAAATTTGACTATGCCGTTTTCTCGCCAGCTTATCCCTATGCAAATATCATTACACAGCTATTGGGAATCCCTAAAACGGAGGAGGCCGTTTACAACTAATATTGGCTTATGCCGATTAATTAACAGAATAAATAACAATTAAAATTAAACAAAATGTACAAAGAACATAGATGCCATTCGGGCAAGATGCATAGTCGCTTCGGCGCGGGAGAGGGAAGATTTGGGAGGCGCTTTGGTGGTCCTTTCGGTCACTACAAGCACGACATGTTTAATCAGGGCTTTAGAAAAGTGCCTGTTAACATAGAGGAAACAGAAACCAGCTTTATTATTGAGCTTTTTGCTCCAGCATTGGTTAAGGAGAACTTAAAGGTGGCTACCAAAGATGATGTATTAACCATTTCTTACCAAGCTGAAGAAGAAGCTGATTCGGCTAAAAAGTATAGCCGTAGAGAATATAGCAATTGTACCTTCGAAAGAGCTTTTGGCCTTAATGGAAAAGTTTTAATAGAAAATATTTCGGCCAATTACGCCGATGGAATTTTGAAGGTTACACTACCTAAAAACCCTGAAACGAATACACCAGAGAAAGATATCCTGGTCGACTAAGTTTCGTCTATTATAATTTCCAAGCCCCGATTGCTTTAAAGCAGTTGGGGCTATTTTGTTTATTGCAATAGGAAGGAGTCATCTAATATTGCTTTTCAAATTACTAAGCAAGCGGATATTGAAATGCCGTTTGCTATTAGCGGTATTTTAAGGTACTTTTGCTAAAAGACATAAACACAATAGATTGAATTTTAACGATTTTAATTTTAACCCCGATTTATACGAAGGCTTAATGGCCATGGGGTATAAAAGCGCTACTCCAATACAAGAACAAGCCATCCCGGTAATTTTAGATAATCATGATCTGATTGCCTGCGCTCAAACCGGTACAGGAAAAACAGCCAGCTACCTTTTACCCGTAATGGATAAAATTAGCAAAGCTGCTGATAGACACAACAATACCTTGATCTTAGCCCCAACACGTGAGCTTGCGCAACAGATCGATTTACAGGTTGAAGCACTGGCTTATTTTACCAATATCAGTTCTTTGGCTGTTTACGGTGGAGGAGATGGTATTGCTTACGAACAGCAAAAACGTTCTATGCGCGATGGCGTAGATATTATTATTGCTACCCCGGGTAGGCTGATGGCACATTTATCTTCAGGTGTTTTAAAACTGGAGCATCTGCAGCATTTGATTTTAGATGAAGCAGATAGGATGTTGGACATGGGCTTTTACGACGATATTATCCGCATTATTAGCTACCTGCCAAAGAAAAGGCAAACGCTTTTATTCTCGGCTACAATGGCGCCGAAAATAAGAACCATGGCAGGCAAGATTTTGCACGAACCAAGGCAAATTACCATTTCAATTGCTAAACCTGCTGAGGGGATAGATCAACAGGCCTATAACATTCATGACCAACAGAAACAGGCCCTATTAACCGATATTTTTAAAAGCGGCCAATATAAGAGCAGTATTATTTTCGTTTCGACCAAGGAAAAAGTAAAAGCTTTATACAAAACCTTTAAAGGATTGGGCATTAAAGCCGAAGCTTTCCACTCCGATTTGGGGCAGAAAGAACGTGAAGATATTTTACTGGCTTTCAAAAACCGTAGGTTGCCAATTTTAATTGGAACAGATGTGTTATCTCGCGGAATCGATGTAGAGGGAATCGACTTGGTAATCAATTATGATGTTCCTGGCGATCCGGCTGATTATGTACACCGAATTGGCCGTACGGCAAGAGCAGCAACCAAAGGTACAGCCATTACATTGGTTAATGGGAGAGATAAGCGCAAATTCGATAACATTGAAAAATTAATCGAGAAGGAAGTTCCACGTATGCCACTGCCAGAAAGTATAGCTGCAATGGAAATTACGCATGTGGAAGAAAAGAGACCAAAGCATGAGGGCAAGAAAAAGGTTTGGCACAAAAAGAAAAAACCAAAACCTTCTGCATAAATTATTTAAAACGCCATGAGTACAAATCTTATTGGCGTTTTTCTTTTATAAATTATCTTTGCGCTACTCGATGGCAAACTTCATTCTTATCGGTTTATGCATTTTAGCTGGGATTCTTTTCAGAAAAAGTAAATCGCTACCCAAAGATGCCCACAAAGGCATTAATGCCTGGATTATCTACATTGCATTACCAGCGGTTTCGTTTAAATATCTGCCACATATTACCTGGACTAAAGACCTATTGTTCCCGGCACTGGCACCAATTTGTATCTGGCTATTTGGTTGGTTATTTATTACCCTCTACAGCCACATCCGGAATATGAGCAAAGCCACTTCTGGTGGGCTAAAACTAACCAGTTCTTTAAGTAATACTTCATTTGTAGGTTTCCCATTAATTGTGGCTTATTTTAGTGAGAAAGAACTGGCTATAGCCATTATCTGCGATCAGGTTACGTTTACGCTTTTATCTACCATTGGCATTATTGTAGCCATCCGATCGTCGCAGAATCAAAAGTTAAGCCCGAAACTGGTGCTGAAAAAAGTATTGACCTTTCCGCCGCTTATTGGTTGCATTTTAGCACTGACCCTCCCACGTTTTATTGATCTTTCTTTACTGGATCCACTATTCGAAAAACTAGCGGGTACCGTTGGTCCACTGGCGTTGTTTTCAATAGGTTTACAACTAAAATTTGGCGGCTGGTTTAGCGAATTGAAACACATCAGTTTTGCTTTATTGTACAAGCTGATTTTAGCGCCATTGGTCGTTTTGGTTATGGCGATTGTTTTAGGTATGAATGGAATGATAACCAAAATTACCATTTTCGAAATGGCTATGCCAACGCTGTTAACCGCTGGTGTTGTAGCCGATCAGTATAACCTTAATCCGAAGCTTTCTAATTTGGTAGTTGGGATCGGAATTTTATTATCTTTTATTACCACGGGTTTATGGTGGTTGGTGCTGACTTATTCAGGTCTGGTTTAATGTTTATCTCTCTTTTACCACAGAGGGCACAGAGAGAAGGCACGAAGGTCATAGAGACTTTTTGTTTACTTTAACCACAGATAGAAAGCATGAACATAGATAAGGGCTTAAATTTAATTCGAGATGTCACCCTGAGGGATAATTTATTGTATAAAAATCAATATTAATGACGTATATAATTGATTATTTTTTGTCCTACGGCTCATGCTTTCCTCGGCTCACCGCCGCCGATGGGCTCTTTCTTTTTGGTGTTAAAAAGACCAGCGCAGCTAGCTTGAACACAAATAAAAAAAAGGGAACAAGTGAAAAAACAAAAAACACCGGCTGAAAATTTATTCATTTGTATTATAGTTTTCAGCTGCATTCATGAGGGCTTCGCCGTTTTCTTTCAAAGTTAGTGGGGTGGCTGTGTCGGTGGAGCCCGAAAAATTTGTTAGGTCGGATTTAAGTAGAACGGGGATATATTGCTACGGCCTAGTTAGGTGGAAATGCGCATTCGGTATAAACCACTTATATTTAAGTGATTACAAAATAACTTCAATGGTAGCGGAGTCGAAGGGTAAAATCGAGTCTCAACGAAACGCCCCCTAAACGCTTATCCGTCATCCATTATTCTTCGCCCTCCTTTGCGAAAACCTTCGTGCCTTTGCGGTTAAATCCAAACAAAAAAGCCGCAAAATTTCTTCTACGGCTTCTTGAATGATTTAGATTTAACTATAAAGCTAATTTCTTAGCAATTGCAGATGGAATACCTGCTTTGTTTAATAAAATTGCTGTTGTTTTATATTTTACATAGTTTTTAGTTACGTATAAATATCCTTTATAATCGTTGCTTGCTCCCCAAGAGTTTTTAACGATATAATATTCTTTACCTGTCTGATCTTTAGCTAAACCAATAATGTGCATCCCGTGATCATCAGTAGTTTGATAGTTGTCGAACGCTAGCTGACGGTTCTCCTGCGTAATTTCCATCTCTGGCTGCGGGCCGTTAAACATATCTGCTTTTTGTTTCGCTGTCATATCAGCGAAAGGTGTTTGTGGAACAAAAGCCACACCGTTTTTCCAGCTGAAGTTTTTTTCGCTTACATCTGTAGCCCATGCAACAGTATAGCCACCTTTTAAGGCGTTATCGATAATGTCTGTTAGCTCATTTACTTTAACGTTATAAACCTGATCGAAAGACCAGTTATCGGGCACTAATAAAGTAAATTTGCTGTAGAAAGGGTGATCGTTGAATGATGAAAGTTCTACATAGTTATCGGCATTTAAACCCACCACTTCCTGAGCGAAAGTTTTTGGAGTGTATTTTTTGCCATTATAGGTGAAGTTTTCTGGTACAGCGCCTAAATAAGCATCAATTACACCTGTATAAGCTTTTAACCAGTTTGGCGTTAACTCGCCATTTGCATTCTTTACAACAGCTTCTAAAACACCTTTTTCAATATCGCCAAGCTCTGCGGTTTTATTGATTTTAGTGCCATAGTTTAATCCGGTGTATACCTCTTGTGGAACAGCACCATATTTTCTGTACATGTTGATTACATCGTGCAAAGCACCACCATCGCCTAATGAAACTGCACCATGCATACGCACGTAATTTTTACCTTTTTCTACATAAGCATTCCTGGCAGAAAAAAGCTGAGATAAGGTTACGGGCTGTTTACCCGCTTTAATCATTTCTGATTCTAAAAATGAGTTGGTAGAATAGCTCCAGCAAGTACCTGAAGAACCTTGGTTTTGAACTGGTGTATTGGCCAGGTTAATCACTTCAGTGAATTTAAAAGAAGCAGCACTGTTTTCGCTTTGGTTGTTTTTTAAAGAATTAACGAGATTGTCTTGAGCATAAGTCGCCGATATAGATAACGACAAAGCCAAACCAATCACACTGATTTTTGTGTAGTTGATCATTTTTTTATGAATAATTAATAAAGTCAGCGAATGTAAAAATACTTGTTGATTTGGTGCCAGAAAATTTGTAATAAATCGATAACATTTATCATTTTAATGCAACAATGTTGAATTAACATTCTGGCAAACTGATCGGAATATTAGTTGCCAATCCTCCATCTGATGTTTCTTTGTATTTGGCATTCATATCAAGGGCGGTTTCCCACATGGTATTTACCACAGCATCTAAACTTACTTTGGCCTTATCAGGATTGCTTTGCAGGGCTAGCTGACTAGCGGTGATGGCTTTAATTGCACCCATGGTATTTCTTTCGATACAAGGGATCTGTACCAGGCCACCAATCGGATCGCAGGTTAGGCCCAGGTGATGTTCCATGGCAATTTCTGCTGCCATTAAAACCTGTCTTTGCGAGCCACCTAAACACTCCGTTAGCGCTGCAGCAGCCATGGCTGAGGAAACACCAATTTCGGCCTGACATCCGCCCATAGCGGCTGATATTGTTGCTCCTTTTTTGAAAATACTGCCTATTTCTGAAGCACAGGCAATAAACTGGATGATTTTTTCTTCGCTGTAACCATCACAAAAAGTAATGAAATATTGTAATACCGCTGGAATTACACCTGCTGCACCGTTGGTAGGAGCGGTTACCACACGACCAAAAGATGCGTTTTCTTCATTAACAGCTAGCGCGAAGCAGCTTACCCAGTCTAAAGTATAATTAAAACCGTTTCCACCTTTTCTAATGGCCTCTACCCAGCTATTGTAATCTGAATATTCGCTTTTACCCATTAATCGTTTATTTAGCGGAAATGCCCTTCGCGCTACATTTAAACCGCCAGGTAAAAAACCTGTGGTATGGCATCCGCGATAAATACAATCGCGCATTACGGCGAAATGTTGTAAAATGCCCTTTTTCGTTTCTGCTTCGGTACGCCAGGCCAGTTCGTTCTCTATTACGATTTCACTCACCTTTAAACCGGTAGATAAACACCAGTGTAAAAGATCTTTTGCTTTCTCTACAGGGAAGGGGAGATCTACCTGGGCTTTTTTGCTATTGTCTTCTCCTTCTTTTACCACAAAACCACCGCCAATAGAGTAATAGGTTTCTGAAAATGCTTTTCCATCTTTTAAAAATGCCTGAAAAGTAACCGCATTTGGGTGAAAGGGCAAACTTTCGGCAAAAAGAAAAAGCAGGTCGTTATCGTAGTCAAAATCAAGAATTAAATGATCAGCAAGGTTTAATTTCTTATCTCTTTGGATGCTTTCGAAGGTAGTGGTAACGGCGTCAACATCAAAAGTTACCGGATCAGCTCCTGTTAAACCGAGTAGAATAGCTACATCAGTTCCGTGGCCTTTACCTGTTTTGGCAAGCGAACCGTAAAGCAATATTTTTATACCCTCAACTTCATTAATTAAATTGTTTTGGGCAAGCGAAGCTGTAAACTGTTGTGCGGCCCGCCACGGGCCTAAGGTATGTGAGCTGGATGGGCCGATGCCTATTTTAAAAATATCGAAAACTGAAATCTGTTCCTTGATCATTATGAATATAGTTATACAAAGCTATGATTGTTTTATGATTTTGGATAAATTAATTTTGGGCCATGGTGAAAATATTTTACCTTCGAAAGATCTAATTTAAAGGCGCTAGAATGGACTTCAACAACAACTATCAAGAAATTGATTTAGAATACTGTCGAGCAACTACGGTAAAGAGATTTACTAATTATCTTATCGATTTAGTTGTTTTTTACATCATCGCATTTGGCATTGCAATCATTCTCGGAATCGTTAAGCCTGAACTTTTAGATAGTTTTGAAGGATTATCAGGCCGTTTGATTTCCTTATTACTTTACGGTATTGTAATGTTTATAACAGAAGCAATGTCTAACGGAAGATCAATTGGAAAGTTAATTACAGGAACAAGAGCTGTAAATCCTGATGGTAGCGACATTACTTTTCAAAAAGCATTTATCCGAAATATTGTAAGAGCTATCCCGTTCAATGCCTTTAGTGCATTGGGGAATCCTTGTGCACCATGGCACGACCTTTGGTCGGATACAATAGTGATCGAAGAGAAAAAATTAGCCTTACAAACCCAAAAAATAGATTTGTTCGACTCAGTTAAAAATCAAACTCTATAATATCATCATCTTTAAGCATGCGCTCCACAAATTTCTGATGGTTTTTTGGAGTGCCTGTAGCCGTCCAGTTTCCAGTGATGATATTGTCGACCAATTGGTGTTTTCCGCGCTGTGGTTTAAGTTTACTTTCGCGGAAAACTTCTTCATAGCTTTCTAAATTGCCATGTGTATGCTGTTTTTTAACAATTCGGTAAACCCTTTTGGTAAAGCGTCGGTCGCCAATTTCTTCCAAGAACGGAAAAATAATCAGCGCCAGTAAAACTACAATGGTAACCCCTATAGCCTGTTCGTAATAACCTGAGCCTATAGCCATTCCAATTGCAGCGACAATCCAGATAATGCAGGCAGTGGTGAGCCCTTTAACACGATTTTCTTCTTTAAAAATTACACCGGCACCTAAAAAACCGATCCCCGTAACAATGTTCGATGCAATACGGTCTTGACTGGTTGGCCCAATTTTGATGGATAGGATAGTAAATAAGGTAGCGCCCAAACCAATCATCATCATGGTTTTGAGGCCGGCAGATTTACTTCTGTACTCGCGCTCAGCGCCGATTATGCCACAAAGCAGCGTAGCCAATAAAAATTTATTGATTTCACTTTGTGTAATGAAATGGTTTTGGTCTATGATCTCGTTCATCGCCTTGAATTATCACAGGCAAATTAGTAAAAATCGTAACATCTTAAGCCATTTGCCCTGCCACCATTTGAACTATTTGGAAAATATTTTTCGTAACCCACGCCAATTTCCGATGTTCCGCCGGTGTTGCTGTAGTTAATTTTTGAAGTTGTAGCATCATGACTGATGCCTAACCTGAATTTTTCGCCATTGGTTCTGCGGTTAAAAATATCGAAGATTACAGAAAACACAATCGCATCATTTCCGTTCGAATTGCCATCATTGCGGTACCATATGCCTGCGTTTATTCCAGCATATTTATACTGTGTACCCACACTGAATGATTTTACATTGCCCTGTTTGTAGGCAACAATAGAAGGGATCAGATAACTTCCATCCCGATCATATTGATCAGGGATCAGGGTGAGCTTGTAACTTAAATTCCCCGATATGCGCATCGGTAATTTTGCCTGAAAACCCGACAGTGATTCGTCAGGGCGATTGAGATGGTGGACAGCCAGTCCCATCATAAATTTTTTATAAACCAGATTGGCCCCTGTATTGGCATCAAAATAAAAACGGCTATCAACACTTGGTCGCTCGGCGCCAGAAACGCTGCCTGGAATATAACCTGTGTTGATATCGATCTGATCGCCAAAAACAAGTTTATCCCAGTTTAATTTTTGATTGGTGATGCCACCCTGCAACCCGAACGAGAGCGCAAAGTCATCGCCCCCGATAATATAAGAATAGCTCAACGCTATATTATTCTTCACCAGGTAGGCTGTGCCCTCGCTGCTGCGGTTAAAAATCAAACCGATGCCACTGTTAAACTGGCGAAGGTTTAAATCGCCAGAAGCACTCATGTATGAAAAATCACTTGCTAAACCCGTCCATTGGTTGCGGTATAAGGCATTAAATCTAATGTCCCCCTCAAACTGACCTGTTAAAGCCGGATTTAAATAAACAGGCGCGTTGTAAAACTGCGAATAAATGTGATCCTGCGCCGAGATCATTAAGGGCAGCACCAACGCAAACCAAAATAATATTATCCCTCTCCTCATCATCTTATTAAATATATTACACCCGTTTTCTTTGGAGGAGATGAATCGTAAGCCATCCCTTTCCAATCGCTGCCATTAATAAATTTTATATCTACTTTCCAGTAATAAACACCTTGCGGTTGTTCCTGAGCTTTATAAGTGCCGTCCCAGCCCTCCAGCGGGGCGCCATCATCCAGTTTGGTGGTTTCCCAAAGTAATTGTCCCCATTTGTTAAAAACAGACATCTGCCATTCTTTTATGCCTCGGCCTTTTGCCTTGAAAACTTTAATCTCGTTTTTCGCGCTTGCAGGCATAAATGAATTGGGGATGTTTAAGTAGCCTGGTACTCCGATAATCCTCACCGATTGGAAAGTGCTGGAAGAACAACCTTCTTTGCTCAGCACTTTGAGGGTTACATTATAAACCCCTTCGTTGGCATAGGTGTGATTTGGGTTTTGTAAAGTTGACGTAGAGCCATCACCAAAAGTCCATTCCCAGCTTACTGCATTGGTGCTGATATCTTTAAAGGCGAATGAATAATTCGGAATGGATGTTTCATTGCCTGGACTAACAGTAAAGGTGGCCACTGGCGGTGCAACAATATGGATAAAATCGGCTATTGCTGTGGTGTTGGTACAGCCTAATGCATTGGTAGTAGTTAAAGTAACAGGGTAATTTATGCCAGATCCGGTGTAGGTATGCTGTGGCTCAAATTCAGTTGAGGTTGGAGAACCATCGCCAAAATCCCATAGGTAGCCCACCGCGCCAACACTCGTGTTTTTAAATTTAACCATTAGATTGGTACAACCAGAGGTTTTTTCGGTAGTAAAGCTTACTGTTGGCTGCGCTAAGATGGTAACAGTTTCTGTAGTGAAACTATGCGAACAGTCATTCTCTGCATCTAACCTGATGGTATATTTTCCAGGTTTGGTAAAGGTGTATGGATAAACACCGGTGGTATTGGAGAATGCCGTATTGATTTCGCCCGTATCTTCATTGGTAAAGGTGTAAAGAAATCTGCTCGCTCCACTGGTATTGTTCACAAAATTAACAACGAAAGGAGCACAGCCTTTTTTCTCATTACCATTTACCACCAGTTCTGCAATAACGTTGTTTGGCGAAACCACAATGGTGCTATTAGAAATGCTTGTTCCGCAAGCATTTTTTGCAGTCATCGTTATAATAAAATCCTTAACTATAAGTGTTTTAAATATATGACTTACCGTTCTCCTATCTGGATAGGTTTCTGGGGCCGTGCCATCACCAAAATCATAAGTATAGGTTGTGCCCGCGCTTTCAGGAGAGGTATTGCTAAAGTTTACAAGCAGATCAGAACAGCCTGTTGTTTTATCAGGCGAAAATATAGAAACAGGTTTTGCATGCACAGTAACTGTCGCGTTTTTTATAATTGGAGGGCCACACGGTGTGGTGGTTTCTAAAGTAACATTATACACAATGTCTTTTCCGGTCGGGTCTGCTAAAAAAATTTGTGCAGCTGGTTGGGCTAAAATTGATGTTTGTCCATTACCGAAATTCCATTTAAATGTTGCGCCAGTAAGGGGGGTAGTCGTATTGGTAAAGGTAACATTAAGTGGCCCGCAGCCTTCAGCTACACTTTGTGTAAAAGAAGGTGTAATTACTGGAAGCGTACTAAATACCTCACTTTTTTCATCAGTATTACAACCTAAACTACTCGTAACAACGAGCTTTATGGTTACGCTTTCATTTCCGTTTAATATGGTATAACCAGGAAATACTGGCCCTATTCCGATCTGTACATTATTGGCAAACCAGGTATAAATACTATTCCTGTCAGGATATAAAGTTGCGGCAATATTGTTTGCATCTAGAATAAAAGGTGCACAGCCAACATTTTTATTATAAGTAATTTCCGCCTGGGCATGAGGGTTAACCGTTATCTGAATCTGGTTGCTTATGTCGTTACTGCAAGCGCCGCTGGCTACTGTTCGACGGTAATAAATGCTTGCAGTTGGTGTTGGAGGCGTAAAGCTTATACTGTTTGCGCCCAATACATCGCTCCAGGCTGTTCCATTTAAGCTCGATTGCCATTGATAAATGTACACTCCACTGCCACCACTTGGTAGGGCACCTGTTAATGGAGCTGAGACTGTGCCGATACAGATATTTTGATCGGCAGAAATGATATTGTTGATTAAACCCGGCAAAACGGTAATCTGTAACGAATTACTAATTGAAGTACAGATGGTACTATTTACCAATCTTCTGAAATAGGTTGAAGAGTTTGCAATCAGGGTTAAGTCTTTATTAATGGCTGAAGGAACATTGCTCCAGGTATTTCCGTCGGCACTGCTTTGCCATTGGTATGCAAATGTTCCTGTTCCGCCAGTTGGGGTATCTCCGGTAATGGTGATACTTTGGCCGGCACAAACTGGCACTGATGATGGCCCAATATTATTGGTAACAGGTGAGTAATAGGTAACGGTAACATCATCAACAGATGGAGGACAACCATTGAAACCAGAAATAGTCCACCTGAAGGTATAAGTTTGCCCTGGTACCAAACCAGTAACTACGGTGTTGTAAAGAGCAGGATCGGTAATGGTAATACCGGTTTGTGCCGATATTAAAGTCCATGCGCCACTGTTTGGCGAAGGGTTATTTCCGTTTAAAGTAATGCCGTTCCCACTGCACAGGTTTTGATCTGCCCCTGCATTTGCAGCAACGGTGCCAGGATTTACCGTGATGGTAGTTATGGTTGATATGGCTTCTGCACAACTACCACTCTGTACTACCGCACGGTACTGTGTGGTTATGGTGAGGTTAGAAAATAGATATGGATTTGCTGTTGAGGTAATGGTAGACCAGTTTAAACCGTTGTCAATAGATCTTTCCCAACGGATGATATTTCCAACTTGCCCGCTTAAACTGATAATTCCGCCATTTGCACCTGCACATACATTCACATCACCTGCGATTGTGCCACCAACACTTAGCGGGTTAACGGTGATCTGAACATCGTCACTGGATGTTGAACAGCTGGTATCGCTTATTGTCCATTTAAAAGTATAGGCATTTCCTGCCTGCAGACCAGATATTGCTGTATTACTTTGAGTATCGTCTGCAAATGTTACAGTTGTAGGGGCAGAAACGATTGTCCACTTGCCTGTGCCTACTATTGGGCTGTTTCCTTTTAAAGTATAGGTTGTAGTGTTACAGATGGCCTCATTCGGTCCTGCATTTGGCAGTGTTGCACTTGGTAAAACCGTAATGGTAATGCTGGCGGGTGTACCTGGACAACCATTTGTTGATATAGGTGTAATGGTGTAAGTTACCGTACCTGCTGTGGTGCCTGAATTGGTTAGGATATCGTTGATTTGCGTTCCTGCCGATGCTACCGTTCTATTGCTATTCCCGGTTATTGCTCCGGTTACCACACTCGTATAAGTATAGTTTACACCTGTTAGGTTTGCCGTTAAGTTAATGGCCGATGAAGTGGTATTACAGATGCTTGCATTGACTGCCGTTGGCGTTACAATAGGGTTGGGTTTAACCAAAACCGACAAGGTGAATGTTGTTCCGTCACAGCCATCAAAATGAGGAGTGATGATATAAGTTACGTTTGCATCGTCATTTAGATCGGTATTGGTAAGGATATCGTTAATGGGCCCGCTTCCGTTAGCAGTATAGCCAGTTGCAGTACCAGTAGCAGTCCAGGTGTAGGTAACACCCACAACGGCAGATGTAGGTGTATAGGCAACACTTTTATCCGTACAGATGGTTTTAGTTGCCGGGCTTGTTAAACTGATATTAGGTTTTATTTTAAGAATAATATCGTCATCAATTTGATTGCAGGGGGCGGCCAGTGCGGTAGTAACCCTTAATCGTAAAGTAATCGTACCCGCTGTTTTTTCGGCTGCGGTTGGAGTATAAGTTGCGTTTAAATCATTTCTGCTAGGCGTAAATGTTCCTAATCCGCCAATCCAGGCTTGTGTAGTAGTCGTACCTGTTATGGTTCCGCTAAGCGTAAAACTGGGGTCGTTAAAACAGATATTTTGATCTGGTCCTGCGCTAATCACTGGTGCCGTACTGAAGGTCAGGATTTGGGTATCGCTTGCAGTACCGCAATTATTTTTGTGTACAACAGTTACAGTATAAGTATCGTAGCTATCGAACTTGATGGATGGGTATTTAGAATTGGCAGTTGTGCCGCCAGTAAAGCTATAGGTGCCCGATCCCGATGGAACAACAGTCCAGGCATAACTATCGGGTAAATCTTTTGTGGTGCCTGTTATTAATGTTTGGGTTGGCCCTGTTGTGGTATTGTTAAAATCGTAAGTAGCCAGGTTACACAGGGTAATATCAGGCGATAGCGTAGCTACGGGACTCGCATTAACTACAACAGTTTGTGGTAGGCTGGTAATTACACCACATGATGGAGTGCTGATGCTTAAAGTAATGGTATAGGTGCCAGGGCTGGTAAAATTGAACTCCGGTTCTTTGCTCGCGGCATTTGTGCCACCAGCAAAACCTACCGCTGGGCTAACTGACCATGAATAGTTATTGGCTGCATTGCAGATATTGTCTAAAACCGAAAGGTCGGTAGCTTTTAAAGTTGTTCCTGAGCAAATGGTATTTGATGGTAAACTAAAATCTGGCTTGGGTGGGTCTTGGATGCAGATTTTCATTTCTACCGGATCGGCATCACACTCACCTGTAATGTTTTTAGATTCTAGCCGGATGGTATACTCTCCATGGGTTGGGAATTTGTAAACAAAATTGAATGATTTTGGCTTATCAGCCTCTTTAATCACACCATCAACATACCAGTTATAGGTTACATTATTGGGTGTACAAGCTGCTGTATTGTTGTTTGGGTTTTCGCCCAAAACAGACGTATTCACAAATGTGATGTTGGCATTGGTACAGCCCGGCGTATTAAATGCAAATGAATTTATCGGTTTTACCACTACTTTGGCCGAAGAGGAAACAGGTGTGCCCATTGTTGTGCAGAAAGCATTCGATACATTAATGGATACATCAAAAGCGTTGTAAATTGTGCCTGCACTAGAGGTAGAAACACTTCCGCAAGAAGATCTGGTATAAGCATGTGTAACCTTGCCGCCATTGGCAATAATCTCGCAAAGGGTATAGGTTGAGGTGGTTTGATCACCCCAGGTAATTGTATAAATATCTCCAGGGAAGTTGTTTTGAATACCTGCGCTCGAAGTCACATCTACATTAAATGTTAATGCACCCAATGGCAAACAAACCACCGTATTGCCTGAATTAGCAAAGGCTGTGATCGCTTTGTTGTTGATCAGCAGGTAGGCCTTTGTTGCCACAGACCCATCGGGCATTACGGCCTTGGTATAAATGGTATAATGTGACTGTTGGGCCGTAAAAGGTTGTATCGCAGTAGGGAAATTGATTAAAGTTGGGCTCGCTCCATTTACTTCATCAGTTATGCTTGCGGTAACTGTACTATTTGCTGTAGAAGTATTTGTAAGGAAGAAAGAATTATTGGCTTTGCTGGTGCAGGTACCAAAAGTTTCGTCGTTTGCAGCATTTAGCAATGTTGATGTTAATTTAGCCTCAACTGGCAGTCCTGCCTTTACTTCAAAAGCAGTTGATGGTGTGCTTGTGAATGCCGGAGCAGTAGATTTTATCCTAACCTGATAACCCGTTCCTGGGGTAAGGCTCGCGGGAAGTTTGCCATTTATATAGGTACTGTAAAAACCAGTGTAACTGCCAATAAGTATTTCGGCGCCAAAACTTCCATTCTGATCGGAAAGGTACAATTGAAATTGGTTACCCTGTGAAGCACAGCCTGCACTGATATTAAAAGGAACTGCAATGGTGCTGCCTGGGGTAAAAGGGCCTGCATCTACTGAGCCTATAGTAATTTGAGCGAAAACATTTGACGTGAACAAGAATGCCCCTAAAAATAGGACAAAAGAAAGCCATTTCCTTTTACAACGAATCTTCATAAATCTCTAACACTAGGGAATGATTTTATTGCGTTCTGAAAGCCTTGTTAGTAAACTTGCTTTAATCCAATCTCAGAAATGAGTATTAGATCTAAGACGCGTCAATAAATATTCGAGGGTAAAGAACGTAATTTTTAGATTACAGTTTCAAAATTTTACACCAACATTAACTAAATGAACGGGTTATAGAATTGATGAAACAGCGTTTTTAATGGCAAATAAGCATAAAAAAACCCTCAAGGCATTATACCTTGAGGGTGTATTTTTACACGAAATCGTTTCGCTACAGAATGGTATTACATCATACCACCCATACCACCGCCGCCCATTGGAGGCATTGGAGCACCACCTTCTTCAGGTTCGTCAGCTAAAACAACTTCTGTAGTTAATAACATCGCTGCAATAGATGCTGCATTTTCTAATGCTACACGGCTTACTTTAGTTGGGTCGATAACACCAGCGCCAATTAAGTTTTCGTAAACATCTGTACGGGCATTGTAACCGAAATCTGCTTTACCTTCTTTAACTTTTTGAACTACGATAGAACCTTCAATACCTGCATTTTCGCAAATTTGACGTAATGGCTCTTCGATAGCGCGACGAATAATCTGGATACCAGTATTTTCATCCTCGTTAGCACCTTTTAAATTAGCTAAAGCTTCAACCGCACGGATAAATGCAACACCACCACCAGCAACAATACCTTCTTCAACAGCCGCACGGGTTGCATGTAAAGCATCATCAACACGGTCTTTTTTCTCTTTCATTTCAATCTCACTAGCTGCACCTACATAAAGAACTGCAACACCACCAGCTAATTTAGCTAAACGCTCTTGTAATTTTTCTTTATCGTAATCAGATGTAGTAGTTTCGATCTGAGATTTAATTTGGCTAACACGTGATTTAATGTCATCCGAGTTACCAGCGCCATTAATTACAGTTGTATTGTCTTTATCAACAACAACTTTCTCAGCAGAACCTAAGTAAGTTAAATCAGCATTTTCTAATTTGTAACCTCTTTCTTCTGATACCACAATACCACCAGTTAAGATCGCGATGTCTTCTAACATTGCTTTTCTTCTGTCGCCAAAACCAGGAGCTTTAACAGCAACCACTTTTAACGAACCACGGATTTTATTTACTACCAATGTTGCTAAAGCTTCACCATCTAAATCCTCAGAAATGATAACCAATGGTTTACCAGTTTGAACAGTTTTTTCTAAAACCGGCAACAATTCTTTCATGTTACTGATTTTTTTGTCGTAGATTAAAATGTAAGGGTTTTCTAATTCAGCTTCCATTTTATCTGCATTGGTAACAAAATATGGAGATAAATAACCTCTGTCGAATTGCATACCTTCTACTGTTTTAACTTCAGTTTCAGTACCTTTTGCTTCTTCAACAGTAATTACACCATCTTTACCAACTTTGCTCATTGCCTCAGCAATTAACGAACCGATAACTTCGTCGTTGTTAGCCGAGATAGAGGCAACTTGTTTAATTTTATTGTTATCATCACCAACCGCTTGTGATTGAGATTTTAAGTTTTCTACAACAGCAGCAACCGCTTTATCAATACCACGTTTTAAATCCATTGGGTTTGCACCAGCAGCAACGTTTTTAATACCTGTAGTAATAATTGCCTGAGCCAATACAGTAGCAGTAGTAGTACCATCACCAGCAATATCAGCTGTTTTTGAAGCTACTTCTTTAACCATTTGAGCACCCATGTTCTCAACTGCATCTTTCAATTCGATTTCTTTTGCAACTGTAACACCATCTTTAGTGATTGCTGGTGAACCGAATTTTTTATCGATAATTACGTTACGGCCTTTTGGACCTAAAGTTACTTTTACTGCATTTGCAAGAATATCAACACCTCTTTTCAGGGCGTCGCGTGCTTCTACGTTATATTTTACTTGTTTTGACATTATTTTTTAAATTTTGAATGATGTATGAGAGAATGTTTGAATTTCGAAATATTCTATTATTTTAAATCATTCATTCTATCATTTAATTATTTATTTCTTTGATTCATGCTGGAATTCACTCATTCGGAACTCAGTCATTCAATCCTAAATTATTACCCAACAACAGCGTAAATATCAGTTTCGCGCATAATTAAGTAATCTTTACCTTCGTAAGGGAATTCGGTACCACCATATTTACCGTAAATTACAACATCGCCAACTTTCACACTCGCTTTTTTACCTTCAGAATCTTCTTCAGAAACAGAAACTACAGTTCCTTTAGATGGTTTTTCTTTTGCGGTATCAGGGATATACAAACCTGATGCAGTTTTTTCTTCTGCCGCAGCCGGTTCAACTATTACTCTGTTTGAACTGCCAGCAATTGGTTTAAGGTTTAACGCCATAACTTTTATTATTTTTTTATTTTGATTTGAGTTTTTTAACTAAGCTTACAATTAACACTTTTTATGCCAAGAGGTTTTGAGGGACAAATTTTCACCAAACTGTCAAACTTTTTACGCTAATTGAGAATGTGGGTGTCAGCATGGCAGTAAGTTTTTAATTTTTTTTAGCCAGATTTATTATTTAATCACTAGTCGTCATTTCGAGCGGAGTGTAGCGAAGTCGAGAAATCTGCTGGTTAGATCTCTCCATTCCACTGCGTTTCAGTCGAGATGACGGCTGGATTATTGAAATATGTTAATGTTTCGACCCTTTTATATCGCCTTTTCCGTTAAATATTTCCAATACCTTTTAGGCACATGCTGCAGATGGAGTTTTGTATTTTTTCGGGCTACAATGTTTGCACTTTTAAAATAATCTTTCCAGAGGGTAGCGTATAATGCCTCACCTTCGTCCATTAAAACTGGTGCAAGATTGTGTTTATTTGCACCGTTGCTAAAGCTGATGGTAATTTCCTCAACGCTTGCTAAATTATAATGTAGGCCATATTTGCGTTTTAAATCGTAAATCACCCATTGCTGATCGGCATAGCGGTTTTTAAAGTGATTGGATATTAATGGCAGCACATTAAAATCAGGATCTATATTGGCATAAAATATCCCATCGCCCGTTTTTTGAAATCGAATAAAGGCTTCCATCCTATGTTTTTCCCTTTCTACACTTTTGGCATATTTAGCCAATGCAATTACATGCGGATTGCCATAATTACTTTCTGCACCCATTTGATTTTGAAAAATGTATATAGTGAATTGGAAGAGGTGGTTGTAAGCCTCGGGTATTTCTGATAAATAGCTGCAATAGTATTTGCGCTGCCAATCCTTTTTTATTTTCTTTTGCAGCCCTACCCAAACCCGATCAGCTTTTTTTGCATTGGTGGTAACCGTAAAGCTTTCTGCAAAAGCTTCGGGTTGGAAAATTGAAATAGATTTTAGCATCACTTTTCCTGGCTTGCGTTCAAACCATTCGAAAACAGCGGTTAATAAACCTTGAAAAGTGCCATCAAAAATGTAAGTCATTGGAGGTATTTATGTTGACAGGTTTAAACTTTGGTCGTCATTCCCGCGAAGGCGTGAACCTTAATGCTATAGCTTGAGATTCCCAATCAAGTTGGGAATGATGACCGCGAGGGTTTAAAACAAAATCATCTGGTTGCTATCTGTTTTTAAATATTTGCTCTGGCTTTCTGCCAAAATAAAAGCCTTAATTTGTGTACCCTGGTAATCTTTCAGCTGATAAGGGCTATCCATGCAAACAATAAAATGTTTGGCCCGGTTATAAGCTACGCCAATTTTTTTTAACTGATCAATCCTTAATTTTCCAAACTTTCTGGCCTGTACAATTTTTTGGGCTGACATTACACCAATACCCGGTATCCGTAAAATCATTTTGTAATCGGCCTTATTAATGTCGACAGGGAAATGCTGCATATTGCGAATGGCCCAGCTTAATTTTGGATCAATGTCTACATCAAGATTTGGATTGGCATCATTTAAAATTTCCTGTACTTTAAAGCCATAAAACCGCATTAACCAATCAGTTTGGTACAGCCTGTTTTCTCTTAACAATGGTGGCTGTGTGCCCAGTATAGGCATCCTGGTATCATTGCTAATGGGCACATAACCAGAATAATAAACTCTTTTTAAAGAAAAATTCTTGTAAAAGGCATTGGCTGTGTACATAATATCTTTGTCACTCTCTGGCGTGGCACCAATAACCATCTGGGTGCTTTGTCCTGCAGGTACAAATTTTGGCACATGTTTGATCAGTTTTTTGTCTGCAGTAAATTGGCTAATCTGCTGTTGAACAAAAGCCAAAGGTTTAATTACCTCCTCGTGGTTTTTCTCGGGAGCCAAAAGCTTTAAACCAGCTTCGGTTGGCATTTCTAAATTAATACTCATCCGGTCGGCATATAAGCCTGCTTCCTTAATCAATTCTTCGCTGGCACCCGGAATGGTTTTTAAATGGATATAGCCATTATAATTCTGCTCTAAACGGAGTTTTTTAACCACTAACAATAGCCGTTCCATGGTAAAATCGGCATTTTTAAAAATCCCTGAGCTTAAGAACAAGCCTTCAATATAATTGCGGCGATAAAAGTTCATGGTCAGTTCTACCACTTCATCTACTGTAAAGGCCGCACGTTTTACATCATTACTTTTCCGCGAAACGCAGAACAAACAATCGTATATACAATGGTTGGTTAGGAGGATTTTTAAAAGCGAAACACATCGGCCATCTTCTGTATAGGTATGGCAAATGCCCGATGCATGGCTATCGCCAAGACCTTTATTGGTGTTTTTTCTCGTGCCGCCGCTTGATGAACAAGAAACATCATATTTAGCGGCGTCAGCAAGAATATTTAATTTTTCACGGATTCGATCGAACATAGGAATATATTTACTAACAAAGATAGTTTAATAACTAAAAATATTAGTAAATAGATTTGCTAATCCTATTCTATTTTGGAATAATAGCGTTAACTAAAAACTGTTCGATGGGTTAAGTTTTCTGCTTATTGGCAGTTGATGCGCAATGTTATAACTTTCCTGGTAGTATTGCAGTTCAGAAAAGAAGCGATCTGCTTCAATTTCATGGTTTTTAAGCGGGCTAAAATTGGCTACAAAACCTGGGTTTTTAAATGTAATTTGATAAAAGTAGCCTCCATTGTGGTTATCGAACATTTCGGTTATGTTGGTTACGTTTTCCCACTCAGAAAAAAACTCGGCTCTCCGGTATAAAAAAGAAGTGTTTTTTAATTTAAAGCTAATACCTTTTTCGCTAATTAAAATTTTACTGTGCACAAAAATCTGCGTTCTGGTAATCCATAATAAAAGGAGTGCCATTAACATAATCGATAGCGAAACCAATATCAAAGTGGACGTTTCGGAAAGCGATGAGGGTAAACTAAAAAGACAATATACCATTAAGGAAATGAAGAACACAGGAATGCCAACCATCGCGATTAACAAAACACTATTTTTATGATATTTTAGTTTATAAGGATGCATGAGGATTAATTTTTATAAAGTTAAGCCCTAATACATTGTTCCGGAATACTTACTATTCGGTATTTTTAATAGCCTATAATTGATTATTTGCCATCCCACTCTTTGTAAAAGTGCTCCAGGTACAGGAGCATAAAATTATGCCTTTCTGTAGCTATTGCTTTTCCTGCATCGGTATTCATCAAGTCTTTCAGTAGCAGGAGTTTTTCATAAAAATGGTTAATAGTAGGTGCGGTGGTATTTTTATAACTTTCTTTGGTGAGGTGTTCGTCAGGTAAAATAGCCGGATCGTAAAGCACCCTATTTTTGAATCCACCATAGGTAAATGCTCTTGCAATACCAATGGCCCCAATTGCATCTAAGCGATCTGCATCCTGTACAATTTGCATTTCTTTTGAGGTAAAACCTGCGCCATCAAAACTATTTTTGAACGACATGTTCTGGATAATCAGTTTAACATGTGCTATAACCTCAGGATTAACAGCAATTGATGCTAAAAATGAAGCAGCCATGTTCGGCCCCAACTCTTCATCGCCATTATTAAATTTAGGATCAGCAATATCATGCAACAATGCGGCAAAGGCTACTACAAGTTCATTGCCATTTTCTTGTTGATTAATGGTTTGTGCGGTTTTAAAAACACGTTCAATATGGAACCAATCGTGCCCTGCCTCGGCATTTGCTAGTGTTTTCTGAACAAAATCTATAGTTTTTTGAATGGAAGCCTGCATAGTTTTAAATTTATTCCAAAGGTATTGGAATTATTTGCAGGGTAAAAGAAATGATATCAACAGCGCCTGAGTATTAACTCACCGCTGTTGCCCTTTTCTCGTCATCAGCAATAATTTTAATTAAATCATTGTGGTTAAGGGTTAATAAATGAGATACTTCAACCTCTAAAATTGCTGCAATTTGAAATAAACGATCTATAGTTAATTTACTATAACCAAGTTCAATTTTGCTATATGCATTTTGAGATATTTTCAATTTCGCCGCCAGATAATCCTGAGTATAGTCTCTGTATTCTCTAATTTTTCTGATATTCCCGGCAACATTCTTTGTCTTTAAAGCCAATACATCTTCCATAAAAAGGGGATAAATTTTTTAATCTTTTCATTAGTTACGAAACTTTCACCTCAACAGATTTTAAAAGTATAAATTTTAGCACTATTGAGAATTACGCGAAACGGAGTAATGAACTAAATGTTACAACAAAAAAATAACCTAAATGTTTAAGTGTTCTGTTTTTGGCTGATAATCAGTATTTTGTGTTATCGTTGTAGGTAAATCGAAGGCTAAGAGAGGGATGGTAAGGGAGTGATAGTAGGACGATAAGGTGTGTTTTATAGCTTACTGCGTACGCAGTTCAAATCAATAAAAAAAAGTGGATAGCAGTTAGGGGTTAATACAGCCCCCAGTCATCTTCAAACTCGTCTTTTTCGAAATATTTAACCCATTCGATAAAGAGTAGACGAAATTTTTCAATTTCGTCTAAAACAATGTCTTTATATTCTGGGGTACAGATTTCGAACATATCTGCTGCTCTTACCTGGGTTTCTAATTCACGGCAATTGGTTCGGATAATAGAGGCATTTTCCATTCTTAAAATATACATATCAGCTCCTTCTGCCCCAACAATTTTAGGGCATAACATTAGGGCATTCTGCATAATTAAGTTAGCGGTCATTTCGGCCATCTCTCCCTCCAATGTTTCGCAGAACAGGGCGGCATATTTGTATACGGCTCTTGCCTGGTTGTAAAGGCTTTTAGCCCTGGTCACTTTTAACCTGACCTTTTCCGCATCAACACTTGATAGATTTTCTTCATCCTCATCATCTCGGCCAAATCGGCTAAAATGCTCCCATTCGGGCATATGATCCATGTCATCAAATTCCATATTTTTCAAAATTTTTTACGTTATGGTACGTAAGAGAGCGTAATATATTAATTTTCAATGAAAAAGACTAAGCATCAATTAATGGTGCCCGGCGAGAGCCATCATATAATTCATACTCAAGTAAACGACAGTCTAATTTACCATTATAAAACTCATATTTTTTAGCAGCTTTTAATCCAATTTTCTTTGCAAGATCAGGATTTCCAGTGAAAATATATCCAGAATAGCCCTTGCATTTCGTTTTCATAAAATCGCCCATTCGTTTATAAGTCAATTCTAATTTGCTATGCACACCTAAACGTTCACCATATTCAGGGTTAAAAACAACAACACCTTTGCCGTCTTCAGGAACTGGTGTTAATTCAAAATCGCAAACTTCGAATTCAATTAAAGTATCAACACCCGCAGTTTTTGCATTTCTACGGGTTACTTCAACCGCATCTTCCGAAAGATCGGAGGCTACAATTTTAAGGTCAACATTTTTAATTACCTGATCTTTTAAAATTCTACGCTCAGCGAAAAAATCTTCTTCATTATAACCTAAAATATGCATAAAGCCATAATTCATACGATACAAACCAGGGGCACGATTGCTTGCAATCAGGGCCGCTTCGATGGCTAAGGTTCCTGAACCACACATTGGGTTAATAAATGGCGATTTCTTATCCCAATTGGTTGCTAAAATAACTCCAGCGGCCAAAGCTTCTAACATGGGTGCCTTTCCAGGGATTTTACGGTAACCGTGCTTAGCAAGGGTTTCGCCAGAAGTATCCATAAAAACATCCGCATCTGCATCTTTCCAGTATAAGTGCACTACCGTTTTATTCGCATCAGATCCAGAGTTAGGGCGAATACCTTTTTTCTCTTTCATGCGGTCTACAATTGCGTCCTTTACTTTTAGGTTTGCAAAAAGGGGTGTGGTAATATTTGGGTTATCAACATTTGAAGTTACCGAGAAATACCCCGAAAAATCAATCAGTTCTTCCCACTCAATGGCTGCAATTTCGTTATATAAATCATCAGGCGTAATGGCCTTAAAACTTTTTAAGGCATATAGAATCTGACTGGCACAGCGCAAGTTCAAATTTAGCTTTATACACTCTGTAAGGGTGATATTGAGCTCAACACCCGTAGCAAAAGATCTTTCTATGGTGTAACCTAGGGCCGTAACTTCATCTTGTAAATATGGCGAAAGGCGCTTGTTGCAGGTAATAATTACCTTGCTTTTATTGTGGAAAACTTGCATCATAATATATGCGAAGTTATCAATAAAATTATAGAGATTTGATGTTTATAGTACATTAAGTAGTATTAGATATGGAAATTAAAGGAAAAGTACACGAAGTAGGTGCCACACAACAAGTAAGTGAAACGTTTAAAAAGCGTGATTTAATAATAGAATACGCAGAGAATCCAACATACCCAGAATATATCCGTTTTGAGGCTTTACAAGACAAAACTGCATTATTAGATACATTTAAAGCAGGCGATGAGGTTGAGGTTTTCTTTAATTTGCGTGGTCGCCCTTGGACAGATAAAGCAGGTAAAACATCATATTTTAACAGTTTGGTTATTTGGCGTATAAATGCAGTTGCAGCCGGTGCACCTGCAGCTACACCGGCTTATGCAGCTCCGGTTGACGTAAGCAATACACCAGGTGAAGATGATGATTTGCCTTTCTAAATAAAGAATCTTTTTTAAGCAAACAATTTTGAACCATGCCGAGGCTAAAGCCTCGGCATTTTTTTTGCCCCTCTGCCAAACTTCCGAAGTTTACGAGGCCCGAGCCACAGCAAGACTTCGGAAGTCTTTCCTGTGCTTCGCGCTGTTAAAATATGTTAAAAACAAACACTTAGCCCTGCTAATCAGTATTTTTGATATCTGTTTAGATTTAAGAAGATTATGCTCCGGTTTTTTTTAACCTTAAAACCAATCTAGTTCATGAAGAAAAAGAGTTTTTGGTTAATTACCGTTTTAATGACGGTGGCTTTGCTTGGTGTTTTTGTAATGCAGCTGTATTACATCAGGGAATCCTATAAACTAAAATCTCAGCTTTTTGATGAACAGGTAAACCAAACGTTAACATCGGTTGTAAATAAACTACAGCGTAGAAATGTTGCAGATCACTTAAATCGGAAAGATGCTGAAAATAAGTTGAAGCAGGTACAAGATTCAAGGCAACGGGCGTTAGATATTAAAGATTTACGGCAACAATATGTGCAAGAGACAGAGCTAAGGCAAGCCGAAAGAGAAAATCAGATTGAGAATTACTTAAACCAACAAGATAGTATTATCCGTGTATCTTATCGGGCACCGAATGTAATTTCTGAATTGGAATATACTTCTTTGACTTCAAAAAATGGCGACAAGCTGGATTTGCAGATGGATGCATTCATTGATGTTAAAAGCCTTATTTTAAAAGGATATAGCATGCGCACAAAACCTTTTGCTGCGCCACCAAAAGCATTCGAATTTAAAAGTTTACAAAGCCTGCCAGATACTTTAAGGTATTTAGTTTACGACCCTGGAAATGCCAAGCCACTTACGGTAAGTGTTCCAAAGATTTCTGATGATTTAGAGAAAAAATTTCAACGTGAGGATGAGATTGAGAAAAAAAAATTAAAGATTAAAATTGCGGCACTGGGTAAGGATACTTTTTCATATACCCGATCGAGTGTAGTAGAAGATGTATCTAAAGAACTGCAGGAAACCAATGTACCCATCTATAAACGCATTAATTTTAGCTCGTTGGGCATTTTATTAAAGCAAGAGCTCCTTGCCAATAATATTACACTAGAACCTTCTTACCGGATTTCGTTAGCCAGAAAAGATTCGACCATTTTTATGACGGCCTCTAACGTTAAAGGAGAATTTTTGCCCGAAAATACCTATAAAACACCTTTGTTTGGAAACGATATTTTTCGCGATCCTGGAATGCTTTTCGTAAGTTTTCCGAATAAAAATTCGGCTATTATTTCTAATCTAAGTGCAACGCTTGCCTCATCAGTCGGTCTGTTATTGGTACTTGTTTTTATTTTCTCGTATACCCTGTATGCCATTTTAAAGCAGAAAAAACTGTCGGAAATGAAAACAGATTTCATCAATAACATGACACACGAGTTTAAAACCCCTGTGGCCACTATTATGATTGCCAGTGAGGCTTTGAAAGATCCGGAGGTGACAGCAGATAAAGCCAGGTTAAAACGTTTGGCAGGGATTATTTATGATGAAAATGTTCGCCTGGGTAGTCACATCGAACGTGTTTTAAGTATTGCCCGATTAGAAAAAGGTGAGCTTAAAATGGAGAACACCGAAGTAGATGTGAACGATTTGATTGTGATTGTGTTGGATAGTATGGAATTGCAACTACAGAAAAGGAATGCTATTATTAATGTACATACCGATGCAGAGAATGCGGTTATATATGGCGATGAGCTGCATCTGTCTAATGTAATTTATAATCTTATCGATAATGCAAATAAATACAGTAGCGATACACCAGAGATTACCATTACTACCCGCAATGCCGGTAAGAATTTAATTATCGAAATAGCAGATAAGGGCATTGGAATGACCAAGGAGCAGTCTAAACGGATTTTCGATCAGTTTTATAGGGTGCCAACAGGTAATTTACACGATGTTAAAGGCTTCGGCCTAGGTTTAAACTATGTTCAGGATATTATTAAAAAATTGAATGGAACGGTTAAGGTAAGTAGCGAAAAAGATAGAGGAACAACATTCGAAATATCTTTACCTTTATAAACAGTTAAACATCGATACAAAAGCTTGCTTTATCGATACATTAAAATAGAACAGGTTTAATTTAGTTAAAATAGTAGCGTATTAATTTAATCTATTACAAATTAAACCGTCATGCATATTCAGAATCAAACTTTCAGTGTGGCTAATGCTACATATGTGAATAAAAACAAGAAAATGAAAAAAATACTTTTGGTAGAAGATGACCCAAATTTAGGTTTATTGTTACAAGACTATTTGCAGCTAAAAGGCAAGTTTGATGTAGTACTATGCACCGATGGTGAGGATGGATTGAGAACGTTTAATAAGCAGAACTTCGATTTATGTATTTTGGATGTGATGATGCCTAAAAAAGATGGTTTTACCTTGGGTAAAGACATTAGGAAGGTAAACACACAGGTGCCTATTATTTTTGCAACGGCAAAAACCATGTTGGAAGATAAATCTGCTGCCTATGATTTAGGTGGTGATGATTATATTACCAAGCCTTTCCGTATAGAGGAGCTTTTACTGCGTATTAATGCGATGTTTAAGCGCGTAGCCAATAAAACAGACAACAACGAAGAGGCTGCCGAAACGCAGTTTTCTATTGGTCAATATCATTTCGATTATACTACGCAGATTATTACCGATAACGATCACCAACAAAAACTGTCTACTAAAGAAGCCGAGCTGTTGCGTTTATTGTGTTTGAAAAAAAATACCGTTTTAACCCGTGAAGAAGCACTGTTAAGTATCTGGCATGATGACAATTACTTTAACGGAAGAAGTATGGATGTGTTTTTGAGTAAGTTGCGTAAGTATCTTAGGGCCGATCCGGCAGTAGAAATTATTAACGTGCACGGAAAAGGCTATAAACTATTGGTAAGTTAAATCTAATTTAAGCATTCGTCATCCTGAACTTGTTTCAGGATCAATGTAACGCATTAAAGGGAAGATGCTGAAATAAATTCAGCATGACGCATCACAGTATAAAATATCGCTAAATATACAAATTCTCCTGAATAGCGGGAATGATATTCCGTTCCTGGGCAAGTTTAAACAAAGTATCAACCGCTTTACGGCCTTCTTCTCCAAGGTTTATGCTGTACTTATTTACATATAATTCGATGTGTTTGTACATCACGCTTTCTTCCATGGCCTGGGCATGCTGGCGGATAAAATCGATCCCCGATTTTGGATGTGCAAAGGCAAACTCTACCGACTGGCGGATTAAACGGTTCACTTTTAACTGCACCTCTCGATCTAAATTACGGTTGATTACGATGCCACCCAATGGGATGGCACAACCGGTTAGTTTTTCCCAATAATCGCCTAAATCAACAATCTTATTCAAACCTTTATCCTGATAGGTAAACCTGTTTTCGTGAATAATCAGTCCTAAATCAATCTGCTCGTTAAGTAAAGCCGATTCAATTTCCGAAAAAACAAGTTCCTGCTTATTTTGTAAGTGAGGATAAGCAATGCCTAGCAGGAAATTTGCCGTGGTGTATTTCCCTGGTATTCCAACCCTCAGTTTAGAGTTTGGCGTTTGAAGTTCAGCGTCATTTTCTCCATTAAAATGGTTCTTACTGATCAAAAGTGGACCCACGCCGAATCCGAGGGCACTCCCAGCATCCAGTAAGGCATACTGGTTGGCCACATAGGCAAATGCATGGAAACTTAACTTGGTAATGTCTAATTCGCCCCTAAGCGCCTTTTGGTTTAAAGTTTCTACATCATCATAAGAAACCTCAAATTCTAATCCTTCAGTATCAATTTTATGGTGAATTAGCGCATCGAAAATGAAGGTGTCGTTGGGGCAGGGAGAAAATCCAAGTGTAAGTGTCATAAATCAAAATTAACTACTGTACTACAGTAATTGGTCATAATCAGTTCATTTCTACAATAAAAGAGATCGCCCAATCGTTTAAATTTTTAATGGCTAAACCAATTTTCCAATTGTCTTTATTTCTCGGCTCTACATAATTAGATATACTTCTGATCTGTAAGCAATCTACCTTTAACTGTTTACTGGCATAAAAAACAGCAGCACCTTCCATACTTTCGGTAGTTGGATTTAACCTCTTGATTAGATTTTTGATACTTTTTTCGCTTCCCGTTACACAGTTCATGGTTATCCCTTTTGCTACGGGTAGGTTAACTCTTTTGTGTGTTTTCGAGGTATAATGGTTCTCCCCAAAGCCTAAATCGCTTATGGTTAAAAATTCATCCCCATTTTCGGCGCCTAGTTCAGCAAAAGTATCTTCAGTAATATTTAATACTGTACCTAAGGCTATGTTCCGATCGAAGCTTCCGGCGATACCGAAATTTACCACAAGGCTATATTTAGATGAAAAATGTTTGCCCAGGGCAAAGGCTGTTGCCACCATCCCAACTCCGGTAATCAGCAAATCGAAATTTTTACTTTCCACAAAATCTCCGTCAGGCAGGTTAAAATGCTGGTAAAAGAAGGTGAGCTCAGCTTTTGTAGCAGCAACAACTAAAGTTTTCATAAGGTAAAGTTAGTAGATTGTTTTCATTAAAGTTTTAGGTTTTATGTAAGCTTTGGTCTTTAGTCTTTAAGCTTGAACCTTTATCTGTATATTTGCATTTTATTTTATAGTAATGATTTACATAACGAGAAAAGCATCATTTAATGCGGCGCACAAATTGGCCCGTACCGATTGGGATGATGATAAAAACAATGAAGTTTATGGTAAATGTGCCAACCCCAATTGGCATGGCCATAACTATTGGTTATATGTTACAGTTAAAGGCGAAGTTAATCCGGAAACGGGTTTTCTTGTTGATTTAAAATGGCTGAAAGACGTAATGAATGACTATGTGGTAGATAAGGTTGATCATAAAAATTTAAATCTTGATGTAGATTTTATGAAAGGCAAGTTGGCTTCAACTGAAAATCTGGCCATAGAAATCTGGAAACAATTATGGGCACCGATTGCAGAGAGCGGTGCTGTTTTGCATTGCGTAAAAATATACGAAACCGAAAATAATTTTGTTGAATACTTTGGTTAAAAACCTGAATTAATGAGCAATAAAGACGTATTGAAAGGCGAATCGAGAGACGGTTATGTAAAAATAGACCGTTACAACGAAGATAAAATTGAAGCTGTAGCTACACATTATAAAGATATTCTTGGCCAGTTGGGCGAAAATCCAGAACGCGAGGGTTTACTAAAAACACCTGAGCGCGTGGCTAAGGCGCTGCAATATTTAACACATGGTTACGATTTAAAACCTGATGAAATTTTGAAGGGTGCAATGTTTGAAGAGGATTATAGCCAAATGGTTGTGGTTAAGGATATTGAAGTGTATTCGATGTGCGAACACCATATGTTGCCCTTCTTCGGTAAAGCACATATCGCTTATATTCCTAACGGGCATATTGTTGGTTTAAGTAAAATTCCGCGTGTAGTTGATGCTTTTGCCCGTCGTTTGCAGGTACAGGAACGTTTAACGAACGAAATTAGAGATTGTATTCAAAATACCCTTAACCCAATGGGCGTTGCGGTGGTGATGGAATGCAGGCACTTATGCATGTCTATGCGTGGTGTGCAAAAGCAAAATTCGGTAACAACAACATCAGCCTTTACAGGAACTTTTTTAAGTAACGATAAAACAAGAGCCGAGTTTTTAAGGTTAATTACCGCAAGTTTAGATTAACCCCCATCCCCCTAGAGGGGGTATGGATTTAACAATAATAATTTAACTAAATATTTAATTTCCCTTTTAGGGGATTAAGAGATATGAAAGCATATATTTTTCCCGGACAGGGAGCGCAGTTTGTAGGTATGGGTAAAGATCTTTATGAGAACCCCAAAGCTGCAGCATTATTTGAACAAGCCAATGAGATTATCGGTTTCCGTATTAGCGATATTATGTTCAGCGGAACAGATGAAGATCTTAAACAAACTAATGTAACCCAACCAGCAATCTTTTTGCATTCGGTTATTTTAGCAAAAGTATTGGGCGATGATTTTAAACCAGATATGGTTGCAGGCCATTCGTTAGGCGAATTTTCGGCTTTAGTGGCTGCAAATGCATTAAGCTTTGAAGATGGATTAAAACTGGTTATTGCCCGTGCAAATGCGATGCAAAAAGCTTGTGAAGCGCAACCATCAACAATGGCAGCTATTTTAGGTTTAGCTGATGATGTGGTGGAGAAAATCTGTGCAGAAATTGATGCTGTAGTAGTTCCTGCAAATTATAACTGCCCAGGGCAGTTGGTAATTTCGGGCAGCATAGAAGGAATTGATCTCGCTTGTGCTAAATTAACAGAAGCAGGAGCTAAAAGAGCTTTAAAATTAAATGTAGGTGGTGCATTCCACTCTCCATTAATGGAGCCAGCAAAAATTGAATTACAGGCTGCTATAGAAGCTACGCCTATTGTTGCACCAATTTGCCCGGTTTATCAAAATGTTGATGCAAAGCCATATACCGATCCAGCTGAAATTAAAGACAATTTAATTAAACAATTAACTGGTGCTGTACGTTGGACACAAACAGTAGGGAACATGCTTGCCGATGGGGCAACTGAATTTGTAGAGGTTGGCCCAGGTAATGTGTTACAGGGATTGGTTAAAAAGGTAAGCCGCGAGGTACAAACAAGTAGTGCTGCCATAGCTTAATTTTATTCAAAATAGAATATTTTGCCAACGCCATAAACTCAACTGTTTATGGCGTTGTTTTTTATCAATATTTAATATCTTTATCCGTAGATGAAAATGAGCTTTGGTGTAAAAATAAGATTTCTATTGCTTGTTTTGGGCTGTTGCCTCATTGCAACTTCTATTTCGTTAAGTCGGTTTACAACCAAAAGTGAGCTCCTTGAGCACGACGCGCAAGAGATTCAACAGAACCTTTTGATCAAAGAAAAAGCGGTAAAAAGCTTTTTGGCTGATAAAAATCAGGTTATCAAGGCAAAACAGTTTCATCTCAGCCCACAAAATGCAATAGATTTTATCAATACCTACCGCAAAAACAATGGCATAAACCTGTTAACCTATCAAAATAACCAACTTAAGTTTTGGAGCACCTATAAAGTCGCAGAAATAGATCCAACTACAATAAAAGAGGGTAGTTCTGTCTTGTTTTTTTATAATGGCTGGTACGAGGTGATTAAAAGTACTCAGGGCAATTTTAGCTTTATTTTCTTGATTACCATTCAATCTCAATATCCTTTTAAAGAAACAAAGTATTTTAAAAATGATATCGATCCAATTTTATCAAATACCAAAATATTAACGTTCGCATCTTTTACAGATAAGGATGTATATGTAATTAAAAATTTGGATAATAAGTTTTTATTCGGACTTAAGGTTAAACCAGGGTATGCAGAAACCCATTATTCAGGCACACAATTATGGTTGTTTGTTGCCGGTATGTTATGCATCTGTATGTTTTTTAATTCTTTAAGTTCGTTCATTGCCAGGCGTGGACATATTGCCTGGGGTACTTTTTTGTTATTGTTTTTCTTCTTAGCCTTTCGGTTAACAGATTTGTATTATGGTTGGTTTAACCACAGGTTTACTTTAGATCTATTTGATCCGAAGATATATGCTGATAATTTCCTGATGCCTTCGCTAGGCGATTTTCTCTTGAATGTAATTGTATTAACCTGGTCACTCTTGTTTATGTACAACCACAAGGAACAATATAAGTTTCCGGAATGGATTAAGCGGAGCAAAATAATTGGAATTGTTATTCAGGCTGGATTAATGGTATTGATTGGCCGGATAGTTTGGGATACTGATGATATTTTCTTCGGATTGATTTTTAACTCAAAAATTAATTTCGATATCATTAATATCCTTAAACTCAGTGGAACCAGCTGGGTGGGTATTGTAATTTTGTGTCTGGCCTGGTTTCAGATTTACCTGATAACTGCTGTTTCGGCAACGGTAAGTAGCCAATTAAATGTAACCAATAAGGAGCGGGTCATTGTTTTTTTTATTGGCTTTGCAGGTGTTTTTATCTACAAGCTAGTGGTAGATTTTAATGCGTTTTTTATTGTTTTTGCCCTTGTGTTATTTATCGTGGCGCGGGCCGTTTATTTAAAAGAAAAGAACTTTTCAATCGGCATGTTTGCCATCGTATTTTTCTGCCTGGCTTTTAATACTTCTATTAAATACACCAAGTATAAAGATATTAAAGAAAGAAGTTTGCGCGAGCCTTTGGCCAGAAAAGTGCAATCATCAGAAGATCCGAATGCTATTATTGCTTTAGGTACTTTGGGCAATGAAATTGTTAAAGATAATTTTCTGACAAGCTATTTTAGTCAAAACAGAAAAGGCACTTACGCGGTACTCAAAAATCATATTAAAGATTATTTAGATGGCTATTTAAACCGGTATGATTATCAGATCTATCCATATGATAGATTGGGTGCTGCGATAGAGAATTCTGAGACACCACCGATCGATAAATATAAAAACCTGGTCGAGGCTGGGTCTGTTAAAATTGATGGATCTAACTTTTTTTATCAGGTTAACAATACATTTGGTTACCAGGATTACTTTGGGATTATTTCGATTGTAGATAATGGTGGTTTATTAGGTACACTCGTTATAGAACTCCGGTCGAAGCCATATAATTACAACAATCGGCTACCCGATCTTTTAGGAGATCAGAAATTGATCAAAGACGAAGATTTTAAAGGTTATTCTATTGCCTTGTACAGCAATAATAAGTTGCTTAATCAATCTGGAAATTATACATATCCTTTAGATGGAAGCATATTTAAGGGTAAAAAAGATGATTTTATAACCAGTAATGATGATAAACTTCATTACAGCCATTTAATTTATAAGCCTACCAACAGCAAAATGGTTGTTATCAGCAAAGAGAAGGTAGATTATGTAGAACGTTTGGCAGCGCTATCGTTTTTCTTCTTGATATTTATCATCTTCTCCTTGTTACTTTATGGTTTAATATGGTTAATCAAAAACCTTGATGATGATAAGGTAGGTTGGTTTAGTATCAACAGGTCATTAATGATCAACGCCAATAAGATTTTGTACAAAACCAGGATCCAGGTTTCTATTGTATTGGCCGTTGTGGCAACGCTGGTTATTGTAGGTTGGGGAACTTACTATTATATGAATAATGAGTACCGTGGACAGCAGGATGCTATATTAAAGGATAAAATAAGGAAGGTTCAACAAAACTTTGAGAAGCAGATTTTTAGTAATGGTATTATTGCAAACGACGAGAGCACTGCCGCAGATTTTAACAATTTTGCCGATATCAACAATGCTGATTTAAATTTATATGACCTGAGTGGCAACCTGATCATGACTACCTATCCCAAGCTTTATAATTACAAAATTATCGGTAAAAAGATGGGGCCATCTGCCTTTGCTTCTTTAGGAGGCTTGCATCGGTCGGAATTTATCAACCCAGATGAAAAAATTGGCAATTTAACCTACGCAGCCGCATATGCACCCATCAGAAATGCCCAAAATAAAACAATTGCTTATATTGGTTTACCAAATTATTCAAACGAAGAAGAGTACAGCGATAAACTGGCGCTTTTTGTAAGTAACCTGATTAATCTTTATGCGCTGGTATTTGTGGCTATTGGAGTATTGGCTGTGTTTTTGGCCAATCAGATTACCAATCCCTTAACTTTCATTCAGGAAAGTATTAGTAAAACGAAAATCGGGCAAAAAAACGAGCCTATTGTATGGCGTAGACATGATGAGATCGGCTCTTTAATTAAGGAATATAACCATATGATTGCGGCCTTGGAAGATAGTGCGATTAAGCTGGCCAGATCGGAACGTGAGAGCGCCTGGAGAGAAATGGCCAAACAGGTTGCCCATGAAATCAAGAATCCGCTAACGCCTTTAAAATTAGGTGTTCAGTTGTTAGAGAAATCGTGGAAAGAGAAAGATCCTAATTTCGAACTTAAGTTTAATAAGTTTAGCAAATCGTTTATAGAACAGATCGATAGTCTTTCGAAAATTGCTTCTGAGTTTTCTAATTTTGCCAAAATGCCCGATACCAATCTGGAGCGCCTTTCTTTACTTCCAATTATTGAGCAGGCAAGAGAGGTATTTAAAAGTACCGAAAACGTAACCATTGATGTGCTAAACAAGAGCGATAAGGACATCGAAATCATGGCCGATCATGATCAGCTTTTAAGAACGTTTAACAATCTGCTTAAAAACGCGATAGAAGCTATAGATGAGGAAACTTTATGCTGCATTACCATT
Source organism: Pedobacter psychrodurus (assembly GCF_004331735.1). Taxonomy (GTDB): domain Bacteria; phylum Bacteroidota; class Bacteroidia; order Sphingobacteriales; family Sphingobacteriaceae; genus Pedobacter; species Pedobacter psychrodurus. The sequence goes on from NZ_SJSO01000005.1 coordinate 95,745, forward strand.
ATTGTATATGTAGATGTGAAAAATGCATACATAGAAATAAAAGATAATGGAAAAGGTATACCGCCAGTGCTGCACGATAAAATATTTGTACCGAACTTCACTACTAAAACATCTGGTACAGGCTTAGGCTTAGCTTTTGTTAAGCAGGCTGTAGAAAATGCCGGCGGTTCAGTTAAGTTTACCTCCATAAACGGTTTAGGAACAACGTTCTATTTGAACTTTCCTTTAGCTTAAATTAAAAAATAACAGGTATGGATTTGGTTAATCGGATGGTGGGTTTTATCTCAACTCCACTTGAGCTTTACCCATGGTATTACCATCGGCGTATAAAATTACGGTATATATACCCTTTATAAATGGTTTAGGGTTTGCCCAATCGATAACATAGGTACTGTCATCGTTATTGTAGTTAATAAAAATAGAATGGCTGAACTGCATATCCTGCCCATCAGCCTCAAAATGGTTTCCCTCGTCTGCAAGCAGATTCCCCGCCGGATCGAATACCCGAAGATAAATGTTATGATGTCCCTTTTCTGCTAATTGGTTAGGCACAACATTAAAGCGCACACTTAACTTCTCTGCAGTAGATGATTTGGTTACTTCTACTTTTTTACCGCTTGATTTTGTCCTGAAAGCAATAATTTCGGCCGATTGAAGCTTTAATGCCGCGGCAGTTTTAACTTTCGCATTTAGATTAGAGTTTTCGTTTTCTAAGTTCGATGCCTTATTACTGATGTTTCTTAGGGTATTCTGTAGGCTATCGCGACTGTTTTTTAGAAAAATATTGTCTTTCTGCAGCTGAATAATCTGATCATTGTAGTTTTTTACAAATGTTTTCAGCTCATTAATTTGTGTATTGGCTTTGTCGAGTTCGCCCTGAGTAATCTGGTTTTTTTCTAAAGCTGCTTTAAGTTCTTCGATTTTTACCCGGGCAAGCTTCTGTTCTTCAACAAGCTTCTCGTTTAAATCCAGGTTTAATGCATTAACCTTATCCAGCTCAACCTCAATCTTTTCTACCTCAAGCCGTAGTTTATCCTTCTCTGTACTAACTGTAACAAATCTTTCACTTTGCTTTCGATCTTTAAAAAACAAGTAAGCATTTGTGCCAATTAAAGCTGCAATAACGATGACCAGGAAGTAAATTTTGTTTCTATCACCCTTATTAATCTTTTGTGGTTCCATTTTTAATAACGCTGTATCTTCTGTAAATTAATATACTTTTGTTCTCCATAGGTAAATGGGTGTACACAATTAATTTTAGCAGGGCACAAATTAAAATTTTTAATAAACTTATAAGAGTTTTTAAAAAAAATCGTTTACTTGCTAGTGTTCATTTGTATTCAAATCAACACAAACACACAACCTGAATAAAAAATAAGACAGAAATAATGCTTAAAAACTTCCTATACGCACTTTTATCTTTAACTGTAGTACCTTATATATTAAATGCACAACCTTTATCAAAAATTGCACCAAAAAGGGAGTTTAGAGGTGTTTGGGTGGCTACTGTTACCAATATAGACTGGCCATCGAGGCCAGGTTTAAGCATTGATCAACAAAAGCAGGAGCTGATTGGCATTTTAGAAAGACATAAAAGCCAGGGGCTGAATGCAATTATTTTGCAAGTTAGACCGGCAGCTGATGCATTTTACGCAAAATCTAGAGAGCCCTGGAGCCAATGGTTAATGGGTAAACAAGGTTTAGCACCTGCACCTGGTTACGACCCTTTGGCCTTTGCCATTAAAGAAGCTCATTTCAGGGGAATGGAGCTTCATGCCTGGTTTAATCCTTATAGAGCCAGTATGAGCAGCTCGGCTGTTTTGAGTGAAAACCATGCTTATCGTAAACATCCTGATTGGTTTTTTACCTATGGTGGCAAAAAGCAGTTTGATCCGGGTATTCCTGATGTGAGGGAATATATAGTTCAGGTAATTTTAGATGTAGTAAAGGGATATGATATTGATGGAATTCACTTTGACGATTATTTTTACCCTTATAAAGTAGAGGGACAAACGATTAACGATGGTAATACTTTTTACAAATACCCCAATAATTTTTCAGATATAAAAGATTGGAGACGCAATAATGTCGATCTGCTCATCAAGCAGCTGGACGACAGTATTCACCACTATAAAAAATGGGTGAAGTTTGGTATTAGTCCTTTTGGTATCTGGAAAAATAAAAACGAAGATCCCGAAGGTTCTGCTACCAGTGGCTTATCTAATTATGCAGAACTTTTTGCCGATAGCCGTAAATGGGTTAGAGAAGGTTGGGTAGATTACATCAATCCGCAGATTTATTTTACGTTTACCAGAAGGGTAGCACCATATGGTGTTTTGGTTGATTGGTGGAGTAATAATACTTTTGGCAGGCATGTTTATATCGGGCAGGGCGCTTATCTGGTAAATTCGAGGGCAGAAGCAGCATGGAAAAACCTAAGGGAAATACCCAATCAGATTAGATACATAAGAGACAATAACCGAATTCAGGGGAGTGTGTTTTTTAGTTCTAAATCATTAAGTACAGTTGCTAAAGCCGTAGGCGATTCGTTAAAAAATGATTTTTATAAATACCCTGCTTTGCCACCGCAAATGCCATGGCTGGATGAGGTACCACCAAACCAACCTCAAGCATTAACGGCTGATGCACTAAAAGATGGTGTACATTTAAAATGGCAACTTCCGTTAAAGGCAAAAGATGGAGAAACGGCTTCGGGATTTGTAATTTACCGATTTACTGAAGGAGAAAAAATTTCGGTACTCGATCCTAAGAACATTGTTAAAATAAGCTTTGAAGATTATCTTTCATATATTGATACCAGTGTAGAAAGTGGAAAGCGGTACAGCTATCTCGTAACTGCGCTAGATCGATTAAAAAATGAAAGTGATCCTAGTGGTCCTGTTGGTATCGAAGTTCCGTTAGCGAAGGAATAATAGGCGCTATTAATCCTTTTTATTAGTCGATTCTCTTTCTACAACAGCTGGATCGAGCACAATATGCTCCATATTGGCGTATGGGCTCTCCTGATTAATCATTTTCAGAAACATTTTAGCACATTCTTTGCCCATTTGTGGCGCATGCTGATCAATTGTTGATAGGTTAGGTGTAATGTAAGCTGAGAATGCTTCATTGGCGAAACCAATTACACCAACTTCAGGTGGTGTTTCATCAATCTCTTTAAGCTTCTTAATTACACCTAGGGCGGTAAAATCATCACCCGCGATAATCGCATCGGGCTTGTTTCTGCTGCGCATTAACTTGCCGGCACCAAATCGGCCGTCTTTAATGGATAAACCTCCAAAAATAATATGTTCTTCTATTAGCGGAAGGTTATGGTCTGTTAAAGCTGCTTTGTATCCTTCTAAGCGATCGTTAAATATTTTAATCTGATGAACGGTGGTTACAAACGCAATTTTTTTATAACCCTGATCGATTAAATGTTTTGTAGCAATATAACCCGCCTTGAAATCATCAAGTGTAATGGTAGGGACTTTTAATTCTACATTTACACGGTCGAATAATATGAGGGGTTTATTTTGCTTAATAATTTCGGCAAAGTGCGAAACATCTTCTGTTTCTAAAGACATTGAAGCCATAATTCCATCTACCTGTGCTTCTAGTAAGGTTCTTACGCCATTTATTTCATTCTCAACAGATTCATTGGATTGGTAGATAATAACACGGTAGCCGCTGTTCTTCAGCCCGTCTTCTATACAATGGATGATAGATGCAAAGAAATGTGCCTGCACACTTGGCACAATTACACCAATGATATGAGTTTTGCCAGATTTTAACGCAGAGGCAAGTTTATTCGGGCTGTAGTTTAATTTTTTAGCCATTTCAACAACAGCCTTTCTGGTGGCATCGCTTATTGCCGGAAACCCACTTAGCGCCCTGGAAACAGTTGATACTGTAATATCAAGCTCCTTTGCTATATCATATATGGTGGTTTTCTTTTTCAATTGCAAAAAGGGGACAATCAATTATAGCGTAAATTTACTAAACCTTAATAATAATGTTCTTTTTATACATAAAATATAATAACACATAAAAACCGAGTACATAGGTTACGGCCCAAACTAAGGAAGCATTTATAGGGCTAAAAAATGGACTGTAACAAGTTTCGTAGAAGCGCACCAATAATCCTGTTTTTGTACCATCAGGTTTCGTAATCTGGATTAGATTTAATACTCGGGGCATTAACCCTGCTAAGAAAAAGACTGTTATGGCATTTACGCCATAAACAACAAAAGGAGTGGTGAATTTTTTGTAACCCTGAACATCTATTATCCAGTAACAAAGGGCCAAACCTATAGATGCCAATCCACCGGCATAGAGCACATAAGAACTTGTCCAAAGGGCTTTGTTAATCGGAAATTGTAAATCCCAAAGCAAACCTAAAATAACAGAGGCAATGCCGGTAGTAAATAGCCAGGCAACCTTAGTTGGATTGTCTATATCTTTTCTACGCATCCAAACGCCAACCAGAATACCAAATAAACAGGTTCCCACTGCTGGTAATGTGCTCAAAACTCCCTCTGGATCCCAGGTTTTTGAAGAGGCCCAGGTGTGTGCCTCAGTTAAAATGCCACGGTCGATCCATGCAGCCAGGTTAGTTTCTTTTTCAAGGTTTGGATAGCCTACTCCTGGTACAGGAATAAAGGTCATTAGCGCCCAGTAAACGGCGAGTATTACTATTAATGTTTTGAATATCGTTTTGTTAGATACTTTGATGAAAATGATACTGCTGATGATGAAAACAATACCTATCCGTTGTAAAACACCCAAAAGCCTTACCGTTTGAAAAGCCTCCCAGATAGATCTGTCGTCCATTATGGCACTGATAATTTTTCCGAAAATGGCAAGGAAGAAACCGAGTAAATAAAGTATAATGCCACGTTTTATAGCTTTTATGATTGTTTTTTGATGTGTAGCGGGATCTGCTTTACTGCTGCTCATGGCAAAGGCAATAGATACACCAACAATCCATAAGAAGAATGGGAAAATTAAATCAGTGGGTGTACATCCATTCCATTCCGCATGCTCTAAAGGTGCATAAATATGCCCCCAGCTGCCCGGATTATTCACTAAAATCATTGCGGCTACGGTTAATCCCCTGAAAAAATCAAGAGATAGTAATCGTTGTTTAGGTTCGGTCATGGCTAGCTTGTTTGGGTTCAGCAAACTAATTTAGAGTATTGTTTTTAGAATGAGAAATTACTTACGAAGTTTAGCTTGGGCTAAGCGGGTACGGGTAACTTCGTAAGTCTATATGAAATGTCTCGCAAAACTTCTGAAGTCTCGCTGCGCGCTCGGCCATCGAGATTTCGTAACTTGAGCCAAAGCGAAAGTTCACTGATCATTAATCCTATGATCAGTTATAAAGCCTGCTAAACCACCAAACAATTCTAATACTTCAGATTTACAAATCGAACTTGGTTCATCTGATAAATATGAACTGAAAGAAGAATACTTATAATCTTCCATTTTTTTTACCAATCCCGAAGTTAATGGGTTTTGGTGTATATAAGTGATGATTCGGGTATAGTAAGTCTCAGAATCAACTTTCTTCGATTTATATCTTCCTTGCCATAAGCCGCCAACCCGGTTATAACTTTGGTTTATTGCTTTAGTATAAGAAATAAGCATGTTCTTAATTCCTTTTTCAAAATTCAACCTATCCTTTATCCTGATAAAAAAATGAAAATGGTTTGGCATTAAACAGTAAGCCAATACATCAACCGATGGTAAGACATAATTTTTAAACTGCTTTAAAAAGAAAATATAATTTTCATCTTCAAAAAATATTTTACCCTTATTGTTTCCTCTGTTGTAAATGTGGTAGCAACAGCCTTCCTCTATCTTCATACTCTAACGATTTGAATAATTGATTTAGGGATGGCTAATCAGATATGAATATAAGTATTTATCTTCAAAATAGCGCGCGTAATTACTCAAAAGTTTAGATAGGGAGTTGAAAGGGCTTCGTAAGTCTCTAATGCCTGTTAAAACCTGCGAAATCTTTCTACGCTCTTGGCCTTTAAGATTTTGCAGGTTGAGCGCACAAAAAATCCTGCTTCGAATGAACAAAGCAGGATTACTATTTATTTTCTTTTTAATTAATCTTTAAATTTCCAACGAACAAAAGCTTCCATTGCTTCGTATTCTGCCAGGCCAAGCTCATCGTAAGCTTTTGCCGTATCACGGTTACGGTCTTCGGCTCGTTGCCAGAACTCTCTAGCGTCATCACCAGGGAAAACCGCCCTGTCTTTTTGGCTCTGGTGTTTGAAAATAGCATATTTTTTACGTTCAAGCTCTTGTGGCGAAATTGGAACAGCCATTTCGATCTCATGCGTTTCAAATTCGTGCCAAGCACCGCGATACATCCACAACCAACAATCTTGTGCCCAAGCTTCAGTTTTACGTAAGCGCTTCAGTGCTTCCAAGATAATATTGAAACAAACAATATGTGTTCCATGTGGGTCTTCAAAATCGCCTGCTGCATAAACCTGTTGAGGCTTAACTTTTTGCAGTAGCGCTATTGTAAGTTCGATATCAGCATCAGTTACAGGGTTTTTCTGAACCTTACCACTTTCGTAGAACGGAAGCGCCTGGAAGTGGATATGATCATCTTCAAGACCGCAATATCTTGCACCGGCAATAGCTTCGCCTTTTCTGATCAGTCCTTTAACTGTTTGGATCTCTGGAGTATCAATCTGGTTTGGTTGTTTCTGATCAATAAAGGCTCTCATTTTATTATAAAGATCCTTTAAGTGCGTATTGTCCATGCCCATTTTCTCCGTGAAATCTACATTGAACTCAACAAAACGAAGTGCATCATCGTCCCAAACCGCGGTATTACCTGAGGTTTGGTAAGCGACGTGTACATCATGCCCTTGGTCAACCAAGCGGAGAAAAGTACCGCCCATCGAGATCACATCATCATCAGGGTGAGGAGAGAAAATAATTACTCTCTTCTTGGCTGGTTCTGCCCTTTCCGGACGTTGAGAATCATCAGCGTTCGGCTTGCCGCCTGGCCAACCTGTAATGGTGTGCTGTAATTTGTTAAAGATATGGATGTTGATATTGTAAACTGGGCCTTTTTCAGTTGCCAGTTGTGCCATACCATTGTTATTGTAATCGTCTTCAGTTAATTTTAAGATTGGTTTTTTCAGGGTGTTGGCCAACCAGATCACCGCTTTGCGGATCAAGGCATCAGTCCAAACACAATCTTTAACCAACCATGGTGTATCAAAACGGGTCAGTTCTGAAGCTGCGGGTGCATCGAGGATAAACTCTACATGATCAGAAAGCTGCAGGTATGTTGCGGGAACATCTCCGGAAATTTCGCCCTCAACTGCTTTTTTAATAATTGAAGCTTTTTTACGGCTCCAAGCCATTAATATAATTTCCCTTGCTTTGAAAATTGTACCGATACCCATGGTGATGGCCTTTGTTGGTACAAAGGTTTTTCCACCGAAATCACGTGCGGCATCACGGCGGGTCAAATCATCTAAAGTAACCAAACGAGTGCCAGAATTTGGTGCAGAGCCCGGCTCGTTAAACCCGATGTGACCCGTACGGCCGATACCTAAAATCTGGATATCAAGACCACCAAGATCACCTATTTTCTTTTCATATTCTAAGCAGAATGCAGGAATGTCTTCAAGCGCAAGCGTGCCATCAGGGATGTGAACATTCTTCTTATCAATGTCGATATGATTGAAAAGGTTTTCGTTCATAAACGTAACATAACTTTGTGCCGCAGTTGGCGCCATTGGATAATATTCATCCAGGTTGAAAGTAATTACGTTTTTAAAACTCAAGCCCTCTTCTTTGTGCAGTCTAACCAGTTCGGCATAAACTGCAATTGGAGTAACACCTGTTGCTAAGCCCAGTACTGCAGGTGTGTTGTTTGCTTGTTTTGATTTAATGAGCTCGGCAATGCGGTGTGCTACATTAATTGAAGCAATTTTTGGATTTTCGAACACGCTTACTGGTAATTTCTCGAAACGTGTCTCCTCCAGTAGATTTAATCTAGCCATTTTTTTTATATGGATTTAATGTACGGAGCAGTAAATATAGAGAGTTATGCCCAATTTGTAACAAAGGTTATTTACTTTTATTGCAAGTATTTTTATAAAATTCGATTAAAGGGGCAAACAAACGTTTGATCTTTTTAAGATAAAAACCAATATGAACACACAGATTGAAAAGTTGTATTCGAAGGCAGGGAAATCGGCACGTTTAATTATAGGATTGATGAGTGGTACATCAATGGATGGATTGGATATTGTGCTTTGTTTGGTTAAAGGAAGCGGTGCCGATACTGATATCCAAATTTTAAAATTTAAAACTGGCGATTATACTGACGATTTTAGAGCTAAAATAAAAGCCATTTTTTCTAAAAAAGAAGTCGATTTACAGTTGGTGTGCCTGATGAACGAGCATATTGCAAATACCCATGCGGAGCTTATAAACGAAGCGCTAAAAGAGTGGGGTTATCAAAATGAGGCTATCGATTTTATTGCCAGCCACGGCCAAACGATTTTTCATGCACCAAAATCTCTGCATCAACTGGCCGACTATCCCAATGGTACATTACAAATTGGTGATGGTGATCATATTGCGCTAAGAACGGGGATTATCACACTTTCTGATTTTAGGCAAAAACATTTGGCTGCTGGAGGCGAAGGTGCGCCATTGGCTGTTTATGGCGATTATTTAATGTTTTCGAAAGCTGGTGAAGATCGGGTAATGTTAAATATAGGTGGCATAGCAAATTTCACTTATCTGCCAGGGAGTACCGATGCCAGTGAAATTTTTTCTACGGATGTTGGCCCTGGAAATACTTTGATGGATCAGTATGTGCAAAAACATTTTAATCAATTTTATGATAAAAATGCCGCTGTTGCCTTGGCTGGTGAATTAAATTCCCGTCTATTATCTGCGTTGTTAAATTGCAGCTTTTTTGATTTAGATTTTCCTAAAACCACGGGGCCAGAACTATTTAATCTGGAATATTTAATAAGCGCTCAAGAACAGTCTTTAACAAGAGATTTAAGGAAAGAAGATGTAATGGCTACCCTGTGCCATTTTTCTGCAGAAACCATTGCCAGCGCTATTAAACGCTGTTTTGGAGATAAAGCTAAAGCGCAGGTTTTTATGAGTGGTGGCGGAATGCATAACCCTTTACTGGTGCAGCTTCTTCAAACCAAACTACCTTTTTGCAAATTCCTAACCACTGATGATTTAAATATTAATCCCGATGCAAAAGAAGCTGTTTTATTTGCTGTTTTGGCCAATGAAACCCTGTGCGGAAAACCGATTAATTTTGGCAACAGGCAAGGAGTGCCCTCGGTTTGTATGGGTAAAATTAGTTTGCCGTCGTAATAAACAAATGTTTTACGGATTGTAAACCAGTTTGTGTAGGTTAAAAAATTTGGTTTGTGCGGTATTTTGTTAAATTTGTTTTAACACTAATCTTCTAACAAAACCAAATTTTATGGAAAAAAGTTACCTAAAATGGTCACCAGGATTCTTCGCAATTTTGTTGATCCCATTTCTGCTGCTCTTATTTACAGAGATGGCGCAGGCACAAAACAAACGGTATACCATAAGTGGTAAGGTTACCGACGCCACAAATAACAGCCCTGTTCCAGGCGCTGTAGTAAAAATTATCAATACAAATCTCGCAACAAGTACAAGTTCGGGCGGAACGTATAGCTTTTCGGTTGATTTGACACCGGGTAAATACCAGATCCAGATTTCTTTTATCGGGTTTAAATCAAATATCGAATCTGTAACACTTGGCGATAATACCAACGTTCAGGCAAATAGTGCTTTAAGTGGCGATGCGGTGGGGCTCGACGAGGTAATTGTTACTGGTACTTCTCAAGGTACTACCCGTAAACAGCTCGGTAGTTACGTGAGTACGGTAAAGGGCGATGATTTAAACAAAGCACCTAGTGGAAATGCACTAGCTTCACTACAAGGTAAAACACCAGGTGCACAAATCAGCCAAAACTCCGGAGATCCGGCAGGAGGAATTTCTGTTCGATTAAGAGGGGTAAGCTCGGTTAACTCATCTTCGGAGCCACTATATATCATTGATGGCGTAATTGTAAACAACTCTACAACCAGAGTAACCAATACATCAGCCAATTATGATGGAGGAAACTTTGTTGGAAGTATCGGACAAAACCGGATGGTGGATATTAGTCCATCTGATATTGATCATATAGAGGTATTGAATGGTGCAGCAGCAGCAGCCATTTATGGTTCGAGGGCAAATGCAGGAGTAATCCAGATTTTTACCAAGAGAGGTAAAACCGGGGAACCTCAAGTGAGCTTTAGCACAAGCTTAACAATCAGCGAGCTTCGTAAGCAGATTGAAGTAAACCAGTCGCCTTTTAGGTTTGGGGATAATGCGAACTCTGTAACGCAAGATGTCATTCAAACAGTTCCACCCACTCCTGGTGCCACTCCTGTTTTACAGACCGCAAAAACTCCAGTTACCAGATATAACTATCAGGATTATATTTTTCATACCGGTGTGGGTACAGACAACTCCGTTTCCGTTTCTGGTGGAAACGATAATACCAAGTTCTACACTTCGGCAGGTTATTTTTCTAATCAGGGGATTATTAAAAATACAGACTTCAGAAGAATGAACTTTAGAGCAAATCTGGATCAAAAAATTAATAACTGGGCAAAGATGACTGCTGGTTTTAACTATGTACATAGCGATGCTAATGAAAAACCAGATGGTAATTCATTCTTTTCACCAATGAACTCTGTAACGATTATTGGTAACTTTCACGATATTTTTGCAAGAGATATACTGGGCAATTTAAAAGCTGTTGGAGAACGCGGTCGTGTTAATCCAGTTTCTGTTATTGAAGATATCAAGCAGCGCCAGTTTACTAATCGTATTATTGCAAATACAGGTTTGAAGCTTACGCCGGTTAAAAACCTAACCATTGATTATACCATGGGGGTTGATAACTCCATTCAAAACGGAACAACATATATTCCCCCCTTTACGTATAATGTAAGTACAGGTTTTTATGGTGGTGGACCAACTTTAGATCCGTCTTTAAACGGTTATGCCAGTGCGGCAAATGCAACAACAACATTATTTAATAATGAATTAAATTTTACCTACGATGCAAAAATATCTGATCTATTAAGTTCTACAACGCAATTGGGTGGTTCTTATCAATATCAAAAAGACCTGTACAGCTTGCTAAACGGACGTGGGTTAGCGCCTTTTGTTCAGGTGGTAAACGGAGCAAGTACTGTTTTGGCAAATGTTGACAGTCGTTCAGAATTTTCAATTAGCGGAGCTTATTTACAACAAAACTTTAAATATAAAGACCATTTGTTTGTAACCGGCGCCATAAGAGTAGATCAATCTACTGTATTTGGAGAAGATAATAGAACGCAGTTTTATCCTAAAGCTAATGTGAGTTATGTATTGTCATCTGCCAATTATTGGAAAGATTTTGGGGTATCATCATGGTGGAATGCTTTCAAATTAAGAGCAGCTTACGGACAGTCAGGAAATTTAACAGGGATTGGAGCGTATGATCGTTTCAATGTGTATGTGCCCAGTGCCTTAAACAGCAAAACATCACTGGCATCGAGCAGTACACTGGCTAATACTGATGTTAAGCCAGAGCGCCAAAAAGAGCTTGAAATCGGTACAGATATGTCTTTTTTTAACAATCGATTGGGTTTAACTTTTAGTTATTATAATAAGAGTGTAACTGATTTATTATTACCCGTTGTAATTGCGCCAACAACTGGTTTTTCAAGCCTGTTAGACAATATTAGCGGGACTTTAAAAAATAAAGGTATCGAACTAATGCTTACCGGCGTGCCAGTTAAAACTGAAAACTTTACATGGACATCGACATTAATCTATAACCGAAATAGAAATAAAATTTTGGGTTCAGGTGCACAGAGATTAATTTCAACCAATGCTGGCGCACCTGTTTCTATTACTGACGGTTATCCGGTAGGTGTTTTTTATGGAACATATTTTGAGCGGACATCAACTGGAGATATTGCAACAAACCCTGCTGGTATTCCTTTAACTGCAGGTCAAGCCGCAGGTAATGTTTTGCGTAAAGTAATCGGCGATCCAAACCCGGATTATACAGGGTCTTTTGTTAACGATTTTACCTACAAAAAATTAAGCTTACACATTCAATTGGATGCTGTTCAAGGTGGGGATGTATGGAATGCGGATTGGAGAACTCGTCAAGGTGTAGGTAATGGGAAGGTTGCCGAAGCAGAGCAGTTGGGCCAATTGCCTAGAGGCTATGTGGCTGGTGCGTACAATGTAGAAGAGTGGCGTATTGATGATGGTTCTTTTGTAAAACTAAGAGAAATCTCTTTGAGCTATAATGTTGGTAAAGTGAAGTTTGTGAAAGATTTAACAATTAATATAAGCGGAAGAAATCTGATTTCGTGGGATAATTACAAAGGCTACGATCCTGAGCTGAACTCTGGTGGTCAATCCACAATTTTGAGAAATATCGATTTCGGCTCTGTGCCTATTCCACGCACTTTTTCTTTCGGTTTACAAGCTAAGTTCTAATTAATTGAAAAAAATAAATCATATTAAGATGAAAAACTCAAGATCAAAATATATTCGCTACATATTTTTCTTTGCACTGGCCGTTTCACTGGCTGCTTGTAAAAAGGAATATTTAAATCCTAACGGTGCTGTAGCTGATGATGTGCTCCTTTCTGCAAGAGGTTTGACCGGAATTACGGTTGGTCTTCAGAAAAATTTCTCCACAACAAGGGCAGGGCTCCTGTATGCAGCAATTACTGTTAATGGCATTACTACTAATGAGTTAATTTCTGTTAATACAGGAAATACAAATGAAGACCGGCTGATGACGGGAGGAGTGCAGGTAGATGGTACAAATTCGGTATTACTAAATGTTTGGACCAGTTCAAATAAAATCATTTTCGATGCAGATAATGTGATTAATAATGCCGCTAATCTTGCCGATAAAGGTTTGGCTTCCGGCTTAATTGCACATGCCAGTATTTTTAAAGCCTTGGCTTTGGGTAATTTGTCGGAATTTTGGGAAAAAGTTCCAGCAGGAACCGGGCAAAATGTAACTTTTATTACAAGGGCAGAAGGCTTTAACAAAGCTATTGCAACTATTGACAATGCTTTGGCCTTAATTGCAGCAAACCCGATCAGTACTTCGTTTTTGAGCAATATTCCCACAGGAGTAGATATTCCAAATACGTTAAATGCATTAAAGGCACGTTATGCGTTGTTTGTTGGCAATTACGCTCTTGCCTTAAGTAGTGCCAATGCTGTTGATTTAACTAAAAGATCATCACTAACTTATGATGCGCAAAATCTCAATCCCATTTTTGAAATTGCTACTTCTACTAATAATGTAATCCAACCTAAAAATTTAAATTTAGGGCAAACTGGTGCCAATATTCCAGATGCTGGCGACGCAAGGATTCCGTTTTATACCGTAGTTAGCACTACGGTGCGTATTAATGGTTTTGGTGCGGCTAGCTTAGCGCCAATTCCAGTTTATCTGCCTGGCGAAATGACTTTAATTAAGGCAGAAGCTTATGCTCGGCAGGCTACCCCTAACCTGGGATCATCATTAACTGAGCTAAACAAGGTCGTAACACGTCCAGCAACGGGAAATGTGCTCGATGCTAATTATGGAATGGGAGCTGGGTTGCCATCATTAACTGGTCCTTATACACAACAACAGCTTTTAGATTTAATTTTCAAGCACCGTTGTATTGAGCTTTTTATGTCGGGATTAAAGCTCGAGGATATGAGAAGGTTTAATCAGCCCTTAGCCGATCGTAAGCGGAATTTTTTCCCTTACCCTTTCGCAGAAAGAGATAACAATACCAATACCCCTGCAGATCCCACTTTCTAGCAGATATAAAGAGTCCTGGTGAAAATCGGGACTCTTTATAAAATATTTAGTTCTTTAGCGCGGTAACCGGCTAAAGACTCGTGCTCTACTTCTAATTCGGTGATTAAATAGCTTATATTTTCTATTGGGCAAACTTTTAGCCTCAAAGTGATATCCAGTTTTTCTGAAATACAAAGCACCGCTGTTTTTTTAGCACAGGCTACCATTGCCTTTTTGAGTTGGTTAATTTCCCAATCGGTATCTGTTAGTCCTTCTTCCGGGTGTATGGCACTTGTGCCCATTAAGCATAAATCGACCTTAATTTCAGCTAATTGGCTAATTACATGGCCGCCATAAGTTATTTGTGAGTTTTTAGAAAAAAGACCTCCAATTAATATCACTTCAATATTGTTGTATTTAGCCAGTTCTACAGCAACAAGTGGACTAATGGTAAAGAATGTGGCCCCCAGATGTTGTGGTAGTTGTTTAACCAATTCTAGGATAGTTGTGCCTCCACCAATTAGCACCACCATGCCATCCTTTATCAAACGGATTGTTTTTTTTGCAATCACAATTTTACTATCTCTTGCATATACCGTGCTATCATCGAAAGAGCTATGATATGATTTAGATAAGGCTCCTCCATGCACTTTAAACAGTAATCCATCATCAACAAGTTCTTGTAAGTCTCGTCTGATCGTATCCTCTGAAACATTAAGCAGTTGAACCAGATCTGAGGTTAGCACCCGGTTGTGCAGGTTAATCTGGCGCATGATAAAATCGTGACGTTCTTTTTTTAGCATAAATCATTTGATTTTATACGAATGTATAAAAACATTTTAAAAATATATTACTTGCGTGTTTGTGCGTGTTTGTGCAATAATGTTTTGTGTGATAGCTAAATATACTTCATTTAAATGTTTTTTTATTGAAAAACATTTATGATATTAGCTAAATAATAAAATAAAATGCGTTATTATGCGTGTTTTGGCAAACAAAAAAAACTAACAACTAAACAAATCATTTCATTCCCTAAACAGGCAGTTTATGAAAAAAAAACTACTACTAATTTTTATTGGTACGTTTCTGTTGCTGGCTCACGCCATTGCGCAGCAAATAACCGTTACGGGTAAGGTTACGTCTACTGACGGACCTATACCTGGTGTTTCCATTCGTGTGAAAGGAAGCACAGTCGTTGCACAAACCAATGCAGACGGAAACTATTTTATTAAAGCTTTGAAGAGCGATATATTGGCATTTACCTACATCGGTTATAAAACAGTAGAGAGAACAGTCGGGGCCAATACATCGATTAATGTGGCATTGGTAAATGATGCAAGTAACTTAGATGAAGTTGTTGTTACCGCATTTAATGTTGCGCAAGATCGGAAAAGTATTAACTATGCTTTTCAAAATGTGAAGTCGAAAGATATTGAAGAGTCTAGGCAGCAAAATATTGTTAATGCTTTACAGGGTAAAATTGCTGGCGCGGTTATTACTAGTTCAGGTGGTGGTCCGGGAGAAGGGTCTGCAATAATTCTTCGTGGAGGTACTTCTTTAGATGGAGATAACCAGCCGCTATTTGTTGTTGATGGAGTGCCTTTGGATAACAGTTCATTTGTAGAATCAACGGCTCCAGGGGCAGGCAGTGCTTTCAATGGGGTGTTGGGACGAAGTGTTGGAACTCCAAATCGTGCAGCAGACATTAATCCGGATGATATAGAAAGCGTAACGGTTTTGAAAGGTCCTGCTGCTGCTGCCTTATACGGTTTAAAGGCAGGTAATGGCGCCATCATTATTACAACCAAAAAGGGTAAAACAGGTTCTACCGCAATTACCTATAATAACGTTTTTTCATGGGATAATGTAATCAGATTACCAGAAACCCAGTCCATTTATAAACAAGGAACAGCTGGGATTTATAATCCAACAAGTAGAGACTCTTATGGTTCAGCATTTTCGCCCGGTGAAACCATTTATGATAATTTGGGCAGTTTCTTCGTAACTGGCAAATCACAAACACATAATTTAAGTGTGTCGGGCGGTTCAGATAAATACACTTTTAGATTTTCAGCTTCGAATTCTGATCAGAACGGCGTTGTTCCACAAACTGATTATGGGAAAACATCTGTTAGATTATCAGGAAGTGCAATTGCAAGTGAAAAATTTACTTTTACAGGGTCTGCGAATTATATGAGAACAACCGGAAGGAGACCCTTACAAGGTCCAGGTTTATTTGGTGGT
The DNA here is from genome assembly GCF_004331735.1 of Pedobacter psychrodurus. GTDB lineage: Bacteria > Bacteroidota > Bacteroidia > Sphingobacteriales > Sphingobacteriaceae > Pedobacter > Pedobacter psychrodurus. The sequence continues at coordinate 111,911 of NZ_SJSO01000005.1, forward strand.
TCAGGTGGATTTCTTGTGAGCATATTTAACTGGCCAAAGAATGATAATATGAAAGATTATCTGAGCCCTGATGGTACGAGAAGGAGACTATTGGCAAGTGCTACAGGAGATATCGATAACCCTTACTTTACCATAGATAAAAATCCGCAAACAGATTCGAATGATCGGTTTTTAGGTAATGCAGGCGCAGAATACAGGCCTTTCAAATGGCTTAGAGTAAATTATACCCTTGGTACAGATTTATACACAGAAAGGATTCAGAGTGTAAGAGCTGTGGGAACGTCCTTGCCAAATAACTTTAATGGTGGTATTGGTCAAACAGTTAATACTTTTCAAAGTTTAACATCCAACCTCTTAATCAGTGCAGAACAAAGTTTCGGAGATTTTAACACTTCTCTTTTAGTGGGTAACGCGGTAGATCAGACCAGATTTTCTACTGTTGATTATTTAGGTCTGATTTTTCAGAACCCTGATTTTATCAGTGTAAATAATACTGTAAACAGAAGTTTGATAGAAAGAAATTCCATAAAAAGAATCATAGGTGCTTTTGGAAGCTTAAACGCTGATTGGAAAAAAACTGTTTTCTTGAATTTAACGGGCCGTAACGATTGGTCTTCTACACTTCCCACAAAAAACAGGTCGTTCTTTTATCCTTCAGTAAGCTTAGGGTATGAATTTACAAAATCTCTTAAACTTGAGAATAACAAATGGCTTAGTTATGGAAAGCTGAGACTTTCTTACGCAGATGTAGGAAAGGATACCAGCCCTTATAGAGTAGAATCTCCGTTACAATCAAATACATTTATTGGGGGAGGCTTTAGATACGGTTTCTTTGGTAACAATCCCGAATTGAAGCCAGAAAGACGTACATCGTTCGAAGCAGGTTTGGATCTGCAGTTTTTTGATCAAAGACTAAGGCTCGATGCTACTGTTTATAAAGATAGAACTAAAGACCAGATTATAGCACCAAGAGTAAGTCAGGCAACCGGATTTATTCTGCAATATATTAATGGCGGTTTAGTAGAAAACAGAGGAATTGAATTAATGTTATCCGGTACACCGATTAGAAACAAAAACTTTAACTGGGATATTAATTTCAATTTCGCTTCCAATAAAAATGAAGTGTTATCACTTCCATATCCACTTACCATCGTGAGAAACTCGGATGCATCAATCATCAATGTTGCAGAAGGCGCTTCATATCCTGGTAAATCATTAACATCAATTAGTGCAACAGATTATATCCGCGATCCTCAGGGCCGGGTTATTATTGATGCTAACGGTTATCCAACTTTTAATACGCTATTTACCTACGCAGGTGATAGAGCACCGAAGTTTACAATGGGACTTAATAATACCTTTAGATATAAAAGTCTAGAATTAAGTTTCTTAATTGATATTAGAAAAGGCGGGGATGTAATCAATGGTAATGAGTGGGAGTTGGTGCGAAGCGGTTTAAGTATGCAGACTGCTGAGCGTGGCAAGCCTGTTGTTTTTGACGGTGTTGTTAAGAATGCTGACGGCAGCTACAGCCCGAATACAAAACAGGTAGAGTTAACCCAAGGTTATTATGAGAATAATTTAGCTGCGGTTGGTACTGCGTTTATTGAAGATGGATCTTGGATCAGGCTAAGATCGGCAACAATAAATTATACATTGGATAAAAAATATCTTCCTAAGTTTTTCTCTAATCTTAATCTGTTTATAACAGGTAGAAACCTTATCCTGTTAACCAATTATTCTGGTATTGATCCTGAAGTTGGGGTATCAGGTGCTGGTGTGAGAGGTGGTGGCTCTGCTGGTTTAGATTACGGTGGTGTTCCAAGCAGAAGAGGATTTGATTTAGGTTTGAAGGTTGGTTTTTAATTGATTATGGTTATGAAAAAAATATTGATATTTATAATAGCGATTACCTCCATTACAGGTGTTATATCGTGTAAGAAAGGTTTTTTAGATGTAAACAAGGATCCGAATAATCCAACATCTACAACACCTAATTTTTTACTTCCCAGTATTATTTCAAATGGTTTTTCAATGCAGGCCTTTGAAGCGTACCAGTTTACCGGCATTTTAACTCAGAACGTTGGAAGAAGAGGCGCACCAAATGGCGCATTTGAACAATACTACTTTTTACCAAACGTAAGGCCCTTTCAGGATACATATCAAATTGTAGGGGCAAATATTCCGCCTATGATTGATATTGCTATGAAAGAAGGATCGCCATATTATGTTGGTGCTGGTAAGATTATGTATGCACTTATTTTAGCACATGCTACAGATTTGTTGGGTGATATTCCATATACAGAAGCATTTCAGCCTGCTTTAACAATTTCGCCAAAATATGATACTCAAGAATCAATCTACGCAGCTGTAAACAAGTTATTGGATGAAGGGATCACAGAATTGCAAAAACCAGCATCAAGTAATAGCAGGCCTTTTTATATAAGTACACCAAGTATAAGCGGAGACATTCTTTATAAAGGTGTTACTGCATCTTGGATTAAGCTGGCATACTCTATTAAAGCAAGGCAGGCCAATCATTTAACAAAAAAATCATCTTATAATCCTACAGCGGTTTTGGATTTAATTGACAAAGGTTTAAGTTCAAACTCAGAAGATGCTCAGCTACAATGGCAAGCTGTAACCAGTACAGTATTAAATTCTACAAATGTATTCGGCCCAACGAGAAACAATATGGCCGCAATTACCTACGGTAGGTTTTTGATAGAAATGCTTAATGGTAAAAATTTACTGGGCGATGCCGCTCTGCCGGATGATCCCCGACTGCCAATCATGGCCACAGCAACAAGTACAGGAACACAACCGGGTGCCAATAATGCGCAGGCATTAACCACAGGAGTGGTTTCTGATTTCTACACAAGCTGGTATGCTACCGAGGTATTCAATGCAGCAAACAATTCAGGCGTTTTTCAAATTTTAACAAATGCTGAAGTTCGCTTTATTGAAGCTGAAGCAGCCTTTAGAGCAGGAAATCTGCCTAGAGCCTATAAAGCTTATCGCGATGGTATAATAGCGCACATGGATAAACTGAGTGTTCCTACTGCCCAAAGAGATGCTTATATGCTAACACCAGCCGTGGTTCAGGTGAGCACAAGTTTAACGCTAAAGGATATCATGCAGCAAAAATATATTGCGCTATTTATGAATCCTGAAAGCTGGACAGATATGAGGCGCTTAGATTATAGCCAGACCTTTTATCCTGGGTTCTACTATCCTGCAAATCCTAATCCTGCTGCAAAAAACCTGTACCCTCAAAGAACATTGTATCCATTAACAGAAATACAGCTTAATCCAGCTGAAGTAGAGAAACAAGGCGCAAATGCCCAAGACTATTTTTTAAAACCATTGTGGTGGAATCAGCCATAATAATATAAAATTACAAACATGAAAAAGACATCTATATTTTATCTGCTATTTGCTTCTTTAATGGTTTTATATGCCTGCGATCGTAGCAAAGACCCTATTTATCAAAAAATAAATGATAATAGATACCCGGTAATATTCTCCAATACAACTTTTGTTTCTCCATCCATTCCTGCAACAGGTTTGGCAAAGGGGAGTGTAATTAAAGTTGAACTAAATTTTTTACCAACAGATCCGGTAAAAGAAATTCAGTTTTATCAGAAAGTAGATTTAGCCGACTCAACAATTATTTCTACAGTTCCTTATGCTTCGGCTTTTTCGAAAAGTAAGAATTGTGATACGCTTATTTATAATTATACTGTACCTTCAGCTCCAGCTATTGGTGCTGCAATTGTTGTACGTGCCAGGGTTTTAAATCAGAATGGATTATTTAAAGATCGGACGTTTAGCTATAAGATAAAATAACTTAATTAATCCAGTATACTGAAAAAGCAGCCCTTCGGCTGCTTTTTCAGTATACAAATGATTTCTTTACAAAATTTTAAATCCCAAACTCAATTGAAACAAGTTAGGTTTTTGGCTGTATTTTTCGCTTTTACTGATGTTTGATAAACCAGCTTCGTAACGCAAATCAACAGAAATACTACCCACATCTACACCAGCACCAGCCTGTAGGCCCAATGCCTGGTTTTTGTAGTTGTCGAAATCGGTAGCTTGCTGGTAAGCTGAACTAAATGACGAATTTTCATCCAGAATAAATGAAATAACCGGACCAGCCATTAAGCGGAAGTTTAAATTTTTAGCACCAAATTTTGTTCCCAATAACACAGGAACATCTAAAGTGGTAAATTTTACTTTTCCTTCAGCAGCAACTTCATTTCCGTTATCCTGCGTAATGCTGATAAATTTGTTGCCTTTACTACCAATGTAGGCTTCGGGCTGTACATAAAAGCTAGCGCCGCCAATACGTGCCCAAGCACCAACCTGGTAGCCTAAGCGGTTTTCTTCACTCGCGAAATCTGCATTTAACTTGGCTAAGTTTACACCTGCTTTAACCCCGAGGTTAAATGTTTGTGCCTTTGATGTTGCCCAACCTATGGTTAGGAAAACAATAGAGAAGATGATCTTTTTCATGTTGTTTAATTTGTTTTTAAGGATTATAAAACCATAAACCATCAGTGATGCATGGTATGGTTTCATTTTTAAAATTTGTGTTAACGGTTTTTAATACCCGATTAGGTTTTATAACGCGCTTTTAACACAATTGTCGTGCAAAAATAATTCGCGAATCTCCACTTTTTTTGTCACATCACATAAAAAGGTATTAACCTGAGTAAATATTTTTTACTTTTGCATCAAATAAAATATGCCATGGCTAATTTTCAACTTACTTCAGAAACTGCATTTAAAGTAAAAACTAAGTTTTTAAGGAAATACCGCGATCTAGCAAACGAGCCTTTAGAATTTACGCCAGGCAAAGAAGATCAACTGATTGAAGATTTAATGCGTTTGGTAAAACGCGACCGTACCTATATCGAATTTACGATTCAAAAAGCACTTGCCGATACCAAAGGTAACAGACTTTAGTCTGATTTTTCTGCTTTCATTCACCTCAATTTTAGCGTAACGCTTAATTTACGCATCGACCAAATAAGCTGTTTTTAATATTTATCGCTTTTTGTACATTTACGTTTGTACACAATTACTAAATAATCTTTCAAACAGGGGGTAATCCATTTACTTGCCCTATTGGAATTAAAATATAAAGGGATGAAAAAACTAAAATATGGTCTTTTAGCAGCTGGTTTCGGGGTAGCCGTTTTATCTTTTTCATTTAAAGAAGATTTGTTTCTGGTTTCTAAAAACCTGGATATTTTTGCCTCTCTCTATAAAGAAATCAATATCAACTATGTAGATGATACCAATGCTCCTCAATTGATGAAAACCGGTATTGATGCCATGTTGGATAGTTTAGATCCTTATACCGAGTATGTTCCCGAATCGGAAATTGAAGATTACAAGTTGAAATATGTAAGCACACAGTACGGAGGCATTGGTGCCAGCACTGTTTTTATCGATGGTAAACTGTTTATTAACGATGTTAGTGAAGGTTATCCGGCAAATAAAAGTGAAATTAAAGCCGGAGATCAGGTAGTGAGCATAAACGGAATTGCTATAAAAGGTAAAGACCGTCAGGAAATTAGTCAGTTGTTGCGTGGCCCTAAAGGAACACCGGTAGATTTGTTGGTGGTTAGAGATGGAAAGGAAATTACTAAAAAACTTGTCCGTGATGAAATAAAACAGCCTAACGTTTCTTACGCCGGAATGGTTGGCGATGGAATAGGTTATATCAAGCTCGATAAATTTCTGGAAAATTCTGGCCAGGAAGTTAAAGATGCCCTGTTGGCTATTCAAAAAGAAAACCCTAAAGGCGTAGTTCTAGATTTGAGAAACAATGGTGGTGGTATTTTGCAGGAAGCGGTTAAAATTGTGAACCTCTTTGTGAATAAAGATCAGCTTATTGTAACCCAAAAGGGCAAAAATGTAGAGAAAACCATTGCTTATAAAACACTTTTAATCCCGGTTTCTACTTCGGTTCCGTTAGTAGTGCTTGTAAATGGAAATTCGGCCTCAGCCTCAGAAATTGTTGCGGGTTCTTTACAGGATTTAGATCGTGCAATTGTAATTGGTCAACGTAGTTACGGCAAAGGCTTGGTTCAGCAAACCTTCAACCTGCCTTACAACAGCTTGGTTAAAGTAACGGTTGCTAAATATTATACACCATCAGGCAGGTGTATCCAAAAATTAGATTATGCACATAAAAACGCTGATGGTGTTGCTGAGCGTTTTGCCGATTCGACCATGGTAATGTACCAAACCAAAGCAGGAAGAAACGTGTACAGCGGTAATGGTGTTTATCCCGATATCGTGGTTGATGCCATAAAGCTCAGCCCGATTACGATTTCAATGCTCAATAAAAATCTTTTCTTTAACTACGCAAATCAATACAGGAAAGAAAAACCAAGTTTGGCATCAGCCAAAACTTTCCAGTTATCTGATGCAGATTATGCTACATTTTCTGGCAGTTTGGCCGATAAAGATTTAACTTACCTAAGCCGTACTGAAAGATTGCTTTCCGATTTAAGGTTAGAGGCTGAAAAGGAAAATAAATCTGCTGAAGTAAAAACCGACCTGGAGAATCTTAAATATAAACTTACCTCTTCTAAAAAAACTGATCTGGTTAGCCATAAAGCAGAAATAAAAAGAGTTTTAGAAACACAGATCGTAAGCCGTTATTTTTACGAAAAAGGAAGAATTGAGCAGAGCTTCCAATACGATAAAGAATTGGCTGCGGCAAAAAACCTTTTTACTAACCAATCGCAGATACTGGCCATTTTAAAAGGAGATGGAAATTATAAGGTGATTGGAAAACCTACCAAAGCAACCGCATCAATAGACTAAAACCTAACCAAACTATACCGCTATCCTTATGAAGAAATTAGCCCTAATATGCCTAGTGCTATTAATCGCCTTACAATTAAAAGCGCAGGATTATACACCTACGGCCTCTAATTTAAAACAAAGAGTTTGGTTTAACGATGCCCGGTTTGGTTTATTTATCCATTGGGGACCTTTTAGTATACCAGGAAGCGGCGAATGGGTAATGAACGAACGAAAGTTGAATGTTCATAATTATACCAACCTTAAAGATTTTTTCAACCCTGTTGAGTTTAATGCCGAACAATGGGTGAGCATGGCTAAGAATGCCGGAATGAAATACATTACGCTAATTACCCGGCACCATGATGGTTTTAGCATGTGGGATACCAAATATTCCGATTTCAACATCATGAATACGCCCTATAAAAAAGATATTGTAAAAATGATGGCCTATGAATGCCATAAGCAGGGCATAAAACTATACCTGTATTATTCGCTGTTAGATTGGCGCAGGGAAGATTATCCGCACAAAACCGGGCGTACTGGGCAGAACTCAGGTAGAACTGGCAAAGGTGATTACGCAAGTTATTTGCAGTTTATGAAAAACCAATTAACCGAGTTGTTGACCAATTATGGTGAAATAGGCGGGATCTGGTTCGACGGGCATTGGGATCAGACCGAACCAGAAGGATCAAAAGACAGGACATCGCGGATTGATTGGAAATACAATGAAATTTATGGTCTAATCCACAAACTTCAACCGCAATGTATGATTGGTAATAACCATCACCTTACACCTTTTGCGGGAGAAGATTTTCAGATGTTCGAACGCGATCTTCCTGGTGAGAATAAATCGGGCTTAAGTTTTCAAAAGGCATCAGATAAATTGCCGCTCGAAACCTGCGAAACCATTTCAAATTCCTGGGGATATAATTTGAGCGATACCTATTATAAATCGAATAAAGAACTGGTTCATATGTTGGTTAAAGCAGCAAGTTTGGGCTCCAACCTTTTACTGAACATCGGCCCGATGCCGAGTGGTAAAATCCAGCCCGAGTTTCAAGATCGTTTAGCAGGCCTGGGCGATTGGCTTAAAATTTACGGCGAGAGCATATATGGTACAAAAGCAGGATTTATTAAACCGCAAGCTTGGGGAAGCATTACACAGAATAGCAACAAAATTTATATCCATATTGTTGATGGAAAAACTACGACAATTGATTTAGAAAATGTTCCAGTAAAGAAAATCAAAAAGGCGTATTTACTGAAAGATAAAAGCATTGTAAACTATACCTTTAAAAAATCAAAATTGTCAATTACCACCACATTAAATAGCGCAGAACCCGATCAGGTAATTGTTTTGGAGATTGGATAATGGAACTAGCGGGAGCAATCGTCATTCCCAACTCGATTGGGAATCTTAATGCAATAAGCTTTAAGATTCCCGCCTGTGCGAGAATGACGACTACTCTCACGGAACCTATTATTAGTAATTTATTTCTCGTTTTTTACAACCTATTATCTTCCTATAATTGGCTAAATTCAATGCTTTTACTTAATTTCAACATAATTCTTCACCCCTTTATGAGAAAACAAACGTAAAACGTTTTACTTTTAGATTTTTAAATCTATTGTAGGAAATAATAAGCATCATGCAGTTCAAGAAAATCTCTTCCATTCTATTTTTAACGGCTTCTCTTTTTACCAATAATACCTTTGCACAACAAAACACAAATTTAACCCAATATATCGATCCATTAATCGGATCAGCAAAGCATGGACATGTTTTTGTAGGCGCAAATGTTCCATTTGGAGCAGTACAGCTCGGGCCAAACAATATTTTTGAAGGTTGGGACTGGTGCAGTGGGTATAATTATGCTAGTAATACGATTACCGGTTTTGCACATACTCATTTAAGCGGTACCGGAATCGGTGATTTAGGTGATATTTCGATTATGCCTGCTACTGGGAAAATCCTTTTAGAAAAAGGCAAAACGGCCAATGATCCAGCGGGCTATTTATCTACATTTTCTCATCAGAATGAAATAGCCAAAGCTGGTTATTACAGTGTGCTGTTAGATAAGTATAGTATTAAAGCCGAATTAACAGCAACTGAAAGGGTAGGTTTTCATCAATATACTTTTAAAAAAGGTGCTGAAAACCCACATATTATTATCGATTTGATAGAGGGTATAGGCTGGGATGCACCAGTATCGGCATCATTTAAACAGCTCGATGCCACCACTATTGTAGGGCATCGTAATTCGAAAGGCTGGGCCGACGATCAACGTTTATATTTTGTAATTAAACTTTCACAACCGATTAAAAGTCTTGCGTTATATGACAGCACAGCAGTTAAAAGTGGTGTGGCATTATCTGGTAAAAAACTAAAAGCAGCGGTAAGTTTTAATGCCATTAATCATGATAAACTACAGATTAAAGTTGCTTTATCTCCGGTAAGCATCGAAAATGCTATTTTAAACCTAAAAACAGAATTGCCAGGCTGGGATTTTGCCACAACAGCCAAAAACAGCGATGCGAAGTGGGAAAAAGAACTGGCCAAGGTGAATATTGAAGCATCAAATACGACCAAGAAGGTGTTTTATACCGCTTTGTATCACACCATGGTGGCCCCATCACTTTTTAACGATGTAAATAAAGATTACCTCGGTACAGATAAAAAGGTGTACAAAAAGGCCAGCTTTAATAATTTAACTACTTTCTCTCTTTGGGATACTTACCGTGCGGCAAATCCGCTTTTCACCATCCTGCATCCGGATAAGGTAAACGATGTGGTAAATACCATGTTAGCCATCTATAAACAACAGGGTAAACTCCCTGTTTGGCATTTAATGGGCAGTGAAACCAATACCATGGTGGGCTACCATGCCGTTCCGGTTATTGTTGATGCTTATTTAAAAGGATACCGCGGTTTCGATGTAAATCTGGCATATGAAGCTATAAAACAATCGGCCATGCAGAAAACAGATGGCATTGAATACGTTCAGGCGCTTAAACACATTCCAGCCGATAAAATAAACGAATCAGTGGGTAAGGCTTTAGAGTATGCTATTGACGATTATTGCATTGCACAAATGGCGAAGGCACTGAATAAAACAGCAGATTACACTTACTTTAGCAAAAGATCAAAACTGTATAGTTTATATTTCGATCCGAGTGTTCAGTTTATGCGGGGTAAACTTACCAACGGAAACTGGAGAAGCCCTTTCGATCCTTTTTCGTCTAAACACCGTGAAGATGACTATGTAGAAGGAAATGCCTGGCAATATACCTGGTTGGTGCCGCAAGATGTCGAAGGATTGATTAATCTTTTTGGAGGGGATAAAGCTTTTATCAATAAACTTGATTCGCTATTTACCTTACCTTTAGATTTGGGAACCAATGGTTCGCCTGATATTAGTGGATTGATCGGTAATTATGCGCAGGGAAATGAACCCAACCACCACATTCCCTATTTATATACTTACGCAGGTCAGCCATGGAAAACTGCCGATCTGATCCGTAAAATCGACAAAGATTTTTATTCATCTAAGCCAGATGGATTGTGCGGCAACGAAGATGTAGGGCAAATGAGCGCTTGGTATGTTTTCTCTGCAATGGGTTTTTATCCCGTAAATCCTGCAAACGGGGCTTACGTTTTTGGAACACCGTTGGTTAATCATGCGGTCATTTCACTGCCGGGAAATAAGAAATTCAATATTAAGGTTGAGGGTAATAGTGCTGAGAACAAATACATTCAGAAAATTGTGCTCAATGGCAAACCTTATACTAAATCATTTATTCAGCACAAAACCATAACAACTGGCGGAAATATGCAAATTTATATGGGCAATAAACCATCAGCTACCTGGGGTGTAAAACAGGAAGACGGACCGGTTTCTGGAAAATAAATTCTAAACAAAAATGTAAAAGTCGGGGCAAGTTTTCCTGGTTTTTGCATTAAAAATTAACTACAAGAATAATATCAACTATAATATCCTAAATAAATGAGAAAACTATTTCTACTTCTCTTAATCTGTTCGGCTTTAATTGTAAATGCACAACAGCGTTACGAATTAAATTCTGGTTGGGTATGTACCAATATCAAAGATGCCAATGCTTCGGGCTTAGAAATCTCGAAAGCTGGTTTTCCGGTCAGCAACTGGATGCAAGCGACAGTTCCAGGAACGGTATTAACTACTTTGCTAAACAATAAAAAAGTTCCTGATCCATTTTATGGAATGAATAATGAAAAAATTCCTGATGTGTATAAAACAGGTAACGACTATTATACCTATTGGTTTGTAAAAGATTTTGAGGAGCGTGTTGTGGGTAACGAACAGGTTTGGTTGCAGTTCAGAGGTATAAATTATAAAGCTGAAATTTATTTAAACGGAAAAAAAGTTAATCCAAAAACCCAGGTGGGTATGCACCTTAGGGCACAGTACAACATCACTAAGCTTTTATCTTCGAATGGAAAAAACAGGCTGGCTGTAATTGTTTATCCACCAGATTTTCCGGGTAACCCCAATGGTGGCCAGGGTGGCGATGGCACTATTGCCAAAGGTTTAACTACGCAATATACTGCTGGTTGGGACTGGATTCAGCCCACCCGCGACCGTAACACAGGCATTTGGGACAAAGTTACCATTGAGAAAACCAAAAGCATTAATATCCTGAATCCACAGGTAATTACCTTGGTTCTGGGCAAGCGTTTACCCGAAGGGAAACAAAATCCGGCTACAGTTAAAGTTTCTGTTGAAGTAGAAAACCCTACGGGTCAGGTGGTTTCGGGTACTTTACAATATCAAATCGCTGGGAAGCTGATTAAACAGACAACTACCATTGCCGCAAATAAAACCACTATAGTTAAACTTCCTGATTTACAGCTCGAAAACCCGAAGTTATGGTGGCCAAGTGGATATGGACCACAAAACCTGTACGATGTGAAGATCGAATTTGTAGCTGCTAATCAAGTGTTAGATCAAGAGCAGCTTAAAGTAGGTGTTCGCCAGATTGATAACATCTGGAACGAGCAGACCAAAAGTATGGGCGCTTATGTAAACGGGCAAAAGATTTTTATTAAAGGTGGCAACTGGATTATTTCTGATGCGATGCTCCGCTTTAGTGATGCCCGCTACGACGCAGAAATACGTTACCACAAAGATATGAACCTCAATCTGATCAGAATCTGGGGAGGGGCTATTTTAGAAAGACCTGAGTTTTACAACGCCTGCGATAAATATGGTTTGCTGGTTTTTCAGGATTTCTGGTTCAGTGGCGATTGCAACGGCCGTTGGGTAGATCCAATGAAAAAGGAAGATCAATGGACGAGAAGAAATTATCCCGATGATCATAATTTAACCTTAACAGCTATTGAAGATCAGATCAAAATGATCAGAAACCACGCTTCGCTGGCTTTTTGGTGTGGAGGAAACGAAATTACACCACCGGAAGACATTTTAGAACCGCTAAAAAACGATATCCTACCAAGGTTGGATGGCACAAGAAAACTTTTCGATTTCTCTAACAGCGACGAAATGTCGTTTAATGCTATCGGTGGAAACGGCGATGGTCCTTACGGCATTCAGGATATCAAAACTTTTTGGGGTACGAAAACCTTTCCTTACAATTCGGAAGTGGGCTCGGTAGGGGTAGGTGATTATGTTTCTTTACTCCGTTTTATTCCAAAAGAGAACCTGATCGCCCCTCAATACAAAGCTAAGCCTGATTCGGTATGGGATTATCATAAGTATATCTCTTACGAGCAATACCTAAACCCTTATGGTAAGCCAAAAAGTGCAGAAGATTTTGCCATGAAAGCCCAATTAGCCAATTACGACCAATACAGGGCATTAATGGAAGGTTTTTCTAATAAAATGTGGGATTGGTACACCGGTTCTATCATTTGGAAAACTCAAAACCCCTGGACAGCCCTGCGCGGACAGATGTACGATTATTACCTCGATCCTAATGCCTGTTTATATGGCCTAAGGAAAGGAAGTGAACCCTTACATGTGATGATGAATCCTTTGGATAGCATGGTTACCATCGTAAACAATGGGTTTAGCACTAAAAACAACCTGATGGTGCAGGCCAAAGCTTACGATATGGATGGCAAAGATTATTTCTACTCTCAGGCTTTTAATTCGGTTGGTCCATCTTCGGTGAGAAGACTTTTTCCTATGAACGAATTCTTAGCCAAACTGGATAAAAAAGAAGGTGTATTTGTTTCTTTAAGGATTTTAGATCAAAAGCAAAGTATTTTAAGCGAGAATATTTATTGGCTTCCTGGTAAGGATGGTGAATACTCGGGTTTAAAAAGCATCAAACAAACACCATTAAAAGTTGCAGCAGTTGATCAGAAAAATGGTAAGGTCGCCGTTACTTTGAGCAATGCAAATGGAAATCCGTTGGCATTTTTTAACCGTGTTGCTTTAATAAATGGCAATACAGGTGAGCGTGTACTTCCTGCTTTTTATGATGATAATTATGTGAGTATTTTACCGGGCGAAAGTAAAACGGTAACTGTAGAATATACAGGAAAACAAAGTAATCTGGCTGTAGAGGTGTATGGCTGGAATGTAGAAAAACAGAAAATAAATATTCAATAGTTTACAAGACCTATCAGGTTTAATTCGTATTTATATTGTTTTAAATGGCCTAATTGAAGGTTACGTCATTTAAAACCTGATAGGTCTATAAGTAGATCTTTATTGTTAGAGGTTTTTGGAAATGTTGGGTTCTATTGTTGTGGCTGATTGTAGTCCTGCTATCGCTTCAAGTCCTCACTCGTGCCTCGCTCCGGGCTTTTCGCTTTATCAGGTTTAATAACAAGGGGCGCTGCTGAAATCGCGATGGATCCGCGTTAGGGATTGTAAGGGTTCAGTACCGATTAAGCATCTGTTTTTATTTAATTACGGCATGCTTGCTTGTTTCACAGGTCTTCATTGGTACCGGAGCGAAGCGTAGCCCTGAAAAAGCCCGACCCTTGCGTAGCTTGGGTAACGCCCAGATTAGTTTGCAATTTTCGGTTGGCCGTTTGCAATTCAGGTTTATTAAAAACAAAAAAAGGCGACACTTTACGTATCGCCTTTTCTCTATAATATGTTTTACAATCTAGCTTACGCCGTGTAATTTTACTTTTAGTCCGTCCATATTGTTGTTTAACTGCAACTGGCAGGCTAAGCGCGAATTTGGTAACAGATCAGGCAAAGTATCTAACATGGCATACTCATCGTCTGTCATTTCGTTAAGTTTCTCTTCGCCTTCTAACACATCAACACAGCAGGTAGCACATAAGGCCATTCCGCCACAGGTAGCCAGAATGTCGTACTCTGATGCTTTTAAAAACTCCATCAGGCTTAAACCCATGTCGGTTGGTGCAACGTGTTCTGTAACCGAGCCATCCGGCTCTTGCATGTATATATTAATATTGTTTTCCATTTTTTAGCTTACTTATGTTGATTCACAAATATAGTAGAAAGCTTAAAATTCTGAAACTCCGTTTACAGTTGTATATTTCATGGTATATTTAACACCAGGATTCATGTAAGAATAAGCGCTGTGGCTCATTAATGCAGCCTCGTGGAAACCACAAAGAATCAATTTTAGTTTATTGGTGTAAGTGTTGATATCGCCAATAGCATAAATTCCAGGGATATTTGTCGAATAATCATCAACATTAACCTCGATTGCACTTTTGTTGATATTTAAGTTCCAGTCTTCGATCGGACCTAATTTAGGACTTAAACCAAACAAAGGAATTAAGTGATCAGCCTCTATCACAGTTTTTTCCATGGTACGATTCTGCACAATTTCAACTTGCTCTAATTTATCAGTTCCTTGCACCGCTTGAAGATTGCTGTTTAAAATCAAATTGATTTTTCCACTTTCTGCCAATGCCATTACTTTAGCAACCGAATCTGGAGCACCACGGAAACTTTCGCTTCTGTGCACTAAAGTTAATTCAGAGCAAACTTCTGCTAAATAAATGGTCCAGTCTAAGGCAGAGTCGCCACCACCGGCAATTACCATTTTCTGATCGCGGTATTTCTCCGGGTCAAGGATCATGTAGTTTACACCTTTACCGTTCTCAAAGTTCTCTAAGTTTTCTACGGCCGGTTTACGCGGTTCAAAACAGCCTAAACCACCGGCAATTACCACAACTTTAGCTTCGATAACGGTACCCATATTGGTAGTTAAAACGAAATCGGCCTCGCCACGCTTTTCTAAACCTTCAATACGCTCGCCTAAAGTAAACGTTGGATGGAAAGGTTTTGCCTGCTCCATTAAGTTATCGACAAGTTCCTGAGCCAACACAGAAGGATAACCAGGGATATCGTATATCGGTTTTTTAGGGTAAATTTCAGACAGCTGACCACCAACCTGAGGCAGGTAGTCAATTAAATGGCAACGCATTTTTAATAAACCGGCTTCAAAAATGGCGAATAAGCCAACCGGACCAGCGCCTATTACGGCTATATCAGTAGTGATCATTAAAAAAAATTTGACGCAAAGTTACAAAATAAAGTATTATCAATCCTGTTATTTAGAAATATTCTAGATAATTTTGTAATCTTGTTGTATTCAATATTTTATATGCTTTGCGTTGGTGTAAAACAAAAGTTAAGGGTTTTTAGCAGTTTAAAGCAAATTATAATTGGTCTATGGATTTAGTGGGAAATTTAATTTAATTACTCTGCCGAGTCATAAAAAGATAATATTTTAGCTTTACCAATAACCCGTTCTCCTTCATGAATATGCCATACCAGCCCAACATATAAATATTGATGGAGCGATGGGAAATCAAGGAATCTAACTTTTACGATCTTTTTCTCGCCGGGCTCGATCGTAGGCCATTCGCTAAAATTAAGATCACCAATGTAAGTTTGCAATATTTGGCCCTGTTTATATTCGAATACATGATTAGGTCTGAAGCCTGATATAATCCCAGTCTTCTTTCCACCTTCATTTGTTGGTTTTAGTTCCAGTTCCGCCTTTACTAAAACGAGTGGGTTCGAGTTTTCATACTCGATTTCATTAAAACTTACTAACGTGTATTTATCATATGCCATTAAATCAAAAATTTTTGATTCACTTGTTGCTAGCCATTTTTTGTAAATAAGCGCTCCATTTTGATATAAATAAAGCTGATTATTTTTAATTTCTTTATGAATTTTCATCATCATAACTGACAATTCTACCAATTCATCCCTAAATTCTGAAACACAAAGCTCCATACATCAGCAGCTTCGTCAATCAATTTTGTAGTTGGCTTGCCTGCACCATGGCCTGCTTTGGTTTCGATCCTGATTAAAACCGGGTTTTCGCCTTTGTATTTCTCCTGTAAGGTTGCGGCAAATTTAAATGAGTGTGCAGGTACTACGCGGTCATCGTGATCGGCTGTTGTGATCAGTGTTGCCGGATAATTAACACCGCTTTTTAGGTTATGGAGTGGCGAATATTTAATCAGGTAATCGAAATCTTCCTTTTTATCGCTACTTCCGTATTCAACTACCCAACCCCAGCCTACAGTAAATTTATGATACCGCAACATGTCTAAAACGCCAACTGCTGGTAAAGCCACTTTAAACAGATCGGGTCTTTGAGTCATACAGGCACTTACCAACAGGCCGCCGTTCGAACCGCCGGAAATAGCAATTTTAGATGGATTGGTATACTTCTCTTTAACCAGATATTCGGCTGCGGCAATAAAATCGTCGAAAACGTTCTGTTTTTTTGCTAACATACCACCTTTATGCCAAGCCTCGCCGTATTCACTTCCACCACGTAAACTCGGTTGAACGTAAATTCCTCCCCGCTCTAAAAATAACATTCGCGATAAGCTAAATCCAGGTGTTAAACTGACTTGGAAGCCGCCGTATGCATAAAGATAGACCGGATTTTTGCCATCCAGTTTGATCCCTTTTTTGTGTACAATAAACATGGGTACTTTTGTGCCATCTTTTGATGGGTAAAATACCTGTTTGGTTTCATAGTTATCGGTATTAAATTGGAGGTCTGAATTTTTATATAATATCGATTCGCTTTTGTTAATGTCGTACCGGTAAATAGTACCGGGAGTGGTGAAATTAGAAAAGGTGTAAAAGAATTCTTTGTCTTCTTTGTAGCCGCCAAAGCCTCCAACGGTTCCAATGGCTGGTAGTTTTACGTCGCCAATTTTCTTTCCGGTTAAATCAAACTGAACAATATTGGTGCTTGCGTCTTTTAAATAGGATGCCCAAAGAAATCCGCCACCAGTTCCAATACCTTCTAAAGCCAATTTCGATTCGGGGATAATTTTCTGCCAGTTTTTAGGATCTGCATTTTTTGAATCAACCAAAACCACCTGTTTGTTCTCGGCGCCCAGATCGGTATTTACCAATAGTTTATCGCCAATATTATCAATAACACTGTGGTTGTTTTCAAACCCCTTAACCAATAAGGCGATTTTACTATTTGGTGCGCTCAGATCTTGATAATACAATGCATTGCCTGAAGTACCTGCACTGGCGTAAACCACCAAAAAGCGTTCATCTTCGGTAACATTGGCGCCGAAATATAGATTTGGATTGGTTTTGTCTTCAAAAGTTAATTGATCATTTTGCTGCTCATCGCCCAATTTATGGTAATACACTTTTTGATATTTATTGGCTGCAGAAAGATCAGTTCCTTTAACAGGCTCATCAAATTTACTGTAGTAAAAACCATCGCCTTTCCAGGCTGCGCCAGAGAATTTGGTCCATTTCAGCTCATCCGCTAATTTGGTTTTGCTGGCTATTTCCATTACGTAAATATTGCTCCAGTCTGATCCTGCTTGCGCAACCGAGTAGGCCAGGTATTTTTTGTCGTGCGAAAAACCGAGCAGCGAAACGGCTGCTGTTCCGTCTTTTGTGAGTTTATTTGGATCTAGAAAAACCTCTTCCTTACCTTCTAAGCCTTTTTTAATAAACCAGATACTTTGGTTCTGAAGGCCATCATTTTTAGTGAAAAAATAATATTCACCAACCTTAAATGGTGCGCTTTCTTTAGGGTAATTCCATAATGCTGTTAAACGCTTTTTAATGTCGGCGCGGTAGGGAATTTGCTCCAGATAGTTTTGGGTAACCTTATTTTCGGCTACAACCCAGGCTTTTGTCTCTGCCGAGGTATCATTCTCTAGCCATCTATAAGGATCGGCAATGGTTGTTCCGAAATAATTATCTTTTGTGCTATCTTTTTTCGTTTCAGGGTATTTCATCAATGTTATTTTTTCTGCAGGTTTTTTGCCCTGGTTACAGGCAAACAGACTTAATGCAAATAAGCTCAATACAATTTGTTTTTTCATGCCTCATGAGATTTATTTACTAATATATGTTTTTACCTTCGGGATGATTGCACTGATTTTGAGATTTCACAGATTTTTCCTTGCAGATTGATTGCAAAGATTACACAGATTGTGATTTTTTTTCCTCTGGTCTTTCTACTTTAGACTTTAAGCTTTTCGCCTTCGGGGTTTTCACAATTGAGAAATTAAGGACATTAAGTTTTTTGCCACGGAAACACAGATTTACACGAAGTTTGGCTCCTTATTTTAGTCTTTGGTCTGTCCCCTTAGTCTTTAGGTTTTTACCTTCGGATTGATTACACCGATTTAGGATTTCACAGATTACGGAGCTTTGGTCTTTCAGCTTTAGTCTTTCAGCTTTTTTTCCTTTACCTTTGAAAATCCATGGCAAAAAATATTTACTTCGCTTCCGATTTTCATTTAGGCACACCAAATTATGCCGAAAGCCGTGCCCGTGAAGCGCGTATTGTAAATTGGTTAAATTTTATAGAACCAAATTGTGGCGAACTGTTTTTGATGGGCGATATTTTCGATTTCTGGTTTGAGTACGCTAAAGTGATTCCGAAGGGATTTATCCGTTTACAGGGTAAGTTGGTTACTATGGCCGATACCGGCATAAAAATCTATTTTTTTAAAGGTAACCATGACATGTGGGTGCGCGATTATTTCACTCAGGAAATCGGCATGGAAATCATTAGCGATGAATTGATCATTGAAAGGGGTAGCAAGAAGTTCTATCTACACCACGGCGACGGCTTAGGGCCAGGGGATAGCAAATATAAATTCTTAAGAAAGATTTTTAGAAGTAAGGTTTGCCAATGGCTATTTGCCCGTTTGCATCCAAACCTAGGGATTGCTATGGCAAATGGATGGAGCCAGGGCAGTAGGGCAGCACAAACCGAGAAAGAAGTTTTTTTAGGAGAGGATAAAGAATGGCTGGCCATTTATGCCAAAGAGCAGTTGCAAAAGACACATTTCGATTATTTCATTTTCGGACATAGGCACTTGCCGCTCGATATCGATTTAGGTAATGGAAGCCGATATGTTAATACTGGGGAGTGGCTTAATTATAACTCTTATGCGGTATTTGATGGGCAAGATCTAAAGTTGGAATATTATAATCCAAAGCCGTAATATTTTATTTTTTGGAAAGCAAAGTCTGTAGCGTTTGTTTAATGTTAGCCGGGCTTTCCGTTATAGCCCCGATAAAAAAAATCGGGAGCTGCCATTTCATCCGATAGCTATCGGATCCCGTTTAGTTATACAGGTTTCTGCTGCTATTTAGGGTTGCGTTATGCCTAAAATGCACCGTTCTTTGTTCCTAAACCCGATATAAGTGTAAAGCCCGTAGCGAAGCGAGGACTTGGAACGTTAGCGGGGCTGCCGACTGCCACAGGCACAGAACTGTTCATTTCCAAATCCCTTTCGATAATACTGTACCTTCCTTTTCATGCCTGCACCGTTGATGAATACCTTGTTTTTGGAAAGCAGAGCCTGTAGCTCGGTTTAATGTTCGTCGGGCTTTTCGTTATAGTCCCGATTTTTTTAAAATCGCGAGCTGCCACTGCATCCGATAGCTATCGGATCCCGTTTAGTTATACAGGTTTCTGCTGCTATTTAGGGTTGCATTATGCCTAAAATGCACCGTTCTTTGTTCCTAAACCCGATATAAGTGTAAAGCTCGGAGCGAGGTACGAGTGAGGACTTGGAATGTTAGCGGGGCTACCGGCCGCCATGTACACAGAAATGCTCATTTCCAAAATCTTTGATAAACTCTAGTTTTTCCTTTCCAAACTAATTCAGCTTTTTTCCTTATTTTTGCATTTCCTAATTTTTGGCGATACGCTAGCAGTCAGGAAATTTCAACAAGAATAAATATGTTAGATAAATTAGAAGCTATAAAGCTGCGTTGGGAAGATGTAGAAGAATCGTTGAGCAATCCGGATGTAATTCAGGATATGAAACGATTTGCAGCTTTAAACAAAGAATATAAAGACTTAGGCAAAATTGTAGACGAATATAAAATCTACAAAAATGTGATGAGTAACATTGATGCCAACAAAGAAATTTTAGCAACAGAGAAAGACGCTGAAATGCGTGAGATGGCAAAGGAAGAGCTGGATATGCTTTTAAAGCAACAGGAAGAAATGGAAAGCAATATCCGTTTAATGTTGATTCCTAAAGATCCGGAAGATGCTAAGAATGCCGTATTTGAGATCCGTGGCGGTACTGGTGGCGATGAGGCTGCTTTATTTGCAGGCGATTTATACCGCATGTATACCCGTTATTTCGAAACCAAAGGCTGGAAAGTAGAAACGGTTGATGTAACCGAAGGTACTGCGGGCGGTTATAAAGAGGTAATTCTGAAAGTAAATGGCGATGATGTTTATGGTCAGTTAAAGTACGAAAGCGGCGTACATCGCGTGCAACGTGTGCCAGATACCGAAACACAGGGCCGTGTGCATACATCAGCTGCTTCTGTAGCTGTTTTGCCAGAAGCTGAAGAAATTGATCTATACATTAATCCTGCCGATATTGAGTTGCAAACCTCGCGCTCAGGTGGTGCAGGTGGACAGAACGTAAATAAAGTAGAAACGAAAGTGCAGTTAACGCACAAGCCATCTGGTTTGGTGGTGGTGTGTCAGCAAGAGCGTTCGCAATTAGGTAACCGTGTTATTGCAATGGAGATGTTGCGTAGCAAGCTTTATGATATCGAATTGCAGAAAAAGAATGGCGATATTGCCGCTAAGCGTAAAACAATGGTATCAACAGGAGACCGTTCTGCTAAGATTAGAACCTACAATTACCCTCAGGGCCGCGTTACCGAACACCGTATCGGCTTAACGATGTATAACCTTCCATCGATCATGGATGGCGACATCCAGGAGATTATTAGTGCACTTCAGTTTGCAGAAAATGCAGAAAAGATGCAAGAAGGTGCTGTAGGTTAGGGAGTTAAATATTTTTAAAAAAAAAGTTTGCGAATTAAGATATAGTCTCTATATTTGCAACCTCGAAAGAGACAAGAGGTTCGAACTTTAAAGAAGAACAAAAGGAGTGGTAGTTCAGCTGGTTAGAATGCCTGCCTGTCACGCAGGAGGTCGCGGGTTCGAGTCCCGTCCATTCCGCAACAAAAGCCTTAACTTGAAAAAGTTGAGGCTTTTTTGTTTAATAATCGTTTTGATTAAAATATTTAGAATGAGGTTCAGGGTGTTACGTAATTATTGATTAAAAAGTCGATTAGCATAGTGATAAACTGAATATAGTGTCTATATTTGCATTCCCGAAAGGGGAAGATGTTCAAACTTTAAAGAGAACAAAAGGAGTGGTAGTTCAGCTGGTTAGAATGCCTGCCTGTCACGCAGGAGGTCGCGGGTTCGAGTCCCGTCCATTCCGCGAAAATAGTTTTAAATTTAACTAAAAGCCTGTAAATTAAATGTTTACAGGCTTTTTCGTTTTCTAGAACCACCAAATTATTCATTTTTTCGCAAGAAAAAGGTGAGCAATTCGGTGAGCACATTAAACGGTATAAATGCTCACCAATTCTAGCTTAAACAGTTGTTTATAAGCTAGTTCAATCATTAAACATCTTGACTGTAAGTGACAGAATTAACAATTTTGTTTCACTTTAATCATTTGTCATGAGAACAAACATGAATCTGCTTTTCTATTTAAAAAAGCGCTCTACTTACAGAAACGGTCCAATAACCATTTACTTGCGGTTTACAGTTGACGGACGACGGGCAGAAACCTCAACGGGAAAATCTTGCGATCCCAATCGCTGGAACGCACAGGCTGGGCGGGCCGCTGGTACCAAAGAAGATACCAGGGTTTTAAATGCTTATCTGGATAAGTTGCAGTCAAAGGCTCAAGAGCTTCACCAAGTAATGACGATAGCGAACGAAACCGTTACGGCAGAAACGGTTAAAAACCGTTTCATTGGCAAAGCGTTTCAATCAAGGACCCTGGTTGTCATATTTGAAGATCACAACGCAAAGATGAAGAGCCTCATCGGCAAAGAATTTGAAAAGAGTACCCTTCAACGCTATGAGACCTGTCTGATGCATGTTAAAGAATTTATGCTGCTGAACTATAATGTTTCAGATATTCCTGTTGCAAAGATCAACTTCGCTTTCCTGATCGATTTTGAATATTATCTTCGAAGCGTCCGCAACTGCGGCAATAACTCTGCAATCAAATACATCAAAAACCTCGGCAAGATTGTACGGATATGCCTAGGTAACGGATGGATAACCGTTGACCCATATCTCAACTACAAACCGAAACAGAATACCGTACATCGTGAGGTACTCACTAAAGAAGAGCTAAGCCGCATCAAAGAAAAGAAGTTCACTATGGAGAGGGTTGGTACAGTTAGGGATATGTTTGTTTTCAGTTGTTACACAGGGCTTGCTTATGTAGATGTATGTAAACTGAAGCGCTCTGAGTTGGTTAACGGCACTGATGGCAATCTATGGATATATACAAGCAGAAAGAAAACCGATACGCTTTCAAGGATTCCCGTGTTGCCAGCAGCTCTGTCCATAATTAAGGCTTATGAAAACCATCCCCAATGTATTGTCAAAGATACTTTGCTTCCAATGATGAGCAACCAGAAAATGAACGCGTATTTAAAAGAGATTGCAGACCTATGCGATATCAACAAGTTGCTGACTTTTCATATTGCAAGGCATACCTTTGCCACCACTATAACGCTTAACAACGGCGTACCGATAGAAAGTGTATCTAAGATGATGGGACACACCAGTATCAAAACAACACAGATTTATGCAAAGGTATTGGATCATAAGATTGGTTCTGATATGCAGAAAATTCTAGAAAAAGTAGAGTAAGTCGAAACTTTAAACTATAAGGGATATTAATACGAGAATAATATTTTGAATTATTAGCAAAAAAAGGATGCGACACTCGCTGTCACATCCTTTTTATCTAAATTAACGCTCTCAATCTATGATTGATGCAAGGCTCTCACCCCCTGCCTTCGCAATATGTGGATATTAATTTAAAATTGCAATATTACTCTCTAATTGTTTTTTGAAGCTATCAGGCATTTAATTTACGTACACTTTCGCCGATTAATAAATCATAAATAGGGTCATTAATTGAGAATTTATTCGCTACACCAAATAGTAAGGAAAAGGCCAAAATAGTTGTCTCAATAAATCGTATCATTAATCTATGTTTCGTATATTTATCAGACAAACGTTTTTATGTACATAGGTTACGCACGTGTTAGCACACAGGATCAAAATTTAGATTTACAAATTGATGCCTTGAATAAAGCTGGTTGTGAAATTATTTTCAAGGAAAAAATTTCGGGTAAGTCTAAAGAGCGCCCGGAGTTAATTAAATTATTTGAAAAGCTAAGGAAGGGTGATACTGTTGTTGTTTGGAAATTGGATAGACTAGGCAGATCATTAAAGGATTTAATTGATTTAGTCATAAAAATGCAAACGCTAGATGTAAGCTTTTTAAGCGTTCAAGATAGCATCAATACAAATACGGCCACTGGTCGTTTTACCTTCAATATTTTTGCGTCGTTAGCAGAATTTGAGAGAGAAATAATAAGTGAGCGAACAAAGGCGGGTATTGTTTCAGCAAGAGCAAGAGGGCGTAAGGGAGGCCGCCCTGAGGGATATACAAAAGAAACAATAAGCAAAATTAAAGCAGTTAAGGTTCTATATGAAGCAAATGATGGAACGTCAGTCCAAGAAATTGCGAATAGCTTGAAAATCAGCAGGGCAACCTGTTACAGATACCTTAAAGCTTATGATGGGCTAACAGAAAAACAAAAAAATAAATAAACAGCCGAAAAAATTGAAAAGAAGGTCTACGGAAAATTTAATTTAATAGATGAACGAGATATATAAAATAATTACAACCTCATTGACTACAAGTGCTATTGTTTTAGGTGCAGCTGCACTTTTGAAAGAATACCTTTTCGCATACTCTGGCGAAAAAGCGAAGAACTTAGCGCAGAAGGAAGATATTGAAGAACTTACAGATAAAGTGCAAAAAATTATTTCGATTTATGTTCAACAGAATAATGCTCTTGAACAAAAAATTTCACAAATGTATTCATTCCAAAATACGCACAGAATTGAGGAGAGGACCGCGATTATTGAATTTTATGAGAGCTATGTACACTGGATGTATACCATTCTTGAAATCCCTATTGATTATTACAATCAATCTAATTTGCATATTTTAGCGGAGAAGAAAAAGGAACTAGATGAATATTTTTTACTTGTAAATAAAGCATCTGCCAAATTTATTCTTTTAGTAAAGAATACAGATTTGATGGATCTGCATACTACTATGATTGTAGAACTTATTAACTTTAAAGGCTGGACAGATGCTAAATTATTGAATTTACAGTTTGATATGGAAAGGTGGAATACGATTACGGAAAAATTTTCTCAGTTGATTAAAAATCTTGATAAAAACAGGGAAGAGGCAAAACTGGTTTCTGAAGAAGAAACTGGATTGATGGAGAGGCTTAATTCCAATAGGATAAGTTATAAGATGGGAAAAGTGAAAGAATTTCATAAGTGCCGGGAACAAGCGCATAGTTTTGCCCAAAAAGCCAAAGACTATTTAACTTCAATTAATTAAGAGAAAATATTCTGATAAAATCTCTCAAAAAGAAAAACTAAATAAATGATTACCCTTTATGCAAGCCTCTATAAATGAATTCTTAACAACGGAATTTAATAATTCTATTGATAAAAATTATAAAGTACTTAGCAAGTATTTTGAAACAAAACACTCCCATTTCATAGAGCTTACTTCATTGATAAATGAAAACCTAAAATGTTTAATTTTAGATCTTCACCAGGCAAGCATATTTTCTACAAATCATCTTCTGGAAAGAGTTATGAAATTGGTATTAATAAAGAAATATACCATAGGTATTAACTATTCACAGCCCGAACTTTATAACCAAAAGACAGAAGAAGCAATAAAAAAATATGATGCAGAAAAGCTTTTTAATACTTTATTATTTGCGAAGAATGAAAAGTTAATAACAGAACAAGAATACAAGATACTTAATGAACTTAGAGATAAGGTAAGAAACCCGTATTCCCACGCTGAAACAAAAAAAATTATTGCTGATGCTCCGCCTAAGTTTAAAGGGTATATGTTCAACATCAACGATGTCAAAGAGCAGCTAATGCAAGGGAAACCAATAAATGCTGGAATAAAAACAGAAATTACAACTCTTTCATCGACGTTTTCGCAGCTTTACCAAGAAAACTTCTCAAAAGATTTAGCATTAGATTATTTTCGAACCGTATTTGAAATTCTAATAAAGCTAGACCAAAGATTAAATAGATTATCTCATTAAACGAATGATTTTATAAATTCTAAGCAGTGCGATATTTAATTGTTAACTTAGAAACAATAAGTTTATCAATACAAGAGCCTTTAAACAAAAATGTAATGCGTGAGTATAAATATTTTAAAATATTAGATGATATACTAACCCATTTTAATGCAGGTAACTTATCTATAAAAGAAATAACTGTCTATTGGGTAGGTTTGAATGTTGATTTTCCATTAGATCCTTTCTTAGATAAATTGATTAAAGATGGTTATATATCGCAACACGCTAACCAAAGATATTTTATCACCCTAGATGGTTCTTTACTACTGGAATCTGGTGGTTATGTTTCAAAAGAGAAATCAAAAGAATCACTAGCGGAACGAGTTGAAAAGAATGAAACTAGGGTTAGGAGAGCCACAATTTGGGCTGCCGTAGTTGGAGGATTACTATTGATTTGGGAAATAGTCAGCTTTTTCTTGTCAAAATCATTTATTGAAATGATACAAAACAATATAAACAACTTTTTTAATTTATAAGAATTTGGGCTCCCGATAGTTAATCTTTTAGTAAAATAACTGTCTCATAAAACGAAACTTAATGTTCGATAAAGTGAATGCAATTAAAATAAGTTGGCGAATTTTACCATTTTAGCTAATTAATAATATTAAGCACAATTATTTCTATGCTCTCTCAACAAAATAAAACCAAGATTTTCTCTCCAAAATATATATATTCTAGCTTACTAATTTTAATCTTAGGAAAGTTCCTTAGCAATATTATAATTAATCTCAACCAAAACAGTCCCGAAAACTATAAAGATTTGTTAATCTTGTTAACTGTAATTTTATGGGTTTTCTTGCCTGTCTATATTCTTTATAAAGGTGTCAACAGACTGTATGATTTCAAAGCTATTAACCGTCTCCTACCTTATGTAGTTGCTGCTTTCTTCATTTCTTTTATTCCAGAAATATTTCTAAGCAAAACACGTATGTTCGACAACTACATAGGAACGCAAATTGTATACGGGTGTAATTCTGGCGATGGAGATATACAATATGTGGGACATTCAGGAATAGCCTATAAATTAGTAGAAATTGATCAGGTTAAACGTGAAATTCTTGTTGATGGACATTGTTTGAAGGAAGATGAAGGTTTTATGTTTTGGCAAACGGCACTTGCAGAAGGGTATCTACCGAACACTAACGTTCCTCTATCAAAGTTTTATTCCTTTACTACTTTCATCGAAATTGCATTTACCGTAGGGCCAATTTATGTCATTGAAAATCTCATGAAAATGCTTGTATTTAATTTACCTATCTTCTTACTATTATTACTCTTAAGATTGGTGTCTAACAAAAAAATAATGCTTTAATAGAGCAGAATCATTATGGTAACGAAATGATACGATAAAAAGAAAAGAAGTGCCTCAAAAAATGAACGATAGATTGTATCTATTTGTAAAAAATAGCTAAAATAAAATCTCAATAAATGATACAGCACTATTAATGTGAAAAATTTCATTTTTTCTATCGGAATATCCAATCAGCTGTTATTGCAGAAACAAATGAAGCAATCGCCAAAATATGGCCATATTTTTTACCTATAATTAAGCACATAAAACTAACCTATACCCTTTATGAATGACGGCACATGGAAATATATTGAATACCCAGAAGAAATCTTCACATCTACCTCGCATCTAAATATTGAATGCTGGATTTTAATATAATCAAGCATGGGATGGTTGGTTACGTTTCAAAATAAAAGGCTTACTCTATGTCGAATTATACCTCAATTTGTTAACAAACAACTAGCAACTGTTAAAACATTCCTGAAAACTCTTCCCTATCTTAGCCCTTGTAATCAATAGGTTAACCGCATGAATAAAAACAATACAGTCGGCAGGGGAAATGCATTTGAAAAGAAAGGATTTCAGTTACTAAAATCAGCATTTGAAGATGGACGTTTTGGTGTACTGCCAAAGTGCTGCAAGTTCAGGTTGAAACCCCATTATAAATCTAAAATATTGGGCGGATGGATCGAATTTGACATGAGCGTTGAAGTGCGGCTAAACCCCAAAGAAAAACCAATTATGATTTTTTTGGTGGAACTGAAGGATTATCAGACCACCATACCTGGAAATGATGTCGGTGAATTTATTCAGAATATGCAGTCCATTGGCGGATGGAATCTTCATCCCATATTCATTAGCACGACCAATCTTCAGCCAAAAGCTGAAAAATTGGTTAAAGCACATAAGATTGTCTGGATCAAAGTTGACGAAGACAGCCACAATACCAAAATCTATAGTTCAAGAAAGCGCAAAAATTCACTGATCGATACTGATTTTGCCCAGATTGCAGCCCAATTGGAAAAGCTGAGCTTCCTGAACGAATTAAGCAGTCTAGGCATCCATCAACATATGGAAGACATCGACTGGCCGGAATTAATTGAAAGGTTTATCCGTCACGCATTAATGGGTAATCTTTCCGGTAAAGCCACGGAAAGCTCCGAAATTACAGGCGTAGAACGTTTATCTGGGGAGTTACTTGAAAGAATGGCCGAAAATCTGCTGGACGACTTCAATCCAAACATACGCAACCACCACCTTGGTGTGAATGCGGAAAGCTTTATAGACTACCTTAAAGCAAAACATCAGCTTGACATATCCATTGAAGCCATCGAACAGCCTAAGAACCGTGAGATACTGGGCATGTGCATGGCTAAGGAAAAGAAAATCATTATTGATTCCAGCCTTCAAGGCACAGACCGTTTTGCCTTTGTACTGGCGCATGAAGTCGCTCATTACTTTCTCCACGGTCATCTTTCCATGGAACAATTTGTTTATGACAGCCAATCGGATTCCATCTATGACCCAATTATGGGGAAACATGTATTGGTCAATGACCGTAACTGGATAGAGTGGCAGGCAAACAAATTTGCTGCATGCTTGATGATGCCGCAATTAAACACTGTCGTGCGGTTGATCGATTGCCAAAGTAAAAGAGAAAGGCGTAGACCAAACCATGTACACGTCAACAATGATGCGGAGAACTGGACTAATTTTCTTTTGACTATTGACCATTTAAGTAAATATTTCGGAGTAAGCCATAGGGTCATGGAATACCGCCTTGCTGATATGGGTTTATTAACCTATGGTCCAAGTTTCAGGAGACCTAACCGGATTTCCAATGAAGTCAGCGTACATGCCAAGCCAATCGGGCAAATCATGCTCAGGGCTTTGAACCAGATGGAAATCAACTACCTGCAACCGATTCAGCCCAAAAAGGAATTTGAAGATGATCCGCCATTTTAATAAAAGGATAATAAAATCAAGTTGTCTCACAAAACGAATATAATTAACAACTTTAACCTATTTTATCGGTGCCATGGAATTTCCTCTCAGTATTCTAGATAAAGACAAATATTTCGAACAGATTGCTAAACTTATTGAAGATGAAGAATGTATAATTTTTATCGACACCAACATTCTAGCACAATTCTTCAGATTATATGAATCTGCTCGTAACGAGTTTTTTGAATGGATAGACCCACTAATAAAAAAAGAACGCGTTAAAACTCCAGCATGGGCTCTTAACGAATATTCAAAAAAATATGTTAAGGGTCAAACAAAAGAATATCTGAGTGCAGGAACAAAATTAAATTCTATTAGTAAAGATTTCAAAGAAGCAATGCGTTATCTGAAAATGCATGTCTCTGAAAATAATGTTAAGGGCATTGGATATAATAACATTGATGACTATCATAAAGATCTTGACAGTATATATAAGAAACTTGCAAACTTTAGTAATGCTTCAAATAGCAATAAAGAAGCTTATATAAATGATATACACAATGAAATTAGTTCACGATTCTCAAGCACTGTGCTACAGAGTAATATATACGACCTTGTAAATCTTACTTCTATTAATGGACCTAATAGATTTGCCGCCCAACTGCCGCCAGGTTTTAAAGATAATTATAAAGATTTTAATGCTACCGGAGACCTTATTATTTGGCAGGAGGTATTAGACTATATTAGAATAAATAATATTAGGAAGGTTATTTTTTTGAGTAACGATAATAAAGTTGATTGGATGTACATGCCAAGTCAGATTATTCATTCAGGATTACCTAAACCCATATCAAATCAAACCCTTTCTATTGCCGACACTAGGCTGGTCTATGAATTCAAATTATATAGTGGTTCAAATGATTTTTATATCATTAATACTGAAACATTGACTCAGGTCTTGCTTAGTAAGGGATCAAAAAATATTTTTGAGCTAGCAAAAGCACTCCAAATTGTTCATTCCGAAGACAAAGCAGATGAATATGATATTGATGTCGTTGAGAAAAGAGGAGAGGATGGCAAAAATGAAATACTGAATAAGCTTGAAATTAAAAATAATAGCGATGTCGAGAGCCAACAAATTCAAATCGAAGATTTTAGTGAAGAAGCTTATTCAGATTCCGAATATTTCGAATACAACAGCACAGAAATAGGAAAAATAATTGAAGAATTACGGACTTATGACTGGTACACGCAAAATCCTGCCATCCAATCAATATATAATCTACCGCGTAATATATTTAATGATGAGTTTAATCGTGATGATTGGTTTGTATTAGGTAGAAATATCTACCAATCAGCTTGTGGCGGTTCTTGGGAAGCTATGGATTTCATTTTAAATTTAAAAGAAGCAATTTTTTTTCCACCTTTCACCGAACAATGCTTGGCTGCAGGTATGTTTTACGAGATTTTCTTTAATGGAAATGGAAAATTTAGAGTAGGTGACTATAAAACTGGCTTCATAGAGGCTGTATATGATATGCAGTCAAAACAGGAATTTAAAGAAGTAATTGAGTTTATAAGAGCGAAATTGGCGGAGTATCAAGAATACCTATTATTGTTGCCTGACATTGATCCTCAGATACTTGAGTTTAGCATTGAACACTATCTTGATGAAAACTTGATTTTAGGAGACATTCAAGTGATAGAGTCTGTGAAAGTAATGGACGAGGAATTATTGATTCAGAATAAAGCTAAAGATGTACATGAACAATATTTTCCTAGTATTGATAGTTTACGTGATTTAATTGCTAATAAGTTTGCGGTTCCATCTGAACAACTAAAATTAAACTTTAAGCCTGAATTGGGGAAGTTAGAAACTTTTGGATTTCGAGCTAATACATATTTATGGAAAGGCCCTTTGAAAGAAGTTCAATTGGAGGTTGATGAGATATATGACGATGACCTTCCCTTCTAATCCATTATAGATTTCTAGATCCATAAGTGAAAATAATTGAACCTGTCTCAAAAAACGAACCTAAAACCTATCTTTTTTTTTCACAGCAGAACATATCAAAAAAAAATTCGACATAAGTAATATATCGCAGAGAGATATGGTTGGAGAAGATGCTTAATATTAGCAAAAAAATACTTAAGATTAAGTATTGACTATCAAAACTTTATAGAGTAATTTCAGGCAAACCAAACTTGAGATCTACTAGGGTAACTTCTAAGTAATCTACTTCAACTTAACGCTCGAAAAATGAAAACAAAACTATCATTGACAGCTATCATTATGCTGTTTTTTTTATCTGTAGCATCGGCTCAGACTGGGGGAAATCTATATCAGGATGCTATCACCCTTTACAAATGGAAAACCAATCCAAGCAGTACAAATACTGATAACATTGGAATTATTCTAAAGAAATTCATCATGAAAAGTGGAGATCCTACTGTTCATAACGGTATAATTGATTCTCTTAACAATATTTTCCTGATCCGTTCCTATGCGCAACAATTAAAGAATAATAGAGAGAAAGTTTATGATAAGATCATGCGGTATGTCGAAGAGAGAAAGGATGTTAACTCTGTCACTCTTAATGATGTCCGAGAGAAAAAAAATGCACTTGAAAACCTTAACAATCAGCTTTATCGCTTGAATAAAGAGCTAAACGTCATTTCTGGGTACTCTTTAAATGGAACCGACCCGGTTTATATAAAAATCAATGATGAAGCAAAGTTAAAATGTCAGGATAGCGTTTCCTCACCCGATTCTTGTCTAAAAGTACAAGCTTCTATTTTGGTCAATGCAGAAAAAGATAAGATTTCAAATAAGATAGTTGAGCTAAAAACTAAAATATCTAGAAGTGACAAAGCCTTCAAAAATGCCATTCAATTAATCGGAATTGATGCTTCTGCCATACAGGAAATTGGGTTAGCAAAAGTTACTGTAGACCCTGCTGTTGTGAACGAAGTATTAAATGACTATAGAACGAAAAGCGAACAACAACTACAGGAAGAAATTAAGGAGTATAATATTAACATTACAAACAATTCGGCGCAACTCACTAATAAAGGGATGCCAAGTCAATCAGAGCTGATTGATGCTTTCTCAATATACTTAGCGAAGCGAGTAAAGCAGGAGGCCATGGTCTTTTTTATGGAGAGTATGCGAAACAAGTTTGATACGGATAGAGCGGATGCAGGCATGGTAAGGGCGCTAAAGACTTTATTACCTGAGACTTCCTCTAAACTCTTGGATTGGGATAGAGCAAGTCCACCTAATTTCGATAATTCCTGGAAATATTCATTTTCGAAAGACCTAATCTCTCTTCCTGGTAATGGCATTGATTATCTGGAAACAACCCCGCAAGTTGTGAATAGTAAAATGAAGCCGTTACTACCTTATCTCAGCGACGCCTGCTTGATTTCAGATAGAATTATCAAGCACTACAATTTCGTACAGATGGCAGAATATTTTGGTGGTGATGGTCAGACTCCCAGGCTTCGGAGTTCAGAAGTACAAACGTTTATGACGCTCATTCATATTATTAATCAGGAGATGTATAAATCCAAAGATTCATCAAATGATAAAGCACAGATTAATTTTTGGTTAAGTTCTACTGAGTTTATGACCAACATGCGAAATAACGACGATCTCATGCGAATTTTCATGGCTTTGTTGGTGAACAAATATCCGAAATTATCATCATGTTTCAACCAAATGAACCTGTATGCGCTTTCAGCTACTAATGTCTCCGAGCTTAAAGGCTGGCTTGGTAATGTACTGATGACCTTACAGCATTTTCAAGAACGCCAAGCATTGGTGAAAAAGGATGATAAAGTGATGTACAATATTAATAGTTATTGGACTGCATTATCTGAGGTAATGGAAGTAACGCTGAGTATGAATGAAAATAAAAGAATCATCAAGACGACGGATTTTTTAGAAAATGGCATAAAAAAAGTGGGCCAGGTTTTTGAAGTTTATCAACTCATTCAGGATAAAAACTTTGGAGCAGCCTCAGCTAGTTGCATGGCACTATTGAGTACTTATTTAGAACCAGGTAGCGAGGCTATGAAGGAAGCTACCCATATGATCTCATTCATTTCGGGCATCCTCCAATCGAAAGATGCCACACAGATGGCGAAGGTCATTGAAAGTTTTGCATTGCCACCAGCATCTTACCGTTTGAAACAAACATCATTTTTCACAGTATCTTTAGGGGCTTATTTTGGACCTTATGCAGGAGCGGAATTCATAAAGGGCAAACACGAGGGTGCGGTTGTTGGTTTTAGTGCCCCGATAACTTTAGATTTCAACTGGAGAAGTGGAAAAAACAGGAGATCTTATGTAACCGCAAGTCTTCTAATGTTCGATCTTGGAGCTGTCGTATCTTACCGAATTAAGCGTGAAGAAGGCGGACTTCCCAAAGAGGCACGCTGGGACCAACTTTTTTCTCCAGGGGCAAATATTAGATTTGGATTAGGGAATAGCCCATTGACACTCAGTTTCGGAGGGCAATTGACACCAAGATTAAGAAGCTTTGATGGCGGTTCAGGAAACGATGCTATCCGGATTTCGGGGGGACTATTAGTGGACATGCCTTTGCTACTGATTAAGAAGAAGGAAAGTGCAAGAAGAAAAGTGCAAAAAAAGTCAAGTGTGATTATCGGATAACTTTAGTTTATACGTTATGGATTTTTGCGCGCATATTTTATTGATGAGAGCGGAAAACAATGCACGAGCTGGTTTATGGGTAAAGGTGATATGATGATCTCTGTTTATAGTTTTTTCACTCAGCAACCGGTCCATGATTAGCTTGAAGCATTCCAAGGTTGTAAGTTACAGTCGCTTAACTGAAATGAATTGAACAGCTATTATGCAGATTTCAAATAAGGGAATTTACCTGGTAGAATAGTAACTCAGAATTATTACATTTTGAGTGAAGAAAGAGCAATTTTTCACCGTATCCCAAACCCCTGAGCTTCCTTACAATCTACTCTTGAAAACCCATCCAGATATTGAACAGTGTACCTTATAGCACAGACCAGTAATATTTCACAGTATCCAGCAAGTTGGATTTGACTATTTTCTTTAAGTTTATAAATAAACACGTTTGATTTTTCTCAAAAAACAAAAGTATTCATCGCCTACTGTATATCTTTCTTTCAGCTGTAAGTTTATCTGCACCCAATTACGGCAAAGAAAAGCGTCTCAAAAAAGGAAAGTCTTCATCCCCTACTGTATATCTTTTTTTCAGCTGTAAGTTTACTTGCATCAATTACGGGAAAGAGAATAAATGTCTCACAAAACGAAGGAAACAGCATAATGATATGAATTATCTTGATATAATAAAGAGGGTATTACATTATATAACTCCTGTAACCTTAGTAATAAGGCATATCTTATCAACCGACATACAAATGAGACAAAATCAAAATTTTTGCCTCCGGTTAAGACTTTGATTTATTGATCAAAAATTGGTATGTTAGTCCCAATAACCTCTCACTATGACAATTGACCTAACCACCGCACGTAATAGAATAATGCAATATTACGATCTATTATACCACGCCAACCCACAACATGCAGATTTAGAAGATATACAGAACTGGAATAATCAATGCGTTGATTATTTTATTGTTCTCAACAAGCAGGGCAATAACTACAACTACATGAAGACTATTCAGGCTAGTTTTCATGAATTTATTGAATTAGTACCACAAGTGACAGAAAGTCAATTGGGCAGTCAGACATTTATAGATAGCCTTTTAAACGCAAGCCTCAGCGAAACCAAAAGTGCATTTGAAAAACTTGAATTCAACCTGAATTTTTTTAGACAACTAAATTATTTCAGCGATAACATCGTGGCAATCGGTGCCAATGGCAGCGGTAAAACTTCGCTTGCAAACAGCCTGAGAGAAAATCTAAACCACAATGGCCTAGTTATTTCAGCACAAAGAGTTTTGTTTATTCCCGAGCTTGACAGTTTGCCATCCCATAAGATTGCCGAAGAGAAGTGGCTTGCTATGAACAAAAAATCCAGGACCTTCAAGGATTTTGAAGATTTTCTTGAAATCAAAGAAGAGTTTGGATACGTCTTAGGGAACTTGATTGCAAAACATTATAAAAATGCGCTGAATTATTATCAAAATTCGATTGGCGGTCAAAGCGTTACAAATTCATTTCAATCTGAGCTAGAAACAGCACTTAGAATTTGGAACACGATATTTGATTACCGTTCATTGGAACTGAGTGAGGATCTTAATCTGAGGGTACATGTGAAAAATGATCAGACTTACGAACCAATCAAAATGAGTGAGGGTGAAAAATCTTCTCTATATCTAATTTGTCAGGTCATTCAGGCCCCAAAGGACGGCTTTGTGATTATTGATGAACCTGAAATGTATCTTCACAAAACTATTATAACAAAACTTTGGGACCAACTGGAAGCGTGCAGAAAGGACTGCATTTTTATTTATTTGACCCATGACCTTGACTTTGCAACGAGCCGGACAGATGCAAAAAAAGTGTGGCTTAAATCTTTTATTTATCCATTGAAATGGGATATACAAGAAATACCTAATAACGAAATTCCGGAAAGCCTTTTTTTTGAGCTTTTAGGGAGCAGAAAGAACATTCTTTTTTGTGAAAGCGAGAAAGGTCAGATAGATGAAAAAGTATTCAAAATTTTGTTTCCGCAGTACACAATTGTACCAGTAGAGAGCTGTCGTAATGTGATAAATTTCACCAAAGCATATAATAAAATACCCATTGTCAATACTCGTGCATTCGGCATTATCGATTCCGATTATCACGATCCCGATGTACTTAATAGATACGCCAAATGCGATGTGTATAATTTTCAAATGGCAGAAATTGAAAATATATTTCTGCAAGAGGATTTTCTCAAAGATATTTCTGAAAAACTTTACGTTGATGACGTAGCATTGGAACGATTAAAAGAGAGTGTGTTGAATGAACTTGAAAAAGATAAAGTCATGCAAGCATCAAAATATATTTCAAGTAGGATAAATGATTATTTTAAAGATTCACATATCCACGAAGGGCAGAATATGCAAGAGGTTCATGCGAATTATGAGGAGTTCAAGGACAAAATTGAGATAGAAGCGTGGTTTAGCGAAAGACTATCTTTGATTGAGCAAATTATAAATAGCAAAGATTATTCCAGGGCCATCAGTATTTATAACAACAAGGGGTTAAAAAAATTGACCAGTCGCCATATGAAAATTCAGAGTCTCACCGATTATAGTTTAAAACATTTGGCTTCAAACCAAAAAGCAAAGGATATCATAAAGAAAGTATTTCCTCAACAGTTACTTTGAGTCAGTTGCGGGCAAAGAGAAAAAACTGTCTCAAAAACGAACCAGTAAATTTAATTACCATGGAAAATTCAAAGCAAATATGTTTAACAAAAAAATAACGACAGCTAATTTATACATTGGCACTCCAGAAGCGGAAAGTGAAAACAATAATAGATCTAGGGTAAAACTAGAAGATGTTTTCGTTGATTATCTGAAGGTTTTACCAGAAATTGAAACAGAAAAATTTATAATTACTGGGAGAAAGGGTAGCGGTAAATCTGCCATTGGTCAAATGCTACATCGAGCTGCCAAAAATAGTTCGAATAAATTTTGCGAATATATTCAAAAAAGTGATATCGATTTAGAAGAGGTGGTGCAATTTTCCAAAGAGGTTGGTGATGGCATCCAGAAGGAACTCCTATTTAAATGGATCATATTGACAAGGCTACTGAAATTGATAACAGAAAATGAAGCAGTTCAACATTTAGAGGAAATAAAAGTGATTAAACATTTCCTAGCAAAAAATACTGGTTTTGTTAGGATAGATAGGTACGAGATAAAGGAAATACTTCAAAAGACGGGCTTTGAAGTATACATTGAGAAAATAATGCGTTTATTCACCTTTAAAAACACTAAAGAAATATCGTTAAAAGGATCAAAGGCCCCATTTTACAAGCTTATCCCACACTTAGAGGAAGTTATTACTAGTATATTAGCAAGTTACCCTGAAAGTTATAATGGTAATAGCTACCAGATTATTTTTGACGATTTAGATATTGAATTTAAGGCGGAAAATAAGGAAAGTGTGGAATCTATATTAAATTTAATCAGAATCGCAAAGACATATAATAATAACCTATTTTCTGATAATGGTATAGACGCAAAGGTCATAATTCTGTTAAGGGATGACATTTCTGACGTTTTAATAAAAAAGAGTGCGGATATGGCTAAAGTTTTTTCAAGTTATGGTATTTCTTTAGTTTGGTTCGACCATAAACTTTTTAAAAGGGATGAAAATTTAACAATGCTTAAACAATTTATTGATAATAGAATTAAACACTCACTTGAAAAGGAAAATATTGCCTTCACCGGGAACCCTTGGGATTTCTTATTCGATAAAACTATAGCATATAACGATAGTAGTTTCAAGTATGTCGTAGATCACACGTTTCATACACCAAGAGACTTAATTTTATTTTTTCAAGATTTAAGTAAGTTCAATTTTACGCTACCATTAGGGATATCTCAAATTAACGATCTTATAGGTAATTTCTCTACTAAATCAAAAAGTGAAACAGAAAATGCACTTTCTATCCACTTTAGCATATCAGAAATCGAGAAGATTTTTATGGTTTTAAGACAATTGGCAAAAAAATCAGATTTTTCGTATTCGACTTTCAAAACACTATGTGAAAATGATAAAATGGAAATTTCTCCCTTAAAATGTTGTGAACTGCTATTTGAATATTCTCTTATCGGAAACAAAAATACTCGCACAGGTATGGTTTATTTTAAACATCGTGAAAGTGAAGAAGCCCATTATCATATTGATTACGATAAGGCATTTGTTCTACATCGGACCTTACTAATCTATTTTACTCATTTTTAATTAAAGTACTCTCTTCGAGTTTTTTAACAAACGAAGATATGTCTTCCTATAATCAATTTTCTTTTTAGCTGTGAATTTGAGGTGACGTAGTCTAGTTTTGGCTATTTTGTATATTTGGAAGTTACTTAGCCAAAATTCAATATCTTAATAAACGAACATTAACCTAGAGCCGGTTGCCAGCTGCTACTGATCAGATCCGTAAGGAACCAGGTTAAGAAGTAAGTCCGGAGTAAATTTAAAATCTCAATAAAGGATGGTTCTTCAGTACAGGAGATTGCAGATAGTTTGGGTATTAGTAGGGCAACTTTTTATAGATATTTAAAGGCTTACGATAAATTGTCTGAAAGAAAAAAGTAATAAAGGAATTAAATTTTTAATTTGTACTGAAAATTAATCTCTCAAAAAAAACAAATCTAAATAAACGCACAATTATGGGACGAGTTTATACAATAATGACTCCAATTGGAAAATTTTCAATTGATGGTTTTACCCAGACAGTGGTAAATACCAGTGGATCTTCTTATGTAAAATACCATTCTGAAAACGGAGGAATTTTTTACTGGAGTTTTTTGGACACAAAAGATCCAACGTCATTTGGTTTTACTAAAAATTTTCGTGCTTATCCTGGGGATGAAATAATTGTTATTGGAGATTCTATTCATTTTAATACAGATCCTACAACAGGGTTTCCTAATCAATTACATGAATTTATGACTAATATTTTAAAGAAATAGTCTCAAAAAACGAATATAATATATTATGGTTGAACATTCAGGACAAGTGATTTCCAATGCTATGGCAACTAAGACCATGGAAGGTTATGGGATGTTTTGGGAATTACTTAGGTTGAGAAATTCATATCTAATATATCTTGATAACAAAATTTTGTTGAATAAAGAACTGCTATATTTTGAAGAATATTTTTCATCATTATCTACAAATGAAAAAGATACTCGAAAAAGACAAAGAGCGATATTGAAAAGTATCTTCAATATGATAGCATCTGCACAGGCTTTAAAAGAACATTTGAAAATAAAATGTGAAAAGCTTTGTCCACCACCATCAGACAAATTTTTTTTTATCTTTTTAGAGAATTAAGAAATTATATTATCCATCAAACCTCTTTTCCATTAATATCAAAACGAAGCGCTAAAATTGTTGGGGAAGAAAGGAGATTGATTGTTACTCATCATTTTGATAGACATCGAATGTTAGATTTTATTTCAAATAAAAAAGATAATTCAGACATCTCGCAAAAACAAAAAAAGCAATTTGAAGGCCTAATTGATTTTATCCATGTTCTTCCTGAAGACGAATCTTTCACAAATTTGATCAAAGATTTTGATAGAGAAATTATTGCATTTTATAAGCGCTAGGTACTAAGTTATGTAAAATTAAATCATAAATATTTATCAGAGTTCGAAGAAACTGTTTTAAAAATACATTCAACTCCGATCAATTCAAAAGGTAGCAAAATTATTAATTTGCCTATAAATATTTATCAACGTCGATGGCTCAAAATATTACTGAAGAGTAAATCTCAGATGGAAAGAATTTAAACGAACTCGAACTGATTCATAAATCTCAAAAAACGATTTATTAAATTCTAACCGAAATATTATTTAATAAACAAAAAACTAAATGGGTATAAGTCTTAAAACTCACAAAATGATTTGGGGTCGTTCAGGCAATATGTGTTCTTTCCCTGATTGTAAAAAAGTACTCGTGATTGACGAAACAGCAACTGATGATCCATCTGTTATAGGTGAGGAAGCCCATATCGTGGCTCAAAAAGAAGACGGTCCGCGAGGAAAAAGCTCTTTATCCATTGAACAGCGAGATAAATATGATAATCTAATTTTACTGTGCAGCATTCATCATAAAAATATTGATGATCAGGAGCATGAATATACGGTTGAAAAACTACATGAATTCAAAAAAAAGCATGAAGGCTGGGTGAAAGAAAATCTTATCACAGATAATAGAAAAATTAAAGATGATGAAGTTTATGCAACATATATTGAGAGATTTATTCAATTAACTGATTTGAATAATTGGCAGAATTGGACTTCATGGATGCTAGGTGCAACCGAAGCTTTCCCTAAAGAACAATTTGATGCTCTGAAGGAAATCCCAAATTATATTGTCTCCCGTATATGGCCTAAGAGACATGTTTTACTAGAATCCTCCCTTTTGAATTTTAAGAACATAGTAAACGACTTAATGAAAGTTTATTACGTTTATCCTAAAGAAGGCGCTAATGGCTATACAGTAGAAAAATTCTATAAAAATTATTATCGTGAAAATTTTCCTGATGATGAAGATTATAGTAGGGAAGAAGAACAAAAAGCACTGGAGAGATATCAATATCATCTGGCACTTTTAGAGGATTTGATAATTGAATTAACCCGGGCAGCTAATTATATATGCGATCAAATCAGGGAGTATATTTTTGAAGGATTTAGACTTGAAGAGGGAGCAATATTAATAAGTAGGGGCGATTTTTTTGGATATAAGACATATCGGGTCGAATATCGAGGAGAAGAAAGAACAGAATATCCCTATCCAGGATTAAAATCCTTTATGAGTTTAAGAGCCACTAGGGATTTAACGATTGGGGAAGGTATCGAAGACGGGTATTTTCGAAAATTGCCCTGGGAATAAATTCTTTAAAAATTAGAATTCATATACTTAAAAAATGAAGGCACAATAAAATCTCAAAAAACGAACATTTTTCAGGTCGCTATCTGGTGATATATAATTAGTAATACTATACATATTCTTCATTAAAAAACTCAGTCAGGCTCATGTTGAGGCAATTTAAAATGTTGATCAATGTACCAATCGTTATATTGGCCTTGCCAGCTTCATATTTACCGTATTGAGAACGGTTTAGGTTATTTTCATAAGCGAACTTATCGGGACTTGTAAAGCCTTTAGATTTACGGAGATATTTGAGTCTCAAGCCTATTTTTTTAAACTCTTCCTCATTATTTAATAGACTATTGCTTGCCATATAATAAAGTAAAGAAAATGCTCTTTATTTACACACTCCATAAAAAGAGTATTTTTATTTGGAGTATAGAAATAATCTGATTATATTAGTGTTGTTAAATAATTATAGATGTAAATAACCAATTTTTAAAATATTAAGGGTCTTGCGGTTGCAATTCTGAAGCCGTAACGCAAGACAGCAGAACACCCAGCCTATTTGTTAATATGCTATATTTGCATATTCTTAAAATAGGTACGGGACTGCTGTACACTCGTGTTACGTAAGGCTTCAGAAACTTTTATGCAACCACGGGATGCAGTTCCGTGCCTATTTCTGCATTTCCAGGACTCGTTTAAATACTGTTTTTAAATGAGATCAATATGAAAACACCAACCTTATCAATTGAATTTCGACATGGGACGGCGTTCTGTAAATTAATAAGCGAACTGTCGGAAAAATTTCAGCCTCTCCAGATTTTTTGTTTTTACAAAAGAAGCTCCCAAGAAAAAAGACTGAGCTGTTTTGTTAATGAACGTGCCAACTCCAGCCAAGAATACGGCCTCCTACTTGTTACCCCTACAGCAACCCGCATTGACTACGAGGTGCAGGATTATGCCAATTCACATTTTGCTGAAGGCACGATAACAGTCATCTGTCATGGCAATCAATCTGTATGGGAAGCAATTGATGCCAACAGCCGTTTCTTTAAAGCGGTTTTTACCTGTGGCGAATTGTTGTACAGCCATGACGGCCTGCTTATGAGGCCTTATGTCCAGCCTTACGATCCTGTAAACGGTGGGACAAAAGCACTAAAGCATTATAACCATAGGATGCCTTTAGCAGAGGGGTTTTTAACAGGTGCTGCGCAATGCCTGGCAGTAGAAAGCTATAATATCTCAGTTTTTATGCTGCACCAGACAGTTGAACAGATATGTATCCTTTTGATCAGGGTGCACATTGCCTATCGGTCTGAATTCCATAACCTGAACAGACTGCTCCGTCTTTGCCAATCCTTCTCCGAATTACCACATAAAATGTTTTTCGAATCAGCCGAATCACGAAGATTATTTGAAGTCCTTTCCAGAAGTTATTCTGCCGCAAGGTATAAAGATGATTTCTCGGTTTCACGGAAAGATGCGGAAAGCCTGTTTACACTGATAGAATCTTTCGTTGCAGTTGCAAAATCGATGTGCGAAAAAAAAATAGAAATGCTTGAAGAGCAGGCCACCTCTTTTGCTGTTTCGGAGCAAACAGCGCAGTTGAGTCCTGAAATCCTGGCTACAGAAAATTAAACCACAAAACCTTATTCAATATTTAGTGCGATGGAAAACCTAACCGAAAACCACACAAAAAACAGGATCGTTTATCTCGACAATGATGAGATTGCTGAACCCTGCAAAGTCATAAACCTTTTTTTTGACGCGTGCTCGCTACCTGAGCATCTCGATACGCTGAGAGAATGGCGTGATGACGTTGCTTTTGGAACCAGTCACACAAGACAAAGAAGTCCGGACAACCTCCTTTACGACTATGAACTGACGGTTAGACTCATCGAGGCAGCATGGCTTTTAAAAGGTCAGAAAATAGGAAAACTAAGTATTGATAAGGAAAATAATAAGGTTGCGAAATGGTATATCAGAGCAGAGAAAAAAAAGTTTGCCCATTATCCCAAAACTCTTGACCTTAGGGAGACGTTAAAACCCTCATTGGTATTGAAAAATATCTTCAAACCTTATAACGTAACAGAATACCGAAAGATCTTGAACAAGTGGCTTTATGATGCGCTGAGTATGAATTTTCTGGAAGAAAGCCATTCAAAGTATGAGGTTATAACCGTTTATGAACAACTGGTGAAACTGTTTGAAGCCATGTGGCTGATCAACCAACGGTTCAAAATATAGGTAAACAATCTCCTTCAGGAGTAAGCATCCTCTGTAATAAGTTTTGAAGCAATAAAGCCCTTACAGTTTCTATTGCAATATTTTTAAGAAGATCAAGACCCTGTTTCATCCATAAATTTTCCTGAACAATGAGAGCTGTTGTCGTAAACAGCGAGTGGTGAACGGGTGGGCGGGGCAGTGAGTTGGCAGTTCACAGGCCGCAAATGCGTGTGGGGCAGGATACAGAACAAATCACTTGACAAAAAAAGGGAACAAACCTATAGCAGGCCTGTTCCCATTTTAAACATAACGTTTATGCCGTTCACATAAGTCCTTCATCAAGAAAACTGTAATAATGGTTTTCGCTGATAATCAGATGGTCCCAGACTATGATATCCAAAGCCTGCCGCATTCTGCAAGCCTTTCGGTCAGTTTAATATCTGATTCACTTGGTCGAACACTGCCGCTCGGATGATTGTGGGATAATATAATTGATGAACAGTTTGCCTTTAGCGCTATAGAAAAAACTATCTTGGGCTCAACAAAGGTTCCGCTCAGGCCGCCCATTGATATATCAACAACCCCAAGTACACTGTTTCTTCTGTTGAGCAGTATGATCTTAAATTCTTCCAGAAAGCCTATCCTGCCATCATCCCATTGTTGTTTAAGGATCTGGAAAGCCTGCATAGAGGAAGTAATCCTTGGGCGTTCACTCATACTGTAGTCTGGTCTGTAGCTTACTTCTACTTCGGCTACCTTGAATAACTGTTCCTGTACCATAATTGTATCTAATTAAATATGGCACACGGCGCAATTCTTGCACTCAACTAAATCAAGAAGCAACGGAATAAATGGACGGTGCGAAAAGGCCAAATGAGCGTTTATGCCGGAATTTCTTGAATGTGTCGAGGGCACAGGCTTAAATTGTTGCAATAGTTAATAGATATGAATACCCATCTTTCCGACCTAGATCATACCGTCGGACTAAGGTTATAAAAGAAAACAGTCCAGTTAAGTTCTATCTTAAAATATGTTTATTGTACCTGCAGAAAAATGTTGCTCTTTTAATTGATCCTTTCAGGTAATGGCTGGGTGCTGAGTTTATTTCTTTTTTTGAATGGAAGCTCTGCCATTATTTGTTTCCTCAAAAAAGAAAACGAGTTGCGAGTTTTCTTAACCCTTTTTGCCTCATCGGAGGTACGACGATAGGAGGCGAAAAGGCAAGATACTTTTTGGCTGAAAAGAGATTCCGGAGGAATTTCTGTCGGACAAAAAGACATCTTGCGGGCATAAAAAACAACGTGATTTTAGGGTATACTTTTTATTGATCTGATTATCTTTACAATAAACTAAATGGTTCTTAAGGTATTTAGATATCTTGGTAGCTGGGTTTAAAGCTACAGGGATATTCAGTCATTCTGTTATTTATATGTTTAGTAACTTTAAGGAATAGCTATTTCATTAGCAAGTTTTAAATAAACTGGTTAGCTAGAAATTTTAATAGCTGATTAAGAAGGTAGCTTGTTATTTAGCTATTTAGAGAATGGGCTACTCTAGATAAAAGGGAAATAACAAGCTCACTCGGGATAATCTTCCTAATCCTTTCTTGGAAAAAAGGATTAGGAAGATAAAGCCCAAATGCATTAAAAAATAAAGTAGGGCCCCGCCCAACTTCTGCTTGCTCCTTTTTCTGAAATGAAAAAGGACTTTTTGGATGATGCATAACCCCTCCGAGTTTAGATTCAAGACTATTCCGAGATATGTAGATATTTAAATAGGTTGATGTCTACATATCTCACAATTCAGTCTATAAACTTTATTCCGGTTCGGACCACCAGACCAGGCTCCCATTACGCGGGTGATAAGAGGGCTGGTACTTGACATATCCAAAAGCAATCAGTTCTCGCATGCATTTATGATAAGTAGCGATTGAGGCTACCTTAGAGAATGCCATCAGTTTTCTTCTTGTAATTGAAAATGGCTCCTGAAAACCGCTGTGTTGCCAGCATATAAATATCGCGCTTAGGATACTGATGTGGGATGATAGTAATCTGCTGTCCGATTGCAATCGTACAATCTTCGAAACGCTGAAACATTCCTTTGTTATGGTTTCTTCATCAATCATGGATTTCCCTCCAGCAGCATGGTTATATCCTCCATCTTGTAATACATCATTCCGCCGATCTTGGTGTACCTCAGTGTTCCGTTTATGCGAAGGTTCTGCAAGGTGCCGGGTGAAATGTTGAGCAGCTTTCGCACATCAGCACTCTTCAGCCATTGTCTGTTTTCTGATTCTCCCGGTTTTATAAGCTGTCTTATCTCACTCAGCAATTCGGTCTTGAGGTTCCTTAGGTCTTCCTTGGTTATTAGTTCTA
Source organism: Pedobacter psychrodurus (assembly GCF_004331735.1). Taxonomy (GTDB): domain Bacteria; phylum Bacteroidota; class Bacteroidia; order Sphingobacteriales; family Sphingobacteriaceae; genus Pedobacter; species Pedobacter psychrodurus. The sequence goes on from NZ_SJSO01000005.1 coordinate 156,893, forward strand.
CATTCATCTTTCTTTCCTTGATTTAAGTTTACCATAAAATTATTTTGTCCATTCGTCATGCCATGTAGCTCAGCCATCCAATAGAACGTTGAACCACAAAATACTTTTGAGAGTGTTTAATCTGGCACAAAGAAAGATAAGGGCAAGTGCTTTTCGCTACCATACAGAATTGTATGGTAATGGATTGGTTATAACCAAAATGTATTAGGCAAGGAAAGGACAAATATCGAATGATATTTTTATCAATCTTTTGGATGCTTTTGGAGATGGCGAACTATTTCTATTTTCTTTTAATTTCCCTTATCTCAAAAAGATGTTGATCTGATGGTACGGATGAAGAGCGACTGCCTGGATTGCGCCTGTCTTTGGGGAAATATCTGCGAACTCGATCGAAGTCAATTGCCTTATGGTCTTCTCGGAAGTATTTGCAGATCATTTTAACCCATGCAATCTGAAACTCTGCGAAAACCAGCTCTTTGCCAGAGGGCAGTTTTATCTCTTGCATTTGAATAATCAAATCTACAAAACTTAAAAATCCTCCTTTAGGAATATCGATAAATTGTGTGGTTTCTAAAGCGGTTGCCTTCTTAAGGTCTGCCTTAAGCATTTCTATTTGTTGCCGAAGTATAAAAATATCCAACTCTTGCTTAGCAACAACGTCATTAAATGACTTATGAATATTCCACTTGTCAAATGATATTAATAAATTTCTTAATTTTTCAAGGTGAATTAGTTCTCGTTGCGTCTTTACATGATTTTTTGCGTAAACATCTCTGCTGTTTAAAACTTTCAATTGTCTATCAACCGTCTCGAAGAAATTTTTAAAGAAAGACTCCTCAGTACTGTTATCAACCGTTTTTAAGTAATAATCTAGATGATGTTGGTAAAATTCCTCAAATCTTGAGTATCGTATGGCGAAAATTCTTTTGAAAAGGTGCTTTAAAAAATGTGACTGGCTCCAGGTTATTGGGTTTCCAATATCTAAAGTATTGACCGAAAAATCAAAACGATCACGGGGCTTGAAATAAATGATGCTCATAATGTATCGATTATTCAAATATAATATTTTAGATGACGGCTTTATTTTTCTACGTATTATATCAGCTCTTAAAACTCTGAGCTGGTCTAGGTTTTTATGGGTGGATTTATACTAAGAATTAAACTTTTGCATTTCTTGAGGTAACTATACAAAACTAAGCTAAATAGTAAATGATGAGTGTTGAAGAGATCGTCGTAATGTCAAGGATACAGTAAATTAATTCAACCCAAAAAGTGTAGAAGAACCACTTTTAGAGAAATCCCAGAAACAGTAATGTCATTAAAATTATACTGTTAATTGTCAAATAATTGCATCAATCTGCATGTTTTTTTTACAATGACGAGCTTATAATTGATGCTAATTCCGTATCATTGCCCCCTATAAAAATCAGATACCATTTTATGAAAAAAACACTCTCACTGGCATTATTGTGTACAATAATGTTTGTAGTATTTTCCTGCAAGAGAACAGCAGGCCCCACTTCTCAAAATGCAATTGAAGAAATTGCCAGTCCAGAAAGAATAAATGCTGCCAAACTTTACTTTGCGAAAGACATACAAGGTTTTGAAACTGATATTGAGTCTTTCTCTATCCATGGTGGAAGAATCATATCTCCAGATTGGAAAACTGCCAGAATAAAAAAATTAACAAATGGCGCAACAGCCTTAGTTCTTGATATACCGTCTTTTAAGGTTGACAATGAAGATTACGCGCTACGTAGGAATGTTGTGTTCCTTTTGAAAGGTGACGAGGTTATGTATGGCCGAATAGTTGAGGTTGTAGGAACAAAAGAAGCCATGGCTAAATATAAATTTGATCTGATCAGTCAGTTCAATGATTTGCGTATTCCAAGCTTTGAAGGAAATATTATATCCTATGACCTTAAATATAGATTCTTAAGAGGAAGAGGTTATAAAAATGGCATCTACGATGGTAATGTGTCTGCTTTAACAACTAAGCCTAAATTAAGTGATTTAAGCAGGAAAGCTTCTTTTAAAGGGGCGCCGCGACTTGCTACATCAGTTACCTCTTTCGAATCCAACTGCTCCGATTTTTATTTGGTCACCTATTATCCGGATGGAAGTGAGAATTGGCAGTTTCTGTATACAAGCTGTTCTCCATCAAATAGTACACCAGCTAACGTTGTTCAAGTTGGTGGTGGAACCCCAATCACTCCTGGTACTGCTACTCCTGCGGAGTTTGGTGCACCACCAAATCCAATCGATGGCCAAGTTTGGCATTACGTTTATCCAAGTGGCACATCCATAGATTTTACCTATAACAAGGAACGGGATGCTTGGTTGTTGCCAGATATTCAGGCTCTTGTAGATGGGGCTATCGAAATGATTGATCCACCTAGAGTTGGTCCCAAATTTGGCGGTAAATTTCTGACAACCCTTGCATTAGTCGCTGTTGTTGAACCAAGTTTCGTTGGTGAGGTTATCTGGGGAGCAGCAGCAACTGTTTATCTTGGTATCTATATATATGATCGAATAACTTTTTTAAGGCAAACGCAAGGTAGAGAGGGTGACCTAGATTTCTGTGTAAATGCGTATGTTGGATGTACAGAGCAGACACCGTCTGCTGCCTGCGATGCTTGTTTGTCGTTTTGTAGGGTGCAAGGATATTGGGATAGCGCAAGGTGTCCAGGTGTTCGGCCAGTTCTACGCTAGTAACAATGGATTTTAAAGGATATATTTTATCGATGACAGTTGAGGGGGGGGAAGCCCCCTCAAGCTATCCATTTAACATCCCATGCCTGCAAGACTTGGTTAACTTGGATTTTCATCCTTCTGTAACCTTTTTTACTGGGGAGAATGGAGTTGGCAAATCAACTTTAATCGAATCGTTAGCAGTTAATTTGGGTTTTAATGCTGAGGGTGGAAGTAAAAACTTTAATTTCAGTACATCTCTAACCCACTCTGATCTTCATAAATATCTTAGAGTTACAAAAGGGACCAAGAAGATGACTGACGGATATTTTTTAAGAAGCGAAAGTTTCTACAACTTAGCTACTGCAATCGATGGGTACGACAGTCAATTACTGAATGCGTATGGAGGAATTTCACTTCATCAACAATCACACGGAGAGTCTTTTTGGTCTTTATTTATGAATCGTTTCAGAGGGAACGGCCTATATATTTTAGACGAGCCGGAATCTGCACTTTCTGTCACTAGGCAAATGGCTATGATATCCCAAATTCATAAACTAGTAGAAAAGAAATCCCAGTTTATCATTGTAACTCATTCACCAATCCTATTATCCTATCCAGATGCGATTATATATGAGATGTCGGTTGAAGGGCTTAGAAAAGTTGAATATGAAGAGTGTGAAGTGTTTAAGATTTATAAAGCATTTCTTAATGCCCCAAATATGATGCTTGATCGCTTGTTGAGATAATTGAAATGCCACTAGCCAATTTATATTCATACAAGATAAAGACAATCTTTTCAGGCGCAGTATTGTTTATATTGCTATCTCTTCATCTTTCTTCAATTTTATCTTATAGAAATACCTTTGTTGATTTCGACTATCTCATCGTTGCGTTGTTAGTTCCACTGATAATTATCCTTGTCCCGTTTTTTTCCTTCAGAAAATTAAATATTAATATTATCGGTAGTTTAATCTCTACCTTGATATGTTTGGCATGCTTTTTCACAATGCGCTTTGAATACATAGTTTCATTAGTATGCGCTGGAATTGTGTTTTATTTTTTTTTAAGCATATATCGGATGTCGGGTGATTATGTATATGTCCTTAAGATATCAGTTGTTTCATTTTTCTTCATCAGCTCTTTGATTTTTTTTGAATCTGTATTTCTTCATGCAAAATTATTTTCGAGAGGGAATGTAGATATTAATACTGGTGTGAATGGAATTTTTTTTGCAGCATTGATCCCGTTTCTTATAGGAATTTATTGCTACGTTGGGGAGTACAGATGGAAAAGCCTAACAGTTGGAACCCTATTTATTGTTATATGGCTCGTAATTGATAGTCAGTCAAGGACAGCAATCATATCTACGCTATTATCCTGTTTAATGTTTATCTTAATAAGAACAAATCTCAGGCTAAAAAAAAGAAACTGGAAGCTTTGGTTAAAAGTTGTAATTGTGTCTGGCTTTATCGTTTCCATTCTTATATGTATTTTTTTTATTTACCGGATAAATACAAATTCGGTGTCGGGACGTTTGCTGATCTATAAGATCAGTCTAAAAATACTTGGAGACAATCCTTTGTTAGGTGTTGGAATGGGCAACTTTAGGAAATATTATAATTTGTATCAGGCAGATTATTTTAATGGAAAGACTTTTGGAGCTGAAAATCTTCTTGCACGGAATATCTACTATGCATTTAATGATGTGCTTCAGTTCACTATTGAGATGGGTTTATTAAGATTCATACCTTTATTTTTATTTTTCCTTTTTGGAGTTTGGAAAATATCCCATTTAATTAAAATTTCGACTAATCCAATCCTTTTGGGTACTGCATCCGCATTGTTATGCTTAATTTTATGCAGTCAATTTTCCTATCCTTTGCATATTCTATCTATTCAAGTACTTTCATTATTCTTTCTTTCAAATATTATCTTCCTCAGCTGGCGTTTTGGACAATCATCACGTAATAACATCACCCAAAGCGTTGTAATGATATTAGTGGCAGGCATTTTATTCATAAAAATCACCTATGAAAGTATTTTAATTTACAGATGCCAGATAATGTGGGAAAAGGCAGCATTGCAGTCCTTAAATGGGAATTTTAGTATTGCCAAAAAAATATACGCCACGTGCTATGACAATCTTAAAGAAGATCCAGAATTTCTACTTAATTACGGAATGGAACTTGCTATAGATGGAGATTATAAGCAAAGCTTAAATATCTTAACATATGCAGGCTTCAAGGTTAGTGACAGTGAGCTATCTTTGTATACTGCGTTTTGCAACGAACATCTCAAGAAGTACAGCGAGGCAGAAATTAACTACCTTCGTGCTGTCAATATGGTGCCCAGTTCATTTACTTATAAACATTATCTTCTTTGTTTTTATATAAACCATGGCCGAACCGAAAATATAATAAGCACGGCCAAGGCTATTTCAGAACAACCAATTAAGGTTCAGTCTGTTGATGTGTATCAGATAAAAAAACATGCGATGATTTTGCTAAATAAAATTAAACAATAATAACATATGAAAAATCCTACTTTTGAAATTACCCTAAATGGTGAAAAAATTGCTTCAAGCAGAGTTGATGCTGAATTTGGTGTGTTAACCGCAATGGTAACCTGGGTTAAAAGATCTTTGGATAACAGCGAATCCTTAAATGTTGTTGTGTCTGGTCTAGATTCTGATAAGCAAGAGCCATTAAAGTGGCTTAATGAGGAATTATCAATTGGGGATATCTTAACTATTTCTGTAACAGAAAGCAATGACCAGTCTCCACAAATTGGAATCGTTCAACTTTCAGAGGAAGTAATTATTGAACGTAAACTAGCGGCTTTTCATAAGTTAAAAGAGGAGTTGCAGGATTACCTATAGATAGATGGGGCAAGCATTAAAGAATAATATTTTCTTATACTGCATACTTTTTGTGTATTGGAATCTTCAATTGGCCTGTAAGCCCACTCGCCCTTATGAGGGTTTAGATTCCCTGGTAAAGGAATACTCGACGCATCCAATTGATAGTCTGAGATTATCGGCAGCGCTTTTTTTAGATAAAAATGGAAGAAGCGCCAGTTCACAGAAAATATATTTTACTGATCAGAATGCGAAAGAAGTAACTTTTGATCTTACTACAGTTACTTCGGATAGCGGTCTGAATGTCGCATTGGCCAAAAATTCATATCATGCAGCTTTTAGAACTGTATATGATATTAGGGTTTTGGAAAAAGAAAGGCTTCGTAGAGAAATTGATATGGCTATAGCTGATTGGAAGACATATCCTTGGGCAAAACAAGTGCCGGAAAGAATTTTTCTAAACAATCTTCTCCCTTATAAGATTTATGGTGAATATCCAGATGAATGGCGTATTTTCTCTAAAAGAAAGCTAAAAAACTTATTGCAAAAAATTTGTGATCTAAAAATTCAATCTGCCGATGAGGTTTATGAGATATTAATCAATCAAGCGAACACTTCATTGCCATTTAGATACTCAGAACAATTTACTGCGTTGACCAACTACCCTTCATTTACAGAGCTAAACGCAATACGCCGTGGAGATTGTTTAAGGATTGCGTACTTCAATGTATATAAATTGAGATCAGCTGGAATTCCTGCAACTATTGATATTGTGCCTTTTTGGGGAGATAGGAATGGGGGGCATGCAATTGATGTCTTCTACAGAAAGATACTAAATGGAACGATAGCCAGAGAAATTTTTGGTCCCCCAAATGGGCAACAATTGATTCATCCACCCAAGGTTTTTAGGATTTCTTTCGAAAAGACAAATGTTTTGACCGATTCAATTAAACCATTGTTGAGTGAAAATGATAGTTTTTTGCCATCACATTTATACATGGGTGATAATTTAGAAGATGTCACTGATATCCATACCACAACGAAAGACATAAGGTATACCTTAACAAATAGAACTGACAAAAGGATTGCGTACATATGTGTTTATAATGGCGGGGAATGGAAACCTTTATTCTACGGCAAGATAAATAAGAACTCGAAAATTATATTCCGAAAAATGGGCTTGAATATGCTCTATCATCTCGCTCTTCCAAGCGGAGCTGGCTATGAACTTATTGAACCCCCCTTTATTCTGTCCTCTAAAGGCAAAATAATATTTTTTAATGATCATCACAAAATAGTTAAAGAGTTTGTAGTGAGGAAAATCACAAATAGTGATTTTGGTTGGGTAAAAAAGAAACACAGATATTTTTTATCTGTGATGAATCAATATGGATCTTGGCAAAATGTAGAGGGTAAAATAGCAACTCGCGATTCAATTATTACTTTTTCAAACATTCCTTGCGAGAATCTATATCGAATAGTCGATGAAACAATTGCTCCAATTGTCTCAAGGCCATTTTCGTATGCCAAAGGGAATCAAAATTGGTATTAAATGTTCATTTACCTGGGATTCGTGAAGATGTCAAAGATTATATGCATACTGTGGGGATTTCGCTAAAAGTGTGCATCAGATTTCATTCCAAAATGTGCACCACGCTTTTTACCATCCGGTCTTGATGGAATCGTAAAGACTGAGCCAAATATATCCAATCTTCCCAGATTCCTCCCCTTCATTTTCCAATCTATCTTTCCTGTATTTGATCTGTCAATTCTCCACGGAAGATGGTTTTGCAAGAAAAACGGCCTTCCTGGACACGATTTATAGCAAATCAGCCCAATTTTAAAAACACATCAGAATAAGAAATATAATTTTTGATTTTAAGGCCATTAGAACATCTCCATTTCGGTTTCTCTAGACGAAACAACCAATGAATCCAATCCTGCTTTTCAGAAGCTTAAAACCGCTTAGAATGAGCCGATTGGCCACTTTCAAGCGAAATCTAGTGACCAATATAGGCCGCTAAAGATGGCCACGATGGATGAAAACCAGTGGCCACCTTTAGCGGAACCCCCACTCAATTGTCCCGTCCTGGAATTACTTGTTAAAAAAAGGTAAAATATCTTTTGGAACGAAAGTGTTTTACAATATAAGAGGCTGCTTGTACAGCCGTAGGGTGAGATTAATATATTGCTCACTGACTATTTTTATTAAGGGAAACGCCCGACAGGTATATGTGCCATATTTCAACCCCACTTGAAATTAAGATACAACTACTCTGGTTTTCGCATGCGTATTCCCCTTATCCGAAATTAGATGCAACGCTCTATTGTAATCCGAAAGTGCAGTTTGCCAATAAAGTATTATTGGAAACAGATAAATTAAGCCTCCGTTTAAAGCCATAGCGTGGGATCATAGAAATATCCATCGGATCTGAAAAGATAGTATAACCGCTATGGGCAAATTGTTTGATGGTAATCTACTTAAATAATATAATGGCTGTTTGCAAAGCCGTAGGGTGGGACAGATCGTACCTGCCGAGATGCCCAGACATCATGCAATGTGTGGGAACTGCTGTATCCCTACAGGTTTTTTCGGTAAATGCAAAAGCAAAAACAGCCCGGGTACACAGGGGTGGGGTTTTTGCAGGCCGCAATGTGCGGTAGGAAAACTATCCACCCATAATAACACACCTACCTGTTGATATTCGTTTCTGTCCCATACTAATTTTCCTTTTCACTTTTAGGCCCTTTCAGAAATATCAGATTATTGGACAGTTCAGAGACCGATTCTATATAAACCGCATAGTGCACGAAACGGTTTTCCTGGCTCCGGCCAGATATTGTGGTAACAAACGGGTTCCTTGATAGACATCGCTATCGGCAGGCGGACGCTGTAGCGCTTTCTTGAACCGAAAAGGGGAATCGCCTTAATTTGTCGCCTGCCATTACACAGCAAAAGCTGTATATCTTGCATCTTCACTTGCCTTGTACCATCATCGGCGCCTAAAATAACTTATCCAATATTGGATATTTCCAATTTTAACATCACTAATTTTAACACCAATATTAAGAGATGGTAGTCGGGATCTTCCATTCCGGTAGACTTCAGGACCTAAGACACCTGTTAATCAGGTATGCATCAATACACATAAAAAAGGAGTTATCATGAAGATGGATATTATAACCAAGGCCGACCTGCAGGAGTTCAAGTTGGAAATGCTCAATGAAATCAGAGGTATGCTACAAGGCTCTACCAATGCGCAGAACAGATCATGGCTGAGAAGCAAAGATGTACGCAAAATGCTGAACATATCGCCAGGAACCTTGCAAAACCTGCGCATCAACGGTGTTCTGCCGTTCCATAAGGTAGGTGGCACTATTTTTTACAGCAGGGAGTCGGTCGAAAAAATGATAGAAGGCAGCTGATATGTCCGAACACGATGTTTTCATTCCATATACATTAACCGGATACTTCGAAAGTGCCTTCCGGCAGCCACAGTTTTATCCCACACATCTGAGCCTGTTAATGGCAATGATTTGCTACTGTAATATAGATGATCCAACACTAGCATTCAATGTAAGCAGAATTAAGCTGATGCGGTTTTCTCGGATAAAGTCTGTTGCGACATACCACAAAAATATCAGAGATCTTGTCCGGTACGGCTTTATCAGTTACAATCCCTCAACACATCCAAAACTGGGCAGTGAGGTTCGGCTCATTTTTAATGATTGCAGATGCTGAAAATATAAGCGGCCATAGATCCTTGACGCATTTCATGCCCTGGGTAACTAATGGCTATGCTACTTCATAATCACAGCGTTGTCACCTGATCAACTTGCATTTCTCTTCCCTTCCTACTATTATTCATGTTAAGTTTCATTATCTGAACCTAAAGCGGCCAATCGTTTCTCAAAAACAACAGTAAAATCTTTTCTGGCCATCTATACTATATCTGTTCTTCCGATCCCTCAAGGGAATTCCATTTTCTTATTCCTTTAGATGAAAAATCCGCCAAAGAATTCCCGGAGAATTCTATCAGTGCCCTCAAAGCTGGCTTTGAGGGCATAAAGTAGGGCGCTGCCCAACTTCCGCTTGCTCCTTTTTTTGGAAATAAAAAAGGACTTTTTTGCATGATCCATACCACGTCAAAGATTAATCCAGTGGTTATAAGGCTATATATGGAAAAAATATTATACAAACGAATCATCACAACTTCGACGAATTATCACAAATAAAATATAGCAACGGCAATACAAAAAGATGGGATATAAAAGATTTGGAGATCGGACTTGAATATTGTTCTGTGTAAATAATTGCAAAAATGAATTAGATTTTGAAATCAATATTCACTTTTACTTATTTAAAAAAATAACTTTTCTTTTAAAATATATCGACAAACTTGCTTAGCTACAACAAAGAGCTAATAATTAAGCACATTTGCTTGGTGGTGCTGACTTATTTTGAGGGTATTGAATTGAAGTTTTTTGTCAGTCGGAATTTCCTTTAGGAAGAGGTTGTACTCCAGCTAGCTTATTTCAATTGGTTTTTTTAATTTTTCTATCTCGTCATCTCTTTTAGCTAATTTGATTTCCAATTCTTCAATCCGTTTTTCTTGTTGTATAATAATCTTATGAATTAAATCATATTCTGTTTTTGCAATCTGAATCTTCTGCACAGTTTTAACATTCTCGGATTGGTTGTTGTTTTCTGGAATAAAAGCGTCAATTGGTTTGCCTAAAATATTCGCAATTTGAATTAAACGCTCCATTGAAATTTTTACATCTCCAGATTCTATTTTTTGATAAGCACTTTGTCCGATACCTAATTGGCTAGCAATGTAACTTTGCGTATAACATTTCTCATCTCTAAACTTGCGTATATTTTCTGCGCTAACCAATTTTAGTTCTGAACGGGTTAATGTATTAACATTATTATTGGGGGCTAATGTTCTATTTTTTTTAAACATGGATACAAGTTAAATAGCTTTTTTATTTAAATAAGGAATAAATTTATTCCAAGGCAAATTAAATTCATTCTGGTTAGATTCTTTCCTCCTTTTATTATCCTATAATTTGGAATAATATTTTCAAAGAATCTCAATTTTAAAAAAAAATGAAAAAATTAATTTTAAATCCAAGTAGCTTCAACCAAGGTGAAGTATTGACGAGAGCACAATTAAAAAAAGTGATGGGTGGTTTGGGAAGTGAAAGTGGTACCCCTGGATCATGTACGGTTACTTTTGTTTGCGGTACTAGTGGAACAATTTCATGCACGTCTGCCAATGGAATTTGTAAGCGCGAACCAGCCACAAAAACAGAAAATGCTTATGTACAGTGTGATGATGATCCAAAAACATATTGTTAAGTGTTAACCAGGCCTAATATAGATCCCGAAATAGACTGATTTCGGATCTATAATAGGCCTTTTGTTCTGACTGCAATTTGGGTAGTCGAATTCACTAAAATAAGCGTTATTTGAGGTATGGTCTTATAAAGCCTTTTGGCAAGATTTCGATACCTTGCTAAGCAAGAATGAGATTTAGAGGATTTAAATTAAAATAAGGTTCCGAAATAATAAATACTTTTAATTTTGTTGACATTTGTTGTTAAATCTATTGAAGCCATAAACTTATAAAGTAAATTATGATACTTTCACCTCGCAAAATCTCAAGCCGTTTAACCATTTTTTTGATTTTAATAGCACCCATTAGTTTGTTTTCCCAAGTGAAAATCAACTCAAAGGCACCTGAAATTATCGTTACTAGCTGGCTAACAAAAAATAAATCACCATTAGAACTAAAGAATAAATTCATTGTGCTAGAATTCTGGGCAACTTGGTGTGTTCCCTGTATCGAGGCTCTTCCCCACCTAAACAGGCTGCAAAATTCTTTTGCCGGGCAAAGTAATCTCAAGTTTCTTTCGATTACAGATGAAAGCCTAAGAAAAATCAGCTCTATAACAGGAAGATTTCATTTTTCATCAATAATCTTATCTGATACAACCAAAGCAACTTTGAATAATTTCAAAATAAACTACCTTCCCACTACCATTCTAATAAATGATAAGGGTATTGTAAAATGGATAGGAATGCCAAACGATTTATCTGAATCTCTACTGAACGACTTCATAACCGATAAATTAGTTGTTGGAAATGAAAATGTTATTGATAAGTCTATTTCATCTATAATAAAAACGCCTAATGATTCATTAAGAATAAAATACACTTCTGTCTTTTACGACGAAAAGACTAATGATTTCTTCGGAATGACCGATCTAAATCTTTTTGAGTCTAAGAAATCTGCTCAGAAAATATTTAAAAATGTTTACAACAGATTGCAGATTGGTGTGAAAATCCAAAACCTGTTCGCCGACTTGTTGGAAACGAGTTTAGTTAATATCAGTTTGCCGGATGATATTAAAAATCTATATGTAAGTTACTGCTTTAAGCGCGACAGTCTTAGCTCAGTGGATGATGGGCGGAGAGAATTATTAAATCGATCTTTAGAACGTTTAAAACTAAAAATAAAAACAGATACTCAATTAAGTAAGGCATACATAATAAGAGTTGCTGATTCATCTAAATTAAAAAAAAGTGAGGCCAGCGAAAAAGAAAGCCAGAGTAACTTAAGTGTATCTGACGATAAGAAGTTGATTTCCATACACAATGCAAATCTAAAGGACTTAATGAATCAAGTAGAAAATTTACTTGGTTTGAATATCCTTCTCGACTTCGATAGCAATAAATTGTATGATATCACATTAAGACTAGACAATTTTGAAGAACTAAAAAAATCGCTCAATTATTATGGATTGTCAGTCTCTAAAGAAAAACGATCTTTCAAAAAGTTCTTCCTAGAAAAATGAAAGCATAATGTTATAACTGGAATTGAGTTTTCTGTAGAGGAAAATCCAGAACAGATGCCAAAGAATAACCTCTTTGCGTAAAAATTGGATATCTTTCAATAAGCTAAACTAATAGCATAGATCAGCTGATCATACTGAGGTATCATGTACTTAATGATGTGCTCAGAACACATTTTGTTATTGAGTGTTACTGAATTCTACATATCGTCTTTGGCTGATGATAGTCCGTTTTGAAACAGATCTGTAAGAATAGTCAGGTAGTAATCAGTTAAAATAGTACCTAGAAAACTTATTTTTCATTCATTCCTCTTACTCCACGATTTATTCATAGATTTCATTAACAATCCTCCCATCAAGATCAACATTTATGTCATAACTTAAAGGAACCACCGAGTTTTGTTCAAGCTGATGGGACCAGGGATATACCTGAATCTTATTTCTCCAGTCTTGATATAATACATCTAGGCATTTCTGAGGTTGTGCAGGCAATTTAAAAATGGATCCTTCAAAAGATATTTCGGAGAAAGGAAAATATATTTCCCTTGCATATATTGTACCAGCATCAAAAATTACACTCTCTTTGGTTTCAGTAAAAAACCAAAGGTCGACAAAGGGAAAAGTATAAGAGTATCCTTGTATTGAACTACCACTTTCATCCCAAACTTTAAGGTAGGGGATTTTATGCTGGCCCCAATTACAGATGCAGTGCTTCAATGTTGGGTGGTTTTCCAAAAGAGAACTAAAAAATCGATATTGGATTTTATTGATTGCCAGATCTACGTCGTCATCCCAGGGCATAATAGAACCATGCCTGATCTGCCCTAGCAGCGAGCCATCGCAAAGAATCAGTTCAACACTGTTTTTAATGGCCAGATCACTAATTGTTTTAATTAAAACCCGAACCCTTTGTTTGTTTTCAGAAGACCACGCTTTGGATTGAAAAATGGCTTTTTTTATAGCTAATTTCCTTTCTTTTTTCTGAATGATATTTTCTTGAAAATCGAAGCAATTACTGTTTTCATAATATACCTCCAGTTCTCCTGAAATAGATCTTGTTAAAATTTCTTCATCTAATGGCTGTTGTATTGTGTCTATGTTTAAGAGTTTATCAATCCCATTACGGCTGATAAAATATGCATCAATGCCCCAGTAGCAACCAAGCAGGTAACCGAACTCAAAGTCTTCATCCTTTACTTCCTCCTTTTCAAAGGGTAGATAGACATCCCATTTATTATCGTTGATCAAAAGCTCATTCAAAATCCTTATATAAAGATCTGAAGGATATTTAAAATTGACGTTTTCATTGATTATTAAGCAAAATGGAGCATCAGAATCCTTAAATATTTTCCATATTTCAAAATGGGTATTGAAAAGATCACATTCATAATCGGACAGTGAAAAACCATATTTTTTGAACATATAATTACTGTCTAAAGAAAGGGATGAACTTTTATCGTGGGGTACACGGTCTACCCATAACTTTTCCAGTAATGCTGTGTCTGGTTTTAAGTGTTTTGGTTTTTTAAATTCAGAATTAACGATGTAGGTTAACATAAAGGCTGTCTAAATATCATAAGGATTCCAATACCGAAATATGGGAATTTGGAAAAGGAATTATTAAGTCTGGGAGGGCAACCGGTTGGCTGATTTAAGCGTGTAAAAATAATCGGGGGTTTAGATTCCTTAACAGCCCTCCGATATTTTCATAGTTTGACTTAACTCTTCCTGTTTTGGAAAATCATGCTCGCAATCTATTTCTGTCCAATCACCTGACCTGATAGTTTTGATTTTGATTTTTAGCCTGTCAAGGTTCTCTGCTACGAGCTGGTCCCAATACTGACTGCCAAGGTTACTTTTTTGCCCTTGTAGAAACAACGAAACTTTTTTATCCAGTGCTTTGAGGATGACCTTTGCAGAAGCTTTATTCCAAAATGAAACCCCGCACATTACGTTTACCGGCACTTCATCTTTTTTGGCCAGGGAAGGGTCTGCATGAATAAGTATATCCACCAAAATATTGCTATCATTGAATATAAGTTCCCATTCAGGTTGCAGAATCTGCTTTTTTCCAGAAAAATAAGTGGAATCTGAGATGTCAGGCTGAAGGAAGTTTTTATATAAAAATACATCTCCTTCAAATATCCAGGTGTCTCCAAAGTATTCCCGGCATAAATAAAAAGAGTAAATATTATTATAACTGTAATATTCGGGGTTGTAGACCAATTGTACACCATATTTTTCTTTGAGATATTCGAACTGTTGATGTAAATGCCCAGTAACAACATAAATATCTCGGATTCCAATCGCTCTTATAAAATCTATTTGTCGTTCAATTATTGGAACCCCATTAATTTTTATAAGCGGCTTTGGGCAGGCTTCCGTGTAAGGCATAAGCCTTGTTCCTGTTCCTGCCGCAAGTATAATTGCATTCATCGTGCCTTCAATTTAATAATATCATATGTTGAGCATGTTTTTCTAACAAACCTTAGTTTGCTGATTAAGAAACCTGTAGTGCTCAGTTGTTTCTAAATATTTAACAATTTGTCACCCAGTCCAAGGCTAGGATTGAGGGCCAATGAATGGATCGCCCTCTTTAATCTCATTTCCGCATAACTAAACAAATCCTCGCCTTGTGATTCTTTTATTTTTGCCCAAACATGCCAGAGAAGGTCCTGACAGACCTTAAATAGTTTTATTTTCTCAAGCATAGCGGGTGTTGGATATTGACCGTCCCAATAACAATTCCATAAGTAAGCTTCTTCTTCTTCATTTAAACCGTTCTCTAGCGCAAATGAGGCAATATCCCATAAGGGATCGTTCATGCCAGAATACTCCCAGTCAATCAAGTAAATGCGAGAACACCCGTCCATCAAAAAATTTTCTAGCACAGGATCATTATGGCATGATTTCCAAGTTACATTGCTGTAGAGCTTTTGCTGGTGTTTCAATATTTTGTTTTTTATTTCCAGATAGTCCCTACATAAAAAATGGCCACGGTTGTATAATATTGTTTCATACGATTCTATTTTTTCAAAAAAACAAAACCTATTTTTGAAATGAGTACCTGAATTATGCAGCTTTTTTAAACCTTTGCATACTTCTGGGATTTTATTATAGGTTGATTGATTCTGAGCGAATATGTCCTCAATATATCTACTGACTTTTATGCCTGATTCATCATCGAAAAATAGAACATCAGCATTTAGCCCAAGACCTGCAATCAAGTTCTGGTTTTGGCATTCGTCTTTTCTGCTGATCATATCGCTGGTACCATTTCCAGGAAATCTTACTACAAGCTGTTCGCCATTAGAGAGGACACATATGTAGTTCTCATTTGTCATTCCAGTTGAGGTTTTTTTGATCTTTATGGGATCACTATTTTCCTTTTTTAGTAATTTGGCCTTACACAATACTTTCTTGATCTTTTTTGCTACTAGCATCATACTCTAAATTTGCAATGAGTAGTATTAGATCCTAATGTTTTTGCTCAGGTCTATTCCTATATAGATTACTAATTGCGCTTATTGCAATTAAGAGCCATACAAGATTGACGATAATATTTGGCGAGTCTTTTAAGTAGCAGGCATTGATTGTAAGGCCGATTGCCCCAAGAACATTCAAAAAATGATATGCAAAAGACGATGATGAAATGGCATGGATTGTCAATAGAAAATATGCTATTATGTACAGTATGGCACCCAGCCATCCGATTATGTTGATTAGTGTCATAGTTGATTAAGAAGCCATCGCTCTAGTTTGATCTCCAGCTATTTCTAACCCGGATAAAGAACTACTTATGGTATATGGTATGGTTACGCTGTCAAGCAAAAAAGCAGAAGTTGAGAGTTAAACAATATAATTACGGCATAAAAGAAAACAATGACATTAACATTTTTAGATGAATCACTTAGTAAAATTAATTTTATTCATTAGATTTTCTTACGAAAGGTAGCTAGCGTATATTGTTAAAATATTACCTAGAAGTTAAATTTCTGATGCATTGATAAGTTGTCGTAGGTCTCATGCGGGTTTGAATGGATAAATTGGATTTCAAATTGAAAGCGTAGCTGATTTAATTCTCAATTGTCTGTTGGTTATAGCAGGTTATATTAACGGCTGGCATAAGATATGATAACTTGCCGTTATCTAATTGATTTGAGGTATACCCTTTATTTCAAGTGATGACGATGTCTTATTATAAATGAAAGAGAAGCGCCGCAGATGACAAAATCTGTTTTACTGTCATTGGTTAGCTTTTTTATAATTTGCATTAGGCTTGACTGATATTCTTTTCCTCTCGTTTGGTTTATACAAGTTGGAATAGGGGTGCATTGCAACGCTATTCATATCAGTGGTTCACTTCAATCAATGGTGAGTTGTCCGATTGGCTGACTTGTCTGATTAGATGGAGATAGAGCCTGCTGAACTATCTGGAATTGGATGAAAATCTAATGGTAACAAATTTTTAATATTAAATTTAAACTATTGGTTCATATTCGGCACATTAACACAGCAAATATGAACGTTCTCAGTGCAATTTTCAATGGGGGTCTATCTTTTTATAAACTTAAAAATGTCTTTGGGGGACTAAAAAACTGGAAACTGTTTCGTAGCCAGGATGAAAATGCAGATTTAACATTAAAAGCGCTTATAAAAAAGCTCAATATCAAAGTAACCTCAGAGACCTCTGAAGAGTGTTTGGCCAATCATCCTGAATACCCAAGTCTATTAGCTTTGAGCGATTGTTTAACCAGCTGGAAAGTTCCTCATCAATCTTATAAAATAGATCAAGAAAATTTAAATACAGAAGAGTTATCTTATCCATTTATCGCCCATTTTCCAGAAGGAGCTGGTAGATTCATTTTGGTGGAGGATATTGTAGGCAACATAGTGAAATATAGTGGTGAGGCAGGAATAAATAAAGTCTTAACCAAAGAAGATTTTTTGAGCCAATGGAGTGGTATTTTATTATATGCTCAAAAGGTGGAGGGGAGCGGAGAAAGTAGCTATAGAGAATCACTGTTTAGGTCGTTATTGAATTCTTTTAGGTTACCGTTTCTCGTTGTAGCAAGTTTGGCTGCTGTGGTACTGAAAATGGATTTTAATAACGTTAACGCTGTTTATCTGTCGCTTTTGGCGTTAAAGCTTATGGGAGTAATTGTAAGCATTTTACTGATTATGTACAGTATTAATGCGAACAATCCTTTTATACAAAATTTATGTTCACTAGGCAAGAAAAATGAGTGCAACGCAATATTAAAGTCCGATGCAGCTAAGGTGACCAGCTGGTTAAGCTGGAGTGAAGTCGGAATGTTCTATTTTGTAGGTTCATTTATCTGTTTATTATTTAATCCTTCGAGTATTATTTTGTTGAAGTGGTTAAATATTGCCTGTCTACCTTATACATTTTATTCCATTAGCTATCAGTTTAAGCGAAAAAACTGGTGCCTACTGTGCTGCACTGTACAGGCTCTTCTATGGTTTGAGGGGTTTGTGTTTGTATTAAATTACTCTTGGTCATGGCAGCTTCTGTCTACTAACAATATACTCAGTACTATATTTTCCTTTTTGTTTCCTATAGCTATATGGTCAGCTTTAAAGCCGTTGTTGATGAAATCAGAACAAACAGAGTCTTTAAAAAAGCAACTTAAAAAATTTAAATATAATAGTGATCTTTTTAGCCAATTACTTACAAGCCAGCATAGATATACTATTTCAGATGACATAACGCCTATTAACCTGGGAAATCGGGAAGCAAGCACTGTAATCACTATGGTTAGCAATCCTTTTTGTGGCCCTTGTGCCAAAGCACACCGCACCATTAATGAGTGGCTACAGAATAGAGAAGATTTGCAGCTGAGGGTCATTTTTTCAACAGGGAACAATGACCGTGATGAACGAACGAAAGTGGCGCGGCATATCGGTGCTTTATCTTCTTTAAATGACGGTAAAATAATGGAAAATGCTTTGGACGATTGGTATTTCAACAGTAAAGGTAAATATGATATATGGGCTAAAAAATATCCTATTTCTTTTAATGGAGAAATGAATGTTTTAACAGCAAAACAAAAGCATTGGTGTGAAATGGCAGAAATTACTTTTACACCAACCATATTTATAAATGGCTACAAACTACCAGAGCCATACAGACTGGAAGATATCGAGTATTTGTTGAGCTAAAGCTGTTGTTTGGCGATCATTTGAGGGGGTTCCACTGATATCGGTTAAACATAATTATAACTTTTTCCTAAAAAGGATTTGCCCGGTTAACTACTATGCCGTTAAAATACATCAGGAGATAAGTAACACGTTGAAAAACCACTAAACATTAAAAAAATATCAATGAAAAATTAAGACTAAACGTGAGACCTTTAACAAAAGTTATGGGCCAATGTGATAGAATTAAAAAGTTGGTAAGGAAAAACCGACCTAAGGTAAAACTGTGAAATGAAAAAAAAAGATATCGGCAATGGTACTTCTATCCCTACCTATGCAATAAATTTAAGAGAACGTACTGATAGAGTGGATCACATAAAAAGCCAATTTGAAGGCAGGTCAGAATTTGACTTAAAACTATTACAAACCGACAAACATGAGATAGGCACAATAGGATTATGGCAAAATATTGTAAAAATTATTACAGAAGCTAAAAAAAAGGACATTGAATACGTGATTATCTGTGAAGACGACCATGTATTCACAAATAAATATATGCCTAAAATGCTTTATGAATACATTTTTCTGTGCCAACAAAAAAAGGTGGATATATTGCTTGGGGGAGTGAGCTGGTTTAATGATGCTTTACAAATATCAAAAAACTTATTTTGGGTAGATCAATTTACAGGTCTACAGTTTGTTGTTGTGTTTAAAAGGTTTTTCGAGGTCATATTGGAAGCGGGTTTTAACGATATTGATACAGCGGATCTAAAAATTTCCTCGCTTGCAAAAAACAAGCTTGTAATCTATCCTTTTATATCTATTCAAAAAGAATTTGGGTATTCAGACGTAACGGCAAAGAATAATGCGGGTGGCTATGTAGATTCCATATTCAAAAATACTCTGGCAATGATGGATAAGATTGCGAAAGTAAAAAGATTTTATCAAAACATTCTGAAAGGCGAAAAGGTTGACGATTTTGCCGCTGACGATTTTTCTATACCTACCTATGTTATAAATCTACCCAAAAGACAAGAAAGACTTGAGCATGCTAAATTGCAGTTTGCGGGAAGATGTGAATTTGATGTTAATGTAATCGAAGCTTGTGAGCATCAGATTGGTGCTGTTGGACTATGGCAAAGTATTCGAAAGATAATTAAGATAGCCATAGAAAATGACGATGATGTCATTATCATATGTGAAGATGATCATGTATTCACGGAAGAATATACAAAAGAAAAATTGTTAGAGAATATTATCAGGGCCAACGATCTGGGAACATATGTTGTTTTTGGTGGGATAGGTAACTATGGAACTGCAGTGCCTGTCGCTGGAAACTTGTGGTGGATTGACAGTCTTTGGAGCACACAGTTTGTTATAGTTTTTAAACAGTTTTTTCAGCAGATTTTAGACGAACCTTTTTTGGAAACTGTAACATCAGATGGGAAGTTTTCAGAAATGACAAGCCGTAAAATGGTTATTTATCCGTTTATATCTGTTCAGAAAGACTTTGGATATTCTGATATCTGTTTAAGGGAATCTTATAGGGGAGATGATACATTCCGAGATACCTCTTTCCGTCTGGATAAACTCAAAAGAGTACTGCTATAAAACATTAACGGATATGATAACCCCAGTAATCATGGCTGATCATTTAAAGGTCAGTAATTCTTGTTTTTATAGGATTTAGTCGGCATTACTAATAAGACGAGTACCATTTTATATATAACCAATTGAAAAAATTCCCCCATTATAAGCAGCCGGATCAAATGGACTGCGGCCCTACCTGTTTGCGTATAATCGCCAGACACTATGGGCGAAATTATACCATTCAACGGTTACGTGAAATCTCTGGGATTAACCGACAGGGGGCATCTCTACTGGGGATTAGTGAGGCAGCGGAAAAAATTGGCTTTAGGACGATAGGTTTAAGGATTGGAGTAGAGCAGCTACAAGAAATCGATTTACCCTGTATTATTCATTGGAGACAAAGCCACTTTGTTGTACTCTATAAAATTTCCTTTAAATCTTACTCCGATACTAGGATCTATTACATTTCAGACCCGGCCAAAGGGTTAATTAAGTATAGTGAAACTGAATTTTTCAAGAACTGGCTGAGTACCCAGAATAATGGACGCCTTGAGGGGATTGCTTTAATGATTTCTCCTAGCCCTGATTTTTACCAGCAAGGAGGAGATTCAGAAAAAGGATTGAGCCTCACTTACATGATAAGCTATCTTTTTAAGTACAAGCAGCTGATCTTTCAATTGCTTTTAGGCTTGGGGGTAGGAAGTTTATTACAGCTCATCTTTCCTTTCTTAACCCAATCTGTAGTCGATATTGGGATCAATACCCGTAATCTAAATTTTGTCTATATCATTTTAATTGCGCAGACCATGCTTTTTCTTGGGCGATTGGGTGTTGATTTTATCCGTTCCTGGATACTGTTACACATGACCACAAGGATAAACATTTCTATTCTTACTGATTTTTTGATCAAGCTAATGAAGCTCCCGATGGGCTTCTTCGAGACTAAAATGACAGGCGACATTATGCAAAGGATGAGTGACCAAGGAAGGATACAGAGTTTTTTAACCGGCTCATCGCTAAATACCATCTTCTCGCTTTTCAATCTTGTGGTGTTTTCATTTGTACTTGCTTATTACAACATTAGCATTTTTATTGTTTTTTTTGTGAGCAGTGTGATCTATAGCCTCTGGGTAATTTTCTTTCTTAAAAAGAGGAGAGAACTGGACTTCAAACGGTTTGATATGTCTTCTGAAAATCAAAGTACTATTGTACAACTGATTGGCGGTATGCAAGAAATCAAGCTCAACAACTGTGAACAGCAAAAACGCTGGGAATGGGAGCGAATTCAGGCAGGATTGTTCAGGTTTAGCATAAAAAGCCTTGCATTGGGACAATACCAGCAGTTCGGTACTTTCTTTATTAATGAAGGAAAGAATATCTTGATCACTTTTATAGTAGCAAAGTCCGTTATCGATGGGCAACTGACACTTGGAGCGATGATGGCGGTCCAATATATTGTAGGCCAATTGAACAGTCCAATAGAGCAATTATTGGGCTTTCTGCAATCTTTTCAGGATGCGAAGATTAGCTTAGAACGTTTAAATGAGATCCATGAACTTGAAGATGAAGAGCCCGTAGGGAAAAGCTTTTTAAATGAACTTCCTCTGAATAAAAGTATTTGTCTTCAGAATGTATCATTTACCTATCCGGGTGCTGGGAATGAACCTGTTTTGCGTAACATTACTTTGCAGATCCCAGAGGGTAAAACGACCGCTATTGTCGGGATGAGTGGAAGTGGCAAGACTACCATTTTAAAGCTCTTGTTAAGGTTTTATGAAGCACAGAAAGGAGAAATCAAGATCGGCAATACTCTTATTAAGCAGATTGGTTACCGTTACTGGCGCGGGAAATGCGGCATTGTGATGCAGGATGGATTTATATTCTCAGATACAATTGCACGCAATATTGCCGTCGCAGATGAATATCCAGATATGGCTAAATTGCTGCATGCTATAAAAGCTGCCAACATTAGTGAATTTGTGGAAGAATTGCCACTAGGTCTAAATACAAAGATAGGTGCAGTTGGAAACGGCATTAGTCAGGGACAGCGCCAGCGTATACTGATTGCAAGGGCAGTTTATAAAAATCCGGAATACATCCTCTTTGATGAAGCAACCAATGCCTTGGATGCGAATAATGAAAAAATTATAATGGAGAACCTCGAAACTTTCTTTAAAGGCCGGACGGTTATAGTAGTTGCCCATCGGTTGAGTACGGTAAAGAACGCAGATAACATTGTTGTATTGGATAAAGGTTTGATCATAGAACAGGGTACCCATCAGGAGCTGGTAAAAAATAATGGTGAATACTATCAATTGGTGAAAAATCAATTGGAACTAGGAGTATAAATGGAAGAAAAGAAAATGATAGACAACGAACTGAACGGATTGGAAATCAACAGCGAAGAAGTTCAGGAGATTATTACCGCAGTCCCGTCGTGGATTTTAAGAAGAGGAATTTCCTTAATTCTCGGCATTATACTTTCTATTTTCTGCATTTCAGCTTTCATACACTATCCAGATGTTGTAAAAACTAGCTTAAAGATAAACTCCCTGAATGCGCCGAAGATGGTATTTGCCAAACAGACCGGTAAAATTATTGCACTGTTGGTTAAGGAGGGCCAGATTGTTAAACAAAACCAATCCCTAGCCTTTATGGAGAGTAATGGAAATCATAGCGATGTCATTAAACTTCGGGCGGTACTGTCCGAGATTAACAATGAACAAAATAGTTCAGGTTATGTGGAAACGCAATTGCCGAAAGGGCTAAATCTAGGTGAGTTACAGGGTGCCTATCAGAATTTTTACCAACAGTATCTACAGTTCAGTTCAGCCCAAAAGGATGGATATTACCTAAGTAAAAAAAAATATCTAAGGAGCGATTTAACGTCAATTGGCAAATTAAAAGATCAGATCATTTCCCAGCGTGAAATTCAGGAAAAAGAATACGCAAATGTGAAACAAGAGTTTGAATCTTATAAAAAGCTTTATCAGAAAGGTGTTATTTCCACTAGCGAATACAAGCAGCAGGAGAATAAGTACCTGTCGGGCCAATATCCGCTACAGCAAACCTCAACCGCTTTATTGAACAACATGGCCGATTATACCTCCAAGAAAAAAGAGATACTCGATTTAGACCACATCATACAAGATGAAAGAGCGAAATTTGTGCAGTCGTTGAGTAATATGATTACCGAAACAAATGCATGGATCAATCAGCATATTATGTGTGCCCCAGTAGATGGTAAAGTGAGTTTTGCGGGCATTGTCCAAGGGAACCAGACTGTGATCAGCGGTCAGGAACTGTTTATGGTTAATCCAGCAAATGCAGATTTCTTTGGAGAGGTACAGATACCCCAATACAATATGGGTAAGGTAAAAATCGGTCAGAATGTACTTGTCAAAATGAGAAGTTTTCCTTTTGAGCAATATGGTGTGATCAGAGGCAAACTAAATTACATTTCGGAGGTGGCATTTAAAGATAGTGTCTTCATTGCCAAAATTAATTTTAATCGATACGAGAACAAAGATTCTGAACATAAAATTTTGCTTAAAAACGGTATGCAGGGAGACGTAGAGATTATTACTGAAGAAAGTTCTTTATTAAAAAGGTTTACAAGGAATTTAGTTAAGATGTTAAATACCAACTAAAAGAAAGGTGCTTTATTCAAGTACCTAAAGTTATTTTTACACATAAGGGGTTTTTGAGTTTGTTTATCTTGCAATGCAAAATGCTTAGAAAAATGACCAGATTGAAATACGATTTTCTTCTATGAGACAAAGATTAAATACATATATACTGCAAAAAAAAATATGTTCACAACCTCAGATTATACTTAAATGAAAGTGCAGCTCACCGGTTTTTGGGAAGATAATGTTAGTATGTTTAATCTTTTTAAGAAATACAATTTTGGGAATCCAAAATGGAAAAATATAGAACTTACAATTGGCGAAGATTACGATGTATTAGTCATATTTACACGACCTCACGATGATTTTAAGGATTATGACGCTAACAAAGCTATTACCCTTTTAACTGAACCACCTACTAGCCATAGATCGCATGCGACATCTAAAATAATGGATATGTATTTACCTCTTCCATTTTGGCAAAATTTTTCCGATAAAGATTGGGCTCTGCTCCGAAAAAAAGAAATTGAAAAAACTGAGTTGTTGTCAAGTGTAACCAGTGAACTAAATTACTTGGAAGGACATAAAGCTAGACGTCAGTTGGTATCAATTTTAGATAAAAAAATAGATGATGGGCTTGATTTGTGGGGTAAACAATACGAAGGTACTTTTCTGAAACAACTAAAATCCTATCGAGGTGAATTAACAAATAAATATGATGCTTTATGGAGTTATATGTATCATTTTGCTTGTGAAAATTCTTTCGAAAAAAATTACTTCACTGAAAAAATAACGGACCCAATTATAGCCGAATGTCTTTGTTTTTATGATGGCTGTTTGAATCTAGAAGAATTTATAGATGAAAGAGCCTTTGTAAAAATAAATGTATTTGATCCTTTTGATACAATTGATAATATTATTAATGCCATTGAAAATAATGAATGGAATAGGAAAATAAAATATATCAGGAAACAAAAAAATAGGTTGATGAATGAATTAAATCCAATAAATATAATCTGGTTAGCGGTAAATGGCAAAGATGTGATGAAGGCGTGTAAGCTATAATTGGGCAGTTTGGTCTATTGTATAATAATTCCTGATATAATATGCCTATTCAGTAGAGCTCGAGAAGAATTACTTTAGGGCAAAGCAAGCAGCCACTTGTTAAAAGCCCCCGATCAACCCTTCAATACTTTTTGGCTGTATATTCTAATAGATCCTATTTTTGTTGTGGAGCTATGGTACTCCAATGAAGGTTATTTGTACAGGGGGTTTGATTAACCTAGCTTTAATTGCCCCGTATGCCCTGGAGTGACCCCGATTATTGTCAGGTATTTAGTGGCGTAATTGAAAGCGGTATTGCGGAAACGACAAATGGTCTTCACTATCAGGATATTATGTATTTCACGACCTTAAATAAATTGCATCTAATAATATTATTGGCTATCTTTAGATCAGTCAATTACAGTCAAATAGTTGCAAAAAAATGGTGAGCATATAGTGAGCAGCCTCCCTTAGTGTAATTTAAAAAGCTAATTATCAAAGATATATGGATAGGGTTCGAGTCCCGTCCATTCCGCGAAAATAGTTTTAAATTTAACTAAAAGCCTGTAAATAAAATGTTTACAGGCTTTTTCGTTTTCTGGAAGCCATTTACAAGCAACTGGTCAAACTGTTTGAGGCACCTTTTTTAGTATGATACCATAGTGAACATCCAAAATGCTATTCCAGATTCAGCCTATTCTATTTTGACGCCGCCAACGCACGCTGCAATTCTATAATCTTTAGCTGATAAGCTATTGTATTTTCATCATTATATTGTTCGGTGTAGTCTTTTAATGCTTTTAAGTATTCTTCAATGAATTCATTATTAGTGGAATCAGCTTCATATTTGATGCGGGCGGCATTGATGGGCTCCTGTCTTTCGAAGCGCAGGCGGCTCTGTCCTTGTTTGGATTCGTAATAAAGGATCACGATATTTTTCTCAAAACCCGGAATGTATTTTACCGGGAAGCTTTGGCCTTTTGACGGAATTTGAATGCTATTTTCGATCGGGTATATGGCTGCTGATGTGGTGGAGAAATCAGCGTTTATATATTTACCGTTCTGTTTCATCACTATTGCTCCATAATCGTGGATATAGGCGTCGTTGAGTGTAGAATTGGTTTCAACATCAGAAGTGATGATGGCCGTACTTCGTACGCCATACCTGTTCAAAAACCAGGCGTTTAAATACTGGCTGGCAAAACCATTGGCTATGGCTAGCGGGATGATGGCTATAAGGAATAAGGCCCGCCTGGTGAAATGTGCAAGAGACCCGAAGAGCAAGATGATAAGCACTATGGTGTAAAAGCCGTAGTGACTGATGAAATAAAGTATTTTGGAGAGAATGATCATGTGCAGCGTATTTGATAGTTCGTATAAGTTTTATAATCCAAATTATTTTGATCTCATTCTAATAATTTTATTATATGAGAAATCCACTGTAAACCAGAGAATTGTTGATTGAAGGAATCAGCACTTTCTGGGTTATCCACCAAAGGCCTATCCGCTATTAAGGTGCTGCCATCTACATAAACACATTTGCAATGCATGTGCATTATTTTTTTATCGCCTTTTCAGGAAAGAGAATAATCCGCCATGTTTCCATTCCTGTTTCCTTTTCAGTGCATCTTCATTCTCAGGTTCTACCTTCAATATGTTGATTATTGTTCCTATAGCGGCATCTGTCTCGCCAGCTGCTTTGCATGCATCTGCATATTGTAAGCTAACCTGTAACCTGACATCATCCCACTTCCAGCCGTTCTTATCGTAGCAGGCTATTGCTGCCAGCGAAAAGTCCATACATTCATCCCATTGCTCCAGGGCATAACTGCACTGTGCCAAGGTTATATTGGTATCACAGATAATGCTTTCCTCAGTTTCAATTCCAGGCTGGCAATTATCGAGCAGGTTCTTCAGATTTTCTTTGGCTGTGATATGATCACCCAGATACAGGTATGACATGCCACGCATGTAATATACCTTCTGAATCGAGTCTATTTTGATTGCGGCACCTTTCACCGATTGATAATTATTGGCACAGGCAATACACTGCTTGTAATCTTTCAGTTGAAAATAATTCTGCATCAGCATATACCATGACGAGTTATCGTCGGGGTTTTTATCCAGCTGTTCCTGCCAAACCTGAACCGCAATTTCTGGGTCATCCTCACTCAAAAGATCCTGACGAATATTTTGTACAACTATATACCTTTGGCTTAATACAAACCGTTCCTGCTCGGTAAGTTCACTTCCATAGGTTGCAATAAAGCTGTTATATTCCTCTTCTATCAAATTCAAAAGGCTACTTGCCTCTTCCTTCCGGCCTAAATTATAAATCGACCAAAGTTGCCTACCCTTCAAATCGATATAATCTTCAAAACTGAAATATTCACTACTATAAGTACGTGCCTGTTCGGCCACCTCAATTACTTCTTCATATCTTTTAAGCGCAAATAATGCAGTTGCCAATGACGATAATTGTTCCCAAAAGGGAGATAAGGCATAACCCAGCTTATGTACCTCGACCGCGGTTTCATATTCCCCCAACACACTCAAAGCTATGCCATAGTTGTTGCAGCACATCGAGAAAATATGTGGCTCATTGTTGGCGCCATTTCCCTTGTCGTTATAGAAATAATCATAAAAGCTATCGTAAGAAATCTTATAAAAATTTGCCCTTATCTTCAATAGTTCGCTGGAAATGCCCGCGTTACCGATATTGCTTTCTGATTCTTCGAAAAAGCATACCCCTGCATTATAGTACATTATGGGAGAGTCAACAGGCCATTTTTCTATTATTGGCAGCTGGCCCTTTACCCGATAAGTTACTTCAATGAAACGTTGCAGACCAAGTGCCAGTCCACCATACGCTAAGCTCTTATGTAAGTATGGAAGTGCCTCACCATAACTTCCTGCTTCATACAATGCAGTGCCGGCATAATGGTAAGGGATAAACCAATCAGGGTACATCTTAATGTAATGCTGCGCGAAATTCAACATTTCAACAGTATCACACTTCAGTTGCTCCGGGTATATTTTAAGTGCAATAAACATCGCGTAGATAATGGATCTACTATTGATGTTCTGCTGGGTCAGTTCATTTAACCTCCTATACAGGGTTAATAGGTCTTCATCAGCATCGTCATTGCTAGAAAACAAAGCTATCTGGGCAATCTCTCCACCCAATTCATAATCTTGATGATCGAGCGCTAGATTGGCGATCAGGATATAGGTATGTACATCCTTATACCCATGTACCAATCCTTCTTTAAAGATTTCAAGCGCTTTAGCAGCGTCATTTTTATGGTAAAGGTAAAGATCTGCTTTTTTTGCATATAATGCTGCCTGCTGCTGATCAGCCAAACTACGGTTTTCAATAGTGTGCGCCTGGTTTAATATTATTAACAGCTCCAAATCTTTCAATGTACTATCTATGTCGCCGGTTTGATAATAAGCTTCCTGCCGATAAGTAATAGCTTTAATCCGTGTATCTAAATGTACCGATGCTGTCAACTGAGCACAGTACATCATGGCCTTTGATAAATCTGTACCTGTTATAAAAATACTGATATAGGCCAGAAATAACATCGCCTCTTCATGAGCAGGCACCAGCTGCAGCAACTCGTCAAAGCTGTTGATGGCAGTAGTCAAAAATTTATTACTGGTATCGTTATTAAACGATAATTGAAACGCACATTTTGCTTTAAGCAATATACCGTCCTGATTTTGAGGATTAATCAGCAGGAAAAATTCCGCGACCTTAAAGCATTCTTGGAAATCGCCTTCGTTATACATTGATTGCAAATGTTCAAGATCTATTCTATTTCGTTGTTGCTGCATATGGTTCTAATTGAATACGAAGTTCGGATAGCCCGGCTCTGCCATTTTCCACCCGGAGGATATTACTACGACAAAATTATATACACCCGATGCAGTAACCTAATTTTAACATTCTACAAAACGTCTACCTGGCCTCCTAAAGCGTCTACATTACATCTACACATTTATCTTTGCTAACCCAAGACCTCCAGTGG
Source organism: Pedobacter psychrodurus (assembly GCF_004331735.1). Lineage (GTDB taxonomy): Bacteria > Bacteroidota > Bacteroidia > Sphingobacteriales > Sphingobacteriaceae > Pedobacter > Pedobacter psychrodurus. The sequence continues at coordinate 185,761 of NZ_SJSO01000005.1, forward strand.
TAATTGTTGGGATCAATACAATAAGTTGTAGAGGAAGGTGAAAATAGATAGCATTGTATTTTAATATTTTCACTTCACATGTCTTCCTTTGCAGCCTCTTTACTAAAGTTATTTTTACCAGATTTTGTATAAACAAATGTTACTATTAACGGTTTTATGGCAAATGAGAGATGCGGGTAAGAGAATGTTGGTTAACGTGATAATGGCTGCTTAGTGCAAAAGCGAAATTGTTATTCAGTAAACCGCTTTAATACCCGATTCTTTGTAGCGTTTTAACAGGTTTTGTCGTTTTTGGTTGAAAACCGAGAAACTATGAAAAAAATAACATTGCTATTATTGATGGGTATGGCCCTGCTTTCGTGCGAAAAAAATAAAACCTCCGATTGTGGAGAGAAAATGTGTACGTACCAATTTGTGTCAGTAGGGATAAGGTTTGTAAACAATAAAGGTGAGGCTACCGAAGTAAAAGACTTTAAAGTAGTAAACCAACGAACTGGGGAAAAACTACAGGCCAATTCAAATATTTCGATTAATACCATAAAAGGGGCGTTTGTTGTAGTTGATGATGGCAATATTCAAAGTTTATCAGAGGAGGGAGATGATTTAAAAATTACCGGCACGTCAGTAGAAACTAGTCAGACTAAATCTGCCATAATAAAAGTAAGCGGGGGCAAGTGTGCTTGTCACATCGATAAAATCTCAGGAACAGAACAGATTGCTTTCGATTAAAATATTATTCCTTATAGATTTTGATGGACTTGGCTTGCAAAGGCTGAGTCTTTTTTATTTTGTGATTCTCTGTCTGGACTTTTTTATACTAATAACTAATTTGTTGAGTAACAATAAAATTGGTCAATCGTTTGCGTGATTTTTAGGTTTGATTTTGACTATTTCTGGTGATACTTTTATTAGAAATCTTTATTGCTGGTTTGAGTTTACAAGCTGGTAATGTAAACCTAAAATTATGAGTGGATTACCGGAACCACCTACAATGGAAGTTTGGTTACACCTCAAATTAGTATCCTGACTAAAAATATTGCAACAGTTATAAGAACTAAAAAAGCTGTACCTAGTTATGGGTACAGCTTTATCATTAACTTAATCCGAGAAATAATTTTAATCCAGCAATGTCCAGGTTTTTCTGGCCTGTACCTGCTGTACAACCTGCTGTTCGGCAACCACAATATTTTCTTTACGCTGGCCAATATATTCTAATCCACTTAGCTTATTCCAAAGTGCTACCAATACATTCATAAACTCGTTTGCCATTAGCATACTATTATTAATTTGTTTATGATCGTAAACCAGTTCGATGGTTTTGGCTAAAAGCTCTTCAAAGTTTCCAGGGGTTACATCTTTCCACTCGTAAAAATACTTTAGCAGTTCTTCTCTTTCGCGGGGATCAATCAGTTTAATGGCCGTAAAAAAGATGTGCGCCAAACTGGAGAAATAACCTACTAAAACTGCTGGCGATTCGCGATGAGCAATGTTTCTGTATTCGTAAAATAAACCTGCAATATAATCTACAATTTTCTCCGAGATTAAACGGATATTCCTACCTAAGGGAGTGATATTATCACGTCCTCCCGTTTTATCGATAATTTTAAAAGCCGCGAGCTGTAAATCATTTAGTAAAACACTAAAAGATTCATAATATCTAATCAGGGCCGGATGACTTGTTATGGTTGAGCTGGGTGGTATATAATTGTTGTTGATCGTTAATCTTCCGTTCTCGTAATAAACCTGTCCAATCGTTAGGAAATAACTGTCGGCTGTTTGTGAGCTTACTTCGCTCTCGGGCAAAACGGCAATAGCGTAACTTTTTGCCAACTCTGGATAACGGATTGGGCTCTCTTCGGGGTTAGGTGTACCTGTTGGAGTGCGGTTAAATGGACTCACCACCAGCAAAATAACATAGTTGCGGGGTTCTGACTGGCCAAAATAATGGTTGTGAACCAGTGTATCCATCATATGATCTGACTGTACAATATCAATGTGACAACCCTCTGGGGTTACAGCGTTACAGTACTTTACCCTAACTTCGATATGATTAGTGGCTTTTTCTATAATCTCAATATCGTGCGAACTTTTATAACCCGTAAAGGGTGGTAAAAATCCGTAATTACTATTGTTTAATTGTATAGATACGGCATCTCGAACAAAATCCTGCAAATAGAGGTCGCTTACTGTAAAATGATCACTAGAAAGCTTCATGCCATTAATCCAGTTAATGGATTTATATTTTAGCGGCTTTATCATGGTAAATGTTTTTTATATAGGTTAGATAAAGATAGCACTTTCTCCAACTTCATTAGGCTTATTTACATTTTCTGAAACGCGTTTAGCATAAATCGTCATTTTTTCGGTAATGCCATTTTCTATAATATCCAGATCTGGATCAATAAAAATGTTGCGTTTAAAAAAGGAGGTTTTAATAAAGAAAATCCATTTGTAATTCTCCTGGTCGTCGCCTTTAAATGCTACCGGGCTTTTAGCAAATTTGAGGTTATAATCGTCAATAAACTTATGGAACCAGATGCCGAAATTCATGTTTTCTACCGCTTTTACTTTTACTTTAAGGGGCTCGGGATCAGTGCTTTTTTTATACAGTTCCAGTTCCAATACCAGTAGCCTGTTAAAATCTACATGGTCCATGTTAATGTCCAAAGGAGTATCAGGATATTTCCAGATTTTGTAGATTTCTGAAGGGATGCCAAGCAGTGAAACATAAGCCCACCAAAAAATAAGTGGAACGAAAAAGCAGGTAATGCTGCCTGCGCCAAACCACCCGAAATTTACCGAGCTTAACCAGTTAAAGGCCAATTGGAATAAATAAACAGCTAAAATAGCCGAAATTAAAGTGGCGAAAAAGATAAAAACCTTGCGCTCCAGTACATCTTTAGGGTAGTATTTCGTTAACAGATAAACGAATATGGCACCCATCAATAGGTAAAAAATACAGCAAATAATATAACCCCAGGGCATAAAATTAAAGTTCAGAAACCCTAAGAAACCTGGAGTGGCTAAAATAATACCAATTAGCAGAACACTTACGATAAGTCTTTTGTTATTAAGAAACTGGTTCTTTTTATTGATGATGGAAAGAACTGCCGTTGAGACTACGAAGATCAGCGGGAATAAGAGAAAGCGAATAAAAAATGATTGAACGTCCATTAATTTTTATAGATGTGATGTACTACAAATATAGTATCTTTAGTATTTGATTATAATCCTATTTTTTTTCGATAATATAAATTTAACCTATAACAAATAAGCAAGCTTAAAGTTTAAATGAAAAAAGAAACTTTTATTAATAACGAACTCTTTACAGATTATAAAGCGGTGGCTCATGCTGCCGACTTAATAGAACGTAAGGTGATAGATGCCGATCGTATTGAAGTTATTCCGATAGGGCCTGATAAGCGTGCTTTTGCCAAGGATATTGAAAATACAAACATCTATTATACGGAAAAAAGAAGGCACGATCGCATCCGCATTAATACCAATAGAGAGAGTTTATATGATATGCTGCCCGAAGGGCTTTTCCATAGACCTCCAACAGGTAGTGCAGGGATGGATGAAGAATCGATGATTAAGGATATCAGAGATAGGAGAGAAGAAGAGAAGCAGGCCAGATTGTTTTTCACCCCCTTCGATGCCGAAATTAATCATGTTAGGATTATGACCGAGCTTTATGAAAATAGGCTTGATAAAAAAACTACTTATTCGGATTTAAGCCAAATATTCGAATTCGGCTGGGATGAATTTAACTTATTAAATAAAGAACAGAGCATCATTTGGATGCATTTATTGCCCGAAATTCAACTAAAAAGAAATGATATTGGTTTTGTATCTAAAGTGCTTACGGCCCTGTTTAATTTGCCGATAAACCTTGTTGATACTACCGCTAACATTAGCCCATTAAAAATTGCAGATGAGCTACAGATGGAGCTTGGCGGCAGTGCACTAGGAATTGATACCATTATTGGCGATAGTTTTATGCCAGAGCACGAGGCCTATAATATTAATATTGGCCCCACCACACCTCAAGAATTGATTGGCTTTATTCCAGGTCAAAAGAACAGGGCTATTTTGGATATGGCGATGAATTACCTTATGCCACTTGATGCGGAGATAAATGTTGAGCTGCTTACCGCAACCGATTTTCAGGAAACAGTATTAAGTGCGGATGGAGAAAGCGCTTATTTGGGCTATACGGTATATATTTAATTGTGAGAAGGAACAACGAAGCAATCTCTTTCGGCTTGCTTATAAAACCATAAAAATAATTGAATCCAGGTTATTTGGAAATGAGCGGTTTGTGGTTCTTAGCATTTTCAGCCCCGCTTTTGGTTCGAGTTCCGATGAAGGATCGGAAGCTCTTCCCGACAATCGGGTTTATCTAACTTAGACTACCGCAGGAAACGCGAACCTTTCATTCACGAATAATGAAAACCTGCTATTGTAAACAAACCATTGTTAACTAAACCCGACAGTAGCGGGCATTCCGATTATTTTCAATCGGGATAAAGCGAATGGCGGGATTATAACACCTATGAAATGCTGTCCTTTCATTTCCTAACTTAGAAATGACGATAATCTAAAGAGATTTATCTCCTTAAAATCCTCCTGTAATTTTCACTAACTGCTTACAAAACAGAATAATCTATCTCAAAACACTTAAACCATTTTATACACTGTTGGCTTTAATAACAACCGGTAATGTACATTCATGGTACTTCTTAAATTTAATTTAGCCAAGGTAAGGCCAAGCAGTTCTTCCCAGTCCTGTACGGTGAGTTTAAGATTGTCTGCCGGCTCGATTATAATATCTGTAGTTTTAATAAATCCGGCATTGGGCTTATTATCCATCACAATACCTTTGGCTAAAGTAATGCCTTTAAGCTGTTGCCCCAATTCGTAACGGCAAAAGTTAATCACATCTGCCTTGGTAATAATTCGATCTGCTGTAGTTAGCCCATACTTATAAGCCTGAACGCGGTTTGTAGCATTTAGTCTGGTGCGACCTCCTTTCGTTTGGCTTAATAAAAAGATGCTTTCTGCATTAACTTTACTACTATCGTATACCGCTAATCGGCTTCCCGCATTAATGTGGTTAGCCTCTTCGGCCTGTGTAACCCAAATATCTAAAAATAGAATATCGGCGTCATCAATTGGTTTTAATACAATATAGCTGGGTAATTCTTTGATGTCTTTTAATGCCGAACGACTCTTTTGTTCAATAAGGGCAATGTTTTGCTCTAAATTTTTAAGCATGGTACTTAAAAAATCGGGACCATAAGCAGAAAAAGAAGCCTTCTCATCTCTCAATAGCTCAAACAGATAATCGACCAATTCTTTTGCATTTCTAGTATCGAAACGCTCGGTGCCACCATATCTGATCGAGAATGAACCATCACCCTTATCGTTCTCGTTGGTGTATGGAATTTCGTTATAACTTTTGCCTTTATTGTCTTTCAGGTTTTCTACAGCCAGCATTTGGTCCATAGCTTCGGTTTTAATCGGGATGATATTATTCATCGTTTTAAGCCGGTGTTTAATCTGACTTAACCTTTTATTCACCACCGGAAATGCATTGATGTAGATATGAAGCTCGTTCAGCATTTCCTGATTGATGGCAGCAGGAAAAACCACTTTAAGCCATTTCACTTTTTCATCAATCTGGTTTAAGCTAGCTGGCTGAAAAATGTTTGCAAAGGCGGCTGGCAACTCCTTACTTTCATCAATATTGAAATCGTTGAGATCGCCAAGGGTAATAAACCGGTTGCTGTAATACTGGAGTACGTCAGCCTTAATCAGATTAAGCAATTGTTTATTCTGAAAGGGCGCCTCTTGTTTCCCTGTTAAAGGTTCGTCCATAAAGCGTTCGGTATAAGCACTAAGCTCATTGTCTTTGTAGAACCATTTTCCTAAGGATAACAGATCGTAAGTATTCTCTGGCACCGAATAATTTTTCCAATCAAAAAATAAATTCAGTTTATTAAAATCCATCCAGTTTTTTATCCCGTTAAAACCAATGTAGATGGTGTTTTTTTCTATTGCTGAACCGGGCAAAGTGTTTAAAACAGGCTGCTTGCTTAATTGCTCTACATTAAAAAGGGTATTTCCGGTAGCAATATATTTTATAGCAGCATTTTGAACTTTTATATGGTGTAAGGGACTAAAGAAAATATCGATTTTTTTTGCCTTATCATTTTCTTGCTGAATATTTTTCTTAAAAGCAAACTGTGTATAGGGCGAAAGGTAATCTTCATCTTCAATTGGCTTGGCGTGGATAATGGCGTGTGCGGGTAACGATGAAGTTAAATGATCAGGAGCTAAAATGCGGCTAATCTTATCGAAAATTCTATTCTCAAGATTTTTAACATCGTTGGCTACATTAAAAAGTTCGTTACTTAAGGCCTCAATAATCAATTTTACGAGTGGATCAAAATCATTACTATCCTTAACGTTCCAAAAGTCTTCGGCATTTTTTAAAATTCTGTTCCGGATTTCATCTTTTGATGAATAAAAAACTGGTTTCATGTGTAGGATATTTTGGGCGTTTTAGATTAAGTTGATAATGGACTAAGAAATAAAGCAGTGTTGAAAAAATATTTTTCTCCTGTGGTTTTTATTAGTGCTCTAACACTAATATCTACCTTTTTTTTAATCTCGGTTATCTTACGTAATGGATATACATTTTCTACCTCCGTAATGCGTACTTCTACCTCGGTATTATATATCCTAAATTCATAGTCAGTTATGGATTTTAGCAACGATTTGCGGAATTTTTCCTCCCAAATGCTTTCGCTCACGATTAACTCAAAGTCGAGATCCCATATTTCACATCCAAAATCATGGTGGAATCTATGCTCTCCAAATCGGGTAAAAATAATCAATTCAATGTGGTTAGAAATCGATTTACCGAGGTCAGTTGCCTGTAGGCCAGCGCCTGAAAAAATGGAGTTAAATCTGAAGGGTTTGTTGAAAAAATTTTCAGACATAGATGTTTGGCTTAAAGTTTGTTAAAAGTAAAAGAAATAAAATCGTTTTTATAACCAAACAACAAATATTAAAAATTGTTATAGTACAATGTTAATTTGAAAAGGTTTGTGTGATTTTTAGTGAGGTTGATTGTCAGATTAATTATTATGATATTGCTATGTGAAAATATTAAATCTATATGAAACCCATTAACGCCCCCGAAATTAGGAATTCATATACAAAGTTTATTTTAAATTTTGTATTCCTAACACTCTTCTCTATTCTTTGTATTTATCTCTTTTTCGCAGCTTCTGATTACGAGTACACCTTACTCGATAAAAAAGTAAAAGAAACTGAAAAACTATCTTATCTCAGGAAAGATATCAATACGAATTTCGACCTAATTCTGGTTCGCTTTAAGGAACTTTCACAGTATACCAATTATAACGCTGATGAAATGAGCCAACAGGCCATTTTACTCAGTGATATCCAAAGCGCCAACAATAGGATAAAAGACCTCATCTCCAAAAAAACAGCGGCTACACCAAGTTTCTTGTTGTACGAAAAGCTGAATAATAATGTTGGGGCAATGGCCGCTCTTCAAGATTCCCTTATCGATTCGAGATCTGTGATACAAAGAGCCAAAGAACGCGTAAATGAATGTATTCTTGCAAACCAATCAGCAGCAAAAAAAATTAGAAATGGCAGGTTCGGCCGATAATTAGCAACTATTATGATAAAATTAAGCATAAAAGAAAGGCGCGAACAATTCTTGTTCTTTTTAGCCCTATTCGTTTTTACTGTCGGGCTTTTAAGCTTTGGTATTTTTTACAGCGGTACATCCCGGTATGAAATTTCTAAAGAAGAACTTGAGGTTAAGATTAGTGAAAATGAAGTATTTGAGAATACCGTGAAAGAAACCATGCCTACCGTTGATACAACCTTTAAATGGATTACCCGTTACAATCCAAATGTTCGGGCTGTATTTTTGAAAGATGATATTCAACGCTCATTAGGGGCTATCAAATCTTCATTCGATCGTAAAGCATCTGATTACCGTTATAAAATCTTTGTACAAAACGAACAGTTATACAACAGGTTATTTTACGATAGGCAAGAACAAAATAAAAACATTTCGGATATCGAACTTTACCAAAAACAACTAGACGACTGCATTACCAACAGACGTCAGCTGCAGCAAACCATATCTGCAAGATAAACATCCCACAACCTATAAAAAACGCTACCTATGTCTGACACAAACACCAAGCAAGTTAACTCAAATTCGCAAGGCTACGTTATTCTTTACATCCTTTTGGCTGTGCTGCTCTTAACAGGCCTGATTTTTTTATTTAAAAGCTCTTTGTTCGAAAAAAGAGCCATTGATGCGAGAATCCTTAAAGATGAAATTTATTTAAACGAGGATTTAGTTTTTACCGATAATACGCCAAAAGCCACTAAATGGTTATGGGAATTCGGTAATGGCGAAAAAGCAACTACAAAAACAGGGGCCTATCACTACACCAAACCCGATACTTATATTGTACGTTTAACGGTAGATGGCGAACTGCGCCAGGAATTTCCAATTACCGTACGCGATACTGTAAAGGCAGCGATTATCGATAGCGTGCTTACCATAAGCGGTCCAACTGCAGGTCTGGTTAACGAAGAAATCAGACTGGAAGGCGATGGCGAAGGAAAAGATTTCGAATGGTCTTTTGGCGAAACTGGCCGGGTAGATGTTAAAGGAAAAACGGCCTTATACACTTACCGCGCACCAGGAAAGTACGTAGTTCGTCTTCGTTCGGATAAAGCGCGTAGGCCTGCTTTTTTAACCATTCTAATTACCGATCCCAATGCCGAAATAGTTGAAGATCTGGTTGCACCTGGCGATGGAGAACGTAAAACCATTGATGACATCAGGGCCCGCTTGCAGGCCATTGCTAATGGCGCCGATTTTAACTCCAATTATTATTACCTGATTAATAAATACATGTGCAGTAATGAAAAAGTAACTGTAAATGTAGAAATGAATGGGAAGAAAAAACAAACTGATATTTATTCTTACTGTATGGGGCTCACTTTTGGAGGCGAAATAGCCGTAGATGAAGCGCAGTTAACCATTAAACCTAATTCTACCTGTGCCAGTTTGTTAAACATTAAGCAACATTCGGGAACAGCCCAGCCTGCAGAAACAGCAACCACTGATGCTCCGGCGAAAACAAAATAGATTAACATCTGAACCTAATTTTAAAGCTCATCTACAAATACTATGAAAAAATATTATGCCTTAATCATCCTGTTTTTAGGAATATCGTTTGCTTATGCACAATCGCCCGCGTCTTTTGGCAAAAAAGTAAAATACATGCCTAAATCTTATGAGCGGCCAGCCGAAACCATAAACGTTAACGATAATACCAGTAGCAGCAGTTTACCCTGGATTGTTTTTTCCGATCGTGAAGATAACTATACTACAACAGCGCCAGGTGGAAGCCTGATTATGAAAAAAATAAGCTTTATGGAGCCTTTTTATGTTTCAAAAGAAGAAAACGGCTACCTGAAACTGATCAAGTATAAGGCTGGAATGATCAGGGGAAGAAAAATTAACGATAAAAAAAGTGCCATCAGTTACGGCTGGATTGCAAAATCTAAACTGCTTCTGTGGCAACGTGCATTCTCTAACCAAAAAACAGGTTATGCAGAGAAAGCCATCGGTATTGTTAATGGAAAAAATGCGCTAACCGAGCCAAAATTCTATTTCGATACAACCGATTCGATCTTGGTTTATAATACACCTGAACTTAAAGATAGACGCACCAAAGTAAGGTTGCACGAAATTGCCTATATCTACAAAAAATCGGAAGATGGTAAAAAATATTTGATCGGTTCTGACGATCAGTTGGTTGCAGATACCGCCTTAAAAAGTATTTACGGATGGGTTTCTGCCGAAGCAGTACATAGCTGGGGAGATCGACTGTACATCACGTCGGTTAAACCGGGTAACTATGATAACGATGATTCTACCTCAACGGCAATCAAAAATGGAATTGATAAAGGAACGGCTTTCGTAGTAGATCCTTTATTGCCAAGAGAAAATCTGATTTTAAGAAGTGTGCCTGTGGTTTCAGATGATGCCGGTACTTATGCTGTGGGTATAGCAACCGATGTTTACAACAAAAAAGACAATAAAATATTAACCATTAACGGTTCTGCATTATCTTATCAGGATTATTTAAAGCTCCGTAAAAATAAAAGCAAGGTAAATGTAGTTTTTGTGGTAGATGGCGGGAGCCCAATGACCAAGTATCTTTCCGGAATGACCAATACCATTGCATCTTTCGAAAGCATAATGGGCGATTTTGGTAAAGGCACTAAAGTAAATTATGGTGGTGTGGTGTACCGTGGCGAAACCGGATGTGCACTACAGGGTATTTTTGTTAGCCCTATCCAGGATGATTACCGTCAGTTGATGACTTTCCTGTCAAACCAGGCAAAAAATACCCTGAGGTGTAATGGCGAAATTGCCGAAGAACCTGTTTTTGCAGCACTAAAATCTGGATTAAATTTGTTTAAAGCCAAAAAGAATGAAACCAATTTAATTATCTTGGTTGGCAGTACAGGGAATGTAGGTGGCACCAATAATTACCTCATTAACGAATTAAGTGAGCAAGTTGCACTTGCCGATGCTCGTATTCTAGCTTTGCAGGTTTATAGCGATTTTAACCAGTCATTTAACGACTTCGTAATTCAATCGCGTAAATTGGTTTCGGAATCGGCTATCCGTTCTGCCGAGTATAGAAAAAATACCATGGTTAAAGGCGAAGGCTTAAAAAGCTTCCAACCTTACAATACCAGCCTGCAGGATTCTATTTCTTACTATTTAGATTATCCTAAAAACAGTTTAATACAAGGTGGAGTGGTTTTTCCTACCAAAGGATCGGTAAATTCAAACCAGAGTATGACGATCGCTTTGCGCCGTTTTGTAAAAGAAACCAATATGGATATTTACAATCAGATCAGTTCTTTAGATAGTGCATTCCGTTTAACAGGGATATCGCGCAAAAATCTATCGGCCGATGTAGAAGGTTTGTTGCCCGAACCTGTCGGTGCCGAAGTTGCCGATCGCATGCCGCACAATGCTTTTAAATATTATAGCACTGCGAACCTATCAGCCGATGTTGTAAAAAACAATCGTTCTAAATTGCAATATGCGATTGTATTAAATAACATGGAATATAAGCAGATTGTAGATGTTTTTTCTAATATGTTAGGGCAAAACCTGCAGGCCGATCAGTCTTCTTTCAGAAGCAAACTGGTTAAAAATTACGTTAAAATGCCTAAGCAATTGTTGGGGATGAAAGTATCGTCAGGCGATGTTAAAGCAATGACATTGGCTAACTATATTAAATTGGTAACAGGTTTGCCTTTAAATAACGAATTCTTGTCGAAATACACAGTTAACGACTTAAAGAGTTCGTCTAAAATGCCGCTCGATCAGTTCGAAAACTATATCAAATTACTAAACCAATCGGTACAGCAGATTAAAAGAGCTACGCAGATTGAGCAACAATTTGTATCAAACGGAAAAATATACTACTACATCACTGAAAATAATTTCAACCCGGCAATTTTGCCTACAACCAATTAAGGGATATGGCAATTACAAATTTAAGCGAATCGGTAAAAACAGCCCTACACATCGCACAGTCGTTAGCAAAAGAATACAGGAACGAAACATTTTCTGCAGCTCATTTACTCAAAGGCTTAATGCATAAAGATGTTGGTTTACGGTCTTTTGTCACTTCAATTGGGAAGGATGAAGAATACATTAGTGAGTGGGCGGAGGTTCGAATCGATGAACTGACAAAATCGGCAAGCTTTAGTGATACCGTTAGTGGTGCACCAGAAATAGCCGTTATTTTTGAAGAAGCTGATAATGTACGCATTAAACTGGGATTGGATTTAATTACACCCGTTTGTGTGTTAACCGCATTGGCTAAGCCCGGAATCGGTTTTCAGCCTGATCAGTTAAAATCTTTTCCGATAAAAGAACGCGAGATTTTAGACCTCTATGTAAAGGATGAAGAAATTTCAAGAGCGGTTTCTCCAGATCAAACAACTTCGGCTACAGAAAATAAAAGTACAGGCAATGCACTATATAAATACTGTATAGACCGGTTACAGCTAGTTCGTGACGGTAAAACTGATCCGATAATAGGCCGCGATAAAGAAACGAGGATGATGATGGAAATCCTTTGTCGGCGAACCAAACCAAATGTAATTCTTACTGGCGATGCCGGTGTAGGTAAAACTGCCCTGGTTGATGGTTTTGCCATCGATATTGTAAACCAGAATGTGCCTGAAAGCTTAAAACCGGTTCAGCTTTTTGAGTTGGATCTAGGCTCGTTAATTGCAGGTGCATCTTACAAAGGAGAGATCGAAGACCGCTTAAAAAACATCATCAAAGAAATAAAACAGTTCGAAAAAGCTGTGCTCTTTATTGATGAAATCCACACGCTCTTGGATAGTAAAGGTCCATTGGGCGCAGGAATTGGCAATTTATTAAAGCCAGAATTGGCCCGTGGCGAAATCACGGTAATTGGTGCAACCACTATTGACGAATATCGCAAAATTATTGAGCCTGAGCAGGCTTTTAGCAGGCGGTTCGAAGTACTTCAGGTAAACGAGCCGAATGAGGAAAGCACCATAAAAATGTTGCAGAAACTGGCTGTAAAATATGAAGAGCACCATATTTTAACCATCGAACCAGATGCTTTAGGCGAATGCGTTCGTTTAGCCAAACGCTACATGAAAGACAGGAGGTTGCCCGATTCTGCATTTGATCTGCTGGATAGAACCATGGCGGCAATGAAAATGATGAACGATACCTCTGATGCAGTGATTGATAGTTTGGAAGCTGATCTGGATGCGTTGAATGCAAACGATGGACAATCAGAAGCTGATAAATTTGCCGATTATAAATGGCTTTTCTCTTTGCTTCAAAATAAATTAAGTCCCGTTTTATTAGGCCGCTTAACCGACGAAACGCAAACGGATGCCTTCGAAACGGCTGATGAATATCAAGGTTATATCAACAGCAGCCTGCAGGAACTAAAAAAATATGCTGCCGAAAAAAGCGACCGCATTACTAAACAGGATATTGCTTCTATTGTAGCTTACAAAACAGGGATCCCAATGGGAAAACTGCAAGCAGGCGAAAAAGAAAAATTGCTGAATATGGAGCAATACCTGAAAAAACGTGTGGTGGGACAAGACCAGGCGCTTAAAGCTGTTTCTGATGCGATATTGGAATCGCGCAGCGGATTGAATAAAAAAGGACAGCCTATTGGATCTTTCTTTTTATTGGGGCCTACCGGAACAGGTAAAACTGAACTGGCTAAGTCAATAGCCGAATTTTTGTTTAACGACGAAAAGGCAATGATCCGCTTTGATATGTCTGAATTTAAAGAAGAACACAGTGCCGCATTGCTTTATGGAGCGCCTCCAGGTTATGTGGGTTACGAAGAAGGTGGTTTGCTGGTAAATAAAATCAGGCAACAGCCCTATTCTGTATTGCTATTTGATGAAATTGAAAAAGCACACCCTTCGGTATTTGACACCTTTTTGCAGATTTTGGATGAAGGCCATATGCACGACCGTTTAGGGAAAGAGGGCGACTTTAGTAATTCCCTTATCCTTTTTACCTCAAATATCGGCAGCGAATGGATTGCCGAGCAGATCGGTAAAGGGGTTATTCCGGCTTCGAACCAGTTGATGGAAGTAATGGCTGGGCATTTCCGTCCCGAATTTTTAGCCAGGATTTCGGAAATTGTTCCTTTTGCACCGATTAACGAGAGCAACGTAGTACGCATTTTCGAAATCCAGTTGAGCAGTTTGGTGCAATCGTTAAACAAAATGGGCATCGAATTTGAAATAGCAGATGATGCTAAAAAAATGATTGCTTTAGATGGTTTTACACCAAAATATGGAGCAAGGCAGCTATCGGCAGTAATCAGAAATCTTTTACGCAGGCCAATCTCGAAATACATCATTTCGGGTGAACTCAAAAAAGGATCGAAGATTCAGGTGAGCAAACATCCCGAAGAAGATACATTGAAATGGGATATTATTCAGCCAGAAGTTGCTACATTGGAACAAAAATTGAGTTAAAACGTTAACTATTATATTATTAGAAAAAAATTAATCGCAAACTTAAATCTACATACTATGTTTAATTATGAAATTGGCGGTAATGAGCGGAAAATTGACACCTCAGAAGCTTTCGCAGAAATTGCCCACAACAAAACGCTTTTTGTACAAAAACTTACTGATAACGAACCCATCAAACCTGAAAAAGTAGAAGGGCTTAAAACAGTAAAAGAAGTATTCGATCATTACAAACCAAATGTAAGAGTTGCTTTCGAAAAGCAGGACGGATCTACGGTTGCTGAAACCCTGAACTTTACTGAACTAGGTGATTTCGGTGTGAAAAACATTATTAACCAAAGTAACTATTTAACCAATGTTAATATCGAACGTGAAATGTCACTTAATGTGATCAAACAGTTAAAATCAAACAAAACCTTAAAAGCTACGCTTGATGACGAAGAAACAAAATCGGCTTTCATTAGTGCTTTAAAAAACTTTGTTGACGAATTGGAGCAAAATAAATAATCTTAACGCCGAAAAAACATGTCAAATCCTCAAGAATTAAAAGCAGACCAAAATACATCTGAAGCAGGTTTTAAACCGGCCGAAGTTAAAACTATAGAGAAAACATCACTTAAAGATAACTTAGAGAAACTGGCCCGTGTGGGCGGTTTCGATCTGTTAGAAGCTACTGTTGATGGTCTTCAGAATTTAAACCCTGAAAGAAAAGCACGGAAGCAGATCTTTTTAACAGGAGATGAGAAAAAGAAAGAACGCGAAGAGCTGAAAAAGAAGATTCAGCTTTGGATAGATGTGCTTGAGTCGTCCACCTCTGTAGCGAATATGGTTGAAAAAAGCACCGAAAAACTGAATGCAGCAGAACAAAACCTAAGTAAAAATATCGGTACAGCGCTCGAAAGTACCAGAGAATTAGAGCAGGCCTACCGTTCGGTACATTTATTCTATAAAAATACCGAATCTGATAAACTTAAAAATGTGGTGCTGTTAAATGCGTCTATGGATCAGGTTAAAGATCTGGATAACCCACGTTTTATCGAGTATGTAGATGATGAGTTAAAACAAAATTACGATCGTTTAGATCTGCGCAAAAACTACTCTTTAATAGTAGTACCGGGCTATATGGGTTCTAATAAAGTGGTAGAAAGATGGGGTAAAATTGCCCACAACAACAAAGCCATGCTGGTAACCGATTTTGCCGATCTTGATCAGCCGGATGATGTACTTGATTTATTTACAGCGGCCAACCTTACTGGTGCTGACGCATTCAAATCAAACGTAATCATGACCTGTAACTGGCTGGTAGGTCGTGGGAAAGTAGCAGAAGTGGGCGAGGAAGATGATCTTACTGTTCCAGGATCGGCCGCACTTGCAGGTAAAATGTATTACACATTAATGTCGCAGGTTACCGCAGGTAAAAAACATGGTGCAATAAACGAAGTAGATGGCGTAAAATTCGATTTAAAGAAAAGCGAAATCTCTCATTTAGAGCGCGTAGGTTTAGTGCCAATGGTTAACGAATACGGTAAGGTAATGGCTTTTTCTGCTAAAACGTTATTCAATGGCGACAATATCGGTTTACAAACTTATTCAGTTGTTCGCGTATTCGATTATATCACCAAAGTTTTGTTTGATTTCTTGAATAGAAGAGCTTTCGAAAACTGGACCTCTAAAACAGAACAGGATTTGCGTGGCCAGATTGTTAAATTTTTGGATGGTATCCAGGGTGCCGACCGCTTAATCGAAAGATTTAAGATTATGCGTTTTGAGAGAGATGAACTTCAAAAAGACAGAATCCATTTGGATATCCACATCACACCATATTTTCCGGCCAAAAGCTTTGTAGTAAAACTAGACGGGCATAAGGGCGAAGATGAAAATACCACCTGGAATACAGAGTACAATCAGCAGTAGTTTTTTGAGCGCTGAAATAAAAACCCAACCTTAGCGTTGGGTTTTTTTTATGGGTTATGCATAACACTTAACAAATTCTTTATAATTTTGTAATGCATCGGCCAGATCAGATTAATCAAAAAAAATGAAGCAAGTACTTATCCTGAATGGGGATATTGAAAAAAACGCATCTACAAATTTCCTGATTAACGCCTACAAGCAAGGTGCAGAAAGTGCTGGCGCAACCGTGAGGGAGTTAGCCATCATCGATCTGATATTCAACTCGAACAAGCTATTTAACAATAGACAGATTGCTGAGTTAGAGCCCGATTTGCAGAAAGCCTTAACAGCGATTAGGCAAAGCAGCCATGTGGTGCTTTTTTGCCCGGTGTACGTAGATCATATTCCGGCAAAGATCAAAGGCTTTTTTGATCGCTTGTTTATGCCTGATCAGATCTTTACTACCCAACAACAAAATGTAAATAATAATTTTAGTGGCCGTTCGGCAAGGATTGTGTCTATTCTAGATGAGGCAACCTTTAAAGAGTGGAAAGCAAATAAGAAAACAACCTACCTTTCCATCAAAAAGGTTGTTTTTGAGAAGTGTAGGATGAGCCCTGTGCTCACCAATACCATTGGCGAATTACATTCTCTGGAAAATCATTACAGTCAGAAATGGTTGGCTAAGATGGAAAAATTTGGCACACAACTCATTTAGCTAAGAGCATGTTGGGGAGATAGTGCACATAAAACACCCCATGTTGGGAGAAATTACTACAGTTTTGTAGGTTATTCCGTAATGCGTTGTATTTGTAACACTAATAATATTTTAAAAGTTTTCCACACTTTTTCCACAGTAATAATTCGTTTAACTAATCATTTAGTGTGATTTCTGATTTTATCCTTATTTTTAAGACAAGGCTATTCGTTGTAGATGAGCGATATAGATAATAATTGGCCTAATATTTGGCTTAGTTGATGTAGTAGCGGAGGCTACGATAAATCAAATTTTTAACCTTTAAATTTTAAAACTATGGCTTTCAAAGCTAGATTAAATTTTTCGGGCAAGGAGTACGATGTGCTTCATTGCGCCTATGCGTTAAACCGCGATGTAGATGCTAAGGGAAGACCCTCTTCCGGAGTTTACGGCGGTACCATCGACATTGAGATCGAATCAACCGAAGATACCTCAATCATCGAGGCGATGGTAAACAACCAGTACAAACCCATTACAGGAAGCCTTCTGATCAAGAAAACAGAGGAAGATGCCAAAATGAAAGAAGTTAACTTCGAGGATGGCTACATTGTTAAGTATTCCGAAGGGATCAACATTGTGGGCGATCACCCGATGACGCTTAAGTTCCAGATTTCTGCAAGAAAGCTTAAATTAGGAAACGCCGAGCACCTTAACGACTGGCCAAAAGCCTAAGCGGAGGTTGAAGGTGTAAAGGCAGAAGGTGTAAAGTAAACTAAACACTAACCAGCTAACCTCTTAAACAGTTTAGAGAGTAGGGGTTAGGGTTAAGGTAAATAAAACGCCAACCGCAATACGCCAACCGCTCGCCGCAATTCATTCATTTTTCAAAAACATTTAAACTTTACTACAATGGCATTCAAAACCCGTTTAAACTTAGGATCAAAAGAATTTGATGTACTACAGTGCAGCTTTTCATTAAATAGAGATGTCGACGCAAAAGGCCGTCCATCGTCAGGTGTTTATGGTGGCACTATCCATATCGAAATCGAATCAACCGAAGATACTTCTGTGATCGAATCGATGGTGAACAACCAGTACAAGCCGCTTTCCGGAACATTGGTTTTCAAAAAAGGCGACGAAGATGCAAAAATGAAGGAGTTGTCTTTCGAAGATGGCTACATCATCCAGTATAACGAGGGTATTGCGGTAAACGACAATACACCTATGACATTAAGTTTTGTGGTATCTGCCCGTAAGCTAAAGCTGGGCAACGCAGAACATGAAAACGATTGGCCTAAAGCTTAATTGTTATCAAGTATAAAATAAACTGAAGCGACCGGTTTATGCTGGTCGCTTTGATTTCACTCATATTTTTATCATCCTAAATACTAAAATTAATGCTTTTTAGTCTTACGGTCATCGCCTTAAGGCTATCTCATCAATTAAAGCTCAACTATGTCTAACCAATTCAAATATATTGTATTAAAAAACGATTACCACTCTGGTAAAGTATTTGGTTTGGCACTCACACACAATTTTTATCTGAACATACAGCATATACAAATAGACTCATTTTTATTAGGTGGCTATGCATTGAAAACGCTGCACTGGGCTTAGCTAAGGGCAATTGTTGTGATCAAGATTAATCAATATGGAAAAGAAACTCATAGCAGAAATCAATATAGAGGATAAGGAAATTACTCATTTTGCTTCCTTTAGCCTCCAACAGGCTTTTAACGAACATCATTATTTCGAGCTGCGTTTTAACCATGATCAAATGGGCGCACCAGGGCTGATCAGTTTAGATGATAGCCGCGATTTTGTCGGCAAAACCTTAACCGCATCTTTTGGTCATTCGCCAGAAGGCATGCAGAATTTTGTAGGGCTGGTTTCGAAAGTAGAACTGTCACAAAGCCATGGGTACCATGGTGTTTTAATTGTAAGCGGTTATAGCCCAACAATTCTGATCGATCGCGGACCAGATTTGGGTTCTTATTTAGACAAAGATCTGAACGAGATTGTAAAATTAGCAACGAAGGATACACCTGCCAATGATTTAAAGGTTGTTGCAAATGCTTCCAGAACATCGTCAATCGATTATATCATTCAATATAGAGAAAGTGATTTTGCATTTCTGAACCGGCTTTCGGCCGAATACCATGAGTGGTTTTTCTACGATGGTAAGCAGCTTAATTTTGGGAAGCCCAATACGCAAAAAGAAGTAGCCTTATTTTACGGAAGAGACGTGCAGGAAATGCAATATGCAATGGAAATTGCGCCAATAAAGAACAAGCGTTTCTCTTATAATCCGAAGCAGAATGAAATGTTGTTGAGCGAAAGTACGGGTAAAGTAGAAGGCACACCCGATTTATCACATGCTGTTAAAGCCTCTAACCTTACCTTCAGCAAAACCTTCAACCAGCCTTCCTTAATCAGAGTAGATAATAACAACGATATTAAAAGCCTGGTCGAAAATGAAGAGAAAGCCAATACAAGTGAACTTTTAAAAGTTACGGCAAGGGGCGATAATGCCGGATTGAGTATTGGCAGCATTGCCGAAATTACGATGAGCCTTCGCAAAGAATTGGCTTTCACATCAGAAAGTTTGGGCAAATTTCTGATCACGGGCATTAAACACCACATAGACGAGAATGGTAAATACCATAATAACTTCGAAGGAAAAATAGCCACAACCGAGCGTATTTTGGTGAAAAACTTTGAAAAACCACAGCCAGATATGCAATTGGCAGACGTGATCGATAACAATGATCCACAGGGCCAGGGCCGTATCAAGGTGAAGTTTAAATGGGAATGTTTAACCAATGATGTAACCGAATGGTTACGTGTGGTTACACCAAGTGCTGGTATTGGCGATAGGGGAAATAACCGTGGTTACTTCGCTATTCCCGAAATTGATGATCAGGTGATGATTGCTTTTGAAGAAGGAAATATTGCCCGTCCGGTAGTAATGGGTAGTGTTTACCATAGCTCCAGTGTGGATAGCAGTCCGCTGATTAAAAACCACTTGAAAAGCATCATTACAAGGAGTGGACATTTGGTAGAGTTTGATGATGATGCAAACAGCCAGGGGATAAAAATTACGGATATCCACAATAATATTATCCATATCGATACCAAAGGCAACAATATTACCATTACCGCTTTGGAGAATATGACCTTAAACTGCAAGAACATGCAGATTAATGTAGGGGAAAATATGGATGTGCAGGTAGGACAAAATCAATCGACCAATGCAGGTAAGGATATTGCCACCACTGCAGGAAATAATTATTCGTTAAGTGCAGTTGGTGATGTTTCTGAAACATCCAATAATAGAACTGAACTGGCAACAAAGGATTTTAAAAGAACTGCGGATACCTCAAACGAAATCGCTTCAGAGATCAGTATGTTTAGCGCAAAAGAAAACATGACCATGCAAAGCGGTAAAATTGTAGAGCTTAACAGTGCAGAAAAATCTAATCTTTTCTAACTATGGCAATCATAAAACAGGCAAAAAATATCAGTATTGAGGTGATTCAGAAGTACGAATTGCGTGTTGGCGTTAAATTGGAAAAGATTGCCCAGGTAATGAATGTTGAAGCTACCTCACAAAATTTATCGTTAGCCAGCAGCAAGAAAATTGTATCAAGCGGTAACAAATCATGAGTTTAAAAAAAAACAGGTATTTATTGCTGTCGTTCATTTTATTGGCGATAACAAGTTGCAAAGGACAAAAAATGGAAGAAAAATTTGAGTGGACAGGTACCGTTTCTGCTCCGGAAGAATATCCGGCAGAAGTTTATAAAGGCGCTATAATCGCTAACGATTTTACATATAGTTTTGATGCCATTTGGGGTACACAGAACACCGGATGGGGAAATGATGGTGGTATAATGAGTGTATCTACCAAACAGATGGAAGCACCAGATTCGTTAAACTTTACCTGGCTTTCGCTTACCGAGAAGAAATTTTATACCGGAAAATGGAAACTGGATAAAAACCTTATTGCCAAGTTGTTTAACGAGGGTTTTATCAACGACCTGAATAATAAAAAGGAAACCTATACCCTGATTAAAGTTGGGCTCGCACCAAAAGGCCGAGTAATGGTTTGGTTAAGTGGGGCAGGTTTCCAAACTGAGGTAGGGGCATTCCAGGCGCACGATACAACCATTACTGCAGAGCAGGCTTACGATAATGCAAAGTATATGTTCCGTCCCGATTTTATCACCAAAACATTGAATAATGAAATGGTAATAAAATCCGAAATCAAGGCGAGGATAACAAAATCAGGTTTGCCAGATATGGATATTTACGAGACTTACCGCAAGCGCTATGAGTGGAGGCCGCAGATTATACTTCCAGAAGGTGAAAAAGTGACTTTGATCTATTATAATTTTCTAAACGGAGAAGAAGAAAACCGCTTCGGACAAGAACTGGTTGTTAATAAATATGCATCTAGGGCATTACCGAAATATATTTCTATCCTCTGGAAAGATAAGGCAGGCAAAAAAAATGGTCTAGAAATCAGGCCGTTTGATGAAAAGGAAATTACGGATGCTTTTAAAAAATTGGATGGAGATGGTCCTATTGATTTGGTAATCAGCTTAAACAGCGATGGATTAACAGCGAAGCTGTCACTAAAAAACAAAAAAGAAGAAATAAAACTGGTCAGTAGTAAAACCAGCATCAGTAAAAATTTGGATTGATATGACAAGTGTTCAATTGGGTGCTTATACCCCTAAAAATGATATTATCGAATACCTGGATATTAATTTGGGTATTTTCTTTGATGGGACAAAAAATAGTAAAGCAAATACCAATGCAAGACTTAATAATACAGAAACATTTAAAAAATACGGAAAGGATGACGATGAGAGTAGTTACTATAACGATTGGTCTAACGTAGCCAGACTTTGGGATCACTACGATAAAAGCATTAGTCTGTATATAGAAGGAATTGGCACCGAAGATGAGAAAAAGGACAGTACTATTGGTTATGCATTTGGCTCTGGCGATACGGGAATTAGGGGTAAAGTGAGGATTGGTTGCGAGAAAATTGTTTCTGAAAAACTCACTAAAATACTAAAAGCCAACAATAAGAAAAAGCTTAGGAGCATAACTTTTGATGTTTTTGGGTTCAGCAGAGGGGCAGCTGCAGCAAGAAATTTTGTTTACGAAATAGGAAAATCATCTTACAAACCGAACGTTATCGTAGAACCGCGATCGGGTATTGTATCCAAGTTCGATTCTGATGGTGAATCTACTAGCACCGAAGTATTGCCTGCATGCGGCCATTTGGGCTTGATGTGCGAGAAGGCGGGAATAAAAATAACTGCCAACCAGATTAAAGTCCGGTTTTTGGGTGTTTTCGATACCGTATCTTCTTACTCGAAATACATCAGTGCGATGCCCAATTTTAACGATGTGGAAGAACTCCATCTCAACGAAATCGGAAAGGCACAGACAGTGATCCATTTTGTTGCTGAAAATGAGCACCGCCAAAATTTCTCACTTACGAGGGTAAACATGGGCAAAGAGAAATCTTTTCCAGGGGTGCATAGTGATGTAGGCGGAAGTTACGATACCGGCCCTGAAGTAAAAGAGGAACTCGAAACCACTTGGACCAATAGAAATAACCTCGAGCCTTTTAAAAGAAACCTGATCGAACAATCCTGGTATAAAGAAGATGAACTGGAAATTACTGGAGGCTTTGCCTATTTCGCTTTAAAGGGATCACGGAAACTCATCAAAAAGGAGTACAGTTACATTCCATTGCATTACATGGCAGAATATGCCAAAAAAAGTACAGCGCCTGTTAATCTGGAAGCCTTAGTAGATAGTAAATATACCATATCAAACGATCCTTTGCTAGTGAGGGTAAAAGGCTATTTAAAAGATTATGTAATGGGTAACGGCCAGCCTTATACTTTTAAGCCGCTTGCTGATTTAGATAGGAAGTACGCAGGCGCGAAAATGCCCGAGCAGAAATATGCTGATTATCAAAAGGAAAAACAGCAACAACAAGATCTGCGCATACTAAGGAACAAATATTTGCATTGGTCGGCCCGTAAAGAAGGTATCGGAATGGATCCAAATGCCGATGGCAAAAGGGTTATTTATTAACGTATTTGGTTATGGAAAAAGCAAACGGCCATTCACATTCTTCTACGCCAGGTAAGATTAAGCTTAACCTTGATCATGCAATTGATTTTGTGCCAAAGCCGAGATCAAGCAGAAGTTATGGCGTTACCATTAAATATTATGGCGAAGGCAATCAAGAGGCTACAAAAAGATTAGATTACCAGATCCACCTGCAGGTGAACCAATTTAGAGATGAAAATAAAGTTTGGCAGTTATGTTTTGATAAAACAGACCTTTTTATAGATCACCATGAACCAGATTTTGTTGGTGAACAGCTGGCCAATATGGCCATGGGTGCGATATATCCCTTAAAGGTTGATGTAAATTCAAGGAACGAAGTATTTAGAGGGATTGTTAATCACGGTGAAATTTTAAACCGCTGGAAACAGGTGGCTGAAAAAATAAGTGATAAGTATGAAGGTAAATATGCTGAATTGTATCTGGAAAAAATGGAGAAAAGGATATCAGATAGGTTTGAGCTTGAATATGCATTAAGAGCAGATATGTTCTGGAATGTGTTTTTTCATCCCCAGCACCTAAAATACGATGGTAACTTATCCCAACAAAGTACATTGTTTTTCCCCGTTATCGCTTATAAAAACGTGGCTTTCGAAGGTGTTCAGTCTGTTGAGCCCAATTATACCGATTATGGGACATTCAAAGTGAATTTTTCCTCAGAAAGTGAGCTTACTGAAGAGCAAAAATTACAAATGGGCCAAAAAGGGGCTTTAAAAATGAAATTAAATGCGGTCTGTGATTTAGATCGGGATGGAGGCTTACTTAAGCATGCCCGCGTAGATTGGAATTTATATAAAAAGGATGAAGAAATAAGCATTAAACGCATTGCATTTTCTGCTTATGAAATTGAAAGCAGCATTCCGACAACAGATCAGCATTTGTTAATTCAAGAGCAAAACAATGGTTTTCCTCTTGAAAAGAAAAAGGGATTTTGGGCAAAGGTACTGGGTTAAATAAAGGAGAAGAGATATGTCACAGAAAGAAATCACTGTACAAGGTGCCACCTGCCAATGCCAGTTTGGTACCGCAACAGATAAGTTGAAAGTGCTTACGCAGCAAAAACATTATGTGAACGATAAAGATGGAGCGCAAAAATTAATTGCCTCCCATGTAGATATCGGGATGACTTTTGAAAAAAACACTTTCGGACAATGTAAACTCCAACCAACCCCAGGTGGTTTTAAACCCTGCTTGCCAGCCTTAACCGAATGGAAGGGTATGTACAAAGAAATGGTTTTAATTAACAACGGACAGGTTTTGGTAGAAGATAGTAAAGGTGTTTGCACCATCAGCGGTTCACCCTGTATTCTTTTTGCCAAAACAGGGCAGAAAGGACAACCTTCTCAGCAAAATATTGATAATGCCGACGAAGAACAGCAATCGCAGATTAATCCTTTAGTAAATATGAAGGAGCTTGATAAGGCTGATTTTTACAAATTTTTAAATGCCGAATAACGATTATGGCCAGAGGTATAAAACATTGTTACTGGAAAACGAATAACGGGCCGTTACAGCGTGTCATACAGGGAGGAGAATATTTGCTTCATGTAGATGATACGAATGAGTTTATTGTTGATGAAAGCTGTATCGAAGACTCCAATAAAAATAAACAGGCAACTATAAATGGAGCTAGATGGGCTTTTATATACAACGATTTTTTTGCAGATGTTCAAAAAAGTAACGACAACAGCTTATGGGGAAATCTATCTGGTGGAACAGTTGCGGTAAAAAAATGGGGGCTTGGAACCCGTTACAAAGTAGGTGGTAGTATTAAATTTGCCCCCACTGGATCTAACTTTTATTATGGTTTTAAACAACGTGTAGAACTATTTAGCTTCGAACCAGGCTCAGGCTTTTACTTTTATGTGATTCCGATGGCTAAATCGAGCATCACCTTTGCCTATTTTACAGAAAGTGAACGTATCCGTAGATATGGTGAATATATTCGCTACCAGATTGCCTTCCACGGTTATAATATGGAAAAGGGTAAATCTTATATGGCAAAAATGTATCTTCTCGAGAAAGAACTTGCTACTGGATTTCGCAATACCAAAGAGTTTGATGAGAATAATCTTTGGGATAAAGTAAAAGTATTTGATATCAGTGGAGCTGCATCCCGCGATGATTATAACTTCAGGTTTAACAGTGGTTTCCCGATTGATATCGCATGGAAAAAGGGAGAAAACCGGCAAAAGAATTTCACCATTGCAATTGAAGTCTATCGGAAAGATAAAGACAGGGGTGGCAAAGAAGTACTCCATTTAGTAACTGCCAAAAATTTCGCGGCTGAACCTACCATGGATCTGCTTAAATACGACCGCAACATACTTAAACTCGAAGATTTAGATAACAAACCCTCAGAATCAAGCCGTTTTATGGTATCTGAAGAATTAATGGATAGCTATTTAAATCGGGTTGAGGTGCAAAAGGTTAACCAGATTCAATACATTGGCGATGTTCGCTATACTCATAAAGAATTTGATCCATGTGGGTTTTCGACCATTACCGTTAAAAGTGATGATGCGGAAGTAGTTATTTTTGATGAAGATGCAAAAGACAAACCGATTGATCTAACCGCTCAAACATTTGATATCATTGCCGGCGATAACCGAAAGAACATTAGTGTAAAAGTTGGTAAGTTGGCCACTAAAGGTGTGCTGTGTAATGGCCTACTTTTAGAGGCTGGACAAAAACACAGCGAACAGAAAAATCTTTTCCAGATAGACCGCGTAATGCCAGCCCTAAGGCTTAATGGAGGTGTGTTTGTTACGCGACCGGATATTAGTCAAAAAGATGATTACGATGTGCAGCCCGATACACAAAAAGGCCAATCAGAAGATGTTAGCGAGATACAAGAATGGCAATTGAACCGAGATTACAAATTCAATGGTGATGATGAAGCAGTGCTGATGCTACGATATGTTTACAATAAGACATTTTTAGAAAAAGCCCAAAGCATGGTATCAACACAAACCAGTGATGCTGTAAACACGTACTGGGTTTTTAATTATTTTATCTTGGACGAGGCCAAGTCTCAAAGTTATTACCTGCCCGTAAGCACTTGCCGCTATCCAAATCAGTTGGTTAAAGTTCGTGTTTTTCCAGATATGGAATGGGAATTGGCTGCACTCATTGCCATTCCGGGTACAAGAAAGGTAACATTAAAGTTTAAGGCAACACGGCAGGATTTAAGGGGTTATCATAATAGATATAATTTTAGGTACGCAAAGAGGCAATTAGAGGCAAAAGCAGAAACAGAAGAAAAAGTAGGAGTAGATTTTACACTCAAGGCTGCTACCAGTGGGACTGAATTTGAGGTTGGCTATAAAATTGAACATGCCATTAAAAAAGTGGTAGGTACTTTTAATGCAGTTTATCAGGGATTGGAAGTTTTTGATGGAAGAGACGCTAATGCCAGAGGTTCTGCAGCAATTAGAACAGGCTCCATCCGCACTTTCGAGTTTAATATAGATCCACCTAATGTAGGGGTAGCCATAAAATGGAAACATGCACTCGCAAAACTTGAAAAGAATAAAGGCAAGGTAGGTACAAGGATAGAGGGAGGGGTAGCCTTAAAACCTTTTGTGGGAATTGGGATTACTGTTGACCTTGTTTCGATTTTAGGGAAAGTTGGAGGGCTGGTTGGTAAGGCCATTCAATGGATCATTGAAGCATTGGAATATGCTGTAGATAACTTGGATATCTATTTTAACTTTAAACTGAATGCAGAGATTGCAGGAGAAGTATCTATCGGATACCATAATCTCGATGGTTGGGATTCTGGCTTGAAACGCGAACTGAAAATTAAGGTTAACGCCTCTTTAGAGGCAGGTGTAGATTATGAAGGAACAGTTATTGCTACGGTTACCGGAGCAGCGGTTCCCGTTGGAACTACGGAAGAAACTGTAGCAACTTTTAAAGCGAAAGCTTCGATAGGTGGTGGGGTAGAGTATACCGAAAACTGGGATGCTGATAAAGGAGGCATATTTAAAACAGTACAGGTGAAATTTACAGGTATGAAAGCAGAAATAGAAGTTTATTCGGCATTAGTGCGCAGAAAAAAAACTGTACACAATCCTGAATGGAAAGATGTTTCGGAACAAAAAGTGGACGTGAAAGCAAAAAAAGAATTTGTGTTATTAAATGAAAGTGTTTGGTATGGGCCAGAAAAAATTTATACAGATCAAGATGATAAAAAAACAACAAAGAAATAACTTTAAAACAATCTTTTTTTCAGTTTTATGTTTTATCAGCACAAGTAGTTGTAAAAGTGAAGGAGTAAATCCCATTTTAGAAAGGGGTAAGCCAATTGATCTTGCAAAGGTCGATTTCCAAAAACTCAATCTGGATAATTTCTTTGCTAAACTTGCTTATTCGAAAGAAAATATAATGGGGGCAGATAAGCATACCAATACCAAAGATGAGGTTTTAAATGTTAAGTGGTTTACCTTATATAATATTACCGACAAACCATTACTGGAACGATTTAAAAAGCGTGAATACCGGATTATAAACAAAGGAGAGCCTTATGGAGATTTATTCAGTATAGATCGTACCGCTCCTTTATTGGGCATGCGAAATCCTGATTTAAGAGGTTTTGGCTATTGGAGTACAAAAGAAATTTCGTTTAGTAGCATATATGCCAGCTCTACAGCCAATAATAAATTGATTAGGATCAGGCTTCAAAGCGGTAATTTACATAATGCTGGATTAAAAGAATACAAAGCCTTGTTGGCAGCATTAAAAGCCCAAAACAAAGGAGCCGCATTTAAAGAACAGCCCCAATCAACTGGTGTTACCAATTACGAATGGCGGGCAAAAGATAAAGTAATCCAACTCAATTTCGGAAAATCAGAAGATTCAAATTTCTTCGAATTAGCAATTGCCTACTTAAATCCCGATACTAAAGGATACTTAAAAGAGTTCGGGAATTAATGTTGACTCGATAACTATTTGATTGATAACAATTAAGATAAACTCAATGGGTGTAAAGCCAATTTACGAATTATTGATAGATGCCAGAGGATGTTACTTTGAGCTATTGATAAATGATATTCCATTTTATTTCCATTATAAAGTTGGGGCAACATCTTTCCGTTTACCGGTAAATAATTTTATTCCGAAAAGCGGAAAACAAAGCATAACCTTAAAAATGTTGTCCATCAATGAAGGGGATGGTTTCCCGGTTGGGGCGGAAGTGGTTTTGAAAATGGAGGAGTTTGAAAAAAATACCCCGAAAGAACGGAAAGCGGTTATGGATTATAAAACACCTGACTTGAAAACATATACCACAGGGGTTTTTACAGACAAAAAAATATTTAATGCAGATGTTCCATATACTTTATCTTATGTGGATTCTATTGATTTAAGCAAGATTGATCACTCTATTCTTAGAGAAACATTGGAAAAAGAATACATTAAATATACCAATGCTTTTAAAAAAAATGATCTAAGTGCCTATCAAGAATTGACAAGTGAGCGGCAGGAAAATATTTTTACTTCACTTTATGTGGATAGCGAAAAAAGAAAGAAACAAGAAGCATCTTATTTAAGCGGTGTTACCCATAATCTGGTTAAATTATACCCTTTAAAATCATATCGACTGGTATTCTACAACAATAATAAATTTGTTGGCCTGCAGATGTTAAATGAAGCACCAGGTATATATATCGACAACGAAAAAGAAGAAGACGCTTTTATTGAATATATTTTATTCCGTAAAAAAACAAGCGGTTCTCCAATATCTATTGTGCTTTAAAATCAAACTTTGGTTTGAGTAAAAAATACTTAAAGCTGTAAAAGATACTAGAAGCACTATGGCCAAACGAATTTCAATTGCCTTATTCTGCTACTTCCTTCTTTTTAGGCTCTATGCCGTTTGCTCGCTATTCTATTCTTTCATTATTCAATCAGCTAACGAAAATTTAATCAGAAACACCAACGATGGCTATCAGCTGACTATTTTCCAGTTAGAGTTTTATTTCTTTCTTATTATTCTATACAGCTTTAGGCCCTCGCGGTTTAATAAAACGATTATTAAAAGCTACACGGCAGATGGATCTAAAAATCTCTCAAAAAAGATGTTTTTTTGGGTCGTATATTTTGGCGTGCTGCTTGTCGTTTTTGGAATTCCGTTAATGATATTTAAAAGTGCTTTAGGCGGCTTATTAGCTATAATTTCCGATGCGAATCAGTATATCATTGAAAATACAAGGCTATTGATCATGTCCGTTATTTTTTTAGGCCTTAATATGCTAGGCTTTTACTATGACTTTATCAATGCTTTTGATCATGCGAAAACCCAGTTTTTCCGGTTTTTATTTGCATTTATGCTAACAGTTCCAATTTCGGCATTTCTATATTTAATTTTTGTTGTACTTCATATAAAAGCAAATGCCTTGATAATAATCTGTTTAGCATTTAATCTTTCTTTTCTTTTTCTCAGTATTATGGACTATCTGGGGAAGAGAAGGTTAGAAACTAAAAAGCAGAAATTTAATCATAGCTAATATTTTGAATAACTTTAAAACAATCCTTTTGTTTTATCAGTACAAGCAGGCGTAAAAGTGATGGGTTAATCCTGTTTTGGAAAGGGAAAACCAATTGATCTTGTCAAGACGATTTTTAAAAACTTAACCAGGATAAGTTTTGGTGTAAAAAATTAGCGTCTGTCTGCAATTTTGTTTCAAAAAGTAACACCTTGCCCTAAATTGCTACATAATTTCAAGATATTGTGTGTAGTAGAAATGATACGGAAAATAATTTTAAAAAAATACATTTTTTTTCTTCGTACAAATCTGCGTTTTCCATACCGCAAACCAAGATTTTGAAATTTAAGTAATTTATTAGTGGTTATATATGAGGTAGATACACAATAATTGGCTTAATATTTGGTTTATAATTAATGTAGCGGAGGCTACAATAAATCAATTTTTTTAACCTTTAAATTTTAAAACTATGGCTTTCAAAGCTAGATTAAATTTTTCAGGCAAGGAGTACGATGTGCTTCATTGTGCCTATGCGTTAAACCGCGATGTAGATGCTAAGGGAAGACCTTCTTCCGGAGTTTACGGCGGTACCATCGATATTGAGATCGAATCAACCGAAGACACCTCAATCATCGAGGCGATGGTAAACAACCAGTACAAACCCATTACAGGAAGCCTTCTGATCAAGAAAACAGAGGAAGATGCCAAAATGAAAGAAGTTAACTTCGAGGATGGCTACATTGTTAAGTATTCCGAAGGGATCAACATTGTGGGCGATCACCCGATGACGCTTAAGTTCCAGATTTCTGCAAGAAAGCTTAAATTAGGAAACGCCGAGCACCTTAACGACTGGCCAAAAGCCTAAGCGGAGGTTGAAGGTGTAAAGGCAGAAGGTGTAAGGTAAACTAAACACTAACCAGCTAACCTCTTAAACAGTTTAGAGAGTAGGGGTTAGTTAAGGTAAATAAAACGCCAGCCGCACTACGCCAATCGCTCACCGCAATTCATTCATTTTTTCAAAAACATTTAAATTTTACTACAATGGCATTCAAAACCCGTTTAAACTTAGGATCAAAAGAATTTGATGTACTACAGTGCAGCTTTTCATTAAATAGAGATGTCGACGCAAAAGGGCGTCCATCTTCAGGTGTTTATGGTGGCACTATCCATATCGAAATCGAATCAACTGAAGATACTTCTGTGATCGAATCAATGGTTAACAACCAGTACAAGCCGCTATCTGGAACATTGGTTTTCAAAAAAGGCGAAGAAGATTCAAAAATGAAAGAACTATCATTCGAAGATGGTTACATCATCCAGTATAACGAGGGTATTGCGGTAAACGACAATACACCTATGACATTAAGTTTTGTGGTATCGGCCCGTAAGCTAAAGCTTGGCAACGCAGAACATGAAAACGATTGGCCTAAAGCTTAATTCCTATTAAAACCGTTACGAGTTGCTGGCTAAAAGCGCTGGTGCTGGTAACGGTTTTTTTGTTTTAGAGGTGTGATATAAAGAGCTTATTATGGCTACTGATTTAGAATACATTAAGCTGTTTAATTCCTGTACAGTATCTCCAATTAAATCGGTTGAGATTAATCGAATTATTGATGATAAGATCATAAGCAATAAATCAAGATATCAGGCAGTAAGGAATAAATTGCTCAACTTAAAAGAATATACTTATCGCGATACCTGTTTTGTAACCGAGCCAGATGATTTATTCCTTAAAAGGAATCCTAAAATTGGTAATAGTTTTTTTAGCAGGTCATTTTTAGATCATAGTGTTTTCTCTGAAAATACAGGTATTCCTTGGTACTTTATTGCCTGTGTACACTATAGAGAAAGTAATTCTGACTTTAACAAACACCTGCATAATGGCGATCCGCTTAGTGGTTTTACCAGTCAGCATCCTGCAAACCGGCCAAAAATTAGCCATGGACCACCCTTTACTTTTGAAGAAAGTGCGGTAGATGCCTTAAAATTACGTGGTTTGGATAAAGAAACAGTTTGGTCTTTGCCAAAACTTTTGCTGCGTTTAGAGCAATATAATGGCATAGCAAAAGCCTATCAAAACAATAATATCAACTCACCTTATCTGTGGGGAGGTTCTAATCTTTATACTAAAGGTGGTTTTCCGAGAGATCATTTTTTTAGTCTCGATTATGTAAATAAGCAAATTGGAACCGCCGTTATTTTGAAGGTTATGGAAAACAGAGGATTAGTAAATATTCCCAGGCAATAATATGAAAACAACTGACTTTCTATATTTTTCTCTTGTATTCTTGCTTTTTTCTTGCGGGGCGAAGCATGATGATCAGCAACTGAAGGGAGTCCGTCATAATGCTGTTGTGGAGAAGAAGATAGATGCTATTTCTGCTGAAGCAGGTTCTCTTGAGAAATTGGCTGCAAAAATGCTAGCCTCCAGAGAAAGTTATCTAAATGATGGAAAAACTGAAGCCGAAGAAGTATTTATAAAAGCCTTTGTTGAAGCCTTAAAACAGCCAAAGGCTTTTGAGGCAGACTTTGCCAATCTTAAAAAGTACGAGATTAATGTATTAACTGCCGATGACCACAAACTTAGGCTGTTTTACTGGCTTTCGCCATATTCTGGTACGATGTGGCATGTGCAGAATATTGTTCAATACCAAGGCGAAAACAATGCTGTAAGTGCGGTTTTATTTAATAGTCTTTACGAAGATAAAGACGATGAAGGTAGTCCTACGCCTTTTTTTGAGCATATATATAACTTAAATACTTCCCCTCAAAAAACCTACTTGCTTACAGGTTATGGGCAAATGAGTGGTACTGAGCCGTATAGTGTAAGTCATACGCTGATAATTAACCATTCAAAATTTAGCATTAACAATCCCTTATTCAAATTAGGGAAAACAGTTAAAAATCAGTTGTTTGCATCTGCCACCCTTAAAGAGGATCAAAATAAAGAGAAACTTACGGCACAGTTAGCCATGATTTATAATTCCCAAGATAAGACCATCAGTTATCCGGAGGTTAACGAAACTAAAAACGGATCTGTTTTCAGTGGAAAAAGAAACGTTTTAACCTTTCGGGATGGAATGTTCAAGTAATAATCAACCTATTATTTAGCTCGCATGGAAAAGAAATTAATCACCGAAATTAATATAGAAGATAAAGCAATTTCCCATTTTGCCTCCTTTAGCTTAAAACAAGCTTTTAATGCACACCATTATTTTGAGCTGCGATTTAATCATGATCAGATGGGTTCGCCTGGGATGATCAGTTTAAACGATAGCCGCGATTTTGTGGGTAAAACCCTTACCGCTTTGTTCGGCTATGATTCGGGCAGTTTACAGGAGTTTGCGGGCTTGGTAACTAAAGTAGAACTGGCGCAAAGCCATGGTTATCACGGCGTGCTGATTGTGAGCGGTTATAGTCCAACGATCTTAATCGATCGCGGTCCAGATTTAGGTTCTTATCTTGATAAGGATTTAAATACGATTGTAAATCTTGCTACCTCGGATGTGCCTTCAAATGATATTAAAATTGTGGCCAATGCGGCTAGAAAAGATCCTATTGATTATTTGATTCAATATCGGGAAAGTGACTTTGATTTTCTGAACAGGCTTTCGGGTGAATACCATGAGTGGTTTTACTATGATGGTAAACAGCTGAATTTTGGTAAACCAGATGATCAGAAAGAAGTTGCCTTGATTTATGGTCGCGATGTGCAAAACCTGCAATACGCCATGGAAATTGCGCCGATCAAAAATAAACGTTTCGCTTATAATCCCAAACAGGATGAAATGTTGCAGAGCGAAAGTAGCGGGCAGAGCGATGGATCACCTGATCTGGCGCACGCCATACAAGTGTCTAACGCAATGTATAGCAAAACCTTTAATCAACCGTCTCTTATCCGGGTAGATAATAACAACGACATTAAAAATCATGTGCAGAATGAAGAAAAGGCACACATCAGCAATTTATTGAAGGTAAATGCAAGTGGAGACAATGCTGCTTTGGGCATTGGCAGTATTGCCGAAATTACGATGAGTGTGAGAAAAGAACTATCCTTTTCTACAGAAAGCCTGGGCAAATTTCTCATCACCAGTATCAACCATGATATTGATGGTACAGGTAAATATTATAACACTTTCGAAGGTGTGGTAGCTACAACAGAGCGTCTGTTGGTTAAAAACTACGGTAAGCCAAGCCCTGATATGCAACTGGCAGATGTAATTGACAATGCCGACCCACAAGGGCAGGGGCGTATTAAAGTAAAGTTTAAATGGGAATGTAAAACCAACGATGTAACCGAATGGCTACGGGTAATTACACCAGACGCTGGAAGCAGCGATAAAGTGAGTAAAAACCGGGGCTTTGTATTTATTCCCGAAATAGGCGATCAGGTAGCTTTAACCTTCGAAGAAGGCAATATTGCAAGGCCAATTGTATTAGGTTCGGTATTTCATGGCAAAAGTAGTAGTGGCGGTAGCGCCAGCAATAACAGCAAAAGCTTAACCTCTAAGAGTGGCCATACCTTAACCATGGATGATGGGGCAGGCATGATCATGCGCGATAAGGATAGCAATTTTATCGAGCTGGATGGAGCCGGTAAAGCAGTTTTCGAAACCAAAGAATCAATCCTCATCAAATGTGGTGAGAGTAGCATTTTTATGGACAAAACAGGTAAGATCATCATTAAAGGGAAGGATATTTTAACACTTGGAGAGAACATCGGAAATTCTGCCTCGATTAGTATTGGTATAGGTGTGGGGCCAGAAGATGGAACACCAACCTCTGGTATTGGGATAGAATCACAAACCTTAGATATTGGTACCAAAACACTTTCTATGAGTGGTGAAACAGAGGCCAATCTGGCTTCGAAAAAGATTAATGTGGGGGGCGAAAGCGAAACCAACATCAGCAGTGGTACCATTAACCTAAACTAATTTTCGACATTAAAGCTCAATGAATCCGATACAACTGGAATTATTTAAGATAGATAAACAATGGCAACAAGTAGTAAGGCAACACCCATCAGAAACCCTATTTCTTTGCCTCGGCGAGCGTCACGAAGTAAATCTCTTTGAGGCTTATTTTAAATACCAGTTAACAGAAGAAAGCCGGACCGACGATATGTTTTTGCTCCATTATCAGGAGTTTCATAGCGTAAATGATTATGGCAAAAGTTTGGTAAAAGAATGGAAAGAGATCTTTGATTTATGGCAGAAAGATACCCAGGCAGGTGTTGTTTGGGATGTTGAACCCGGTGAAGGTGCCCAAAATTATAAAACAGATGCTTACGTGTCTGTTATGGCACTTGTAAGGTTATGTAATCTTTATCCTGATTTAAAATTAAAGAAGATATATGTTCAGTTGGCGCCAACAAGCATACATGATGTAGCCGGGCTATCTGAATGGATTAACGAATGGTGTAGTTGTGTTAAAATATTCGATAACCGTAATATTAAACTGGTTTACACCGAACACCACATACACCGTACTTTAAAAAAATTAAAACAGGGAACAGAATTTAAGCTCAATATAGATGTTAGCCAGTTGATGCAAAATGCGGCAGCGCATACCAACAGGGAAAAGAACGATCCTGAAAGTGATTACCAGCAACAGATACTGATTGCGAGTAATTATTTAAGTAAAGGCAAACATGAGCAGGCCAATGCAGTTTTAGAACGGGCAATTGTGATCGCCCAGAAACAAGGATTGCACGAGGCGGTAGTGGCTGCAAGGATTATGCTGGCCCAGAGTTTAGCCGTAAAAAACAAAAAAAACGAAGCACGTCAGCAATACGAAATGGCATTGGCCCGTGCAGGAGAAAACACGCTATTGAGTGCACATATCCACATGAGCTATGGTAGTTTCTTACTGGCGCACTCGGGTAAAGATGAAGCTAAAAAGTATTTTGAAAAGGCAATTAAAATCGCGGAAATTATGGGGAACGATTTTATAGCAATGGAATGTACCCGCTTGCTGGGGCAGCTTTCTGAAAATAAAATAACAGGTTCTGCAAAAGCAATGGGTTATTATTTGAAGTGTTTAGAAATCGCCCGGAAAATGCCGATTGAAAAACGGCGACAAAGTTCGATGGCTTATACCGCATCGATCATGTTAAAAAAATATGGAGAAGAAAGCCCAGAAGGTAAAAAATTAGATATGGATATGCAGCAGGATTACGGAGATGACTGGAAGTCGATGGCCGAAGTGCCAAAAAATCACGCCAATCCTTTATCATAAAAAATATACGGATGAAAAAAGTAAAAGCGAGTAAACCGAATATGTCTACCGATAGGTCAATCAGCCTGTCTGCAAGCTTAACCAAAGCCGAACCAAAAGCAGTGGGCGGTGGAGGAGGTGTTGCCGCTGGAAGTAACGCTCCTGCAGCAAAAAGTACGTTAAAGCTTGTAAAAGCCAAAAAGCCTGCAATGGCCAATACTGCTGTGCAGCATGTAAGCAAACATTTTGACGTGGTACTGGCTATCGATTTTCACTGGACAACCATTCCCATTCCACCATCCTTCGGATTTATTCCTTTGCCCTTACCCCATCCGTTTATCGGAATGGTGTTCGATCCGATGGATTATCTGCATTTCAGCATACCTATTCCAAAATTTGCACAAGGTTTAATCGGTACCGCCAGTATTCCGATGGGGGGGTCTATTTATGTGCATGGCAGGCATAAAGCCACTACCACCACTACGGTGATGGGTGTTTTACTTCCGTTTAGGCACATCAGCTCCCTACCCGTTTATTTTATTGTAAACATTCCTGGTTCACCGCACGAAGGTGAAGTATATTGGGGATCCACCACTGTAAAAGGGCAGGGATCAGAAATGAGTGGTTCTAACCCTGGGCAGGTACTCACCTGCTGGTGCCCGCCAATGGGTTTAAAACCCCTGCCAACTGTGCCAGGGAAATTAAAGAAAAATCCATTGGCGTATTTCGCTTTTTACAGCGATTTATTGAGCATGTATGTGCAGATTAATACCGGTAAACCTGTGTTGGTTGGTGGTACGTTTGCGCCGCACAATTATACCCTTAAAGAGTATTTAATGCGTTTTGCAGCCATCGGTATCATGAGGGGACTCACAAAATTGGGCGGGGCCTTATCTAAGGCGGCATTAAATGGCGTAAAAAAAATGCTTGGCAAAATGTTTGCTGGCGGCAACCCGCTAAAAAAACTAAAATGCCACTTTGGTTTGGAGCCTGTCAATTTTGTTACAGGAGCCATGTTTTTCGAATGGACGGATTTTGAGTTGCCGGGCGGTCAAACACTGGCTTGGAACAATGTGTGGCGCAGCGACAAACCATATGCGGGCATGTTGGGCAATCAGGTTTACAATAATTATGATTTATATATTTATCCGGACTCAGAGGCTGCCATTGTAGGTTTTAGCCATCCAACCGAAAATATGGTGATGCCTTTGCCCTATATAGAGCCGTATTCAGGTAAACATTATGACCGTGCACAAAAAATCTGGATGGAAAGGCCTGATGAAAATACCTGGGTACTTACCATCGATCAGGATATTTATACTTATACCCTTTTTAGCGGGGGCGCGGATGGCGATATCTACCGTATAAACCGTATCGAATATACCAATGGCAGCCACCTTACATTTTATTATCAGAAACAACTTTTATCACGCATCGTAGAAAATTCTGGTCGTGTGCTCGAAATGCAGCATAACGAAGTAGGTACGGCAATTAATGCAGTTTACTATCACTATAAAAATACCAGCGATCTGTTGGTGACTTACGATTACGATCAACGCGGCAACATGATCAAAGTATACGATCAGGCAGAAAAAGCCATCAGCTTTGAGTACGATGATCACGATCGTGTAGTGAAAAGAATCAACCGTAATGGGATGGCTTACTTCTGGCGTTATGATGAGGAGGGCCGCGTAATCCATACCGAAGGTAGAGATGGTTTTATGAGTGGATCGATAAGCTATTTCCCAGAGGAAGGATATAATGAAGTATATTATCGCGATGGTAAAGTAGAACGTTATTATTATGATGAAAACGATCTGGTGTATAAAAAAGTAGATGCCATGGAGGGCGAAACCTGGTATGAACACGATCGTTATAATGAAGAGAAAATGATTTCCAGCCCTGAGGGTAGAGTAATCGGCTATGAATACGACGACCGGGGTAATATCACCACTTACCATACCGCAGATGGCGAGCAATACCAGTATGAATATGATGACAATAATAACCTGATATTGCGCAGTGATCCAGCTGGATCAAACGAAACATGGCTATACAACGAGCAGAACCAATTGCTTAAACATGTTCAAAAAGACAATCGGGTAGTCGATTTCTATTATACAGCTGGACAGAAGTTACCTGTGTTTTGTCGCGATAATGATGGACATGAAATCCATTGGACTTATAACAGTTTAAACCAACTGATCGAATCAGTTTCTAGCGAGGGCAACAGCCGCCGTTGGATTTACGATGATTATGGGCGGTTGATCCGTTTTAGTCCCGATGGTGATCAAACTACGATCTGGGAGCGTGATGAAATGGGTCGCGTAACCCTGGTAAAAGACTTTGGAGAAGAGGCCTTACGCTTCGAATACGATGCCTACGATCTTCCGGTTTACGCTACCGATGGCCGTGAAGAATGGCATATGGCCTATACCCCAATGGGTAGCCTAAAAACACAAAAAAGAAGTAGTCACTTATCCGATCAAAATATTCAGATCCTTCATTTTACCTATGATAAGTGGGAAAATTTAAAAGCTATTACCAACGAAAAAGGCGAAGAATATATCTTTTTAAGGGATGCCAACGATGATGTGGTGAAAGAAATTGGCTTTGATGGGCAAGAGCAACAATATATCCGCAATCAGGATGGACAGATCATTAAAACCATACAGGCTGATGGTAAGGCTATTTATCACAATTACGATCTGAACGGCCGATTGGTATACAGTAGATATGAAGATGGTACTTACGAAGCCTTCCAATATAATAAACTCGGTTTGCTCATTACTGCAGAGAACGAACTTTCTTCGGTTAATTTTAACCGGAACCCATTGGGTATGATCACCCAGGAAATACAGGATGGTTACCAGATCAATTATCAATACGATATTTTTGGCAATCTAATCAGTTTAAAAAGCTCATTAGGAGCTGATATTAAATACGATTATGATGAAATAGGTTATCTGAATGGCATCGCAGCTAAAAGTGGCGGATCAGCAGAATGGACAGCAACGATTGGCCGGAATAAAAACGGACAGGAAACCAGCCGCAGTTTAAGCGGAGGGATTAAAGCTACATTCGATTATGATCATGAAGGCCACCCAATTAGTCAAAAGGTTGAAGCCAGCCGGTCCATTACTGCTTTTAAACAATATGCCTGGGGGCCAAACGATAAACTGAATAGTTGCTTAAATAGCATTACTGGCGGCAGCATCAATTACAGATACGATACTTTTGGCAGTCTGTCTTCGGCAAGTTATAGCGATGACGGCAAAGTGATCTATAAAAATCCTGATGAAACTGGGAACTTGTATAAAACAGCCGATCGGAGCGATAGGCGTTATGATAAAGGTGGTAAACTGCTTAAAGATGACCAATGGTATTACCGTTATGATGCCAAAGGCAACCTGGTACAGAAAAGCAAACGTAACATTATCGGTCTGGCCAAAGAAGAAGTTGCCACATCAGAAGATAATGGTTTGTTTGGTAAAAAATTAAACTGGGGAATGGCCAACCCTGATATCCCCAAAGCTGAAACGCTTGATGTCTTAGCCGATGCCGAACCCGATTTGCCAGAGTGGAAAGATGGCGATTGGGCTTATGCTTGGGCCGCCAATGGCATGATGAAAGCGG
The DNA here is from genome assembly GCF_004331735.1 of Pedobacter psychrodurus. Classification (GTDB taxonomy): domain Bacteria; phylum Bacteroidota; class Bacteroidia; order Sphingobacteriales; family Sphingobacteriaceae; genus Pedobacter; species Pedobacter psychrodurus. The sequence goes on from NZ_SJSO01000005.1 coordinate 225,004, forward strand.
TTAAAAATCCACATGGCGAGATCATCAGTTTCGAATACGATGCTTTAGGCAGAAGGAAAGCCAAAATTATTAAAAACACGGTGTATCGTTATGTGTGGGATGGCAATTTACTCCTTCATGAATGGAACTACCCCTTAAACGAACGACCAAATTTGGTGGTTAACGAAGACGGCCTCCTTAGCTACGATAAAATAGAACCACTGGGCAACGATTTAATTACCTGGGTGTACGATCAGCATAAATTTACGCCAAGTGCCAAAATCGTTAATGGCCAATATTATTCTATTATCAGCGATTATTTGGGAACACCTGTACAAGCTTATGATGATGCAGGTAAAAAAGTGTGGGATTGCGAACTTGATATTTATGGAAAAATCCGTAAACTTAGTGGTGATAGGGGATTTGTGCCATTCCGGTATCAAGGGCAGTATGAGGATGTAGAAACGGGGCTGTATTATAATAGGTTTAGGTATTATGATCCCGAAAGCGGAGTATATTTGAGTCAGGATCCCATTGGATTAATGGGAGATAACCCCTCAACTTATGGATATGTTTATGACACGAATAGTGAAATAGATATGTTTGGCTTGGCAACCCAAATGGTAGGCGATTCGCGGATGGGTGATTGGGGTGAAAGGGTTGCGGCAAAATATCTTAAGGGCCAGGGACATAATATATTGGGCTCCGTTCAAAATGCTTCAGGTCATGGATTTGATTTAATTACAAAAACTGCGAATGGCGATATACATGTGATTGAGGTGAAAACAAGTCACAATATGCCTGCTGGAAAAAGTAACATGCCTCAATGGACCAGTAATAATATAACAAAGATTACAGGTAATACAAATGGAAGATGGGCCAATAAGCCACAGTATCAAGATGATTTGATGAGAACAATTAGAAATGCAAAATCTCAAGGGAAATTGAAAAATAAGCTTGTTCAAATTAATGTTAATAAACGTTCAATAAAACTAACTTGTAAATAATGGTAAACTGGAATAGCGTTTTAATAAAAAAAGCAATAAAGCGGTATAAATATTTTGAAGAAGTAAAAGATTGTACAGATCCTTTTATAGGTGACTATAATTTTTTTGCAAGTAAAGAAAATTTAAAAAAATACATTTTCGCTGTATGGACAACTTTAGATGGGGTACCTAATTGTACCCATATAGCCGCGAAAAACATGCTTTTTCAGAATAATCCTGATTGTTGGAAATACTTTGAAAGAACGGCTCTTTTCTGGACAATGTCGCATATTAACGATCCTTTTATCGATCATATTAAGGCGGCACTCGAATATAGCTTATATGTGGAGCGTGACGATCTGATTGAAATTTTATTGAAAAAAGCGGAGGAATATTTAAACCGTGATGAATACAAAACCAACAAGGATTATAAAAACCAAAAAGTATATCCAAGTACCCAGCTAATCCATTTCTTAATCGAAAAATGGTTGGGAAAAAATCCTATAAAGGATCGGGTTTTACAATATGGTTCAGGTTATGGGATATATCAACAGTTGATTGACAACTGGGATGATTTATCGAAAATCGAATCCACTTATTGGGATGAACTATGCGAATACCATTTAAAAGGCCTGAGTTTAGAAAAAGAAGATGACTATAAAACTGAAGAGTTTTTAGCCAGTGGACTGGTTCCGATGGAATTGATAAACATTATAAAAGTGAGAAAAAAGTTAGGTCTTGATTTTCCTGTTATTACGCATGAATTATTTCAAACCCCAATGGCAAAGGAACCTCAAATTCCAACGGGCTATAAAGACGACTTAGACGTCAAGTACCAATTGGTTAAAAGGACGGTAGATACTAAAAAGAAATGGACTACCGAAGAAATCGTTTCTGAACTTAAAACCCAATTTGGAGAGGATGTTGATTTGTTTATATAGGATCAATAAGTAATGCAACCTAAACCTTATCCTGCAACAACAGCTTAATCACATTTTTTAAAGCCGGGTTTCGGTTAGATTCTTTCCAGATCATGTAGAGCTCTGTTCTTTGCGGAATATGGGTAAGCGCTACAAATTTTACGTTTTCCTGATAGCCATATTGCAGGCCGGTTGGTACAATGGCAATACCTAACCCTTCTTCTACCAGTTTGTAAATGGTGAGCGCATTGACTGATTTGTGGTAGGTTTTGGGTTTAAAGCCATGATCCTCGCAAATGCTCATCATCAGGTCGTAATAGAAGGGGCTGTCATCACTCGAGAAAAAGATAAAAGGTTCGTTACCCAATTTTTTTACCGCTTCAAATGATGCCTTTTTCATGGGATGGCTTTTAGGCAATACCAGCGAAAAAGTGTCCTGGTGGATCATGTATTTAGAAATGCCGGGTTTAAACTGCTGCATCCTCACAAAACCCATATCGAGCATATCTTTTTCCAATAACTCGATCTGTAGTTTATTGGGCATTTCATCCAGATTGGTTCTGATCTCGGGGAAATCTTTATTCAGTTTAAAAATAACCTCGGGTACAATTTTTTGCGCTGCCGAACCTAAAAACCCAATCCGGAGTTCGCCTTGTTTACCTTCCGTGATATTCGTTAACTGTTTTTTGATGTTCTCAATATGGCTAAACAAAAAATCTACTTCGTCTTTAAGGTACAGGCCTGCTTCGGTAAGCGTCACCTTTTTCTTGGTACGATCGAACAGTGGCGCATTAAAAATTTCCTCCATCTGTTTAATCTGCCGGCTCAGCCCTGGTTGAGAAATAAAGAGACGGTCTGCCGCCTTTCTAAACTTCAGTTCCTCAGCCAAAACCTGGAAGTACTTTAAGTGCCTAAGTTCTATCTGATAACCCATGGTTATTACATGATGATGTAATTGGTATTTATAGGTATCAAATATAGGGCTTATTTTTGTTTAAAACCTTTTTAACATGAGCGAGCAACAGATTTTTAATTACGGGACAGATCATTTAACCGCTAAATTGGCTTTGGCCATCAGCAATGGCGAGATAAAAGGAGTATTGAGTGAGGATACCCGCGATAAGGTGCTCGAAAGTAGTAAAGTTGTCGAACGGATTGCAATTTCTGGCAAAGCTGTTTACGGCATCAATACCGGTTTCGGACCATTGTGTACGTCGATGATTTCGGCAGTTGATACCCGTAAATTGCAAGAGAATATTCTGAAAAGCCACGCCGTTGGTGTAGGCGAACCGATAGATAGTGAAATATCAAAACTGATGTTGGTTTTAAAACTGCAGGCTTTAGCTCAAGGATATTCAGGTATTAAAATCGAAACACTCGATCGAATGATCTGGTTTTTAGAAACCGGTGCAACTCCTGTGGTGCCCAAACAAGGTTCTGTTGGTGCATCTGGCGATCTTGCCCCACTTTCTCATCTTTTTTTACCTTTAATTGGTTTAGGTAAGGTGCATTATAAAGGTGAAATTATTGCGACAGCCCAACTTTTAAAAGAACATGAAATACAGCCTTTACAATTAGGCCCCAAAGAAGGTCTGGCTTTAATTAACGGCACCCAGTTCATCGCCGCACATGCCGTTAAAGTAGTACAACGTTTAGAAAATGTGCTGAATTCAGCCGATATTATTGCGGCATTGATGATTGAAGGTTTGCAGGGATCGGAAAAACCTTTTCATGTACAACTTCATCAGTTGAGGCCATATCCTGCAAATATTGCAGTAGCAGAAAAGGTAAGGAAACTGTTGCAAGGTTCTGAAATTATGAAATCGCATGCCGATTGTGCCAAAGTACAGGATCCATATTCGTTAAGGTGTATCCCTCAGGTACATGGTGCTTCCAGAACAGCATGGTTACACTTAAAAGAAGCTTTAGAAATCGAACTAAATTCAGTAACCGATAATCCTGTAATATTTAATGACGATTTAACCATTAGCGGAGGTAATTTTCATGGTCAGCCGTTGGCCTTGCCGCTTGATTACGCTTGTTTGGCGGCATCTGAGATCGGGAACATCAGCGATCGAAGAATTTACCTGTCCTTAGAGGGAAATACGCCTGGTGTACCTAAACTCCTGATGAAAGAAACTGGATTAAATTCTGGTTTTATGATTGTTCAATATACCTCGGCGGCTTTAGCTAGCGAAAATAAGGGGCTTTGTTTCCCTGCCAGTGCCGATAGTATCCCAACTTCACTCGGACAGGAAGATCATGTAAGCATGGGTTCGATCAGCGGCCGTAAAGCCCTGCAGGTGATCGAAAACGTAGAAAAAATTCTAGGTATTGAACTGTTTTGCGCCGCACAGGCCGTTGATTACCATTATCCATTAAAACCAGGGAAAATACTGGCTATGGTACACGATTTTGTGCGTACCGAAATTGATCATTTTGAAGAAGATCAGATTATGTACGATAGAATGGAAAATGCGATTCAGATGGTACAGCAAGGTAAAATTGTGTCTGTTGCGCTTCAGGCAGAATCAGTATTAAATTAAAGAATTTAAAACATGGATTTTAAAGCACAGATATTAGCAGGTATTCCTTCGGTATTACCTGCAAAAAAAACTAGAAATACAGCATTAAGCCATGCCCCCGTAAGGAGAGCCGTTTTAAGTGCAGATGAAAAAAAACTGAGTATTAAAAATGCTTTGCGTTATTTTCCGAAAGCATGGCACCAAGAACTCGCACAAGAATTTTTAACTGAATTGGAAAGCTTCGGACATATTTATATGTACCGCTTTATGCCCGATTATGCCATTTATGCAAGAGACATAACGGCATATCCCTGTCGTACTGTTCATGCTGCAGCGATTATGCTCATGATCCAGAATAATTTAGATCCGGCAATAGCACAGCATCCCGAAGAGCTGATTACTTATGGTGGAAACGGGAGTGTATTCCAAAATTGGGTACAGTATCTTCTAACGATGCAATACCTTGCCATGATGACCGATCAGCAAACACTGAATATTTACAGCGGGCATCCGCAGGGATTATTTCCATCTAGTGCTGCAGCACCTCGGGTAGTGGTAACCAATGGCATGATGGTACCCAATTATTCTTCACCAGATGATCTTGAAAAATTCAGTGCTTTAGGTGTAACCCAATACGGCCAGATGACGGCAGGTTCTTACATGTACATCGGGCCGCAGGGCATTGTTCATGGAACCGCAATTACCTTAATGAATGCCTTCCGCAAAAAGGGTTTTTATGGAAAGGATACTGCGGGTAAAATTTTCCTTACGGCCGGATTAGGTGGAATGAGCGGTGCGCAAACTAAAGCAGGTAACATTGTGGGCTGTATCACGGTTTGTGCTGAGGTAAACCCAAAGGCTGCGACCAAAAGGCATCAACAAGCTTGGGTAGATGAGCTGATCGATAGTTTAGATGAACTGCTTAACCGTGTGATACTTGCCCAAAAAGAAAAAGAAACGGTATCTCTGGCGTACATTGGCAATATCGTTGACGTTTGGGAGCGATTTGACCAAGAAAATATTGAAGTTGCCATTGGTTCTGATCAAACTTCACTGCATAATCCATATTCAGGTGGTTATTATCCGGTTGATTTAGGTTTTGTTGAAGCAAATGAAATGATGGCCGGTGCGCCTGACCAGTTCAAAGGTTATGTTCAGGATTCATTAAAAAGGCAAGCTACAAGCATTAACAAACATACTACTAAGGGAACTTATTTTTTCGATTACGGAAATGCTTTTTTGCTGGAGTGCAGTAGGGCAGGTGCCGATGTAATGTCGTCAAATGGAATAGATTTTAAATACCCATCCTATGTAGAGGATATTTTAGGTCCATTATGTTTCGATTATGGTTTTGGCCCATTTAGATGGGTTTGTGCTTCAGGCAACGAAAATGATCTCGATTTAACCGATAGTATTGCTAAAGAAGTGATGGAAGAAATTAAACTTAGTGCACCAGCAGAAATACAGCAACAAGTACAGGATAATATCAACTGGATTAGCGCGGCAAAAGAGAATAACCTGGTGGTAGGCTCAAAAGCACGGATTTTATATGCTGATGCCGAAGGAAGGGCGAAGATTGCCTTACGTTTCAATCAAGCCATCAAAACAGGCGAATTATCGGCTCCAGTTATTCTGGGCAGAGATCATCATGATGTAAGTGGAACGGATTCTCCTTTTAGAGAAACCAGCAATATTTATGATGGAAGCAGATTTACTGCCGATATGGCCATTCATAATGTCATAGGCGATAGTTTTAGGGGTGCAACCTGGGTTTCTATCCATAATGGAGGTGGGGTAGGTTGGGGCGAAGTAATAAATGGTGGTTTCGGAATGGTACTGGATGGAACTGATCAAGCCGCAGAAAAACTACAGAACATGCTTTTTTACGATGTAAACAATGGAATTGCCAGAAGAAGCTGGGCCCGCAATAAGGAAGCGCGTTTTGCCATCGAACGAGAAATGGAACGGACAGGTACTTTAAAAATTACGTTGCCAAATTTGGTTGATGATGGGGTGTTGGATGGATTGGAGATAGATTAAGGTTTAAGATTTAGCCACGGAAGCACAGAAATCACGGAATACTGTGCGTATTGTCATCCGGAGTGGAGTTGAAGCGTTTTATAAAAATATTGGAGTGATGATGACAGGCTGCGAAGTATCGTCATTCCCAGCTTGATTGGGAATCGTAATGCCTTGGTAGGGATTTTAGGTTTCTTTAAGATTCCCGCCTGCGCGGGAATGACGACACACTACAATAAATCCCCTGCCTCGAAATAACGAATTTCTTGAAAAAACTTAGTGCACTTTGCGAAAACCTTTGTGATAAAAAGCTGTGATAAATTAACTCAAAGGCAAAGTAAAATGAAAAGTAGAACCTTTGCCTTCTTCACTCTCTGCCCATATTCTTCCATTATGCCTTTCTATAATTTCAGCACTTAAGTAAAGCCCGATTCCAAAACCAGAAATGGTGTGATTCCCCTTTACGCGGTAATAACGTTCAAAAAGTTTATCAATATCATCGGGTTTTATGCCTATTCCCTCATCCTTAATTTTAATCTCAACCTCAGTATCGTGCAGTTTGCAGCTTACTTCAATACGTGTACCATTGTCTGAATATTTTAAACCGTTACTAATCAGGTTTGAGATAACATTCCCGATTTTATCCCGATCAGCATTGATCTCCACCGAGCAGGTTTCATTTAATATGATTTGATGAGATGATTGCGAAATATAAGTTTCCTCAATGGTTTCTTTCAGCAAATCATCTAATTTGAAATTGGTTTTTTCAATTAGCAGTTTGCCCGATTCCAACCTAGACACATTCAAGAAACCATTAATCATGGTCGTCATTTTTCTGATCTGGCTATGTGCTTTATCTAACGCAATAACGGCATAATTATCTTCATCTTTTTTCGCTTTGCGCTGCAAAACCTGTACAAATCCATTAATGGCAGTTAATGGTGTTTTTAACTCATGACTTACCATGCCAATAAAGTCATTTTTCCGGAGTTCATCTAATTTTTGCTCCGTAATATCAATAAATAGGCCTGAATATTCTGTTGCATTGCCATGCTGATCTACAAAAACTCTTCCTGTTGCCCTAACCCATTTTTCTTCACCAGTGATTAAATGATTAATTGGATATTCAGAGTCGCTTGGCGAATGGTCTTTTAACGCATTTTCCAACGCTGATTTTAACATATCATGGTAATCTGGATTCACAGCTTTTATAATCGAATCCATCGTGGCAGGTTCATCAAGCGGCAGGCCCAATAATTCTTTAACAAAAGCAGACATGGTAACCTCAAGTGTTTTAGGGTCGATACTCCAGGTACCCATTCTACCCGTTTCTATAGCTTGTCGCAGTTTTACCTCGCTATCAGCGAGTTTATTGGTATATTGGATAAGGTCATCGTGTGTTTGGGCAAGCTCTTCATTTGCTGCTGTCATTTCCGCATTTATGTCCTGAAGTTCCTTCTCATAAAGCTTTCGTTCTGTAATATCGGAGCTCACGGTAGCTATGGCAATTACATCATCAGTTTCTTCGTTTTTAATGGCGAAACCATTCCACTCAATCCAAAAAGGATTTCCTGTTTTTTCATTCCAGAAACGAATTTCTTTTCTGAAATTATTTTTTTGTAATATTCCTGGTAAAAGTTCCTCGGCAATTGATCGATCTTCTGGAAAAACACAATCTAAAATGGTTCTTTTGGTGAAACTACTCCAGCCCAATTTTCTTAGTGCTACTGGGTTTAAATACTGGATAGACATATCTAATCCAGCCAAACCAATAAATTCAGAACTGGCCTCAACGAGCTTGTTTAAGTTCTGCCTTTCTATTTCCATTAATTTTCTTTCTGTTATATCAACACAAGAACTTATGTATCCAGCAAAAGATCCATCAGCATGAAAGCGTGGTGGGCCATTGGCCAGCAACCATCGGTAATCTCCTTTTTTGGTCAGGATTCTAAATTCGCCTGTAAATGGTTTTTGTTCGGCCAAAGCTGAAAGATAAATATTTAGATATCCATCGCGGTCTTCAGGGTGGACTAAATCGATCCAGGCAAAGGCCAGGAGGTCTTTCATCGATCGGCCTGTTAATTCCGTCCAGGGTTTGTTGAAATAAATGGCATTTCCACTTTCATCTCCAACAGCAATAAAGATATCGGTTCCCTCGGCCATGGTTCTGAAACGTTTTTCACTTTCCGAAAGTTGGTTAAAACGTTCGACAACCCTTAATTCCAATTCGTTATTTAAAACGTGCAGGGTTTCTTGCGTTTCCTGGAGTTCTTCATTTGTGGCAACAAGCTCTTCATTGGTTGTTGCCAGTTCTTCTACTGTTGCCGCCAATTCTTCATTTAAAGTTTGTTCGCGTTGTAGTGCCTCTTCTTTTTCAAGCGCTCGTTCTACAGCCTCCTGTCTAAGTACCCGCTCACTTACATCAATTGCCGTGTGTAGAATGCAAATGGTTTTACCTGCATCATTTTTTATGGCCCGGTATTCAAAATCAAAATAAAATGTTTGCAGTTTACCGTCAATCATCAAATCAGCTGCGGTATCTTTTCCTGAGATAACTAACCCTTCTAACCATACTTTTCTGAACATCCCAATAAAAGGCTGTCCTTTTAACTCCGGTAAGGCGTCTTCCAGCGATTTTCCGATTACGCTTCTGTTTTTGCCCCAGATTCTGAGCATGGCATCATTAGCCGCTTGAATTACAGCCGTTTCTCCCACATGAACAGCTGTGGCCGTATGGGTCAAGTTAAAAACTTCTAATAATTGATCGTTACTTAACAGGTGATTAGGATAACTCATTACGGAAGCTTAAGTATTATCTGAAATAATTATTTATCTAAGTGTAAAACAAAATTAAATCACGGATCTAACCATGATCATTTTTGATATAAACTATATACTAACCATAACCTCCTTAAAAAGTTTTTTAATTATATGAATTTCTGATGCATACTGTGTGTTTTTCCTACAACCAAAATATAAAGTATTTGTCAGTTTTGAGGTGCCTTCCCAAATCACCTTCACTTTTCCGGCTTCTACTTCTTTTTTGCAAAGGAAATCTGGGATGATCGCTAAACCCTTTCCGCCAGATAAACAGCGAACGATGGAATTTAGATTAGGTACAATATAATTTGGTCTGAAATCGGCATGTTTGCCAAAATTGAGCTGCCAGAAACGTAAGAGATGCTCCATATCGCCGGCTGTTCCATACCATTTTTGTTGTTTTAACCATGCTTCCATTCCTGTTAAATCTTTCTTTTTAACTAACGAATCAAAAGTTTGCCCGTCAGTTTCTATTCCGCCTACTAAAACGATGGTTTCGGAAGAAAAAGCCTCGTGCTCTACATTAGGTGAATTACCTTTTTGCGGGGTAATAATGAGGTCTAAAATACCTTTATCCAATTGATCTAACATTTCAGGATATTCGCCAAAACGGATGATCATATTAAAAGGAAGGGTAGAAATATATTGTTCGAGCGTTATCTGAAAAGTCTCAAAACACATGCCTACGCTAATGGTTGGTGTATGTTTCTCTGTGCTTTTTTGAAAATGTTTTTCGGCATCTTCGAGCTTTCCAAGTGGTTCTACAATAAAGTTATATAACACTTTCCCTTTTTCGGTAGGAATCATCTTCCTGCCTGTACGCTCGAACAGTTTGTAGCCAACGTAACTTTCTAAAGAGCTTAAATGTAAACTTACCCCTGGTTGTGAAATAAAGAGATTTTCTGCTGCGCCTGTTAAAGTTCCTGTTTTATAAATCGCCTTAAAACTTCTGTACCATTCTAAATTAACCATAGTATTAGTATTATAATTCTGATACAAAGCTATGAATTAACTTGTTTTAATAATAGGTTTAGGCACTGTAATTTTGTCTTATCAAAATAGAAAAACGAAATGACAAAAATATTCATCATCAATGGAGGACAAAAATTTGGACACTCCGGCGGAAGATTTAACGAAACGATAGCTAACGCCACAGCCGATTTCTTTTCATCAGTGGAAGGATTTGAAATAAAAACAACCAATATTAACCACAATTACGACCCAAAGGAAGAAGTAGAAAAATATGTTTGGGCAGATGTTGTAATTTACCACACACCAATCTGGTGGTTTCAGTTACCACATGGATTTAAGAAATATATCGATGTTGTGTTTACTGAAGGGCATAAAAAAGGAATCTATACAAGTGACGGCCGTAAAGCCGATAATCCGACAAGAAACTACGGTACCGGCGGGATGTTGCATAGCCGTAAGTATATGGTAACATCATCGTGGAACGCACCAAAAGAGGCATTTACCTTACCCGAAGAATTTTTTATGGAAACCAGTGTAGATGATGGTGTATTGTTCGGCTTCCACAGAATGAATGCTTTTACCGGAATGGAACGGATAGAAGGCATCCATTTTCATGATGTAGAAAAGAACGCAGATATCAATAGTGCATTAAAATTACACCAGGAACATTTAACCCAAAACTTTTTAAATACCGAAATATATGAGCATTTATCTAACAGCAATAGTTAAAAGTAAAAAAGAAACCGTAGCCGCATTAAGAAATGTGCTGTTGGATATGGTTGTAAATTCCCGTAAAGAGGAAGCCTGCATTCAGTATGATCTGCACGAAGCAGCAGAGGATAATACTTTTATTTTTCAGGAAGAATGGAAAGATCAGGCAGGTTTGGACCTCCACAATCAGCAGCCTTATATTTTAGCCTTTGTGGTGCAAGCGGATACGTTGGCAGATGATGTTGTAATCTATAAAACAGAAAAACTGGCCTAATTACAGTTTTGCACTCCTGGCTGTTAACGAAGAACCTGCAGAAGCAATTACAACGAAAGCCACGGCAAAACACTCTTTTAAGGTGAGGTATTCTTGTAAAAAAACGAGTGCAGCCAGTGAGGCCATGGCGGGTTCGAGGCTCATTAAAATACTGAAAGTCCGTGCAGGGAGCTGCTTAAGGGCTCTCATTTCGAGGGTAAACGGGATGGCGCTTGATAGTAGAGCAAGCGCTGCTCCTAAACCCAATAATTTCGGACTCAAACCGCTTAAGCCGCCGCCAAAAATACCAAATGGCAAGATGACTAGGGTAGCGAATAACATTCCAATGGCAACAGCATCACCACCTTTCATTATTTTTGAAATCCTTCCACCCAATATAATATAAGCTGCCCAAAAAATGCCAGCTAAAAGGGCCAGTAACACACCCGCCACATTCAACCCTGTACTGGTCCATGGGGCAATTAGTGCAATGCCGGTTGCGGCCAGTATTACCCAAAGAAAATCGACCGGTTTTTTAGAGCCAAAAATGGCCAGACCCAAAGGTCCAACAAATTCTAAGGTTACCCCTAAACCGATCGGAATTCTTGCTATGGCCATATAAAATACCATATTCATTACCCCTAAACAAACACCATAAAGGATAACATATTTCCATTGTTTGGCGTTTAGTTTAAATAGGTTTGGCCTAAAGGCAATTAATAAGATCACCGCAGATAAACCGATCCGTAATGATGCTGTAGCAGCAGCACCAATTTGTGGGAAAAGCCCTTTTGCAATTGCCGCCCCACACTGCACACTAATAATAGAGAGTAAGACAGCTGGTATGGGTGGGATATTGATTTTGCTTTTCATTTGGTGCTCGTAAATGAGGCGCAAAATTACAGAATTATAAGCTGCTAATATTTTAAAATAAAAAAAGGGAGAATCAGATTACGCTAATTCTCCCTTTTCAATCAGACTTTTAGGTTATTAACAAAACAGTTCCTGTTCGTCTCTGTTTTCGGTAGGAATTTTCTTTAAGAAATCATCAAATGCCGGCCCTTCATTATCAGAATATATTCCGTAAGCGTCTAATATATATCCAATGTTTTTATCCTGATCTTCTAAGAGGTAAAGTACAGAGTTGTCTGCAGGGTCTGAATCTCCTTCAAAGCGATAAGTTTTAACAATAGTTAAATCTTCAGGTCTATAAATTTTACCCAAAGATTTACTTTGCATTTTACCATGATCAGATATTTTTAACTCGTTATCTTTTCCTTTCAGCCTCAATTTCTCCAAAATTTGACTTAAAGTGTTCATTGCTATTGGCTGTTCCATAGTTATACGATTTTATACCCATTAAACAAGTAGCATTCGAAATGGTTTTGCATGTCGTTCTTTTAAAGCAAACTAAATGATTGTCAATCTGTTTCTTATACAAACTAAATTTTATAAAATGAAAAAATATCTTTTAAGCCTCGCTATTGCAGGCGTAGCATTGATCAGTGCTTGTGCTAATACCGACAAAGAAATTGCCCAGGCTACACTAACCGAAACAGCTGATAATACTAAAACCATTGGAACAGCAAAGTTTTACGAACTGAGTGATGGAAAAATTAAAATGGATATCGAGATGAATTTTGCAGCGCATGCAGATAGTAATGTTGCGGTCCATTTTCACGAACATGGCGATTGCGGCAATATGGGCGAAAATACCCATGGCCATTGGAATCCAACAAAAGAAGCCCATGGGAAATGGGGATCTGCCGCTTATCATAGTGGAGATATCGGCAATATTATGTTAGATAATAAAGGCCATGCTACCCTTTCGGTTACTACTGATAGATGGAACATTAAAGATGGCGATATTAAAAATATTATCGGTCGTGGGATTATTGTACATGGCGGTACCGACGATTATACCACACAACCAACTGGTAACTCAGGACCACGGGTGGGTTGCGGTGTAATTGAAGCGGTGAAGTAATATTTTGTATATTAGTTTGATCGTCATTTCGAGCGGAGTGCAATGCAGTCGAGAAATCTATTAAAGATCTCTCCATTTCACTGCGTTTCATCCGATAGCTATCGGATCGAGATGACGATTTTTTGTTGGAGTCTTTAAGCGATTAAATTTTTAATCGCTTTTTTTATGCAATTCGATTGCTGTTGTCATCATCATTAAAAACCTAAATTATTATGGCCACTCTAAACGAATCTCAAAGCGGCAAGGCTGCAAAGGGAAGAACCAAAAAAACTGCACCAAGGGTAGACCTTACCGCTATGGTAGATCTGATGTTTTTATTAACTACATTTTTTATGCTCACTACTTCTTTGGGTACTTTAAATGCGGCAGATATTGCCAAGCCTGATGAAACGGATATTGATGTAGTAGAAAATTATCCCGAATCTCGTACCATGACCATCCTGCTTGGCAAAAACAACAAGGCTGTTTGCTACATGGGAACAATAGAAAAGGCTAATATGAAGGTTACCCTGGTAGCCAACATTCAAAAAGAGATTATTGCAAACGAGAAACTAGTTGCTGAAACCCATCAGCATAATCCGGCCAAATATATGATCGTAATTATCAAGCCAGCTAAAACGGCTAAGTTCCAGAATTTTGTAGATGTAATTGATGAAATGAAAATTGCTAATATTAAATCGTATGCCATTGACGACGATCATATTGCAGAAAAAGAGACTGCATTTATGAAAATGAACGGCATCTAGATTTATTGACTTTTTTAAGACCCAAGGCCTTAAATACAGCGAATAAAAAGAATATAAGATGGTTTAAGGCTAATGAATAAATTGAATATAATAAATGATACAATCATTTCTCTGGAAATATTGCGTTTTTAATGTTCTGAGCCCATTTTTATAGACTATATTATAGAGTTGTTAGGTTTGTGTTAGGTGTTTAATACTACATCCTTATAGCTAATATTATTACATTAGTCAAAGTGTTTGGCCGAGCATCAGGCGCATCCCGAAAAGCCTTCAAAAGAGTAGGGATCTTAAAACTCAAAAAAAATCTAGTATGAAAAGTTTAGAATTAAAAAATCTTGGTGTTAAAGAAATGAACACAACTGAAATGTCACAAGTTGAAGGTGGTGGTATTGTTAACAATACATTAAGCGAACTTTTAGCTTCTCTTTCAGGAACTTTAAATGCAGTTGGCGCAGACACTTCAGCATTTTTAAGCAAAACAGTAACCAATGTTTTGAAACTTGTTTGGAGTCTATAAGCAATTTATTGTATCCGCTGTTCTGGCTTTCAGAATAGCGGATGCTTTACGATTTCAAACACTATGGCGCTAACCAGCTACTCTACAGAAAGAATTTCAAATACCGCTCTCGTTTACCGTTCCCAAATTAGTAAATCAAGCCAGTTAATTTATATCGTTGCCGTGGCAGCCATTTTAATTGTTTTGGTTGCCCTTCCCTTTGTTAAAATACCCATTAGCGTAAATGGTACAGGCATTTTACAATCTACCATCGAAAAAACAGAACTTATTGTACCGGTTAATGGCCGATTAATACAGTACAGACTTTCGGATAATAAGAGGCTTAAACAAGGCGATACACTGCTGGCCATTGATGCTGGTTTACCCAAACAGCAAGATGCTTTGGTAGAAACGCGTAAAAATCAGATCACCCATTTTTTACAAGACATTAGCACACTGTTATCATTTAACGGCGGTTCCGATCTGCAAAGCGGCCAGTACGTTGCTTCCTGGCAACAATATGTACAGGAGTCGAAAAACGCTGGTATTGCAAAAAGACAGGCCGCGAGTAACTTTGCGCGTTATAGTAAGCTTTATCAAAATAAAGTAATTACACAATCTGAATACGAAAAATACAAATACGAACTCGAGCAGGCCGAATCGGTTTACTTAATGGTGCGTACTAAATATAAAACCCAATGGCAAACCGAAGCCAACGGGTACCGCAATGAACTTCGCCAACTTTCAGGCCAGCAGGCAGAACTTAACGAACAGAAAAAACAATATGTATTACGGGCACCAATAGATGGCTCTGTTCAAAACTTAATCGGTTTACAGCAAGGGGCTTACGTATTTGCCAATCAAAAAGTGGGAGAGGTTTCTCCTGATGCTGGTTTGGCCGCTTATTGTTATATCAATCCTTCTGATATTGGCCTAATTAGAAAAGGACAAGAGGTACACTTCCAAATAAACGCCTACAATTATAACCAATGGGGTTTGGCCTTAGGTAAAGTGATCGATATTTCAGACGATATTGTAATTTTAAATGGCAACCAGCCTGCTTTTAAGGTAAAGTGTTTAATGGATAAAAATTTTCTAATGCTAAAAAACGGTTATAAGGGATACCTCAAAAAAGGAATGAATTTTACTGCCCGTTTTAAAGTAACCGACCGGAGTTTATATCAGTTACTTTACGATAAGGTAGATGATTGGGTTAATCCAAACTTAATCCAAAAAACATAAAAGGCAATGAGTACAAAGGTTAAGCAACGAGATATAACAGATTGTGGTGCGGCTTGTCTGGCTTCAATTGCTGCTCACTATAAATTGGATTTGGCCGTTGCCCGCATTAGGCAGCTCGCCGGAACCGATAAAAAAGGTACAACCGTTTTAGGACTTGTAGAAGCCGCCCAAAAACTAGGATTTGAGGCGAAAGGTGTAAAAGCACCTTTTGATAGTTTATTTAAAATACCTACACCCGCTATAGCACATATCATTGTGAATGATATCCTTCAGCATTATGTAGTGATTTACAAAGTAAATAGTAAGTTTATAGAGGTGATGGACCCTATAGATGGGAAAGTGCACCGTAAAACGCATGATGAATTCAAAAAGGAGTGGACCGGTGCTTTAGTCTTATTGTTGCCATCAGAAGATTTTCAGATCGGCAATGAAAAAAAATCAATCCAAGGTAGATTTTGGAGTTTGATTAAACCGCACAAAGGCATTCTGACACAAGTTTTATTTGGTGCTATTGTTTATACTGTACTGGGTTTATCCACCTCTATTTTTGTTCAGAAATTAGTCGATTTTGTGCTGGTAGATGGTAACCATAATCTGCTAAACCTGATGAGCATAGCCATGATGGTTATTCTTTTGGTGCAGTTGTTTATTGGCTCGGCAAAAACAATTTTTACCTTAAAAACGGGCCAGTTAATCGATTCGCAGCTTATTTTAGGCTACTACAAACACCTGCTCCGTTTGCCCCAGCAGTTTTTTGATACCATGCGGGTGGGCGAAATTATTTCGAGGATTAACGATGCCGTAAAAATCAGAACATTTTTAAATGATGTATGCGTAAATTTTGTGGTCAACATTTTCATTGTTTTCTTCTCGTTCATCATGATGTTTACTTACTACTGGAAACTAGCGCTCATCACGCTTACTGTTATCCCATTATACCTGATAATCTATGTAATTACCGATAAATTTAACAAACGTACACAGCGTAGGTTAATGGAGGATGCTGCCGAGCTCGAATCGCAATTGGTAGAAAGCTTAAATGCAGTAGGTACGATTAAACGCTTCGGCTTAGAAGATCATGCTAACGAGAAAACCGAAACCCGTTTTATTAAGTTGCTCCAGGCAGGCTTTAAATCAAATATAAATGCCGTGGTATCGGGTACTTCTACCGAATTTATTTCGCGCATGATTACCATTGTATTGCTTTGGGTGGGCGCAGGTTACGTGTTAAGCAATTCGATTACACCAGGAGAATTACTATCATTTTATACGTTGATCGGTTATTTTACTGGACCAGTTTCCGCTTTAATCGGAATGAATAAAACCGTGCAGGACGCGGTAATTGCGGCAGACAGGTTATTCGAAATTATGGATCTTGAACGTGAAAGTGATGAGAACCAGATTGAGCTGAGTGCCAATAAAATTGGGGATATTCATTTCGAAAATGTTTCTTTCCGTTATGGAACCAGATTGGCTGTTTTCGAAAATCTGAATTTAACCATTCCACAAGGAAAATTTACGGCCATTGTTGGCGAGAGCGGATCGGGAAAATCGACATTAATGTCTATCCTGCAGAATATTTATCCTATACAGGCTGGTAATGTACGTATTGGAAAATATGATCTCAAATACATTACCAATTCGTCGCTTCGCAGAATGGTATCGGTAGTGCCCCAGCAGATTGATTTATTTGCTGGTAATGTAATCGAGAACATTGCCATCGGCGAGGAAGAACCCGATATGCAAAGGATTATTGATATTGCTACTAAATTGGGTTTAATCGGTTTTATTGAAGCTTTGCCAAAAGGTTTTCAAACCTATTTAGGCGAAAATGGAACCGCATTATCAGGTGGACAAAGACAACGGATTGCCATTGCAAGGGCTTTATACCGCAATCCGGAAATTCTGATTTTGGACGAGGCCACCTCGTCGCTCGATTCGGTTTCTGAGCAACATGTACAACGGATGATCGAACTTTTAAAAGCCGAACAGAAAACCGTAATTGTAATTACACACCGATCGAGTACGCTGAACAATGCTGATAAAATTATTGTATTAGATAAAGGTTTAGTGGTAGAACAAGGCAGCCATCAGGAACTGAAATACCATTTGGCCTAAATTTACGAAGTTTTGCAAGGCATGAGCATTGGGGGAACTTCGTAAGTTTAGCAAGGGGGTAAAGCTTGTTTTTTGGAAAGCAATTGCAGTGGTTTTTTTAATGTCAGTCCTGCTTTTTGCTTGTAGTCCCGATTAGAAAAAAAATCGGGAGCTACCGCGTCAATCAGGTTTGTGTAGGTGCTGTTTGTGCAGCTATTTTAGGTTGCAGGTGCGTAAGCTTAGCGCTGGCCAGCGCATGGATTATCTAACCCAAGAACCACCAGCCTAAGTTAAATAAGCCTGATCGCCGCGGCACGAAGTAAAGCAGAGAGCAGGGCTTTTGGAACCGATCAAGACAGGAACCTGCTTTTCAAAAAAGTTATCAATTGATTTTTCTAGTATTTGCGGAGCCACCAGATTCGCTCAGATGTTAACATCTGACTTAGCAAGGGGTAAATCTTATTTTTTTTGGAAAGCAATTGCAGAAGCTCTTTTTAATGTCAGTCCTGCTTTTCATTACAAGTCCGCTCCCGATGAAGAATCGGGCTTACGGGCTTTCCATTTCAATCAGGTTTGGGTAGGTTAGGCTTTTACTACTATTACCGGAAGTCTGCACAGTTCCAAAGCATTTCTTTTTTAAGGGATTATCTTCCCAAGAACCACCAGCCTAAGTTAAATAAGCCTGACAGGAGCGAGCATCCCGATTTTTCATCGGGATAAAGCAGATGGCAGGGCTTTCGGAACCGATATATAAAGGAACCTGCTTTTCTAAAAAATATCGATTGATTTTCTAGTTTGCTGAGCCACCAAACACGGAATCTGTGTTGGATGTTACCATCCGACTGCACGAGGCTAACTTACGAAGTTTTACCTACCCCGCTTGCCTTTTAAACTTCGTAAGTTTGTGCGGGCTAGCAAAAAAAAAGGCGTTCTGCATATCTGCAAAACGCCTTTTTCTATAATTTAGTCGAAGAATTAAATGCCGAAAGCAGCTTTAACCTGATCTACGTAATCTAATTTCTCCCAGGTAAACAGATCAACCGTAACTGTTTTTTCTTCACCGTTTGGCGTTCTGAAAGTTTTAGTAACCGTTTCTGGTGTGCGACCCATGTGCCCATAAGCAGCAGTTTCGCTATAAATTGGGTTTCTTAATTTCAAACGTTGCTCAATAAAGTAAGGGCGCATATCGAAAATCGATTCTACAATTTTGGCAATCTCGCCATCCGTTTTACCCACTTTGCCAGTGCCGTAAGTATTGATGTAAATACCCATTGGTTTTGCAACACCGATAGCATATGATACCTGAACTAAAATTTCGTCGGCCACACCAGCAGCCACTAAGTTTTTAGCAATATGGCGTGTAGCATAAGCCGCACTTCTATCTACTTTACTTGGATCTTTACCAGAGAAAGCACCACCACCATGTGCGCCTTTACCGCCGTAAGTATCAACAATGATTTTTCTTCCAGTTAAACCAGTATCTCCGTGGGGGCCACCGATAACGAATTTACCGGTTGGGTTAATGTGGTATTCAATTTTATCATTAAACAGATGTGCGTATGCAGGATTGGCTTTGATAATTCTTGGGATCAGGATATTCACTAAATCAGTTTTGATTTTCGCCAGCATTGCTGCTTCTTCATCAAAATCATCGTGTTGTGTAGAAATTACAATCGCATCAATACGCACAGGTTTGTTGTTATCGTCGTACTCTAAAGTAACCTGGCTTTTCGCATCAGGGCGTAAATAAGTGATTTCGTTATTTTCGCGGCGCAATACAGCCAATTCCTGCAATAATTTATGAGAAAGATTTAATGCCAAAGGCATATAATCTTCAGTTTCGTTAGTAGCATAACCAAACATCATACCTTGATCGCCAGCACCTTGTTCTTCTTTGTTCGTTCTATCTACACCTTGGTTAATATCTTGAGATTGCTCATGTATTGCCGATAAAATTCCGCAAGAGTTAGCCTCAAACATATACTCGCTTTTGGTGTAACCAATTTTCTTGATCACATCGCGGGCAATTTGTTGTACATCTAAATATGTTTTAGATTTTACCTCACCCGCTAAAATAACCTGACCAGTTGTTACCAAAGTTTCACAAGCAACCTTTGATTCTGGATCGAAAGCTAAGAAGTTATCAATTAATGCATCCGAAATTTGATCGGCGATTTTATCTGGGTGACCCTCTGAAACAGATTCTGATGTAAATAAATACGACATTTATTAAATAAATTAATGATAAATAAACAAATTAATAACTGCCAAACCCCTTGGAAACAGGTGTTGAAATGATTGAAAGGAGGCATTAGCAATTTTTTTAAGTGGTTGCAATCCGGTCCCGTGGTATCGGGATAGCAAATCAATCCACTTTTTTACTGCTGCAAAATTAGCATATTTTCTTTATTTCAAAAATTATAGATTATTTTGTGCATTCATTCTTACACTTTGCACACAAAGATCAATATCCTCTTTATTATAAACCCTATCTCTGGTGGGCGAGGGAAGTTACGCATCCCCGATTTTATTGATCAATACCTGGATAAGGAAAAGTTTAACCCGAACTTTGTTTTTAGCGAATATGTTGGTCATGCCGGAGAATTGGCAGACGAAGCTGCAACTAAAAATTTCGACGTAATTGTGGCTGCGGGAGGCGATGGTACCATAAACGAAGTGGCAAGCAAAGTGCTAAAACACAAAAAGATTTTGGGGATTTTGCCACTTGGATCGGGAAACGGCCTCGCCAGGTTTTTAAGGATATCCAAAAATTTAAGGTATGCACTTTCCCTGATCAATAATTTTAAGGTTGATGAGATTGATACTGCCGAGTTTAATAACAAATGTTTTTTCAACTTGGCTGGTATGGGCTTCGATGCACATTTAAGTTCTGTTTTTTCGAAAGATAAAAAACGAGGTTTATCGGGTTATGTAAAGCTAGGCTTTAAAGAAGTTTTTAACTATAAGGCCCAAACTTATTTGTTAAACATTGATGGCGCAGAATATACCAGAAAAGCTTTTGCCATTAGCATTGCCAATTCATCGCAGTATGGAAACGACGTTTATATTGCACCTAATGCTTCGGTAAAAGATGGTTTGCTCGATGTTTGCATTATTAAACCTTTCCCGATAATAAAATTGCCATTATTGGGTTATGTAATGTTAAGAGGGAAGGCCGAAACCTCAGATATGATTGAAATTATTAAAGGTAAAAACATTAAAATTACCAGAGAAAAAGCTGGTGCAGTGCATGTAGATGGCGAACCTTTACAAATGGGAACAGAGATTGAAGCGCTTGTACACCCGCTATCGTTAAAGGTAATTGTTCCCTAGGTGAGTTTGGAGTTGAGTGTTTGGAGTTTGGAGCCGATCTGACTTTCAGACCATGAACTAATAACGAACGAATTAAGCAAGCATCACCCATTTTACATTTATAAAACATGAAACCAAAGAAAAACAGTTTAAACGATCTTGGCGGAATTATGTATTCTACCAATCCGGAGTTCGAATACGAAGAAGAAGTTGATGATACGGTTACTTCAGCAAACAATCAACAGGATTTAAGGGTAATGCTAGATAAAAAGAACCGTGGGGGCAAGGCTGTAACCTTAATTACAGGTTTCAGGGGCCGCTCAGAAGATTTAGAGGTATTGGGCAAAATGCTTAAAACCAAATGTGGTGTAGGGGGCTCGGTTAAAGACGGCGAGATTATGATCCAGGGCGATGTGCGCGATAAAGTGATGGGTATCCTTCAGAAAGATGGCTATAAGGTAAAAAAAGCCGGGGGATAACAGAAAAAGCTGTCATCCTGAGTGCTAATTTATTGTATAAAAATCAATACGATTGACAGCGGATTTTAATGAATTAATATATTGCGTGGAATTGTCATTCCCAACTTGATTGGAATCGTAGTGCAATAAGCTTTAAGATTCCCGCCTGCGCGGGAATGACGATCATTCTATTGAAGTCTGTTAGTGGTAGCGTGGTCGAAGGATCTTTTTTTGATTGTCCCGTATATATTGGTCTTCGACTATGACGACCCTCGCAAAATACTAAAAGCCTTCCCGTCAATCCTCATGGTAAGCCAGCCGATGCTCAATGTTGATTTTAAAATGAATGGCACGTAGCTACTTTTGTTAAACATTTAAATCAATCAACATGAAACAGTTATTATTTTTATTCTTCTTTATCATTTCTTTTGGGTTACAGATGGCGCATGCAGAATTTTTGAATCTTGGTGGGGCAGAGATAATCATGCTTTTGGTCGTGGGCTTTTTTGCTTTGGCCTTCGTTATAGGTTTTGTTTTCTTATGTTTATATTTAATTAAGAGGTCTAGACCTGCTAAAAATGAAAAATAAAATAATCTTCGGATTCGCTTTCATCCTCACCTATGGTATTCAGGTTGCCCAAGCCGATTTTTTAAATATGGGAAGTGCGGAAATAATGATGCTTTTGGTAGCAGGTCTTATCTTTTTTGGATTTTTTGGTGGCGTTTTTATGTTGATCTATTTTTTGATTAAAAAAAACCGTAATAACTCATCAAACCCTGCTCCGAATACTGTAGCCATAAACTTTGCACCTCCGCTTGCTTATCAAAACCCTACAATTGAGGAAAAAGCCGATAAAAAAGAAACTTTAAAAGTAAATGCTAGAATTGCTTTGCCTCAACAGAATGAAATCAGATATGTTAATACCGAAGAAATAATAAGGTGTGAAGCAGATAACAATTATACCAACTTCTTTTTTAGCGACGGCGATCAGCTGTTGATTTCAAAATCGTTAAAAGAATATTCAGATCTCCTTAAACCGCATGGTTTTGTGCGGGCACACCAAAGCCATTTGGTTAACCCTAAATTTGTAAAAAGCTGGCTGAAAGAAGATGGAGGAACACTTTTAATGGATAGTGGTGAAAAAATTCCGGTGAGTAAACCAAATAGAGAAATGGTGAAAGAGGTGTTGGGGAAGTAGTTTTTAAAATAATTCGTCATTGCGAGGCACGAAGCAATCTTAATACGCTCGCTAAAACCCACAATTATGAGATTGCTTCGTCGTTCCTCCTCGCAATGACGAAACTTTGTTTTTTAAACATTACATTTTTGTACTTTTGTGGCTATGTCAGTTATTAAACCCTCATTAGCAAAAGGTACCCGCGATTTTTCTCCGGTTAAAATGGTAAAACGCAACTTTATTTACGATACCATTAAAACGGTTTTCAGAAAATATGGTTACGCCGAAATCCAGACCCCAAGTTTCGAAAACCTTTCTACCTTAACCGGAAAGTATGGCGATGAAGGCGATAAACTGATTTTTAAAATTTTAAATAGCGGCGAGTTTCTTAAAGATCCAAAAAAGAAGTCCTTCGATTTTGCGGAGGAAGATAATAGTAATAAACTGATTCCGTTAATCTCTGAAAAAGCATTACGTTACGATTTAACAGTGCCCTTTGCGCGTTACGTAGTGATGCATCAGCACGAAATTACCTTGCCATTTAAACGTTTTCAGGTGCAGCCCGTTTGGCGTGCAGACCGTCCGCAGAAAGGCAGATACCGTGAGTTTTACCAGTGCGATGTGGATGTGGTGGGATCTGAAAGTTTATTGAATGAAGCTGAATTTATTTTAATCTACAATGAAGCTTTAAGCAAATTGGGCTTGAAAGATTTCAGTATAAAAATTAACAACAGAAAAATTTTATCGGGTATTGCCGAAATCATTGGTAAGCCAGATTTAATTATCGATATGACGGTAGCCATCGATAAATTGGATAAAATCGGATTAGATGGAGTAAGTAAAGAACTTTTAGAACGAGGTTTTACCGAAGCGGATTTAGAAAAGCTTCGCCCGGTGATTTTGCTTGAAGGTACCAATGAAGAAAAATTAACCAGCCTAAAGGATGTTCTGTCCCAATCAGAAACAGGTTTAAAAGGTGTTGCAGAAATTGAAGAGGTTTTTGAATACGTGGAAAGTTTAAATTCTTATGGTTTGCCGTTAACGGCTAAATTAGAATTAGATATTACTTTAGCGCGAGGTTTAAACTACTATACCGGCTGTATTTTCGAGGTTAAAACGAACGAAGTTGCCATGGGCAGTATTGGCGGCGGCGGTCGTTACGATGATTTAACAGGTATGTTCGGTTTGAAAGATTTAACAGGCGTTGGTGTTTCTTTCGGTGCCGACCGTATTTACGATGTGTTGGAAGAATTAAATCTTTTTCCAGCGGCAGCAGAAGTTGGTACGAAAGTGTTAATCAGTAATTTCGATGCAGAAGCTGAAAAATACGCTTTGCCGATTGTTCAGCAGTTTAGAAATGCAGGTATTTCAGCCGAACTGTACCCAAGTTCAGCCAAGCTGAAGAAACAAATGGCTTATGCTGATGCCAAGAAAATCCCCTATGTAATTTTAATTGGCGGTGATGAAATTGCAAGCGGCGAACTTACCCTAAAAGATATGCAAAGCGGTGAACAGAAAAAACTTACTGTTTTAGGTATTCTGGAGTTGTTGAAATAACAATATTAATTAACCACAGAGATCGCTGAGTTTTCACAGAGCGAGTAGAGACCAATTGCATATCGAACTCAGTGTCCTCTGTGCCTTATCTCTGTTCTCTCAGTGGTTAAACCTACCGCCCAATTCGCAGTAAAACCGGGAAATGAACATCTTTCTCTGCATCATCCCCCCAGGCTTCTTTTAGCTCGGTAAACATATACTCCAGCGGATTGCGTTCATTTGCCTTTTTATAATGTTGCAAAGAAGACCAGGTATTTAAGTAGCCAATCAATTGGTTAAAATTCCATGTGGTTTTAATCTGAAAATGAGGGGCAATAATTTCTTCAAAAGGAAAGGGAATGGTTTTATAACCTTCTTCAATGTAACGGCGTTCACTGTCCCAATATTTACCCAGAATATCTTCATAAAGTTTATGTACAGCCTTATCCACCTTTTTATCGATAAACATGATGCCATAACCAATCACCGCGAAAAGTCCATCAGGTTTTAGTGTTCTTTTTACCTCGGCATAAAATGCTTCGAAGTTAAACCAATGGATAGCCTGTGCTACGGTAATTAAATCGAAACTATCATTACCAACCGAGGTTTGTTCTGCAGGTTCAACTTTGTAGGTAATATTTGGTAATTGTAAAGCATTTTTTAATTGGTTTTCGCTGATATCTGTGGCATAAACAGCATTGAAATGCTGCGCCAATACACGCGCAACCTGACCATTCCCAGTAGCACAATCCCAGGCTGTTTCTTTGTTTTTTACTAGCGCAAACAGATAGTCGTATAATTCTTGTGGATAGGTTGGTCTGTATACGGCGTAATCGGCAGATTGGGTAGAAAAGTTATCTTTCATTTTAATTAATGATTGAAGGTTGAATGAGAGAAGGAGTGAATGGTATCAGGATGAAAACAGCTTCACTCTTTATTTATAAAATTATCATATTTTTGGGTAAGAACCGAATTGTTTAAGTTAAGTTTCGTTCAATAATTCACTCACTCAATAATTTAACAATTCAAACATTCAAAATTCTCTCATTCAATCAATAATTTAGCAACATGGATAAAAGCGTTGATACTGTACGCCAGAAAGAAATTAAGGATGTAGAATACCGCTTGAAATCTATTTTTGGTGGTTCGGTTGGTAATCTTGTTGAGTGGTACGATTGGTATACTTACTCTGCTTTTGCGCTTTATTTTTCTCCTGCCTTTTTTCCAAATAGCAATCCAACTGCACAATTGTTAGATACAGCAGGAATTTTTGCTGTAGGGTTTTTAATGCGTCCTATTGGTGGCTGGCTGTTTGGTAGCATTGCCGATAAACTAGGGCGAAAACGTTCGATGACACTTTCTGTGCTCATTATGGCCATAGGGTCATTAATTATAGGATTAACGCCAGGTTATAAACAGATCGGAATTGCAGCCCCATTGTTGCTTATTTTTGCAAGATTGATCCAGGGCTTGAGTACTGGTGGCGAATACGGAACTTCTGCTACTTACCTCAGCGAAATGGCCACCAAAAAACACCGTGGATTTTATTCAAGCTTTCAGTATGTAACCTTAATCGGCGGACAGTTGTTGGCTTTGGGCATTCAATTAATCTTGCAAAACTGGTTGCTTACCCCTGCCGAACTGCACGAATGGGGCTGGCGGATTCCATTTTTTATCGGTGCTATACTTTCTTTCATTGCTTTGTATTTACGGAGACATATCGATGAAACCTCGGCGTTTAAAAGCAAAAACTCGGCAGACAAAAAAGGCGGCATTGCGGTACTGATGAAATATCCAAAGGAAGTTTTTACTGTTGTAGGCTTAACTTTAGGAGGAACAATCGCCTTTTATACCTTTAGCACTTATATGCAGAAGTTTCTCGTCAATACGGTACACCTCAGTAAAGAAACCTCTACAACTTTATCCTTCATCTCTTTATTGGTTTTTGCAACTATGCAGCCTTTGTTTGGATTATTATCTGATAAAATTGGGCGTAAACCTTTATTAATCGGGTTTGGTGTGCTGGGTACTTTATGTACCTATCCAATTTTAACTAGCTTGGCTGGCGAAACCAATACGACTATCATATTCTTGCTGATGATTGGCGCCCTGATCATTGTGAGCGGATATACAAGTATTAATGCCGTAGTTAAGGCAGAGCTGTTCCCCGCCGAAATCAGGGCTTTGGGCGTAGGCTTGCCTTATGCATTAACTGTTGCCATTTTTGGTGGAACTGCAGAATATTTTGCATTATGGTTTAAAAAAATCGGGCACGAAAATTATTTCTACTGGTATGTAACCGGATGCATTTTAATCTCATTGATTTTATATACTACTATGAAAGATACTAAACACCACTCGAAGATTGAGGATTAATTTTCTGGAGCTTGATACAATACGGAGCGTCATTCCCAACTTGATTGGGAATCTTAATGCAATCAAAACAACCCTTTTTTGTAATGAAATGTAGAGGTGTCAGTCTGCGCTTGTCGAAGACCTTTTTTAAAACACCACTAAATAGCCATCGTTGCAAAGGACGTCGATGAAAGAATTACAATCTCCGTGTTACTCAGTGCTTCCGTGGCAAAAGTCTTTGCAAAGACTTTACAAATAATTACTCACCTCGATTAAATTCATATCCGGATCGCGGAGATAAATAGAGCTAATTTTACCATTGGCGCCAGTCCGCTCTACAGGGCCTTCCTCAATTTCGATACATTTTTCTTTAAGTTCTTGCATCACTTCGAGCAGTGGGAAATCGGTAATAAAACATAGATCGGCTGTTCCGGGCATCGGTTTAAAAGCTTTAGGTTCAAATTCACTTCCATATTGGTGCAGGTTAATTTTCTGATTCCCAAATTTTAAAGCTTTTCGATTTTCGCCAAATTCAATAATTTCCATTCCTAGGGCAAGGCTGTAAAACTTGCAGGTGCTTTCTAAATTGGCAACCGTTAATACAAGATGATCTAAGTTTTTAATGTCCATAATAATAAATTAGAACTAAAGCATTCGTCCTTTTGTTTTAACAATTAGGAATTTATGCTTTCAATATTTGGTTAGTAAATTATCGACAAACAAAATACTCAATTTTTATATATTTACCATTATGCAAAACCTGCCTCCTTTAGCCGAACGTATGCGCCCTCAAAATCTCGATGAATATGTTGGTCAACAGCATTTAGTTGGAGAAGGAGCAGTGTTGCGCAAAGCGATCGAAAGCAGTCAGCTTCCCTCCATGATTTTTTGGGGACCTCCGGGCGTGGGCAAAACCACTTTGGCTTATATTATCTCACAGGCATTAGACCGTCCTTTTTTTAATTTGAGTGCCATTAACAGCGGAGTGAAAGATATCCGCGAGGTAATTGATCGGGCAGCACAGTTAAAAGATAGTTTTTTAGGGCTGCCCATTTTGTTTATTGATGAAATTCACCGTTTTAGCAAATCGCAGCAGGATAGTTTATTAGGAGCTGTAGAGAGGGGCTTGGTTACCTTAATTGGTGCAACAACCGAAAATCCATCTTTCGAGGTTATTTCCGCTTTACTTTCACGCTGTCAGGTTTACATTTTAAAATCGTTAACCGAAACAGAGCTGGCGGGTTTATTACAAACGGCCATTAAAAAAGATAGTATTCTTTCAGAGAAGAGCATTTCCATAAAAGAGCATGAGGCTTTAATCCGTTTATCTGGTGGTGATGCACGGAAATTGTTAAATGTGCTCGAAATTGCCATTAATGGTATCGGCGGAAATAAAATCATACTCACCAACGAAAACGTATTGGCGCATGCACAACAAAACCTTGCCCTGTATGATAAAGCAGGTGAGCAGCATTACGATATTATTTCGGCTTTTATTAAATCAATCCGTGGCAGCGACCCCAATGCAGCCGTTTATTGGTTAGCGCGGATGATAGAAGGGGGTGAAGACCCATTATTTATAGCCCGTAGGTTGCTGACCTTGTCTTCGGAAGATATTGGCAATGCCAATCCTAATGCCTTGCTTTTGGCTAATAACTGTTTTACTGCAGTAAATGTAATCGGTTATCCAGAGGCGAGGATTATCTTATCGCAGTGTGTAACCTATCTGGCCAGCTCGCCTAAAAGTAATGCATCCTACGAAGCGATTAATAAAGCGCAAGCCTTGGTTAAGCAAACAGGTAATTTACCCGTGCCATTGCACATTCGCAATGCACCAACCAAACTGATGAAAAATATCGGTTATGGAAAAGATTACCAATACTCGCACGGATATGAAGGAAATTTTTCGCCACAAGAATATTTTCCAGATGAATTGAGCGGCACTAAACTCTACGATCCAGGTAAAAACCAGGCCGAAGAGAAGTTGCGCGAAAAACTTAGGCAAAACTGGAAGGACAAATACAAATATTAATGTAACATTTTCTCTTAAACGTATACTAATAGATAAAACCATTAATGATTAACTAATACCTAAACTATATATGCTGAGTACTTTTTTAAGTCATCAAAGAAAATCTTTTTGGCGTTCGCGAAATAAGGGCGGAAGTATTGCTACACAAATCATCATTGGTTTTTTTATGCTTTATTTTCTTGTTGTTGCAGTGGGGATTGGCTTTGGTATGACAATTTTCCTCCCAAAGATTTTTCCCAAT
The DNA here is from genome assembly GCF_004331735.1 of Pedobacter psychrodurus. Classification (GTDB taxonomy): domain Bacteria; phylum Bacteroidota; class Bacteroidia; order Sphingobacteriales; family Sphingobacteriaceae; genus Pedobacter; species Pedobacter psychrodurus. Next base: position 253,869 of record NZ_SJSO01000005.1, read on the forward strand.
CAAAATGTGATGACAAGCTTTAACGGAATAATTTTATATTATTTCGCATTCGATTTCTTAATGCGGTTACAGCTTCAGGATATTCCAACGCTGAGTATCATACCCTACCTGCACCTTAAAATACCAAAGCGTAAAATCATTAATTTTTTAAATGCAAAGGCACTGTTTTCTGCATTTAATATATGGCCGTTTTTCTTGTTTTTCCCATTCATATTTATCGAAATATGGAGTGTAGATGGTGCACTGGTTGCGTTGATGTATATTATCGCTATCCTTTCGATTATGGTGTTTAACAACTATTTCGTTTTGTACCTTAAGCGGAAATCGATTACCAATGTATTGTTTACATTAGTCGGTTTAGCTATCGTTGGTATATTTGCCGCCTTAGAATATTATAAGGTGATTTCTATAATGGTCGCATCTAACTATGTTTTTAGCGAGATGGCCGATAAGCCTTATTTAGGGCTTGTCTTTCCAGTTATAGCATCCGTAATTTTTATCCTCAATTCCAATTACCTGCGTAGAAACCTTTATGTAGAAGAATTAGGTTCGAAACAGGAGAAGAAAGTAAGTACTGATTATGCATTCTTAAACAGGTTTGGAAAAGCCGGGGAGTTGGCCGCGCTAGAACTTAAATTAATTTTAAGGCACAAACGGCCGCGATACTCGGTATTTATGGGTCTATTCTTCTTATTATATGGATATCTCTTTTATAAAGCCCCATTTATTGCAGCAGATTCTTTTAGCAAGATGATTTTTGCTGCTATTTTTATGACGGGTTTTTCAGTGCTCAGTTATGGCCAGTTTATGTTTGCGTGGCAAAGCTCACATTTTGATGGTTTACTCATCAATAAAATCGATTTTAAAGACTACATCAAAGGCAAGTTTTTGCTCTTTACTATAATGTGTACCATAACAACTATCCTGGCCAGTTTTTATGGCTTTTTAAGTCCAAAACTTTTATTGTTACACTTAGCGGCTTACCTGTATAACATTGGCTTCTGTACAGTTCTGGTTTTGTATTTAGCCACTTTTAATTACAAACGGATTGACATTACAAGGAGTGCTAGTTTTAATTTTCAAGGGATGGGAGCCACCCAATGGATCTTAATGATTCCTTTTATACTAATACCCTACCTTATTTATTTGCCTTTTGGGTATTTGAACAGGCCTTATTTGGGCTTAATGACAATTGCTTTCTTTGGCCTTATTATGTTATTCATGCGTGGCTATTGGGTAAACTACATTGCAAAAAGATTAGAATTACAACGTTATAAAATAGCCGAAGGCTTTAGAGAATAATTATGATTTTAGAAGTTAAGAATTTACAAAAAGTTTATGGCGATAAAACCGTTGTAAACATCGAAGATTTGCAAATTGCCGCAGGCGAAACCGTTGGATTGGTAGGAAATAACGGCGCTGGTAAAACCACTTTTTTCCGAATGCTTTTAGATTTAATCCGGCCTACCAATGGTGAGGTTTTATCAAAAGGTGAAAACGTCATGCAAAACGATAACTGGAAGAATTACACCGCATCGTTTTTAGACGAAGGTTTTCTGATCGATTACCTAACTCCTGAGGAATATTTTATTTTCATTGGCAGCTTGCACGATTTAAGTGTGGCCGATGTTTCTGCCTACCTAAACCAATACGGTGAGTTTTTTAATGGAGAAATATTAAACAGTGGAAAATACATCCGCGATTTTAGTAAAGGAAATCAGAATAAAGTAGGAATTGCAGCTGCCCTGATGCAGAAGCCAGAAATTTTAATTTTGGATGAACCTTTTGCCAACCTCGATCCAACTACACAGATCCGTTTAAAAAAACTGTTAAAAGAGCAAACAGGCAACATGACTACCTTTATTTCCAGTCATGATTTAAATCATGTTACCGACGTTTGTAACCGGATTATTTTGGTTGAAAAAGGACAAGTAATTAAGGATTTTAAAACAGATGAAAATACATTAAAAGAATTAGAGAGTTATTTCTCTGCTTAGTTCTTGTACTAAGAATGATACATTATCGAAGAGTCTCCATTAACCGGGACTCTTTTTTTGTGTGTATAGTTCTTGTTTGTAGTGAAATTTGGTCAAAATAGACAGAAAGTGCAGTTAGGTTACTTTTTGGCATTGTGTTTGAATATAACGAGTAGAATTATAAATCTAGATTATTATGAGTATTTCAAAAGTAAGAATAGCGACATTAAGTATAGGGTTAGCGGTTGGTTCAATGGCATTCCAAAGTTGTGATAGTTTAACTAAAACACAAAAAGGAGCTGGTATTGGTGCTGCAGCTGGTGGTGTTATTGGTGCATTGATCGGTAAAAAAGCCGGTAATACAGCAGTAGGCGCCTTAATTGGTGGTGCTATTGGCGGTACAGCAGGAGCTTTTATCGGCCGTAGAATGGACAGACAGGCAGCTGAAATCCAGAAAGCTATTCCTAATGCAGAAGTTATTCGTGAAGGTGAAGGGATTATTGTAAAATTCGACAGCGGTATTTTATTCGATTTCGATAAAACGGCTTTGAAAGATGCGGCTAAAACGAACATCCAGAGTTTAGCTTCTTCATTGAATCAATATCCTGATACTGATATCAAAATTATCGGTCATACCGATAGCCGCGGTACCGAACAATATAACATGGGCCTATCAGAAAGAAGAGCAGCAGCAGTTAAAGCTTATGCCGTTTCGCAAGGTGTGCCATCAACTAGGTTAGTTACTATTGGTAAAGGTTTTGCTGAGCCAATTGCAGATAATGAAACTGATGCAGGCCGTACAGCTAACCGTCGCGTAGAGATTGTAATCGTTGCTAACGATGCATTAAAAGCGAGCGCACAAAAACAAGGATAATATCGCAATTTCCCTCTACCTATGAGGTCATTATAAATGCAACCCCGGTGTACATCCACTGGGGTTTTTTGTTTTCATTTGGGAGTACAGTCAGATGTTACCATCTGACACGTGATAATAAATTAATATAGTTTTTGAAAAGCAGGTTCCTGCGCTTATCGGTTCCGAAAGCCCTGCTATCCACTTCAAGCCTCCACTGCGTTACGGGCTTTCCGTTTCTATCAGGTTTATTTAACTTCGGTTTGGTGTTATTAATACCTGCAACCTCAAATAGCTGCACCGGCAGAATTACCTAAATGGGATCCGATAGCTATCGGATGAAGCGGTCCCGATGTAAAATCGGGATAAGCAAAAAGCCCGACTAACTTAAATAGAAGTAAATGGCCTTGCTTTCCAAAGAAAGAATCTTATATTTTATGAAATCTGTCAGATGGTAACATCTGACAGCACGATAGAATTTACGAATAAATATCTTCAAAATAACTCACCACGAGCGATTTCATCAGCATTTCCTGCTCGAGCATGGTATAAGGTGGAATGGCTTTGATTAATTTCCAATGTGGCCAGCCATCCTGATCTAATCCCTCGAGTTCATAGAAGCCCATTTCGCTCAATAAACGGCAGGTAGCAATGTGCATCAGTTCCTCTTTTTGGCGTTTGCTGTATTTTTTTGGCCCTTTGCCCAGTTCCTGAACGCCGATTAAAAAAAGCATTACTTTTAAATCAGGAAAATCCGAATCAAATTCCTTTGAAATCTTTTCCTGTAAAACTTTCCACTTGGCATTAATCTCCGACGGCTTCATATTTGGCAAAGATAAGGTAAAAAGGTGTAAGGCCTAAGTAAAAGCTTTGCAGTTTTAACATTAAAGCTTGAATCGTAATTGTATTTTTAGCTACATTTATAACCTATGGATACGAATATCAATAAAACAATTAATGCAGGTTTATTAGCTTATGGCATGTCAGGGCAAGTTTTCCATGCGCCCTTTTTACAAGCACATAGTGGGTTCAATTTAAAGGCTATAGTAGAACGCAGCCATAAAAAGGCAGTTAATGATTACCCAAATATTACCAGCTACAATAGCGTTGATGAGCTTTTAAATGATGCGGAAATAGAATTGGTGGTTATTAATACACCTAATAATCTTCATTATGAGCATTCGAAAGCGGCATTAACCAAACATAAAAATATTCTGGTTGAAAAACCATTTACGGCAACGACTGCACAGGCAAAAGAACTTTTTGAACTTGCAGATAGTGTAGGGAAGCAAATCTTTTTTTACCAGAACCGCCGTTGGGACAGTGACTTTACTGCGGTGAAAAAGGTGATTGAAAGTGGTAAACTGGGTAAGCTGGTTGAAGTTCATATGCGTTACGATCGCTATCGTAATGTAATTGGACCGAAGGCGTTTAAAGAAAACCCGGTAGAAGCCAGCGGACTTTTATATGATTTAGGTCCACACCTTTTAGATCAGGTAATCAGCCTGTTTGGCAAACCATTAAGTTTCCATAAAATTCTAGGTAAAAACAGGGTAGGTACATTGGTTGATGATTATTTTTCGATCCAGTTGAGCTACCCTGATAGTCTGAATGTTTTTGTTACTTCGAGCATGTTGGTGGTAAATCCACAGGCAGGATTTATTTTACATGGCGTAAATGGAAGTTTTATCAAACAAAGAACCGATATTCAGGAAGAACAGTTGCTGGCGGGTATGAAATTAACCGATCCGGGCTACGGCGTTGAGTCAGCGAGTAAAGATGGGTTGTTAACAACCATTGATGCTGAAGGTCGTAAAACCGAGGAGACAGTCCCATCAGAAGTAGGAAGTTATTTGCCGCTCTTCGAAGCTGTTTATCAAGCGATAAGCAACAATAAACCATATCCCGTTACACGCGAGAATGTTTTAACCCAATTAGAAATTATCGAAAGCTAACCGCATCTGTGCAATCTGTTAAATCGGTGTAATCACCTTAAATCCTTGTAATCACGTTAATCTGTGTAATCCTTATATGAACGCGCTGCCATTTGCTTACTTAATTCCTATTTTTCTGATTGCCCTTTATCTTATCCTTAAAAAAAAGAAGGTGGCTATTGATCCTTTAACCGATGTAGACAAAAAGATACTGGATGATTATGTAGGGTATTACCATAATCTCGATTCGACTGATAAACTTAAGTTTGAGCAAAAAGTAGCCACATTTTTCAGTACGGTTAAAATTGAAGCGGTGGGTTTAGAAATGACTACTTTAGATGAATTACTGATTGCTTCGAGTGCAGTGATCCCGATTTTTGGTTTCGACGATTGGCAATACAAAAACTTAACCAGCGTTTTATTGTATCCTGATACTTTTAACAAAGATTTTCAATTTGAAGGTGGCGAAAGAAATATTATGGGCATGGTGGGTACAGGTTATATGAACGGGCAGATGATTTTATCGCGTTCGGCACTGCGTCATGGTTTCTCTAAAAGTGCAGGGAAAGAAAATATGGCTATACACGAATTTGTACACCTTTTGGATAAATCTGATGGCGCAACGGATGGTATTCCGGAGAATTTAATGGCGCATGAGTATACTTTACCATGGATTAAAATGATGCATGAGGAAATGGAAAAAATTGAGGATAATAAATCGGATATTAATCCTTACGCCATCACTAATCAGGCAGAATTTTTTGCTGTAGTTTCTGAATATTTCTTTGAAAAACCAGAGTTGTTAAAAGATAAACATCCCGAATTGTATTTTCAGTTAAGTCACATTTTTGCGCAACAGCCTGCAGGTTAGAATGATAAATTACCAAATGAAAATATTTGCAACAATCATCTATAGCCTGATCTCCATCGGTGCCTTTGCTCAGAAAAGCTATGTGCTCAGACAAAATTATCCAACAGGCTATAAGTACAATTTCTCTATCACTTCCGATCAGATTATTAAGCAGAAAATTGCTGGTCGCGATGTACATTTAACTCAAAGCATTGGAACGGATTATACTTTTGATATTACCGAAGGCCATAGTGGCGAAAAGGATGTGAAAGTAACTTACAACAGAATTTCTATGAAATCGGTTGCGATGGGTAATACCATGACCCTTAATTCAGATGATCAGGATAGTACCAAAAAGAATCCTTTTAGCGGCCTAAAAGGAGCGTCTTTTTATATGACTGTAACCCCTAATGGTGGGATTAAAACAGTTGCCGGTATAGATAAAATGCTCGATAATATGGCGGCAAGGATGACTAAAGATACCAGTCAGGTTAAACAGATTAAAAATGCTTTAAGTAAACAGTTTAGCAACGAGGTGGTAAAACAAACAATGGAATCGTCATTTAAAATCTATCCAGACAAAGCCGTTAAAATAGGTGACAGTTGGACGGTTGATACCAAAATGCAGATGAACATGCCAATTGAAACGATTACACAATACACTTTGAAGGAAGTGAAAGATGGTATCGCCATACTGGGCGTAAAGGGTACATTAGTCTCAAAGGGGAATTTTGAAATCATCGGTAACAAAATGGAAACTGATTTACAAGGAACCAACTCCGGAGAAACCTCACTTGATATGAAAACCGGAATTGTGCTTAACAGCCATCTCCGCGTAGAACTGTATGGTAAAATGAAATCGATGGGGCAGGACATCGATTTCGAAATGCAAGGCATTAATAAGATTGTAGGGAAAGAGGTTAATTAATTTATTTAGACCTTATAAGTTTTTAAAACCTATAAGGTCTTGCATTAGCTAAAGGCTACCAGTTAACGCCACCAGAAACTCCGTAGGAATTTCGATATGCGGAATATGCCCGCAGGCATCAAACTCAATAATTTTCGCGCCGATAATTTTGGCTGCAGTCTGTTTTCCTAAAAGTTTATATTGCCCGTGTAACGCCTGCTGATCAAGTGTAAGTAATCCTTTGCCTACAATGGTTTTGTCTTCCTTGCCGATAAATAAAACTGTAGGGACCTTTAGGTTCTGAAATTCGTATACTACAGGTTGTTCATAAATCATGGTATAGGTTAGTGCAGCAACTTTAGCCCAACGCGGGTAATCAGAACTATTGGTTACACCTCCGGCAATACTGACCAGGTATTCATATTCCGGTTTCCAATAAGTAAAGTAAGAGCCTTGGTAATACTTTCGTACACTTTCAGCTGTTGTTTTGAGTTCCGTTTGGTACTGTTGGGTGGTGGTGATATAAGGGATGAAAGTTTTATAATCTTCCAGTCCGATTGGATTTTCGAGCAAGAGTTTTTCGGTAGTTTCTGGGTACATCAAAGCAAAACGTGTAGCCAGCATACCGCCCATACTATGACCTAAAACTACGGTTTTTTGAACGCCAAGTGTATCTAAAAGTCTTTTATTCCAGGTAGCCATTTGATGGAAGCTGTAATGGATAAATGCTTTAGATGATTTACCAAAACCAATTTGGTCAGGAACAATAACGCGGTAGCCAATGTTGGTTAAAGCTTTAATTACATTGCCCCAGTAATAACCACCAAAATTTTTCCCATGGAAAAGGATTGCTGTTTTTCCATTGGCTGCTGCGGTTGGGGCAATATCCATATAGGCCATTTTAATATCTTGCCCTTCGGTATTAATAGGGAAATATTTAACTAGATAGGGGTATTTAACGTTATCAAGGGTAATAGATAGGGTATCTATTTTTTGTGCATGTACATGGCTAAAAAGAAAAAGGGTAAAGGCAAATAAAAGAAAATATCTCTTCATAATGGGTTATGATGTAAAAACTAAAAAACTAATTGGCCCAAGTAACTTTTGCCAATTAGTTAGCTTAAAAATCATGCCCCTTTTTACATAGCCCGAATAAAAGGTGTTTATAAAAAACATTACAGCGTAAAAAGCTACGATAAGTTTAGGTTTATCGGGAATGGAATTTATTTTTTAAATATTTGTTTAAGGTATTTTACAGGTATTCCAACAGTTGTTTCGTCTGATAGGCTACCGGCCATTTTGTTTACAATTACATTTTCTATTTTAATATCAGATTTTTCGAAGGTATTAATTGTTAAATTTTCAATGCTATTATTGCTATTTTCATCGCCCCGAATATCAACTGATGAATTTTTGCTGGTGATAGTTAAGCTTTTATAAGAACTATTAGATGAATAAAAAGACGCGCTATCAAGTTTTACGTTCAATTGTTTGATATCTGTTTGATTAATTACTCTCGTAATTTTGTCATTTACGCTAAATGTTATTGGCGAGCCAAAGCTTAGTGAACCAGATCGTTTCATATTAACGTTTAATGTATCAGTTTTTGCTGTTAAAACCAGGCTTGTAGAGTTATTTAAGCTAAGACCATTAATATTTGGACCATATATTAATATTGCTATGCCATATCTATGATAGCCCGATGTTTTTAGTTTATCACCGACGTTTATCTTTAGCACACCCATATTATCTACGCTGAAACTGATTTCATTTTTCATCTCTGTGGGTACTTTTACACCTGACATTGCGCTTTTAATAAAGTGAATTTGTAGCACGTTTCTTTTTGCATCAGGAATATTAACGCTACTAAAAGCAGTTTTGATTGGTATAGAAGTTCGGCCAGAAGATTCTTTATCAAAGGGCTCTTCGTTTAATTCCTGTTCCTCTACAAAGCTATCACCGATTGAGTGCTTATAATTTATCTTGACATTAATTGCCACAACTATTATTGGAATGATAATCAGCAATACGGCAAGGGCGGTTAGTAATTTATTACTTGTTTTCATTTTATTAAGCGTTAAAATTTTCTTTTACAAATGTTTTGTATTGATTTTCCAATTCGTCAAAACTAATATCAAGCAGGTAAATGTTTCTGAAAACTACAGGTAGCTCATCTATTATAAACTGCTGTTTGCGGTAGTTTTTTACATTATCTATTGCCCCCTCTTCCACAAAAAAACCAATCCCCCTTTTATTGTTGATAATGTTCTTGTTTTGTAACAGCTCGTAGGTGCGCATTACTGTATTGGGGTTTACTTCCATTTCTACAGCCAGTTCCCGCACCGAAGGAACTTTTTCATCGGCTTTCCATTTTCCTAACAGGATATGTTCGCAAACATATTCTGCTATTTGAAGGTATATCGCCTTGTTATCTCTAAATTCCATATCTATACCTTTTTAAAATTAAACCTCTTTTTCTTTCAAACGGATGTGCGTAATCGCCCAGATAATAAAGGTGACTATGACACTAGCCACAAAAAGTATTACGAATACAAAGTCTTTTTCTTGTGCGCCTGCGTTGTACTTCCCTTCCATTAGCCATTTCGCTGCTTTAAAAGCTAAAAAGATAACAAATGCGAAAAAGGCTGTTGCCGTTAATGCTGTTTTAATGTAGTGAAAGCGGTTAAAATAAACAGAACCTAGTAGAAAAATACTGGAGAAAAAGAATGGAAAGGCAAACAAAAATTTATTCCTTCTGTCCTCCGTTAAATCATCAAACAAAGTGCTGAAAGAAACCACGCTAAGTTTATTGGTATTGTAGTTCATAGCTTTTTGATTTTCCCATAACTCATTAATATAGTTTAGAAAAAGAGCGTCGATTATATAAAAAATAAACAGATAACTTATTAAACTGATGATTGTGGTGAAAAGAATTGCACAGAGGAACTTCTCGGTGGTAGATGCTGGGGTCATTAACTCCATAATCGCCTTCGGTTTTTGACCAAGAGCGCTAAAATAGGTACTTGCTTCTATCGTTAAAAACAGAAATCCAACCATAAGAAAAGTCGGAAGGCGGAAACCGAGCTGCGCATGTTCATTATCATTCCATCTTAAATTTGATTGTTTTACAATAGGGATATTGAAGAGGTAGAAACTAACAATAACTACAGTTAGTACCACTAAACTCATGAGGTAAATTTTTCCAAAATCTAACCATTTTCTTTTAAGCAATAAGCCAAATCGATTAATATTAAATGTGTTGTTCATCGCTTAACTGAATAAAGGTTTAAATTTGATTTTTTCTGCAAGTATAGCATTGAAAAGAAGTTCCATATCTAATTTGCTTTCTTCGTGGTGATAGTTGGGCATTACCGCATTATAGCCCGATAATGATGGCTCTGCATAAAAAATGCTGTCGTCTACTTCTTTAACTTTTTTGAAAGTTAACTTTGCTGTAATTTCTTCTACCGATGCTTTTAGGGCAACATCGTTTTCATCGAGCATAATCACGGTATCAATTAAATTATCCAAATCCCTAACCTGGTGGGTAGAAATGATGATGCAACGTTCATCTGTCATTGCTGAAGCCATAATTTTCCTGAACTGCGCTTTTGATGGAATGTCTAAGCCGTTTGTAGGCTCATCCATAATTACGAGTTTGGCTTGAGTAGCCAGTCCAAAGGCAATAATGAATTTTTTCTTTTGTCCGTAGCTCATTTCAATCAGTTTATTGCTGGCTGGAATATCAAATTCCTTTAAAAGCGTGGCAAAATACTGGTGATCGAAGTTTTTGTAAAATGGAGCATTGGCCTTTAAGTAAGCATCTATTTTTACCGAAGGCAAATAGAATTCTTCTGGTATAAAACAGATCTGTTCTAATAGTGCGGGTTGTCTTTTGGCAGGATTAAAACCCATCACATCCAGAGTGCCGCTTTGAGCATACACTAAACCGGCCAGGTTTTTTAATAAGCTCGATTTACCGGCTCCATTTTTTCCAAGCAAACCGTAAATATGACCATTGCTTAACCGCATGCTCATATTTTTAAATAATGGCTTATGCTTGCTGTAGCCAAAATTAAGATTGTTAATGTTTATCATACCTACTGTATTAGTTAAATAGTGCACTAATGTATGATGTTGTTTGGTAATCTCCAAATTTTTGTGGAAAAAAGTTTAGCGCTAAGCGTGCAGCGGCTGGCGTTTTCCCTGCGATATGCCTTAACGCTCAGCCCTCAACGTTTGGCACTCCGTGCTCTCCGCCCTGCGCTCAGCCATGGGAAGGTAAAATATCCGTTTAATAACTGTTGCATTAAAACTTCCTTAATATGGAGATTGTATGTTTGTGTAATATGCGAAGAGCGCTCGGGGCAAACGACTTTATTTTCCTTTGCGGAAAAACTTTGTGTTCTTTGCGGTAAAATAACCCAACATGATGTCAAAATTATTTTCTCCTTTAACCATAAAGGATGTAACCTTAAAAAATAGAATTGTTATTTCGCCAATGTGCCAGTATTCTGCCGTTGATGGTTTTGCCAACGATTGGCATTTGGTGCACTTAGGCAGCCGTGCAGTTGGTGGAGCAGGGTTGATTATCCAGGAAGCTTCTGCGGTTACTGCGGATGGAAGAATTACTTATGCCGATTTGGGCATCTGGAAAGATGAGCATGTAGATAAATTGAAACAGATTGTTTCTTTTATTCATAATAACGGTGCTATTGCGGGCATCCAATTGGCGCATGCGGGTAGAAAAGCCAGCTGTGAGGTGCCTTGGAATGGTGGTGAGCAGATTACTGCAGGAGAAAATAGCTGGAAACCCCTTGCACCATCTTCAACTCCTTTTAAGCCAGGGCAAGTTGAACCTCATGAATTAACGATTTCAGAAATTCAGGATATTGTTTTTGCTTTCCGCGCAGCTGCTAAACGTGCATTGGATGCAGGCTATAAAGTAGTAGAAATACATGCTGCACACGGTTATTTGCTGCATCAGTTTTTTAGTCCGCTGAGCAACAAACGAACTGATGTTTATGGCGGAAGTTTCGAAAACCGGATCCGTTTGGTAATTGATGTAGTTGAAGCTGTACAATCGGTATGGCCAGAAAACTTGCCTTTATTTGTTCGTATCTCAGCAACAGACTGGACAGAGGGCGGCTGGAATGAGCATGATTCGTTACAATTAGTAGCCGTGTTAAAAGATCGCGGGGTCGATTTAATAGATGCCTCATCAGGAGGAAATGTACCTGATGCTTTTATTCCTGCGGGACCAAACTACCAAGTTCCTTTTGCTGATAAAATCAGAAATGAAATTGGTATTTACACAGGAGCAGTAGGTGTAATTGTGGAGGCGCAGCAAGCAGAAGAAATTTTAGAACAAGGCAAAGCCGATTTAATTTTTATTGCCCGCGAATCGCTACGTGATGCTTATTTCCCTACACATGCGGCGCAAGTGCTTGGCGATAATACCGAATGGCCAAATCAGTATGTTAGGGCCAAAAGGGAAACGTTTAAGAAATAATTTAAGTTCAAAGCAACTTAAAAACAAGAAAGCCAGCATTCCGCTAGCTTTCTTGTTTTTGGACTTATACTCTGCAAGTAATATTACTTCGTCAATTCTCTTGCCCTCTGCAGGATTAAAAATGATCGTCATTCCCGCGCAGGCGGGAATCCTAAAGCCCTTTCTTTGCATTACGATTTCCAATCAAGTTGGAAATGACGAATCGATTTATAAAAATCATTAAAATCTAATCTCCTACAATGAGGATTATAGAGTTATTTTACCAAGGTAAAAGGAACATACAATCCAAAAGTGATGTTTCTACCAGTATTGTAAACACCCAAATTAGGATTCTCCTGATCAAAACGTCCTGGTTTAAATCTACTTAAAGCATCATAATATTTCTGATCTAACAAGTTGTTGGCCGAAACAGATAGTTTAACCGGCTGCTTCCCTAAGTTAAAGGTAGCGCCGATACCTGCATTTAATAAGGTATAACCGCTTGTTGGCGTTTCGAAGACATCGTCCACTCGCGCTTGTTTAAATGCAGAGTTAATACCTACCGATAAGTATGCGTCATTTGTACCTTTAAGTTTAGGCTCGAAACGCAATTCATTACGTAATGTACCCGCTGGTATAAAGGCCAAAGGCTTGTTTAACGTATTATTTTGCGCATGTACATACCCAAATGTATTTTCGAAGTGGATAAAAGGAACCGGGTGTATGGTTAAGCTTGCTTCTGCACCATACAGGTTCGCATTTACCTGACCATAACGATAAACCGGGTAATCATCTCCTTCAGCCATTATTCTTTCTCCGTTGGTTGAGGCGTAAATAAAGTTATGGATGTAATTATTATAAATACTGGCACTTGCACTGATTAACTTACCTTCGTATTCTAGTGCGGCATCTACCTGGTAACTACGCTCAGGGCTTAAATTGGAATTACCAATTTCGTAGCGGAAAGTTCCTTCGTGTACACCATTTGAAGCTAATTCTGCCGGGTTGGGAGCGCGGAAGGCAGAGCCTGCATTGGCTTTAAAGTTTAGCTCCTCGTTAAATTGATGGGTAAAACCTAATGCACCACTTACATTTGAGAATTTATTTTGGAAAGGAGCAAATTGTTCTTCACCATCTACAAATAATTGTTTTCCATTGTTTTTTCGATAATCGTAACGGGCGCCAATACTAAATGTATTATTTTCCCAATTCTTTTTCGCGTAGGCAAAAACACCGATTCCATAGGTGTTATAATTCGGGATTAAAAATTCATCATTAGCCTTGTTTTCGCTATGACCTGCATCGGCACTTATTCCAAATACGGGCTGCCATCCATTTGTTTCGTGGATGTAGTATTTTAAATCGGCATTATACGTCTTGAGATCGAAAAATAAAGAAGGGTCTGGCCCTTCTTCCAGCTCACGGCGTTGGTTTTGCTGGTACCCAAAATCGGCTTTCAAATTACCATTACCGATAATGAAATTGTTATTTAACGCAATTTTAAAGTGGCGAATATCCTGACGAGGGTAATCCAAATCACGGTTTTTAAAGTCTGAGGTAATAAAAGATTCACCATCCTCTTTAACGAAATTGCCGTTTCCATCCAATGTTGGCTCATAAAAACCGATATTATTACGGAAACTAGAAACGTTTAAATGAGAATATCCCCAGCTTTTGTTTAAGCCCACCATACCACTTAAATCGGTTTCATTAAAACCAGAATTAGGGAAATATCCGGTAGGTGTTTTAAAAGAGTAAGCATTTTTATAGGTTCCACGGGCCCTCCAAACAAAACCGTTTTGGTTACCGGTTAACATTAACGAATTAGCGGTAAGTCCGTTGTTGGTAGCGTAATTGGTAATAAATTCACCTTTAATTTGTCCTTCTGGTGCTGTGCTTGGCTCTAATAAATTAATTACGCCACCAAGTGCATCAGAACCATACATTAAGGATGCTGCACCGCGTAGTACTTCTATACGGTCTGCTTTAAACTGATCGATTTCAATGCCGTGTTCATCGCCCCATTGCTGGCCTTGTTGTTTAATCCCATCATCTAAAGTTACAATTCTGTTGTAGCCCAAGCCCCTAATTACAGGTTTAGAAATTGATGGGCCAGTGGTGATCTGCGATACACCAGGGATTTTAGTCAGTGCATCGATTAAATTGGTAGAAGGCTGCAAAAGCTGATCTTTGCCCACCACTGCCGATGAAGCACTGTTCCTCTTACTGGTACTGCTGATCAAACTTCCGGTAATAACAATTTCCTTTGTTTCTATTGCTGTGGGTTGTAAAGAAAATTCCAATCCAGCTGATGTAGCCAGGTTTACTACTTGTGTAGCTGTTTTATAACCTATATAATGTACTTCAACCAGATAACTTCCCTTTGAAGGGAGGTTGTTAATCATAAATTCACCATCATTGTTTGTTACTGCAGTAACTTTTAAATCAGGGATAAAAATGGTAGCGCCTGGTAGTGTTTGTTTAGTACTGGCATCTGTAACCGTACCTTTTATATCTTTTAGTAGGGCAGCGAAAGCGGTATTACTTAATAATGTATATAGAATTACCAAGCCAATAAGCTGTAATTTTTTCATGTATTGTATGTAAATAAAAATGAACGAAAAGCTAAAACAATAGCTTAAATGAAGCTGGTTTTAATTTCTCAGATAAATAATTTGATTCGGCGCGGATGCGCCACAAGAAAAAATTAAGCTAAAGGGGGACCACGTAAACACGTGCGCTTTATTTCTGTAAAGGCATTCTTTAACGTAGGTTCGGTTCGGTTGAAAATTTTGGCTGATAAGAAGATTCTGTAAATGTGGTGCGTTTGTACATAATTTTTTTCAAAACTTGCATTACAGATCAAACAGGTATCGCCATGTGCCTGTACATGACTTACGTGTTTACAGTGCAATTCTTTTTGTACAACCTGAACGGGGTTGTGATGGTGAAGAACACTCCATGGAGTTAAAGCAATAGCAAACACCATCAGCATAATTGCTGATAAATATTTTTTAATGTTTTGTCTATGCTTTTTCAACAGGGCAAAAATAGTAATTCCTAAGCAATTATATATATTTACAAAGTAACATTGTATTTGCTGTGTTATGACTGGCTATTTAATCAATGGTTTAACGTTAAATTATCGCTATACCAATTGTAAACCTATTTTCGTTATCATTTGTGATCAGAAGAATCTATAGCTAATGACGTTTATCAAGAAAAATATATTCAGTGCGTTATTTATCATTATTTTTTTGGTAATTATTTTTGTACCGGATGCAAAAGCATTTTTGATTAGGGGGTTAATGGAAATTGGTTTTTATAAACCAAAGATCGAAACGGCCAATAACGCCTCTACTAACCTTAATGGTATCCAGTTTAAAGATGTTAAAGGAAAACTGGTAGATCTGGGTGATTTAAAAGGCAAGGTTATTTTTCTTAATTTCTGGGCAACCTGGTGCCCACCATGTAGGGCCGAAATGCCTTCGATCAACAAATTGTATACTCAGTTTAAAGATGATAAACATGTTGTTTTTATTTTTGCTGATGCGGATGGCGATCTTGCAAAATCGAGTAAGTTTATGGTCAGTCGTAAATATCAAATGCCTGTTTATAAAGTAGAAAGCAACATCCCCGAGCAGATATTTACAGGCGCTTTGCCTACAACAGTTATTTTCGATAAGCAGGGCCGATTGTCTTTCAAACATGAAGGTGTAGCGAATTATGCCGATAAAAAGATTGTTGATTTCATTAATAGATTAAAAAACAGCAATTAAGCTGAATGTCTAGCACGATCGTCACCCTGATCCGATAGCTATCGGATTTATTTCAGGGTCTGAGTAGTGGAAGGTGCTGATCACTAATATTTTGGACTGCATGACGATTGACTCACTATCAAATTTGATGCTGAAATGATATTTCGATTTGCAATATATGTAGTTAACTACATATATTTGTAGAATAATTATTAACGATGCAAGACGAATTTAAAATTGAACGGTTAAATAATCAATTCTGCGAAGAGATTATTGGGTTGATTCTACCCATCCAACAAATAGAATTTAATGTCGATATCGACTTGGCTGCGCAACCAGATCTGTTAGATATCGAAAAAAATTACGATGGCTCCGGCGGCGCCTTCTGGGGTGCCAAATTAAATGGTGAATTGATTGGTACTATTGCTTTAATCGCTGTACCTGGGCATCAATCGGGGGCGATAAGAAAAATGTTTGTTAAAAAGGACTTTCGTGGGAAAGATTTGGGTGTTGCGCAGGCTTTATTGAAAACGCTTTTAGGCTACTGCGCGGATAATAACCTGAATGAGGTATATTTGGGTACCAAAGATATATTGCAGGCTGCGTGTCGCTTTTACGAACGTAACGGATTTAAGCAAGTTGAAATGAAAGATTTGCCAAGTTATTTTCCTCGTATGGCTGTTGATAATGTATTTTATGGTTTGGATTTAAAATCTGTTTGATGGAACAAAATGTAATTGATGCTTCTGGTTTATTGGCCATTTCTACGCGTTTGCAAAGGCTGAGCGATCAGATCCGTAAAGATGGCCTGCTGATTTATAAAGCATTCGGAATCGACTTTCAACCCAAATGGTTTCCTGTACTCTATACGTTGTATAAAAAATCGACCATGAGTGTGGTTTCACTTTCAGATGAAATTGGTTATGCACACCCATCTACCATCAGTTTGTTAAAGGAACTGGAGAAAGAGAAACTGATCCGTTCTAAAAAGGACAAGGTTGATACCCGTAAGCGTTTGGTTGAGCTCACCGAAAAGGGTACAGCACTTCTGGCTACCATGGAGCCGGTTTGGGAAGTAATTATTAAAGCTACAGCTGATATTACAAATACACAGAATAACTTAATGAAAGCCATAAACGAGGTTGAAGCAACACTAAAAGAAAAAAGCTTTCTGCAAAGGGCCGAGGTTTATTTTAGAAAATGATAGATTATTGAATGATAAAATAATTGACTGATTGAATTTTGAATGGCAAGAAAGGTTAACCAATGATTTTGCTATTTTTGCCCCCATGATTTCATTTTTCGAGGCTTCACTTAAGCAACTTTCTATCCACCATACAGGCAATAAATTGCTTGAAGAGTATTACAAATTATCTGATGCTCCTTTAAAAATTGATGATGAAGTGTTGGGAAATCTGTTGATGCAGTATTTCTTAAAACCTTTCGAAAAGGTAAATGAAGTCTACCGTTTTTATCATCCCAATGATAATTTAGAACTCAACGAAGTATTCCATTTCGTTCATGAAATTTTCGAAAACAACGAACTTTTTCACGAAGATTCGCAGCAACTTGCCAAACATTTATACGATGTAGCCAATCACCCAAAAATTAAATCGGGAGAACTCTATGTGGCTTATTTCGAAAAAGTGCAGATAGAAGGCGAACAGTTGGATGTGGTTGGGGTTTTCAAATCTGAAACAAAAGATACTTATTTAAAAGTTTACCCTGAGCAAGATGGCTTTAATGTAAGTTACGAGCAAGAAGCTATCAGTATTAATAAATTAGATAAAGGCTGCCTGATTTTTAACGTTGATAAAGAAGAAGGTTACAAAGTTGTGGTGTTGGATCAATCGAAAAGTAGCAACGATTCTGCTGTTTACTGGAAAGATGAATTCTTGAAACTGAAAATCAGGAACGACAGTTATAACCAAACCAATAATGTTTTAGGGGTTTATAAAAATTTTGTTACGCAGAAACTGGATGATGATTATGAAATCAGCAAAGCGGATAAAATCGATCTCTTAAATCGCTCGATGAAGTATTTCAAAGAAAAAGAAACCTTTGATATTGAGGAATTCGGTAATGAAGTAATTGGTAATGCCGAAGGGATTGAATCATTTAAAAACTATAAGAAGAATTACGAGCAAGAGTACGAAAGTCCGATTGCCGATAATTTTGAAATCGCCGAATCTGCTGTTAAAAAACAAGCCCGTGCCTATAAAAGCGTATTAAAGCTGGATAAAAACTTTCATATTTATATCCACGGCAATAAAGATATGATCGAGAAAGGTTACGATGATGATAAATCGATGAACTTTTACAAGGTGTATTTTAGGGAAGAAGAATAGGTTTTAGTCTTAAGTCCTTAGTCTTCAGTCATGAGTCCGACTTTGGACTACAGACTAAGGACTCATGACTAAATTCGCTGTTGTGCTTTTAACGCCAAATATTGATTAATTACATTTACAGTAAGCTTTTGGGGTGGGGTAAGGATGGCTAATATGCCGTGTTTATTAAGCTCTTTAACCATTAGTTTTTTCTCGTAGATAAATTTCTCGGCGATAGTTTTGTGGTAAATTCCTTCTACGTCCTTTGCAGGTGCTGTACTTAATTCTTTTAGTTCGGTATTTTCGAAAAATACAACCACCAGTAAGTGATATTTTGCAATTCTTTTTAAATAAGGTAATTGCCTTTGCAGGGCAGATAAACTTTCGAAATTGGTAAAGAAAACCAAAAGACCACGTTGTTTTACTACTGAACGTACTGCCGAATATAATGCCTCCAGATTACTCTCCAGGTATCTTGTTTTTTCTTTGTAAAGCACATTCATAATGCTGCCAAGCTGCGAAGCTTTACGATCTGCAGGCACAATAGATCCTATATTTTCGGATATGGTAATTAAACCGGCTTTATCTTCTTTAAGCATGGCCACCTTTGAAAGTGCAACCGTAGCATTTATGGCATAATCGAGCAGGCTCAGGCCTTCAAATGGCATGCGCATTACACGCGATTTATCAATAACGCAATAAATGTTCTGCGACTTCTCGTCTGTGTAGGTATTCACCATTAAACCGCCTTTTCTTGCAGTAGCTTTCCAGTTAATGGTACGTATATCGTCGCCACCAACATAATTTTTAATCTGGTCAAATTCACTACTTTGCCCAATTTTCCTGATTTTTTTGATCCCAAATTCTGTTAAATAGCGTGAAGCGGCCATCAATTCGTATTGACCAAGATTAATAAAAGAAGGATAAACAGGTAGGATATTAGCTCCATCAAAATTATAACGGCGGTTAATCAATCCCAAGGGTGAACTGACGTATGCTCTAATAAAACCAAAATCATATTCGCCACGTTTTGTTGGTCGCAGGTTGTAGTGGATCGATTTTACTTCAGCAGGTTTTAGGTGAAGTTTAAAATCTTTATCCCGAAGTTGAAACTGAAAAGGTACCTCATCAATCACCCTGGCATTTACCCCAAAACCATAACTATTCTTGATTTCGATTTGTATCGGATTTTCATCGCCATTACTCAAACGTTTCGAGGTAATTCTTTTGGCTTCAATTCCCTTGGTATTTCGGTATAGAATAAAAATATCGATAAAAAATAGAACAAAAACGACCCCAGTGGCAATTTCAGGGATATCGCCCAGCCATGCAAAAAAGAACTTTAACAAGAAGAGCACAATACAGAAGCCTAAAACCGCAAATAAGCGATCGCTTAGGAATAGATTGTTATAATATTGCTGAAAGAATTTTTTCAATGTATGGGTAATTGTTTAAAGTAGTTAACACTAAATACGACTTCGGACTCCTGACTCAAGACTTCGGACTTATCTAGGTACTTCGATTTTTTTAATAATCTGGTTAACAATGTCGCTTGTGGTTAATCCTTCCATTTCTTTTTCAGGTGATAATAATATCCTGTGAGCCAATACTGGGCCTGCAACTGCAATAATATCTTCAGGTGTAACAAAATCGCGGTTTTGAATAGCAGCGAAAGCTTTTGCACTGTGTACAATTGATAAAGATGCCCTTGGCGAAGCGCCCAAGTAAAGTGACGAATTGTTACGGGTTTCGTTTACGATTTTAGCGATAAACTCCAATAATTTTGGCTCTACAAACAAATTGCGGATGATTGCTCTAGCCTCTTGTATCTGTTGAACAGACAATACTGGTTTTACTTCGTTTAATAATGTTTTATTAACTAAGGTGTGCTGAGCCATTAAAATTGCGGTTTCCTCCTCAAGTGAAGGGTATTTAACCTCTATTTTGAATAAAAATCTATCCAATTGTGCTTCAGGCAGGCGGTATGTTCCTTCCTGCTCAATCGGGTTCTGTGTGGCCAATACCATAAAAGGCTCATCCATGATATAGGTGTGTCCATCAATGGTTACCTGGCGCTCTTCCATCACCTCGAACAAAGCCGATTGGGTTTTTGCCGGCGCACGGTTAATCTCATCAACCAGAATAATATTACCAAAAATAGGACCTTTTCTAAATTCGAAATCTCCTGTTTTGGTGTTAAATATTGGGGTTCCTAAAACATCAGATGGCATTAAATCGGGGGTAAACTGAACCCTCGAAAATTGTGCATCAATAGATTTTGCCAGCAATTTAGCGCTCAGCGTTTTGGCTACACCAGGTACTCCTTCAATTAAGATGTGCCCGTCGGCAAGCAAACCAACAATTAAGAAATCAATAACCTGTTTTTGGCCGATAATGATATTTCCAAGTACATTTCTGATCTGATTTACAGCTTCATTTAAGGCGCTTAAATCGGTACGTGGGTTAAACTGTTCTTGTTCCATTGCTTTGCGTATTTTTATAAAACTGTTCTATACTTTCGTTTAAATTGATCAACTGTGTATCGCTTAAATCGCCCATTGTTGGCGTTTGGATAAAATGTTTGGTCAGGGTTTTGGCCAGGGCTTCGTTAATGCCTGTTTTCTCCATTAGTACCTGAGCAAATTTGCTGTCGATATCGTTGGTCTTTAGGTAATACCTGGCCCTTAAGTACTCCATAAAGTAATTGATCTTTTTTAAGGCTATATCGAGATTGTTGCGTTCGTGGTAATAAACGCTACCAACTACATTAACAAAAGCCAATGAAGAATTGGTAAGCGGATCGGCGATTGGGATAATTCTTTGCCTGCGCTTAATGTCGTATAAGACAAAAATTATCAAACTAAATATGGCCAGATAGTATGCAAACTCCAGTTCAGGATGTTTAAAGAATACCCTGAGCATGTCGGTAGTGGTGTTCTTTTGCGCAGAAAAATATTCATCAAAAATGAGTTGCTTATTTCCGTGCAAATAACTCAAGGTTTTAGCGGCATATTCTGCGCCATATTTATCCAGCAGATTAAAATTAGTGTAAAAGCCTGGCTCGGCAATCAGGTAAAGATTACCCTTGCCATAGTTATAACGGATAAAATTTGGCCTATTATTACCATTTACCCCAAGTATTGTGGTTTTACTGGTGTCAACTTTACTGAAATACTGGCTGCCAATGCCTCTTTCAAAACCATAGTTCGCATCAGTTTTTAATTCTGGATTGGTGAAATTTAAGATACTTCCTTCAGGAGCCATTGCGGTAGAAGTTTGCACTTTAAGTTCCTTCCTTATTTTTCCTAAATCGTAAGTGGCTATAAATACATCGTTACCCGCTTGCATATATTTTATCAACTGTTCAAGATCAGTTTTGCTAATATCTGTTTTTTGCGCAACGATTATATAAGCGGTTTTATTGAATTTTTTAGATTTTAAAGTGGTGTAAACGGCAGTTTTGGACTGTTGAATACTTGCCAATGGTAAAATATCTTTGATTCTATTGTATAAGATATATGTTCCGTAAGGGATTTTATCCTTAGTGGCATAGGTTGGTGCCCAGTTTGTAGGCGTTGGCTTGTTATACTGCGCAATTAAATAACCCAAGATTAGAATGGAACCGATAATCAGATATAATTTGTAGCCTTTCATTTAATCTGATTGTTAAACTGGTTAAACGATTGGTTAATGGGGTCGAATTTCACTTCATCGATAGGGAAATCGCCATACCAGATATAATCGAACTGTAGGGTAAGTTGGCTAAAATCGTTTCTAAGCTCTGGCTTACTGATTTCCATTAAATAATTATAATTGGTTTTATCGGGTTGCCATTGGATAATTTCGGCATCACTCAATTTTTTTAATGCCCTCAAGTACAAAAGCCTAACTGCTAAACGGAATTTTCTTTCGGCAACTAATCTTTGTAATTCCTGTTCATAGTCTATCTCGTGGATGTTTTCGGTAATTACATCGTATGAAAGGATTGTTTCTTTTGATTTTTTAGTGAAGATTTTTTCAGCACCAATAACTTTGATTATAATGAATAGGATTAGCGCAACACCAAGTCCGATAAAAATATACCTGGAAAAAATGTTAGATGCCGCTCCCTGAAACAGCTCGCCAATTATATCCCAAAACCATAACCAAAATTTATCCCAAAGCGATAACTGTTGTTGACCTATTTCGTCGTACTGAAACTCTTTTTGCTCTCTGTAATTGCTTATGGCCTCTTTATCAAATTTTGATGCCACAACCTTGCTGCTATCTGTTTTAATTATAGTAGTTACAGGTTTAGGCTTAACAGTCTGTGCTTTGCTGATTACCGGAATAAAAAACAAAAGAGAAACAAGAAGATATCGGAATAGTGCAGGCTGCATTTTAATATTCTTCAGGTCTGGTGTCTGTAGGTTTTTCGGTATTGCCAAAGTTAGAAATCCTTTCCATTAAGCCGGTGCTTTCTTTTTGTTCAACCAAACTAAAATAGGCCAATGAAATGGTAATGATGGGGATGATGGTAAACACCTGGCACAATGACTGCAAAACAGTTGTAATCATGGTAAGAGTTACTGACATGTGTGGGGTTTTATGCGTAAACATACCAATCATATTAAATAAAGTTGTAGGTAAAATGATCATGCTCATACAGGCATAAACAATAATCCATACCACGATCAGTGTGCCAAATGTAATCCAGAAATTATCTTTGATAATTTTGAAGCTCCTGTTAAATGAATAACCTAATGAACCATTTTCGATTACCATTATTGGGAACATCATGGCAATAAAGGGGAATAGCCAGAAGCCAGGTACAAGGCAAAACATAAAGGCAATACATAACAGGATAATTAATAGAATAGAGCTGCCAAATAGCCTGAAGAAGTAATACTTAAAGTATCCCCAAACCTCATCTATGGTTGGTGTTTGGTTACCTTTCTGCACGTAAATGGCGATATAAGAAAGTATGGCAACACTCATACTGGCATAGGTTGCCAAAGAGAATAAAATGGATAAGAAATATTCTAATCCATATATGTTTGAAAACCCGAGCCCAGAAGTGTTTTTTCCATTACCAATGGTATTGATAATGTTAACCATTTTGTATTGTTGCAATAACATGGTTAACATACTCGCCAGCACAAATAAACCACAAAACGTAAAATAAATTTTAATGAGGGGCTTAAAATTTTGACGCATGAAAGTAAAGGTATCGTTGATCACCTGTCCGAAATCTCTTCTTTTCTTAAATTCAATTTTCCCTAGCATGTTAATTTAGTGTTGCTTGTTTATTGTAGATTTTTATGGGGTAAATAAATACATACCAAATAATGAATGCTGCAGAAGATAATAAAATGAGCATACTTAACCATAAAGGCATTTCAGTATGTCGCGTAACAAAACTTTCAAAAAATGCTGCAACGATAAAAATTGGTATCAGGCCAATTACAATTTTTAATCCATCTTTGGTCCCTTTTACTACAGAAGCCATACGGGTATAGGTTTTGGGAAATAAAAGGCTATTGCCTAAGATTAAACCAGCCGCGCCTGCCAAAACAATTGCCGATATTTCTAATGTTCCGTGAATCCAAATAACCAGAACCGATTGAAAGCCCAAGCCTTTACTAAAAAAGAAATATTGGAACGAGCCGAGCATCACTCCATTTCTGAATAATGAAACGATAGAGCCAAATGAAAATATAATGCCCAAAACAAAGGTGTATAGCGCAACATAAATATTATTAGCTCCAATTTGCATAAACATCATCAACTCATTAGGCTGTTTATAAACCCCAAACGGATCACCTTTGGCAATGTTTTCGTTTGTCATATTCACATAACCATCGCCCATAATCAATCGCACAAAGGTATCATCGTATTTGGCTGATAAAGCGCCAATGGCACAAGAAACCAAGAAAAATGCCAGTGCATAAAATACCTGTTTTCTGTGTTGTAGAAAAATTAAGGGGAGTTCTGTTTTCCAGAAATGGATAAACCGGTTCGATTTTTCCTTTTTGTTTTTGTAAACGGATTGATGTAATTTAGAGGCTAAGCCATTGAGATAGGCTGTGGTTTTCGAATTTGGATAAAACGTTTTTGAGTAAGCCAAATCGTTAGTGATTTCGATAAACTGATTGGCCACTTCATCAGGATTTGCCTGTTGCATGGAATCATAATGTTGCCACTTCTTCGAATTCTGTTTAACAAATAATGCTTCTCTCATTTAAAGGCCTTACCAAATCTCGGGTTAAAATAGCTAATTTTTTATAGAAATGAAACCAACATTATTTTCAAATCGTTTAACCAATCTGAACAAAGATACATAGATGAACAAACTAAATATGAAAATATAAGAAAACTTTAGTTTAAAAAAATAAAGATCGGCCTACAGCTATTATCTTTAAAAAAAATTATGTTTGAATATGGATAGCATCAGAATTAGCACTGCTCAAAATATTGATATTGATTACGAAATTGCTGGCCTTGGCGAGCGTATAGCCGCAAGGTGTATCGATTTGGCTGGATTTGTAATCCTCGCTGTAATTACCTTAGTGGTAATGGGTGCCGCACAAATGGCAATGTCGGGAAGTGCAGCCATGGTTGTTTTTTTTATTTTCTTGGCAATTTTTGCTTTCTACGACCTGGTTTGTGAAATCACTATGGATGGCCAAACTTTGGGAAAGAAAGTATTAAAGATAAAGGTAATAAGCATCGATGGCACACAACCCACTATTGGGCAGTATATTTCTAGGTGGTTATTTCGGATAATTGATTTCGGTTTCCCCTTTGGCTGGGGCGTTGTTGCGCTGGTTTCTGTAGCGATAACTAAAAACCATCAACGATTGGGCGATATACTGGCTAAAACAACGCTGATTAAAACTAAACCAAGAACTGAATTTTCTAATGTGGCCTTCAGTTTTAATTTGCCTGAAGAATATGAACCGCAGTTTAAAGAGGTTTTGCATTTAAATGATAGAGATATAGAACTGATACACGAAGTGTTAACTGGATATTACCAAACGGGAAATGCCGACCTGATTTATGCCATGGCAGGCAAGACCAAAGAACATATTTTTGTAACTATCCCTAGCGGGATGAACGAGTTACAGTTTTTAGAGGCAGTATTAAAGGATTATAATCACCTTACAGCCAATATGAGTGTTTAGCTAAAGAACATTTTATGAAAATAGCTGATCAGTGTAAAATTACCGATTACGATAACCAATATTCTAAAAATAAAGGAACGTTGCTTGATCTGGAACTTATACAATAAGCCAGCTGAGATAAATAAAAACAATAGCGGGATAGTAGGTGGATAAAGCGACCAGCTTTTTGATAAATCGCCTTGAAGAAGGGCGATAAAAGATCTTTGAAAGCCACAACCTGGACAGTCGATTCCTGTTAAGGCTTTAAATGGGCAGGTGATTAAATGATTTTGCAGCCAATCAACAAAGTTGATTAAGCTGCAAAATATAAATATGATAAACATTCCTTGAATTATACTACTGGTGGAGGAGTATCGTTTGGAGTGTCTTGATTACCGAATGGTTTGTTAAATGGATTATTTGGGTTATTGAAAGGGTTGTTACCAAAACCGCCATTTTGTGCTTCTGCTGCCGATGGACCTAAATATTTAGCATCGCCAAAACCTAAAATTGGCCAAAAAATAAATGGAAGTATAACTAAACCAACAGTAAAGCCTTCTGATTTCCCAAAGCTTTTACTTACTAAATTGTAAAGCCAAATTGCAAATACAATGTTTACACAAGGGATAATTAGCCATAGAATCCAGATCATTGGTTTGCCAACGATTTCTAGTAAAATGATCAAATTGTAGATCGGAATAATTGCTGCCCAACCTGGTTTACCAGCCTTTTCGAAGGCTTTCCACATCCCAGCAATCGCAACAACAATTATTGCCAGGTAAATAATTCCGCCTACCAGCCCAATACCTGCGGCTAATCCGCCTCCTTCATACTCATTCATAATTTTTTCTGTTTTTAAAAGGTGATTAATTTAAATAGTTGATCTAAAGTAATTTTTTTAATTTAAAAACAGAATAAATAAGAGGTTAAATTATTCCAACACATTGGCCACTTTTGCTGATAAAGCTTCGGCCCATTCGGCATACATTTTACCGCTGGGATGCAGTCCATCGTCGGCAACGAGCGCAATATCGGTTGTTGCCTTTCTCGACGCAGGCGTTATATTCGTATAGTTTACACCCGCTGCAAGGGTGATTTCTTGATTTGCCGCATTAAAACTGTCAATTTCGGCGGCAATGGTTTGAGGATCTCTGCCTGAGTTTCTACCAAAAGGAGTAGCACCCCAATCGGGAATAGAAACCACAAAAACTTTACTTTTATCGCCACCGGCAAAAGTAATTGCCGTTTGTAACAATTCTGCGAACTCTTTTTTATAGGTATTTATTGGGTAGCCGCGGTATTGATTGTTTACACCGATCAAAAGTGTAACAAAGCTATAGGTTCCGGTTAAATTCTCTTTTTTTATGGCAGATTGAAGTTCATCGGTAGTCCAGCCGGTAACCGCAATAATTTTTGGGTTTGTTACACTTTTACTTTTGGCTTTTAACAGGCTTTGAAGCTGATAAGGGAAAGATTCTGCCTGTTTAACCGATTGGCCAATGGTATAAGAATCGCCGAGAGCTAGGTAAGTAAAATTACCTTCGCCATTTGGTGAAGCTGTTGTTCGATCAATAACTGGTTCAATGGGCATGGGCTGTTGTTTTGTACAGCCCGAAGTTAAGAAAGAAAATAAAATGGCGCTTAATAAAATCTTCATAGTTTACTTTACGAAGTAATATTCGACTTAGTTTTATTCTGCCTGTTAAATAAGCTTCATTTTAAAAAGTTTGGCAATGTGGTTTTTTAACTTTGCTTTTACTTCTTCCATGTCTAAGTTATAACCCAGTTCTTTTGCTAAAGAAGTTACAGCCTTATCATCTATCCCGCAGGGCACAATATTTTTAAAGTAATCTAAATCTACATTTACATTAAATGCAAAACCATGCATGGTAACCCAGCGGCTGCAACGAACACCCATGGCGCATACCTTGCGTGCCTTTTCGTTATCGGCATCTAACCAAACACCTGTAAAACCAGGATAACGGCCTGCTTCTATCCCATAATCTTTTAAGGTAAGGATAACGGCTTCCTCCAGTGTGCGTAAATATAAATGGATATCAGTAAAGAAATTGTCAAGATCAAGAATAGGGTAACCCACAATCTGTCCGGGACCATGATAGGTAATATCGCCACCCCGGTTTATCTTATAATAGGTTGCATGTTTATCCTTTAATCCCTGCTCATCTAATAATAAATTTTCAGGATGCCCGCTTTTACCTAAAGTGTACACGTGTGGGTGTTCGCAAAATATAAGATGGTTTGGGGTAGGCTTATTGGTGTTGTTTACTCGGTTTTCTGTTTTAATGGCCACCGTTTTATTTAGTAAATCTTCCTGTTTATCCCAGGCTTCCTGGTAGTCTGTTAAGCCCCAGTCTGTAAAAGTAGTTGGCACTAAACCTATTGCAATTGCTTTTTCCGCTGTCTCGTTCATCTCCATTTATTTTAAGAATTGCTGGCTACATAGCCTAACATGTAACTATCTTTAGTTTTAAAGTAATTAACGGTCAGCTCTCGTGTACCTGTTGGCAGTTCTACCAATGCATTTAATGAGCCTTCGTTTTTTAGCTTAAAAGGTTTAATATGGATATGCTGTTTAAATTCTAAACCTTTTTTCCCATGCCACTTATAAATGGCCTCTTTAGCACACCATGCTACATATAAGCCATCAGTATTATCTCCAATCTGTTTTTGGGCAAGCTCTACGTCGTTTAAAAACTTGTGTTTAATGCTTTTTATTTTGTGCTTAATTAGTTCAATATCAACACCAACAGGATGATCTTTGCTAATCATTACAGCAGCATAATCATAAGAATGGCTTAACGAAATATGATAGTCTGAATTAACCAGATAGGGCTTTCCATGTTCATCAAACTGACAATCGATATACTCAGTTGTATTCAGCATTGTTCTTAATAGCAATCTGGTACTTAACCAATGCAACAACCGCTTGCCACTATTTAACGACGAAATAATATCACGTTCATGCTGCTTAAGCTGCAGTCCGGCCAACAACTCTTCTTCCGTTTCCTCAATTTTCCAAATTGCTAAAACAGAATGCTGATCAATATTTTTATTGTAAATTATTGGCATTGATTAAATTGGAGATTACATGCAAAATTATCTTAAATAAATGATAATTTAGGCCAAAAATACGTATAAAAATGATATTATCTGATAGCAGGATATTAGAAGAAATTGAGAAGGGAACAATCATCATTGAGCCTTTTAAACGCGAATGTTTAGGGACCAACTCTTATGATGTTCATTTAGGGAAATACCTGGCTACATATAAAAGCCGTGTGCTTGATGCTAAGGCGCACAACGAAATCGAACATTTTGAAATTCCTAAAGATGGATATATCCTTCATCCAGGCACGCTATATCTTGGTGTTACTGTAGAATATACTGAAACGCACGGGCATGTGCCTTTTTTAGAGGGGAAAAGCAGCACTGGCCGCCTAGGTATCGATATCCATGCAACAGCAGGTAAGGGTGATGTTGGTTTTTGTAATACCTGGACATTAGAAATATCGGTAGCGCAACCTGTGAAAATTTATGCAGGAATGCCTATTGGCCAATTGATTTATTTTGTGGTTGAAGGTAAGATTGAAACGATGTACAATTCAAAAGGTAACGCTAAGTACAACAATAAAACCACCAGGCCCGTAGAAAGCATGATGTGGAAAAATAAGTTCTAGTGATAAGTGCCTTCTTTGCATTAAAATTAAGTTATACAGACTATCCGAATCGCTTAGAATAAAAGAGTTTATTTGGTTTTTGGAAATGAAAGCTAGTGTGCTGTGGCTGCTGTAGTCCCGCCATTCGCTGTGGTCCCGATAGAAACCTGTGAAACAAGCAAGCACACCAAAATGTAACATAAACCGGTGCTTAAATCGGGAGCCGTCGCCGCTGTCGGGTTTATTAACAAGGGGGTGTTTTCTGGGGCACTAAACATTGTTTCTAAACCCGATTGTCGTGAATGCCGATTTTTTCGATCGGCAGAAACAAAAGCGGGGCTGGTGAGGCCAAGTAGATCAGAACCCCTCATTTCCAAATCAGTAGGGTGAAAGAATTTTTTTGTTTTTGGAAATGAAAGCTAGTGTGCTGTGGCTGCTGTAGTCCCGCCATTCGCTGTGGTCCTGATAGAAAATCGGGAGCCGCCGCTGCTGTCGGGTTTATTGAACAGCGGTTCTTTTCTCAAAAATATAAATAGATCTCCCTAAATTTAAAGAGGCTTTAAAACTACATTTACAGTTATTGCATGAGGGTTCTTAAATATGGATGGCTCAGCCTTGTCAATTTTCATGGTAACTTCATAAAAGTATGCCTTAGGTTTTGTACCTTGACACGTATTTATTTGTTACCTAACCACATGAAACTCAAAATTACTCTCGCAATCAGTTTTCTATCTCTACTTATTGTTTTTGCTGCGTTTAAAATGGATGATGATCCATTTAGTCAGCTCTTACAAAAACTCGACGATTACACCAGTAAATATCCACAAGAAAAAGTTCACCTTCACTTAGATAAGCCTTATTATGCCATTGGCGACGATATTTGGTTCAAAGCCTATGTGGTAAATACCAAGAATTCGGCTCCTTCAGGCATCAGCAAGATCCTGTATGTGGAGCTGATCAATGAAAAAGATTCGCTAAAAAAACTGATTAAATTGCCCATTATGGGCGGAATTACCTGGGGCGATTTTAAGTTAACAGATTCACTTGGAGAGGGCAATTATAGAATTAGGGCCTATACCAATTACATGAGGAATTTTGGCACCGAATTCTTTTATGATAAGACAATTAAGATCGGAAATAGCTGGGCTAACAAAGTTTTTACAAAAACTTCTTACAGTTTTACCAAGGAGAACAATGCTGATAAAGTAACCGCAACAGTTCATTTTGAAGATAAAAATGGTATAGCCTACAGTGAAAATGAAGTAAGTTATGAAGTTCAGTTAGATTATCGTAGCGTTGCAAAAGGTAAAGTTAAAACAAGTTTAACAGGTGATGCCCTAATTAGCTTTACAAACAATCAATCTTTCCAGAATAAATCGGGGAAGATTATTGCTACTATCGCGTTAGATAACAAACAAAAAGTAATCAAATCTATCCCAATCACCTCGACATCTAACAATGTTGATGTACAGTTTATCCCAGAAGGGGGAACGCTTGTTGAAGAATTGCCGCAAAAAGTTGCCATTAAAGCTGTTAATGCCGATGGCCGCGGTGAGGATGTAGAAGGAACTATAGTAGATGACGGGGGTAATGAAGTGACCAACTTTGCCACCAATTATTTAGGTATGGGTAACTTTGTGTTTAACAATCAGGCCGGGAAATCATATTCGGCAAAAGTTAAATTTAAGGATGGATCAGAAAAAACGGTGAAGTTACCTGTAGCCGTTAAAAGTGGTTATGCACTTTCTGTTAATGCTTTAGATACAGGTAAAGTGGTGGTTAAAATTATGGCCAGTGCCGATCTTGTGAATAGCGATGAGCTAAAAGTTGTTGCTCAGCATGGTGGCAATGTATACTATGGTTCGAAAGCTAAAATGGATAAACAGGTACTAGTGGCCAATATTCCAAAAAAGAACCTACCAACTGGCATTGTTCAGTTTACTTTATTTTCGAGCAGCAACCAACCTATTGCAGAACGTTTAGTTTTTATTAATAACAAGGCCGACTTAATCGATGTATCGCTAAATGCATCGGGAGTTTCTGGCTCAAAAAGAGGAAAATCAGCTTTTACTTTCAATGCGACTAATGATAATAAGCCCGTTTTAGGTAGTTTTTCGGTTGCTGTTACCAATGCTGCAAAAGTAACGCCTGATGAAAATAACGAGTCGAATATCCTCAGTTCGTTGTTACTTACCTCTGATTTGACCGGGTATGTAGAAAAACCCAATCATTATTTTTTAAAGGATGACCTTCAAACACAAAAAGAACTCGATAACTTAATGCTTACCCAGGGCTGGAGGAGGTTTCTTTGGAAAAATATCATCAATAATATCGGTCCGAATATTACCTATAAGCCCGAGCAATCTATTACCATTAGCGGAACAGTAACAAAAGGTAATAAGCCTGTACCTGGCGGCAAAGTAATGCTCATGGCTACAAAAGGAACAGTATATATTTTAGATACGGTAACCAATGCGGAAGGAAAATTTGTTTTCGATAATTTAAGTTTTGGTGATAGTACAAAATTTGTGGTTCAGGCTAGAACTAAAACAGAACGGAAGTTTGTAGATATTAATCTCGATATCGTTCCTGGGCAGATTGTAACCAAGAATAAAAATGGAGCCGATATAGATATCAATGTGAATAATACTTTGATGAAGTATATTAAAGAAAGTGATAACTATTTTAATGAGATGACCCGCTTAGGCTTGCTGGAGCGGACCATTAAACTCGAAGAAGTAACCATTACAGAGAAGAAAAATCCAGCGAAAAATTCATCCAACCTCAACGGTGCAGGAAGAGCCGATTTTGTGATGACAGCTGATCAGTTATCCACTTGTGTTACCTTATCGCAATGTTTACAAGGTAGGCTGCCTGGGGTAATATTTAGAGGTAACGTGCCATACTTAATGCGTAGTCAAAATCAACCTATTAATATTATTGTTGATGGCATGCAAATGGAAGCCGATTTCCTGGATAATGTTAATCCTAACGATGTAGAATCTATTGAGCTTTTAAAAAGCATCGGCAATACGGCAATTTATGGTTCGCAAGGTGGTGGAGGTGTAATTATCATTACGACTAAACGTGGTGATGGGGGTAGAAGTACCGCTCGTTATGCCCCAGGTATTGTAACCTTTAATCCACAAGGATTTACGATTTCAAGAGAGTTTTATTCGCCAAAATATGATGCGGAAAGTTCAAGCAGCAGGACTGATTTAAGAACAACTATTTATTGGAACCCTCAGGTTGTTGCAGATAAAGATGGAAAAGCCCAATTCGAATTTTATAATGCAGACGAGCCGGGAACCTATCGCATAGTAATAGAAGGAATAGACGCAGTAGGGCATTTGGCAAGAAAAGTTTACACTTATGATGTTAAATAGAGAAAAATAGATAAATTTGAATTAGTATGCATGCATAGCTTATGCTGCGGTTTTATTTATCTTAATAACCGATACTTTAAACCTTGATACTAAATATTCAAATCTTGATACTATTTAAAATATGAATACAATAAAAGTAAGTGTTAAAGATCGCCTGGCAACCATCACCTTAGATAGAGGGAAATCGAATGCCCTAAACCGTGAGTTGATTACCGAGCTTGACGATATGCTTAAAAATATTACTGCCGATGATAACATTGGCGGTGTAATTTTAACCGGAACAGCACCTTTCTTTTCTGCGGGACTGGATTTAGTAGAACTTTATAACTATAACGAAGAAGAGGCCAAATCTTTCTGGCAATTGTTTTTGGGTTTCACCGCCAATATGGTTTCGTTTAAAAAACCGATGGTAGCCGCAATTAGTGGCCATAGCCCAGCCGGTGGATGCGTAATGGCTTTAGCATGCGATTACCGTGTTATGGCAGAAGGACAATACATTATTGGCCTCAATGAGGTTCCGGTAGGTATTATTGTGCCGAATAGTATTTTTCAATTGTATGCGTTTTGGCTAGGAAAGGCCGAAGCCAGTCGTAGTTTGCTTTCCGGTAAACTTTATAGCCCAGAGGAAGCTTTGAAGGTTGGTTTGGTTGATGAACTGGTAAGAAATGAAAGTTTGTTAACTGCTGCCGAGCGTAAGATTAAGAAATACATGGAGCTCGAAAGCAATACCTGGTCGCAAAGCAAATTAAATATCCGCGAGGAATTAATAGATGCTGTAACTGCAGATCAATCTGCTACTTTAGAAAAAATGTTAGCACAATGGTGGTCGCCGGCAACGCGCCATATTTTAAAAACAATTTTAGCTAACCTGCAGAGAAAATAAGTTTGGGGTTCGGAGCTGAGCGTTTGGAGTCGATTATTCGGTTCAAACAACTTGGCGATTACCCAGGCTAAACAGTTAGCAATTCCCAATAATTTAACCATTCCAACAATTAACCTAATAACCAATCACCGCTATGTTCAGTTATAACGCACCAATGCTCAGAGAAGACGCTTTAAAAGGAAAAACCATTGTTATTACAGGCGGTGGAACAGGATTGGGAAAAGCGATGGGCGTATATTTCTTAAAGTTAGGTGCCAACATCGTAATTACGAGCAGAAAACAGGATGTACTGCAAAAAACTGCCGATGAAATGGAAGAAAAAACAGGCGGCAAAGTATTGGCAGTTGCGTGTGATGTTAGAGAAGTAGCGCAGGTAGAAAACGTACTGGCCAAAACTTTAGAAAGATTTGGTTCGGTTCATGTATTACTGAATAATGCTGCAGGTAATTTTATATCTCCAACCGAACGGCTATCGGCTAATGCGTTTTCATCAATTATCGATATTGTTTTAAAAGGAACGGTTAACTGTACACTTACCTTTGGTAAACATTGGATTAAAGAAAAACAAGCTGCAACAGTTTTAAATATAATTACCACTTACGCTTTTACAGGCTCAGCCTATGTTGTACCTTCGGCCTGTGCAAAAGGTGGTGTTTTAGCACTAACAAGATCTTTAGCCGTAGAATGGGGTAAATATGGTATCCGTACCAATGCGATTGCTCCGGGTCCGTTTCCAACCAAAGGTGCCTGGGAGCGTTTATTGCCCGGCGATTTAGCAAAAAAATTCGATTTTAAAAATCGCGTACCACTAAAAAGAGTCGGCGATCATCAGGAACTTGCCAATTTAGCAGCATTTCTGGTGAGCGATTTCTCAGGATATATTAATGGCGAAGTAATTACCATTGATGGCGGTGAATGGTTGCAGGGAGCAGGCCAGATGAATGGCTTAGAGGCAATCCCGAACGAAATGTGGGATATGCTTGAGCAAATGACAAGAAGCGCCAAATAATGCAATATGGTAAATTTAACCAATCGCAATAATCAATTATTACCACAAAGAATACTTACTTGGTTTATTGCATTGGTTTGGCTTGCAAACGGATTGTTTTGCAAGGTATTAGGCCTTGTGCCTCGCCATGAACAGATCGTTGCAAGAATTTTAAACGCTAACCATAGTCATAGCTTTACAGTTCTTATAGGCATATCAGAGATTGTTATGGCAATCTGGATTTTGAGTAATTTCAAAACCAAGCTTAATGCTATTGTTCAGATTGTAATAGTTGCTACAATGAATGTCATCGAATTTATGTTGGCGCCAGATTTATTGCTTTGGGGAAAATTCAATTCACTTTTTGCATTTATATTTATTCTGGTTGTGTTTATCAATGGGTTTTATTTAAACAAAAAATAACGCAGCAAGCATCATGTTCTCATTTCTAAAAAACCACCCATTTGCAGTCGACGCATTTTTTGAGAATTCTCTTGTATTAACGTTTGCTGTCCCAAAAGCAGAGTTAGAGAATCTTATTCCTGAATGCTTAACGTTGGATACCTTTAACGATAAATGGGCTTTCATTGCCATTGCCATGGTTCAAACTAAAAATTTGCGACCCAAAGGCTTCCCCCAATTTATGGGGAACGACTTTTTTCTTATCGGTTATCGCGTATTTGTCCGTTATACGAACAAAGCCGGAAAAAGCTTACGTGGTCTGTATATTTTAAAATCAGAAACTAATAAAAAGAAAATGGAGTTTATGGGAAATATTTTTACTCATTATAATTATAGCACAACTGATATTGCGCTATTTGAGAAGGAAAATACTAAAGAAATTACTTCAGCCAAATCTAATTTTAAAATCATAATAGATAAAACAGATCATGAAGTTGCTTTGCCTGAAAATTCGCCATTTGCCGATTGGAAAGAAGCCAGAAGATTTGCCGGACCTTTACCCTTTACATTTACCTACAACAAAAAAAACAAAGAAGTTTTAATTATAGAGGGTGTTAGGCAAAACTGGCAACCAGCCCCGATTAAAATTGCCAATTATAACTTTGGATTTTTAAATTCCTTGAATCTAAAAGACCCGATTTTAGCAAATGCCTTTGACATTCAAAACATCCCTTATTATTGGAAAAGCGGAAAAATTGAAAAATGGAAATAAAAAGAAGAAAATTTCAGGGTGTGTTAAACATTTTAAGTTTTAACAGGCATTTTTACATATTTGGTGTTATCGCTTTATTGTTAGTGGTAATTAGTCAAGTATTAATGCCATGGTCTGCTACCTTATTTTGGATAATCATTTTGGCTTTTCTTTATGGTCTTTTAATGCCATTAATAGTGTCTGCATATGTTTATGATTTTTCTGGATATTATAATTTCGACTGGCTAAAGAAAACTGGTATTTCCAATTCTAGTCCAGATTTAATCTTAAATATTAATGCAGGGTTTGATGAAACAAGCTTCATTCTTAAAGACCATTTTCCGCAAGCAACTTTAAAAGTTTTCGATTTTTACAATCCTGAACAACATACAGAACATGCAATAATCAGAGCAAGAAAAGTAAGCTTACTATTTCCTGATACAAGGCAGATCACAACGGATTTGATTCCTTTGCCCGATAAATCCGTCGATATCATATTTCTGTTGTCGGCTGCGCATGAAATAAGATCACAGCAGGAAAAGATCGTTTTTTTAAAAGAATGTTATAGGTTATGTAAACCAACTGGTAAGGTAATTATGGTAGAACATTTACGAGATTTACCTAATTTTATGGCCTTCTCTATTGGTTTTACTCATTTTTTCTCAAGAGGAGTTTGGCAAAAAGCATTTGAAGCCGCAGGTTTTTCTTCCTTTTCTGAAACGAAATTCACACCATTTATGTCTATTTTTAATTGTTGCCCTTAATTTAATGCAGATACACTTATTAATAGTTGGTGCACTTCTAATCGCATTGGCATTTATTCACGTCATTTTCCCCAAATATTTTAATTGGCAAACTGAACTTAAATTACTGAGTTTAATAAACAGGCAGATGATGCTGGTACATACATTTTTTGTTGCGCTTACCGTATTTTTAATGGGGTTACTCTGTTTAACCTCATCAAATGAATTAATACAGACTGATCTTGGAAGAAAAATATCGCTCGGTTTGGGTTTATTTTGGATTACGAGATTCTTTATCCAATTTTTTGTTTACTCCAAGGATCTATGGAAAGGTAAGCTATTCGAAACCACCGTCCATGCCATGTTTTCTATTCTTTGGGCATATTTTAGTTTCGTATTCCTCTTTATTTTTTTTAAATACTGAACAGTTTAAAGCAAAGGCGCTTTATCGTAAAGTCTTACCACTTCATACTGGGCTACTTGATGGTAAAATATTATCTTTGCCGATATGAATATCTTACTTTTAGGTTCAGGCGGCAGAGAAAGCGCATTCGCTTGGAAAATGAGCCAGTCTTCGCACTGCGATAAACTAATTATTGCTCCAGGTAACGGTGGTACAGGAGCTTATGGTACAAACATCAACATCAATGTAAACGATTTTGATGCCATTAAAAAAGTAGTGCTTACCGAAAACATCGAACTCGTTGTAGTAGGTCCTGAAGAACCTTTGGTAAACGGTATTCACGATTTCTTCCTTGCTGATAAAGCCATTGCGCACATCCCGGTTGTCGGACCAAAAAAAGAAGGTGCTATTTTAGAAGGAAGTAAAGATTTCTCTAAACAGTTTATGGAGCGTCATGGTATTCCAACTGCGGCTTCAAAATCTTTCACGCCCGAAACTTTAGAAGATGGCTTGGCTTATCTGCAAAACCATGCATTGCCAGTTGTTTTAAAGGCTGATGGTTTGGCTGCGGGTAAAGGTGTATTAATCTGTACCGAAACCATCGAAGCTCAGGAAGAATTAAAACTGATGCTTGGCGGTAAATTTGGTGCGGCCGGTGCAACGGTTGTAATCGAAGAATTTTTAAGCGGAATAGAACTTTCGGTATTTATTTTAACTGATGGTGAAAATTATATCACACTTCCTTCAGCTAAAGATTATAAACGGATTGGCTTGAACGATACCGGTTTAAATACTGGTGGCATGGGCTCGGTTTCTCCGGTTCCTTTTGCCACACCAGAATTTTTGGCTAAAGTAGAAGAGCGGATTATTAAGCCTACAGTTGAGGGCCTGAAGAAAGATAATATCGATTATACAGGTTTCATCTTTTTCGGACTAATTAAAGTAGGAGAAGAGCCATTTGTAATCGAGTACAATGCACGTATGGGCGATCCTGAAACAGAGAGTGTGATCCCCAGAGTTGAAAACGACTTGGTAGAGCTGTTTTTAGCTACGGCCAACAAACAGTTAAATCAGGTAAGTTTGGTTATTTCCGAGCAAACAGCAGCTACCGTAATGATTGTGGCAGGTGGTTACCCAGGCGATTACCTGAAAGGCAAAGCCATTACTGGAATCGAAAACTTACGCCATTCGAATGCA
Source organism: Pedobacter psychrodurus (assembly GCF_004331735.1). Lineage (GTDB taxonomy): Bacteria > Bacteroidota > Bacteroidia > Sphingobacteriales > Sphingobacteriaceae > Pedobacter > Pedobacter psychrodurus. The sequence continues at coordinate 291,537 of NZ_SJSO01000005.1, forward strand.
TTCCATGCCGGAACATTGTTAGAAAATGATGTAGTGAAAACAAATGGAGGAAGGGTAATTGCCATTACCAGTTTGCAGAAAGATTTGTTTACTGCTTTACAATCGGCAACTGCTGATGCTGGCAGAATTTATTTCGACGGGAAATATTTTAGAGAAGATATCGGGTTTGACTTGGTTTAAAAAGATATAAGTTGAAAAAAGTACTTAAGAAGATTTCCGAAACGGCAATTAAACAAGGAGAGTTTAGTTTTACGACCGAGCAGACCGAAGCAAAATGGCTAGGCAACCAACCTGCCACATTAGCCGAAATACAAGAGGCTGAAGCAAGATTGGGTGTAACGTTACCAAGTGATTATAAAGATTTTCTATTGATTACCAATGGGTTTACTACGCCAAATGAAAACGTCGATCCATCGTTTTCCAAAATAAGTGATGTAGCATTTCTAAAGGATGTTGATCCACAGTTGATCGAAGTCTGGATTGAAAACATCGAATTGCTTGAGGTAGCAATTAAACTGGCTAGAAGTATTGTAATCGGTGGCTTAACAGAAGAACAATATTTTCTTTTAATCCCACCGGTAATCGAAAATGCAGATTGGGAATATTGGAAATTCGCATCGTGGATTCCAGGAGAAGATCCTTACGAAGGACTTGAAAATTATTTTATTAACGTATTGGATTTCTTAAAATCTGCGTAATACGTTTTCCTATAAAACAAAGAAAGTCCCGGTTTTAATCGGGACTTTCTCTTTTAATTCTTATTTCGATTTACTTCCCAATAATTCTTGAAGTTTATCTTGTAGAGCTTGTTCTCTTAATCCTTTAGCAATAATTTTACCTGTTGGATCAATTAAGAAATTGGCTGGAATTGATCGGATACCATACATTTGGGCTACTTCATTGTTCCATCCCTTTAAATCAGATACATGTGTCCAGGTTAATTTGTCTGCTTCAATGGCTTTTTGCCATGCAGCTTTATTTGTTCTGGTACTTCCTCCATCTAATGAAACACCTAGGATGGTAAAGCCTTTATCTTTAAATTTATTGTAAGCCACTACAACATTTGGGTTTTCGTTGCGGCACGGACCACACCATGATGCCCAAAAATCTACGAGCACATATTTACCTTTAAAATCGGATAATTTAACAGGTTTTCCTGCGGTATCAACTTGGGTAAAGTCCATAGCCATCGCCCCCACTGCTGTTTTTCTTCCAGCATCAAATAATTGCGCGATTTTTTTACCGTTTGCTGTTGCTTTCAATTCTGGTGACAATCCAACAAATGCCTTTTCTGCAGCTGCCGCCTGATCTGGATCTGAAGCCAATTGACTAATTGCGCTTAGGCTGATAAATGATTTTGGGTTGCTGTTTGCGTACTGTAATAATAATGGAGACATTCCTGCAGCCTCTTTTTCATAACGAGCACCTAAAGCCCCCATAACGGCCTTATCTTGTTTTTGCTCTGGTGTATAAGCCGCATATTCTGCATTAATTGCCGCAAGCTTATCTGTTACCGGCTTCGTTAATGCTTTTAATTTCGCTGCATCATCATTAACAAGTGAACCGGTAATTGTTGCTTTTTTTAATGAATCTGCTGCGGCTAGTTTTATATTTCCTGGCTCTAGATAAAGCGATAAAGCATCTAATTTTTCGCCTTCTGCCGGGCGGTTTACATAAGGGTTTTTGTTTAAGAAAAGACTTCCTTGTGCTGGGCTCAACAATGTTCCTTTAAATGCAAAAGCACCGTTTGTCACTGTTGTAGAATCAGTAATGTTTTTGTCATCACCTTGATAGATCAGATAAACCTTATCTCCGGTTTTTAGTCCTTTTATATCGCCGTTAACTGTAAATGGCTTTTGTGCTAAAACTGCAAGCGGCAATAATGCCATTGCAGATAATAATATTTTTTTCATGAGGTTAGTTTAATCCTGTTCAAATATATAAATCTGTACCGCTAAAACGTAAATCGCTGTGTAAAATTATGATAGATTATTTATAATAGCGTAAACCTTTATTTTATAGACTTCCAGCTCAAAGCTTTATACAGGCTTCGTTTTTGGTTTTCTAATCCTCCATAAATTAATGTTTTCTCTACCTTTTTGGGGCTGGCATTTAACTCAAATTTATCCAGGTTTTTAAATAAATCAGAAGTAATGGTTTGCGTTGCTTTGATTTCAAATGCGGAAAAACCGTTGTCTGTTGGCAGGAGTAAGTCAACCTCGTTGGTATTGCTATCTTGCCAAAAGTAATATTCATTATTTAAAAAGTTATGATAGTTTTGCTTTTGAAACTCTGCAATTACCATATTCTCGAAGATATTTCCTTTTAATCTATTTCCTATTAATGTCTTACTGTTTTTAATTTTTAAAAGATGGCATAATAGACCAGAATCATAAAAGTAAAGTTTTGGTGTTTTTACCAAGCGCTTATTAAAGTTTTCGTAATATGGCTGCAAGAGATACACAATATAACTGCTCTCTAAAACTGAAAGCCAGTTTTTTGCTGTTGGCTGCGATATATTACATGCATTAGCCAGTGCATTCAGGTTAAGCAACTGTCCCGCTTGATTAGCACATATTCCAATAAAAGTTCTGAATGTCTTTAAGTCTTTAATATTCAGAAGTTCAGTAACATCTTTTTCTACATAGGTTTGTATATAATTGGAAAAATAGACATTAGGTTCTATATCACGATCGTAAATGGCAGGATAAAAACCCTTAACGCAAGCTTCAGCAAATGAATCGTCAAGTAGATCATTGGCTTTAAGCTCAGATAAATCGAATGGTAAAAGTTTAAATAATGCTACTCTTCCTGCAAGACTTTGTGTGATGCCCTGCATTAAGTGAAAATTTTGTGAACCTGATAAAATATACTGGCCCATTATTTTAGATTCATCAACAATGTTTTGTAGATAAGAAAAAAGCAATGGAACTCTTTGTGCCTCATCAAAAATCACCTTGTGATTATACTCATTTAAGAAACCATTAGGATCTTCAGTTGCAAAGGCTCTAGCATCGGGGTTTTCAAGCGATATATATCTGTAATCACTAAATATATTTTTTAATAATGTAGTCTTTCCCGATTGCCGTGGGCCAGTAACAGCAATTATGGGGAATTTGCTTTTCTGAGCCTGGATGTATTTGGTTATATGTCTTTTAACTAATTGTTGCATAGTTAGTTGTTTTAACAAAAATACAGCAAAAAGAATTGGTATACAACACCAACTTTGAAATTACATAGCTTCAACTTTGGAATTACATAGCTTCAACTTTGGAATTACATAAGTTTAATTTAGCTTTTGATAGGTTCTCCACCACAAATCGGGCATTTCGCCGTTAACGGCAGTTTGGTAATCATCATACCTGCATGGTACAAGGTGATATCGTTCATTTTTAGATTGTCCCGAAGGATAAGGAACCTGCATCCACCAACGGTCTGATTTTTTGCTTTTTACAAACATCATTTCTCCCGAACCATCTTTTAAACTGGTTCGATAGATCATAAACTGTGATTTAGGTGTAAGCGGGAAATCCTTTTTGCGGGCATAATATCCATCCACAAAATACCATACCATTTGAGCAAGTAAGAAGGCTGTTTGTCCGTTATTGTCGTAGGCAGGATTAAACTCGTAAAAACCAATTGAGGTCAATTTATCATTCATACCTGCATAACGGGCAATGCGACAGGCTTCTTCGCCATCAAAACCGTTTGGCGTGGTGTTCGCATTGGCAGCAGCATCGGCAGAGCGGATTGCGCCCATATCAAAGCTAATCATGTTTGCATTGCGGATTATGGGCTCTGTTAAAGTAATATCTTGAGCAAACTCGCCTAAACGGTGCACATCAAAATATAATTTGTCCATTACGCTCAAACTTTCTTGATTTACAAAATAAGTTTGATAACCAACATTGCTAAAATTGAAAAGGTAATTGGGTTGGTGTAAGAAAATCTTGTTCAGGTAACAATCCGATCGGGTAGCAATTCCCTCATTGTCGTCATCACCAATATCAAATTGGTTATCAATAATAACCAGATCTACTTTTTGCTCTAAATCTTCATAACCCAGATATTGGCCGTAGGTTAAATCTTGCCCGCCACCAATAATGATCGGAATAATGTCTTTTTTGATCAGCTCAGAAACCACCATCTTGATGGCGATGTAAGTATCGGCAATGGTTGCACCGTGTTTAATATTACCTAAATCGACAATCCTGCTGTTAAAAGCACCTTCGTTAAGTTTGTAGAATTTCTCTCTAAAATAATCAGGCGCTAAAGCAGAGCCTTCATTATTAACAGCACCTCTTCCATCAAGTACCCCAAAAATTGCCAAATCGTAAGTATGCTCCTCAAAATCGGGAAACGATTCGGTGTAAATCTGCGTTTTTAACCCCAGCTGACTTGTGAAAAATCCTTGCTTGGGTGTAAAACTATCGGGGTTTATTGGGGAAAAGAAATCCGTTAATGACATATATTTAAAACTCTCGGCTCAAATATCTATTTTTGAATGCGTATTTCCACATATAGCTCGAAAAAAATAAAATGATACTGGTAACCGGAGGAACTGGATTTTTAGGATCTGAATTAATTAAGCAGTTAACCGATAGCGGCTTAGCTATTCGGGCCTTAAGGCGGGAGAAATCTAAAATTCCTTCACTAATCCAAAATATCCCACTTATAGAATGGTTTGAGGCTGATATTAATGAGCCATCGGCTCTGGAAGAGGCCTTTATAGGAGTTACCAAAGTTTACCATTGCGCTGCATTTGTATCCTTAAACCCAAAAGATAAAAAACAACTTTTTCACGTAAACATAGATGGAACCTCGAACATTGTAAACCTTTGTGCCGAAAATAATTGCCGTCTATTGCACGTAAGCTCGGTTGCGGCCTTGGGCATTGCTAAAAAGGGCAATAAAATTACCGAGAAAGACTTTTGGGAATATGACGCTAAAGCACATGCCTATGGTTTATCCAAATACGAGGGCGAGATGGAGGTTTGGAGGGGTATTACCGAAGGTTTAGATGCTGTTATTGTTAATCCATCGATCATTATTGGTAAAAATGCGGGCTTTGAGGGAAGTGGAGCCATTTTTAAACTGGTAAAAGGTGGTTTTCCATTTTATACCGATGGTGCTTCTGGTTTTGTTGATGTTGAAGATGTAGCCAAATCGATGATCCTGTTAATGGGTGCCGAAGTTTCGGGAGAACGGTATATCATTTCTGCCGATGATTATCATTATAAAGATCTGTTCAGTGAAATTGCGCAGGGTTTTGGTGTTAAAGCACCAACAAAAGAAGCAAAATCATGGATGCTCGGTATAGCCTGGAGGTCGCTAAAATTTGCATCCATATTTACTGGTAAACAACCTTCCATAACTAAAGATGCTGCAAAGAGCAGTTTAACCTTAAGTTATTACAATAACAATAAAGTAAAAACGGAAACAGGCATTACCTTTAAGCCAGTTGCCGAAAGCATAAAAGAAATTACCCAACATTTAAGATAATGCCCAAACAGAAAGCCTATTACATCATCGATTTTGATAGTACCTTTACACAGGTAGAAGCACTTGATGAACTTGCCCGAATTTCGCTAAAGAACCACCCAGATAAAGAAGCGATTTTCCAAAAAATTGAAGATTATACCAATTTTGCCATGGAAGGAAAACTTTCCTTCTCCGAAAGTTTAGCACAACGCGTTAAACTTCTTGAAGCAAATGAAGATCATTTAAAACAACTCATCAAACATTTAAAAAAGAAAGTATCTACTTCTTTTTCGCGTAATGCCGAATTTTTTAAGCAACATGCGGATGAGGTGCTGATTGTTTCTGGCGGATTTAAGGAATTTATAACCCCTGTAGTAAGCCAGTACCACATTAAAAAGGAAAATATTTATGCCAATACCTTTGTAACCACTGGCGATGGTAAAATTATAGATTACGATCATGCCAATCCTTTAAGTGAAGAAGGTGGTAAAGTAAAATTACTTCAGCATTTAAAACTCGAAGGCGAGTTATTCGGTATAGGCGATGGTTATTCTGATTTCCAGCTGCGCGAAAGTGGTATCATCAATAAGTTTTTTGCATTTACGGAGAATATTGCCCGTGAAAGCATTGTTTCAAAAGCAGACCATGTAACACCAAGCTTCGACGAGTTTTTGTATGTAAACGATCTGCCCCGTGCAATTTCTTATCCTAAAAATAGAATCCTTTGCCTGGTAATTGGTGAGGTTGACCCCTTAACAATTTCTATCCTTAAAAATGATGGTTTGTCGATTAGGCATAAAACTTCTTTTGAAGATAAATATGTAAAGGATGTGGGAATTATCCTTTTAGCTGATGGTGAAAAAATAAATAAGGAACAGTTAAAAGATGCTGCTAAACTAAAAACGATCGGTTATTTAGGTAATGCGAAAAATAAAATAGACCTCGATTTATGTACCAAACAAGGTATTGTAGTTTTCGATGATCCCAAAAATAACCCACGTAATATCGATTTTATCCCGAAACGGGTTGCCGATTTTATGAATACCGGAGCAACGTATCTGAGCAGCAATTTTCCGAACTTACAATTGCCGAAAATTGAGAAATCGCACCGCTTAATTCACATTCACAAAAATGTTCCAGGTATTATGGCGAAAATCAATACTGTTTTTGCTAAACATGATATCAATATTGTGAGCCAGTTTTTAATGACCAATTCTGAAATTGGCTATGCCATTACCGATATCAATGCAGAGTACGATAAACAATTGTTTAAATCGCTTAAAAAGATCGAACATACGATAAAGTTTAGGGTGCTTTACTAATGTAAAATGTAAGATGGATGATGGATGATGGAATTGATTCCGCGTCGATCTATGAATCAGTGGGAGGCTTTTAGTTATGGTTTCCCGCTGATTTAAGAAAATGTTGCAGATTACATTTCCTACCCAGACCTTGCTAACGCTCTTCGCCCAGCGCCCCACGGGCTTGACTACCTCAAAAACTGATGCCTCTTCAACAACAAATGCTTAGGTGCACCTATCGTTTGTGACCGATAAATTCCCGTATGGCCTGAAAATAGATAAGCAGTAACACAGGCTAAGGCGATATAAATTCCAGATGAGGTGCCAAATAACTCTACGCCCATAAAAATACAAGCCAAAGGGGTGTTCGCTGCCCCTGCAAAAACAGCCACAAAGCCCATTCCTGCCAGTAACCCAAAAGGTAAGGGGATAAAGAAACTCAAAAAACTACCGAGTGTGGCCCCAATAAAGAAAAGTGGAGTAACCTCGCCGCCCTTAAACCCTGCACTCAAGGTAAATGCAGTCAAAAATAATTTGATCGCAAATGTATAATATGCTTCTTGTTGTATAAAGGATTCTGAAATAACTGGAATGCCTAAGCCGATGTATCGTGTATTCCCGATTAGGTAAATAATGCCTATTAAAACTATTCCGCCAATCAATGGCCGTAATGGTGGGTATTTAATTTTGCTGAAAAGGTTTGATAAACCGTGGTTCAAGGCCGAGAAAGATCTTGCCACGAGTCCAAATAATATTCCTGCACCTAAGGATAACAATAAATTGATCGAATTCATTTCCGGTACCAGAGATATGGAATAATGGGTATGACCAACACCCCAGGCCTTGCATGCATAATCGGCAATAATTGCGGTAATAAATGAGGGTAGAATTGAGCTGTATGTTAAACTTCCAATAACAAAAACCTCTAATCCGAATACGGCGCCTGCCAAAGGTGTCCCGAAAACCGAGGCAAAGCCAGCGCTAATGCCACAAATGAGGATCACTTTTCTATCTCTGGCTTTAAGTTTAAATAGTTTGGTAAACTGGTCGGCAAAGGCTCCTCCAATTTGCACAGCAGTGCCTTCTCTTCCGGCCGATCCACCAAATAAATGGGTAATAATAGTGCCCGCAAAAATGAGTGGCGCCATGACCAATGGAATCATATTTTTGGGTGATTGCAATTCCTCAATCAGGAGGTTGTTGCCCTTTACAACGGCTGCACCCCAGTAATGGTAAGCCAGGCCAATGAGTATACCTGCAATTGGTAAAAAGGCGATAATCCAGAGGTGTTGCTCACGGTAATTGGTTGCCCAGTTTAAAGTTTCTAAAAATAGAGCGGAGGCAGAACCAATAATCCCACCCAATATTGCAGAGATCAACAGCCATTTTAAAGTGCTGATTAGGAGTAATCCGAAGTCGAGTTTAATAAAGTGTTTGATAGACAGAAGAAATCCTTCTGTTAGTTTTTTAACAGGCATTTGAATTCAATTTTAAATAAAAATCGTAGGAGTCATCAGCCTGTTTGGGCGGTTTTGGCGGTACTCCATCGCCATTATGCCAAATGTATAAAATTTAGTTATTTGTTGCAAAATCTTTATCACCTTTGTGCAGCTAACTTTAAACCATGGATTTCACACCCGAAATAAAAGACAAACTACACCAACTACAAGAAAAATATACGGCAATGGGGCAAGATATGGCATCGTACCTCGACGGACTTTTATATGCCGATTTCTTAACCTATTGGGACTACATCCATTTGGATACTTTGCTGAGCTTGCAGAATCCTAAAACACCAATTCCTGATGAAGAGATTTTCATCATGTACCATCAAATCACCGAGCTTTATTTTAAGCTTGCACTGCACGAATGCAGGCAGATTGCGGAGCATGAAAATTTAACCGTCGAATTTTTTACTGCACGTGTAAAACGGATCAACGCTTATTTCAATGCCTTAACTACTTCTTTTGAGGTGATGGTTGATGGTATGGAGAAAGAACAGTTCTTAAAATTCCGTATGTCGTTATTGCCTGCCAGTGGATTTCAATCGGGCCAGTACCGAATGATCGAGATCTGTGCTACGGATTTTATCCAGTTAGTAGACAAAACCAAACGTACAGAACTAAGCACTGCAACAATAGAAGAACAATTCGAAAACATTTACTGGAAATTCGGTGCAACCGAACTGGCTTCGGGTAAGCAAACTTTAACCTTAAAGCAATTTATTAAGAAGTATGCGGCTCAGTTTCTACAACTGGCAAATGACCGTATTTTAACCAATTTTTCTGCTTTATATCATCAATTACAAGCCAATGGAGCCGATGTTTCTGCGCTTGCAGAAGAGTTGCGTAAGCTGGATTTGTATGTAAATGTAGAATGGCCATTATCACACTACAAATCGGCTGTACGTTATTTGGAGAAAGATCCGGTAGATATTGCTGCAACAGGCGGAACCAACTGGCAAAAGTATCTGCCTCCGCGTTTTCAGAAGAGAATCTTTTATCCGTTCTTATGGACTGATGAGCAAATGGAAGAGTGGGGTAAAGGATGGGTGCTTAGTGTACTTAAAACACTCAAAAACAAAGATTAATATTGCAAAAAGCTATTAAAAAAGGCTGTTTTTTCTTAATTTGCGCGAAATAATTAATGACAGAATGAGCGAATTATTTAATTAGAGAATATGGGAGTAAAACACTCAATCATTTCAATCAATCACTCATTCAAAATTCAATAATATGACCGAGACATTAGATATAAAAATCACCAAAGCAGACCAAACACGTTTGACTGTTACTGATTTTTCGCAATTACCGTTCGGTAAGGTTTTTACTGATCACATGTTTACTGCCGACTACGAAGAAGGCGAATGGAAAAATTTACAGATTCTTCCTTATGGCCCAATTCCGATGAGCCCAGCAATTTCTGCGCTTCATTATGGGCAGGCAATTTTCGAAGGATTAAAGGCTTATCGCCAACCAGATGGAAGGATTAGTGTGTTCCGTGCTGATAAAAACTTCGAACGCTTTAACAAATCTGCGGCAAGAATGTCGATGCCAGGTATTCCTGAAGAAATTTTTATGCAAGGTTTGGCCACATTGATCAACGTTGATGAGAAGTGGGTGCCTAATCAAGAAGATTATGCTTTATATATCCGCCCTGTAATGTTTGCAATGGATCCTTACTTAGGCGTTAAGGCATCTGATACCTATAAATTTGCTTTGTTAACTACCCCAACGGGTCCATATTACAGCAGTGCATTAAAGGTTAAAATCGAAACTGAATTTACGCGTGCAGATGAAGGTGGTGTGGGCTTTGCCAAAACTGCTGGAAATTATGCACGTTCGTTATATCCTTTCGAGCAAGCTAAAAAAGAAGGATACGATCAATTGATCTGGACTGATTCGGTAACACATGAGTTTATTGAAGAAGCTGGAACAGCTAACTTGCTTTTTGTAATTAATGGTAAACTGGTTACCCCATCAGTGCGCAGTACCGTTTTAGATGGTGTAACACGTGATACAATTATTAAACTGGCTAAAGATGCCGGAGTAGAAGTTGAAGAACGTAGGGTTTCTGTTAAAGAAGTAATTGAAGGAATTGAAAACGGAAGTTTAACCGAGGCTTTTGCCGCAGGTACTGCAGCTACAGTAACGCATGTAGGCGAAATGGGCTATAATGGTCAGATCTATAAATTGACCGACCCATCAACCAGACATATTTCTAATGGCATTGCTAAAAAATTAAACGATATCCGTTACGGTTTAGCACCTGATGAATTTGGTTGGAACTGGGTGATATAAAGATCACCGTCAATAAAATAAGAAACCCCGATACAGAATATGCATCGGGGTTTCTTATTTATAATATCGTCATTTCGAGCGGAGTGCAACGCAGTCTAGATGACGACTTTCTTATAGAGATATTATTATTGGTAATTTATTTTAGCAAAATTTAGCTCTCTAGCCTTCCAACCGCTAACTTCGGTCTCCGAACTTTCTGGACTTTCTTTTATTTATCTAATATCACCACACCTTTAGCTTCGAAGGCCAGTTCTTTTTTAGGATCGGTAATTTTGGCCACTTCTTCGGGAGATTTTTTAGCGTCTTCTGCATAATGGCGTAAAGTTTCTACTGAGATGGTTTGTTTCTTCGCTAAGCCATCCAAAACTACTTTTTTGCCAACAATATCCATTGGCATAAAGAAAGCATAATCTTTAAAAGTTACCCGCATTGCATCGCCATTAGGCATTTCTAAAGTCATCCAGCAGCCCTTTTTCTTACACACATCTACCACCTTGCCTTCAATTTTCATATCGACAGTTTTTTTATCCCCCATCGCAGCTTCCATCTTTGCAGCTGGCTTTACATCGCCTGGTTTAACTTCTTCTCCAAATTTTTGACCAGTATATGCGATTTGAGCAAATGAAAATGCCGTAAATAGACAAAAACTTAAGCTTAGAATGATTTTTTTCATGATTTTATAATTATCTGGTTGTTATCTAATCAAAGTTATTTAAAATTTTTCTAAATAATGAAAAGAAAAAAAATCCTCGTCAACATCCGTTAACGAGGAAAATCATCCCTAATAAATCGTGTAATCACATTCTATGATATACATCTCAATTTTTATAGGCAAACCAGAATCCAAAAGTTTAATTCTTGTTTTGATTATGGTTAATATTCTTGTATTCAGATAGTTGTTGTTCTTTTCGCTAGGTTTATTAATATTTGATGATGTTGTAGAAGTGTAGAATATTATCTTCTTTGTGTGGAATGTTGTTGAGTTGTTTCCCCACCTTTTATTTATCCAAAAACAAGACTGAACACTTCTTCTATTTTACTTACTGCTTTTATCTCAAGGTTGTATTTTTCTGTAGCAATTCCTTTCAAATTGTATTTAGAGATGTAAATGGTTTCGAAACCCAATTTGTCTGCTTCGGCAATGCGTTGTTCGATTCTGTTTACTGCTCTTATTTCTCCTGATAAACCTACCTCTGCAGCGAAACAATTTTTTGAAGACACAGCGATATCCTGATGCGATGAAATAATGGCAATTAATACAGCCAGGTCAATTGCAGGATCTTCTACTCTAATTCCGCCGGCGATATTTAAGAAAACATCTTGTGTGCTTAGCCTAAAACCACAGCGTTTTTCTAAAACAGCTAAAAGCATATTCATCCTTTTGGTATCAAAGCCTGTTGCAGAACGTTGAGGGGTTCCATATGCTGCCGAACTCACTAAGGCCTGGGTTTCAATCAACATCGGCCTGGCGCCTTCTAAGGTTGCGGCTATGGCGATTCCGCTCAGCTCTTCGTCGCGTTGTGATAACAAAATCTCTGAAGGATTGGAAACTTCTCTTAAACCACTGCCCTGCATTTCGTAGATACCTAATTCTGCTGCCGCACCAAAACGGTTTTTGATAGATCTTAGAATGCGATAAACGTGGTGCCTGTCGCCTTCAAACTGCAAAACCGTATCAACCATGTGTTCGAGTATTTTAGGCCCTGCAATGGCGCCATCTTTAGTGATATGGCCAATAAGAAAAACAGGTACGCCAGTTTCTTTTGCAAAACGTAATAGTTCGGCAGTACATTCCCTTACCTGCGATACACTGCCTGGTGTTGAATCGATATGAGCTGAATGCAAAGTCTGAATGGAATCTACAACCAAAATTTCAGGTTCCAGAATTTCGATCTGTTTAAATATATTCTGTGTAGAAGTTTCTGTTAAAATGTAACAGTTGGATGATGGGCTTTCCTGAATCCTTTCTGCCCGCATTTTAATCTGCTGTTCGCTTTCTTCGCCAGAAATATACAGTAGTTTCTTTCCTTTTAGGTTTAAAGCAAGCTGAAGCATTAAGGTTGATTTTCCTATGCCGGGTTCGCCACCAATTAATACCAGCGATCCTTCTACCAATCCACCACCTAAAACGCGGTCCAATTCTTTATCGCCAGTTAATATTCTGCGTTCTGTTGATGATTGTATTTCATCAACCTTGCTCGGTTTGCTTAATTTACGGCCAGTGGCATCGCTTTTCCAGGTTGGAACAGAAGCTGAGCTCTTTTCTACAACTTCTTCTACAAAGGTATTCCATTGGTTACATGATGGACATTTACCCAGCCATTTTGCCGATTCGTAGCCACAGCTCTGACAGAAAAATGCACTTTTTGATTTTGCCAATTGATTAAAATTTTAGATTACGAATTTAACTTTTCAAGCTCGAAAGTATTTTTATTTTTTTGAACAATTTAGTGGTAGACGAATGCACTTGAAATAACTTAGATAGACTTTTCAGTTTTAAATCCGACAGAAGTGGCAGCCCCCGATTCTTTATCGGGGCTATAACAAATGGCGGGACCGCTGTAACCCAATGGCTTCTGTATCTGCTTTTCTAATAAATGAGATAATGTTTCAGATAAACAATGATTAAATTGCTGTTCTTTTTTGGAAAGCAGGTTTCTGTGTATATCGGTGACGAAAGTCCTGCCATCCACTTTATTCCGATAGAAACCTGTGAAACAAGCAAGCACACAATAAAAAAACAAAAGAACAGTGCTTAAATCGGGATGCCCGTTCCTGTCAGGTTTAAAGTACTTAGTTAACCTTCCTGTTTTTTTGGCTGTTAGTGGGGATTTGTAATTCGCGTAAACAAAAAAGCCTGAATTTAAAAATCCAGGCTTTCAGTTAAATGTGTTTTGAGTTATAATTTAATCTCTTCATCTTTTGCTGAGATGAAGTGAAACTCGGTTAAGTGATACGATGATTGTGCCTTAACTTTGATCCATTGGCCGTATTTAAAGAACCAGCGGCGTTGAAGGTTGAAAATGCCTTTTGTAATATAAGCTTCGATGTATGGGTGTACACAAAGTGTTACACCTTTTTCATTCTGCTCTCTTAAAATATAATTAAGGTTGTTCTCAATATCATCCATTAAAATGATACTTGCTTTAATTTCTCCAGTCCCATCGCAGGCCGGACATTTTTCTACCGTAACAATATTCATTTCCGGACGCACACGTTGTCTGGTAATTTGTACCAAACCAAATTTGCTTGGAGGCAAAATAGTGTGTTTGGCTCTATCCAATAACATCAGCTCACGCAAATAATCGAATAGCATTTTACGGTTTGTTGGTTTGTGCATATCGATAAAATCGATTACCACAATACCACCCATATCGCGCAAGCGCAGTTGACGGGCAATTTCTTTAGCCGCCTCTTTGTTTACCTGTAAAGCATTCTCTTCTTGATTTTCTTTACTGGCAGTACGGTTTCCACTATTCACGTCTATAACGTGAAGTGCTTCAGTGTGCTCTACAACTAGGTAAGCTCCACCTGGTAAGTTTACCGTTTTTCCGAAAGCATTTTTAATCTGCTTTTCTACACCGAAATGATCGAAGATAGGTTCTTTCTGTTTGTACAGTTTAACGATTTTTTCCATTTCAGGAGAAATATCGTGAACATAAGAACGGATATCATCGTACAACTCTGGTGTACTTACGTAAACGTTTGTAAAATCAGGGTTCAGAATATCACGGATTAACGTAGATGATCTGTCCATTTCTCCCCAAACTCTTTTTGCAGGTTCGGTAGATGGCATTTTTTTAATGAAGTTTTCCCATTTAGCAATTAAATCTAAAAGATCTTTTTGCATTTCGGCAACCCCTCTGCCTTCAGAAACGGTTCTGATAATGACCCCAAAATTTTGAGGTTTAATACTTTCAATAATCTTTTTTAAACGATTACGTTCGGTATTACTTTTAATTTTTTTTGATACAGATATGGTATTGGAGAATGGCACCAGTACCACATACCTGCCGGCAATCGAAATGTCGGAACTTAAACGTGGCCCCTTTGTAGAAATTGGTTCTTTAGCAATTTGTACAGGTAGGAGCATGTTTTTACTGAGCACATCAGAAATTTTGCCTGCCTTGTTAATATCGGCTTCTAGCTTTAAATTATCTAATAATGTGCCTGTAACCGAGCCATTACGCTTGATCTTCGTTAGCTTAATTAAAGATTGTACCTGAGGGCCCAAATCAAAGTAATGCAAAAAAGCATCTTTTTCATAACCAACATCCACGAAAGCAGCATTCAGACCGGGCATAATTTTTTTAATGCGGCCTAAATAAATATCGCCTACAGCGTAGTTAATATTGATTTGTTCTTTGTGAAGCTCAACAAGGTGTTTGTCTTCAATCAACGCTATGGTAACTCCGGCAGGAGTCGAATTGATAATTAATTCTTTTACCAACAGCTACAGATTTAAGGCTTTCGCCTATTAACAAATGGATAGTAAATAAAAACAGTGATGTAGCCAAAAAGATATACAATAAAAAAATCATATAAATTGTTTAAACCTCATAGTGTTTACTATGAGGTTTAACTGGCTTCAAAATAAGAAACTATTTTTTCTTATGTCTGTTTTTTCTTAAACGTTTTTTACGTTTGTGGGTAGCCATTTTATGTCTCTTTCTTTTTTTACCGCTTGGCATAGTTTTAAGTTTTAAATGTTTTTATTAATCTGTTAATTAATTTTTATTCTTTAGTTCAGCCACCTTCTTATCAATGAATGAAGATAAGGTTGGGTTAGCCGCTAATTTTTTGCTTGATAGGTAAGCATTTACTGCTTCTTTATTTCTGCCTAAATTTTCTAAAGCTGTTCCTAAATAAAAATAGGCTTCAGGGGTTGGAGCAGCGGCAATTACGGTGTTAAAACGAGGAATTGCTTTATCAAACTGACCTGATTTTATCGAGAACAATCCTAAATTCATATTCGCCTTTACATTTTTAGGTTCTTTAGCAACAACTTCTAACAACATTGCAATACCTTGCATTGGTGCGCCCAAACCGTTTACTATAGTTACACCTAAGCCTGTTTTGGCTTCAATGTTTGTAGAGTCTTTCTCTAATGCATTTTTGTAAGATACATTGGCTTTCTGCAATAAAGCAGGCTGCGCTATACTATCTTGAGTGCTTTCAAAAGCTTTTATAAATTGATTACCGGCAGCTAACCATGATTTTGATGATGGTTCGCCTTCGGCTACAACTTCTAAATACAGTGCAGATGGAGTAATCTGTTCAACATCGTCCCATTTCTGAGCCAGTTGTTTAGCAAGTTCAATCTTTTCTGCACCATTTGCGCCCTTGTAGCTATTTTCTAAAGCTGTAATATCTGTAGCCAAATTTTTATTGATCACATTCTTTGCAGCAGTAGATGAAGTTTCGAGGTTTAGTACCGATGTTGTTGATGGAGAAGCTGCTCCGGCCATTGGGCCACTGGAAGGCATTTTTCCATTTTCTTCCGTTGGTTTAACCAAACCCTTAATGTCTCTTGTAAATAAGAATGCAACAAGCAATACAATCGCTCCAATAACAATGGTTTGTTTTGATCTGATGTTGCTATTCATATATAAGACTTAGGCTTCTACGTTAATTTTTTTTGAATTACTTTTCACTTTATCAACAAATACTTTTGCTGGTTTAAAGCTTGGAACGAAGTGTTCTGGGATAATTATTGCAGTGTTTTTCGAGATATTTCTCGCAGTTTTTTGCGCTCTCTTTTTAACAACAAAGCTTCCGAAGCCTCTAACGTATACATTTTCCCCGCCAATCATGCTGGTTTTGATAACCTTGAAAAATGCCTCCACTGTTTCCTGTACATCAACCTTCTCAATTCCGGTTTTTGTTGATATTTCTGAAATAATATCTGCCTTAGTCATATTTTATTATTTATTATATTATTATGTTTTAATATTACTACTGTTTTGGGGTTGCAAAAGTATTGCTTTTTAATGAGATAGGGAAATAAAAGATGATTTTTTTATTGCTGAACTTATCAGGCAATTGCAAGTTTTTTTTTAATCGGATAAATAGACCGTAATTTGCAGTAATGACATTTCAAAATGAACTCATCAATTGGTACCTAATAAACAAGAGAGATTTGCCCTGGAGGCATACCAATGATGCCTATACCATCTGGTTATCAGAGGTTATTTTACAACAAACACGAGTAGAGCAAGGGCTTCCGTACTTTAATAAGTTTTTGGAGAATTTTCCTACAGTTGCTGATTTTGCCAGTGCTACTGAGGCCAAAGTTTTGAAGCTTTGGCAAGGCTTGGGTTATTACTCGAGGGGAAGGAATATGCATGCAACCGCTCAAATTGTGGTGAAAGATTACGATGGAATCTTCCCAAATCTACATGATGAGCTCATAAAATTAAAAGGAATTGGTGAATATACAGCTGCTGCCATCTCTTCATTTTCGTCTGGAGAAGCACGGGCTGTAGTAGATGGAAACGTATTTCGGGTACTCTCCAGGTTCTATGGTTTAGCTACGCCAATAAATGGCCCAGCCGGCAAAAAAGAGTTTTATGCGCTAGCTAATGATTTGCTCTATAAAGAAGACCCAGCCCTGTATAATCAGGCTATTATGGAGTTTGGAGCTATGCAGTGTAAGCCGAAATCGCCCAATTGTGGTATTTGTCCACTCAATCAAAGCTGTTATGCCTTTAACCATGGCCAGGTAAATGTGTTGCCGGTTAAAATCCGAAAAGCCGAACAAAAACATCGGTATATAAATTATTTTGTTTGTTTTGAAGATGAAAAAGTATTAATCAGAGAAAGACAAGCAGGGGATATATGGCAGCATTTATATGATTTCCCTAGCGTGGAAACTACAGAAGAATACAAGTGGAGTGATTCATTATTCATCGATCGGGTGAAATCTGTATTCGGAAATGAGGCTGATTTTACATTTATAAGAGCCAAAAAGCACATATTAACTCACCAAATAATCCATATACAATTTTTTGTATTAAAAAATTATATATTTAACTTTAGTAAACAAAAGGAACTTAATTGGGTTTCTTTAAGTAAATTAGATGAGTTACCGCAACCAAAAGTAATCCATGATTTTGTTCTGGAATATTTTTATAAGGACAAAATGGAATAACTAACCAGCTTATTCGGTGCGCATTTACACAACGAAACAACTAACCAAAAATATTTATGTCTGGGATTAACAAAGTTATTTTAGTAGGCCACTTAGGCAAAGACCCTGAAGTGCGACATTTAGACGGTGGCGTAACAGTAGCCAGTTTTCCATTAGCTACATCGGAAACATACAACAAAGACGGTAAAAGAGTAGAACAAACGGAGTGGCACAATATTGTATTATGGCGTGGCTTAGCAGAAGTAGCTTCAAAATACCTGCAAAAAGGCAAACTGGTTTATATAGAGGGTAAGTTAAGAACAAGATCCTTTGAAGATAAAGAAAAGGTTAAAAAATATGTAACAGAAATTGTGGCCGAAAACTTTACCATGTTAGGTAGAAAAAGTGATTTCGAGCAAAGTCCAACTACACCAACGCATCAAAGCGCTGAAGCTAAAATTGAAGATGAATTTACAATTGGCCCATCAGATGAAAATGGAGATCTTCCTTTTTAATTAAGGGGTTTTGTGAATACAAAAAAGCTGCCTGATGAGAGGTAGCTTTTTTTATGCGCTTATTTCATTGGTTCTAGATAATTCTACAAAAAAAAACTCCTGCCAGTCTTGCTAGCAGGAGTTTCTTATAATAACACTAAAATCGTTAATTAATTTTAGTATAGTAAATATTTAACTTTAGCTTATTTGCAGTAGTATTACTAGCGCCTATAATCGATCTTTCAGCAGATGTGGCACTAGATGTTCTCTGGAAATCGGTATAGGATGTAGGGGCTAGGAATGTGCCATAATCTTCGACGTTTTTATCAATTAAGCCTTGAACATAATTGGTTATAATAAAGATGTAACGTTTCTTTAACGAATCAAAATAACCACCAAAAAGTGCTGCACCGCCAGAAGCGCTACTTGAGAATGTTGTATAATCAGGTATGTCGGCGGCTTGTTGTGCAATATCCCAACGATATAAAGAAAGTCGTTGAGCCGCATTAAAAGGGTATGCTGGGGCAGTACCACCAATCTCTACAACTAACTCTGCCTTATTAATAATTGCTTTTCCGTAAGTACTGGTAAAACTTGCCAATTGTGGGAAAGTTAGCTTAGTTTTTACGCCAGCTAAACCCTGCAAATAGGTTACATTATATTGTTGAGTTGGATCTGTTGGAGCAGGAACATCAATTTGTGTTTGCACTTGCGTACCTGTGTAATCGTGTTTAATATTCGCTGCTACTCCCGAAATTAACGTTGCGCTTCCACTAGCGTTTGAAACTAACTTTCCGACAGGGAAATTTACACTTGTAGTGTCTACGCCGCTTGATGAGTTTGTTTTTTTCCAAACCAGTTGCAGGTAAGAGTCTGTTCCCGAAAAGTTAAAGAATGCAATCCCTCCAACTCCTGTAGAAGATGTTTTGTTGATCTGTGCATACAAACCTTTAAATGACTCTAAAAACTTAGCATCTGTTGCTGTTCCGGCGGTACCTAAGTTTAATATGGCGTTTTGTATAAATGCCTTGTTTAAAGGAATTCTGATTTGAGCTGGAACTGTTCTTAGTGTATCAGGTTTGCCTGTAATGATATTAAATACCTTTGGTTTGGTATTAGGGGCAATCTTACCTGTAAAGTTTCCGAGTAATGTGCTATTGTGCGCCTGCTCATCAGAGCTTTTATAATTGGCAACTTTGTTGGTTAGTTGGAAAACATCAATACTATATTTAGAGTTGACGGTATCTCCGTAAAATTTGGTCAAGGTAGAAGTGGTATCTATTTTTAATACCAAAACTGCAGAATCTAATACTGGAGCAGTACCGAAATCGTAACTCATACTCACTGGGTAAACCGTTAATGCTAGGGCAGCCTCCGTTTTTCCAAAATCAGGATCAATCATATATCCTAACGGGTAACGGTTTAATCCGTAGGTATTGGCAGCGTCTTCTTTTACAAGTTGAGACTTAACTGGAGATACCACCAGCGTTCCGGTAATGGCTGTAGCTGGATCAACATCTAAACCCACGCCGTCAGGGTTTTTGCATGATGCAAAAAGAAAAAGACCTATCAACAGGGTTAATAAGTCTTGTTTTGTAAATTTCATATTTAAAATAATAATACCTAATTAAGCAAGTGAAACCAATTCGTCATTCGAAATTTCTTCATAAAAAGTATAGAAGTTTTCAAAATTCTCGGTTAAGTTAAAAGCTAATGTTGGCTTATTGGAATCTTTAACAAATTTTAACATAGCTGCATTTAGGTTTTCATCTGCTAAAACTACTGCATCTGAGTATGTTATGGCACCAATGTGCATGCTGTCGCAATCAGATGGCAAGAATGCTTTCGTATCATCTTCAGTCATATTAGCCATCACCGCTTTCTTAGAAAAATCAGCATTTAATTTCTCAGTAAAGCCATCCT
Organism: Pedobacter psychrodurus; assembly: GCF_004331735.1. GTDB lineage: Bacteria > Bacteroidota > Bacteroidia > Sphingobacteriales > Sphingobacteriaceae > Pedobacter > Pedobacter psychrodurus. Next base: position 311,665 of record NZ_SJSO01000005.1, read on the forward strand.
CATAAATAGAATATACTACTTTAGAATTTTTAAAAGTAGGGTCGTTTTTATAAGTCGTTTTAATATAAGCAGGAACCAATGCACTCATCCAGCCATGACAGTGAACGATATCTGGTGCCCAGCCTAATTTTTTAACAGTTTCCAATGCACCTTTACAGAAGAAAACTGTACGCTCGTCATTGTCGTCGAAGAATTTTCCGCTTGCATCTCTAAATACTTGTTTGCGTTGGAAATATTCTTCATTGTCTAAGAAATAAACTTGCATGCGTGCAGCTGGGATGGAGGCTACTTTAATGATTAAAGGATTATCGTTGTCATCTATAATGATGTTCATTCCCGATAAGCGGATTACTTCGTGTAAGCGATTTCTTCTTTCGTTGATGTTACCAAATTTAGGCATCAAGATACGGATTTCGAATCCTTTTTCTTGCATTGCTTGTGGTAATTGGCGCGTAATTTCAGAAATTTTAGTAAGCTCGAGGAAAGGCGACATCTCGTGTGTAACAATCAGCAGCTTCGTTTTTGCCATCTCCATATTCTAAGAAAATATTAAGTTAAATAAAAGATAATGAGCTGCAAAGGTAAGCATAATAATACTATTTATCAATATAGCAAGCATTTGTTTGGTTTCGTTTAGATTAATTTACACCTTTACGGCTTTAATTTACTTTGTCCAAATTGGAAATATTTAAAACCAAAGCAGCACTTAAGGCTTTTTTAAAACCCTTAAAAGCATCAGGTAAAAAAATAGCGCTTGTGCCTACCATGGGTGCTTTGCACAATGGCCATATATCGTTGATAAAATTGGCGCAACACAATGCCGATGTTATTATTTGTAGCATTTTTGTAAATCCAACACAGTTTACAGATCCTAAAGATTTAGAGAAATACCCGCGCCCAATCGAACACGATTTAGCTATGTTAGCAGATGCTGGTTGTAACGGTGTGTTTATGCCTAATGTAGAGGAAATGTATCCCGCCGGGGCCGACGAAGCTTGGCACATTGATTTGGGCAATGCCGAATTTCTATTGGAAGGCGAATTTAGAAAAGGCCACTACCAAGGGGTAACACAAATTGTAAAAAAACTGTTTGATGCCGTTGAACCCGATGTGGCCATGTTCGGACAGAAAGATTTTCAGCAGGTATTAATGATCAAGAATATGCTGGCTTATTTTAAGCTGCCCATCACCATCATTACCTGTCCGATTATCCGCGAAGAGGATGGTTTAGCCATGAGCAGCCGGAATATCCATTTATCAACCGATGACCGCAAGCATTCGCTTGTATTGAGTAAATCGCTACAGTTCGTTATTGATCATTTTAATGAATATTCACTTGCAGAGCTGGTGGATAAGGCAAAAGCATACTATCAGGATATTGAAGGTGTGGAACTCGATTATTTTACAATTGCCAACGGCAATACCCTCGAGCCGGCAAAATCAAAAGACGAAAATAACTTAGTTGCCTTGGTTGCTGCGAAAGTAGGGTCGACCAGGCTGATTGATAATATGATTATAAAATAATGTAAAATGGGAGAGGTAAGAGGGATGATGTAGTTATTGCCCTTTTTCCATCATCCATTTTCCATATTATATCTCTCTTACATCTTCCGTTAGTTAAACTCCAAACTGATTACTAACTTTGCCGAATGGTTATCACAATATTAAAATCGAAAATACACCGTGTTAGGGTAACACAAGCCGAGTTAAACTACGTTGGCAGTATTACGATAGATGAAGATTTGATGGATGCAGCTAACATTATCGCTAATGAAAAGGTGCAGATTGTAAATAATAATAATGGCGCACGTTTCGAAACCTATGTAATTAAAGGCGAACGTAAAACCGGAACCATTTGTTTAAATGGTGCTACAGCCCGTTTGGCACAACTAGGCGATGTTCTCATCATCATGTCATACGGTTCATTACCAATAGAAGAAGCCAAAAAATATAATCCAATATTGGTTTTTCCTGATGATAACAACCATTTGCTAAAATAACCTTGTGATATTCGACCTCAAAACAGCGCTAAAATATATCATCCTGTTTTTAATCGGGATAGTGGTTTTATATTTAGCTTTTCGGGGTCAGGATTTAGAAAAGATTTGGCAGGAAATTAAAACGGCCAATTACTTTTGGGTAGTTATTTCTGCCCTTGCTGTTTTGATTGCCCATGTGTTAAGGGCTTTGCGCTGGCAGATGCTGTATCAGTCTATCCATTACAAAGTAAGTTTCTGGAATGCCTACCATGCCGTAATAATCGGTTATCTGGCTAATCTTGCATTACCCCGGTTTGGTGAAATTGGCCGATGCTCTGTTATTCATAAAACAGAAAAGGTACCGATGTTTGCCTCTATTGGCACTGTAATTACAGAACGGCTTTTTGATGTACTTGTGCTTTTTCTCACCAGCGTAGCAATGTTGATCTTCCAGTACGATATCGTTTCCGATTTTTTGTACAATGTAATTTATCTTAACCTTGTTAAAAAATTAGGGGCCATTAATTATTTGTGGCTGGTTGGAATTGGCATTATTATTCTTTCTCTTATTATAGTCGCGGTCTATTTTCTCCGTCAAAAATTCAGTAAAAAATTCCTGCGCATTTTTGTAAACCTCCGTCAGGGTTTTGGCTCATACAGTAAGCTAAAGCAAAAAGGCCTGTTCTTAACTTATACCTTGGGCATTTGGCTTTTCTACTCACTATCCATGTATTTTGCCTTTTCTTCCATTCAAGCTACCTCTGGATTGCATTTTAGTGCCGCATTTACTGCAATTGTTTTTTCTGGTTTTGCCATGGCAGCCCCCGTTCAGGGCGGTATTGGCGTTTTTCATTGGATGGTTGCCCAGTCATTGGTGTTGTATGGCATATCTTTTAAAGATGGGCTGGCCTATTCTACTATCATTCATTCATCTCAGGTTCTGTTGATTTTAGTTTTAGGGAGTTTAAGTTTGTTCTTGATCTTGACTAAGAAAAAAGCTAAATAATTCTTTTTTCTTTGGGAGTTTTAACGCTGTTTTTATTCCCGATTTTACATTGGGAGATGCCGCTTCCATCCTTAACGCGGGCCAAATAAGTAAATAAATCTGGAGCTGTCGCTACTGCCAGCTAAATGGTGCTGCTATCTTTGGTTAAATAAACCTGACCGACAGCGTTATCCAGATTCTTCCATCTGGATTAAGCAAAGGGCAGGGCTACCGGAACCGAATTATTGCTGCCCTTGCTTTCCAAAAAAACAATTGCTTAACAATTAAACAGTTTTTTTGAAAAGCAGTTTAGAGGCTTTTGGGTCAATTCCAGTCCCGTCATTCGCTATAGTCCAGATGAAGGATCTGGAGCTGCCGCTGCTGCCTGGTTTAAGTGGCTAAATGGTGCTGCTATCTTTGATTAAAGGGAGGGGTTATAGGAATCGAAGTACTGCTGCTATTGCTTTCTAAAAAATAAAAAGTATCGGCGTATTTTGATCGTAGTCCTGCTTTTATATAAACCAGATGAAGCTAAAAATAAATTGCTATGCAGCCATAGTAATTTCGATCATTAATGCTACATTTGATTTACTAACCTTTTATACATAAATGTTATGCATTTTGAATTAAGTGAAGAGCAATTAATGATCCAGCAGGCTGCCCGCGATTTTGCGCAGCAAGAACTAAAGCCTGGGGTAATCGAAAGAGACGAACATCAGAAATTTCCGACCGAGCAGGTAAAAAAATTAGGAGAACTTGGTTTCCTGGGGATGATGGTGAGCGAAAAATATAATGGAAGCGGACTAGATGCCATTTCTTACGTTTTGGTAATGGAAGAGCTTTCTAAAATAGATGCCTCTGCATCTGTGGTGGTTTCGGTAAACAACTCATTGGTTTGTTATGGATTAGAGGCTTATGGTAGCGAAGCCCAAAAAGAAAAATATTTAAAGCCATTGGCAGCTGGAGAAAAAATAGGTGCTTTTTGTTTATCAGAGCCCGAAGCTGGATCTGATGCCACCTCGCAGCGCACAACAGCCGAAGATAAAGGCGATTATTATCTGCTGAATGGTACAAAAAACTGGATTACCAACGGAAGTACCGCATCAACCTACCTGGTTATTGCACAAACCCATCCTGAGTTAAGGCATAAAGGTATCAACGCTTTTATTGTAGAGAAAGGAATGGAAGGTTTTACCGTTGGACCAAAAGAAAATAAATTAGGCATCCGCGGATCTGATACACATTCTTTAATGTTTAACGATGTTAAAGTGCCAAAAGAAAATAGGATTGGTGAAGATGGCTTCGGTTTTAAGTTTGCCATGAAAACTTTAGAAGGCGGGAGGATCGGTATTGCGGCCCAGGCTTTAGGTATTGCACAGGGTGCTTTTGAGTTGGCCACACAGTATGCTAAAGAGCGTAAATCATTCGGGAAACCAATTTCTGAACATCAGGCCATTGCTTTTAAGCTGGCCGATATGGCTACACAGATCGAAGCCGCCAGGTTATTGGTTTATAAGGCTGCATGGTTAAAAGATCAGGGATTACCTTACACACAGGCTGGTTCTATGGCCAAGCTGTTTGCTTCGAAAGTTGCGATGGATGTAACCATCGAAGCGGTACAGGTGCACGGTGGTTATGGTTTTGTAAAAGAATACCATGTGGAACGTTTAATGCGCGATGCTAAAATCACCCAGATTTACGAAGGAACTTCTGAGATTCAGAAAATGGTGATTTCGAGAGAAGTGATCCGTTAGTTTTTGAGCTTGGAGTTGGGAGCTTGGAGTCGTTAGTCCAAACTCTCAACTCAAAACTCCCAACTTAATCTTTCTCTCCAACAACAGCGCTAAACACCGCTTTAATTAAGGCTACAACTATGGCCAGGAACGCTGCTGCGATAAAGCCCGAAGTGTTAAAAGAGGTCATCATGTTATCCACTAATAAAATCATTAAAACGGTAATGATAAATGATACCAGGCCTAGCGTTAAGAAGTTAACAGGGAATGTTAATAGCCTTAAAATGAACCCGATGGTTGAATTTGCTAGTGCAACCAGTACAGCAGCAATGATAGCAGTAGTATAACTATCTACATGTACACCGGGCACTAATTTTGCTCCAATAAAAAAGGCTAATCCCATCAAAAGGATTTCGATAATAAATCTCATAATTGTTTATTTTTGTAAATGTTTAAATGCTTTTTAAAATACCAGGCCGCAATTGCTGTTGTCCTATTTGCACTTTCATGTTCGAATGCAAACAACAGGCCAATAATTAAGTTTTCTGGGGATAGTTCATCAATAATAATTAAAAATATTGATGAGGCAAGTCTTTTAAAAGTTAAAAATGCCTATCAGGATAATGCAGACACACTTAATTTGGTTTCTGTTTTAATAAAACCAGGCGATCTGGACAGTGTACAAGATGAGCTGGAAGTGCCTGGAAAGATCAAAATTCTTGGTGATTCATTAATTTTTAATCCTGATCAGCCCTTTCTTAAAGGTAAAGAATATCTGGTTGAGAGTTACATCGGAATAAAATTTGCAACCGTAGGCGATCTGATTATAGGAAATGGTAAGCAGAATTTAAAAGCGCAGCGACAAACACTTAAACGGTAATAATCAGCATAATAATTAGTACAGGTGTTTGATTTTTTCTAAAAAATTAGTACATTTGCATCGTAATCGAAGAAAAGAGAAGGGGACAGTGTCCCCTTTTTCTATGAAATCAGGTTAAAATATGCAGGTAGAAAAGAGAGTTGCAGCCCTCGTTGAGGAAAAAATAGCAGATCGGCCAGAACTCTTTCTGGTTGAAGTAAAAATGTTGCCAAACAATAAACTAATTATTCATGTTGATGGCGACGAAGGCATTAGCATACAGGATTGTGTGGCCATAAGCAGGCATGTTGGTTTTCATCTCGAAGAAGAAAACGCAATAGAACAGGCTTATAATTTAGAAGTTTCTTCGCCAGGTGTTGGCGAGCCTTTAAGATTAATCCGTCAATACAATAAAAATATTGGCCGTACGGTAAGCATTAAGCTGAAAGAAGGATTAAAAAAAGAAGGGAAACTGCTAGCAGTTACAGAAAATAATCTGCTGATTGAAGAATCAGTTAAAGAAAAAGGGAAAAAGGCGGTAACAATGCAAACAGTTGTACCGTTTAATGATATATTAGAAACAACAGTTTTAGTAAGTTTTAAATAGTAGGATTGGCTTGTTGCATAGATAATCTGTGTAATCTTAACAATCGATTTAATCATAATTAAAAAAATGAGTACTACAACAATTAATTTGATCGACTCTTTTCAAGAGTTTAAAGATTTCAAAAATATAGATCGCCCAACGGTGATCAGTGTGCTGGAAGAAGTTTTTCGTAGCATGTTGCGTAAAAAATACGGAACAGACGAAAACTGTGATGTTATCGTGAATCCAGATAACGGGGATTTGGAGATCTGGAGAACAAGAAAAGTAATGGAAGATGGATTTTCTGAGGATGATGATTTAGAGATCGAGCTTGCTGAAGTTTCTAAATTAGACAGCACTTTAGAGGTTGGCGATGATTATATCGAACAGATTACTTTAGAAAGCTTTGGTCGTAGAGCAATTTTAGCTGCCCGTCAAACTTTGGTGTCTAAAGTATTAGAGTTAGAGAAAGACGAAATCTTCAAAAAATATAAAGATAGAGTAGGTGAAATTGTAACAGGAGAAGTTTACCAGGTTTGGAAGAAAGAAACTTTGGTTTTAGATGATGAAGGTAACGAACTTTTAATGCCTAAAACAGAGCAGATTCCTGCAGATTATTTCAAAAAAGGCGATTCTGTGAGAGCAGTAATCTCTAAAGTAGAAATGATCAATGCCAATCCGAAAATTATCATTTCGAGAACAGCACCAGAATTTTTGCAACGCCTGTTCGAACAGGAAGTTCCAGAAATTTTCGATGGTTTAATTACCGTTAAGAAAATTGTTCGTGAGCCAGGAGAACGTGCTAAAGTTGCTGTTGAATCTTACGATGACCGTATTGATCCGGTTGGAGCATGCGTAGGTATGAAAGGATCCCGTATCCATGGTATCGTTCGCGAGTTGAAAAACGAAAACATTGATGTGATTAACTTCACCAATAATGTTTCATTATACATTACCCGTGCTTTAAGCCCGGCAAAAATCACTTCTATTAAATTGGATGATGAAACCAAACATGCATCGGTTTACTTAAAACCAGATCAGGTTTCATTAGCAATTGGACGTGGCGGACACAATATTAAATTGGCTGGTAAATTAACAGGCTATGAAATTGATGTGTATCGTGAGGCTGGAGAAGAAAGCGACGAGGATGTTGATTTAGAAGAATTCTCAGATGAGATTGATAGCTGGATCATTGATGAATTAAAGGCTATCGGTTGCGATACTGCTAAGAGTGTACTAGCACTTACAGTAGAAGATTTAGTAAAACGCACCGACCTTGAAGAGGAAACCATTAAAGAAGTGGTTCAAATTTTGAAGTCAGAATTTGAATAAGTGGTGTAATTGCCAAATAAACACTACTTTTGTATTAAATAAAAAACAATAACAGGAGCTAAATGTCAGACGACAAACCAATCATTTTAATTAAAGCTATTAAAGAACTTAATATAGGCATGGGTACGGCCGTTGAGTTTTTAAACAAAAAGGGATTCTCTGCCGAGAAAAGCCCTATGTTTAAACTTACGGGAGACATGTATAATGCCTTGTTGAAAGAGTATCAGGGAGATAAGATCGTAAGAGAAGAAGCCAAACAAATAGTGATTGGTAAAATACGTCGTGACGAGCCTGAGACTGAAAAGCCAGTAGAAGCGCCGAAGAAGAATACCGATTTTGAGAAAAATGAAGAGATTTTAATTAAAAATGCTCAATCATTTACCCCTCCGGTAGAGAAACCAAAGGTTGTAGAAACACCTAAGGTAGAAACTCCAGCACCTGCGGCAGCAGCAGAGCCAGTAAAGGAAACTAAGGCAGAAGATAAGGTTGAAGAAACTGGATTGCCAGGAGTTAAAATTGTAGGAAAGATCGATTTAAACGATCTTAACTCAAAAACACGCCCAGCTAAGAAAGAAGAAACACCTGTTGCACCAGCACCAGGTGTAGAACCGCCAGTGGCTAAAACACCAGAACTTGTAAAACCAGTTGAACAACCTAAAGTGGAAGAAAAACCGGTTGAGGTTAAAAAGGAAGAAGCTCATGTTGCACCAGCACCAGTTGTAGAACCGCTAGTGGCTAAAGCACCAGAGCCTGTAAAACCAGTTGAACAACCTAAAGTGGAAGAAAAACCAGCTGAGGTAAAACCGGTAAGCAACGAGCCTGAAGTAATGAAGGCACGTACCGTTAAATTAACTGGTCCGAATATTATTGGTAAAATTGTTTTACCAACAACACCGGATAGAAGAAACGGTCCAGTAGCATCATCTAGCGATAGTGAAGCCGCTAAACGTAAGCGTAAACGCAAAAAAACTCCGGGAGCTCCTGGCCAACCAGGCCAACACGGTGGTCAAGGCCAGCAAGGACAAAATAATCCTGCAGGGCAAGGTCAGGGCCAAGGTGGTGCACCAGGTCAACCTCGTACACCGTATCAAGGTAACAGACCAGCTAGCGGTACACCATACCAAGGTAACAGACCAGCCGGACAAGGTGGAACTCCTTATCAAGGAAATAGAAATAACAACAATAACAGACCAGGTTTCCAAAATAGAAATGCTACACCAAGCGGACCTAAAGAAGAACCTACTGAGAAAGAAATTCAAGATCAGATCAAGGCAACACTTGCTCGTTTAAGTGGAGCAGGGAAATCTGGTAAATTTGCACAACGCGCTAAATTACGTCGTCAGAAACGTGATGATGTTGCTTATAATGCAGAAGAGGCCGCAAACGAACTTGAATCGCAATCGAAAATATTAAAAGTAACAGAATTTGTTACGGCTAATGAATTAGCGAGTATGATGGATGTACAGGTTACCAAAATTATTGGTACTTGTATGAGCCTTGGGATGTTCGTTTCCATTAACCAGCGTTTAGATGCTGAAACTTTAACCATTGTGGCAGATGAGTTTGGTTACGAAATTCAATTCGTAAAACCAGATGAAGATGAAGAGAACGTAATTGAAGAGGAAGATGCAGCAGAAGATTTAATCGAAAGAGCTCCGGTTGTTACGATTATGGGTCACGTCGATCACGGTAAAACGTCGTTGCTGGATTATATTCGTAAAGCAAATGTGGTTGCTGGTGAGGCGGGTGGTATTACCCAGCACATTGGTGCTTATATGGTAACTACACCAACCGGCAAAAAAGTAACTTTCTTAGATACGCCAGGTCACGAGGCCTTTACAGCGATGCGTGCCCGTGGTGCTAAGGTTGCCGACATTGCAATTATTGTAATTGCTGCAGATGATGCAGTAATGCCTCAAACAAAAGAGGCGATTAACCACGCACAAGCGGCAGGGGTTCCATTGGTATTTGCTTTCACAAAAATTGATAAACCAGGTGCTAATTCAGATAAAGTGCGTGAGCAATTATCAGTAATGAATATTTTGGTTGAAGATTGGGGTGGTAAGTATCAATCACAAGAAATCTCAAGCAAAAGCGGCTTAAATGTTGATTTACTTTTAGATAAAGTATTATTAGAGGCTGAATTATTGGAGCTTAAAGCTAATCCAAATAAGAGAGCTACAGGTTCAGTAATTGAATCTGCATTAGATAAAGGTCGTGGAATTGTAACTACAGTATTGGTTCAGGCTGGTACGTTAAGGGTTGGAGATCCAATCTTAGCGGGTAGTTATAGCGGACGTGTTAAAGCTTTAACTAATGAACGTGGACAAAAGGTTGAGTCGGCTGGTCCATCACAACCCGTACAGGTTTTGGGTATGCAAGGCGCACCTACAGCAGGTGATAGATTTAATGCTTTAGAAAGTGAAACCGAAGCGCGTGATATTGCAAACAAACGTATGCAGTTACAACGTGAGCAGGGGTTACGTACACAGAAACACATTACGTTGGATGAGATCGGTCGTCGTTTGGCTATCGGTAACTTTAAAGAGCTTAACATTATCGTTAAAGGTGATGTGGATGGTTCAATTGAAGCATTAGCAGATTCATTGTTGAAACTATCAACTGAGCAGATCCAGATCAATATCATCAGTAAAGGTGTTGGTCAGATTTCAGAATCTGATGTATTGTTAGCTTCGGCTTCAGATGCGATTATTATCGGTTTCCAGGTTCGTCCGTCAACAGGTGCACGTAAACTTGCAGAAGCTGAACAGATCGATATTCGTTTATATTCTATCATCTACGATGCAATCAACGAGATTAAATCGGCAATGGAAGGTATGTTGGATCCAGAGTTTGAAGAGAAAATTGTGGCTAACGTTGAAATTCGTGAGACTTTCAAAATTACTAAAGTGGGTACCATTGCAGGTTGTATGGTATTAGATGGTAAGATTACCCGTAACAGCAAAATCCGTATTGTTAGAGATGGTGTTGTAGTGTACACCGGTGAATTGGCCTCGTTAAAACGCTTTAAAGACGATGTGAAAGAAGTGAATAAAGGTTACGAGTGTGGTTTAAATATTCAGAACTTTAACAACATCGAGGTGGGCGATATCGTAGAAGCTTACGAACAAGTAGAAGTAGCGAGAAAGCTGTAATAGTTTTTCAAAACATAGAATTAAAAGTGGCCTCAAAAAGGCCACTTTTTTTTACCCCCTCAAAATTTAACCTTAAAAATATCGGATAATACTGAGTTTGTATCTTAAAAATATCGGATAATACTGAGTTTGTATCTTAAAAATATCGATATTTGTACTTGATATTTATAATTATGGAAAGGTCAGCGGCACTAAAATCTTTAAAAGACCATTTGAATAAGCCCCAGCACACTATAGTAATAGGGCCAAGACAGATCGGGAAAACTACACTTGTTAAACAATTAGCAGAACAGCTAAACCTAGACAATGAATTGGTTTATTTTTTAACTTTTGAAGATCCTGCAGTATTAGAGGCTGTAAATAATCATGCCGAAAACATATTTAATTATACCCTTTTGCCTACAGATGTTCCAGCGGGTAAAAAGCTGTATATTATTATTGATGAAGTTCAGTATGCAAAAGACCCCAGCAATTTTTTAAAGCTTTTGTATGATAAGTATGCTCCACAATTAAAAATTATTGCAACTGGTAGCAGCGCATTTTATATTGATAAAAGCTTTAAAGATAGTTTAGCCGGTAGAAAAAAGGTATTTGAATTTTTTCCTCTAGCTTTCGACGAATTTCTGCATTTTAAGGGTGAGGACAATTTAATTGCAGAGTGGGAACAAATGAAAAAAAGGGCTACTTATCAAGGCCTCCAGCGTAACCGTATAAGTGCGCTGTTTGATGAATATTTGGTTTATGGTGGTTATCCGGCAGTAGTTTTAGCAGATACTGAACAAGAAAAGCAGGAAATGCTTAAAGAGCTTGTAAACAGTTACATGAAAAAGGATGCTTTAGAGGCAGGTATTAAGGAAGAACTTAAATTTTTTCATCTTGCAAGATTATTGGCCGATCAAACTGGCAATCTGGTGAATAATCATGAGCTGGGAAATACTTTGCAGATGGCCAGCTCCACTGTAGAAAACTATATTTATTTAATGCAGAAAACTTTCATAGTACAATTGCTTTCTCCTTTTTATGGTAATGTACGGAAAGAATTAACCAAAATGCCAAAGGTTTATTTTAACGATAATGGCTTGCGTAATACACTATTAAATAACTTTTCTAAGCTGAATGATAGAGCAGACAAAGGCGAGTTGTTAGAAAATTATATATATTGTAGGTTAAGGCAGTTATATGATGCCAATGATTTACATTTTTGGCGTACTGCTGATGATAATGAAGTAGATTTTATCATAGAAAAATACTTAAACAAAGGAATAGCTTATGAGGTTAAGTATAATGATGTTCAGTTTAAACCTACCAAGTATAAGAAATTTACGGAAGCCTATACTGATTTCGATCTGAAATGTGTTTGTAAGGTAATTACAAAAGATGATTCAATAGAAGCTATTCGGTTATAGTTTTTTCTTTGAGCATTAACCTGGAAAAAAAATAACAGAGATTCTGTATCATAAATATAGAATTGTCATCCTGTCCAAAGGACTCCTTCGGAGAGCTTGTCGAAGGATCGGCTTTAAATGTCTTACAAGGCGTTTCGACAGGCTCAACGTGACAAATTCGAAATGAATTACAAATATGATACAGCCTATTTTTGTTGGAGAGAAATTATTTTGTTCTTTTTAAAAACTGATTGTATGATGATCTCGTGGATAGGTACTTCATAGAGTTCGGCGATTTTGATCAATTGCGACATCGCAAAATCTACCTCATTATTTTCCCACTTTCGATAAGCAACCCTGCTTATTCCGATTATATCAGCAACATATTGCTGTGTGTAATTGTATTTATCCCTGTACCTTCTTAAAGTAATCCCTATATCTAACATGTTGAGAAGCGCTAACGACTATGTGGTTTTATTATTTATCTATTGTATTAGTAATAAGTAAATAATGATAATAAGGAGTTATCAAAATTAATATTTTTTCTTTGTCTTTTTGTAAAAAAAACTTTAAAAGCTTATGAAAAAAAATGTTAAAATTTTGCTTAGAGCTGCAGTTCTTGCCATTACAATCGGAGTCGTTGCTCAGGGGTGTAAAAAGGATGATCAAAGCAGTTTAAATCCAGAAAAGGTTTCTGAAATCAAATCTGACAAATTTCAGAAAATTTTAAATTTTATATCTATATCATGGGGAGTACAGAAGGATAAAATAGGATACGATCCAATTAAACATGAATTTAGTTTCAATGGGATTTTATTTAACAAAGAAAAAATGGAAAGTATATACGATTCTTCTAATGAATACAAACTTAAATATGAAAAAAACTAGAACAATGAAAAAGTCAATATTTATAATTTTTGCTTTGTTAACAATTCTTTTCGTAAACAAAGTTATAGCAGGAGTTAGTATAACTCAATTTTCTATACCAGCTTCTTCTCTCAATCCACAGGGACGGCTTACAATTGCTTCCGGCCTTCCAACAACCTTTAATTTGAATTTCACTTTTATAAAGTCAGGAGATTTATATAATACTGTTAGAGCCGTTGTTATTTATAGAGAGTCGGGTCAAGCTGATTTGGAAATTTCAACTGCAGTATGGAAATATGACGGTGAATGGTCGAATAGCAATCTTATGTGGGTTAATACTGTTGCCTGTACACTACCCGCAAATAAAACAGTCGGCAATATATATTTAAAGTATGAGGTTTGGCAAGGGAGCAATACAGGCGGCTCATTTAATTCTGATACTAACTACGGAATAGGGGTAGCCTCTACTGGTCCACCAACTTCTTCTTTTGAGGGCTTCCTGTTTGTTAATACTGGTACGGACCCAATATATTTGGTTTTGGACGGTAAAAGAAGACATATACAGACGATGGACACATTTCTTGGTATTTTTGTTAGAAATGCAAATACAGTACTTTATAATCCTACCTCAAACATACCCTTAGGTTTGCCTATCGGACCTGATACTAGTATTATCTGGGATTCAATAAATGGCAAATGTTATTTTAGAGAAGGTAATATTATAAGACACATTACTAGCCCTGAAGTTGCAAGTAGATATCAATTTCAGTTGAAAAATATACAAAATATAAATGGTACAAGCGGTTATCTTATTGGTTCGCCAATGCTTTAGTATCCGTTTTTAACGAAATAGATTAGGCATCAAGTAATAATGATGCCTTTTTATTGAAAAGAATTATTTTGTTCTTTTTAAAATTCGATTAGATGATGGTCTCGTGGATAGGTACTTCATAGAGTTCGGCGATTTTGATCAATTGCGACATAGCAAGATCTACCTCATTATTTTCCCACTTTCGATAAGCAACCCTGCTTATTCCGATTAGATCAGCAACATATTGCTGTGTGTAATTGTATTTATCCCTGTACCTTCTTAAAGTAATCCCTATATCTAACATGTTGAGAAGCGCTAACGACTATGTGGTTTTATTATTTATCTATTGTATTAATAATAAGTAAATAATGATAATAAGGAGTTATCAAAATTAATATTTTTTCTTTGTCTTTTTGTAAAAAAAATACTTATGAAAAAAAAGATTTGCATGCTTCTCTTAGGAAGTATTGGGCTCATATCCTTTCAAGGATGTAAGAAAGATGTTAAAACTGATGAAGCTATAGGGAAAACAGATGTAAATAATCAATCTAAAGAAAAACTTACAAAATTCTTGGCAATTACGCTAGGAACAACAGAAGGCAAGGTGATATACGTAGACAAAGATAAAGAATTTATTATTAATGGCTGGTTCCATAAGAGCTTAGAAAGTGTACAAGGTCAATATGAAACAGCAAATGAATATAAGGCTAATTACGAAAAATAATATGAAAAAATATATTTTTATTTTAGCTTTCATAGTGTTAGCTCTAAAATCAAATGCACAAATTCAGTTTGTATCATTTAACATTGATCCACAGTTTGTAGAAAACAGTGGATTAAAAGTTCCTAATATTCACTTACCTACAGGATTCAACTTTTCTTTCTCTTTTACAAGAAGTATAGCAAGCGGCGGAGGCTTTACCTCTGGTAACTGCGTGGTTTCTTTAATCTATACTGAATATCAAAGTGGGGATGGAAGTATCCAACCAGATCCATCAGAGGTTAAATTATATGAAAAAGAATTAACCTCGTCAGATTATAAAGAGGAGACTGCATTTGTTAAAGCTGACGCTATTTTTACTGGAAACAAGGTAAATGGCAAGATAGTGCTTCGTTATGTGTATACAGAATTTCCTAACCAAGTGATAACAAAGTATTCATCTACAAGGTATGGAATTAATACAAGTCCGACTCCAGATCCAACAGATACACGTATCACTAGGAACGAGGGAGATATTTTAACTTTTGCTGATGATGGCAGGATATTAATTGTGATGGATGGGAGGCTTAGACATATCCAGTCTATGGATACATATTTGGCTCTTTTTGTGAGAAGCACTGTGCCGATTAGAACTTATCTAGATGTTACAAAAAATCCAATGGGGAGTCCAATCCAACCCGGTACAAGAATTGTAGACGACCTAAGTAATGGAATGGTATATTTTAACGAAGGAAATGTTTTAAGATACATCACTAGCCCTTCAGTTGCTAGTAGATATAAATTTAATTTTAAAGGCATTCAGCATATTAATGGTACAGCAGGGTACATAATTGGCCCTCCAATTTACTAAATTCTAATACTTTATATACATAAATGTTAAGAGAGTCGCGAAATAATTCGCGACTTTTTTTAAACTCTGACTTTTTAGTCTTTTGTAAACCAAAAACACCCACAGCCATAAAACTGTTTTTTAAGTAATTCGTCTGATGGATCAAGCACTAATCCGCCATCTGCTTCATCTTCGGGAATTAATGTGAATTCTTTAAGTTCCAGATCTGAAAATAAATTTAAAACCTGATCCTTTGAATAAATGCGATGCGAATTAAAACAGATTACATCTTTTGTCCCTAGAGGAACAACGAATAACAAATTGCCACCAATTGCTAATACCCGCGTCAATTCTTTTACTGCTTTAATATCCGCATCGTAATCCAGAGGGTCTCCATAACGGCCTAGGCCAACGTGCTCTACTGTGTGCATGCATGATAACGATTCAATGGAGTCTGATTCAAATGGTAAATTCATTAGGTCGCCAGATAACGATTTTAAATTTGGTAATTCTAGTTTCGCTGGTCGATAATCATAAAATTCAACAGGTAAAATTGCTGAGAGCATAGAACAGAAATGCAGCGTAGATGAGATGTCTATATGTTTAGAAGGCTTATTGTTTATGATTATTTTGGTTGCCCAGGCAGGATGATAAACGTAGTGCCTATCAAAGCCTGTATCTGTTGTATTATCAAATAAACATGGATAAAGATTTTCTTCATCCAAAGAAAAACGTTTTTTTGATCGTTTTTCTAGGTCAAGCAATTGTTTAAATTCGGCTTTGAATTTTATATTGTGGGAATTGTCTTTAGAAAATGCTTTTCTTATTTTTTTAATCATACTAAGGCCTAATTATTCGACCGACTAAGATAACGCAATTATTTAATGAAATCTTTCAGCCTTACTTAATATTAAATGATGTAAACTTATAACGGGGGTAAAAATAATTCTTGCAGAGATCTAATACATATATTCGATATGGGTAATATTCTTTATACATGTGTGTTAAAATTTGCTTGATTTTTTATATAAGATCATTTTTTGTAGATATTCGCAGACTGTTTAAAAATGATATTCAATGGATACTGAGCCAATAAAAGTTACAACACCTAAAACAAATAATTTTTCTTTTGTCGATTCAATCAGGTGTATATCTATGATTGGGATTGTTCTTGAGCATTGCGGGGTTGTTCCGCCAAATCACTATAGCAGGCAGTTCGAAAACATTATCGAAAGTTCTATTATACAGTCTTTTAAGTTCAGCACAATAGCTTTTTTTCTAATTGGGGGCTTTTTAATCAACCATAAGTTTGATGAATACACACCTTTTCAGTATTTAAAAAACAGATTTAAGAAAACCATTAAACCATGGTTGTTCTGGATATTTATGTTAATTATGCTAAGTGTTTTAGACCGTTATATCGCCCATAGTAGAGGAAGTGAGATGGGCATGATAGGAAATAACTTTTTTCTATACTTTGTTGAAACCTTTACCCGTATCGTACTCATTAGCCCATATTGGTTTATCCTTAATTTTCTTATTTGTATTACTATTTTATTGCTATTTAAAAAGCATTTGTATAACCTTTGGTTTGGTTTGGTTTTGGCCCTTTTTTCGCTGTTTTATAGTGTAAATATTTATCAGGGCTGGATTGCCACAACCCATACTACAGCAATTTTTGGATTCGTATTTTATTTATGGCTCGGCGTTTATTTTAACGAGTATTATGATAAGATAATGAATATAATTAAGGCTACATCGTGGTTTATCATCTTGCTTTTAGCATTTGTTACCTTTTGGATAGCCGTTGGAGAATCTACTTACCTTAATAGTATTGGTATAAAAGATGCATATAATACCTTACGTTTTAGTAATATCATCTATTCTTTGGTGATGTTTGCTCTATTATTAAAAGTAGGCAGTTTAAATTGGCTCCAGCGAAATTTACGACCCAGGGAAACTACCTTCGGTATCTATCTCATCCATGTGATTATAATTGACAGAGGACTTCCCCTAATTTTTCAGCCCTTAAAGTTAAATTTTCTTGAGCTTAACATATGGCAGAATACCGCAATACTGTTAATTAGATTTTTAGTTACCTATACGCTAAGCTTTTTCCTGGCTCGAGCTATCGGAAAAACTAAAGTGAAATGGATGGTGGGGAATTAACTGATCAATCCCCTAAGCGTGATTTTAAATATTTTTCGGAATTGCTTAAAATTAAAATACGCTCCACGATACAATTCCTTTTTAAAATACCAATTTAATGCTTTAACATCTGATTTTTTTAACCGCAGTATTTCGTACCATTTATTAAATAAAAACCGATTCAATTTAGCTATATCAAATCTTTTTGATTTTGCATTTGCAACTTTCATTGCAATTAATAGTTCGAGATATCCAGCAAAGTGAGCTTCATTTAAATTATTTGTTAATAATTCTTTATGTAGATTTAAGCTACTCGTGTTAAACGACATGCCTAAGTTATCTTGAATATTTTTAAGAACTTCGAGTTCGTTTTTTCCCTGATCCTCCGATCTTTTGATCGTTATATTTTCGCCATGTATCCTATATTTAACTAAAAACGCATTAATATTTGCTACTTTATATTTTTCTGAAATCCGTGTAAAAAGGTCGAAATCTTCAGCTAATGCAAAATCTCTATAGCCGTTAAGCGCTTTAAAGATTTCCGTTTTAAACATGGTACTTGAATTTATGAAAGAATTGGCAAATAACATACGCATGTTTATCGAATCATCAGTTGGCACAATTATTTTTTTATCAGCCTCTATTCCATTTTCATTTATAATTGTACCATGCCCTCCGCATAATGCAACTTCTGGATGTGAAGAAAAAAAGTTTAACTGTAACTGAAACCTGTCAGGATAAGCGATATCATCACTATCTAAAATTGCAATGTATTCACCGTTAGCTAGTTCGAGCAATCTGTTTCTGGTAAAAGGCAGTCCTTCATTCTCATTGTTTTGTATAAACCTGATTCTGTTATCATTAAATTTTTTAACTGCTAATGCAGTATCATCAGTTGACCCATCGTCGATAATAATAAGTTCAAAATCTTTAAAAGTTTGGTTTAAAATACTAGATATAGATTCTTCTATATAGCCAGAAGCATTATAGGCAGCTATAAATGCTGTTATTTTAGGGCTTTTCATAGTTTGATCCAGTTTTTTGGACAAATATCAGTATCATCAACAGCAAGATTATTTACCCATTTCCCTGGGGCAATAACCACTTTATTACTATTGTTATTTAGCCATGCACCCCACCAACTAAAGCTGCTATTTGCAATAATATTATGCTTACAGTTGCTCATCAATTGCAGATCTATATAACTGTTTTTTCCCTTATTCAAATCAATGTAGGTTACATTCGCCAATTTAAGATTTTGTCTGCACCAGGCCATGTCATCAGAGAAGACGAAGAATTGAGCGTCTTTAATTTTTGAATTGATGTTCAATATCGCTTCCTCATAATAATCTAAATTACAAATATTGCCTAATAAGGGATCTTTTAAATAATCACCCCTTCTTACATGGATCGATACACTTTGAGTATTTGTGATTTTTTGAAGGATTGTTTCATTTTCTATGCCTACAATTTTAGGGAAAATGAAATCATGTTTTATTTGGTCTGCTATATCATGGAAATACCCCTCATTTTGCCAATAACCAAAATAATATTTATTAGTGTCGCTTAAAAAAGAGGGGTCGAACCTAAATTCCTTTTCCTCTACCCTATAGGTCTTTTTTAAATTTAAAACCCTTTTCAGTTTTCTAAATATCCATTTGGTTTGATTGGGTCTAAATAGATTTAAAATAAATTTGCTTGGTGTTCTTACGGTTAAGTTAAAAATTCTTTCCAGTTCGTAACCATTGTGTAGAGGATAGGCTTCGAACTCAGATAAATCTGCATAAATATAGATGCCCTTACTTTGTAGCGATCTGTAGAAAGAATATTGAAACATCTGATTGCCTAATCCGCCTATTATTTTTATAATGATCATATCTTGAGTTTAATCAATAAATTTCTACTTAAATCTGAGTGATCTGAAATACATACTCAGATTTAAATTAACTTTGTTATAAATGGAAAATCCTGTAGTTACTATCATTATACCCGCATATAATTATCAGGCGTTTTTACCTGAGACTTTAAATTCGGTATTGGCACAAAAATATCAAAATTTTGAACTTATTGTTGTAGATGATGGTTCGGCAGATAAAACAAAAGATGTTGTAGCTGAATTTTTAGCAAAAGATCCCAGAATAAAATATTTCTATCAATCAAATGCTGGCTTATCGGCTGCAAGAAACTTAGGGATAAAGAACGCAAATGGAGAATATATCCAGTTTTTAGACGCGGATGACCTTTTGTCCGATCTAAAATTAAGCTTGCAAGTTGAGGATATGGAAAAAGATGCTCATATAGATATCTCTTATACTATGGCGTGTTATTTTGTAGACGGCAATAAAGAAAAGCTTTATAAAAGTATAAACTTAAACCAGGATGAATGGATGTCTAAGTTGGATGCTTCTGGATATGAAGTTTTAGAAATGCTGGTGAAGCAAAATATAATGCCAGTTAATTCCGCTTTAATTAGGGCATCTTCATTGAAAAAAGTAGGCTTTTTTGATATGTTTTTGAAAAGTTTGGAAGACTGGGATTTTTGGATTTCGTGCGCATTTAAAGATTTCTATTTTTCTTTTTTGCCTGTAGAGGAGGCTTTTGCTTTAATTAGGATTCATAAAATCAGTATGAGTCAGAACAAGAAAAAGATGTCGGAGTATGAAGTAATAGTGAGGAAGAGAATTAAAAACTTAATAAAAAACTGTTCATTTATTAACTCAGGGCAAAAGAAGATGCTGGAAAAATCAAACTCGAGGCATAATAAGGTTATTTTAAGTGGATTAATTAAAGAATCAAAGCTTAGCTTAAAAGAATGTTTTAGCTTGATTAAAAACGCCGGTATATCTCAATTCCTGGCATCTTACTTAAAAGCAATGAACGATTGCAGAAAAAGTAAACCCTAACGCGATTGTAGTTTAAATAGAATATCCAAAGTCTTTAAGTATAGGCCTCCATACCTCCAGGTTTTTGTTCCATGCATGGCATCCAAAAGGCAGTGTATTGTTAGTGAGTTCGAAAGCCCGATCAACAGGCACTTCAAATGCAAAATATACGGCTTCCTTATATGAAGGTATCCTTAAAATTTTTTTCTGCCTATTTACTTCTATGCTCCAAAAAACATCTTCATTAAAGTTAGCTGCCGGATTTAAAGAATATTCTTTTATTTTTTCCTGAAAGCGTTTGGTTAAATCATAAAATAACTGTGTTCTACGCAAAGATAAACCTCCATTCCCTACTTTATACTCCCGCTGAATGTCGGTTGGAGCAAGTGTGTTTTTCTCTTTAATATCGAATTTTCGATGTATGTAGCGCAAAATGCTATTTTTTATTGCTTTGATCACATCAGGATATTTATGTCTGAGCCACGGAGCTCCTACATAATCTATGTTTTTTTGACACCAAATATGTAGATCATCTTTAAAAACAAAAGCATCTAACTGATAAATCAAGATGTATTCATAGTCTAAAAAAGCATCATAAAATTCTCCGGACAGCATTAGTCTGTTATAGCCTGCAATATCTTTAAAATACGTATCATCAAAACTGATGAAGTTATTAAATGGATACTTGGTATTTAGATTTAAAGAATTGGGTTTTACACAAAAAATTGGATGTGATTTAGAAAGAACTTTGAAACACTGCTGTAAGGATATATCCTCTAAATAGCTTATTTCTTTATAAATAGGTACAATAACGGCAACCTTTTTCATAATATGATGAGATTTAAACTACTTCAAAAATAGTTTATCAAGATTTTTATAGCAGTGTTCCTTTTCGTAATTGATGCTAAAAGCCGCCAAGGCATTTTCTGCCTGTTTTTTATATTCCGATTCATCCGTTAATAGTTTCATGATATTATTTCCGAATTCAATGGGGTCATCACTAACCAAACAGCCATTGTCGGTCTTGTTGATCAGCCCATCGATCCCACGGGTATTACAAACTATCGGTAAGCCATAAGACAACGCTTCCACTACTTTTATCTTGGTTCCAGTGCCCGTTAGCATAGGGCATAGTGCTACTTTAGCATTTTGGTAATAGATCGATAAATCTTCGGCAAAGTTTACGGTAACAATATTCGGTGCCTTTATAGAAAGATGCTGGTTTATCTGTCCAATAACGCATATCTGCACGGTGGTTGGTAATAACGGGTAAACATCCTTAAAAAACCACTTGGCAGCTTTTTGATTATGTACATTATCGCTGGCTACATATATCAGATCAAACGACTTGTCACTAGTAGCGTGAATATTTTCTGGTCTATCAAGCATCATTGGTGCTAATACAACCCTATTTTTACAAAATTGACTAAAAACGTATTGTTCTTCGACAGAAATGGCTAAAGCAATATCGAATAAAGAAATTCTTCTTATTTCTTCTTTAAAGGATTTGCCAATATTATTCTTTTTTTGAAGTTGAGCGGTTATAAAATCATGTGTATCAATTACTTTTATCGATCTTTTTGTAAGGTGATTATGCTCTACCAGCGTAGCCCAGCTGGCATAATTGATAAAGATGTAATCGTAATCGTTGTTTTTTAGAATTTTTTTGAAAGCCCTCTTAAACCTCAAGGTCACCAATTCAGGGAATTGAAGCGGAAAGAACCAACCCTTATTCTGATAAAAGAAATTGGGCAGTTTATAAAAAAGCAGGTAATAAAGTAAGTTCTTTTTAGATGGTTTTTTTTTAATTACATAAGTATTACTGGCCAAGCCCGCTTGCTCAAATGCTTTAATATCTGCCTCGTTCCATTTTCCGGTGAAATACTCGCTTACAAAATCAATTTCAAAATTTCTCGATTTAAAATAGCTTAACATGCTTAAAGCCCTGGTTCTGTTGCCCGCATTTTTTTTTAGCGGATTATCAGGCATAAAAAATAGTACTTTCTTCATCTAGATGTTAGTCGTTAAAAGCCTGCATGTCGATTAAGCGCCTATATAAACCATTTTTGTTCATTAACTCATTGTGGCTTCCGGTTTCTACTAGGCTGCCCTTATCTATCACAACAATTTTATTGGCATGTTGTATTGTACTTAAACGGTGCGCAATCACAATTGATGTGCGATTTTTCATCAGGTTATTTAAAGCATCCTGAACTAATTTTTCAGATTCTGTATCTAAGGCTGAAGTGGCCTCATCCAGCAACATGATTGGGGGGTTAGCCAATACAGCCCTTGCAATACAAACACGCTGTTTCTGGCCTCCAGAGAGTTTATTTCCTCGATCGCCAACAAAAGATTGATAACCATCTTCTGTATTCTCGATAAAATCGTGCGCATTTGCAATTTTCGCTGCGGCAACAACTTCTTCCATTGTGGCATCTGGTTTGGCAAACGCAATGTTATTAAAAATGGTATCGTTAAATAGAAAAGACTCTTGATTAACGGTTCCCATTTGTGCCCTGATGCTTTCGACAGTAAGCTCCCTATAATCGTGGCCATCAATTTTAATCGTTCCTGATTTTGGATCATGGAAACGTGGAAACAGGTCCATTAATGTGCTTTTTCCACCCCCGGATGGTCCGACAAGTGCTACTGTTTGCCCTTTTTCAATGTCGAAGGTTATCGAGTTAAGAATTTGTTTTTCCCCATAACTGAATGATATATTTTGAAGGCTGATTGTACTGTTAAAATCATCGAGAACTTTCGAATCTGGTTCATTAACCAACAACGGTTTAGTGTCTATTAGGTCTAAAACCCGCTCGCC
Organism: Pedobacter psychrodurus; assembly: GCF_004331735.1. Lineage (GTDB taxonomy): Bacteria > Bacteroidota > Bacteroidia > Sphingobacteriales > Sphingobacteriaceae > Pedobacter > Pedobacter psychrodurus. The sequence continues at coordinate 334,761 of NZ_SJSO01000005.1, forward strand.
TGCTGCAATTCCAGAATGGATTCCACTAAATGAATCTGTTAATGCTTTTGCAGGACGCATTACCTGGGAAAAAATAGCGATGTAAGCAATAAAATCTGATGCGGTTAAGGCGTTTTTATCATTATGTAATATTAATGATCCACCATACCAAACGATAATAGAAATCATTAAGACACCTAAAAATTCAGAAACTGGTGAGCCGAGTTGTTGGCGTCTAACCATTTTGCGTGTTAAGTTGGAATAGTATATATTTTCCTGGTTAAATTTGTTTTTAATTCGTTCTGTTGCATTAAAGGCCTTTATGATTTTAATCCCGCTTAATGCCTCATCTAAAAAGCCAATCATTTTTGCAAAAGATTCATGCGATTCTTTTGCCTGCTGTTTTAACCTTTTTACAATTTTACTGATAATAAATGCAGAAATTGGGATTACCAGTAACGAGAATAAGGTAAGCTTTGCTGAAATATTAAATAAAAGAATAACATATACAATTAGTGTTACAGGTTCTTTAAAAACAACCTGTAATGTATTGGTAACCGTGAATTGAACCACCTGTACATCAGATGCTACTTTAGAAATAATATCGCCTTTTCTCTCATTGTTAAAATATCCTACATGAAGATTCATCACATTGTTAAATACCCGCTTTCTAAAGTTTAGCAACGTATGGACTCTCAAATCTTCCATGTAACGCTGAGAAAAATACCTGAACAAATTGGAAAGCAATACAGAGATAACAATGATAATACAGATGTACATCAGCGTACTTTCTATAGTGTTAACCTTTATTGAATAGTTAACAAAATCCCTTAACTTGCCCAATAAGCTAAATGAGGAGGCTGCTTTATCTGTTAAGCTTGGCGTTTGGCAAGCTTGCTTGTTTGCATTTAAAAGTGTTTCGAACAGCGGCGATAACAAAGCCAAGTTAAAGGTTCCGAATAGAATAGAAAGTAAGGTTGCAATAACATAAGGTATGGCAAACTTTTCAATAGGCTTGGCAAATGATAATAAACGAAAATAAGTTTTCATTAAGTATTGTATATATAACAGAACCCAGGAAGTACCCAGTAGGAAAAAAATATAATAAGATCCGAGCAAATGTACGGTTTTTCATACATATGAATAAGATGGAGAAACCCAACAAAATTAAAATTACAATTCTTGGGTTATGGAATGGATTGAGATGCTGTTTTACGGAATGTTTCGAGTCAACCGTTGGGCTATAGAATATAGGTTAAGAACTGTTATTCCAAACATTCCTGATATAAATTCAGATACTGGTTGGCTGCAATTTCCCACGAAAATTTTTCTGCTTGGGCAATTGCTTCTTTAGCACGATTATTTTGGACGAAATCACTTATTCCTTTTTTAAATACTTCCTGCATGTGTTCCGGTTCAAAATTATCGAAGTAATAAGCCACGTCGCCGCCAACCTCTGGGAGTGAGGTGAATTTGGAGAGGAAAACAGGTTTTCCAAAGTGCATGGCTTCTATTACAGGAAGACCAAAACCTTCAGCAACTGAAGGGAATAAAAAAGCATCGCAATTTTTGTAATACCAGGCTTTATCTTCATCAGAGATTGGCCCTGTAATATGTACCCTATCTAAACAGTCATATTTTTCGGCTTCTTCTAAAATCCTTTGTTTATGAGGCGTTTCCTTGCCCGAAATAACAAGATGAAAGTCATTCCCTTTTAATAAAGCCGGAAGCAAATGAAATCCTTTCTGAACCGATAATAAGCCTATTGTAAATAAGAAAGGTTTTGGTGGAACGAAACTGGGGTTATGTTTTTCATCTGATATCAGCTTATCGGCTCCGTTATAAATTACGCTAACTTTTTCTTTTGCCTCAGGAAAATAGTGGACTACATCATTTGCTACAAATTGAGATATGCACACAATTTTATCGCACTGTGATACAAGCTTGCCAAGTTTTTTTAGATAAACCTGAATTCTGTGTGGCTTACTAAATTTTAAATGAACCTTGTTCATGTCATGAACAGTCATTATTTTCTTTGCATTTACTTTTTTTGGCCGTAATCTGCAGGTCTGATCAGAGAGATGAACAACTTCGAAATCGTTTTTTTTCTTAAAAAATAACCGATCTAATCTCGAGAGATAAATGATATCAACCAAGCCGTTAAAAAGATATTTTGTCTGTTTGAAAAGATAAAATTTTAATTCAAACTTTCCTTTGTTTTCCTGGATTAATGCGTCGCCTAATCCTTTTCCAAACGAAAAATAGCCGCAATTGGCATCTTTCATCGAATCAAAAGTTACTAAGACCTTAGGCTTTTCCATTAATTAAATAGTGTATTTAGAAGAAAAAAAAATTATGCAAATATAGACAGATTTAAATTGTAGACTACTTTACAATTTTATAATTCCGGTATTCAAATAAGCGCATGCCTGTTAAATCTTCAATTTTTTGCAAAACGCTCCTTCGGAAATTCATTTTTGGAGTTTCCTTGGTTAAATCTTTATCAAATTTCCAGTTTGCGGCCTCAATTCTTTCCTGCATCACTTTTGGATGGGTGCCTTTAAAATGAACCAAACGATCGGCATTGTGCATGTCATAGGTTTCTTGAACGGGATAATTCTCTTCAATCCATTCTTCTGTTTGATAAAACTGATTAAAATTCCGCACTTTACCTTGTAATCCTTTTGGTGGTTTAACCCAGCCGTAATGATAAATGTAGGCGTCGATCAATTTAACTTTAAGTTTTCTGTCGTTAATTCTGAAGCCTTGCGCATCGCGGTAAGATTTTACTCCAGGTAGATTTTTTATAACCCGAACTTCTCTTCTATACCAGCGTCTGGATTCAGCTAAATAGTCATAAGAGGCATAAAAATGTTTGTATTTTAAAAGCAGGGCTTCAACGTTGCTGTTGTTAAGCTCCAGCTCCATTTCTTTTTTTATTAAAGGAAGATAATCTTCATGTATAGCCTCGTCACCTTGAATGTAGATCATCCAATCGGTATCTTTACTTATTTCTGCTAAGGCCTTATTGGTTTCATCGGCAAAAACACGACCACCTTCTCTTATACTGTCATCCCAAACGGTATCAATGGTACTGATTTTAGGGTCGATGCTTTTAACCATTTCAGAAGTTTCGTCTGAAGAGTTTCCCAGTGACACTATAAAATCATCGCATAAAGGTAGTACAGAAAGTATCGCTTCTTTGGCAGGGTAATCGTTAACAATGGCATTTCTTAAAAAGGTAAAACCGGTAACTTTCATTATAGGGACGCTTTGTAGCTAATAATTTTTGTTTATTTGTACAAAGATAGTTTTATTGATGAATACGCATCTATCCATTTTAAGCGAAGTAAAGGCAGGGAATTACAAGGTTTTGGCAAGAACATTAACCCTTGTCGAAAATAACATTACACCGGCTGATTCGATTTTAAGAGATTTGGATAGTCGGGTTAATGTTCCGGTTTTAGGCATTACTGGCCCCCCTGGTGCAGGTAAAAGTACCTTAGTAAATGCGATAGCCAGTCATTTTGTAGTGAAAGGAATGCGCATTGCTATATTGGCAATAGATCCTACCTCCCCATTTAATTTTGGTTCTTTATTGGGTGATCGTATTCGTATGGCTGGTCAGTTTAATAATCCAAATGTTTTTATCCGTTCGTTGGCTACCCGTGGTGCTTTGGGTGGTATTTCGGCAAAAACTATCGAAATGGTTGATGTTTTAAAAGCAGCTAATTTTGATCTGATTATTGTAGAAACTGTTGGTGTTGGGCAATCGGAAGTAGAAATTGCGGGACTGGCTGACAAAACTGTTGTTGTTTTGGTTCCCGAATCTGGAGATGAGGTACAGAATATCAAATCTGGTTTGATGGAGATTGCCGATTGCTTTGTGATAAACAAGGCTGATAGAGATGGTGCAGCTATTTTTGCCAATAATTTAAAGAAAATTATTCATCAGGGCACGAAGACTATTCCAATATTAAAAACAGTGGCCGATAAAAATACGGGTATTGATGAATTATGTGCTTGGATAATCAAGCCGCTTACTTCTGATCATAACCGAAGGGCTTTTTTGTTTGCAGAGAAAGCCTGGAGACTCATTCAGCATGAGAAAATGAGGATTGTTGATAAAAAAAGGCTGCTAGAAAAAGTTCAGGCAGCCTTGAAAGAAGATGATTTTAATATTTATCGCTTCGCAGATGAATTCATCAGTAATAGTTAACCTGTAAAATGTTGAAACCCGTTAACTGAAAACGGCCAAATTAAATTGGACTAACTGTTCATGATATCCTCAATTTCTTCAGCTTCTAATGGAATATCGGCCATTAAATCTATATTTCCGCTTGCGGTGATCAGAATATTATTTTCTAAACGGATGCCTAAGCCTTCCTCTGGAATATAAATACCTGGTTCAACTGTAAGGATGTTCCCGTTAGCAAATGGAGTATATCTTCCTGCAAAGTCATGTACATCAATACCCAAGTGATGCGAATTGCCGTGCATGAAATATTTTTTATAAGCTGGCCACGCTGCGGTTTGGTTCTTCACGTCTGATGTAGAAATAAGTCCAAGATTAACCAGCTGTTCGGTCATAATTTCGCCAACTTGTTCGTGATAGGTATTCCATACGGTTCCTTCGCCAATTAATTTGATCGACTCTTTCATTACGTGCAATACTGCATTGTATACATCCTTTTGTCTTGGAGTGAACCGACCGTTAACCGGGATGGAGCGGCTCATATCTGCGTTGTAATTGGCATATTCGGCGCCAAAATCGAAAAGTATTACGTCTCCGTCTTTACATACTTGGTTATTATCGTTGTAGTGTAGGATGTTTGCATTATGGCCGGAAGCAATAATAGGAGTATAGGCATGGCCTGTTGCGCCTTGGCGGATAAATTCGTGTATAATCTCCGCTTCAATTTCATATTCTTTAACACCTGGCTTGGTGAATTTTAATACCCGAATAAATGCATCCCGGGTTATTGCTGACGCCTTTTTAGTTAATTCGATTTCAATATCTGATTTAACTGCACGTAAATTTCGCATAATGGGTGCTGAACGTTCATAATGATGCAATGGATATTTAACCCTCATTTTCTCAATGAAGCGGATATCCCGATAAGGAACTTCGTGGGCGTACCTATCATTTTCATTAGTGTTTAAATAAATATGTTCAGCATAATTAACAATGCTATGCAATATGTTGTCAAAATCGTCTAACCAGTAGATAGCTTGAATACCCGATGCCGCTTTAGCTTGCTCCTTAGTATATTTATATCCTTCCCAGACTTTAATGTAATCGTTAGTCTGTCTTAAAAACAGGACTTCTCTGTACAACGGATTAGGACAATCAGGAAATAATAATAATATTGTTTGTTCTTGATCAATTCCCGATAAATAAAATAAATCAGGATTTTGCTTAAAAACAAAGGCCTGGTCGCCACTTCTGGGAAATTCATCACTTGAATTGAATATGGCTAATGAGTTGTTTTTTAGGTGTTTAGTGAAATTATTTCTATTTAAAACAAATAATGACTGATTGATGGTAGGATATTTCATGAAAATGGTATTTTTATATGGGTAATGGCCAAATGTAATAAAATGATTAATTACTGTGAAGTTTGGAACGGAGTTTGTATAAAAGTTTGAAAATTTAAAATTTTGTTTAATTTTGCGATTACTAAAAAATTAATCAATTAAATTGTTTAACCCTTAAAAAAGAAAAAGATTATGAATTATTCTACTTTAAAGAAAAGTGTTGCACTTTCTTTAGTGGCATTAACAGGAGTTGCTTCTCTTGCTGTCGCTCAAGATGCACCTGCAACAACTTCTGCTACCAAGGTATTTGGTGGTAGAGGACAGTACAGAACTTGGTCTATCGGTGTACATGGTGGTGTTTTAATGCCAGTTGTTGCTATCGGTGGTACTAACGATTTTAACAAATGGGATGCTAACTTAGGTTACGGTTTAAACATCCGTAAACAATTAGGTCACTCATTCGGTTTAGAATTAAACGGAACTCGTGGTAAACTTTCAGGTACTAACGAAGGTATTACTAACCCTGCAGTTAGAGAATTTGAAACTGAATTACAATATGCTGTAGATTTACGTGGTGTTGTTAATTTAGGTTCTATCGATTTCTTACGTCGTGAGAACTCTGTAGGTTTCTTCTTAACAGCTGGTGCTGGTTATATGGCTTATGCACCAAAAATCATTACTGGTGCTGGTCAAACTATCGACTGGAAAGGTAAAGCTGTAGGTCCTGCTGATGACAAACATGATGCTAAAGACTACGTAAAAGGTTTCTATATTCCAGTTGGTGCTGGTGTTAAATTCAAAGTTTCAGAGCGTGTTAACTTTAACTTAGGTTACACTATGAACTTTGTTGATGCTGATAACTTAGACGGAGTTTATGCAAAAGGTCAAACTAAAGATAAATTCTCTTACGGTTATGCTGGTTTAGAGTTCTCTTTAGGTTCTTCTGCTAAACCAAGTTTAGAGTGGACTAACCCATTAGCTACTATGTATGATGAGTTAAAAGATCCAACTTTACGTCAAGAAGTTGAAGCATTGAAAAACCGTGTTTCTGCTGTTGAAAAATCTGTTGAAGATTTGAAAAAAGATACTGACGGTGACGGTGTTGCTGATCAATTCGATAAATGCCCAGGAACTCCTGCTGGTACTGCTGTTGATGGTTCAGGTTGTCCTCTTCCAAAAGTAGCTCCAGTTGATTCTGTTGCTTCGAATGTAACTGGTTTCGAGAAAATCGCTTTTGATTTCAACTCTTCAGTATTAAAAACTGAGTCTTATCCTACTTTAGATAAATTATCTTCAGTGTTACGTGAAAACGGTGGTAAAGTAACTGTAAACGGTTACGCTTCAAGCGAAGGTACTGCTGCATATAACTTGAAATTATCTAAAGACAGAGCTAATTCTGTTAAAACTTACTTAGTAAACTCTGGCGTTAACGCTAGTCAAGTTGCTACTAAAGGTAATGGTGAAGCTAATCCAATTGCTTCTAACGATACTGAAGAAGGTCGTATCCAAAACCGTCGTGTTGAAACTGCTAGAAACTAGTATTTCAATATAAGATTTAAAAAAGTCCCGATGAAAATCGGGACTTTTTTTATGCCTTTTAATTTTCTGTGTTAAGCTTTTTAGCTAAGTTTGTATTATGTACTTCTTTAGAAAAAAGGATCCCAGCAGGCCAAATAATATCAATCTGAGAATTATGCATTTTATAAATGCATTGGCCATCTTGATTTTTCTTGCAGGTATCATCTACAAGCTTATCCAGTGGCTTGCTAAATAACCCCAAATTGTATGAAACAAATTATTAAAACCACTAATGCTCCAGATCCAATTGGACCATATAGCCAAGCTGTACAAGCTGGAAACTTTTTATTCGTATCGGGCCAGGTAGCCATTAACCCCGAAAATGGGGAATTAAATATTGGTAATATTGAAGAAGAGACACATCAGGTGATGCGTAACCTTAAGGCCGTTTTGCTTGAGGCAGGTTTAACTTTCGATAACGTAGTAAAGTCTACTATCTTCTTAAGCGATATGGGCACTTTTGCTCAGGTAAACGAAGTTTATGGACAATACTTTACTGCTGATTTTCCCGCTCGTGAAACGGTTCAGGTTTCGGTATTGCCTAAAAATGTTAATGTAGAGATTTCTGTAATTGCCATTGCAGGCTAATTTTGGCAGACAGTAAAAGCAAATATTTTATAGCTGGCATTGTTCCTTACATTATCTGGGGAACAATGTCTATACCTTTACGTAATATAAAAGGTTTTCCGCCACACGAAATTTTATACTACAGAATATTTGTTTCCATTATCGTAGTTTGGGCAACCATTCTTTTATTCAGAAGAGCAGCATTAAAGAATGATTTAAATTTCTTAAAATCATTAAGCACACGCAAGAAAACAAGACTATTGCTGCTTACCGTAGTATCGTCATTTCTAATTACGGGAAACTGGTTCACCTATATTTACGCAGTAAATAGCGTGAGTTTAAAGGCCGCAGCTTTTGCTTATATGGTTTGCCCGCTGTTAACTGCACTCTGTGGTTTTATCATCTTAAAAGAACAGTTAACGAAGGGTAAAATTGTTGCGCTTATAATTGCATTTATTAGCATCATTCTATTGGCAACGGGTTCATTAATCGAAGTAATGTGGGCCGTTATCATCGCCTCTTTTTATGCCATATATGTTATTGTTCTAAAAGTAATTAAAGATGTAGATAAATTTAACTTTTTGGGCATTCAGTTGATTTTATCTGGGCTAATGATGTTGCCGCTGTATTTTCTCAATGCGGCGCCTTTTCCAACCGAAACCTTCTTTTGGTCGCATATATTTTTGATTGCAATTGTATTTACCATTATTCCACTCTTCTTAAATTCTTATGCGCTGTTGGGCATGCCTTCATCAGCCTTGGGTATTTTGATCTATCTCAATCCTATAGTTGCTTTTACCGTTGCATTTTTTTACTTTAAGGAGGAAATAGATCTGCATCAACTTTTCGCCTATTTGCTTTTGCTGCTATCGATCGTTATTTTTAATGCGCAGTTGTTAAAGAATGTTGTTTACAAAAAACATTAAAATATTTTGTTTAATTCGGTATTAGATACACCTGTTGAGTTTTTGAAAGGCGTTGGACCAAGTCGTGCTGATGTTTTGAAAAAGGATCTCGGCCTGTTCACTTATCTGGATATGCTGGCGCACTATCCGTTTAGGTATATCGACCGTACAAAATATTTCAAGATTAACCAGATCAATCCTGATTCTCAGTATGTCCAGATTATCGGGCGTGTAATCAGTAAAAAAGTAATCGGCGATAAAAGAGCAAAGCGCATTATCGCTGTTTTTAAAGATGAAACCGGAATCATGGAATTGGTTTGGTTCCAGAGCTTAAAATGGGTTGACGATAATATTACTGTAGGTACAGCTTATGTAGCTTTTGGGAAACCAACCATCTTTAACGGCACATTTAGTATTTCGCATCCGGAAATGGAACTGTACCAGCGCAAGCAGGCGGGAAGAGGGAATTTAACCCTGCAGCCGGTTTATAACTCAACAGAAAAGCTTAAAAAATTTAATCTCGATTCAAAGGGACTACAGCGTTTAATCGCAGGTTTGTTAGATCAGATTATCCCCCAGGTTCCCGAAAATTTACCACAATACATCATTGATAAGTATCAGCTGCCCGATAAAAGATTGGCCTTACTGAATATTCATTTTCCTAAAAATCAGAAGGATTTAAGCGCTGCTGAAAGACGCCTTAAATTTGAAGAATTATTCTTCATCCAGTTACAGCTTTTACACAATAAGCACTTACGCCAGTTAAAATTTAAAGGCGTAACTTTTGAAAAGGTTGGCGAAAAAGTGAACCGCTTTTATAATGAGTTTTTGCCCTTCGAGTTAACCAATGCCCAAAAACGGGTAGTTAAGGAAATTAGAATCGATACCCAACGTGGTGTTCAAATGAACCGGCTCGTTCAAGGGGACGTAGGAAGCGGTAAAACTGCCGTTGCATTGATGAGTATGCTTTTGGCAAATGATAACGGCTACCAAGCTTGTATGATGGCTCCGACCGAGATTTTGGCCCGCCAGCACTATGCTTCTATCACAGAACTTGTGACCGACGACCTGGTGCGTGTTGCCATTCTTACTGGAAATACCAAAAAGAAGGAGCGTACTGTTTTGCACGAGCAATTGGAGAATGGAGAAATCGATATTCTGATTGGAACACATGCATTGATTGAAGATAAGGTTCAGTTTAAAAATTTAGGACTGGTTGTGATCGATGAACAGCACCGTTTTGGTGTGGAGCAACGCGCTAAGCTTTGGCGGAAAAATATCATTCCACCACATATTCTAGTAATGACTGCTACGCCTATTCCGCGTACTTTGGCAATGACTTTATATGGTGATCTGGATGTTTCTATCATTGATGAACTACCTGCGGGCAGAAAACCCATAGAAACCAAACACCTGTTTGAAGGTCAGCGCCTCAGGATGTTCGGTTTTATGAAGCAGGAAATTGCCAAAGGCAGGCAGGTTTATATTGTTTATCCTTTAATTAAGGAAAGCGAAAAATTAGATCTTTTACATCTCGAAGCTGGAATTGAGCAGCTAAGTTATCAGTTTCCAAGACCCGATTACCAAATGAGTATTGTGCATGGACAAATGCCCAATGCCGATAAGCAGTTCGAAATGCAGCAGTTTATTGATGGTAAAAGCCAGATTATGGTAGCTACCACAGTAATAGAGGTGGGTGTAAATGTGCCCAATGCTTCTGTAATGGTAATTGAAAATGCCGAACGGTTTGGTCTGTCACAACTGCACCAGTTGCGCGGTAGGGTAGGCCGTGGTGCAGAGCAGTCTTTCTGTATATTAATGAGTGGTAATAAACTGAGTAAGGAAGGCAAGATTCGTTTGGAAACAATGGTAAGAACAAACAACGGCTTCGAAATATCAGAAATAGATTTACAGCTCCGTGGCCCTGGCGATATTACCGGTACACAACAAAGCGGTGTTTTAGATCTGAAGCTTGCCGACCTGGCCAAAGACCAGATTATTTTGTCTGAAGCACGTAATACGGTTATCGCACTTTTTGAAGACGATCCGCAGCTGGTTAAGCCCGAAAATGCCATCTTAAAAGCTTACCTGCAAAAATTAGAAAGAGGCATTTCTTTCGACAAAATAAGCTAATCTTATATTCAGCTTAATTTCTTTCCAATCATTTAATTTCCTTCTTCTCATATTTTGCAATAATATTTAGCGCTGTATTATTAATACTACTTTGCGTAGTTGTGTAATTGTTTTTTTACGAGTCAGCCCCTTATAATTATTATTTTACCCCCTTCTTTAAATCCCTAATATTCCTATCTTGCGTGTAACCAAATATGAAATTTAGAGTCTGCAAGTCCAACACTGAGGATTTCCATCACAGTGATTTTTATTCCTTAAATATGGTTTTAAGCATATTATGAGGGATTTCATATGGTTAATAATGATTTAATGATATAATCGGCAGGAACCTTAATTTTTTGATGTTAATGTCGTGTAAAAGATTATGTCGATAAGTCATATTTAAATGATTTTTTTAAAGACAGTTAATTATTACTTATGTGTACTGAATTATAATACAAATATTATCTAACCAAAATAAATTGAAAAACTATGAAAAAAAATCTATTGAGGACTTTTGCCAGAAGTAGCATGTTTCTTGTTTGCAGTGGTTGTCTCGTTTTTTCTCCACTTGCCAGCATGTCTGCCAAAGCATCATTGCACGAAAAAGAACCTTTTGATTTTTACAGACCTCCACTTCAGGATATCATTGTGAAAGGACAGGTTGCCGATGGTAATGGCCCCATCCCCGGTGTAAGTGTTAAGTTAAAGGGAGGGGCGGCAACTACAGTAACAGATGGTTCGGGTAAATTTAGCATCAAGGTGCCTGAGAATGCTACTTTAGTATTCACCTATATAGGCTATGTAGATCAAGAAATCCAGGTGAAGAACCAAACCAGTATTAATGTCCGTTTAGTAGAAAACAATCAAAACTTATCAGAAGTGGTGGTAGTAGGTTACGGAACGCAAAAGAAAGCTGTTGTATCTGGTGCAGTTGCTGCGGTTAAAGGGTCGGAGTTGGCCAAGTCTTCTTCTGTGAACTTAACCAATTCGTTAGCCGGACGTTTACCCGGTGTAACTGCATTGCAAGGAAGTGGCGAGCCTGGTTACGATGGTTCTACCATCCGGATCAGGGGTATAAATTCACTCGGAAATAACAATGCATTAATCGTAATCGATGGAATTCCTAATCGTGCTGGTGGAATTGAAAGGTTAAACCCTAACGATATCGAAAGCGTATCGGTTTTAAAAGATGCTTCTGCTGCCATTTACGGTTCGCAAGCGGCGAACGGGGTAATTTTAGTCACCACCAAATTAGGTAAATCAGGCAAACCACAGTTTTCATACGATTTTAGCTATGGTTTGCAGCAACCTACACGAATACCAAAAATGTCCAATTCAACTCAATATGCCGAGATCTTAAATGAACTGAATATTTTTGGCTCCGATCTTAATCCTAATGAGTGGTCGGCGGCGTGGAACAATTTTAAAACAACAGGTTCTTATCTATCCACTGGGGGTAAAACGATTAATGCAGCTTATAAACCAGACGAAATCCGAAAATTTGGCGATGGTTCTGATCCTTTAAGGTATCCTAATACCGATTGGTTTAAAACCGTTTTTCAAACTTGGTCGCCTCAGCAAAGACATAATGTACAGATCAATGGTGGAAGTGAAAATGTGAAATACCTGGTCTCTCTTGGCTACCTCGATCAAGATGCATACTATAAAAATTCTGCCACAGGTTATCAGCAGTACGACATGCGTTTAAACCTGGAAGCAAAAGTGAGTAAATACATTACAACAACACTAGGTGTAACGGCTAGAGAGGAAAATCGTAATTTCCCTACAGTTGGTGCAGGTGATATTTTTAGGTTTTTGATGAGAGGGCGGCCTAATGAAATAGCCATATGGCCTAATGGTTTGCCAGGTAGGGATATTGAATATGGTTATAATCCGGTAGTTTCTACTACAGATTTAACTGGATATAATAAAGATATTAGAGATTACTTTCAAACCACAGGTAAGGTTGAGATTAAAATCCCAGGGGTAGACGGATTAAAAGTAACCGGAACTGCAGCTATAGATAAATATTCTGGAAGACAGAAAAACTGGCAACTACCATGGACCCTTTATGATTGGGACAAGAAAACTTTTGAAGCGGACGGAGTAACCCCTGTACTTTCGGGTACTGTACGCTCTCAATACACCGACCCACGGCTTAGGGAAACAGCTGGCGGGCAATTGGCGGTAAATTTAACGGGTATGATCAATTATGATAAAAAGATTGGCGATCATACCATTGGTTTAATGGCCGGTGTAACCCGTGAAAAAATTACCAACGATGGCTTTACTGCGTTCAGGAGGTATTTCCTGTCGTCGGCAATTGAGCAATTACTGGCAGGTGATGAGAAGGAACAATCTTTAGGGAATAATCCTGGCGACCCGAACAATTTATTCAACCGTGCCCGATTAAGTTATTTCGGGCGTGCGGGCTATAATTATAAAGAAAAATACCTGGCCGAATTTCTTTGGCGGGTAGACGGTTCTTATATTTTTCCAACAGCCAGGCGTTTTGGTTTCTTCCCTGGCGTATCGGTAGGATGGCGCTTATCTGAAGAGCCCTTTTTTAAAGACAATGTTAGGTTCGTAGATAATCTAAAATTGAGGGCTTCTTGGGGACAAATGGGAGCTGAAGCCTACTTTGGAGATGCCTTGCAGGAGTACCAGTACCTCAGTTTGATGAACTTCGGCAGTTATGTTTTTAATGATTTAATTACCAAATCATTAACTGAAGGCAAGGTGCCTAATCTAGATTTCGGATGGGAAGTTGCTAACAATACCAATATTGGTTTAGATGCATCTTTTTTGAAAAATAAACTATCTCTTGAGTTCGATTATTTCTACAATAAACGTACAAATATCCTGATCAGCAGGGGCAGTTCTGTTCCAGAAAGTTCGGGGATTACTGACCGTTTACCGCCTGTTAACTTGGGTAAGGTAAATAACGAAGGTTTTGAATTTAAATTAAGTTATAACGACCACGTGGGTGATTGGAATTATGGAATAAGTGTGAACGGTGGTTATGCCAAAAACAAAATCATATTTTGGGATGAAACACCGGGTGCCCCAGAGTGGCAGCGTTCTACAGGTAGGGTGACTAGCTCGTGGTTGGTGTACGATTATGACGGTGTGTTTAAAAATCAGGCAGAGGTTAATGCCAATACGCTTAATTATAGCGCACTTACCGGTAACCTTCGTCCTGGCGACATGAAATTTAAAGATATTAATGGTGATGGTAAAATTAACGCGGATGACAAAATTCGTTTAGATAAAAACGGTACACCAACCTTTACCGGAGGGCTAAACTTGAATTTACAATATAAAGGATTCGACCTTTCTGTACTTATTCAGGGCGCCACAGGAGGGATGCAAATTGTTGGGATAACTGAATCTGGAGATATCGGCAATTTCTTGGAATGGTCTTACCAGAACCGTTGGAGTATTGACAATCCAAGTTCAGTAAATCCGCGCTTATCTAACAGAGGCGCTACCTATTATACCGATGGTAATAATGCATTAAATAATACCTATTGGTTGCGGAGCAATAATTACATCAGACTAAAAAATGTTGAATTGGGCTATACATTGCCAACTACATGGGTTGAAAAAATCGGATTAAACAGTGTAAGGGTGTATGCAAATGGGCTCAACCTGGCAACACTTGATAAAATCAAGATATGGGATCCTGAATCTACCAATACAAGTGGTCAATACTATCCTCAGGCAAGGGTAATTAATATGGGTATTAAAGCCGTTTTTTAATAATGTATAGCTGTTTATCAATTACAACGAAACCATCATAATTTTCGTAATATATAGTGAATATATAAATTATGGTAGCTTCATCGCAGTTGAAAATAAATTTAAAAGGATGAAAAATATGAAAGCAACAAACAAAAATATAAATCTGTATATATTGGTTTTTATAACTTTTCTTGCAGCCTCTTGTAAGAAAGATTTTATGGATGTAAATCCACCCGATAAAATATCTTCTGAGCTGGTTTGGAAAGATCCTGCACTTGCACAGGCCTTCGTAAACGATATCTACAATGGATTGGGGAATGGCGGTTTTTCTGAGCAAATGCTTGCTTCTGTTTCGGATGAAGCAATGTTTACACACCCTACAAGAGGAATCGATTTAATCAATAATGCAACCATTAACCCATCTACATTGGGTTGGGTGGATGATACCTGGGCCTATAAGCAGATGTATAATCGCATCAGGGCCTGCAATACCACTGTTGAAAGGATTGTTGGTGGCGATAATGCACTTTCTAGTCAGTCCTTAAAGGATCAATTACTAGGCGAAGCTTATTTTTTACGTGCTTATTTTTATCAGCAGCTGTTGCGTTATTATGGAGCTGTACCTATTATAACCAAAACATATGCTTTAACTGATGATTTTAAAATAAAACGCAACACTTACGAAGAGTGTGTAAATTTTATTATTAAAGACTGCGATGAAGCCAATAAGCTGTTAACAGGTAAAACACTCGATAAAGGCCGTACTACTGCACTTGCTGCTTTGGCTCTAAAATCTAGAGTGCTGATTTATGCAGCAAGTGATTTGCATGATCGGGCGAAGCTCAATGCGAAAATTACTGGAATAGCTGCTCAAAAATTAGATTTCCTGAGCTATGCGAGTGGAAACCAGGCCGACCGTTATAAGTTAGCCCAAACTGCGGCTAAAGCCGTTGTGGATTTGGGTACTGGTTATAAATTAAATCTTTCTGCTCCCGCTACGCTAGCAGATGGACAATTAAATTATAAGAGCATAGCAATGGGTGGAGCCAGTAAAGCGCCTGGTGTAGATGCTACTGCGGCTTCAGAATTAATTTTTGCCCGCTACTTTATCATCCAAAGCAATATCAAACATGCACAGCAAAATGGCCCGAACGGTTACCACAACTGGGCAGGCAATACGCCGATAGGTTTATTGGTCGATGATTACGAAATGATAAATGGGACAAAGTTTAGTTGGAATGATCCGCTACAGAAGGCAAACCCTTATATAAATAGAGACCCACGGTTTTACGCTACAGTTTTATACGATGGTGCTGGTTGGAAACCACGCGATAAAGCATCAGGTAATGTTGATCCTGCCAGTCAAATCCAAACTGGGGTATACGATTTAATGGATAACACTACAAGAATCGATTTCAAAGGTTTGGATACCAGAGCAAGTTCTATCGAAAACTGGAATGGCAGCTGGACAGGTTATTACTACCATAAATTTATTGATCCAGATCCAACTATTGTTGATGCCTCTATGTCGCAAAATGTGCCTTGGCCTTTCTTTAGATATACGGAAGCTGTATTCAATTACATTGAGGCAAGTATTGAGCTTGGCGAATTGAGTAATGCTACAAACTGGTTAAATAAAATCCGTTTTAGAGCAGGTATGCCCGCTGTTACAGCAACAGACCAGGCCGGACTTAGAGAGGTTTACCGCCATGAGCGCCGTATAGAAATGGCTTATGAGGAACAACGTTATCATGATACGCGCAGGTGGTTAATTGCTGGTGAAACACTGGGCAGAAAGGTTACCTACATTAAGGTTACCGGTAAATTTAAGCCAGGTAAAACCATGTCTGCTCCTTACCATTACGATCCTACCGTATACGATTATACCTATAGTCCGGTTGTAGAAAATGCACAGGAAAACAGAAGTTGGGACAATAAACTTTACTTCAGGCCATTTAGCCGCGATGAAGTAAACAAGAATAATTTGCTAGAGCAAAACCCAGGTTACTAAATTACGCATAATAGCCCGATGGATATGTACAATCATATTCATCGGGTTTTTTATGCAATAACATTTAGAATCTCTGAACTCATATTTTTACTTTTTAATAGAAAAACAAACAATCTTAAGCCTTTGTCCATTCCTCCATTTAATTTTCAAAGCTTAGTTTTGCATATAATTTTTTTTCTGTGGCAGATTCAGACCCCAATTCGGTTATTACAAAACCAGATCCTTACGCCGCATTGCGCTTTAGGGAGTTTCGCTCTTACCTAGGCATGCGTTTTTTCTTCACCTTTGCCTATCAAATGCAGGCAGTAGTGCTTGGGATTTATATTTATCATGTAACCAAGGATCCATTGGCTTTAGGATTTGTAGGCTTGTGCGAGGCTATTCCTGCAATAGGAATTGCATTGTACGGAGGTTATGTCGCAGATAAGAGCGAAAAAAGAGGCTTATTGCTCAAAATATTTGGAGGTGTATTTCTTTGTACCCTTATTATGCTGCTGGTAACATTGCCGCAGTTTAACTTTCGGCAGATCGATATCATTTTTACCCTGTTTAATTTTAAGGTTAACCTAATCGCCTTAATTATGTATGTACTCGTATTTGGAATGGGTATATCAAGAGGGTTTTTCGGACCAGCTACATTCTCTTTAATGGCTCAGATTTTGCCGAAAAACCTTTACCCAAATGCAAGTACCTGGAGCAGTTCGAGCTGGCAGATGGCTTCTATTTTAGGGCCGGCAATAGGAGGAATGACTTACGGTTTCTTCGGTATTACTATAACATATATCGTGATTATTTCTTTTGTATTTATAGCCCTCATTTGTATTTTCTTTTTAAAAGTTCACCCACCACAGTTTGTGCCCAAAGAAAATATTAAAGAAAGTTTGCTGAAAGGAATAAAATTTGTATTTAAAACCAAAATGATGGTTTGGGCAATGAGTCTAGATTTGTTCTCGGTGTTTTTTGGCGGCGCAGTAGCCATATTACCTGTGTTTGCCAATGATATATTAAAAGTTGGACCTGAGGGTTTAGGCTTTATGCGAGCAGCTGTTTCTGCAGGATCTGTTTTTACCATGCTTGCGATGACACGTTTTTCTCCGATGAACAAGCCTTGGCGAAATTTATTGATCGCCGTAACTGGTTTTGGCCTAAGCATCATCTGCTGGAGTTTATCTAAAAATTTCTACTTAACACTTTTCTTCCTCTTTTTGGAAGGCTCTTTTGATAGTGTAAGTGTAATTATCAGATCAACCATTATGCAATTGCTAACACCAGATGAAATGCGTGGACGTGTATCGGCTGTAAACAGTATGTTTATTGGATCGTCAAATGAAATTGGCGCTTTTGAATCGGGTCTTACCGCAAAGTTAATGCGTACCATCCCATCGGTAGTTTTTGGAGGAAGTATGACATTGGCCATTGCTGGCATTACCTGGTTTAAAACAAGATCTTTAACCAAGTTGAGTTTGCAGGATATTAATGAGCAGACTACTAAAGCGGCTTAGTTAATAAAAGAGTTGTCAACTTTAATAGCCAGTTTGTAAGAAAGTTGATAACTCTGAAATTCATATTTTATTACTGATAAACACGCTATTGCAAATAATTTGGGCATGCCCCAAGCTGCGCAAGGGTCGGGCTATTCGTTACAATCTTTTTTGAAGAAAAATCAAAAAAGGATTTCCACTGCTATCCCTCATGCTTAACTTTTATTGTGCCTTTGTTTCTTAGTGGTTAAAAACATTGGTTCGCGCATGTGATTTGACACCTAAACCCGATGGCACGGATGCCGATTACGCATCATTATTTTTATAAACAAGTATCGGCAGGAGGAACAGCGGGGCGGAACGAAACCGAAGAACTACTGGCACTGCTTTCCAAAAAAAATACATAAAACTAAAAGCATTTTAGTTTTAATGGGAAGAAAGAGAAATGGTTCGTGAGGACACGAACCATGGCGATGAAATAAAGTTAGGATGACGATATCCATTGAATTCAATCATCAAAACTTCTTATTCTTACCCCAGATTAGATAAATAATGGAACCTAAAAAAGGAGCAAGAAGGATAATGATAAACCAAAGTACTTTTACCGAGAAACCGATGCTGTTGTTTCTCGATATATGATACAATGCGGCTAATATTAAGGCTAGCCATAATACAGCTGCTATAATAATGATAATTGCGATCTGGTTGCTTTCTACTTGTGCTAGTAACATAATTAAAAATATTGTTCCTTAAGCTTCAACAACTCTTTCGCCAATTTGTTGGCGCCACATGGCTTGGTATAAGCCGTTTTGTGCAATTAATTCTTCATGTCTTCCTTCTTCAATGATGTTGCCTTTCTCCAGAACATAAATTTTATCAGCGTGTTTTATGGTCGATAAACGGTGTGCAATCAAAATGGTAATGTGATCGGTTAAATCTGAAACCGAACGGATGGTTTTGGTTATTTCTTCCTCTGTAATCGAATCTAGCGACGATGTCGCTTCATCAAAAACCAAAATATCTGGCTGACGGAGCAATGCTCTTGCAATTGATAATCGTTGTTTCTCGCCACCAGAAACCTTAACCCCACCTTCGCCAATTAACGAATCTAAGCCTTTATCGGCACGGGCCAAAAGCGTTTGACAGGCTGCCTGGTTTAAAACCTTATAACATTCTTCATCAGTTGCATTAGGGTTAACAAACAACAGGTTTTCTCTTATTGTACCCGAGAATAACTGTGTGTCTTGCGTTACGAAACCGATTTTCTCGCGTAAGGCATCAAGATCGATATCGTTACTTGGAATACCATTGTATAAAATCTCACCATCTTTTGCAGGATATAAACCCACCAATAGTTTCACCAGTGTGCTTTTTCCAGAACCCGAGGGACCAACAAAAGCAATGGTTTGCCCGTGATGGGTTTTAAACGAAATATTATCTAAAGCATTTCTATTGGCTGTTAGGTGTTTGAAACCCACATTGCTAAAGGTTAAATCCTTAATTTTTGCTATAGAAGTTGGATTCTCAGGTTTTTTGTCAATCGGTGTACTTAAAATCTTTTTAAAGTTACCTAACGAAACTTCTGCTTCACGCCAGGTTAAAATTACATTGCCAAGCTCTTGTAGTGGTCCGAAAAGGAAGAATGAGTAAAAAAGGAATGAGAAATACTGTCCGGCAGTAATTGAATTATCGAAAATAAGCAACAGTAAAACTAACACCATTGTGCTGCGCACCAGGTTTACTGTAGTGCCCTGAACGAAACTCATACTGCGCACATATTTCACTTTTTTAAGTTCTAAGCCCAGAATTTTGTAAGTGGTTTTGTTCAATCTTTCAATTTCCTGATCGGCCAGACCTAAACTCTTAACCAGTTCGATGTTTCTTAACGATTCGGTTGTAGAGCCAGCCAAAGCAGTAGTTTCGCCAACGATAGAGCGTTGGATGGTTTTGATTTTGCGACTTAAAAACCAGCTTACGAAACTGATGATCGGAATAGCCGAAAAATAAACTAAGGTAACTTTGTAGCTTACCGAAACCGAATACACGATAACGAAGATCATTCCGATTAAACTTACAAAAAGGATGCTGATAAAGGCGGTGATAAATTTCTCCGAATCTAAACGTACTTTTTGTAAAATACCCAGGGTTTCTCCGCTACGTTGATCTTCGAAAACCTGATAAGGCAATTTTAAAGAATGTTGTAAACCATCTGCATACATTTTTGCACCAACTTTTTGAACAATCACACTGGTGAAATAATCCTGAAAGTTTTTAGCGATACGCGAAACCATGGCTGCCCCAATAGCCAAGCCGATTAAACCCAGCGAACCCCAAAGGTATTGGGCATAGGTAAGCGTATCTTTTTTATTGATAAAGCGGTCTAAAATGCGACCGGTGATGTATGGATCTAAAAGTGAAAAACCAATATTTATACCTGCCAGCAAAAGCGCCAAAGCCACAATCCACTTGTGGTGTTTCAGGTAGTTAAGTAATAATCCCATTAAGTTTTGTTGTTTATTAATGCAAACATAAAAAAAGGGAACGGATTAAAATCCATTCCCCTTTTTTATGACTTTAAGCTAAGAAAATAGCTAAACCTTGTTTAAAATCCGTAACGTAAACCAATCTGTATCTGCCAAGGATTACCCGATGGCGTAACAATGCCGGCATTGTTTACATTGTAGTTGAACTTTTGATTTGTGGCATCGAAAGCTGGATTTTGTAAGGCATATAAGGCTTGCGAACCCAATGTCTCATTTACACCCCATGTTTTCTTAATCATATTGCCAACATTAAATGCATCAAGAGAAAGTTCAAATGCATGTATTTTGTTCAATCTTAATTTTTTGGTGATCCTCACATCAACAATACCATAAAAGCCATTAATACCGCCATTTCGTTGTGCAATCTGACCTGAATATTTGTTGATATAATCTTTCAAACTTTGACTGGCAAGTGGATTATCCAAAATAGCCTGTAAACCGTTGCGAACGTTTGTTGCAACACTCGGGTTGTTTCTGTCGAAAATGAAAGCCAGATCATTTGTACCAACAAAATCGCCATTGATATTTGCGCCCGATAATAAGCTGTAACGTGTACCACCTATACCTGAATAACGGATACCGATGTTAAAGCCGTAAAGGCTAGGGGATGTACCATAAAAAACAACCTTATTTCTAAACTGATTGTCAGAATAGGTCATATTGCTTAAGTTACGTGGATCGTCTTTAACTGGTAAAGATAAGGTAGAGGTATTGGCTACGTTTCCGTTAAAAGAGGTATTGTCTTTTGTATCGTTATAAGTATAACTCACCGTAATCTCGCCATCCTTAAAATACTGCCATGTTGCATCGGCTACTACGGCAAACTGGTTTACCTTACCGTTGCTATTCATTTCTAACACACGGCCTACTTTGTTGCTTATACGGCCCTGTTGCCAGTCTGCTGCACCATTAGATGCGGGAATACTTGCTGCAGGTACATAAACACCGCGGTTATCCTCGTTGGCTAATCTAAAATAAGGATTGGCAACCATATTCCTGTCAACATAAACATAGTTGTTTCTTCCCAAAGTTGCGAAACCAGCAATTCCAACACGTAATGTAGGCGTGAAAAAGTGGCTATACGATAAATTCGACTTGTATACTACAGGTACTTTTGCGTTTTCTGCATAGGTATTGATCGTAGCAATTTGATATTGGCTTAAAGTGGGTGTAGTAGACGGATCGTTTCTGTAGCTGGTTAAATAAGCAGATGGTACGCCTAAACGTGTATCAACTGTCCCAAAATGTTTACCATCAAAAGTTAAGTTATTAATGGTAACATAATTATTAATGTCTGATGCAAAGATACCAGCGCCAAAACGAATGAAATCTGTTCTTTGTTCATTAACATCCCAGGTAAATTGTACACGAGGCTGGATTACGAATGACTTTAATTTGTTATCGGTACGAACACCAACTTCATCCAACACCAATTGGTTCAAAGGAGAAGAAGGATAATGTGCGTAATCTAAACGGATGCCTGCGGTAAGGTCTAAACCTTGTGCTAGTCTAGTTTGCATCTGTGCATAAATACCTGCATTGATAATATTCGATTGAACACTTGGATCGGCCATTAGCGGCACCTCTCTGAAGTAGCGATAAGCTGTTCCGTTTTCGTAATTATCAAAGTTAGGTACTTTGGTAATAACTACCGGTGTTACACCAGGCGCACTGGTAATTACATCTTTTGTTCCGGCTTGAACGTGGAAACGGCCATTCACCTCACTACCATACAATGATTTGGCGTGTGTGTACATAAAATCGATCCCGAAAGTATATTTAATCTTGTCGGTATTATAATAAAGGTTATCTACAAACTGTAATACATTATTGGTAAAGCCTTCTTGTGCAAAGCGGTGACCACCCATTTCGATATTGGTTGCTCTATTTGTACCGTTTATTACCGAGGTTACACCCTCAACAATTACACGTGGGATATTCGATGCCGGTAACTGATCGCCAGGAGAACTTTTTTGGTAGGTATATAAATGTTGTACTTTTAACTCGTTTGTTAATTTTGAGCTTATTGAGGTACGTAAGGTAGCTAATAGACTGTTGTCGACATTTTTGTCGTTACCAGTCGATTCGTATAGGTTAATTGCAGTATTGTCTTCCAGTCCGAGTTTGTTACGGTCATTAGTATAATTATCCCTGATGGTTAATAGGTTTTTCTCATCAATCTGCCAGTCTAAACGTAGAAAGCCTGCATCCGAACCTCTTTTTTTAGGGAAAGAACCAAATTGCGGAGAGTTTGCCACGCCATATTTTGAGCGCGCCACACCTACAAAATAATCTAAAGTAGATTGGTTAATGTTGTAACGTAGTTCATCAGCCGAAGATTGAACATCAGCAATGAGTAACGGACGGGCATCTTTTTGATGATCCCATACTACAAAGAAGTGTAATTTGTCTTTAATAATTGGACCACCCAGCGAGAATCCATATTGATAAGTTGAAAAATCGATATCGCGTTTATTTCCTCTGATATCGTAACCGCTAGATAACCAGTCGGCACGACCATAACCAAAAGCACTACCGCTGAAGGTATTGGTTCCTTGTTTGGTTACTGCACTTACGGTACCTCCGCCACTGCGACCGTTGATCACATCGTACTGGTTCGTAACTACCTTAAACTCGCGTACCGCTTCGATCGAGATAGAATAGGGTGCACCACTGCGACTTGTAGTTGAGCCAGCTGAAGTAGGATTTTTGGCATTCATACCATCAATGGTGTAATTGGTTGATGAACCTAACTGACCAGATATATTTCCACCCCTGCTCAATGGAGATAAATCCATTAAGGTGGTAAAATTACGTCCGTTAACAGGGAGTTGAGTAATTGCCCTGGCCGAAATAGCTGTTGCAGCACCAATGTTTTCGATCTTGTTTTTTAAACCAGATGCTACTACCTGCACAGCTTCTAAATTTTGTGAAGCTTCCTGCATATTAATGGCAACTTTTATAGCATCGCCTTGGTTTAGCATATAGCCGGTTCTATTTTGCTCTCCATAGCCTACATAAACGGCTTTTACCGTGTAAGGGCCACCTAAAGGAAGCTCCTTAAAGGTATACTCACCCTGAGAATTTGTTGAAGTTTTGGTGGTAAAACCAGTAGAACTGTTTCTGATCTGCACCGAAACTCCAGGTATGGGTTTCTTTTGTTCATCCGTTATAATGCCGGAGATTGATGCCTGGGTTGTTTGTGCAAATGCCCGGTTCTGGACAAAGCATAACAACAGCAACACTGCAATAAGTAAATTTTTCATCATCATTTGTTTTTTTAGCGGTTATGAAGCTTGCGGAGCGTATTATCTTTTGCTGCTCAAGCATGTTTCATCATGATTAGTTTTCTGATTTTTTATGATGGCAAAGATGTTAATGTAGTGTTAAGTTGAATTAGATTTTATATTATGAAATGGTTTACAAATTTGGTCAATGTTAAGAAATAGCATCAGCGGTATTTGGATAGTTTGTCTGTGTGTTTTTCCAGATTTTATAGTTGTCTCTTGGTGTACTAAATTTGTGTATAAGTTTTACATTAAAGTAATTTTAATATTACGTATGCTTAATTTTAAATCTGTCTTTTTATGAAAAAAAATCAGATATGAAAAAAATTAGCACTCTATTAGTCCTATTGGTACTAATTGTCTCATCTTGTAAGAAAGAGCCGCAGATTTCAAAGGAAACAGAGCTGTTTTCGAGATCTAATTCCAAGTTAACCAGTTCACGTCCATTAAATCCCGGTGATCCAAATTTAGATGCAACCTGGGACTGGACCCAGCACAGTTGGACTGCTTATTTTAACAATGCCAATGGGTCTGTTGGTAGTGTTACTACTTTGAATCCTTTTATTGATGGCGCTCAAAAAGTTTATGGCAATGTTGATGTTTCAAAAGCAGATATGTATCCTGCCAATGGGTGGATGCTGGTATCGCGCGATTTTGGAACGCCAACAGAAGCCAATGCCTATCCGTTTTTATTACTTTATAATAAACATAGGGGCATTTTGAGGGTATGTGTATTGAGGACTTACGATGTTCAATCATCTTATCAACAAATCACACTTGGTTACGCTACAAATACAACGTATCCAAAATTCTTTTTATACAGTAGTACAAAGCCTCCTTATGCATGGACTGTTGAATATCCGGCTAATCCGGTTAACACTCAAAGCAGCGACTACAAGCAAACTGCAGTTACTTTTGCAGGAGTGCAACAATGGATGATTGCAGATTTTGATGTCAATGGATATAGTGCAACTTTTGATGAAAATACCTCATTCAATATTAGTGTTTCTGAAGTAACACAATCTGATGTTGTTTTAAATGGAAATATACAATTAGATGGTACTGCTCAACCACAAGCAGCTGGTAGCCCTAGCGCATTAGGTATAATTAAAAATGCAGAAAGCTTTTATGCTAAAACTGCAGAAGGTGTTGCAAAGGTTTTAAAAATACCTGAGACAGATGCTGCTGGTAGGATTGCAGGTGGTGGCACGCTATTTTTAAAGAGTATATTGGGATTAATAACAGGTTTTTCGGGAGGGGAATCGGCAGTGCCCTATAATATTAAACTGAAAGGAACAATCAACCAAACCGGATCGATTAAGTTAACATCGCCAAAAACATCTTTTAGTGTGTATTTAAAACCATTAACAGGTAGTGTAGCCTACCGTGCTGTACAAAATATTCCTTGGGGAGTTTTTTATCTGGAAACTTCAAATGCGGTTGTTGAGGATGTTACTCATTACACTTGGGTAACGGATGAATATGGTTATCCAGGAGAGGTTTATGATGGCTTTAGTAGGTCAGTAAAATTCAATCCAAATTTCTTTGCTAATTCGCTAGTGATTAACCCGGCGATTGCTAATGATGTAGCAAGTGTAGAAGCATGGGGTGCCAATACAGGGGTTGACTTTGTTCCAGTATCGGTATTTGACCAAACTGAAAGGTGGATATGGGCTGCTAAAAATGAATATCCATTACAACTTGGAGTAAAAATTACATTTAATAATGGAAATATTGTTTATAAGCTTTTTTCATTTTAATTCTGACAACGTTAGTTATAAAATGGATTCACCTCTTATTTTATAATTCTCCAGTTACCCTAAACAAACGGCCAATAAATTAATATTGGCCGTTTTTATGATTTAGAATTTTAACAGTTAACCGCTTTAACAATTAACCAGTTAACCTTTTTATTTCTTCTCAGCAGTATATTTATCACTGAACTTTTTATCCAACTGTTTGTGTAAATTATCCAGGTTAATGTCTCTCCCCTGAATAAAAGCCTGCTCCACTTTGTTGGTGCGCATATCCAAAGCATCACCAGCTGAAATAAAGAAAGTAGCATCTTTACCAGTCTCGATACTGCCGGTAGTTTTATCAACGCCCATAGCTTTAGCCGCATTTAAGGTAATGGTTGATAATGCTTTCTCTTTATCTAAACCCCAGGCGGTAACGGTGCCTGCCATAAAAGGCAGGTTGCGCTGTTGCCAGTAACCATCAATGCTCAATACCACATTTAAACCAGCGTTGGCCAATATTGCGGCATTTTTGTAAGGCATATTTACATCATCATCATTGTTGTTCGGTAAAGCATGTGGCTGTTTCACCACCAAGGTAATATTGTTTTCTTTTAAGAAATCGATAATCAGATAGGCCTCATCTGCTCCAGTAATTACCGGAGTGATGCCAAATTTCTTAGCGAAATTAACTGCTGCAACAATATCCTTCTGACTTTCGGCTGCGATGAACAACTTTTCGTTACCAGCGAATACTTTTTTCATCGCTTCGAAACGGGTATTAATTACTTCTGGTTTGCCCATTTCTGAATAAGCTTTGGCCTCGGCAAAGAAAGAGGTTAGCTGTGCAATGGCCGCCTGTGTTCTTTCGGCTAAGCTTTCCGGCGATTGCTGTGGGCGACCAAAACCACCGAAGCCACCCCTGAAACGTGGTGTAACCGGCCAGGTCATGTGCATGGCATCGTCGGTTTTAAGGGCTGCATCTTCCCAATTCCAGGCGTCAAGCTGAACAACGGATGAACTGCCAGAAACCGTACCACCTTGCGGCGTAGGCTGCGCCATTAATACTCCATTACTGCGTAATGTTGCCGGAACTTTCGAATCGGTATTGTAAGCCACGATTGAACGGATGTGTGAATTAAAATCACCGATTTCCTGAAAATCTAAAGTGGCTTTAACCGCTTCAATTTCTGTTAAACCTAAATTGGTTGTTGCGGCAATAAAGCCCGGGTAAATGTGTTTACCTGTAGCTACAATGCGCATTACATCATCTTGTGGTACCTGCCCGTTGGTGGTAACCGAAATAATTTTTCCATTGCCAAAAAGGATAGTGCCATTTTCGATCACGGTACCATTACCAACATGTACAGTTGCGCCTGTAATGGCGATGGTTTTGCTTTGCTTTTTAGCTGGCGAAATGTTTGCCTGCGCAAAACACATCAGGCTTGTTGCCGATAAAGCCAGACTGAATAAATATGTTTTCATAGCGTTTTTATTTTTTTTCAAATGCATTCAAGCTATCGTGAGCCTGTAAATCATTGTAATTGGATGGCTCACGATGGTTTTAGTGTGCATGTTCCTTCTCGGTTAATTCTGCTGAATAGTTTTCTAAAGTTTCGCAATTGTACAGGCGTGGTGCATCGCCAGCTGGGCGTTGTGTACGGCTACCTTTACTTTTACTCTCTAACATTTTTTGGATCAGACGTGCTTTTTCTGCCTGCTGCGTTTTAATTACCTGTGCATCTTTTTCGATATCCCAGTATGCAATACCATCTACAAAAGTTTTCTCTGCCCTGGCATAAATAGAAAGTGGATTAGCTGTCCAGATCACCACGTCGGCATCTTTACCTGCTTTTAAACTGCCCACTTTATCATCAATGTGTAGCATTTTTGCAGGGTTTAGCGTTACAAACTTCAAGGCATCTTCTTCAGGAACGTTACCATATAACACTGATTTCCCCGCTTCCTGGTTTAAGTGACGTGCCATTTCTGCATCATCAGAGTTGAAAGCAGTTGTTACACCAACATTATGCATGATTTTTCCGTTATAAGGAATCGCCTCGGCAACTTCGTTTTTATAAGCCCACCAATCGGAGAAGGTTGAACCAGCAATGCCATGCGCTTTCATTTTGTCGGCCACTTTGTAACCTTCTAAAATGTGCGTAAAGGTGTTAATCTTGAATCCTAAGCTATCAGCTACATGAATTAGCATATTAATTTCACTCTGCACATAAGAGTGGCAGGTAATGAAACGTTTGTTGTTTAAAATCTCAACAATGGCATCTAATTCTAAATCTTTACGTACACTGTTACCTTTTACTGATAAAGCTTTTTCGTACTCTTTTGCACGTGTAAATTCATCCACAAAGGTTTGTTCAACACCCATACGTGTAACCGGGAAACGGGCACCTGTACCGAAATTACTTTGTTTCACGTTTTCGCCCAGCGCAAATTTAATGAAGCCGTCAGCGCCTGCAAATTTTAGTTCCTCTGGCGATTTGCCCCAGCGCAGTTTAATCAATTGCGACTGACCCCCGATTGGGTTGGCCGACCCGTGCAGGATTTGTGAAGTGGTTACACCACCGGCCAACTGGCGGTAAATATTTACATCTTCTGAGTTGATGATATCGGCAACACGTACTTCAGCAGAAACCGATTGTGCACCTTCGTTAATACCGCCTGCACCTGCAATGTGCGAGTGCTCATCAATAATACCAGCGGTTACATGTTTACCAGTAGCATCGACCACTTTTGCGCCGCTTGCCGAAAGGTTTTTGCCAACCGCTTTAATTTTTCCGTTTTCTAAAAGTACATCGGCGTTTTGGAGGATTCCATCTTTTTCATTCGTCCAAACGGTACCGTTTTTAATTAAAACCGTTTCTTGTTTAGGGAGTTCAGTGCTTCCAAAGGCAGAGAAAGGGTAAATTACCGGGCCCATGGCCAATGTAGCTTTTGGTTCTTCCTTTTTAGGCGTTTCTTTAGCTGCTTCTTTATACGTTGCTGTAAACTTTCCTGTAGTACCATCAGCTAATGCCGATTCGCCTTTTAGGGTAATCGGATTTGCCGAAGTAATGTAGCCGCTTAAACGGACATCACCTTTAGGATTTTTCTTTAAATTAAAATTGATGCTTACCCAATCGCCATTTCTGGTAAAGGTTGCTGTGGTTTTTACGCTATCTATACCAATTCTTTCAATCGCTGCTGTCGATCCGCCGCCTGTGCCCGTAATTTTTAGGATCAAAGCACCAATACCATCTACATTTAAGTTATAAGTGCCACGTACATCGCTCACATCCATTTTATTTACAATGAAACGTTTACCCTGTACCCAGTTTTCGAAAATGATGTTTCCGTTCTTGAACAGGTTATCTGACGAGATTAAAAAGTTGGCTACTTTTCCTTTTTCTAAAGATCCTACTTTATCGCCAATGCCCAAAAGTGAGGCAGGGATTTCGGTAACCGATTGTAAAGCTTGTTTTTCGGTTAAGCCATTTTCTATCGCTGTGCGGATGTTTGCCCAAAAATCACGGCTGTTTTCTAAGCCAAATGCAGTTAGGGCAAATTTGATTCCTGCTTTTTCTAAACTTGCGGGGTTGGTTGGTGCCAGTTCCCAGCCTTTCATTTGCGATAAACTTACGTTTCTGGCTTCTGCAGGATCTTCAACATCATAAGCTTTAGGAAAAGTTAAGGGGATAATCAAACTTGCACCTGTAGCCTTAACCTCATTTATGCGCTGGTATTCATCGCCAGTAGATTTAATGATGTATTTCTTGCCAAATTCTTTTCCGATTTTATCCGCACGGAGGATATTTTGCCATCCATCTACTTCAAATAGCTGTGGCATGGTCTGTTGCTTGCCAAATTCATCGAGCGAGATGTTGTATTCGTCTTTTTGTTTGCTGTACCATTGTGCATCGTAATAGGTTTGGCGCAATAAAGCAATCGAACCCATTAACGAAGTAGGGTAATCGTTTGATGAAGTTCCTTTGTTAAACGAATAATTTGCTGCGGTTTGGTCCTTTAAAAATACACTGTTATCTGCGCCTTCGTTTAAGGTTACAGCGGCAGAAACACCACGCGCTATACCATCGCGGTTAATTACGTTTACGCTACCAAAGCCTACCTTACGCAGTTCATCCGCTTTTTTGCTGTCGGTAGAAAAAATACTTTTTACATAAGTTTCTGGCCTGATTGATTCATTCCAGCCATAAGCACCTTTTTTTGTCGATACAAAAATAGATTGACGCTGAGCTCCGAAACCACGCTGTTGTACGGGTGCTTCGCTAAGGCCATAACTGGTAAAGGCATCAATTAAGGATGGATAAACAAATTTTCCTTTAAGATCGATTACAACATAGCCTTTAGGTACGGCTAAACCAGTTCCAACACCTTGTATGATTTGTCCTTTGATTAAAAACGTGGCATTTGTAAGGGTTTGGTTGGCATTAACTACTATAGTTGCATTAGTAAAAGCAAACATTCCTGGCCTGGTATCAAAAGAACCGTTAACAGGAAAGGAGGTTTGCTGTGCAAACAGAAATGTAGTAGAAAATACCAGCCCAATGGCGAGTAAAATTTTCTTCATAATAAGTTTAGTGTTTTTTTTGTTTAAAACTAATATAAATAAGCGTTCAATCTGCTGAATATCCTATTTTTTACAATTAATGTCTATTTTTGACTAAACATATTTAATAAAAATGTACAACATCTTAAAATCTGCGCACTCTGGATGGCGCTACATCGTATTAATTCTATTGGTTATTGCTGTAATCAATGCTTTGTCGGGCTGGTTTGGTAATAAAACTTACACAGAAGGTAACCGCAAGCTGAATGTATTTACACTGATCAGTGCACACATTCAATTGTTGATCGGCCTGGTATTGTATTTTTTGAGCCCCTTAACAAAATTGCCAATGGGCGATGCTATTGGTCGGTACTTTAAGGCCGAGCATACCGCTATGATGATTATTGCCATCATTTTGATTACGGTAGGTAACGCCAAATCGAAAAAGGTAACAGAAGCTGTAGCAAAACACCGCACCATTGCCGTTTTCTTTGGATTAGCATTGATCCTGATCATTGTTGCTATTTTGTTGATGACGAAAAGCGTTCCCGGAAGAACATTTTTTGGGGTGTCTTAAAGGCAGAGAGCTGGGCGTATGGAGAAAAGCGTGTGAAATCAATATTAATCTTGTGCTGCAATCGACTTCGGACTACCGACTCCGAACTTCCGACTAAATTTATTTTCATAATTATTTCCATTTTTCAAAATTCTTTATATTTTTGTTGCTCATGATCAACAATATACATACATGGCTTTGGCAAAGTAATTCGAACGAATTGCGCTGGCTGCGTATGAACAAAATATAGTTTATCAACCTAAACCTTATTAAAGAACCATTAAAGCCCGGCGTAGAACCACACGCCGGGCTTTTTATTGTTAAAAAATACGAAAATGCAAACCTTAAGCCTTATAGCTTACACCATTTACCTTTATCATGTATAAAATTAATACCACTTACAAAAAAATGCTTGCCGATACCACAACACCAGTAAGCATTTATTTACGCTTACGTGATGTGTATCCCAACAGTATCCTGTTAGAAAGTTCTGATTACCATAGCAGAGAAAACTCGATGAGTTTTGTTTGTGCCGATCCTGTAGCTGGAATTATTTTAAAGGGCTCGCGATTGGAGACTTATTTCCCCGATGGGGCTGTAGAGATTACCGAAAGTAAAAACCTGATTGAAGAAATTACCGATTTTAAAGATAAATTCAGAGAAACAGAATTACCAGAGATCAAATTTATTTCGAGCGGTTTGTTTGGCTATTTTACCTGGAATGCAGTACAACATTTTGAAGATATAAAGTTTACTTCTGAAACACCGGAGGGTGAAGAGATTCCAGAAATGCAGTACCACCTGTATCGTTATATTATCGCCATCGATCACTTCAAAAATGAAATTACCCTTTTCAAAAATACTTTCGAAGGAGAAGAAGAGGGTGGGCTTGAAAAAATGGAATACCTGATCCAGAATAAAAATTACCCTGAATATAAATTTCAACTGCGTGGAGAGGAAAGTTCGAACCTAACCGATCAGGGTTTTATGGATTTGGTAGAGAAACTGCAAAAACATATTTACCGTGGAGATGTTTTTCAGATTGTGCCTTCAAGAGCTTTTAAGCAAGCATTTTCTGGCGATGAATTTAATGTTTACCGTTGCTTGCGTTCGATAAATCCATCACCATACCTGTTTTATTTTGATTATGGGAACT
Source organism: Pedobacter psychrodurus (assembly GCF_004331735.1). Taxonomy (GTDB): domain Bacteria; phylum Bacteroidota; class Bacteroidia; order Sphingobacteriales; family Sphingobacteriaceae; genus Pedobacter; species Pedobacter psychrodurus. Next base: position 366,521 of record NZ_SJSO01000005.1, read on the forward strand.
TTAAATTGTTCGGTTCTTCACCAGAGGCGCAGATTACGATCAAAAACAATTCGGCCAACATTTTTCCAATCGCAGGAACATTTAAACGCAGCGGAAACGACATTGAAGACGCTGAACAGGCCCGTAAATTAGAACAGGATCCTAAAGAGAGTGCAGAACATGTAATGCTGGTAGATTTAGCCAGAAACGATTTAAGCAGGCACTGTAACCGCGTTGAGGTAAAATCTTTTAAAGAAGTTCAGTACTATTCGCATCTGATTCACTTGGTGAGTAAAGTGAGCGGTCATTTGCAGGAAAACGTAAGTGCTTTTAAAGTAGTTGCCGATACCTACCCGGCAGGTACCCTAAGTGGAGCACCAAAATACAAGGCCATGCAGCTGATAGATGAAAACGAAAAATTGGGCAGGAATTTCTATGCTGGTGCAATTGGTTTTATGGGTTTCAACGAAGATTTTAACCATGCCATTATGATCAGGACATTTATGAGCAAGAATAACGAACTGCATTACCGTGCAGGTGCAGGCATTGTGGCCGATTCTGTCCCTGAAACCGAAATGCAGGAAGTGAATAATAAAATTGCAGCGTTGCGTAAAGCAGTGCAAATGGCAGAGGGAATATAGTTGGGAGTGAAGAGTTTTTAGTTTGGAGTAAAATCCATTAGCAAGAAATAAAATGGAAAATATAGATAAAAAAGCCGTCTTAGTAATTGATAACTATGATAGCTTTACCTACAACCTAGTGCATTTAATTAACGAGGTAGGTTATGAGGCCGAAGTTTGGAGAAACGATAAATTCGATCTGGCGGATGTAGAAAAGTACGATAAAATTTTGCTTTCTCCGGGGCCAGGTATTCCTGAAGAGGCTGGGTTGTTATTGGATGTAATTAGAACGTATGCGCCAACAAAGAGTATTTTTGGGGTATGTTTAGGGCAGCAGGCCATTGCCGAAGTTTTTGGCGGTACTTTACTGAACCTTGGAAGACCCATGCATGGGATTGCTACGCCAGTAACGGTTGTAGATGGTGATGAACCTTTGTTCTGGGAGTGTCCACAAACTATAAATGTTGGTCGCTACCACAGTTGGGTAGTGAGTAAAGATAATTTTCCCTCATGTTTAAAAATTACGGCCAGAGATCATAAGAACGAAATCATGGCGTTAAGACATGAAACATTAGATGTTCGTGGGGTACAGTTTCATCCTGAAAGTGTGCTAACGGAGTATGGCAAGCAGATGATGGAGAATTGGTTGACGTCGACCCCCTAGCCTCCTGAAGGGGGAATTAAAGGCTAGTTGGAAATAGCCAGTTTGAAAAATTAAACTAAAATTAATCTATGCAAAATAATATGAACGATGGAAAGTCAAAGTCCCCTTCAGGGGATTTAGGGGTGAACATTTTAGATAAAATCGTATTACGTAAAAAGGAAGAAATTGCAGCTGCTAAAGCTTTGGTTTCTATTCAGGATTTAGAAAAATCGGTGCATTTTGATAGAACACCTTATTCTTTTAAAGAGTTTTTATTGGCAGAAGACCGTACCGGGATAATTGCAGAGTTTAAGCGCCGTTCGCCATCTAAAGGTTTGATTAATGGTGTTGCCGATGTTGCTGATGTAACGCAGGCGTATAATGCAGCAGGTGCATCTGCACTTTCGGTTTTAACTGATGTAGATTTTTTTGGTGGTAAAACCGACGATATTCTAGCGGCAAGGGCTGCAAACAATATTCCGATCTTAAGAAAAGATTTTATGATCGATGAGTATCAGATCCTGGAAGCAAAAGCCTGGGGTGCTGATATCATTCTGTTGATTGCCTCAATATTAACACCTCAGCAGATTAACGATTTCGGAAAGTTTGCGAAAGATTTGGGGTTAAATGTGCTGTTAGAAGTGCATAACCTGGAAGAACTGGAGCGAAGCATCTGTCCGAATCTGGATGCCATTGGTGTAAACAACAGAAACCTGTCCGATTTTACGGTAGATATCCAAACCTCGTTTGATTTGGTGAATAAAATCCCAAATGAATTTCTGAAAATCTCAGAAAGTGCGATCAGTAATCCTCAGACCATTGCAGCATTAAAAGCCGCAGGTTTTAACGGTTTTTTGATTGGCGAGAATTTTATGAAAACGGATAACCCAGGTGTTGCCATAAAGGAATTTGTAGCGCAGATATAGTTCTATTTAAACCTCGCAGGTTTTTAAAACCTGCGAGGTTTGAACAAAAGATTTACACGTTTGCAAATTTCGTATATTTGCCTTAATTACATGGGAAAACAAAAAACATACGATACTGCCGTTGTGCAGGAGCGGGCAATTTTAGTTGGGGTAGTTACTCCAGGCGAAAAAGAAGCCCAAACAAAAGAATATTTAGATGAGTTGGCCTTTTTGGTAGATACAGCTGGAGGGAAGGTAGAAAAGGTTTTTACACAGAAGATGCTTAAACCAGAGCGTGCTACTTTTGTGGGTACGGGAAAACTGGAAGAGATTAAAGCTTATGTAAAATCGGAAGAAATTGATGTGGTGGTTTTCGACGATGAATTATCGCCATCGCAACTACGCAATATCGATCGTGAGCTTGGCGTTAAGGTTTTAGATAGAAGCAATCTGATCCTGGATATTTTTGCTAACAGGGCCCAAACTGCACAGGCAAAAACACAGGTAGAACTGGCACAATTGCAATATGTTTTACCACGCCTAACCGGTATGTGGACCCACTTAGAGCGCCAGAAAGGTGGTATCGGGATGCGTGGTCCAGGTGAAACACAGATTGAAAGTGATAGACGTATTATTTTAAACAAAATCTCTTTGCTAAAAGAGCGTTTAAGAAATATAGATCGGCAGAACGAAACGCAGCGTAAAAACCGTGGCCAGTTGATTCGGGTAGCTTTGGTTGGCTATACCAACGTTGGTAAATCTACCATCATGAATATGCTGTCAAAATCGGAAGTATTTGCAGAAAATAAATTGTTTGCAACTTTAGATACGACCGTGCGTAAGGTGGTGATTGAAAATTTACCTTTTCTGCTTTCTGATACTGTTGGATTTATCCGCAAACTACCTCACCATTTGGTAGAATGTTTTAAATCTACTCTTGATGAAGTACGCGAAGCTGATTTACTGATTCATGTGGTTGATGTTTCGCACCCTAACTTCGAAGATCAGATTAATACGGTTAACGAAACGTTGAAAGATATCGGAGCCATTGATAAGGACATGATTTTAGTTTTTAATAAAATTGATGCTTATGTTTCGCCAGAAGTGGATGATGAAGAGGATGACGGCAAGCTTACTTTAGAAGACTTTAAGAAAAGCTGGATGAGCCACGATAAGGTACCGGTTTTGTTTATATCGGCTACCGAGAAAGAGAACTTAGAAGAGTTTAAAACATTGTTGTACGATAAGGTTAAAGCTGCACATGTGGCGAGATACCCGTATGATAGTAATTTGTTATATTAGATTAAATTCCGTCATTGCGAGGTGCGATATAAACCTTGCAGGTTTTTAAAACCTGTAAGGTTTGATGATAAAAGTAGCAATGTCGACAGATAAATACATTATGGAAAGTAAACGTCAGCAGAAATTTGCAGGAGTATTACAAGAGGAGTTAGCACAGGTTTTTCAGCGGGAAGGTGCTGCGTTTTTGCCTAATACATTGGTAACCATTACCCGTGTTCGGGTTTCGCCAGATTTGGCAGTGGCTAAAGTTTACCTGAGCTTTTTTAATACCAATAATACCACGCTTTCTATCAACACGGTTAACGCACATTCAGGCGAGATCAGGTATAAATTGGGAAGCAGGATCCGCCATCAGGTTAGGGTTGTGCCAGAACTTACTTTCTTTGTTGATGATACCAACGAATATGTAGAACGTATGGATCACCTTTTCGATAAGATTGCCAAAGAGCCCAGACAAAAAGAAGAAGACAGCGAATAATCCTTGTGAGGAAGCTAAGGGAACCTGTTAATTTCTTCACCCATTTTATACCGGCATTAATTGCAATTCCAGCAGGCTATATATTGCTTCAGAAATGCAATACCCCAATTGAATATACCGCTGCATGGATTTATAGCATTGGCACGTTTATTCTTTTTGGTGTAAGTGCCATGTACCACGGTTATCCGGCTACCGAATATGGCGTACGCTTTTGGCAAAAATTTGATCATTGCTGCATTTATTTAATGATAACAGGCTCTTACTCGCCAACGGCTTTATTGGTTTTTGATGGCTGGTTAAGGTGGAGCTTATTTGCCATTGTATGGATCATTGCCATAGTTGGCTGTCTGCTTAAAATTTTTAACCGCTTAAAAAGCACCACTATTTCTTTGTCTATATATATTTTAATGGGCTGTTTAATTGTGCCATTATTACAGAAAATGCTAGGTACATTGCCCATGGGTGCAATTTTCTGGTTACTGTTTGGTGGCATTTTTTACATCGCCGGAACTTATTATTATGCAAAGGATAAACAGCTATTTAGGTGGATGCACAGTCACGAACTTTGGCACCTGTTTGTAATCGGAGGAGCCTTATCTCACTATATTTATAACTTCGTTTATATTTTTAAATAGATTATAAATGCAAACTTTTGAGCAGATTATTCAAACCAATGCTTCACTAATCCATAAGGTGGTTAATTTTGATGTAAAACATGATCAGCTTTTACCTTTAGATTTTACGGCAACCAATACCGAGCTAAGTGATGAGATTCTGGATAATACCGATTTATTCTCGGATTGGGTAAATAAAAAACTTGTCGAAAATAATGCCCGTTATGGAATTGGAGGTTATGATGAACACCGTACTATATATTCGAGAAGTGCTCATTTTGATGCAGGCGAAGAGCCCCGAAGGTTACATTTAGGTGTAGATATTTGGGGCCCAGTTGGAACACCGGTCTACAATTTTTATGATGCCACTGTTCAAACTTTTGCCAACAACAACAACTTTGGCGATTACGGCGCAACAATCATTTTGGCTTATGAAATAGGTGGTTTTAAATTTAATGCCTTATACGGGCATTTAAGTTTGGCTTCGTTAAATGGCCTTGAAGAAGGTAAATTTATTCCTGCTGGGGCTAAAATCGCAACGCTAGGAGCAAAAGAAGAGAACGGTTACTGGCCGCCACACCTTCATTTCCAATTGATCAGAAATATGGAAGGATTAAAAGGCGATTACCCCGGGGTTTGCAGGTTTAGTGAGCGAGAAAAATATCTGACAAACTGCCCCGATCCGAATTTAATTTTGAAGGCTACGTTTTCTTAGTTCTAACCACTGAGGGCACAGAGAAAAGGCACAAAGCTTACGCCGAGGTTTTTATTTGGTTAGCCACGGAAACACAGATTAACACGGAATACTTTCTGCAATTTCTGTGCTCTGGCAAAAAAAAAGCTCTTTCTCCTCTGTGAGAAGCTCCATGATCTCTGTGGTAAAATATTATTGTTTACGGAGAAAAACTTTGTGTTCTTTGCGGTTAAACCTGAATAAACCGTAAATTAGTATAATGAAAAACCTGCTCACCCTTTCTTTGCTTTTCTCCTGTTCATTGGCTATAGCCCAGGTTCAGTTTAAATCAGGTAAAAGTGGTTTTACAAATTTTTTAAGGGAGAACACCATTTATCCGCAGTTCTCTAAAGATAATTGTATTCAAGGAACGGTAAATGTGAGCTTTAAGCTTGATGCACAAGGGAAGGTTTATTTTTCGAAAGTGAGTAAAGGAATATTGTCTGATCTCGATGAAGAAGCCCTGCGACTGGTGCGTTTAAGCAGCGGTAAATGGCAAGTTCTGGCAGGTTACGATACAACTGTTTCGATAGTTGCGCCGGTTAATTTTAAACTTTCGGGCTATAATTGCGAAGGAAAATCAAGTGAAGCCATTCAAGAAGCTATCCGTACTTATTTGGCTGAGGAAGGTTTGACCAACTCTGTCATTAATTTTTATAAAAACATCGACCAGGCAAAACCCGGACAAGAAGTTCAGATTATTGCCACTAAAAACCAGTTAGGTATTGATGATGAATATTTGGACGACAGGATAAAAATGGCCCTAAAGAAAATAAAACAAGGCGATAAACAAGGTGCGTGTGAGGATTTTTTATTTGTTAAATATATGGGGAGTAAAAAGGCTGATGATTATTTAGCAAAGTATTGTAAGTAGTAGCCAGGTCTTTTACTGTAAACACATCCGTGTAGAAAGAGTCGTTAATGTTGCCACTTTTTTACCGTTACAGGTTGCCGGAGCCCATTTAAAGGATTTTATAATCTTTAACATTTGCTCTCCTATTTTACCAACTTCATCTCTTACTACCCTTTCTCGGGAAATGCGACCATCCGCATCAACTAAAAAAGATATAGTGAATTGGGTTGATGCGCTATTGGGAATAGTCTCTAATGTAACGTTAGAAAGTGCTTTGTAAAGCTTTGCCCGCCCACCTTGGTTTGTTGCCGGTTCATCAAATGAAGTGTAGATCATTTTACCTGTTATGAGATCTTTTTTCTGTGTGCAATCTGTATGTGAAGGATTGTTATTCATTACAGCGTGATCAATAGAATTATTGTTAAAAGCAGTTAATAAAAAGGCAAATAACAACGTTAATTTAAGCATTTAATGGATGTTGTTTCGGAAACAAAGTAATTGATCAGCTTTTGCTAAGTGAAGATAATGAAATTGATTAATTTAGCCAACAATGAAAAACACGGTTAGATCTTTCGCTTTATTGGATATTATTAGCATTGCATTATTGGCTAAACAGTTTTGGCAGATTTTAACACACCTGAACGAAATTCCCGATCAGATACTTTCGCAGGCCAAGGTTGTTTTATTGTTGCCCTTATTTGTGTCTCTTTTTGTATCGGCAACGGGTTTAATTTTATTTAAGAAATTCGGCTTTATTACTTATTACATTCAGTTTCCATTCCGTTTGGTGGTATGGATATTTTCCATCGGCTTTATTACTTATTTACCAGAAGTGTTAAACCTGGGCGAACGGTGGTTTGATATTTTGTTCCGCATCTGTTTTATCGCCGAATTTTTCAGATTATATTTTACCATTAAAATTCACCGCTCATCCTTCTGATACATTAGGTAAAACCACCGTTATGGCAGCAGGAAGAATTTTTGCTTCAACGGTATTCACGCTGCCAATGTATTCTCCATCAACCTGGAAATGTGCTTTATGTTTCGACGAAATTTTGACTTCAGCAGTTTGGAACACCTCTATTTTTTTTGGGTTGAAGGGCAGTTTGGTGATCCATATTTTTAATATTTCAAGATAGGAGTAATCTTTTACCAAAACCACTTCGAAAAGATCGTCGTCTAATTTTCCATCAGGGTTTATTTTTAATCCGGAGCCGTACATGGTTGCATTGGCAATGGCTACCATCGCCGCTTTTGAAGTAATGGTTTTGTCCTTAAGTTTCAGCTGTACTTCCATTCTGCTATGGTTCCATAAAGCATGCCAGGTGGCTTTTGCATAACCCCACATACCGCGTTGGGGCAGGGTATCAAATTTCTTTACCAGGTAGGCATTAAAACCTAGATCAGATAAATGTATACAGATTTCATCATTGAGTTTAACTACATGAATTTTTTGCAAACGACCTCCATCCAAGATAGCTAAAGCCTGTTCAATATCAGTTGGTATACCTAATTCTTTTGCCATGCCATTAGCCGAACCGGCAGGGATAATCCCGATAGGGGTTTCGGTATGCAGCAAACATTCGGCAACCAGTTTTAAGGTCCCGTCGCCACCAACAGCTACCACACGATCTGCTTTTGCACTTTTAATTCTCTCTTTTATCTTCTCTAAAGAGCAATCTTCTGGTAATTCGAAAAGATCAACTTGTGTGTTTTTTGCATTGAAATGGGTAGAAATTACTTCCTTCAAGTTAATGTTATGACTGCCTGAGCCTGGGTTGATGATGAATAATAATTTCATTTGTTAGCTTATGGTTTATATCACAAACAACTTTTAGTAAACTCTGTTTTAATACAGATGAATAAATCTGTTAGCGTTAAAGTATATCATGGCTATGGCCACGCACACAATTTGGTTGTTTATGGCCATGTTTTTAAACGCAAGGCAAAAACACAGCAGGTTTATAGTAATAATTTGTTTGTTAATATTGTACACCTGTTAAAACTCTTTATTTTAAAACCTTATGCTTCTGTTGAGGTGCGTTTGCAGTTTTTTGATCAGACCATTTACAATAAAACCGAAGGAGATGGCTTTTTTAAGTTTGAATGGAAGGCGGAACATGATGTGCCTGCAGGCTGGCATTTTGTTAAAGTAGAAGCTGTTGATAGAAACGGTAAAGTTTTAAGTGCAGGTGAGGGTAAGGTATATGTGCCACACATTACCCAATATGCTTTTATTTCTGATGTGGATGATACGGTAATGGTTTCTCATTCGGCAACTATTGGAAGGAGATTAAGAGAGCTGTTTATCAAAAATCCGCATACACGTAAAACTTTTGCAGATGCAGCCAGTCACTATCAGCAATTAGCCCTGTCGCATACCGAGGCAAATCAGCCCAATCCTTTTTTTTATGTAAGTAGCAGCGAATGGAACCTTTACGATTATTTGCTCGAGACTTTCAAGTTTAATAAACTGCCTGAAGGTGCTTTTCTTTTAAATACATTAAAACGATGGAAAGATTTAGTGAAAACAGGTAAAACAGGGCATGAAGGTAAATTATTGAGGGTAATGAGGATTTTAGACGCTTTCCCCAATCAGAAGTTTGTTTTCTTTGGTGATAACTCCCAGCAGGACCCCGAAATTTATTCAGCAATAGTGGAGAAATATCCAAAAAATATTGAAGCGGTGTATATCCGCAACATTCGGCCCGAAAGAGAAAAACAGACACTAGCTTTGTTAGCAAAAATCAAAGACAAACAGGTGAGTGCGTGCTTGTTTAATGATAGCGATGAGGCGATTGAACATTCTAAATCAATAGGGTTGATCCAATAGTTTTTTGGAGCGCAATTGTTGTGCTCATCGGTTTCAATCGGGGCTAAGTACAGCACTTTTTGCTAATGGGAACAGGCCATAGTTCAATAAACCTGACAGCAGCGAGCATCCCGAGGTAAAGTCGGGATAAAGCGGATGGCAGGACTTTCGGATCCGATAAACACCGAACCTTGCTTTTCAAAAAAAATTACAGATTTTGCTTCGCAGAGCCTTCGGGTTCTCCGCTGCGGTCCAAATGAAGGAACCATTCTAAAGCGATTGAGTTGACTGGCCATGGTATACAAGCATTTTTTATTATTATTTTGGAAAGCAAACACATCACTTTTCGGCCTCAACTGCCCCGCCCTCCGTTACAAATCCTCGCCCTCATGCTTCGGACTATGGGTTTTACACTGCGGTCGAGTTAGCTGGCAAGGCTGGTATTACTATTTAAGGTTGTGTAGCGCCTGCAGGATCATTCTGTTGTTCAATAAACCTGACAGCAGCGACAGCCCCGAATTTTTCATGAGGGCTACAGCGAATGGCGGGATTGCAGAGGCTATGAAATACTGACTTTCATTTTCAAAATCAAAAAATATTAAATTTTGATTTGAAAACGGGTGCTTTAACTGAAGATATTTTCAGTTTCCTTTCGTTTTAAGAAATCGACTTTCCGAACGGCGTAAAAGCCAGATTCATTAACTTAAAATGCTGGCGCCCAAATGGAATACCTACAATGGTAATGCAAAGCAGGATACCGAAAAATAAATGCGTTAAAGCAATCCAGAAACCACCGCATAAAATCCAGATCAGGTTCATGATCGTAGAAAGGCAGCCTGTGTTTGATGAAGTATCGGTGATTTTAACCCCAAAAGGAGCAAGGCCTACAATGGCAAATTTAAAACATTGAATGCCAAAAGGAATCCCCACAATGGTTAGACAAAGGATTAATCCTCCAATAATATATTCGAAGAAAATAAAGATACCGCCAAAAATAATCCAGATAATATTGCCTAAAAAGTTCATTATGTTTTTTAGTTTAAGATTTAATAATGGATGTTTTGTTACAATTCATTTAATACATACTCATGTATTCTTCGTAATTTAGAATTACACACAAAAAGAAACACAACATGAAAAAATTAATTCTTGCAGCGGCACTTGTCGCATGCTTTGGGCTGTCGCGTGCCAAAGCCCAAAATGTAAATGGCGTGAAGCTGACCGATATCCATGTGGATTATATCCAGATCCGCGCGGAAAAGAGTTTTTTTGAGGATAAACAATGGATTTTACTGGAGTATGGGCAAAAGGTAGATGAATATAGCGAAATGTACATCAGGGATGACAATGCCAAAAAACTAGAATTTAATTCAGCCATCGATGCCGTGAACAAAATGAAGTCCTACGATTATGAACTGTTTAGTGTTTACACAGAGCAGGTGTCCTCAGATTCCAATCGACCTGTTTATGTGTTGAAAAGGAAATAATTAAGAAAGAAGTCAAGTTTAAATGGCCAAGGTGCTATGAAAACTTAACTTCTTTGTAATATCTATATAAAATCGAGCGTATTAAATTTTTTGTTCAAGATATCAGCATTATTTACATCCAGCCATTTATCTAAAATGGTACCATAAACCTGTCTGAAATCCAATTGGTATTTTAAATCGCCGGTATCCAGGTCGCTCAAGTTAGGAGCAGCGTTAAAAATCCCTTGTTTCTTTAATTTTCCGCCAAAAACAAACATATTATTTGCCGTTCCGTGGTCGGTGCCATTACTGGCGTTTTGTTCTACCCTGCGGCCAAATTCGGAGAAGGTAACCACCAAGGTATCTTCCAGTTTGTTGTTCGATTTTAGATCTTTCAAAAAGGCCGCCATGCCTTCACTATATTGTTTAAGCAGATTTCCTTGTTGACCAATTTGATTTACGTGTGTATCGAAACCACTTAACGATACATAATAAACTCTTGTCTTTAATCCTGACGAAATAAATTTAGAAACCGTTTTCAACTGGTTTGCAAAACCCGAAGTTGGGTACGTGGATTTAGACTGGTAAATTTTGGAGGTATTCTGGATATAATTGGCAGAGGATGAAGTTTCGATCATGGTTTTGTACAAATAACCTAAATTATCTTCATCTAAATGTTCCTTGTCATTCTGCAACATGGCTTTAAAAAATGGATCGTTTGTATTGCGGAACAAAGCAGCAGGATCTTTTAATGCAATTCCTTTTTTAGTCTGACCTTTCATCGCGAGAGAAAGCGAATCATCTACTTCTATCGCGGTATAAGGGAATTTACAGGTTTGGCAATTGCTATCTAAATAGCGGCCAATCCATCCGGTTGATAAGAATTGATTGCTATCACTACCCGTTTGCCAGATATCCATCGAACGGAAATGCGAACGGTCGGGGTTAGGGTAGCCAACATCATTGATAATGGTCATCCAGCCTTGGTCATAAATTTCTTGCAAGGCGGCCATATTGGGATTTAATCCCTGCATGTCGTTTAGTTTGATCACCTCTTCAGGTTTAATGGCAATACTTTTTCTCTTTTGATAATAAATGTCGTTTCCAAAGGGAATAACAGTATTTAAGCCGTCATTTCCGCCAGAAAGCTGTACCACAACCAGGTTTTTGTAAAGGCTCAATTCATCAAGTGCCATGGCCTCAAGTGGTTTCATAAAAGCCGGAACGAATAGCGAACCTGCTGCAACAAATCCTGTATTTCTTAAAAAATTTCTTCTGTTCATGGTGTAAAGTTTTTTTGTTGATGGTCTTTTAGTCAATGGTTCATAGTTTAATGGTTAATAGCCTAGGTGCATAGGTAACTGGCTATTGACCATCAACCATTGACTATTAACACAACTGATACTCGGGCATACTGGTAATTTCTACTGCTGTACTCCGCAATCCTTTATTATCGCTTACCATTGATGTAATTTTGGCGTTTAATTTTGGTTGCAATAAAAACTCAGTAAGCGCTAATGGGGTTAATCCCTTTGGTAAAGTATCTAAAAATTTAGGCCAATCTGCATTTGCGTTTACATACGACTTTGGTTTCGTGTTCGCATTTGCATTGGTGGTCGCTGTCCGGCTTAAGGCAATTACAGCTTCATCTTCAGGATCGGCTTTACCGCTAAAATCGATTTCCCCATCATTTAAAACAAGAGAGGGAATGCGCATCCTTAACATTAACGATGAGCTATCAATCCAACTTTGTCCGCCAGGCCAGCCTGCAACATTAGGTGGGTTAAATAAATATTGCCCCAAACTGCTTTGTAGCTGTATTAAAACCTGTGGTTTGTTATAAGTAACATAAAACTCGCGACTTAATCCTACCAAAAATTCGGTAGGTGATTTAATTTTTGTGCCCACATTTTCAGGGCTATAAAACCAATCGGAAGTAAACATTTTTTTCATCATCGAGGCAATGTCGTATTTCGAGTTGTAAAAATGAGTGGCAAGTTCTTTAATGTGCGTCTCATTTGGATTATCATTTACGAAGAATTTGTATACTTTTCGGGCGATAAACTGCGAGGTTTCTGGTTTTTCGAGAATAATATCAATAATGTTTTCGCCCTCAAAATTCCCAATTTTACCGAAGAAAGTTTTTGTTCCGGCATCATGTAAGTTTTGCCTAAAAATAAAAGAGCCATCTTTATCGTACATCCAGCCGGTAAATGAGCGGGCAGATTCTTTAATGTCCTGCTCGGTATAATTTCCTCTACCTAAGGTGAAAAGTTCCATGAGCTCGCGTGCGAAGTTCTCATTTGGCTTTCCTTTTCTATTCTGCTGGTTATTCAGATATTGCAGCATTGCGGGCGACTTAGAAACCTCAACCAGTAAGGCTTTAAAGCTGCCAAGTGCATTTGTTCTTTGGATGTTGTTTAGTTGTTGTGCAAAAAACGGGTTATTGCTGCGGCAGGCAAAATGACCATGCCAAAAAAGTGTCATTTTTTCCCTCAATGGGGCATCTGTGTTAATCATCTTGGTAATGAAGGCAATGTTCAGGTCGCGGCTCACTTCGTTTTGTTCGCGAACAATTTGCTGGCGCATTTTTTTTTCTTCATCACTCAGGTCTTTTTTTGAGTATAAACCCGCCTGAACCAGAAGTTGCCGTTTCGATTCGTAATCGTTCACTAAATTGATGGGATCGTTTTTTTGGGAATCTTTAAGCAGATTATCTACCACCTTATCGAGGTTTTTTTTGCTTAATTTTTGTAAGTCTGTATAAGAAACCCCGAAGCCCGCCCGGTTGTAAAGATGTTTTACTTTTAAGAAATTATCTTTTGCGCTCATAATGGACTGTTTTACAGTATGACTTATTTAAAACGCCAGGGTTTAATCTTTGTTTTCTTTCTTATTTTTGTTTATGTTTTTTCAGTTACTAGATGATAACCCAGGCTTTCCAGATCCGGCTTTGGCAGAGGAGGATGGTTTATTGGCCATTGGGGGAGATTTAAGTACAGAGCGGTTGTTAATTGCATATTCCAATTGTATATTTCCGTGGTTTAGTGAAGGCGAACCAATTCTCTGGTATTCGCCACATGAGCGTTGCGTAATTTATCCAGATAAAATTAAGATCAGTAAAAGCATGCGGAAAATTCTGAATCAGGAGGTTTTCAAAGTAACCTTTAATCAGGCTTTTGCCGAAGTAATTCGCAATTGCGCAACTACTGAAAGGAAAGGTCAGGATGGCACCTGGATTACCAACGAAATGCAAGAGGCTTACATTAATCTTCATCAACAGGGCTACGCACATAGTGTAGAAGTTTGGTTAGGAGATCAACTGGTTGGTGGCTTATATGGTTTAAAAGTAAACCGCGTTTTTTGTGGCGAAAGTATGTTTAGCCATGTAAGCAATGCCTCAAAAGCAGCATTGATTTTTTTGAGTAAAATGAATATCGATTTAATCGATTGCCAGTTACCAAATGATCATTTACTGAGTTTGGGTGCAGAGATGATTAGTCGGGAATTGTATATAGAGACGCTTCAGGCGCTTTGATTCCAACAGATGTTTTGACTTTCACTTGGAGCGCAGCTAAGTACAGTTATTCAGGTTTCTTCCCGCTTTACGTTTTATCTCGATGAAGGGATCGGGATGTTCACTTCAATCGGGGCTAGGTGGGCGGGGTTGTATTACTATTATCGGCTAAGTATGCCAAGAAATTAGTTTTTCATACAATTATAATCCCCGCACTAAGGCTAATGTCCGTTATTCCCCTCAATTAAACCTTGTTCGCGCATTGCATTTTCTATTCTTCTATCGGGGATAAACCAGATGCAGGCCACAGAGAAATAGAGTGCAACACCAATCCATGGGTTTATAAAACTTAGTGCAACGCCCCCGATATAAAAAAGCAATGAAAATTTCCCTTTTGCATCACTCCCAATGGCATGTACCACAAGCGAATGCTGACCCTCCGTTCTTTTGATTACGATTACCAACAGGGTGTAAGAAACAGCAGCAAGCAGGAGCACAGCACCGTAAACTACAACCGGCCATAACGCAAAATGATGCTCACCCATCCATCCGGCTGCTACGGGGAATAAAGAGAGCCAGAATAAAAAATTAAGATTTGCCCAAAGCATTGATCCGTTTACTTTTTTAACCGCATGCAGTAAATGGTGGTGATTGTTCCAGTAAATACCTACGTAGATAAAACTTAAAACATAGCTGATAAATTTTGGAATAAGTGGTTTTAAGCTGGCCAATGTATCGCCATGCTCGGGTACTTTAATCTCTAAAACCATAATGGTGATAATGATTGCAATTACCCCATCACTAAATGCTTCTAATCTGCCTTTGTTCATAAAATTCAACCCTAATAATCTGATGCAATTATCAGTCAAATTATCTTATAAAACAAAACCTGCAAACTTTTGGCCTGCAGGTTCCGTATTGTTGTTTTGTTGAATTATAATTCTCTTACCCAAATATTTCTGTAACTGATGGCTGGGCTTGGGTCGCCGTGATCTTGTAATTTAATTGAAGAAGGGCCATGTTTTTTATATTCAGGGGCGCCGATATACCTGGTTTCACCCTTTAATACAAATCCGTTTTGCAAAAGCACCCCATTTAAAAACACGGTAACAGTTGCTGGTTTTTGTACTGTTCCATCTTCGTTAAAACGTGGAGCATTCCAAATGATATCATAATATTGCCATTCGCCTGGTTTCTTGTTAGCATTAGCCAAAGGAACGGCTTGTTTATAAACGCTACCTGTTTGTCCGTTCACATAGGTTTTATTGTTGTATGCATCCATAATCTGGATTTCGTAACCATTATCACCACCTCCAGTTGAGGCTAAAAACACGCCACTGTTCCCACGTGCCTGACCTTCGCCCGATATGTTTTCAGGAATTTTCCATTCCATATGTAGCTGGTAATCGGTAAACTTTTTATTCGTTTCGATGTTTCCAGTCCCTTTTTTTACGGTGAAAAATCCATCGTCGATTGTCCATTCAGCTGGTTTTGATGGATCTTTAACCGAATGCCATGCATCTAAATTTCTACCACTAAAAAGAATGGTAGCATCAGATGGTGCATCTTGAGGCAATTTGCCTGGTGTAACAACCTTTGGAACAGGTTCCCAAACCTCGGTTGTTTTTGGGTCTTTGGCAGGATCTGGTTTTTTATCTTGTGCCATAGCTTGACCTGCAAAAAGTGCAGGAATAAATAATAGTGTATACTTGTTCATGATTGTGGTTTAACTTTTTAAAGTTAACCAGTTTATTAAGAAATGGAAATTGGTATTTAAAATTTTACCCCAAATCGTCAACAACATAGGTTTCGCTTATAATTACTTCGTCAGGGGCAATGTCTTCTCTGCGCTGTTCTGCCAAATCGCGCATTGGGCAATAACCCGTAACGCCGCGATACAGTAATCCTGCGCCAATTGCTGCTCCAGTTAGGCCAATTACAGGATGCGAAAAAATGCTGGTGATACCTTTAAAGAGCAAATATGTTCCTGCAGCGCCCGATAACCAACGCTCAGATTTTGAAACGTTTGTGAATAATTCTGGGTACTTCCAGGCTTCTTTAACGTTGTTTACAGCGGTATTAAAATCTTGATTTGTCATGATGGTAAAATTTATGTTCTACTGTATAACAAGTAAGGGGGAAATGAGTTTTGAAAGAAAATTAAATATAGGGACTACCACAGAGAAAAATTTCACCACCTAAGAAACCTAAGATCATTTAAGAGGATTTTATTGTTCGCATAATCGTCATTCTCGCGTATGCGGGAATCTTAAAGCTAATGTGTTGCATATTTATAATGCATTAAGATTCCCAATCAAGTTGGGAATGACGATATTTCGAGATATATCCAGCTTGCGACATGTTCATGAATGAACCAATGACTAATGAATCAATTGCCTATGTCGACTTTAATTTAATATATCCCTTATATCTTCTTTGCTCAATGATTTAAAGAAACTTTCTTCAGTTGTAATTAAAGAGTTTGCCAGCGATTTTTTACGGTTTTGTAAGGCCAATATTTTCTCTTCAACGGTATCTTTTGCAATAAATTTGTAAATGAAAACTTTTTTATCCTGACCGATACGGTGGGTTCTGTCGATCGCTTGTTGTTCTACCGCAGGGTTCCACCATGGATCGAGGATAAAAACATAATCGGCCTGGGTTAAGTTTAAACCCACACCACCAGCTTTTATCGAGATTAAGAAGACCTTCAGTTCGGTATTCTGCTGAAATTCGGAAACAATTTCGCCGCGGTTACGGGTTGAACCATCCAGATAAGCAAATGGAATATTTTCCGCTTCAAAATGTTTTTTGAAGATATCCAGGTGTTTTACAAACTGAGAAAATACTAAAACCTTATGCCCGCCTTTAAGTACGTTATCTAAAGTGTGGATTACGTTTTCAAACTTCCCCGAATCTGAAACATAGGCACCATCAATCATTACGGGGTGGTTGGCCAGCTGACGTAGGGCAGTTAATCCTTGTAAAAGCTGCACCTGTTTCTGGGCGAAAGTTCCATCGTCCATGCTTTGCAATAAGTCGTTGCGGTAGGCAGATTTTGTTTTCTCGTAATAAGCGGCCTGATCTTCGCTCATGTCGCAATAAATTACCTGCTCCGTTTTAGGGGGTAATTCTGCTGCTACTTGCTCTTTCGTTCTACGAAGCACAAATGGCTTAATAATCGATTGCAGTTTACGCGCTTTTTCTTCGTCTTTTTTCTTTTCTATTGCTTGTACATATTCTTCATAGAAAAATGCCTGTGTGCCCAGCAAACCAGGGTTTAAAAAAGTTAATTGCGACCATAAATCACTTACCGAATTTTCTACAGGCGTACCGCTCAGAATCAGTTTATGTTTCGATTTTAAGCTTCTAACGGCTTTGAATGATTTTGATGCCGGGTTTTTAATGTTCTGACTTTCATCGAGAATAATGTAGTTGAAATAAAAATTTTTCAGTTCATCTACATCCACTCTGGTTACACCGTAAGTGGTAATGATGATATCGTAATTGGCAAAATTGGCAACATCTTTATTTCGATTAGTGCCCGTATGTGCCAGTATTTTAAGCTTTGGTGTGAATTTTTTAGCCTCTGTTAACCAGTTATAAATTAAAGAGGTAGGCATGATGATGAGTGAGGTGGTTTGCGTTTCAAGCAATTGATCATCTTCCTTCACTTTTTGCAGCATGGCTAATGTTTGGATGGTTTTACCCAAACCCATATCATCGGCTAAACACCCGCCAAAATTGTATTCGCGTAAAAAGCTGAACCAGTTATAACCGGCTTTCTGGTAATCGCGTAAACTACCTTTAAAGTGAACGGGCATCTGCGTATCGGCGATATCTTCGAAATCTGATAATCGCTGTAACTTACGCTCGAGTGTAACGTTAGCTAGGCTATCTTCGGCCAAATCGTTGATTAGACCGATATGGTGTTTCTTTAATTTTAACGTTTTTCCAGCCTCTGCCAAACTGAATAAACTACCATATTGCGTAAACCATTTATCGGGAATAATGGCCACCTCGCCATCGGGCAATAAAAACTCACGCTTTTTGTGTAGAATATGTTGTTTTAGCGAAAGAAAAGGAATCTGGTATTTTCCGAACCATACCACGGCATGAATATCAAACCAATCGTTTCCTTCTTTAACTTCAAGATCTATTTTGCTGGCGCCTAAAACAAATTTTTTCTGCCCAGTGGCCTGTTCAATTTCGTATCCTGCTGCTTCTAAAAGTTCGATATGTTCATTTACCCAATTTATAGCCCCGTAACTTGGATTTTCGTCGGCAGAAGCTACTTCCAGGTTGCTGAATAAAGAACTCGTTTTTTTTAGTCCTAACGATAACAGCAAATTAAACTGTTTTTTCTCCCATTCTGCCGAACGTTTGATGCGGTGGAAAATATAGTTATCGGCAGTTTTTTCTAAACGTACAGTTACTTTGTGCGCATTCTCTACTGGGAAAGTATATTCGCCGTATTTAAAGTACAACTGAATCTGAGAAAGTCCGCCGTCTACATATAAAACTTTAATTACAGGTGTGGCTTCAAACTGTTCGGTTCTAATTTCGAAACCTTCGGCATACACATGGTGTTTTTCTATTAAAGGGGCAACAAACTTTTCAAAATAAGTGGCTTCAGTTGTTTTGGGTATGGCAATAAAACGTTTATTTAAAAAAGGCTGCAATTTTTTCCCTTCAATATCCTGATCAAAAAAGTACAATACATCATTAAGCAATAGCCATGCAGGTTTGTTGCTAATGATCTGCGCTTCTTTAAACATAAATTCGATGCGCAGATTCTGATATTTGATGGTCGGAAAATAACGTGTTTCAGTTTCATTCCGGCGGAAATGAAAAAGAATAGATGCGGGCTCATCGGCCAGTTCGATTTTGCGTTCTACCGGCCAGCCATCTTTGTCCATTACATAAAGCTCGTTTTTTACCTTTAAAAGCTCTAAAGCTTCGGCAAGTTTCTTCTCGATTTTAGGGCGGACATTTTCGTAAAATTTACTGTCGAAAATTTTGGTGAAAAACTCAGTTGGCCTGATTAGTTTTTTATAATATTTTTTAATCAGCGAGTCTTGCTCGATGTCATCTAAAATCTTGATCAGCTTATAATCAATATCACTTAAATAGGCGCTAAATTCTTCTGCGGTATGCGTAAAAACCCGTTGATAAGTAAAAGAAAAATCTCCTTGTGGATTGAGTTGAACAACGTGAGGTTCAATTAAATAGCCCAAGTACTCATGTTTGCACAAAGAGTACACCACTTTACAGGTTTTAGAACTATCGACACGTAACATTGATGGAGATAAAATTTTTTTCTAAGCTAAGCGCTTAAAAAACTTTAAACTTACAATATTTTGAGGTTACATCAAAAGAAGTAGTGGTTTTTGAGATAAAAATTATCGGTTTTATATCGAAATTTAAAAGAAGGGTTAATTAGTACGGTTGGCTAGAGGGCCTCTTTGAAGTTAATGAGCAGATAAATATTAAATACTTTATAATTGGCTACAACTTATTATCTTAGCCCTTGTATTGATATGCTTTTTTTATCAATCAATTAACGCATCACTAAAGGTCTAAATGAAATTTTTTTACGCGCTCTCTCTGCTTGCCTGCCTCTTTTTTTGTAGCTATGCACAAGAAATTCCCCGGAGCACCCAATATATTTTTAACAATATTCTACTGAACCCTGCACTATCGGGAATAGATAATTATACGGATTTAAAAATAGGTTTACGCAAACAGTGGAGCGGTTTAGAAGGTGCCCCAAGTACACAATATCTTTCTTTAAGCACTGCTATTGGCGAAGATTTTGTTCGGAGCAATGTAAACTCATTTGCCGGGAATGGAGATAATCCAATGAGCAGAAGTTTTGTAAACAGTTATACTGCGGCCGAACCTCACCATGGAATTGGCCTGGTGGCCATGACAGACAAAGCTGGTTTGGTTAGGCAAACAAATGTTAATTTAACCTATGCTTATCATCTAGGGATTACAAACGAAGTAAATTTATCAGTTGGTTTATCTGGCGGATTTAAATCAATTAGTGTTGATGTGCGTGGGATTATAGCTGACGAATCTGGCGATCCTTTATTCTCTGCCGATTACAACAATAAAATAAGACCGGATATTGGCGCAGGTATTTGGCTGTATAGTCCAAGATTTTTTGCCGGTGTTTCAGCAAAACAGCTCGTTGGAAATAAAAGCAGTATTGTAAATAATCAAGTTAAAACCAGTCCCTACCAAGCGGCTACTTTTTACGGAACGGCGGGCTATAAAATATTTCTGGATGAGGATATCGCAATGATTCCCTCAGGTTTGATTTCGTATTGGACCAACTCTCCAGCTACTTTCGATGCCAATTTGAAATTCGCCTATCAGGATAAATTCTGGGTGGGTACCAGTTTCAGAAACAATGATTCCTTTTCGCTTTTGGCCGGACTCAATATTGCTTCGTTGGTAAACCTGAGTTATTCTTATGATGTTAATACTTCAGGTTTACGCTCGGTAAACAATGGCACGCACGAAATTGTACTGGGTATTTTATTAAATAACCGTTATCAAGTGGTTTGCCCTAGCCGACAGTTTTAACGCAAAAGCGTTATACTACCGCCCAGTGGTTTACATTCGGCTCGCAAATCGATCACATAATAATAAACACCTGCTGGTAATTCCTTATCCCTAAACCTACCATCAAAAGGTTTGGTGTAGTTGCCGATTGATTCGTATACCAATTGGCCACCACGGGTATAAATTTTAATATTATTCCCTTTGAAATCCGGTAAGCCCCTCACTTGCCAAACATCGTTCATGCCATCGCCATTTGGGGTCATGGTATTGGTTACCTCGAGGTTATCGTGTGTTACCTCTACGTGCACTTTAGTGAACTCGCTGGTACAAGAACCTAATTTTCTCCTCACGAAGTAATCGGCTGTTTTGGCCACTTTAAATTTGAATATTCCGTTGGTGTTTTCTAAAAAGGGCTTGGTATCGTCAATTTTTTCAAAGAGCTGGTAAGTTCCTTCTTCTGGTGCAATTACAGGTAAAACGATATCAGAAACATAACAAACGCGTAAATCGTTGATGAGTGGAGCTATGATTTTAAAAGGTTCATCTACTACTGTATAGGCCTCGCTGATAGCATAACCACAAGATGTTTTGTCTTTAACCTCTAAGCGATAAGTGCCTGCGCCAACATTAATCAAATCTTGGGTATATTGAACGGCTTCACCAGCTTCATTTATCCATTTAAAATCGTAAGCTGGAATACCACCAATTACCTGTATGCCTTTAACAGAACCTCTCTGTAAGGTACAGCCATCTTTAATTACAGTTGCCGTATTCGATACGATGTTTAGTTTTGGCGTAATATTGATGGCATAAGGCCCTAAAATGGTTTCACAATTGTTCACATCATAAGCGAACATCCTGTAATTGCCTCCTGGCAAATTTTTAAGTTCAATAATGTTCCCTGTTTTGGTTGCTCCTGCAACTGTAGCTCCTGATTCATCTACCCATTTAAAGAATGTTGGAAGAATGGAACTGAAGTTTAGGTTAATACTTCCGTTAATCAACTCACAGGTAGTGTTGTTAACGGTTGGCGTAAAAGTATAAACAGTTGGCGTTAATGCATCCACCCTAAAAGTCCTGTCTAAAGTGCAGGTATATAGCGAATTGCTGGCTCTTAATGTATAAGTTCCTGGTGCTAGGTCAATCATTTTTATTGACATGCCAGGTGAGTACGTTCCTTTTTTGATGCTTTGTCCAGCTGGGCTTAACCACTCGTAGGTATCGGCATTGGTAATCGATACACCATCAATAACACCATTGTTAACACCGCATCTGGCCGGGGTTACTGTTCCGCCATTAATGGTAACATCACTATAAGTACCGATAAAGAAAGATGAGGAAACTGGCGAACATTGACCCTCATCAGAAACAGACAAGGTATAGTTGCCACCTCCAACATTTTCCAGGTCCAATGTATTCGACACAACATCAGTACCTAAAATCCCTGTGATCGGATCACGTTTAAACCATTTGTAGCTTAACGTACCTGTTGCATCTATAATAGTGATGCCGACAATGGATCCGTTTTCTTTACCACACGCTGCAGAAGTAGTTTTAGTTGGATTCCCAATTTTAGGTTGGGGTTTCCTTTTAACCGTAATCGGATCAGAATCTAACGTGCAGCTTGCCTCATCTGAGGCCTTTACGATGTAGGTACCTTCTGGCAAACTAGCTGGATTGCTTCTGCTTACCACGGCATTTGTTGCGGTATTTATCCATTCATATTTTAATACGCCCTTTCCCCTTAAAACCTCGGCAGTAAAGGTAAAAGAGGTTTGTCCGCATACAGGCGAGACTGGCAAAATAGTGGGTTTGGTTAACTTCTGATCTTTGATGATAAACACTGATGGGAATGCTTTGCAGCCATCATCAACAGTTACTTCGTAAGTGCCTACATCTAAATTGGAAATACTTTGTGTACTTCCTTTAGGTACACGGCTACCATCAGTTTCTATCTTTACCCAGTTAAAGGTAAAACCCTCACGCACCTCAGGTATCGTGATCGATCCGTTGGCATTACAGGTTACGGGTTCTACTATGGCTTCGTTTGGTAGTAATTCTGCTGTAGAAAAAGGGGAGGTGGTAGCATTTAATAAACTGGCTGTTGCAGTAACCATTCCGCTAAGGCTTCCGTTATATTCCCAACGGCCATCGCTACCAGCTTGTACGGTTGCGATGTAGGTTTTACCCTCACAGATACCCTGGCAGTTTACAGTATAAAATAATTCTACTTCTGAGTTGGGAGTAGCCTTACCTGAAACATAGTCACTTCTTTTTTTCAATACTTGAATGTAGGGTTGAAGGATAGATAATGTTTTTCCGATCCCAAATGTCTTGTTGCAAAAGAAACTGTTCCTTGTAATTTTTACAGGCTTTGAAGATACCGTTTCAACTCCGAAATTGTTGTTGGCAATTAAGTTTGCTTCGGCAGGTGTTGCGCCGCCGATAGTTCCTCCTGCACCCGATTCTATCCTAACGCCAATGCCATTACCCATTACAACTGTTCCGGCGGCATCGGTACCTATAGCGTTACCAGTTAAAATGAAGTCGGAATTGGTGATCGAAATGCCTGTAGTTCTATTTCCTCCGATAATGTTGTTGCGCACATAAAGTGCAGTATTGATGGCATTAACTTTTAAACCTGCAATTTCTAAAGCGGAAGAAGAAAGAAATATCGGTAGCTCATGAAAGTCTTTCTTGCCTGTATAATCAACCCCGATTTTATTATTGATCACGTTGACATCAAACCTTGCGTTAGTGGAGTACGATGATCGGGTGATATCTACATTAATCCGGTTTGCTGCAATCACGTTTCCTTCACCAGCATTATCACCACCAACATCTAGCGCGCTATCGTATAAATTGGCCGAAATACCAAAAACATTGGTGTTTGGCGTTATTCCATCATATATCACCCCGATTAAGTTCGATTGGATCTTAATTTTAGTTGCGGTGATGGTGGTAAAATAATAGCTATTCTGAATAATAATACCGTTAACGTTGCCTCCTATAACATTTCCTTTAGTTGGAGCACCAATTGTAATATTATTTGCACGATAATCGATTACAATTCCCGAGCCTTGAGCCATATTTACATTTTGTAAGTTATTGATGGTGGCAAAATTCCTTATGTACAAACCATAAACCTCAACCCCTGTAGTTTGGATCTGCGTGGTTGAAGACTGGCCAATTACCAGACCCGAAAATGTAGAATTAGGATATTCTGGCTCCAGAATTACCTTTGCTCCAGAAACACCAAGTGCTGGCCAGGCTGCCTGAGATGTGCCATCAATAACTACGTTTGACGAGACTATAGGTAGTGCTGAACGCAACCTGATGGTACGGTTAGCGTTGTCGCTAGGCGTACCCGGTAAATTAAAGTTAATGGTAAACGTAGTTATCCTATTGGCTATGGCTGCTTGTGTTAATGCTTCCCTCAATGTACCAGGTCCGCTATCGGCATTACTGGTTACTACGTAAGTTTGGGCGTAGCTATTACTAAAGAAAAATAAGCCAGCAAGGAGGGCTAGAAGTTTTGAGAAGCGCATAAAATTGTTTGGTGCAGCCAAAATACAAATAAACTATTTAGTGGCTAGCGTTTTAGTAAACAAACCTACATTATTTTTCTGAAAAATAGTTGCGCAGGCTTTTTAACCACCGAGTTAACAGAGGGAAGACACATAGGACATGGAGTTAGGGATTTCTATTGCATTAGTCTGAACAATCACTAACGCTGCCTCCACTAACGCGATCGTCATCCTGAACTTGTTCAGGATCTATCTCTGTTTTTAAAGATCCTTCACTGCGCTACCAGTGACAGATTCTAAAAATCGTTCGTCATTCCCGCGCAGGCGGGAATCTTAATGCAACCTACAAACCCTTACAAAGGCATTAAGATTCCCAATGGGGCTGACTAAAAAGGTATATTGCTAATTTGGTCAGCCTTCCTTTTTCTATAGCTATAGAAGCTATAGAATATCTTGCCGAACTTATTTTGTTGAATACCTTTTGATTGACTACACAAGAAATAGGGTTTAAAAAGGCTTACACAGCCGTTTTCTCTTGTTTGATCCGAAGTTTTCTAAGGTTATGCGCCATCGCAACCAGACTAAACTCTGTTTCCACTTTTTTTAATCCACGAAGATGGAATCTTCTAAACCCCATGTTATGTTTGATGTCGCCAAAGCAGCTTTCTATTTCAATGCTGCGCTGCTCGGTTAAGACATTTCCCATTTCGCTATTCAGATTTCCTCTGGCCTGATGTTTATAAGTATCCAGCTTCTCATTTACCTTGATCATCCTGTTCTCGCCTGTAGTAGATTTGCAGCATTGCTTATAAAAAGGACATTTCTTGCAGTCTTTACATTGGTACTCTTTAATTGCAGACTGGTAGCCGGTTCGTTTATGGGTTTGAAAATAGCTGGACTGTAAGGTAAGTTGTTTTTCATTCGGACAGGTATAACTGTCAGTACTTGCATCATAGCCGAAGTTATCTTTCAAAAAAGGATTCTGACGGTAGCTTTGCTTTTGTTCGGCCTGATAAGAGGGAAACTTAAGGTAGTTGTTTATCTGTTTGCTCTCCAGAAGTTCATAGTTCTGCTCTGTACCAAAGATGCTATCTGCAATGATGGCCC